>NZ_JBWKOR010000006.1:398736-483767 GCF_059416185.1 Pseudomonas sp. GW821-FHT09E04
CACTCGTAGCTCAGCTGGATAGAGTACTCGGCTACGAACCGAGCGGTCACAGGTTCGAATCCTGTCGAGTGCACCATATACCAAAAAGCCCGCGTTTAACGCGGGCTTTTTGCTGTCCGGGATTTGGCTTTTCCCGTCACGCATCCTTTCTCATCAAAATCGACTTGAGCACTGCGACCTCGCTTGAGGTCGTAACGATAGCTCGTTGCCGAATTGCGAATGCTGACCTTGTCGGGTTTGCCCAGGGCGCTTTCAACGTCCTGTTGGCTCATGCCGGCGATGATTCGTTGATTGATGATTGCTTCGCGCTTCTGTCGCGCGTCGATCAGATCTCCGCATTTGTCCTGAGTGCGCCCTACGACGGCCATTTCGCGTTTTCTGATATTCATACCGGATATTTCTTCGTGCCGGGCTTCGGGCATCAGTGCCACCGTGGAGCCAGGCGAATAGGGGCGTACTTCCTGAAGTGAAAGATGCTCATCGTTCGCGCAGCTCAGTGTCGTGAAGGTGAGGCTGCCGTCAGGGGCTTCGCAGCGATGAAGTGTCGTTGCGTTCCCTGTGGGTGGGAGGCAGAGCAGGGTGGTCAGCATGAGTCGGGATGTTTTCGATGGCATTCGGCGTCCTCCATGACGTTCCTCCTCAAGCGTAGTCGGCAGTTTTTTCACCGCCGGTGTGTTTTCTTTTCAGGATGAGTCGTCGCAGTCTGAAGAGTCAGGACAGCGCTCAGGTTTGTCTCGCAAGCGCTTGTTTCAGCCTAGATTTTTAACGTTTAAAACCGTCAGGCGGTGTATCATTGCGCCCGTCAGCCCCGCCGGGGCTTATGGAAAACCTCCATGGACTTACCCAGTAGTTACTCAGTACCCCGTTTTACCAATCATGAATTGACTGATTGATCCTTCCGGCGTGCCCCGCTGCTGGGAGTGGAGTTCGCCTATGTCCGAAATCGAAGTAAAGAAAACACAGGAAAGCCTGCAGGATCGCCTGGCTCAGGTCGTTGAGCTGCTGCAGCGCCAACGGGTCGTCGAAGACCTGACTCACCGCCAGGAAGGCGCACATCATGACCGGGTCGAGAACCTGGTCCACCGGCAAAATCTCGTCGAGCTGCAACGCAAGCTCGATGATCTGCACTCCGCCGACGTTGCCTACATTCTTGAAGCCCTGCCGCTGGACGATCGTCTGACGCTCTGGCAGTTGGTCAAGGCTGATCGCGACGGCGACATTCTTCTCGAAGTATCCGACTCCGTCCGTGAAACGCTGATCGCCGACATGGACGATCACGAGCTCCTGGCTGCCGCCAAGGACATGGATGCCGACGAACTTGCTGACCTGGCCTCCGAGCTGCCGCGAGACGTCGTCCATGAGCTGATGGAGACCCTGGATCAGCAACAACGCGAGCGTGTGCGTTCGGCCCTTTCCTATGACGAGGAGCAGGTCGGTGCGCTGATGGACTTCGAGATGGTGACCATCCGTGAGGACGTCAGTCTCGAAGTGGTTCTGCGTTACCTGCGCCGCCTCAAAGAGCTGCCGGGCCATACCGACAAACTGTTCGTGGTCGATTACGACGGCGTGCTCAAGGGCGTGCTGCCGATCAAGCGTTTGCTGGTCAATGATCCGGAGAAACAGGTTTCCGAAGTGATGGCCAGCGATCCGGTGAGTTTCCACCCGGACGAAGACGCCTATGACGCTGCTCAGGCGTTCGAACGTTACGACTTGATCTCGGCCCCGGTGGTCGACAAGAACGGCAAGCTGATCGGCCGTCTGACCATCGACGAAATGGTCGACCTGATTCGTGAGGAGAGTGAAAGCGAAGTCCTCAACATGGCGGGTCTGCGTGAAGAGGAAGACATTTTCGCGTCGGTCTGGAAATCCCTGCGCAACCGTTGGGCGTGGCTGGCGATCAACCTGATCACGGCATTCGTCGCGTCGCGGGTGATCGGTCTGTTCGAGGGCTCGATCGAGAAGCTGGTGGCATTGGCGGCCCTGATGCCGATTGTGGCGGGCATTGGCGGAAACTCCGGCAACCAGACGATCACCATGATCGTTCGCGCCATGGCACTCGATCAGGTCAGCACCGGCAACACTTCGCGCCTGATGCGCAAGGAGCTCGCCGTGGCGTTGATCAACGGCCTGGTCTGGGGCGGTGTGATCGGCGTGGTGGCTTACTTGCTGTATGGCAGCTGGTCGCTGGGCGTCGTGATGACGGCTGCCATGACGCTGAATCTGCTGCTGGCGGCGCTGATGGGGGTGTTGATCCCGATGACCCTGGCGAAGATGGGGCGCGATCCGGCAATGGGGGCCAGCGTGATGATCACGGCCATGACCGACAGTGGTGGCTTCTTCATCTTCCTGGGATTGGCGACGATATTCCTGCTCTGATTGTCCGTATCGAAACAGCCCGCCGATTGGCGGGCTTTTTTTCGTCCTTGAAAAACCCGAATAGCGGGCAAAAAAAAGCCAGCATTCATGCTGGCTTGAGATGTTCGGTTTGACTCAGGATGCGTCTGCGGCCATTTCGGCGTCGTGGGCGATCAGAGAAACCAGCGCGTTCTGCTGGCGATGGGAGAGTTGGCGGAAGCGTTGCAACAACTCGCGTTCGTGCAGCGAAAGCTCCGGGCTGTCGAGGCGCATGCTCAGCTCTTCGCCCAGTGCACCTTCCTGAATAAGACTCTGCTCAAGGCGCGCAATGATCTCGGAGTTCATGCTGCGATGATGATTGCGAGCCACCTCGGCAATGCGTTCACGCATTCCGTCTGGCAGACGTACGACGAACTTGTCAGCCGTACGGCTGGAATAAATTGCCTGTTTCAATGGGCGCATATATTTAACCGGTTAGTTCAGGGGAGCGGTTCTCGGGATTGGCCGCAGGATGAGTCGTAGGACAAGCATCCGCGCCAAATGGTTCAACCTGAATTGTTAAGAGGCTCGCATCATGCCTCAAAATTGCCAGATCATTGGCGTCAATTCTGTGACAAATATTGATCCGGGTAAAGGCGTAATGCCAGCACCAATTATCAGAAATGCGGACTGGTTTGAAAAGAATGCGTCGGCCCGTATCGCTGACCGCGTCCTGAAGCGCACGAACAGATGCCCGAAGACGTCAGACCGTGCATGCTATGCGGCTAGAATCCTTGTTCCTTACCTTGTACAGGATAGTGGCAAATGGCCGATTTACTAGGGGCAAATGCCCGCCGGAGGGCGTTTTCAGGATGGATGGCAGGCTGATTTATCTCATGGGGCCATCCGGTTCCGGCAAGGACAGTCTGATCGAGGCTGCGCGTGAGCCATTACGTGCGTTGAACTGCGAAGTGATGCGGCGGGTGATCACGCGTTCGGCTGAATCGGTGGGCGAGGATGCGATCGGTGTGACGCCGCAAGAGTTCGAACAGCGTCAGCGCGCCGGGGAATTTTCTCTCGCGTGGCAAGCCAACGGCCTCTCTTACGGAATTCCGGTGGAAATGGACCAATGGTTGAAAGCCGGGAAGCATGTGCTGGTCAACGGCTCTCGGGCGAACCTTCGACAAGCTCTGGAAGGCTACCCGACATTGGTGCCAGTGTTGCTGACGGTTCGGGATGATGTGTTGCGTGAGCGCTTGCTCAGGCGTGGCCGGGAGACGCTTGAACAGATCGATGCCAGGCTCGCTCGCAATGCGCTGTTCAAGGAAAGGCGTTCAACTGACATGACTGTGCATCTGATCGACAATTCGGGCGACCTGGCCGATGCCGTTGGTCACCTGTTGGATCTAATCAAGCTCAACGCAGTACCGGATCAAACTTGATCTTGCGCCCGGCAACCAGGGCCAGCGCAAACAGCACAGCGAAAACGCCGCAGCCAATCAGGGGCAAAGAGATTTCCGTCTCTTCGAACAGCGAGAAATGCAAAACACCGCTCAAGAAAGCGAGGATCAACAACCCCAGGGCGGATTTGGACATGCTGTACTCCGAAAATGATTCAAAACACCAGGCGTTCGGACATCGGTGTCGTCTGTGCCTGATCTGACTCGCTGACATCTTGCGCAACTCCACCGCGCTGATCGCTCAGCACTGCCCATTGTGGCGCCTTCTGTACTTGCAGGTAATGCGGCATGCGCTGGGCTACTGCCTCACTGTGCTGGGGAACGAATTGAAACCCCACCAGAACCATCAGGGCGATTGCGTTGGCGAGCAAGAGGACGCGGTTCATGAGGCGGTTCTCCAGTTGTTCTTTTATAAGAATGACTGAAGCAGTCGTCGTGCCACTAGTCTAACCGCTGCCAAGTCCTTTAAAAACAAGCATTTAGCAGGGTTTTTAGCAGGGCGTGGATTGCATTCTGCAATGATGGCTTTTTGGAGGGGTGCAAATTGCACGATAAAACGTCCGACTGCATTGCAGGGCGCCTGCCTACACTTAAAAAGCCTGCGGACGACATGACAAATCAGGGCCTGGCCGTTAACATGCACGCCGTCTGTCGCACCGACAGTCCTGTGTCTCAGTAGCTCAATTGGATAGAGCATCCCCCTCCTAAGGGGAAGGTTGGCAGTTCGAACCTGCCCTGGGACACCACACATTCAAAAGCCCCGCGCAGAGTGATCTGGCGGGGCTTTTTTGTGGCTCTCGGCGGCGCAGAATCAACTGCTAGAAAAGCTCGGCTCCGCGAGTACTGATCTCGGAACTGACCTGCGTCACATGTCGACGTCCTCTGACCGAGTAACTCTGCTCCGGATCCGTCGACCCCGGCTTGCGCAACATCAACTTTGCATACAGCCCGTCTTTATCGCCGTAACGCCCATACCAATTGATCAATCTTGCGATGTAGCACTCTTTGCCGATGATCACCGGCATATCGGTCACAGGTTCGTCTACGTAGTAGCCGGCACCATAGCTGTAGTAGGTATCGTCGCCTTCTCCCGATGCAGGAATGGGGCAGAGAGGGCCTTTATGCTCGCTCGGCTGCTGTGGTTTGCCAGCGTTCGATTTGGTCAACGCTTGGCTGAGCGTCTTTTGCAAACCTGGTTGAAGCTTGTAGGCGGTATTGTCGTTCTCGCGGTTTTGGTTGCGGGGCACGGTGAGTTGGTAGTCGTACCGAACCGTAATTGTTGGTATCTGACGATTGATCTTCAGGGGATTGATCAAGTACAGCTCATCAACACCGTATGAGCCATCGCGGAAGGCGAGATAGGTTCTCCCGTGAGACTTGATCCAGCTTGCCCATTGTTCGGCTCCGCGTTCACTAACGGAAAACAACGAGCTGCCAGCGCCTGATTCAGGATCATAAGGCGTCAATCGGCGAGTAAACCGCTCTCCATCACGGCGAAAGGTTTCATAGAACGTGAACAGGCCGGTGCCGCCGGTGTAGGTTGCAATGAGTAAGTCGCGTTGACCGTCACCGTCCAGATCCACAAGTGTGTAACTGGCCCGACCTTGCTCTGCATCTGCTTCGAGTCCTGATGCGGTCAGCGCCTTCCATTCATCCTGTGTGACACCCTTGGGAATGGTTTTGGGAAACAGTGTGTGATCCTCGGACGGGTCATCATTTGGATCGCCATCGAATGAGGTTTGACCCTTGCTGATCGTGAGAGAACCCAGCGTCCGTTCCAAGGCAAACTCCGGTTTGACCTTGGTCGCGGCGCGAATGCGTTGTTGCAGATCTTGCATGACCTGTTTATCGGTGTCGTCAGGTTGATAGGCGACGGCGTCGATCCACTGCGCATGCAATCCTTCTATGCGATGTGAATAGCTCCGATTCAGGCAATCCAGATCTTCGCCGCACGCTTCCCTTGTCTTCAGCCACTCGCGCTGGGCAGTCTTGATCCCGGCCTGTCCCGGCGCAATAGCCCTGATTAACCGCCCATAAATCGAGGCCATCTGCGCATCCAGCTCATACAGAGGCTTGTTCGCACAAATGGTGGTTTCCACAACACTCACAGCCTTTGTGCAGTCCATTCCGCTCGCCTGTGCCTGCTGGAAAAACAGCAGCGCACAGGCCGACACGATGTAGCGTCCTTTGATGTACACGATGAAAACCTTGAAGTAGGAGGGTGGGAGCAGGCGCGCAGGGTAATCGCTGTACAACGAATCTTGAAGCCCCGCTTCAAGAGAACCGTTGATCCGGCCGATAACCCATTCGGTGACTTCAGAGTCGCACGAAATCGCTTGATAGCATTTGGCCGGCAGCTATCATCTGCGCGCCTGAAATTTGCCCTCGGTCCATCCTCTTCAATTGCCTGGAAATCCTCGATGCTGTCGTATCACCAAAAGAGTTTTCTGATCGTCGATGATTTCTCGGATTTCCGCAGTTCCGTACGCTCGATGTTGCGCGAGCTGGGCGTCAAGGACGTGGACACCGCCGACACCGGTGAGCAGGCGCTGAAAATGTGCGCGCAGAAGTCCTATCACTTCATCCTCCAGGACTTCCACCTCGGTGACGGCAAGAAAAACGGTCAGCAGGTGCTGGAAGACCTGATGGTGGACAAGCTGATCAGTCACGAAGCGGTGTTTGTGATGGTCACCGCCGAGACCAGTCAGGCGATGGTGCTCAGTGCCCTGGAGCACGAGCCGGATGCGTACCTGACCAAGCCGTTCAACCGCATCGGCCTGGCCCAGCGCCTGGAGCGTCTGGAGCAGCGCAAGACCCTGCTCAAGCCGATTCTGCAGGCCCTCGACCGTGGCAAACCGGTCGAAGTGCTCAACGCCTGTATCGCCCTGTGCAAACAGGACATCCGCTATTCGCCGCTGTGCCTGCGTTACCGCGCCGATGCCTTGCGCGACATGAATCAGAACGAAGCACTTGAGCGGCTGTATGACAGCATCATCGCCGACCGACCGCTGCCATGGGCATTTGCCGGTCTGGGCAAGTTGCTGTTCAAGCGCGGTCAGATTGCCCAGGCCAAAGGCGTGTATGAAAAAGCCCTGAAGGTATTCCCGATGATGCCGGCGCTGTACGACGGCATGGCGGATGTCCTGGTGGCTGAAGGCGATACCAAGGGCGCGCAACAGGTGCTGGAAGAGGCGATCCGTCTGTCGCCGCTGGCGGTACGTCGCCAGGCACTGCTCGGCAAACTGGCGATGGCCAACGAGGATTTCGACACGGCGTCGCGGGCCTACCGTCAGGCCGTGTCCCAAGGCGCGCAGTCGCGCTTCAAGGACCCGGAGAGCAATCTGGGCCTGGCCCATGCGCTGATCAGCAAGGGCAGCGAGAAAGGCCTCGATACCCGCACGCGACTGGAGATCAACACCACCCTCAGTGCCGTGGCCAAGGAAAACCCGACCGACCCCGGCCTGCAGATTCGTGCGCGTCTGATGAAGGCCACCAGTCTGCTGCTCAACGACGCCGAGACCGCCGAGAAACTCACCGAGCAAGCGCTGATGCGTCTCGACGGCATGGAGCAGTTCATGAGCCCCGAAGCCGCGCTGCTGGTCGCCAAGCAATTGCAGATGCTCGGCCAGGCCGAGGCGGGCACGTCGATGCTCAAGAGCTGCGCGGAAATCTACGGCGATGACCCGACGGTGATGAAAGACATCGCCAAGCTCACCGACGACCCGACTATTCTCAGCTCCAGCAATGCCGCCGCCGACCTCAACCGTCAGGGCGTGCGCGTGTACAAGACCGGCAACCTGGTGGAGGCCCGCGAGGTATTCCGCAAGGCGCTGAAGATGCAACCGAAGAACATCAGTATTGCGCTGAACATGGCGCAGTCGCTGCTGCACGGCACCGACACCAGTGTGCCGTCGGCGGAGCTGGAAGAATGTCGGACCTGCCTGAAACTGGTGGGCATGATGCCCGACACCGACGCGCGTTATCCGCGTTATCAGAAGCTGAAAAGCAAGGCGTTTGGCGAATGAACCAAGACGAGCAGGCACTGGATTTTTCCACGGTGATTGCCTCCACCGTGCACGACATGAAGAACTCTCTGGCCATGCTGATGCAGGCTCACAGTCAATGGCTGGCGCGTCTGCCCGAGGCCCAGCGCAAGGTGCCGGAGCAGGGCGTGATCGACTTCGAATTCGCCCACCTCAACGGCATGCTGGTACAGCTGCTCGGGCTGTACAAGCTCGGCGTCAACCAGATGCCGTTGCAGCCGGCCTATCACGAGCTGGACGATTTCATCGAGGCGCAACTGGCGGCACATCAGGAGGTTTTCGCCAGTCGCGGGATCATTGCCACTTATGAAGTCGACCCGCTCAGCCCCCTGGGTTTCTTCGACCGGGAACTGATCGCCTCGGTGCTCGGCAACTGCATCAACAACGCGATCCGTTACGCCCGTGAATCGCTGCTGATCACCGTCAGCGACGAAGCCGGGCAGCTGGTTCTGAGCATCAATGACGATGGCCCCGGTTACCCGGTCGAGATGCTCGAGCGCCAGGCCGATTATGTGCAGGGCATCAATCACAGCAGCGGCAGTACCGGCCTCGGTCTGTACTTCGCCGGGCGCATCGCGGCGCTGCATCAGCGCAACGGTGTCGGCGGCCGGACCGAGATCCGCAATGGCGGGCCACTGGGTGGCGGTGTGTTCAGTATTTACCTGCCCTGAATCACGGATTCATCGACTCGAAGTCTTTTTGTTGGCCGCTGCTTGATATTCCGAACAGCTGAAGCCTATTTTGTCCGGGTCGCCGTTCGCGGCTCGCACAATAACAAGGATTGCGTCATGACAACCGATGGCCAGCGTTCACTCGCGCAGCGATTGACGGGCATTGATGAGATTGAATGTGTCACGCCGGATTTGAACGGCGTACCACGAGGCAAGGTAATGACCGCCGAGGGTTTCCTCGAAGGGCGGCGTTTGCAGATGGCCCGGGGGGTGCTGCTGCAATGCATCATGGGGGGCTATCCCGCTGCGCGGTTCTACGGCAGCGATGATGGCGACCTGGCGCTGGTGGCCGACCCTGCGCAAATCCATCCTCTACCGTGGAGCCAGGAGCCGCGCGCGCTGGCCATCTGTGATGCCGACGAACTGACCGGCGAAAGCTCCAACCTGTCGACCCGTGGCCAGCTCAAGAAAGTCATTGCTCGCTACGCAGCTCTCGGCCTGGCGCCGGTAGTGGCGACTGAACTCGAATTCTTTGTGTTCGCTCCGAACACTGACCCGACCCAACCGTTCCAGCCGCCAGTCGGTCTCGACGGTCGTCGTGAGGACGGTCACTCGGCCTTCAGCGTCAGCTCCAACAACGGTCTGCGACCGTTCTTCAGTGAAGTCTACAAATGCATGGCGGCCCTGGGCCTGCCGCGCGATACCTTCATGCACGAAATGGGCGTCAGCCAGTTCGAGATCAACCTGCTGCACGGTGATCCGCTGTTGCTGGCCGACCAGACCTTCCTGTTTAAACACCTGCTCAAGGAAGTCGCGCTCAAGCATGGCCTGACCGTGGTCTGCATGGCCAAGCCGCTGGCGCACACGCCGGGCAGTTCGATGCACATTCACCAGAGCATCGTCGAGATCGGTAGCGGCAAGAATGTGTTCAGCGATGAGAACGGTCAGCCGACCGCGATGTTTCGCCACTTCATCGGCGGGCAGCAGGCGGGCATGGCTGACTTCACTGCGCTGTTTGCGCCGAACGTCAATTCCTACCAGCGCCTGTGCCACCCGTTTGCGTCGCCGAACAATGCTTGCTGGTCCCACGACAACCGTGCTGCGGGCCTGCGGATTCCGGCCAGTTCGCCGGTCGCCCGTCGGGTCGAGAACCGTTTGCCGGGCGCCGATGCCAACCCTTACCTGGCGATTGCCGCGAGCCTGGCGGCCGGTCTGCACGGTATCGAACATGAGCTGGAGCCGAGCGCGCCGATCCAGGGTGAATTCGAAGTGCCGGACAATCTTTCGCTGCCGTGCACGATGCACGCTGCACTTGAGCGTCTGAAACGCAGCCAGTTGGCCAAGGAACTGTTCGGCAAGGAGTTCATCGAAGGCTACATCGCTTCGAAAACCATGGAGTTGACCAGTTTCTTTGATGAAATCACTCCCTGGGAACGGCGTGTTCTAGCTGCCCAGGCCTGACGAACTGTCGCCATCGGGCTATCGTTTGATAGCCCGATACTCACCGCAAGGAGCCGCTCGGAACGCCGATGCGCCAAATCTGGAAATCCTTTCGAGCGTTGTATTTCGCCTCGCTGATGATGTTGATCGGCTCGGGCCTTCTTTCTACTTATCTCGCCTTGCGCCTGGCGGCCGACCATGTCGACGGACTGTGGGTCGGTGCGTTGATGGCGGCCAACTATTTCGGTCTGGTGCTGGGCGGCAAGATCGGTCACCGGTTGATTGCCCGGGTCGGGCATATCCGCGCTTACTCGGCGTGTGCCGGGATCGTCGGCGCGGCGGTGCTCGGTCATGGTCTGGTGGACTGGTTGCCGGCCTGGCTGGTGCTGCGGACCATCGTCGGCCTCGGCATGATGTGCCAGTACATGGTGATCGAGAGCTGGCTGAACGAACAGGCTGACGCCAACCAGCGCGGCGTGGTGTTCAGTGGCTACATGATCGCCTCGTACCTGGGGCTGGTACTCGGTCAGCTGATTCTGGTCATGCACCCGGGGCTGGGCCTGGAACTGCTGATGCTGGTCGCCCTGTGTTTTGCCCTGTGTCTGGTGCCGGTGGCATTGACCCGACGGATTCACCCGGCGCCGTTGCATCCGGCACCGATGGAGCCTCGCTTCTTTATCAAGCGCGTACCGCAGTCGTTGAGTACGGTACTCGGTGCCGGTTTGATCATCGGTTCGTTCTACGGTCTGGCGCCGCTCTATGCCTCGCAGCAGGGGTTGTCCACCGAGCAGGTCGGTCTGTTTATGGGTACCTGCATTTTCGCCGGGCTGCTGGTGCAGTGGCCGTTGGGCTGGCTCTCGGACCGCTATGACCGGGCCTTGCTGATCCGTTGCTTTGCCGGGTTTCTGGCTGTCGCCGCGTTGCCGCTGGCGATCCTGCCGCAGGTGCCTCTGGAGGTCTTGTTCGGCGTCGGTTTCCTGTGCTCGCTGGTGCAGTTCTGCCTGTACCCGCTGGCCGTGGCGTTCTCCAACGACCATGTCGAAGGGGATCGGCGGGTCTCGCTGACGGCGATGCTATTGGTGACCTACGGGGTCGGCGCCAGCATCGGGCCGTTGTTGGCCGGTGTGTTGATGAAAATGTTCGGTAGCCAGAGCCTGTATGCGTTCTTCAGCTTCTTCGCGCTGGTGCTGGTGTGGCGCATCCGGCCGAAAGCCGTGACCAATCTGCACCAGGTCGACGACGCACCGCTGCATCACGTGGCGATGCCGGACAGCATGTCCAGTTCGCCGCTGGTGGCCGCGCTCGATCCGCGGGTCGATGAGCAAGTGGTGCAGGAGCAGATGCAGAATAACGCCGCGCCTGAACCGGCACCTGAATCTGAGTCACCTGTGGAGCCTGAGGCCGGCAACGACAATCCTGCGCCGGACATCAGCGGCGCCAGGCCTTGATTCTGAAAAAACACCAGGCATAAAAAACGGGCAGTCACCGCAAGGGACTGCCCGTTTTTCATGGTGCGTACGAATCAGAGATCGTCTTTGTCGAAACGCCGTGCTTCGCGTTGCAGCTGATAGACGAAACGCTCGACGTTACGCGCCGCCGGGCCGCTGATGTTGTGAAAGCGCAGGCCGGCGAAGGTGATGTTGAGTTTTTCTTCGAAGTGCAGGTAGCGCAGCTCGACCGATGTTGGCTGATTGCCGAACAGCGGCGGGGCGATCAGGCGATCGTAGACCTGGCCCAGTTGCAGGCGGTCGGTGATATCACCTTCAAAACGCAGCTTGCAGCCGGTGGCGGAAATATCCAGCAACTTGCCACCGATCGGCGACTTGAGCTTTTCGCCACCCAGTTCGACGCTGACCAGATCGGTCAGCTTCAGTGCCGCGCGAAAGGCGTTGCGGCGCTGGTGATAGACCACTTCGGTGGGCATCTCGCCAATGTAAAAGCGGTCACCGTCGGATTCCTTGATATCCAGCGTGCCGTTGCATTCCCAGGCAATGCGTACGCCTTCATGGAAACCTTCGACCTTGAACGGCTCGCCCGCCAGCAGGAAGCGTTCGCCATCGCGCGGGATCATTTCATCCAGGGCAATCGTGGCGGTATCCCGGTCAACCTTGATCAGGTAGCTCTGGAAGCGCTGGCTGCGTTCGTGAAAGGTGATGATCAGCGGATCGTGGCTCTCTTGCAGCTGGCGCAGGTTGCTGGAGATTTCCAGAGGCGTGGTGAGCACCTTTGGTGGCTGCGGAGAATCATCCGCGCTGAGGACGTTGGACACGTTAAATCAATCTCCAGACAAAATTTGACTACGGCTGGCCAGTATTTTGCCAGCATGTTTCGCGCGTTGATAGGGCGCAAGCATAGAAGAACGCATCACGCCTGACTGAGCGCGCGGGGTTTCTGCAGTTTGGAGAAGGTGCCACTGGCGTCATAGAGCGCGGGTGGCTCGCCGCCGGTGAGGATTTTCAGCTGATTGGCCGTGGCGGCCTGCTGAATCACGATCGACTGGCCATTTTTGGCATTGGTCGCCTGGCACTGGGCGATCAGATCGGTCAGAACGTCGCTCTGGGTCAGCAACTGCTCGCCGATGCTCGACTGGCTGGCCAGTTGTTCCAGGCCTTGACGGTCGAGCGACAGATTGAGGCTGGCGAGGATTTCGCTGCGTTTGCGGCCATGCTGCTCAAGCAGAATGATCAATGCCTGTTTGCGCGCCAGAATTTCTTCCAGCAGCGGCATGTCGCGACCGTGCAAGGCGAGGGACTCGGATTGCAGTAACTCCAGCAATTGTTGAGCTGGAGCAAAGTCGTCGGTGATCAGTTGCAATAAAGTAGTGTCGTGCATGGCTGGCCTTGGGTTTTAAGCGTCCAAAAGCCTGGCGCTGACCGAGGCCTAGCGCTGGGCTTCGAAGTTGAGCAGTTTGCTGGCTACACGGTTGCTGTCGACTTTATAGCTGCCATCGGCAATCGCTGCTTTCAACTCGGCCACGCGGGCTTTGTCGACGGCAGGCTGATCGCGCAGCTTGTCAGTGACCTTCTGCAACTGTTGAGCCTCATTGCTGAGGTGTACCGATTCCCCGCTTTTTGCGGTACTGGCCTGTTCGGCCGGGGTATTCAGCGTCGCGGAAGTACCGGTTTCGGCGGTTTCCTTAGGCGTGCTGGTACGTGTACTGCCCGTAAGTGACGAGGAGCTGTTCAAACGGCTGAAATCGATGACCATGTTAAAAACCTCTGGGAATTTGGACGCTTGCCATGTTCTCGGCCATCCCCTGGAAAACTTTAGGCTCTTTTACCAATGAGCCTGCATGCGCCGCACAGATCCTGCTGCGGCACAGTTTAGGGAACAGCTCAGGTTGGCGCCAGTTTTCTGCGCGATCCCTCACGAGGCTTTTCTGTCATTGCTCCAATCGTTGCTCACATTGCCACTTCCACCTGGCCCGGCGCCATGACCTGCGCCTTGATGACCCGTTGGGAATTGAGGTTTTTCACTCGAATCTGTTCTTTCAGGCCACCGTTGGACAGGGCCTCGCCCGGCATGCGCACGGAGAGCGTGCCGCTGCGGGCGGTAATCACCACTTGATCGCCTTTGCGAACGACTTCCGCCTGTTCCAGATGCACCAGGGTAATTACTTGGTCGGCGACCGTTGGTCGGGTTAATTTTTGCCCGATCGCCTCATCCACCGACGTCAGGAAGCCCTGGTTGATCAGGCTCACATCATGCTCGCGCAGGGTCACGTCCTGAGGCTCGATGATGCCGGCGCGCTTGAGCGGGCGAGTGGTGGTCACGACCGGGCGAAACAGGCGGACTTGAGCGGGTACGAACACGGTCCAGGGGGAGGCGCCTTCGCAGCGAACCTTGACGGTTACGCGTCCCAAAGGACGTGCCGGGCTCTCCAGCGACGCTGTCAATTCCTTGTCGCACATAGGCATGTGCATGCGCGGATCGAGCTGCTTGACCTCGATTTCATAACGCCCTTCCGTTTGACTGGTAGCCAGATAGTCTTCTACGGTGAATTCAAGAAAGCCCTGAGTGACGCCGATAAGCATGTCAGGCAAGGTAACCGCATCAGCAATGGCAGGGCTGCCCGCGAAAAACAGGCAAGCGGCAGACATCGCGCAAAGTCCTCTGCGAAGGGGGGATGTCAGGCGTCGGAAAAATGTCGTTTGAATGTTCATAAGAGTTAAAAAGCAAGCGCCGTGCCGTTTAGCAATGAATGTGCGTCGCAACAACACTTGGCGTTGGTGTAGGAGTCTGGGCATGGCTGGTGTAATGGATTCGGTGAACCAGCGCACGCAACTGGTGGGGCAGAATCGCCTGGAGCTGTTGTTGTTCCGTCTCGACGGCCAGCAACTCTACGGGATCAACGTGTTCAAGGTTCGGGAAGTGCTGCAGTGCCCGCAACTGACGCTGATGCCCAAGTCCAGTCCTGTCGTGTGCGGGGTGGCGAATATCCGGGGGGCGACCATTCCGATCCTTGATCTGGCAATGGCAACCGGCTCCGGGGCGTTGAAAGACAAGAACAGTCCGTTCGTGATCATCACGGAATACAACACCAAGACCCAGGGTTTCCTGGTGCGCTCGGTGGAACGTATCGTCAACATGAACTGGGAAGAGATCCATCCGCCACCCAAGGGGACCGGTCGTGATCATTACCTGACCGCTGTGACTCGGGTGGACAATCAGTTAGTCGAAATCATCGACGTCGAGAAGGTGCTGGCGGAAGTCGCACCGACACCGGAAGCGATTTCGGTCGGCGTGGTGGATGTCGAGACCCAGAGCAAGGCGCTGTCTCTGCGGGTGCTGACGGTCGATGACTCGTCGGTGGCGCGCAAGCAGGTGACGCGTTGCCTGCAGACGGTTGGCGTTGAAGTGGTGGCGCTGAACGACGGCAAGCAGGCGCTGGATTACCTGCGCAAGCTGGTCGATGAGGGCAAGAAGCCGGAAGAAGAGTTCCTGATGATGATCTCCGACATCGAAATGCCGGAGATGGACGGGTACACCCTGACGGCCGAAATCCGCAGCGACCCTCGCATGCAAAAGCTTCATATCATCCTGCATACTTCGTTGTCGGGTGTGTTCAACCAGGCGATGGTCAAGAAGGTCGGTGCCGATGACTTCCTGGCCAAATTCCGTCCTGATGACCTGGCATCCCGGGTAGTCGACCGGATCAAAGCAGCAGATATCAGCTAGGGACTTTTCGTCCCTGGCGGTCAACACGATTTAAGAGGCGGCATCATTTGTCTACGGGTAATTTGGATTTCGAACAGTTCCGGGTCTTCCTGGAAAAAGCCTGTGGCATTTTGCTCGGTGAAAACAAGCAGTACCTGGTCTCGAGCCGTCTCAACAAACTGATGGAGCAGCAAGGCATCAAGTCCCTGGGTGAGCTGGTACAGCGCATCCAGACCCAGCCGCGCAGCGGTTTGCGCGAGCAGGTGGTCGATGCCATGACGACCAACGAAACCCTGTGGTTTCGCGACACCTATCCGTTTGAAGTCTTGAAGAACAAGGTGCTGCCCGAAGCGATCAAGGCTGCTCCCAACCAGCGTCTGCGGATCTGGTCGGCGGCGTGCTCGTCGGGTCAGGAACCCTATTCGCTGTCGATGTCGATCGACGAGTTCGAACGGACCAACATCGGTCAGTTGAAAATGGGCGTACAGATCGTTGCCACGGATCTGTCCGGCAGCATGCTGACCAACTGCAAGACCGGCGAGTACGACAGCCTGGCGATCGGTCGCGGCTTGTCCGCCGATCGTCTGCAGCGCTACTTCGACCCGAAAGGGCCGGGGCGCTGGGTGATCAAGGCGCCGATCAAGAACCGGGTGGAGTTCCGCTCGTTCAACTTGCTCGACAGCTACGCAAGCCTTGGCAAGTTCGACATCGTGTTCTGCCGCAACGTGCTGATCTACTTCTCCGCCGAGGTGAAGAAAGACATCCTGTTGCGTATCCACAGCACGCTGAAGCCGGGCGGTTATCTGTTCCTCGGCGCTTCCGAAGCGCTGAACGGTTTGCCGGACCATTACCAGATGGTCCAGTGCAGCCCGGGGATCATTTACCAGGCGAAGTGATTGGCACCGGCAACACAAAAAACGGGAGTCCTCAGGGGCTCCCGTTTTTTTATGCCTGACCGTTTTTGCAGTGACGGCAAGCGGCAGAAAAGCGGCATCCGGCGGAAACCCGTTGCCGCTTTTCTGGCATTGCCGCATTGCCGATCACCTGCAAAGCCCCGGAATCCGGGGCTTTTTAAAACTGGCACGACGCTTGCTATAACCCAGTTACGAAAAACCCGGTCACCTGAAGGTTCCCGACATGAGCATCAGCTTCGATAAAGCGCTCGGAATTCACGAAAAAGCCCTGGGCTTCCGCGCCCAGCGTGCCGAAGTCCTGGCCAACAACATCGCCAACGCCGACACCCCGAACTACAAGGCTCGGGATCTGGAGTTCTCCAAAGTGCTCGAGGCACAGAGCCAGAAGAACGCCAACGGCACTATCGCCCTGAACATGACCAACAGCCGTCACATCGAAGCTGAAGGCCTGGGCAATGGCGACGAGTCGCTGATGTATCGCACGCCGATGCAGCCGTCGATCGACCAGAACACCGTTGATGCCCAACTGGAACAGTCGAACTACGCGGAAAACGCCGTCGGCTTCCAGGCCAGCTTCACGCTGCTCAACAGCAAATTCAAAGGGCTGGTGTCAGCCCTGCGCGGAGAGTAATCCATGTCCCTGTCCAGCGTTTTCAACATTGCCGGCAGCGGCATGAGCGCACAGACCACGCGTTTGAACACCGTGGCTTCGAACATCGCCAACGCCGAAACCGTCTCGTCGAGCATCGACCAGACCTATCGCGCCCGTCACCCGGTGTTCGCCACCATGTTCCAGGGCGGCCAGAGCGGCGGCAGCAACTCGCTGTTCCAGAACCAGGACGCGGCCGGCCAGGGCGTGCAGGTCATGGGCGTGGTCGAAGACCAGAGCAACCTCGAAGCGCGCTACGAGCCGAACCATCCGGCCGCCGACGCCAAGGGCTACGTCTACTACCCGAACGTCAACGTGGTGGAAGAAATGGCTGACATGATTTCCGCGAGCCGTTCGTTCCAGACCAACGCCGAAATGATGAACACGGCCAAAACCATGATGCAGAAGGTACTGACCCTCGGTCAGTAATAAGGGGCGACTGCCATGAGTGTTTCCGATACCACCAGCAGCCTGAGCATGAAGGACATCCTGGCGAACTCGTCGAAAAAGACCAGTTCGACAACCGATGGCATTGCTTCGGCCACTAACAGTTCCACCGGCGGCCAGGCCCTGGGCAAGGACGCGTTCCTGCAATTGCTGGTAACCCAGCTGAAAAACCAGAACCCGCTCGACCCGCAGGACAACAGCGCATTCGTTGCCCAGTTGGCGCAGTTCAGCAGCCTCGAGGGTATTACTACCCTCAACAGCACCGTGAGTTCGCTGGCCGGCAATTACAACTCGTCGCAAGCCCTGCAGGCTTCTTCGCTGGTCGGTCGCAACGTGATCGTGCAGACCAACTCGGTCCAGCTCGACGATCCGAGCAAAGGCATGACCGGTTCGGTCACCGTTCCGTCGTCGATTGCCGGCGGCACCGTCAGCATCACCGACAGCAGCGGCACGATTGTTCGCACCCTCGATCTGGGCAGTCGCGCCGCAGGCGCCGCGAGCTTCACCTGGGACGGCAAGGACAAGGACGGCAACCTGGTCAAGACCGGTACCTATACCGTCAAGGCCAACGCATCGATCAACGGCACCGCGACCGATATGGCGACCTACCTGCCGGCCACCGTCACCAGCGTGACGATCAGCCAGACCGGCGGCGAGCTGATGCTCAACCTGTCCGGCAAGGGCACCGTTGCCCTGTCCAAAGTACAAACCATTGGTATATAGAGCCGACTAACCGGCACAAAGGAGTGGAATATGTCTTTCAATATCGGCCTTAGCGGTCTCTATGCAGCCAACAAGCAACTGGACGTGACCGGCAACAACATCGCCAACGTCGCGACCGCCGGTTTCAAATCGTCTCGCGCAGAATTCGAAGACGTCTACTCGGCGACTCGCCTGGGTAGCGGCAGCAAGGTCATCGGCAACGGCGTGCGCCTGGCCAACGTTTCCCAGCAGTTCACCCAGGGTGACATCAACAACACCGGTAACGTGCTGGACATGGGCATCAACGGCTCCGGTTTCTTCACCATGAGCAACAACGGCTCGATTTCCTATACCCGTGCCGGTACGTTCAAGGTCGACGACAAGGGTTTCATCACCAACACCGACTACACCTCGCGCCTGCAAGGTTATGGTGTGGATGCCAACGGCAAGGTCATCAACGGCGTACTGACCGACCTGAAGATCGACACCTCGAACCTGGCACCGAAGTCCACTTCGCTGGTGACTTCGACTATCAACCTGAACTCGACCGCTCCGGTGATCGACGACACGGTTCCAGCCGGCAAATTCGACCCGACCAACCTGGCGACCTACACCAAGTCGTTCAGCACCCCGATCTATGACAGCCAGGGCAACATGCACCCGATGGATCAGTACGTGGTGAAAACCGGTGCCAACACCTGGAAGGTCTACACCCTGGTCGACGGTCGCAACCCGGACGCTACCGGCAGTGATCCGAAAACCACCGCCCCGGTGCCTTCGACCATGACCTTCGACTCTGCTGGCAAGCTGACTCAGGTCAGCACTCTGCCTGGTCCGGTGATCAGCAGTGACCTGAAGATCACCGGTTGGGTACCAGGCAATGTCGTCAACGGCACCTTCAAGCCTAACGGTGCAGCAGCAAACCCGGCCGGCATCACCATTTCGATGGCCAGTACCACTCAGTACAACGCCGACACCGCGCGCTCGATCCCGACTCAGGACGGCTATGCCACTGGCCAGATCACTAACCTGACCATCGACGGCACCGG
Source organism: Pseudomonas sp. GW821-FHT09E04 (assembly GCF_059416185.1). NCBI lineage: Bacteria > Pseudomonadati > Pseudomonadota > Gammaproteobacteria > Pseudomonadales > Pseudomonadaceae > Pseudomonas > Pseudomonas sp. GW821-FHT09E04. Next base: position 417,603 of record NZ_JBWKOR010000006.1, read on the forward strand.
TACCCTGTTCGCAAACTTCAGCAACAACCAGAACAAGGCCATCGGCCAGGTTGCGCTGGCCAGCTTCACCAACGAACAAGGCCTGCAAGCGATCGGCGGCACCAGCTGGAAGGAAACCTTCGCGTCGGGCATTCCGGGTTATGACGCTCCGGAAACCGGCACTCTGGGCTCCATCCAGTCCAACTCGCTGGAAGAGTCCAACGTTAACCTGACCAACGAACTGGTAGACCTGATCAAGGGCCAGAGCAACTATCAGGCGAACGCCAAGACCATCTCCACCCAGAGCACCATCATGCAGACCATCATTCAGATGACCTGATATCGATGCTTTGTAAAAAGCTGTAACGGAAAGCCCCTCTTTGAGGGGCTTTCTTGTTTAATGCGCGCGCCGGGGCCACTCGTCCGCTGCATTCGCATTTGCGCGCGTGTATTCACACGCCTGCTCACGCTATACCCGGGCGCCAATGAGCGGTTCGCCCAACCACTGACAGGGATGTAACGACTACTTCATGGTTTTTTTCTCTCGCTCCCGAATCGTGTTCGGGACGCTGCCCGTTGTTGCCTTGTTGGTCTGGTTTGTATGGGGCCAAGGCTGGGGCACCCCTCCAAAGAAATTCCTGACAGCGACCGTCACCGTTGAAGATCTTGAAGAGACCGTATTGGCCAGTGGTACGGTCAAGCCCTTCCAGCAAGTCAGCGTCGGCGCGCAGGTCAATGGGCAACTCCAGAGTCTGAAAGCCGGGTTGGGTGATACGGTTCGCCAGGGTCAGCTGTTGGCTGAAATCGACCCGTTGCTGCCACAGAATGAATTGCTCAAATCCCGGGCTGCGTTGCTCAGTGTCCGCGCGCAATACAAAGCCCGACAGGCGATGATCCGCCAGTACGAACTTGATTTTCGTCGCAAGCAAAGCCTGGTTGCCAGTGAAGCCGGATCGCGGGCCGATCTGGAAATTGCCGAGGCGCAGCTGCAAAGTTCGCGCGCCGAGCTGGCATCCCTGGCTGCGCAGATTTCCCAGGCGGAGATAGAAATCAGGATCGCCGAAGTCAACCTCGGATATACGCGGATCAGTGCGCCGATGGACGGCGAGGTCATTGCCGTGGTGACCAGACAGGGCCAGACCGTCGTTTCCGCACAGAGTGTCCCGACATTGCTGATACTTGCCCGTCTGGACCGGATGACGGTCGAAGCGCGAATTTCGGAAGCTGACGTGGTTCGGGTCAAGGCGGGCCAGGCCGTGTCCTTCAATATTCTGGGTGATCCGGACCGGCGTTTTACCAGCCATATACGGGCGGTAGAGCCTGCGCCCGAGTCCATTGCCCGGCAGGATCAAATGCAGGGTGGCGGTGGCTCGACTGCCGGCGGCGCCGATGCAGCGGTGTACTACAACGCGCTATTTGACGTACCCAATGACGATCGTTCGTTGCGCACCTCGATGACGGCGCAGGTCAGCGTTCTGCTCGACTCGGTGCCCAAAGCCACAACGGTCTCGGTGGCTGCGCTGGGCAAGCGTGCCGCTGACGGTCGCTACGAAGTTCGCCGACTGGTGGATGGTCAGCCGCAGACGGTGCTGGTGACAACCGGGTTGCGAAATGACCTGAGCGTTCAGGTGCTGGACGGGCTCAAGGAAAATGACGAAGTCGTTCTCGGCGAAGAGCCGGAGCCTCGATGAGCAGCGCCAGTAATCTTCATGGCTGGACGCCAGATCCCGTGAAAGACGAGCTGCCGGTCACGCCGTTGTTGGCTCTTGAAGGCGTGCAGCGTTGGTTCGCCGAGGGTGAGGCACGGACTCATGTGCTGCGCGACGTGAACCTGACCATCGCCGCCGGTGAAATGGTAGCGATCGTCGGGCCGTCGGGCTCTGGAAAATCCAGTCTGATGAATATCCTCGGATGCCTGGATCGTCCCTCTGCTGGCCGCTACAGCATCAACGGTGCTGACATGGCCGAAATGAGTAGCGATGAGCTGGCGACGCTGCGTCGTGAGCATTTCGGATTCATTTTTCAGCGCTTTCATTTGCTGTCGCATCTGAGTGCGGAGGCCAACGTGCAGGTGCCGGCCATTTACGCCGATCAGCCGTTTACCGAGCATCGGCAAAAGGCCAGGGGGCTGCTGCAACGTCTCGGTCTGGGTCAGCGCATGCTGCATCGGCCAGCGCAACTCTCCGGTGGGCAGCAGCAACGGGTCAGCATTGCTCGTGCGCTGATCAATGGCGGTGCGGTTGTTCTGGCCGACGAGCCCACCGGCTCGCTGGACTCGCGCAGTGGCGAGGAGGTGATGGCGATCCTGCGTGAACTGCATCGCAGCGGTCACACGATCATTATCGTGACCCATGACTCGCAGGTGGCGCAGTACGCAGACCGCATCATCGAGATACATGATGGCGAAATCGTCGGTGATCGTTTGAATGCCGACCGCAAGGTGCTTGCGGCGCCGGTCACCGAGCCAGGCGACATCCCGCAAACTCAGGAGCGTGACGCGACGGCGGTGCGTTGGCGCCGCTTCAGCGAGGCCTTCAAGATGGCCTGGATCTCTCTGCGCAGCCATCGCATGCGCACATTGCTGACCATGCTCGGGATCGTCATCGGTATTGCCTCGGTGGTTTCGGTGGTAGCGCTGGGGCAGGGCGCACAGACCCGGGTGCTGCGTGATATCAGTGCGATGGGCACCCATACCATCGATGTTTATCCCGGCAAGGATTGGGGGGATGAGCAGGCAGCTTCAATCCGGACATTGCAGCCCGTGGACTTGCGGATCATCCAGGCGCAGTCCTGGGTAGACAGTGTTTCTGCGATGGTCAATGGCAGCCGGACGATTCGTTACCGCAATCTGCATGTCAGTGCCACGGTCAATGGTGTCAGCCAGGATTACTTTCAGGTGATGGGCATCCGCGTGACCCAGGGCGCGATGTTCAATGCAGGCGATGTGATGCGCCGCGCTCAGACACTGATCATTGACCACAACACTCGACAACGGCTGTTCAAGGACTGGGAGCAACCGCTGGGCAAAGTCATCCTGGTTGGTGGCCTGCCTTGTACGGTGGTGGGGGTCATGGAAAGTCGCGATGACGGTTTTTCAGGGCCGAGTCTGCAAGTCTATTTGCCTTATACGACGGTAATGGGGCGCTTGTTGGGGCAGAGCCATTTCAATTCGATCAAGGTTCGGCTCAAGGAGCAGGTTGCCAGTCCCGCGGCAGAACAAGCACTGCAAACATTGTTGGTGGCACGTCATGGGCGCGCGGATTTTTTCCTCAGTTCCAGCGACAGCATCCTGAAAATCGTACAGAAAACCACGGACACCCTGACGCTGCTGATCTCTGCCGTGGCGTTCATTTCGCTCTTGGTCGGTGGTATCGGGGTGATGAATATCATGCTGGTATCGGTCACCGAGCGTACCCGGGAGATTGGCATCCGCATGGCCGTCGGCGCGCGGCGCGCGGACATTCTGCAGCAGTTTTTGATCGAGGCTGTGCTGGTCTGTCTGCTAGGGGGCTTGTTGGGCGTCCTGCTTTCGTTGTTGATCAGCCAGGTGTTCGGCTACTTCGTGCAGGCAATCGTTATGGAGTTCACGGCTCTGGCCATGATTTCAGCGTGTTTGTGTTCGCTGCTGGTCGGCGTGTTGTTCGGTTATATCCCGGCGCGCAATGCCGCCCGGCTTGATCCCATTCAGGCGTTGTCCCGAGAATGAAGTACATGAAGCGCAAGTGGATCTGGGCATTGCAGTTGCCTTTGTTGTTGGGTGGTTGCAGCGCCCTGCTGCACAGCGAATACCGTCAACCGGAAGTGAAGACGCCGGCCTTCTGGTTTGGTGACGCATCCCGTGAGCGCTCATTGAGTGTGCGGGAGCGATGGTGGGAAACGTTTGATGATCCATGTCTGAACGCCTTGGTTGACGACGCTCTGGCGCGCAATAACGATCTTGCAGTGGCTGCGCTCAGAGTGCGTCGGGCAGCGCTTCAGGCAGGACTCACCGGGACCAATATCACGCCCGATCTGGACGTGGGGGCGGGGGCGGACTGGAGCAGGAATCTACATCGAGACAATTCAGGCCAGCGTCGATTTTCCACGAGCTCGTCGGTGCGTTACGAGGTCGATTTGTGGGGGCGGCTGGCGAGTACGCGCGATGCCGCGCAGTGGGCGCTGTTGGCGACCGATTTTGACCGGCGTGCCAGTGCGCTGAGTCTGGTGGGTACGACAGCGCGCCTTTATTGGCAGATCGGCCTGTTCAACGAACTGGCCCGGTCTGCGCGGGAAAGTATCCGGTACGCCGAGCAGACGTTACAACTGGTGCAGTCTCAACGTCTGGCGGGTGCGGCGACCGGACTTGAAGAGGCGCAAGCCGAGCAGGTGTTGGCCACGCAGCGTGCTGTATTGAGCGACTATCTGCAGCAACTTGAAGTGGCGCGCAACGCACTGGCCATTGTCTTCGATCAGGCACCCGAGCATCGGTTTGCAGAACTTGTGCAATTACCTTCGACGGCATTGGCGAGTGTGCCGGCAGGCTTGCCGGCTGATCTGGTTGATCGACGCCCGGATCTGCAGGCGGCTGAATGGCGATTACGCCAGGCGCTGTCGAACTATGACGCAACGCGTGCCAGTTTCTATCCTTCGTTCACACTGACTGGCGGTCTGGCGACGGGTGGTAGTCGGGAGTTAAGCCAGGTGCTCAATAACCCTGTCGGTCTATTGGGCGTTGGTATCAGTCTGCCGTTTGTGCAATGGAATGTTCGCAAGTACACAGTGGGTATATCGGCGGTGGACTATGAGGCGGCGATAATCGATTTTCGCCAGAGCCTTTATATCGCGCTGGCGGAAGTTGAAGATGCGCTGTCGGCGCAAGTGCAGTTTGCTGATCAGGGGGGACGGCGAGAGCAGGCTCTGGTCGCCGCAATGAAAGCCGAAGGGTTGGCCGAAATTCGTTATCGCAGCGGGCAAACGGGTATCAAGGAGTGGCTGGATCTGCAAGAGAGCCGTCGTGCCGCGCAAATTTCGCTGGCGCAGAATCGCTTCGACCGACTGCAGGCGCAAATGGGACTGTACCTGGCGCTGGGCGGAGGCTTCGCGCGTTAATTTATTGCGCAGACAAACGTTAACTTGTTGGAGCGTTGTTTTTAATTAAGGAAGATTGTGTCGCGTGTCTGGTTTTAGTTAGCGTATTTTTTTTGATTTGGGTCAATGGTTTATATGCAATTAAGGTTGTAGGTTTTTGCGTGTTTGTTGATTTTTTTTGAGTTTATTTAATTAATAAATAATTTCGGTTGTGGGAATTTTCTTTATTGTTTTTAGTTGTTTCGCAATGTAAGGTGCGCGCTCTTTCGTCAGGGTCTTGATGAAAGGATGGGTGTTCGGTTGCAACACTCTTACTGCTGTCTCTGGTTGTGTCGGCAAGATGATGAACTATGAAGTTATTGCGCTGACGGCCGTTTGAGACGTTTATTTGAAATGGAGATCGTTATGTCGCTGCGTATTGGTTTTGGTCTGACTTTGGCCGCAAGTTTGCTGTTGGGTGCAGTCGTTGTTCAAGCTGCTCCGGCTTCCTGGTGGCTTTATGAGTCGGCTTCGACCGGCCGTACTATGTGCAGCAACGTTCCGCAAGCCAGTGGCTGGGTTCGTGTTGCCGGTCCTTTCAACAACGGCGGCTGCCGTCGGTAAGCACCGATAGGGAGGCTCCTTCTGTGAAGGGGCCTTTTTTGTATCTGCTGAAACCTGTTCGTTAGAGCCTTGGTGTTTGGCAGACAAAAGAAAACCCCCGACAAACCAGAAGTCTGTCGGGGGTTTCTTTTGTCTGGAGGAATCAGGCGTCTCGCAACGCCCGATTCAGCTCAGCTTATTGGCAAGCTTCGCAATCCGGCTCGTCGATGGCGCAAGCCTTCGGTACTGGAGCAGGGCCGGCAGGCGCTGCCAGGACCGAATCGTCACCGTGGTTGCCGCCGCTGGAAACAGCGTTCAGCTTGCCGGTGTTGATGGTCGACTTCTCGGTGCTGGTCGCAGCCAGGGCACGGAGGTAGTAGGTGGTTTTCAGACCACGGTACCAGGCCATGCGGTAGGTCACGTCGAGTTTCTTGCCCGATGCGCCGGCGATGTACAGGTTCAGCGACTGGGCCTGGTCGATCCACTTCTGACGACGGCTGGCGGCGTCAACGATCCACTTGGTGTCCACTTCGAACGCGGTCGCGTAGAGCTCTTTGAGTTCTTGCGGGATGCGCTCGATCTGCTGAACCGAACCGTCGTAGTACTTCAGGTCGTTGATCATGACCGAGTCCCACAGACCGCGAGCCTTCAGGTCGCGAACCAGGTACGGGTTGATCACGGTGAATTCGCCCGACAGGTTCGATTTCACATACAGGTTCTGGTAGGTCGGTTCGATCGACTGCGATACGCCGGTGATGTTGGCGATGGTCGCGGTCGGTGCGATGGCCATGATGTTCGAGTTACGGATGCCTTTCTGTACACGGGCGCGAACCGGTGCCCAGTCCAGGGACTCGGTCAGGTCGACGTCGATGTACTTCTGGCCACGTGCTTCGATCAGGATCTGTTGCGAATCCAGCGGCAGTACGCCTTTGGACCACAGCGAACCCTGGAACGTCTCGTACGAGCCGCGCTCGTCAGCCAGGTCGCAGGACGCCTGGATCGCGTAGTAGCTGACCGCTTCCATCGACTTGTCGGCGAACTCGACGGCAGCGTCGGAACCGTAAGGGATGTGCTGCAGGTACAGCGCGTCCTGGAAGCCCATGATGCCCAGTCCGACCGGACGGTGGCGGAAGTTGGAGTTCTTCGCCTGCGGTACCGAGTAGTAGTTGATGTCGATCACGTTGTCGAGCATGCGAACGGCTACGTCGATGGTGCGCTTGAGCTTGGCGGTGTCCAGCTTGCCGTCGACGATGTGGTTCGGCAGGTTGATCGAGCCCAGGTTGCAGACCGCGATCTCGTCCTTGTTGGTGTTCAGGGTGATCTCGGTGCACAGGTTCGAGCTGTGAACCACGCCGACGTGCTGCTGCGGGCTGCGCAGGTTGCACGGGTCCTTGAAAGTCAGCCATGGGTGGCCGGTTTCGAACAGCATGGACAGCATCTTGCGCCACAGGTCTTTGGCCTGGATGGTCTTGAACAGCTTGACCTTGCCTGGGTACTCGGTCAGGGCTTCGTAGTACTCGTAGCGCTCTTCGAAGGCCTTGCCGGTCAGGTCGTGCAGGTCTGGTACTTCGGATGGCGAGAACAGGGTCCACTTGCCGTCATCGAAGACGCGCTTCATGAACAGGTCAGGGATCCAGTTGGCGGTGTTCATGTCGTGGGTACGACGACGGTCATCACCGGTGTTCTTGCGCAGCTCGATGAACTCTTCGATGTCCATGTGCCAGGTTTCCAGGTAGGCACAGACAGCGCCTTTGCGCTTGCCACCCTGGTTAACGGCTACGGCGGTGTCGTTCACGACTTTCAGGAACGGAACCACGCCTTGGGACTTGCCGTTGGTGCCCTTGATGTACGAACCCAGTGCACGAACCGGGGTCCAGTCGTTGCCCAGGCCACCGGCGAATTTCGACAACATGGCGTTGTCGTGGATCGCGTGGTAGATGCCCGACAGGTCATCCGGCACGGTGGTCAGGTAGCAGCTCGACAGCTGTGGACGCAGGGTACCGGCGTTGAACAGGGTCGGGGTCGAAGCCATGTAGTCGAACGAGGACAGCAGGTTGTAGAACTCGATCGCACGGTCTTCTTTCTGCTTCTCTTCGATCGCCAGGCCCATGGCCACGCGCATGAAGAAGATCTGTGGCAGTTCGAAACGCACGCCATCCTTGTGGATGAAGTAACGGTCGTACAGGGTCTGCAGGCCCAGGTAGGTGAATTGCTGGTCGCGCTCGTGGTTGATCGCCTTGCCCAGTTTTTCCAGGTCGAAGGAGGCCAGCACAGGGTTCAGCAGTTCGAACTCGATACCTTTGGCGACGTAGGCCGGCAGCGCCTTGGCGTACAGGTCGGCCATTTCGTGGTGAGTCGCGCTCTCGGCGACGCCCAGGAAGCCCAGGCCTTCGGCACGCAGGGTGTCCATCAGCAGGCGGGCGGTCACGAACGAGTAGTTCGGCTCGCGCTCGACCAGGGTACGGGCGGTCATTACCAGCGCGGTGTTGACGTCGTTCAGGGCAACGCCGTCGTACAGGTTCTTCAGGGTTTCGCGCTGGATCAGGTCGCCGTCGACTTCAGCCAGACCTTCGCAGGCTTCGGTGACGATGGTGTTCAGGCGACCCATGTCCAGCGGCGCGAGGCTGCCGTCGGCGCGGGTGATGCGGATCGACGGGTGAGCGTTGACTGCGGCTTCGGCCGGAGCGTGGGCAGCGCGTTCTTTCGAACGGCCGTCACGGTAGATCACGTAGTCGCGAGCCACTTTCTGCTCGCCGGCACGCATCAGGGCCAGTTCGACCTGGTCCTGGATTTCTTCGATGTGGATGGTGCCGCCCGAAGGCATGCGACGCTTGAAGGTCGCGGTGACCTGTTCGGTCAGGCGGGCAACGGTGTCGTGGATTCGCGACGAAGCGGCAGCGGTGCCGCCCTCAACTGCGAGAAACGCTTTGGTGATAGCGACGGTGATCTTGTCATCGGTGTAAGGAACGACAGTGCCATTACGCTTGATCACACGCAGTTGACCAGGCGCGGTGGCAGCCAGATCCGAATTCGAATCGGCGGCCTGCGGCAAGGTGCCCTGCGGGTTCTCGCGAGTTGTGTCGGTTTGCATGGGTGTCTCCACGTTCTCTATGTTTGTTTGGGCACCATCACGGTGCCCACCGTTCCGTCCTGAAGCACTACGACCGGCCAGCGCCGGGTAACGACTTCGGGACAGTTCAGGAAGTGGGCCTTGTGGGCGCCGCTTCCATGCCGAAGTCTTCGGTTCGCGCGATACGCGTGAAACCGCATTCCTTTCGGGGAGCAGTTTTGAACTGCAACACCCGTACCGTTTACGCCGTGATCGGCTGAAAAACGGTAGCCATCCGCAGGCGCGGTTTGGGCTTCTGAAAATACGTTTGGTTCAACCCGACAATGGCAATAAAAAGCCTTGAATTCACTGTCCGGTTTGTGTTTGGTTTTTAGCGTCAAACCCTATATGTAGGGTTTTTTTGAGCGCGGGCTACAAGATAATGCGTTTTGGGGGGCGATTGCAACGGACAGCCTGTGGATAACCCTGTGCGTAAATTGTGTGCGAAACAGGGAATTCCTTTGTAGGCCGCGAACCTGCTGAGTTAGACCGTTTGTCACTGTTTTCTCTTCGGGAAAAACGCTTCAGCGGATTTTTAAGGGCGCGAACCCTATCACAAAAAACGGCCTTGTCCGAACGCATTTACCGACTTGTGTTCTCGCTGTACGCCGTTTATACAATCGGCCCGTGTACACGCATTCTTATCCTCCTTAAAGATGACAAAAAGACGGGAGGATCCTTCCTTTATTCGCAACATCGGCAAGCAGAGGTCATCCGTGGAGCAAGAAGCCTGGCAGGTATTGATAGTCGAGGACGACCAGCGTCTGGCCGAACTGACCCGCGAATACCTGCAAGCCAATGGATTGCGCGTGGAGATCGAGGGCAACGGAGCCCTGGCGGCGGCGCGAATCATCAAGGAGCAACCGGACCTGGTGATCCTCGACCTGATGCTCCCCGGTGAAGACGGCCTGAGCATCTGCCGCAAGGTGCGCGACCAGTACGACGGGCCGATCCTGATGCTGACCGCGCGCACCGACGATGCCGACCAGATCCTCGGCCTCGACATCGGCGCCGATGACTACGTGTGCAAACCGGTTCGCCCACGGCTGTTGCTGGCGCGCATCCAGGCGTTGTTGCGACGCAGTGACGCACCGGAGCCGGCGTCGGGCAAGCCACGCCGTCTGCAATTCGGCCCGTTGGTGGTGGACAACGCCTTGCGCGAAGCCTGGCTGAGCGACAGCGGCATCGAACTGACCAGCGCCGAATTCGATCTGCTGTGGCTGCTGGTGTCCAACGCCGGAAGGATTCTGTCGCGGGAAGAAATCTTCACCGCACTGCGCGGCATCGGCTACGACGGCCAGGACCGCTCGATCGATGTGCGCATCTCGCGCATCCGCCCGAAAATCGGCGACGACCCCGATCACCCGCGCCTGATCAAGACCGTGCGCAGCAAAGGCTATCTGTTCGTGCCTGAAGCTTGCGTAGAACTGCCGCTGTGAACTCGATCTTCCTGCGCATCTACGGCGGCATGTGCGCGGCGCTGATTCTGGTGGCGGTGCTCGGCGTTCTGGCGCTGCACCTGCTCAATCAGGTGCGCAGCGAGCAGTACCGAGAGCGCCTGGCCCACGGCACGTTTTCGCTGATGGCCGACAACCTGCAACCGATGAACGAGACCGAGCGCCACCGCGCCTTGCTGGTGTGGGAACGGCTGTTGGGGATTCCGCTGGCACTGAAAACCTTCGCCCAGACCGATCTCGATCTCACCCAGCGCACCCGCGTGCAACGCGGGCAGGCACTGGTCGAGCAAACCGGGCCGCACGCGGCAAAGGTCTATCGACTGGTCAGCGACAAGGAGCAGCTTGTGCTGGTGGGCGAGGTGCAGCAGATCAGTGAACAACTGGCCCGGGCGACCATTTATCTGCTGGCCGATGAACTGGTGCGGGTGCCGGTGGGCGAGCAGCCCAAACGACTGGCGCAATTGAAGGAAGAGAAGGGCTTCGGTTTCGACCTGCGGCTGGTCACCGTGAACGAAGCCGACATGGATGAAGACCAGAGTCGTCGCGTGTCGGAGGGCGATACGGTGATGGCGCTGGGCAAGGGCGGGGACTCGATCCGGGTGTTCGCCGGGATGGTCGGTACGCCGTGGGTGCTGGAAATCGGCCCGCTCTATCAGATGAATCCGTACCCGCCGCAATGGCTGGTGCTGATTGCCGCATTGGGTCTGACCCTGATCGGTCTTATCGTCTATTTACTGGTGCGCCAGCTCGAGCGGCGTTTGCGTGGCCTCGAAGCCGCCGCCACCCGTATCGCCAAGGGCAGTCTGGAAACCCGCGTGCCGGCGCGCGGTGCCGACTCGGTGGGGAAACTGGCGGCGGCGTTCAACGGCATGGCCGAGCACCTGCAGCAATTGCTGGCGATCCAGCGTGAACTGGTGCGTGCGGTGTCCCATGAGTTGCGCACACCAGTGGCGCGCCTGCGCTTCGGTCTGGAAATGATCGGTTCGGCCACCACCCCGCAAGCGCTGGAAAAGTACCGCGAAGGCATGGACCACGACATCGAGGACCTCGACAAGCTGGTGGACGAAATGCTCACTTATGCGAGGCTTGAGCAGGGCTCGCCGGCGCTGACGTTCCAGCGCATCGACCTCGATGCACTGGTCAATCAGGTGATCGAAGAACTGGCGCCATTACGCGCCGACGTCACGGTGCAACGTGGCTTGTGCTTGTCGGCCGCCGATTGCGACGATGCCTGGGTCGAGGCCGAGCCGCGTTACTTGCATCGCGCCTTGCAGAATCTGGTGGGCAACGCCATGCGTCATGCGCGCTCAAGGGTCACGGTCAGTTATCAGGTCGGGCAGATGCGTTGCCGGGTGGACGTCGAGGACGACGGCCCCGGTGTGCCGGAAAGTGCCTGGGAGAAAATCTTCACGCCATTCCTGCGGCTGGACGACAGCCGTACCCGGGCATCCGGTGGGCACGGGTTGGGCTTATCTATCGTGCGACGGATCATCCACTGGCATGACGGCCGGGCGTTGATCGGGAAGAGCAAGAGCCTTGGCGGGGCGTGTTTCAGCCTGAGCTGGCCGCGGAATCAGGAGCGGCGCTGAAGCCGCTCAAGCCTGGATGCTGACCAGGCTCAATAACTGCCCGTCGTGCACCCCGAACTGTGCGTCCAGTTCGGTCCCGTTGCGCCATTCGCTGGAGAGGTCCGTCAGCAGGCGCAGCCGCACATGACCTTGTTCGGTCCAGTCGAGCATCTCGGCGTGCTCGAAATAGAAACGCTTCTGGACGATCGGGTACAGCGCCTTGAACAGGCTTTCCTTCACCGAAAACGTCAGCGTCACCCACAACGCCAGTTGATCGCGGGCGCCGGCAGCCATGCGCTGCAACTCCGCTGGCGTCAGAATCTCCCCGGCCAGCCGCTCGGCCCTTTCGGCGTTGAGCAGGTTTTCCAGGTCCATGCCCAGTCCGCGCCAGTGTTGCTTGTTGGCGACAATCGCTGCGGCCCGGCCGGTGCTGTGGGTGATCGAGCCGCAAATATGTGCCGGCCACACGGGTGCGCGATCCTCGCCAATGGCCGGGACGCTGCTTTTACCTTCCAGTTGTTGCAGCGCGGCCCGGGCGCAAATCCGCCCGGCCAGAAACTCCGCCTGACGCTTGGCCACCGAGCGCTGGATGCTCGGCGGCGGTTCGATGGCGCTGCGGCGGAAGTCATCGCCGAGCAGTTGCGCCGGGTTGAAGTGAGTGCTCAGCAGCACGGTGTCCGGCAGCACGGTCGGTAGCGGCCAGTGGGCATCGAGCGGGGTGCAGCAGGCGGGGAGGAGGGGGCTGGAATTCATGGCGGGCATTTTGCCGGGTTGCCTTCAGGCTGAATAGTGCGCTGGTGCAGATCGCTCTCGCGCAGAACGTGGGAGCGATCAGCATACTCCGGCTCAGCCAAAGATTTTCTTGAAGAATGCCTGCATGTCCGCCCAGGACTTTTCATCCGCTGCCTTGTTGTAGCCGATATCCGGGCCACCGTGATCGCCATGGCTCAAGCGATCCGCGTCGGGGTTGGTGAAGCCATGCTTGGCGCCGTCTAGGCTGACGAATTTGTAGTCGGCGCCGGCCTTGTCCATTTCAGATTTGAACGCCGTGACGTTGTCGGCGGTGACCGTGCTGTCCAGCGCGCCGTGCTCGACGAGGACTTTGGCTTTGACACTTCCAGGTGTCGCCGGGGTGTTGGTGGCCAGTGCGCCGTGGAAACTCACGACACCCGCCAGCGGTACGCCTTGGCGAGCGGCATTCAACACCACGCCGCCGCCGAAGCAATAACCGATGGCGGCCAGTTTGCCGGTGTCGGTCTGCGGTTGTTTCTTCAGCAGATCAAGGCCGGCCTGGAAGCGTTTGCTGGCCGCATCGGCATTCTGGGTGGCCGCTTGCATGAATGCCATGGCATCTTTCGGGTGCTCGGTGTTCTTGCCTTCACCGTACATGTCGATGGCCAGCGCGCTGTAGCCAAGCCCGGCGAGATCCCGGGCGCGGCGCTTGGCATAGTCGTTCAGGCCCCACCATTCATGCACCACTACAACGCCCGGGCGCGGGCCTTTTATGGCATCGTCGAAAGCGTAGTAGCCGATCAGTTTCGTGCCGTCGGCGCTCTGGTAAGGGATTTCCTCGGTCTTGATGGCTGCCGCGCTGAGGCTGCTGAAAGCGAGCAGGGTGAGGGCAAGGAACAGGCGCATGATCGGGTCTCCTGACAATAAAAGGTCAAAACAGCCTAGTTCATTTGATTGTGCTCGGGTTCAGGGTGTGTTCAGGGCAGGTACAGGCCCGGTTCAGTAAGCTTGAATCATGTCCGAGGGGAGAAATGAACAGGACCCTCAAAAGCGGCAGTACACCGTTGTCGCAGGTATGCTGTTGGAGATTCTGATTTGCCCGGGAGAGCGTCATGAAACTGTTGGTCGTCGAAGATGAAGCGCTGTTGCGCCATCACCTGCAAACCCGCCTGACGGAAAGCGGTCATGTGGTCGAGTCCGTGGCCAATGCCGAAGAGGCGCTGTACCAGACCGGGCAATTCAACTTTGACCTGGCGGTGATCGACCTCGGCCTGCCGGGCATGGGCGGGCTCGACCTGATCCGCCAGTTGCGCTCGGACGGCAAGAGCTTCCCGATCCTGATCCTCACCGCCCGTGGCAACTGGCAGGACAAGGTCGAAGGCCTGGCCGCCGGCGCCGACGATTACCTGGTCAAACCGTTCCAGTTCGAAGAGCTCGAAGCGCGACTCAATGCGCTGCTACGCCGTTCCAGCGGTTTCACCCAGTCTTCCATTGTCGCCGGGCCGCTGCTGCTCGACCTCAATCGCAAGCAGGCGACCCTCGATGAACAGCCGCTGGCGCTGACCGCCTACGAATACCGGATCCTCGAATACCTGATGCGCCACCACCAGCAAGTGGTGCCCAAGGATCGCCTGATGGAGCAGTTGTACCCGGACGACGACGAGCGTGATCCGAACGTGATCGAAGTGCTGGTCGGGCGCCTGCGCCGCAAGCTGGAAGGCCCGGCCGGGTTCAAGCCGATCGACACGGTGCGCGGCCTCGGCTACCTGTTCAATGAGCGCTGCACTTGATCCGTTCGCTTCGCGTTCGCTTGATGTTGGCCGCCACCACGTTGGCGGTGTTGTTCATGCTCGCCTTGCTCCCGGCGATGCAAGGTGCGTTCAGCCTGGCGCTGCAGGATTCGATCGAGCAGCGCCTGGCCTCGGACGTCACCACACTGATTTCTGCCGCGCGGATTGAAAACGGCCGGCTGGTGATGCCGATGCAGTTGCCGGACGAGCGTTTCAACCTCGCCGATTTCCGTCTGCTGGGTTACATCTACGACCGCGAAGGTCATCTGGTCTGGCGTTCGAAAGCGACCCAGGAAGAACAGATCAACTACAAACCGCGCTACGACGGGATGGGCAACGAGTTCGCGCGGATTCGCGAGGCCAGCGGCCAGGAATTCTTCGTTTACGACGTCGAAGTCAAACTGCTCGGTGGCAAGAACGCGGCGTTCAGCATCGTCGCGCTGCAACCGGTGCGCGAATACGAAACTACCCTCGAAGGCCTGCGGGAAAACCTCTACCTCGGTTTCGGCGCCGCGTTGCTGGTGCTGCTCTCGCTGCTGTGGATCGGTCTGACCTGGGGCTTGAAAGCCTTGCGTCGTCTCAGTCAGGAACTGGACGAAATCGAAGGCGGCACCCTCGAAAGCCTCAGCGAACAGCACCCCCGTGAACTGCTGCGCCTGACCGGCTCGCTCAACCGCTTGCTGCACAGTGAGCGCCAGCAGCGCAGCCGTTATCGCGACTCCCTCGACGATCTGGCCCACAGCCTGAAAACGCCGCTCGCGGTCTTGCAAGGCGTCAGCGAAGACATGGCCCAGCGCCCTGAAGATCGCGATCAGGCCTGGGTACTGCAAACCCAGATCGAACGCATGAGCCAGCAGATCAGCTACCAGTTGCAGCGCGCCAGCCTGCGCAAAAGCGGTCTGGTACGCCATCAGGTGCGCCTGCGGCCGGTGCTCAAAAGCCTGTGCGACACGCTGGACAAGGTCTACCGCGACAAACGCGTACGCGTGGCGTTCGACCTGCCGGAACACTGCTACGTGCCGATCGAGCAGGGCGCCTTGCTGGAAATGATGGGCAACCTGCTGGAAAACGCCTATCGCCTGTGCCTCGGCGAAGTACGCATCAGCGTGCGCGAAAGCCTGGCCGGGATCGAGTTGTGCATCGAAGACGACGGCCCGGGTGTTCCGCAGCATCAGCGCGCGCGGATCCTTGAGCGCGGTGAGCGTCTGGATCGCCAGCACCCGGGGCAGGGGATCGGTCTGGCGGTGGTCAAGGACATCATCGAGAGCTACAGCGCGAAACTGACGCTGGGCGATTCACCGATGGGAGGGGCGGCGTTCAGGATTCATTTTCCGGCGGTGTGACGACTATCGGCCCTCACCCTAGCCCTCTCCCAGAGGGAGAGGGAACTGATCGAAGTGTCTCTAGAAAATGATCGACCTGAAAAATCTCTGTCGAATATGGATTCAAAACAGTACTTTCAACTCTGCCAACCTACTGAATATTCCCCAATCAGTCCCCTCTCCCTCTGGGAGAGGGCTAGGGTGAGGGGCTTTTGATCTTTGGCCTCAATGCTCCTGCGCCCGATAAGCCCCCGGCGTCAGCCCCGTCCATTTCTTGAACGCCCGATGAAACGCCGACGGTTCGGAAAACCCGAGCTGTTCGGCGATCTGTTGCAACGACAGATCTGCCCGCCCCAGGTGATAAATCGCGATGTCCCGTCGCAACTGATCCTTCAATTCCTGAAAACTGGTGCCTTCCTCACGCAAATGCCGGCGCAGGGTTTGCGGGCTGATGTGCAGGTGCGCGGCCACGGCTTCCAGGTCCGGCCAGCGCGCGCTGTCATGGCTGAGCAGGCGACGCAATCGACTGCTGAGGCTGTTGCCGTCATCCGGGCGTGACAGCAGGTCGGCGGGGGAGCGTTCAAGAAAATGCTTGAGCGTGCGTTCGTCCTGCAACAGCGGCATGTGCAGATAGCGATTGTGAAATACCAGGCTGCTCTGGGGTGCGGAAAACTCCAGCGGGCAGGAGAACAGCAGATCGTATTCGGCCCCGTGCGCCGGTTTCGGGTAGCTGAAAGTGGCCTGTTCCAGGCGAATCCGCTGGCCGATCAGCCAGCTGCCGAGGCGATGCCAGATCACCAGCAGGCTCTCGCTGAGAAAGTGATCCGGATCCCACCATTGCGCATCGTCGAGGCTCAGGCGTACCCATTCGTCTTCATGGGTCAGGGTCAGGCGCGGAGCGTCGGGGAATAGGCTATAAAACAATAAGCCGCGTTGCAGAGCCTTTTCCAGGCTGCGGCAATGAATGATGGCGTGGCACATCATGGCGAAGCTGCCGGGTTTGCTCTGCGCGTTGCCGAAGCCCAGGCATTCGTCGTCCAGGGCCAGCCACAGGTTCTGGATCAGTTGGGTGAATTGTTCCGGGGCGATCCGCGCACGCGGCTCGTCAAGCAGTTCGGGACTGATACCCAGTTGCAGCAGCAGGCCCGAATAATCGAACCCGCGACGGCGTGCGCCACCGAGGGCGGCACGGGCGAAATGACTGGCGATGGTGCGTTCGCGCATAAGCGACAAATCCTTCCTCTGGCGACCGATGGTAGCCGGCGGCCTTGATCGGCAACAAGGCGGATTTCCGCCAAATTGTAGGACGAGACCCGGTGCGTTGGCGGAAATCCGCCATACTTGGGTAACCGAATGGTGACACAGAAAAACCTGCATCCCCTGATATCAAAAGGCTTGCAGCGAATTGCACCAAAGTGGCACGAGGTTTGCGATAAGAGCGACAGAAGCGTGCGCCGAGCCGGTCCGGAAAAGCGTCGTTCGACACAACAAATCCCTCCAGTGCAGGAGGGTTCGCAATTCAAGTGTCGCGTTCAACAGATGGATGTTGCTACGCGGGACTCTTGAGGAACTTTGCAATGACGACTCGTCAGCCACTGTACAAATCCCTGTATTTCCAGGTGATCGTCGCAATCTGTATCGGTATTGCGCTCGGCCACTACTACCCGCAGTTCGGCGTGGCCGTAAAGCCGCTGGGTGACGGGTTCATCAAACTGATCAAAATGATCATCGCGCCAATCATCTTCTGCACCGTGGTCAGCGGCATCGCCGGCATGCAGAGCATGAAATCGGTCGGCAAGACCGGTGGCTATGCACTCCTGTACTTCGAAATCGTTTCGACCATCGCACTGCTGGTCGGTCTGGTCGTGGTCAACATCGTGCAGCCGGGCAACGGCATGCACATCGATGTCGCCACCCTCGACGCCTCGAAAGTCGCCACCTACGTGGCACAGGGCGCTGACCAGAGCGTCGTCGGCTTCCTGCTCAACGTGATCCCGACCACCATCGTCGGCGCGTTCGCCACCGGTGACATCCTGCAAGTGCTGATGTTCTCGGTGATCTTCGGTTTCGCCCTGCATCGCCTGGGTGCCTACGGCAAGCCGATCCTGGACTTCATCGATCGCTTCGCCCACGTGATGTTCAACATCATCAACATGATCATGAAGCTCGCGCCAATCGGTGCCTTCGGTGCGATGGCGTTCACCATCGGTGCCTACGGTGTCGGCTCGCTGGTGCAGCTGGGTCAACTGATGATCTGCTTCTACATCACGTGCCTGGCGTTCATCCTGATCGTGCTCGGCGGTATCGCCCGCATGCACGGCTTCAGCGTGCTGAAGATGATCCGCTACATCCGCGAAGAACTGCTGATCGTACTCGGCACTTCCTCGTCGGAATCGGTACTGCCACGCATGCTGATCAAGATGGAGCGTCTGGGCGCGAAGAAATCGGTAGTGGGTCTGGTGATCCCGACCGGTTACTCGTTCAACCTCGACGGTACCGCGATCTACCTGACCATGGCGGCCGTGTTCATCGCCCAGGCGACCGACACCCACATGGACATCACTCACCAGATCACTCTGCTGGTGGTGCTGCTGCTGTCCTCCAAAGGCGCAGCCGGTGTGACCGGTTCGGGCTTCATCGTGCTGGCCGCCACCCTGTCGGCGGTAGGTCACCTGCCGGTAGCCGGTCTGGCGCTGATCCTGGGTATTGACCGCTTCATGTCCGAAGCCCGCGCCCTGACCAACCTGGTCGGCAACGCCGTTGCCACCATCGTTGTGGCCAAGTGGGTCAAGGAACTGGACACCGACGTGCTGCAAACCGAGCTGGCCTCGGGCGGTCGCGGTATCGTTGACCAGCGTCACGAAGACGACCTGGGTGTGGCCGAAGGCCCAACCCCGAGCAATGTGAAGTAAGCATCGCTTGATTGGAAAAACCCGCTTCGGCGGGTTTTTTCATGTCTGTGATTTGAGCGGGCGATTTGAGCGCAACGGTCAGTGCAACTGATGCATCCGGTAATTGCCCCATCGCCGACGGCTGCCTAGGCTGCAAGCATCGTTGATGGAGATCGCCCATGTCTGCACCGTTGGCCTCACTGAAGATTCTGGATTTCTCGACCCTGCTGCCGGGACCGTTCGCCTCGCTGCTGCTGGCGGACATGGGCGCCGAGGTGTTGCGCATCGAATCGCCGACTCGCCTCGACCTGTTGCGGGTTTTGCCGCCCCACGATCACGGAATCTCGGCCAGCCACGCCTACCTGAACCGCAACAAGCGCAGCCTGGCGCTGGATCTCAAACAGCCCGAGGCGCTGGAGCTGGTCAAGCAGTTGCTGGCGGACTACGACATCGTGCTGGAACAGTTCCGCCCCGGTGTGATGGAGCGGCTGGGGCTGGGTTACGAGGCACTGAAGGCGATCAATCCGAAGCTGATTTACGTGTCGATCACCGGTTACGGCCAGACCGGCCCGTACAAGGATCGCGCCGGACACGACATCAACTATCTGGCACTGGCCGGGCTCTCCAGCTACACCGGGCGCGCCGACAGTGGGCCGTTGCCGTTGGGCATGCAGGTGGCGGATATCGCGGGTGGCTCGCTGCACGGGGTGATCGGTTTGCTGGCGGCGGTGATTTCCCGCCAACAGACCGGGCAGGGCACGCACCTGGATGTGAGCATGACTGACTGTGCGTTCAGCCTGAACGCCATGGCTGGCGCCGGGTATCTGGCCTGCGGTGAAGAACCGGGCTGGGAGGATCAGATGCTCAATGGCGGCAGTTTTTACGATTACTACCGCTCCCGCGACGGGCGCTGGATGTCGGTGGGCAGTCTGGAGCCGGCCTTCATGCAGCAATTGTGCGCAGCGTTGGGCCAGCCGGAACTGGCGGCCCAGGGTTTGTCACCCAAGCCTGAGCAGCAGCGGGCGCTCAAGGAGGCGTTGAAGGTCGAGTTCGAGAAGCATGACTTTGCTGAACTGCGCGAGCTGTTCGCCGGGATCGATGCCTGTGTCGAGCCGGTGTTGAATCTGGGCGAGGCGGTGCAGCATCCACAGTTGCAGGCGCGGGAACTGGTGACACAGGTGCCCCGTGGGGATGGCTCTTCGCAGTCGCAGATCGCTTGTCCGCTGAAGTTCTCCGAGGCATTGCCGGCGCCGCGACATGTCGGGGCGGCGCTGGGGCAGCATACGGATCAGGTGTTGGGGGAGTTGGGCTTGAGCCCGGAGCGAATTGCCGAATTACGTGCCGCGAAAGTCGTCGCGTAGCTCGCAGCTCCCAGTTAGCAGATCGTTCCCACGCTCTGCGTGGGAATGCCGCCATGGACGCTCCGCGTCCACTGTGACGCAGAGCGTCACGGGATACATTCCCACGCAGAGCGTGGGAACGAGGTGGGGACTTACTCGACCCGCATCTCGCCACTGAATACCAGGGTGTTGCGACAGCGACGGCACAAATAGCGCCGACCTTGCCTGACCAGGCTATGGCGCTGGGCTGAAAACGGAAAATCACTGTCGGCGCACGGGCATTTGTAAATGTAGCGGGTCACGCTGCGGCGTTTGACGGCGTAGGTATGGCAGCGGTCCGGCGGCAATTCGTAGACGCCGCGCATGATCAGTTGCCACTCCTCGCCGTGGGGCTGGATGCGGTCACCGAACAGTTGATGGGCGATCAGGTGCGCGACTTCGTGGGCCACGGTCTGCTTGAGGAAGTGTTCGGCGTTCTCCCGATACAGCTGCGGGTTGAAGCGCAGCAGGTTCTCGTGCAGATGCGCGACCCCGGCTTTTTGCCCGCGCAGCTTGAGGCTCACCACGGGGCGTTTGAAAGGACGTTTGAAAAAGGATTCAGCGAGTTGGAAACAGTCTTCGACGCGGGTATTGAGTTGCTCGGGCATGCTTGATGGATCTCCAGAGGCGTCGAGTATGCCGCAACCCCGGGGCGTTGCGAATCGCCGAACTGCCGAATGGTCGTCGCTCTTTTTCAACCGGCACGAGAAGGCCGCCTTGCGGCGGCCTGTGTTGGCGGATCTTGTTCTTCTCGGGTTGGATCGGTCGTCAGTTGGTGTAGACGGGCCCCACGCCCAGTCCCCAGACAATCACGGTAAACGCCATGATGGCGACCAGCACCACCAGACCCACCGCCAGCACCGAGCTGGAAAACAGGAATCCCTCGTCAGACGGAATGTTCATGAAGGTCGGCAGACCCACATACAGCAGGTACACCGTGTAGCAGATGGCCGCCGTGCCGACGATCATCCCCAGCCACATATGCGGATACAACGCCGCCAGCCCGCCGACGAACAACGGTGTTGCGGTGTAGGTGGCAAACGCGACGCAACGGGCCAGGCTCGGATTGGCGTCATAGGTGCGGGCCATCCAGTGCACGAAGGCCCCCATGACCGCGACCCCGCCGAGCATCGCCAGGTACGACATGACGGTCATCCAGATCGCGCTTTCGACGGTGAGCATCACCGGCGCGCGGTTACCGATCACCCAGCCGACCTGAGTCGTGCCGATAAAAGCCGAAATAGCGGGGATCGCCGCCAGAATCAGCGTGTGCGTCAGGTACATGTGGCTGATGCTTTCCTCTTGGTCGCCACGGATTTCCTTCCATTCCTGATCGGGGTGGGTAAAAAGTCCCACTACGTGATGGATCATGCCAGTCACTCCTCTCGTTATTGCCATCGCCCCCCAGCGGAGCGCCTACGGGCCAATGTGGCCGAGCAAATACAGGTCTTTAGATTGTGTGCGACCTTATGTCGCAGTATAGAAAGGTCTTAACCGCACAGGTGATAGGGTCTTAGAGCAAATCGCGCTGTAAACCGGCGGGGTAATCGCGTCGGGGTCTGTGCAAACGGGCAATCGAAGGGGCGACAACCTGTGGCCACAACCCCGGTGTTTTTGCGTAAAATGCCGGCCTTTCGTCACACCTCACGGATTTCGCGTCATGGGCACTCTTACGGTCAACCAGAACAAACTGCAAAAGCGCCTGCGCCGCCTGGCCGGCGAAGCGGTCGCCGACTTCAACATGATCGAAGACGGCGACAAGGTCATGGTCTGCCTGTCCGGAGGCAAGGACAGCTACACCATGCTCGACGTGCTGATGCACCTGCAGAAGGTTGCACCGATCAAGTTCGAGATCGTCGCCGTGAACATGGACCAGAAGCAGCCGGGCTTTCCCGAGCACGTGCTGCCGGCTTATCTGAAAGAGCTGGGCATCGAGTACCACATCGTCGAGAAAGACACGTACTCGGTGGTCAAGGAGCTGATTCCTGAAGGCAAGACCACCTGTTCGCTGTGCTCGCGCCTGCGTCGCGGCACGCTGTACACCTTCGCCGACGAAATCGGCGCGACCAAAATGGCCCTCGGTCATCACCGCGACGACATCGTCGAGACGTTCTTCCTCAACATGTTCTTCAACGGTTCCCTCAAGGCGATGCCGCCGAAGCTGCGTGCCGACGACGGGCGCAACGTGGTGATCCGTCCGCTGGCCTACTGCAACGAGAAAGACATCCAGGCCTACTCGGACTTCAAGCAATTCCCGATCATTCCGTGCAACCTCTGTGGTTCCCAGGAAAACCTGCAACGTCAGGTGGTCAAGGAAATGCTTCAGGACTGGGAACGCAAGACCCCGGGTCGTACCGAAAGCATCTTCCGCAGCCTGCAGAACGTGATCCCGTCGCAGCTGGCTGACCGTAATCTGTTCGACTTCACCAGCCTGAAGATTGATGAAACCGCCGCTTCGCGTTTCGTCAACGTGGTGAACCTGTAAGCGATCCGATCGCTTGAAAAAAACGGCGCTCGCGGGCGCCGTTTTCAATTCGTTTTCTAGGAGAGGGCATGCGCGATTACAAGTGGCTGCACGAATACTGTCTGAACCGCTTCGGTTCGGCGGCTGAACTGGAAGCCCATCTGCCCGTTCCCAAGACCCCGGCGCAACTGCGCCAGATCAGCGACGACCGTTATCTCTCGACCATGGCCCTGCGGGTATTTCGCGCCGGGCTCAAGCACAGTCTGGTGGACGCCAAGTGGCCGGCCTTCGAGGAAGTATTCTTCAAGTTCGACCCGGAAAAAGTCGTGCTGATGAGCGCCGAACACCTTGAGCGGCTGATGCAGGATGCGCGGATCATCCGCCACCTGGGCAAACTCAAAAGTGTGCCGCGCAATGCGCAGTTCATTCTGGACGTCGAGAAAGAGAAGGGCAGTTTCGGCGCGTTGCTCGCCGACTGGCCGGTGACCGATATCGTTGGCCTGTGGACCTACCTGAAAAAGCACGGCCATCAATTGGGCGGGCTGTCGGCGCCACGCTTTCTGCGGATGGTTGGCAAGGACACGTTCGTGCCGAGCTACGACGTGGTCGCGGCGTTGAATGCACAGAAGATCGTCGACAAGGTGCCGAGCAGTCTGCGGGATCTGGCGACGGTGCAGAGCGCGTTCAACCAGTGGCATGAAGAAAGCGGCGGGCGACCGATGAGCCAGATATCGATGATGCTGGCGTATACCGTCAATCATTGAGACCGAGTGATCGTTCCCACGCTAAACGTGGGAACGATCTCGGGACAGCTGTCAGGCGACGGAGACTTCGCCTTCGCCGGCCAGTTTGCGGTTCAGCTGATACCGCCAGCGCACATACAGCAGCGCCGAGCAGAACACCGCCAGACTGGCGATCATCTCCAGCACGCCGAACAGCTGCCGGCTCGGGTCATACGCCGCCAGTGCGCCCTTGATGAAATACAGGTTCACCACGAAGCACATCCACGAATGCCCGCGGGCGCTGCCCATGATCATGCCCGGTGCGAGCACGATCCACGGGATCAGCTCGATCAGCAGAATCACCCACGGCCGCGCACCATGCAAGTCGGCGAACAGCAGGTAATAAGCGGCGAGCAGTCCGGCCAATCCAAAGAAACACAGCAGACTGACGACCCGCATTGCCCTTACCCGTGGCTCCAGCCATTCGACGGCGGGCAGGATTTTCGGCTTTTTCGCCATCTCAGTTCCCCAGCTTCAAAGCCGTTTTGGCCAGGCGTGCGCCCAGTGCGCGGCACAGCGCCACTTCGTGCTGATCGAGACCGCTTTTGCCATCGGCCCCGGCGTGATGGCTGGCACCGTAAGGCGTGCCGCCGCCCTGGGTTTCCAGCAGCGCCGACTCGCTGTAGGGCAGACCGGTGATCAGCATGCCGTGGTGCAGCAGCGGCAGCATCATCGACAGCAGCGTGGTTTCCTGACCGCCGTGCAGGCTGGCGGTGGAGGTGAACACGCCAGCCGGTTTGCCGACCAGCGCGCCGGTCAGCCACAGGTTGCTGGTGCCGTCGAGGAAGTACTTGAGCGGCGCGGCCATGTTGCCGAAACGGGTCGGGCTGCCAAGGGCCAGGCCGGCACAGTTCTTCAGGTCATCCAGCGTGGCGTACAGCGCGCCTTCATCAGGAATGTCCGGCGACACGGCTTCGCACTCGGTGGAGATCGCCGGCACGGTGCGCAGGCGCGCTTCGAGGCCCGCCTGTTCAACGCCACGGGCAATCTGCCGGGCCATCTCGTTGGTCGAGCCGCTGCGGCTGTAATACAGAACCAGAATGTACGGCGCACTCACGGCAACAGCTCCAGGATCTGCTCCGGTGGACGGCCGATCACGGCTTTGTCGCCGGCTTCGAGAATCGGGCGCTCCATCAACTTGGGATGCGCCGCGATGGCCTCGATCAATTGTTTCTCGGTGAGACTGGCATCGGCCAGGTTCAGGGTCTTGTATTCGTCTTCGCCGGTGCGCAGCAGTTGCCGTGCGCTGATCCCCAGCTTGCCGAGCAGGGCCTTGATCTGCGCGGCGTCCAGCGGCGTTTCCAGGTAGCGCACCACGTTCGGTGTCAGGCCACGGGCTTCGAGCAGTTCGAGCGCACCGCGGGATTTCGAGCAGCGCGGGTTGTGATAAAGCGTCAGATCGGTCATGGGCGGGTCGCTTCTTGCGTAGAGTGGCGGCTATTCTAACTGTGCAGCGCGCAATCCAGAACCTTGGGAGGCGATGGGTCGCAGGCGCATTCAATTTTTGACAAGGAACATGACATGACACGGCGACTGGCAGCGGCATTGACGATCATCGGGGCGTTGATGCTGGGGGGCTGCGGTAACGACTACGGCATTGACCAGAACGGGCAGAAGGTGGCGTCCGAACGTCTGGACAAACAATGGGTCGTGCTCAACTACTGGGCCGAATGGTGCGGTCCGTGCCGCACGGAAATCCCGGAACTCAATCATCTGGCGGACGAGCTCAAGAGCAAGAAGATCGGTGTGTTCGGGGTCAACTTCGACAACGTGCAGGGCGAAGAACTGAAAGGTGCCAGCGAGAAACTCGGCATCAAGTTCACCGTGCTGGCGCAGGATCCGGCGGACTTGTTCGAACTGCCGCGCAGCGAAGCCTTGCCGGTGACCTACATCATCGACAACAAGGGCAAGGTGCGGGAACAGTTGATGGGCGAGCAGACGGCGGCGGGGGTGATGGCGAAGCTTGAGGCGTTGAAGGCGGCCAACTGAGGATCGTTCCCACGCTGTGCGTGGGAACGATTGGAAGGCTCAGCCTTCTTCCAGCCACCAGCGTAATGGCTTGCCCTCGGCAGGCCAGAAACGCATCTGCTCGATTGGCGAGATATCCCAGCGCTCCACGTGCTCCAGCGCCTGGAGGAAGCGTTGCTCCTGCTCCATCAGCGCCGGGGCACACAGTTTGCGGGTCTTGCCGATCTTGCCGAAGCTGAGCTTGTCGCCTTCCAGGGTGTAAGGCGCGAACCAATGGTTACAGCCGCCATTGCCATACGCCCGGCCATCATCGCCCAGGGTCACGGTCAGGTGGCTGTAGTCCATCAGTGGCCGTTCGCCGATCCACTCCAGAATGTAGCTGCGGTTCTGTTGCAGTTGCACAGGCTCCGCGGCGCAACCCATCAGGCCGGCGCCGACAGCGGCGGTCAGGGCCAGGTGTTTCATCACACCGGCTCCTGGCATTTCGGGCACAGGTGCTTGTCATCGACGGCTTTCCAGCCCAGTTCGGCGATACGCGCCGTGGCGGCCGGTTTTTCTGCCGGTTTGCCGAGCTTGGCGTCCACCGCGAATTCGAAGCTCAGTTCCTTGGCGCAGCTGTCGCAGTTGACCTGCCAGGTGTGGATCGCCAGTTCGCCGAACACCGGGCCGGTGGTCATCGCGGTCCATTGACCCGGCGGGTTGATCAGGTGGCGGACGGTGTCGACGGTCAGGCGCATGGACAAGTCCTTGCTGCCTTTGAGGGTCACGACCAGCACGTCGCCGATACGGATCGAGCCACCGTTGCCGGTAACCTGATAACGGCCCGGTACGAGGGCGCGGCATTCGGTGAGGGTGTGTTGCGGGTTCATCAGGGTGTAGCGGAAATCGTGTTCGACCATGGGTCCTCCAAATATGCGCGACATGCTAGCACGGGCTTGATTGCAGAATAACGCGCGCTTGCGACCTTCGATCCGGTTCAAATCGACACTACAGTCGTGGCAAACTGCCGCCTTCATCTCTAAGGAACGGAACATGGCGCTGATCGAATGTTATGAATGCAAGCGGAGCATCAGCCCCGAAGCGAAGACCTGCATTCATTGCGGGGCTCCGATGACGGGGAAACATGCACCGCTGCAGGCGACCCGACCGGCCACCGCGACATCAACGATTTCCTTTGGCAGTCTGCCCCGGAACAAGGCGGTTGCCGACGCTTTCGTCGCAGAATCCGCTTCCACTCCAGCCCCGGGGCCGAAAGTAATGCCCGCCGCCGCTGGACGCCGGCGCCGGCAACAGGCCGAACAAGCGGTCGAACTTCAGTTGAATGCCGATGGCTCTCGCCCGGTGGAGGGCTGGCTGAAGGTCATGGCGTTCCTGATGCCGATCATCTTTGTCTGGTTCCTGCTGCGCCGGGGCCATTCCCTCAAGCAGCGACTGATTGGCTTCGGCTGGCTGGCGCTGCTGATTTTCTGGGTGGCGATTTCCCCGGCTACGCCTCCGGCCTGACGATCGATTGTCAGCCCTCGACCTGGTTCTGCGGCGTTCCTGCCGCCCAGGTCGCGATGTTGTGCAGGGTGGTGGCGGCAATCGCGGCCAGCGCCTCGCGGGTCAGGAACGCCTGATGTGCAGTAATGATCACGTTGGGAAAAGTCAGCAGCCGCGCCAGCACATCGTCCTGTAATGGCAGGTCGGAGCGGTCTTCGAAAAACAGCTGCGCTTCCTCCTCATAAACGTCCAGCCCCAGATAACCCAGTTGACCGTCCTTCAGGGCGTCGATCAGCGCCGGGGTGTCTACCAGACCACCGCGACCGGTGTTGATCAACATCGCGCCCGGCTGCATGTGCGCCAGCGAATCACGGTTGATCAGGTGTTTGCTCTGCTCGTTGAGCGGGCAGTGCAGGCTGATGATCTGCGATTGTTCGAGCAGTTGCGGCAGGCTCAGGTAGCGCGCACCCAGGGCTTCGACGGCCGGGTTTGGATACGGGTCGAAGGCCAGCAACTCGCAGCCGAAACCGTGCATGATTTTCGCGAACGTCGCGCCGATCTGACCGGTGCCGACAATGCCGACGGTCTTGCCCACCAGATCGAAACCGGTCAGGCCGTGCAGGCTGAAATCGCCTTCGCGGGTGCGGTTGTAGGCTCGGTGCAGTCGGCGATTGAGCGCAAGAATCAGCGCCACCGCATGCTCGGCCACCGCGTGGGGCGAGTAGGCCGGTACGCGCGTGACGACCAGTCCCAGGCGTTTGGCGGCGCTCAGGTCGACATGGTTGTAACCCGCCGAGCGCAGGGCGATCAGCCGGGTTCCGCCGGCCGCCAGACGTTCCAGCACGGGCGCGCTGAGGTCATCGTTGATGAAGGCACAGACCACTTCATGCCGGTCGGCCAGCGGTGCCGTGTCGAGACTCAGTCGGGCCGGTTGAAAGTGCAGCTCGATGCCGGCCGGGCAGTCGGCGGCGAGAAAACTGTCGCGGTCGTAGGTCTGGCTGCTGAAAACGATCGTGCGCATGCAATCCTCCTGAAGCATCGACGCGGGCGCGAATCACCCGCGACCACTTTAGCCGCGTCGGCGTTGATCGGCATTGCCGTGGATCAGGCGCTGATCTTCGCCTGCGCCGCCAGACGATTGATCGCCCGCTCCAGTTCATCCAGGGCGCTGGAAGCCTTGGGGTCTTCCTGTTTGAGCAGGGTTTCGCTGCGCTGGCAGGCCGCGCGCAATTGCGGAACGCCGCAGTAGCGGGTGGCGCCGTGCAGGCGATGCACCCGCTCGATCAGGCCAGTCTGGTCGTGGCTGTCGCGGGCGCTGCGGATCGCTTCGCGGTCGGCCTCAAGGGACGCCAGTAACATGGCCAGCATGTCCGCCGCCAGATCCGCCTTGCCGGCGGCCAGGCGCAGGCCTTCTTCCTGGTCGAGTACCGGCAGGTCCTGATGGCCCGCCAGGCTTTCGCTGTTGCGGTCCGGTGCCTGATTGCGCAGTGCCAGTCCTGTCCACTTCAGCACCACTTGGGCCAGTTGCCGTTCGCTGATCGGTTTGGTCAGGTAGTCGTCCATGCCGCTTTGCAGCAGTGCGCGTTTTTCGTTGGCCATGGCGTGGGCGGTGAGGGCGACGATCGGCAGCGGTGTGCAATGGCGCTCGCTTTCCCACTGACGGATCGTCTCCGTGCTCTGGCGCCCGTCCATGCCCGGCATCTGCACGTCCATCAAGACCAGATCGAAGGTTTCGCTCTGCACGGCCTTGACCGCCGCGTAGCCGCTTTCGACGGCCAGCACCTTGGCGCCCATGTCTTCGAGCAGGGTCTGCACCAGCAACAGGTTGGCCGGGTTGTCGTCGACACACAGCACTTTCGGTGCACGGCTCGACAGCGGTTCGCCGGGTTCGCTGCGCGTCTGGCGCGGGTTGACCATGTCCGACAGTGCCCGGCGCAGTTTGCGCGTGCAGGCCGGTTTGGACTGGAGCTGGCTGTGCGGGTTGGGTACCGACAGATGGAACAGCGTCAGTTCGGTGGTCGGGCACAACACCAGT
This sequence comes from Pseudomonas sp. GW821-FHT09E04, assembly GCF_059416185.1. Classification (NCBI taxonomy): domain Bacteria; kingdom Pseudomonadati; phylum Pseudomonadota; class Gammaproteobacteria; order Pseudomonadales; family Pseudomonadaceae; genus Pseudomonas; species Pseudomonas sp. GW821-FHT09E04. The sequence goes on from NZ_JBWKOR010000006.1 coordinate 446,210, forward strand.
ACCCGGCAGCCGAGGTGTTCGAGGTCCCAGATGTGCTGGTTGAGTCGTTCCGGCGGCATGTCGTTGCTGGTGATGCCGAGCACGGCGAGGTCGATGGCCTGATCGGTCTGGTGGGCGCCAGTGACGCCATTGGTCAGGCTTTCCAGGGTATTGAACGGCGTGACGTCGAGCCCGCAGTCTTCCAGTTGATGCTGCAACGCCTGACGCGCCAGTTCGTGGTTTTCCAGTACCGCTACCCGGCGGCCGAGCAGCGGTGCGGCGGGCAGGTCTTCGGCATCGTCGCGGGTCTTGGGCAGGCTCAGGCTGATCCAGAACTCCGAGCCTTCGCCCGGGGTGCTGTCGACGCCGATCTCGCCGCCCATCTGTTCGATCAGACGCTTGGAAATCACCAGCCCCAGACCGGTGCCGCCGGGCTGACGCGACAGCGAGTTGTCAGCCTGGCTGAAGGCCTGGAACAAGGCGCGCACGTCCTGGTTCGACAGGCCGATGCCGGTGTCCTGAATGCTGATGCGCAGTTGCACGCTGTCTTCGTGTTCTTCTTCGAGCATCGCGCGGGCGACGATGGTGCCTTCGCGGGTGAACTTGATCGCGTTGCTCACAAGGTTGGTAAGGATCTGCTTGAGCCGCAGCGGATCGCCAACCAGCGACAGCGGCGTGTCGCGATAGACCAGACTCACCAGTTCCAGCTGCTTGGCGTGGGCCGCGGGGGCGAGGATGGTCAGGGTGTCCTGCAACAGATCGCGCAGGTTGAACGGAATATGATCGAGCACCAGTTTGCCGGCCTCGATTTTCGAGAAGTCGAGAATTTCGTTGATGATCCCCAGCAGGCTGTCGGCGGACTTTTCGATGGTGCCCAGATAGTCGAGCTGGCGCGGGGTCAGCTCGCTTTTCTGCAACAGGTGAGTGAAACCGAGAATGCCGTTGAGCGGTGTGCGGATTTCGTGGCTCATGTTGGCGAGGAACTCGGACTTGATCCGGCTCGCTTCCAGCGCTTCCTTGCGGGCCAGGTCCAGCTCGATGTTCTGGATCTCGATGGTCTCCAGGTTCTGGCGCACGTCTTCGGTGGCCTGATCGACGCTGTGCTGCAATTCTTCCCGGGCATTTTGCAGGGTGCCGGCCATGCGGTTGATGCCGGACGCCAGTTCATCCAGTTCCTGACTGCCGAGGGGCGGCAGGCGGGTTTCCAGATGACCGTCCTTGAGTTGCGCGACCGCCTGTTTTATCTGGCTGATCGGGCGATTGATCGTGCGGCCCATGCGCAGGGCCAGCAGTGCGGCGCCGGCCAGTCCCGCCGCAATCAGCAGCAGACTGGCGAACAGGCTTCGGTAACCGCGCAGCAACATGCCGTTGTGCGAGAGTTCCAGTTCGACCCAGCCCAGCAGGCGGTCAGATTCTTCAGGGATCAGTTCGCCAGCGAGGTTGCGATGCTTGCCGAACACCGGCAGCAGATAACGGGTGGCGTCATTGCCGCTGCGCCGCAGCAGTTGTGTGCTGTCGCCGCTGGGGGCCTGGTTGAGCATGGTCGGGCCGGCGTGGGCCAGTGGTGAGCGGTCGGGTGCGAGGAAGGTCACCGCGCGCACGTCCGGCTGTTCGAGGGACTGGGTGGCGATGCGCTCGAGCAGATCGGAATCGCCGTGACCCATGGCCGGTGCCACCAACGGCGCGAGTTGCTCGGCGATCATTTCGCCGCGCTGCATCAATTGGGCCTGCAGGTCGGACTGCTGCGTCCAGGTGAAATAGCCGCCCAGCACCAGTGCCATCAGGCTGGTCGGCAACAGGGTCAGCAACAACACGCGACCTTTGATTCCCAGTTTCTTGAGCACGCCTATCTCCTGCATCCCGCTGATCATTGACTCTTGCGTGCTTCCGGCACGCGGCATGGGCGCAGTGTAGCGATTTGCTTGCGGGCATTCCCGGGAAAAATCATGTCGCGATCCGTCGTTTCGGCACCGGTCATTTGTCCGACAGGTCAACCTTGGGTTGCCGGGCGGCGGGCAATCTTGAATAATCGCCCAACTGAGAATTATTTGCAGATAGTCATGACTCCTGTCTCTGTTGGCCAGCCACGCATTCTTTCCATCGAGGACGATCCCGTGCTCGGTGCCTATGTTCACGAGCAATTGGGGCGCAGCGGCTTCCAGGTCACCTGGTGCCAGAACGGCAGCGAGGGCCTGAGCATCGCCCGGCGCCAGCCATTCGATGTGGTGTTGATGGACATTCTGTTGCCGGGCCTCGATGGTCTGAATGTGCTGACGCAACTGCGCCAGAGTCATTCCACGCCAGTGTTGCTGATGTCGGCGCTGGGGGCCGAGGCCGATCGCATCAGCGGTTTTCGCCTGGGGGCTGACGACTATCTGCCCAAGCCGTTCAGCATGGCGGAGCTGCACGTGCGGATCGAAGCGATCTTGCGTCGGGTCGCTCTCGATCGGCGCCCGGCCGTCAGCGTTGAGCCGGTGGCGGCGGGCGGTCTGCACTTCGACGACGAGCAGTGCGAAGTGTCTTACTGCAATCAACCGGCCGGCCTGACCCGCAGCGAATACCGCTTGCTGGAAACCCTCAATCGCAATGACGACGAGGTATTGAGCAAGGCCTTCCTTTATCAGCATGTACTTCAGCGCGGTTACGCGGCCCACGACCGCAGCCTCGACATGCACATCAGCCAGATCCGCCGCAAACTCAAATCGATCGGCTACACCGAGCGGGAAGTGCGCACGGTGTGGGGCAAGGGCTACGTTCTGAGCGCCGTCGATGAGGGTGTCTGAACTTCCGGGTCGGCATTCGCTGTTCTGGAAACTGGCCTGTCTGCTGGTGGCGTTCTGTCTGTTGATGATCTGGCTGAGCTGGTCCTGGGGCCGTTATATGGAGGAGCGCAATCAGTTCCTCTCCGACGAGGCTCGCGGCACGCTCACGCGTTATGCCGCCGAAGCCGAAGCGGCTTGGCGGCGCGATCAGCGTGACGGCGTCGACCGCTGGTTACAGAGCATGGAATTGCGCGAAGCTGGTTGGGTCGGTGTGATCGACGGCAACTTGCAGTCGCTGAGCCGTGATCCATTGAACGAAAAGGAAATCCAGCACCTGACCTTTCTGCGGGGGCTCGACTGGCCGATTCACAAGAAAGGCCGGCCGTGGCTGCGTGTTCCCTTTCCCGCAGAACCCTCCGCCGGCAGCCTGGTCATCGAGTTGCCTGAGCGATTCCTGCCGGGCAAATACCGAGTGTTCTGGCGGGTGATCACCAACGGCGTGATTCCCGGCCTGTTCACCCTGTTGCTGTGCGTGGGCCTGTATCGCTTGCTGGTGGTGCCGCTGAACAACCTGCGCGAGCAGGCCAACGCGTGGCGTGCCGATCAATTGAATGTGCGCCTGTCGAGCGGCATTACCCAGCGCCCGGACGAACTCGGCGAACTGGCCCGGGCTTTCGACTCGATGTCCGAACGCCTGCAATCGACCGTCGCCCTGCAACAGCAATTGTTGCGCGACCTGTCCCACGAACTGCGCACCCCCCTGAGTCGCCTGCGGGTGGCCAGCGAAAGCGAGCAGGGTTTGTTGCCGTTGCGCGAACGCATTGGCCGCGAAGTCGATGGCATGCAGCGGTTGGTCGAAGACACCCTGCAACTGGCCTGGCTCGAAACCGAACGCGCACCGCTGCCGGACGAGGCGATCCAGATCCAGGCGTTGTGGGAAATGCTCACGGAAAACGCCTGTTACGAAAGTTGCTGTCCGGTGGGCCAGTTGCAATGTGCGGTGGATGCATCGTGCTGGGTGCGCGGCAATCTCAATACCCTGGCCCAGGCGCTGGAAAACATCCTGCGCAACGCGATCCGGCATTCGCCAGCGGGCGGCATCGTGCGGCTGGATGGCCGGCGTGACGGGGATTACTGGCATCTATGGCTGGAGGACGAGGGTGGCGGTGTGGCCGAGGCGGATCTGGAGCGGATCTTCTCGCCGTTCACCCGACTCGACGGCTCGCGGCCGGGGGACGGTGGATTTGGTCTGGGGCTGAGCATTGCGAGGAATGCGGTGCAGCGGCAGGGCGGGAGCCTTTGGGCTGAGAACGGCGAGTCAGGGTTGCGATTGAATTTACGGTTGGTGGCGGATGATAGCGCCGCCCATTCCGACGCCTTTGCTGGCAAGTCGGCTCCCATCGTGGATGTGTGTCGCCCGCAGATTGTGTGAGCGGCACAAAAGTCTCACCACTGGTGAGACTTTTACTGCTTATTCCAAGAAACCATAAGCACCACACTTTGCGTGATATGGGCCGCGCAGGTTTGCCGGTATGATAGGCGCCCCCGCTGTCCGGATTGCGAAAAACGCCATGACCTTGCAGTACCCAACCATCGCCGATTGCGTCGGCAACACGCCGCTGGTGCGTTTGCAGCGCCTGCCCGGTGTCACCAGCAACACCCTATTGCTCAAGCTCGAAGGGAACAACCCTGCGGGTTCGGTGAAGGATCGTCCGGCGCTGTCGATGATCACCCGTGCCGAGTTGCGCGGGCAGATCCACGCCGGCGATACGCTGATCGAAGCGACCTCGGGCAACACCGGGATCGCGTTGGCAATGGCTGCCGCGATCAAGGGTTACAAGATGATCCTGATCATGCCGGACAACTCCAGCGCTGAACGCAAGGCGGCGATGACCGCTTATGGTGCGGAGCTGATTCTGGTCAGCCAGGAAGAGGGCATGGAAGGCGCTCGCGATCTCGCCCAGCGGATGGAAGCCGAAGGTCGTGGCAAGGTGCTGGATCAGTTCGCCAACGGCGACAACCCCGAAGCGCACTACACCACCACCGGCCCAGAAATCTGGCGTCAGACCCAGGGCACCATTACTCATTTCGTCAGTTCCATGGGGACCACCGGGACCATCATGGGCGTGTCGCGCTACCTCAAAGAGCAAAGCGACAGCGTGCAGATCATCGGTCTGCAACCGATGGAAGGCTCGGCCATTCCCGGCATTCGCCGCTGGCCGCAGGAATACCTGCCGAAGATCTATCAGGCTGATCGTGTCGATCGCATTGTCGACATGGCGCAAAGCGAAGCCGAAGACGTCACCCGTCGTCTGGCCCGCGAAGAAGGCATCTTCTGCGGCGTGTCCTCGGGCGGTGCGGTGGCAGCGATGCTGCGCCTGTCCAAAGAAGTTGAAAACGCGGTGATCGTCGCGATCATCTGTGACCGTGGCGACCGATACCTGTCGACCGGCATTTTCGACGCGCCCAACTGATGGCCAAGCACGAGAGAGGCCTGCGCTTCCAGCCCACCGGCGGCAGCAAGGCCCCGCAAATCCCGACCGGCAAAAAGCAGCGCTTGAAGATCGAGCGCCTGGCCAATGACGGTCGCGGCATCGCGTTTTTTGAAGGTAAAACCTGGTTTGTCCTCGGCGCCCTGGCGGGTGAAGAGGTCGAGGCGCGGGTACTGGGCGCCCACGGCAAAGTGGTCGAGGCGCGTACCGAACGTGTATTCACGGCCAGCGAATTGCGTCGTCCGGCCGCTTGTCAGCACACCGGTCGCTGCGGCGGTTGCAGCGTTCAGCATTTGCCCCACGGCGAACAGCTTGCCCTGAAACAGCGCATGCTCGCCGAACAGCTTTCGCGGGTCGCCGGTGTCGAGCCTGAAGAATGGGCTGCACCGTTGACCGGTCCGGAATTCGGCTACCGACGCCGCGCCCGGGTCGCCGTGCGCTGGGACAGCAAGGCCAAAACGCTCGAAGTCGGTTTCCGCGCCGCCGGCAGCCAGGACATCGTGGCGATCAGCGAATGCCCGGTGCTGGTACAGCCCTTGCAACCGATCATGACCCGTTTGCCGGAGATGCTCCGTCGCCTGAGCAAACCTCAGGCGCTGGGTCATGTGGAATTGTTCAGTGGTTCGTCCCTGGCCGTTCTGCTGCGTCACATGGCGCCGCTGTCCGAGGCTGACCTGACGATCCTCAAGGATTTCTGCGCATTCCATCAGGCGCAGTTGTGGCTGCACGGCGAAGACGGGCCGCAACCGGTCGATGTCACGCAGTCGCTGGGCTATCGCCTGGAGCCGTGGGATCTGGAACTGGCCTGGCGGCCGGGAGATTTCATCCAGGTCAATGCCGGGGTCAACGAAGCCATGGTTGCCCAGGCACTGGAGTGGTTGAAACCGACCGCCGATGAGCGCGTGCTCGACCTGTTCTGCGGTCTCGGCAACTTTGCCTTGCCGCTGGCCAAAGCTGTGCGCGAAGTAGTAGCGGTCGAAGGCGTGCAGACCATGGTCGATCGCGCCGCGGCGAATGCCGCTAGCAACAATTTGCATAACACAAAGTTTTTTCAGGCCGATTTATCCCAGCCTTTGACCGATGCCGAGTGGATCGGAAACGGCTTTTCTGCGGTACTCTTGGACCCACCGCGTGACGGTGCTTTCGAGGTGGTGCGCAAGCTCGCGACCCTGGGTGCCGAGCGGTTGGTTTATGTGTCGTGCAACCCTGCAACTCTGGCGCGCGATACGGTCGAATTGATCAAGCAGGGCTACCGGTTAAAACGTGCCGGGATTCTCGATATGTTTCCTCAGACGGCACATGTCGAGGCCATGGCGTTATTTGAAGCGAGCTAGGATGGCTCGTCTGATCCGACTGGTCCGCCCGTGCAGCGCTCGTCTTAGCCCCGCGAGTGCGAACGGGCAATACAGGTCAGTGATTTGACGCATTGAATCTGCGTCGTAGGGAAGGTAAAGCAAGATGGTACAGGTGAGAGCACACCAGCCGATCAACACCGACGGCAGTATCAATCTCGAGGCTTGGCTCGATCATGCGGTCAGTGTCGATCTGGCACTGGATCGCGAAGCCTTGAAAGAGGCCTGTGAGTTCGCTCGACAGGCCGAGCAACAGTCCAACGCAGCGAAGAATCTCTGGACCGAGGGCAGCGGCAGTTTCAGCACCGGCCTCGAAATCGCGGAGATTCTTGCCGACCTCAAGCTGGATCAGGATTCGCTGGTCGCGGCGGTGCTTTACCGTGGCGTGCGCGAAGGCCAGATCGAACTGGCAGCGGTCAGCCAGCGCTTCGGTCCGGTGGTCGCCAAACTGATTGACGGCGTGCAACGCATGGCCGCGATCAGCGCCAGCCTCAGTCCTCGCCAATCGATGGTGATGGGCACTCAGGGCCAGGTGGAAAACCTGCGCAAGATGCTGGTGGCGATGGTCGACGACGTACGCGTCGCACTGATCAAACTTGCCGAACGCACCTGTGCGATCCGCGCGGTGAAAACCGCCGACGACGAAAAGCGCAACCGGGTCGCCCGGGAAGTCTTCGACATCTATGCGCCGCTCGCCCACCGACTCGGCATCGGTCATATCAAATGGGAACTGGAGGACTTGTCCTTCCGTTACCTGGAACCCGACCAATACAAACAGATCGCCAAGTTGCTGCATGAGCGGCGGCTCGACCGCGAGCGTTTCATCGCCGATGTGATGACGCAGCTCAAGGACGAATTGCAGGCCACCGGCGTCGACGCCGACATCAGCGGCCGGGCCAAGCACATCTATTCGATCTGGCGCAAAATGCAGCGCAAGGGTCTGGAGTTCAGCCAGATCTACGACGTGCGTGCGGTGCGCGTGCTGGTGCCGGAAATGCGCGACTGCTACACCGCGCTCGGCATCGTCCACACCCTGTGGCGGCACATTCCGAAAGAGTTCGACGACTACATCGCCAACCCGAAAGAGAACGGCTACCGCTCGCTGCACACCGCGGTGATCGGTCCGGAAGGCAAGGTGCTGGAAGTCCAGATCCGTACCCATTCGATGCACGAAGAGGCCGAGCTCGGCGTCTGCGCGCACTGGCGCTACAAGGGCACCGACGTCAAGTCCGGCTCGAACCACTACGAAGAGAAAATCTCCTGGCTGCGTCAGGTGCTCGAGTGGCACGAAGAGCTGGGCGACATCGGTGGTCTGGCCGAACAGTTGCGGGTCGATATCGAACCGGACCGGGTCTACATCTTCACCCCGGACGGCCACGCCATCGATTTGCCGAAGGGCGCGACGCCGCTGGACTTCGCTTACCGCGTGCACACTGAAATCGGTCACAACTGCCGCGGCGCCAAGATCAACGGGCGGATCGTCCCGCTCAACTACAGCCTGCAGACCGGCGAGCAGGTCGAGATCATCACCAGCAAGCACGGTACGCCGAGCCGCGACTGGCTGAACTCGAACCTCGGTTACGTCACCACGTCCCGGGCGCGGGCGAAGATCGTTCACTGGTTCAAGTTGCAGGCTCGCGATCAGAACGTCGCAGCCGGCAAGACCCTGATCGAGCGCGAACTCAATCGCCTCGGTCTGCCGGCGGTGGATTTCGACAAGCTGGCCGACAAGGCCAACATGAAAACCGCCGAAGACATGTTCGCCGCCCTCGGGGCCGGCGACCTGCGTCTGGCGCAACTGGTCAACCTGGCGCAACAACTGGTCGAGCCGGAACGCGGCAACGAACAGCTGGAACTGATTCCACGCAAGGCCACCGGCTACAAGCCGGGCAAACGCGGCGACATTCAGATCCAGGGCGTCGGCAACCTGATGACCCAGATGGCCGGCTGCTGCCAGCCGTTGCCGGGCGATGCGATCGTCGGTTACATCACCCAGGGCCGCGGCGTGAGCATTCACCGTCAGGACTGCGCCTCGGTGCTGCAACTGTCCGGGCGCGAGCCGGAGCGGATCATTCAGGTCAGCTGGGGCCCGGTGCCGGTGCTCACCTATCCGGTGGACATTGTCATTCGCGCCTACGACCGTTCCGGTCTGCTGCGTGACGTCTCGCAGGTGCTGCTCAACGAGCGGATCAACGTGCTGGCGGTCAACACCCGCTCGAACAAGGAGGACAACACAGCGCTGATGTCCCTGACCATCGAGATTCCGGGGCTGGACGCACTGGGGCGGTTGCTGGGGCGGATTTCCCAGTTGCCGAACATCATCGAGACGCGGCGTAACCGGACTCCATGAAATCGATCTACAGCCTTGAAGACCTGTTGCACCTGATGAACCGTCTGCGCGACCCGCAGTTCGGTTGCCCGTGGGACATCAAGCAGACTTACGCGACCATCGTCCCGCACACCCTCGAGGAAGCCTACGAAGTCGCCGACGCCATCGAGCGCGGCGACTTCGATCACTTGCAGGGCGAGTTGGGCGATCTGCTGTTTCAGGTGGTGTATTACAGCCAGCTGGCGCGGGAAGAAGGGCGGTTCGAGTTTGCCGGTGTGGTCGACAGCATCACCCGCAAACTGATCCGTCGTCATCCGCACGTGTTTCCCACCGGTGATCTGTATGCGCCACTGGACGTGCCGCGCCTGAGCGAAGAACAGGTCAAGCAGCGCTGGGAGGAGATCAAGGCCGAAGAACGCGCCGAGAAATCCCCCGCGCCGCAGCAACTGTCATTGCTCGACGATGTGCCCGCCGCGTTGCCGGCATTGTCCCGCTCAGCCAAGTTGCAGAAGCGCGCCGGGCAGGTCGGTTTCGACTGGCCGGACGCGTTGCCGGTGCTGGACAAGGTGCGCGAAGAGCTCGATGAAGTGCTCGAAGCCATGTCCGAGAATGACCCGCAAGCGGTGGCCGACGAGATCGGCGACCTGCTGTTTTCCGTGGTCAATCTGGCCCGGCATCTGAAGGTCGATCCGGAAACCGCACTGCGTGGCGCCAATGGCAAGTTCGAAAGACGTTTCCGATTTATCGAACAGGCATTGCGCGACACCCACCGACCCATAGAAGATTGCACCCTCGAAGAGTTGGACGCCCTGTGGGGTGAAGCCAAACGTCAGGAAAAGAATTTGCCCAGCTGCGGCTGAGCCGTTGCCCAAGTGAGTAAGCATCAATGAGCCTTTCCCTTCGCGACCAGTTGCTCAAGGCAGGACTGGTCAACCAAAAGCAGGCCAAACAGGTCAGCAAAGACAAGCAGAAACAACAACGTCTGGCCCACAAAGGCCAGATCGAACTGGACGACTCCCAGCAGCGCGCTGCCCAGGAAGCTCAGGCCGAGAAGGTCAAGCGCGACCAGGAGCTGAACCGTCAGCAGCAGGAGAAGGCCGAGGCCAAGGCCCGCGCCGCGCAGGTCAAGCAGTTGATCGAAGTCTCGCGTCTGCCGAAGCTGACCACCGAGGACTACTACAACTTCGTCGACGACAAGAAGGTCAAGCGCATCTCGGTCAACACGCTGATGCGCAACAAGCTCAGCAGCGGTTCGCTGGCGATCGTGCACCATGCTGGCGGCTACGAAGTGATTCCTCGTGAGGCGGCCCTGAAGATTCAGGAGCGCGATCCACAGCGCATCGTGCAGCTCAACGAGAAGGTTGAAGAGGTCAATGCCGAGGACGATCCGTACGCGGCTTATGTGATCCCTGATGATCTGATGTGGTAAACGGGTCCCGCCGGGCTGTGAAGCTGCGCTGAAACGCCCAATAACGACAAACCCCGCTCATGGCGGGGTTTGTCGTTTTCAATGCTGTGGTTTGATTCAGGCAGAGCGTTGGTCACGTTGCCGTTCGAGCAGTTCCAGTTCGGCCTTGTAGTTGTGGGCGTCGATCTCGTTGTGGAACATGCCGACCAGCAAGTCTTGTTGATGCACATCCCAGATCCGTACACCGGCGGCTACGCCTTCATGGGACATGTGTGAATCGTCGCGTTCAGTTACTTTTACAGTCATCTGCTAGCTCCAATCTCTGTTATCTGCAGCAAGGCGTGTGCAGGCCTCTGTTATAGAATTTGTTAGCCTGCTAAGTAAACGCTCGATTCGTGCAATGTATCCTTGCGAAATCTGCAACAGTGCTGGAGCCCGCCAAATACGCGACATTCGGTCGCAGGGCAGTAAGTTGCATGACAGAAGTTTCATCTTGGCGCTGCTGAAAAACGCTTTTCTCCAGGCGAAAAAAAACGCCCCGAACCAGTCGGGGCGTTTTCATGTGCGGCTCAGCGGAAGGGAATTACTTGCCTTCCCAACGCTTCAGCACGAGGGTGGCGTTGGTGCCACCGAAGCCGAAGCTGTTGCTCATCACGGTGTTGATGGTGGCGTTTTCGCGGGTCTTGGTCAGCACCGGCAGATCGGCCACTTCAGGGTCCAGTTCGTCGATGTTGGCGGAACCGGCGATGAAGTTGCCTTCCATCATCAGCATGCAGTAGATCGCTTCGTGAACGCCGGCGGCGCCCAGGGAGTGACCCGACAGGCTCTTGGTGGAGCTGATGGCCGGGGCCTTGTCGCCGAACACTTCACGCACACCTTTCATTTCCGCGACGTCGCCGACCGGAGTCGAGGTGCCGTGGGTGTTCAGGTAGTCGATCGGGGTGTCGACGGTGGACATTGCCATCTGCATGCAGCGGATAGCGCCTTCGCCGCTTGGAGCCACCATGTCGTAGCCGTCGGACGTCGCGCCGTAGCCAACGATTTCCGCGTAGATCTTCGCGCCACGGGCCAGAGCGTGCTCCAGCTCCTCGACCACGACCATGCCGCCACCGCCAGCGATGACGAAACCGTCACGGTCGGCGTCGTAGGCACGGGAGGCTTTTTCCGGGGTGTCGTTGCGCTTGCTGGACAGGGCGCCCATTGCGTCGAACAGGAACGACTGGCTCCAGTGCTCCTCTTCACCGCCACCGGCGAACACGATGTCCTGCTTGCCCATCTGGATCTGTTCCATGGCGGTACCGATGCAGTGAGCACTGGTGGCGCAGGCAGAAGCGATGGAGTAGTTCAGGCCCTTGATCTTGAACGGAGTGGCCAGGCACGCCGAAACGGTGCTGCTCATGGTCCGCGTTACACGGTATGGGCCGACGCGCTTGACGCCTTTCTCGCGCAGGATGTCCAGCGCTTCCATCTGGTTCAGGGTCGACGCACCACCGGAACCTGCGATCAGGCCGGTACGCGGGTTGGACACCTGCTCTTCGGTCAGACCGGAATCGGTGATGGCGTCTTTCATGGCCAGGTAGGCGTAAGCCGCTGCGTGGCCGACGAAGCGATAGATCTTGCGATCGATCAGTTCTTCAAGGTTGAGGTCGATGGAGCCGGAAACCTGGCTACGCAGACCCATTTCGGCATATTCCGGGTTGAACCGGATGCCAGGGCGGCTTGCACGCAGGTTAGCGGAGACGGTCTCTTTGTCATTGCCCAGGCACGAAACAATGCCCAGACCAGTGATAACGACGCGGCGCATGCGAATAACCCTTAGAAGTTGTCAGTGGAGGTAAACACGCCGACGCGAAGGCCTTCGGCGGTGTAGATTTCGCGACCGTCGACAGTCACCGAACCGTCGGCGATGGCCAGGTTCAGCTTGCCTTTGAGGACGCGCTTGATATGAATGTTGTAGGTGACTTTCTTGGCGGTCGGCAGGACCTGGCCGAAGAATTTCACTTCGCCCGAGCCCAGCGCACGGCCGCGGCCCGGCAGACCTTGCCAGCCCAGGAAGAAGCCGACCAGTTGCCACATGGCGTCCAGACCCAGGCAGCCCGGCATCACCGGATCACCCTCGAAGTGGCAAGCGAAGAACCACAGGTCAGGGTTGATATCCAGCTCGGCGACCAATTCACCTTTGCCGTACTTGCCGCCTTCTTCGCTGATCAGGGTGATGCGATCCACCATCAGCATGTTCGGGGCGGGCAGTTGCGCGTTACCTGGGCCGAACAGCTCACCGCGACTGCAGCGCAGCAGGTCTTCCCGAGTAAAGGCGTTTTGTTTGGTCATGCGAGCTCCTCAATAATCCCATGCGGCAGGTGGGGCAAATCTTCCCGACCGATCGACGCGTTCATGCCTCGAACCGGCAGCCTACTCATAGACTATTGCGTTGTGGTGAAAGTCACAGCACCAAGGACATGAATGTACACTTGTGCACTGAAATTTTTATTCAAGCCCCTTTTGAGGCTCGTTCGGGTGCCTAAGACTGCCGCACTTTCGCTTTTCACGCCAGTCGCAGATGCTCGAAAGGGCCTCCCTACTGCACCCAGCGCTGCAGAATCTGCTGCAGGTCATTACGTTTGAACGGCTTGGCCAGGTAATCATTCATCCCCGCCGACAGGCAGTTTTCGCGGTCGCCCTGCAACGCGTTGGCGGTCAGGGCGATGATCGGTACATGACCGCAGCCGGGCAGGCGACGGATCTGTCGGGTTGCCTCGTAACCGTCGATGATCGGCAAACGGCAATCCATCAGGATAGCTTCGTAACGACTGCCCCCGGCACTGCGCACGGCCTGCATACCGTCGGTGGCGACGCTCACAGTGAAGCCCAGACTGCGCAACATTGCCTCGATCACGGTCTGGTTGACCGGATTGTCTTCCACCAGCAAGACATTGCGACCTTCGCCGTGCGCATTGCCATCGATTGCACGCGGCGCCGCCAGTGCAGGCAATGCCTGCTTATATAGAGCCAACGGAATTTCCAGGGTAAACACCGAGCCGCGACCTTCTTCGCTTTGCGCGCGCAAGGTGCCGCCCATTCGCTCGGCCAGGGTACGGGCGATCGGCAAGCCCAGACCGGTTCCGCCATAACGACGCGAAATCGAGCTGTCGGCTTGCTGGAACGCGTTGAACATCAATTCCAGGCTTTCCGAAGAAATCCCGATGCCGCTGTCGCGCACCGAGCAGGTGAACCACAGCAATTCGTGATCCAGCGACTGCCACTGGGCCTCGATGCTGACGCGCCCCTGCTCGGTGAACTTCAGCGCATTGCCCACCAGGTTGACCAGGATCTGCCGGATCCGCGTCGGATCGCCCTGCACCTGCAAGCCGCGCAGGTCTTCGGGGATCCGCAATTGCAACTCCAGGCCTCGCTGCGCCGCACTGTGCTGGAACGACTGCGCGCACGCGCCGATCAGGTCGGCGAGGTTGAATGGAATGTGTTCCAGCTCCAGTTCCGAACGCTCGATGCGCGAGAAATCCAGAATGTCGTTGATCACTTTGAGCAAATGCTCGGTGGACTCGGAAGCCAGCGCCGCGTATTCGATCTGCTCCTCGGTCATTTCGGTGGTTTCCAGCAGTTGCAGCATGCCCAGTACACCGTTCATCGGGGTGCGCAGTTCATGGCTCATCATTGCCAGGAAATCCGATTTGGCGTTGTTGGCCTTTTCCGCCTCTTCGCGGGTCTGGATCAGTTGCGCCATCGCTTGATGCTGTTCGCGGCTGGCCTGTTCCAGGGCCTGGGCCAGATTGTTGATGTGTTGCGAAAGGGCGCCCAACTCGGTGTCATCGACAATCGGCAGCGGGGTCTTGTAGTCACCGTCCTGAATCGCCTTCACCGCATCGCCGATATCGCGGATCGGCTGCGACAGGCTGCCGGCCAGTCGCCGCGCCAGGACAAAGGTGAAGAGCAGGGCGAACAGCGCCAGAATCCCGGCCTTGAGCAGGATTTCCTGTTGGCGCTGACTGAAGGCATCGTTGGACAGACCGACGATCACCCGCCCCAGATAATCTTCGCTGGCGCCGCCGTTGCTGCTTTTGCCGTCCTGAAAGAAATCATTGTGCAGGGCAATCCGCTGCAGCCGCACCGGCGACTGGAACACTTCGACCTGATGCGGGCGTTTGTGCGTGTCCGACGGTTGTTCGACATACGCCAGAATGCGGTTGGCGCTGTCCTGTACTTCAAGAAAGCGCACGTTCGGCGTGGCCAGCGTGGCTTTGAGCAGGCTTTCCAGCACTTCGTTGTTGCCGGAAATCACCCCATATTCGGTGGCGGGTGCGAGCTGGTTGGCGATCAGTTGACCGGTGTGGTTCAGCTCCTGACGCAAATCCTGGATGCGCACGAAGGTGAAAAAGCTGATCAGCAGCAAGGTCAGCAACAGCGCAGGACCCAGGCTGATCAACTGGGTGCGGGTATTGATGTCCCAACGGCGGAAAATCATGGGCGGCGCTCTCCTTGGGCCAGCTCTTCGGCAACAGACGCTTCATTCATCGGTTCTATCCCTAATGAACGAGCCACCTGCGCATTGCTTGATACTTTAAAACGCTCGGGATAGAGCGCTCTCGGCCAGGTGGCCGGCGGGCGGTCGAGCAATTCGTCGAGCACCGCCAGCCAATCGCTCTGGTCGCTGTAAGTACTGGCGAGGCTGCCGGCGCGCACGAACGAGACGTTCGGACCGATCAGCGCCAGTTGCCGCGAATAGCTGCTGAGCAGCAGGTTTTTCGCGGTTTTCGGGTTGTACAGGTCGGGATCGTCGAGGCCCAGCAACACATCGCTGTTTTTCAGCACGGCCTGCAAGGGGCGACTGTCGTGGGTGTTGTCCCAGCGCTGCGGGACGATTTGCAGATTCAGCGGCTGGGCGGCCGATTGCAGCTCCTTGAGCAGGAACTCACTGTGCTGATCGAACAGCACGCCGACTCGCTGAGCCTGGGGCAGGATCCGTCGGATCAACTGCAACTGGCGACTCAGCGGCGGATCGCTCCACAGCAGACTCAAGTGGGGCGGTTGCGCAGTGCCGAAGCGTTGTCGGGCCTGCAAGCGGCTGATGCGCAGGACCAGCGTCGCCGGCCCCTGGGGTTCCTGCATGCGCCAGTCGAGGCTCGGCAGGTCCAGCAGAATCAGGCGCAGGCTGGACGGCAGCTTGCCCGGCGCCGGCAGGCTCGCCAGTGGCTGGAAATGTACGCGGTCGGTGGGGCGCAGTTCGCTCAGGGCCTGCACGAACGATTGCACGCCGGGGCTTTCCTCGGCGCCGGTCAGCAGAATGTCGGCCGCCTGCACCGCCACGCCGTGCAGCCAGGCTGTCAGGAACAGGCACAGCCCGGCCAGCCATTGGGCGGCCGTTGGCATCTTCCGCGACAGGGCGTAGCGCATCTAGAACTCCAGCTCGGCGCTGAAATACATCACCCGGCGTTCGTCGTAGTTGTTGTCGACGAAGGTGGTCGGCTCATTGTCCAGACGCTGTTGCAGCACCCCGGCCAGTTGCAGTTGGGCCTTGCCCAGTGGGATACGTTTGGTAATGCGCGTGTCGACCCGCTCGAAGCGATAGCCGTTGAGGGCGTTGTCACCGTAATAGAAGAGGGCACTGTTCCAGCCCTGACCCCAGTCGCGCAGCCAACCGGCCGAGCCGCTGTTGCGCGCGGTGAACTGCTGGTCCAGCGGGTTGCTCGCCTCGGCGTCGACGTAGGCGTAAGTCAGGCGCAGCCGATCGGCCGCACTCAGGCGCCAATCCACCTGGGTCTCGGTGCCGCGAAAGCGCGAGTCATTGGCGTTGCTGGCAATGTACTGATTGTTGCGCAGCGGCTCGCTGATCATCCCGGTGATTTCGTCGTAGAACAGCTTCACGTCCAGCGCCAGGCCCCATTCAGGGAAAAAGCCGTTGTAGCCCAGTTCCCGCGAGCGCATGTGCTCCTGGTCCAGATCGCCGGGGCCCCGGGTCTTGACGAAGTAGCGGGCCGAAGACTGGCCGAAGGCGGACGGGCGCAGGTTGGTCACCTGATAACTCCAGTTGACGTTGTTCTCGAACATGTCCGGTGAACGGATCGCTTCCGAGTACACCGCACGCAGGCTGTGGCGCGGGTTGATCAGGTAATTGACGGCAAACCTGGGCGTCAGCGAACTGCCGATCAACTGGGTGTTTTCAAACATGGCGCCACCCTGCAACAGCCAGTGTTCGCTGGCGCGCCATTCCAGTTGGCCGAACGCACGCCACGTGGTGTCGTCCAGCGTTCCGTTGAAATAGGTCTCGGAATCGGCCCGGTCGTAACGATAGTTCAGGCCGCTGACCAGACGCAGACTGTCGGACAGGCTGAGGGTGTCCTGTAATTCCAGGTCATAGCGCGATTCCCGGGCGCTCTGGTCGATGTCGCCGCACAGAGTCCGGCCGGCGCCATTGCGCCATTGATCGAGCACTTGATTGGCCAAGGCCATTTCCGTGGGGGTGCCGGGTGCAGCACCAGGCCCGATGAAGCGGGTGATGTTGCGCGCCAGTTGTTCGGTGTAATTCGGGTTGAGTTGCCACAACTCCGTCAGCTGCGGGCTGAACGATACCTCGGCGTCGCAGGCGCGCCAGGTCTGCTGGCGGTCCCAGTGTTGCGCCGAGCCTTGTACATAAAGGCTGTGATCGGGGTTGATGTCCAGATTCCAGCGCACCGAACCGGCGTAATCCTTGGCGATCACGTCGGAATTGTTCCCGGCAGCGGTAATCCCCGAGAACACCGGGCGATAGGTGTAAGGCCGCTGGTTGGTTCCGTCCTTGGCGTTGAGCTGCCAGTCCACGCTCTGGTTGTCGCTGAGGGTCTGGCTGACCGCAAGGCTGAAGCGGTTCAAGCGGCGGCTGTCGCGGTAATCGGCGCCGGTGCGGTCGCTGTCGAAGCCGTCATCTTCCTGGCCGGACAGCGACAGACGCAGGTCGCCGCCATTCCAGCCTGTTCCCTGACTGGCATAGAAATCGTTGATGCCGCGTTGGCCACGGGTGATTTTCAACCGTGTGCCGTGGCTGTCGGCCGGGTTGCGAGTGATGATGTTGACCACCGCCATCAGCGCGTTGGCGCCATAGCTGACAGTGTTCGGGCCGCGAAAGACTTCGATGCGCTCGATGTCTTCCATGGCTACCGGGATGTCGCTCCAGTCCACCGTGGCCAGGCCGGCGCGGTACACCGAGCGGCCGTCGATCAGTACCTGCATGCGCCGTGCTTCGGTGGCGTTGGTGCCGTGATAGTTCACCACCGCCTGATTGCCGCTGATGTTGCCGACCATCATCCCCGGCACCAGGCGCAGCAGCTCGCTGATGTCCCGGGCGCCGCTGGCGTTGATCAGTTCGCTGTCGAGCACGGTCATGCTGCCGGGGACTTCCGCCGGGGACTGTTTCAGGCGCGTGGCCGTGAGGATCTGGGGCAAGGCCTCGCTGTCGAGAAACAGGTCGTCCGCCAGCAACATCGGGCTGAACAGCAGCGCCAACAGCAGGGACGAACGCGGGGAGGGAGTGCCAGAAAACACGACGCAGCCTTGATAGCAAAGAATTGGCGCGCATGTTAACCGAGGACAGTGACTTTTCCAGTCACGTTGCGGGCATTTTCCTCGGTTTTATTGGTCTTCTTCCTACAAGTGCCGGTAATTGACGCCGGGGCTGTCCGAGAAGGGGCCGCTCCGTATAATGCCCGCATCGCCACTGGTATGGATTAACGGATTACATATGACTGAACAGCGCCCGATTGCGGTCCTGGGAGGCGGAAGTTTCGGTACCGCCGTGGCCAATCTGTTGGCCGAGAACGGCCATCAAGTCCGGCAGTGGATGCGTGACCCCGAACAGGCCGAGGCCATCCGGGTCAATCGCGAGAACCCGCGTTACCTCAAAGGCATCAAGATTCTGCCCGGCGTGACGGCGGTCACCGACCTGCAGGCAACCCTCGATGCCTGCGAATTGTGTTTCGTGGCGTTGCCGTCCAGCGCGCTGCGCACGGTATTGGCGGCTCATGCCGAGCGCCTGAGCGGCAAGATGCTGGTCAGCCTGACCAAAGGCATCGAAGCTCACACCTTCAAACTGATGAGCCAGATTCTCGAAGAGATCGCCCCGCAGGCGCGCATCGGCGTGCTGTCCGGGCCGAACCTGGCGCGGGAAATCGCTGAACACGCGCTGACCGCCACGGTAGTCGCCAGCGAAGACGAAGAACTGTGCAAAGAAGTGCAGGCCGCGCTGCATGGCCGCACCTTTCGCGTCTACGCCAGTGCCGACCGTTTCGGCGTGGAACTGGGCGGCGCACTGAAAAACGTCTATGCGATCATCGCCGGCATGGCGGTGGCGCTGGAGATGGGCGAGAACACCAAGAGCATGCTGATCACTCGCGCCCTGGCCGAGATGACCCGGTTTGCGGTGAATCAGGGGGCTAACCCGATGACCTTCCTCGGTCTGGCCGGAGTCGGCGACCTGATCGTCACCTGCTCGTCGCCGAAAAGCCGCAACTATCAGGTCGGTTTCGCCCTCGGTCAGGGCTTGAGCCTCGACGAAGCGGTGTCGCGTCTCGGTGAAGTCGCTGAAGGGGTCAACACCCTGAAAGTGCTCAAGGCCAAGGCCCAGGAGGTCGGCGTGTACATGCCGCTGGTCGCCGGGCTCCACGCGATCCTGTTCGAAGGGCGCACGCTGGATCAGGTGATCGGCCTGTTGATGCGCGCTGAGCCGAAGACCGACGTCGACTTCATTTCCACCAGTGGTTTCAACTGATTGCTTTTTATTTCAGGGCAAGGGAGCTAGACATGAACGATCCGAAAACCGAAGCCAAGTACGAATCCATCCTGCTGCGGGTGTTGTGGATGATCGTTTACATCGTGGTCTGGCAGGTGGCGCAGTTCATCCTCGGCGCGGTGGTGCTGGTGCAGCTTGTGTATAGACTGATCTATGGCGCTCCAAGCGCCGGTCTGATGAATTTCGGTGACAGCCTGAGCCAGTTCCTGGCCCAGATCGGCCGGTTCGGCAGTTTCCACAGCGACCAGAAGCCCTGGCCGTTCGCCGACTGGCCGGCGCCGCGTACTCCGGAAGGTGAGGCGCCACACGTTGTTGCGCCAGCACCGCATCCGGCCCGGGATGAGGAACCCAAACTATGAAACTCTGGGTATTACGTCACGGTGAGGCCGAGCCCTATGGCTCGCGCCCCGATTCGGAGCGGGAGCTGACCGCTCACGGTCGCAAGGAAGTGCTCAGCAGCGCCGCCCGATTGATGGGCCAGCCACTGACGGCCATCTACGCCAGCCCGTACTTGCGGGCGCAGCAGACCGCGCAACTGGTGCGCGAGGCGTTGGGTTTCGAGCCGGAGATCCGCACGGTCGAGTGGTTGACGCCGGAGGTTGATCCGGACCGCGTCGCCGAGCAACTGGTGTCGGTGAGCAATGTGCTGCTGGTCAGCCACAATCCGCTGGTCGGGCATCTGCTCAGCTACCTGCAACACGGCGCCGGCTATCCGCCGGAAAAGGTCAGCACCGCCGGGCTCGCCGAGCTCGAACACAGCGAGTTGTTGATCGGGTCGATGACGCTGAACAGCCTCAAGCATCCGTGAAATTTTTTGTATGAAATAGTCAACCAAGCACTTGCTTGGTTGACTACGCTTGCTCCATCCCAAAAAGAAAGGAGCGAGTCGCATGTCTGCTGCTTTTCGATTGCCGCTGGACGTGTTCTACGAGCGCGAGGCCCGGCACCCGCGCCAACGCTTCCTGGTGCAGCCCATCGGCGGTGGGCAGGTCGAAACGCTGACCTGGGCCGACGTCGGCCATCAGGCCCGCTGCGCCGCGCACTGGCTGCGCTCCCGGGAGTTGCCCCAAGGCAGCCACATCGCGCTGATCTCGAAAAACTGTGCCCACTGGATCATCGCCGACCTGGCGATCTGGATGGCCGGACACGTTTCGGTGCCGCTCTATCCCAATCTCACTGCCGACTCGGTCAATCAGGTCCTCACCCATTCCGAAAGCGTGCTGGCGTTCATCGGCAAACTGGATGACTGGCCGGGGATGTCGACCGGTGTGCCGGCGGATCTGCCGACCATCAGCCTGCCGCTGCACCCGCCGGGCACGTTCGATTTCAACTGGGACGACCTGCAACGCAGCTCACCGATCCAGGACGATCCACGACCTGCTGCCGATCAACTGGCGACCATCATCTACACCTCCGGCACCACTGGCCTGCCCAAAGGCGTGATGCACAGCTTTGCCAATCTCGGTTTCGCCACCACCCGTGGCACGCAGTTGTTCGGCCTCAATGAAAACGATCGTCTGCTGTCCTATCTGCCGCTGTGTCATGTGGCCGAACGGATGTTCGTCGAACTGGCGTCGATCTATACCGGGCAGACGGTGTTCTTTGCCGAGAGCCTCGATACCTTTCTCACCGATCTGAAACGCGCGCGGCCCACAGCGATGTTTGGCGTGCCGCGGATCTGGACCAAATTCCAGATGGGCGTGTACGCGAAGATCCCCGCCAAACGCCTGGATTTCCTGCTCGGTTTGCCTTTCATCGGCAAGCGGGTCGGGTACAAAGTCCTTGCCGGGCTGGGGCTGGATGCCTTGCGTGTGGCCTTGTCCGGTGCCGCGCCGGTGCCGCAGGCCTTGCTCGACTGGTATCAGAAACTCGGGCTGGATGTGCTGGAGGTCTACGGCATGACCGAGAGCTGCGGCTATTCGCACATCTGCCTGCCGGGTCAGTACAAGCAGGGTTGGATCGGCCAGCCTTGCCCTGACGTCGAAGTGCGGATCGATGAATCCGGCGAAGTGCAGGTGCGCAGCCAGGCCAACATGCTCGGCTATTTCAAGGAACCGCAGAAAACCGCCGAGACCCTGACCGCCGATGGTTTCCTGCGTACCGGTGACAAGGGCGAACAAGACGCCGAAGGCCGTTTGCGCCTGACCGGGCGGCTCAAGGAAATCTTCAAGACCAGCAAAGGCAAATACGTCGCCCCGGCCCCGATCGAAAACCGCCTCGCCGTGCATACGCGGATCGAGCAGGTCTGCGTGGTCGGCGATGGTTTGAGTGCACCGCTGGGGCTGTGTGTGCTTTCGGCCGCCGGCCACGAGGAAGCGCGACCGCAAATGCATTCGAGCCTGGAAAAGTTGCTGGAGGAGGTCAACGGTGCCCTCGACAAGCACGAGCGCCTGCGGCGTCTGGTGGTGGTCAAGGACAGCTGGGCGGTGGAAAACGGCTTTCTCACGCCGACCCTGAAGATCAAGCGCAACGTCATCGAAGACACCTACGGCGCACGCTTCGAAGAATGGAGCGAGCGCAGCGAGGCGGTGCTGTGGCAGGATTGAGCGACGATCAAAACAACAAAGGAAGCCTGCGATGACCTTGTGGCGCACCACTCCCAACATCGAGCAGTTGAACGCAATCCAGAAAAACACCATCGGCGAAGTGCTGGACATCCGTTTCGAGTCCTTCGACGAAGAGTCCCTGACCGCCAGCATGGTGATCGACCATCGCACCCACCAGCCTTATGGCCTGTTGCACGGCGGTGCGTCGGTGGTGCTGGCCGAAACCGTCGGCTCGATGGCCAGTTACCTGTGCATCGATGCCAGCAAGTTCTATTGCGTGGGGCTGGAGATCAACGCCAACCATCTGCGTGGATTGCGCAGCGGACGGGTGACGGCGGTGGCCAAGCCGATTCACATTGGCCGCACGACCCACGTCTGGGACATCCGCCTGACCAGCGATGAAGGCAAGGCCAGTTGCGTGTCGCGGCTGACCATGGCAGTGGTGCCGCTGGGTGAGCAGCCGCCGGCGCGCTGACCGATCCGTCATAGCCCTGACCGGACTGTCATCATTCCTGGCAGTTACGGTCATTGCTGTGAAGCGCGGTCTTACGGACAATCAACGCCACGTTTACCGCCCATGGATTTGCCCGTATGTCGCAACCGATCTTCTTCGCCCACGCCAACGGTTTCCCTTCCGGTACCTACGGCAAGCTGTTCTCGGCGCTGGCGCCGGAGTTCCGGGTGACGCATCTGGAGCAGCATGCCCACGACCCGCGTTTTCCGGCGGGTGACAACTGGTACCACCTGGTGGACGAGTTGATCCATCACCTGCAACAGCAGGACGAGCCGGTGTGGGGCGTTGGCCATTCCTTCGGCGGAATGCTGCATCTGCACGCCGCTCTGCGTTGCCCGGAGCTGTATCGCGGGGTGGTGATGCTCGACTCGCCGGTGCTGACCCGCACCGATCGCTGGGTGATCCGTGCTGCCAAGCGTTTTGGCTTCATCGACAAGCTCACCCCGGCCGGTCGCACATTGGGACGACGCGAAGAATTCGCCGACCTCGACAGTGCCCGCAGCTATTTTGCCGGCAAGACCCTGTTCCGCGGGTTCGATCCCGAGTGCTTCGACGCCTACCTGCAACACGGTCTGCACAAGGTTGGCGACAAATTGCGCCTGCGCTTCGATCCGGCCACCGAGATCAGTATTTATCGCGGTGTGCCGCACACCAGTCCCGGGCGTACCCGCCAGCTCCAGGTGCCGCTGGCAGTGGTGCGCGGGCACAAGAGCCGCGTGGTGATGAACCATCACACCCGCTTCGTCGGCCGTCTGCCTCAGGGCGAGTCACTGACTGTGCCCGGCGGTCACATGTTTCCCCTTGAGCGGCCGCAGGACACCGCGCAGTTGCTGAAAAACCTGTTCACTCGCTGGGAAAACCGCCAGCACAAGGATTGCGCATGAGCCCGGCGGTCGAAGAGGTGCGTCTGAGCCTGCCGCATATCGAACTGGCGGCGCATCTTTTCGGCCCGGAAGACGGGTTGCCGGTGATTGCCCTGCATGGCTGGCTGGACAACGCCAACAGCTTCGCCCGTCTGGCGCCGAAACTGAAAGGCTTGCGCATTGTTGCGCTGGACATGGCCGGCCACGGTCACTCGGGACATCGTCCGGTTGGAGCGGGTTATGCGTTGTGGGATTACGCCCATGACGTGCTGCAAGTCGCCGAGCAACTGGGCTGGAAGCGCTTCGGCCTGCTCGGGCATTCGCTGGGCGCGATCGTTTCGCTGGTGCTGGCAGGCTCGTTGCCGGAGCGCATCACCCATCTGGCATTGATCGACGGGGTGATTCCTCCGACGGACAAAGGCGAAAACGCTGCCGAACGCATGGGCATGGCCCTGCAGGCGCAGCTCGATCTTCGGGAAAAACGCAAACCGGTCTACAACACCCTCGACCGGGCCATCGAAGCACGCATGAAAGGTCTGGTGGCGGTCAGTCGTGAAGCCGCCGAACTGCTGGCGCAACGAGGCCTGATGCCAGTGCCCGGCGGTTACACCTGGCGCAGCGACAATCGTCTGACCCTGCCATCACCATTGCGTCTGACTCAGGAACAGGCGATGGCCTTCATCCAGCGTATTGCCTGTCCTACGCAATTGGTGGTGGCGGCCGACGGCATGCTGGCCAAACATCCCGAGCTGCTGGAGCGTCTACCCTTTAACCGGGAACAGCTGCCGGGCGGGCACCATCTGCACCTGAATGACGAGTCGGGTGCGGTTCTTGTCGCAGACTGTTTCAATCGGTTCTTCGCCATTCCTTGACTTGCCCCGGGCAACTGTCGAGGCTGGGCGGGTTGAAATGGGAGACAACCACAATGGATTTCTACACCGCTGCGAACCCGAATAGCCAGAAAGGCGCCCCGGCCATGCCGATCCGATGAGCCTGTCCATGCGATCTTTCAGTCTGCTGGCGCTGTGCTGTTTCAGTCCCGTGTTGCTCGCTGCCGACCTGCCGGGCAGTCAGGATCTGCCGATCGTGCCGCGTCTGGCCGATGCGCAGATCGTCGACTATCGCCCTCCCGTGGAACTGGAGCGGATTTACCCGATGGGCTCGATCCGCAAGATCAGCGGCCAGTTGCGTTTCGACGGCCAGGTCGGCGCCCGCGGGCAAACCACCTCGGTCACCTACGAGTTACCGCCCGAACATTCCGCCAATGAAGCGTTCACCGTCGCCCGTGAGGCCCTGCAAAAACAGGACGCCGAGCTGTTGTTCTGGTGTCAGGCCCGGGATTGTGGCGAAAGCAGCCTGTGGGCCAATGAAGTGTTCGGCAACGCCAAGCTGTACGGCGCCGACGAGCAGCAGGCCTATCTGCTGCTGAGGCTGGCGGCGCCTCGTGACAACACGCTGGTGGCGCTGTACAGCATCACTCGCGGCAATCGCAAAGCGTATCTGCACGTCGAGCAGTTTGAAGCCGCCACACCATTGGGTGATCTGCTGCCGACGTCGGCGACCCTGTTGCGACAGTTGAAAGACACCGGTGAGCTGAAGTTGCCGAAACTGGCCGGCGATCCCGACGACACCTGGCTGCGTCTGCTGTCCCGTGGCCTGAACCTCGACACCACGTTGCGGGTCACGGTCTCCGGACCCAAGGCCGAGGCCTGGCGTCAGGCGTTGATCGTCCAGGGTGTGCGTGCGGCCCGCATGGAGACCGCTAATGTCGAAGGTACCGGCCTGCGCATCGATCTGTTGCGATAAGGTGTCTCTGGCGGGCACGTTTGGCGTGTTCGCCTACTCTTTGCCTGACTGACTTTTTCGAGATTTCACATGCCCAATAATGATCGTCTGTTGGTGCAGATCCTGTTGCTGGTGTTGTTCGGCGCCAGTTTCTGGGTGATGGCGCCGTTCTGGTCGGCGCTGTTCTGGGGCGCGGTGCTGGCGTTCGCCAGTTGGCCGCTGATGCGCCTGCTGACCCGTTGGCTCGGCGGCCGCGAATCTCTGGCGGCAAGTATCCTGACCCTGGGCTGGATGGTGCTGGTGGCGGCACCGCTGGTATGGCTGGGGTTCAACCTGGCCGATCACGTGCGCGATGCCACGGTGTTCATCAAGGATGTGCAGGTCGATGGTCTGCCGGAAGCGCCGGCCTGGCTCGGCACGATTCCGCTGGTAGGGGAGCGGCTGGTCGGGTTCTGGAACAGTGTCGATCAGCAGGGCGCGGCGCTGATGGTGTCGATCAAGCCTTATCTGGGACAGGTCGGCAACTGGCTGCTGGCGCGCAGTGCGCAGATCGGCGGCGGGATTCTCGAGCTGACCCTGAGCATTGTCTTCGTGTTCTTTTTCTACCGTGACGGGCCGCGGCTCGCGGCGTTCGTGCACAGTCTGCTGGAGCGGTTGATCGGTGATCGTGCCGGGTACTACATCGAGCTGGTGGCCGGCACCGTGCAGCGGGTGGTGAACGGGGTGATCGGTACGGCGGCGGCGCAGGCCATTCTGGCGCTGATCGGCTTCCTGATTGCCGGGGTGCCGGGGGCTCTGGTGCTGGGGATCGTGACGTTCCTGCTCAGTCTGATTCCGATGGGGCCGCCGCTGGTGTGGATTCCGGCCACGGCGTGGCTGGCCTGGAAGGGTGAGTACGGGATGGCGGTGTTTCTCGGGATCTGGGGGACGTTCATCATCAGCGGCGTGGACAACGTGCTCAAGCCGTATCTGATCAGCCGTGGCGGGAATCTGCCGCTGGTGATTGTGTTGCTCGGGGTGTTTGGCGGGTTGATTGCGTTTGGGTTTATCGGGTTGTTTATCGGGCCTACGCTGTTGGCGGTTGCTTATAGTTTGTTGACGGATTGGAGCAAGAGTCAGGGGCGGGTTGAGGATCGGCGTTGACGGTGGGCCTTGGCGGCCTTTGGGCCGGCCAGGCTCTGGGTTGTTTTGGGTGAATATCCGTTTCTTCGGTAACGGCGGCTTATGGTTTCGCCCTTACGGCGACTCACTTTTTTACAAGCGCCTAAAAAAGTAAGCAAAAAACGCTCGCCCCGGCGTTCGGCCCTCGCAGGCTCGGGTTCCTTCGCTCCGGTGTCCCTCCGGGGGCATCGACTTCGTCGATGAGTCGGCTTCGCCGCACGGCACTACGTGCCAATCCCCGGATGAACACCTCCACTCAGCCTTCCGAAGGGGCGGGTGGATCAAGATCAAAAGCGTTGTCGAGGTAACGCTCATCCTGTTTTTGGATTACCTCACGTCGCCACATTCAAATACTTGCCCACCGACGCCGCACTATCGAGCGAATACTGCTTGCTCAGATTGGCAATCATCCGGTTCAACGCTTCAGTCGTGGTTTGAGTAGTACTGGCAGTCTGTTCATCGCTCGGACGCTGGTGTCCCGCCTGCAACGCGGCCTTCAATTCATCACTGCTCACGCCACCGCTGCTGTCGCTATCCAGCACCTTGAGCAACTCCGCGCTGGTGTCGCTGCTGTTCGACGAGGTGCTGTCGCTGGCCTGCAACGCGCTGCTCAATTCGGTCGCCGTCACATTTCCATCACCGTCCGCATCAAGCTGGCTGAACAGTTCGTCACTGGAAACCCGGGGTGGTGGCGGGGTGAGGCTGGCGGTGAGTTCGTCCTGGCTGACGACGCCGTCCTTGTTCTTGTCCAGAGCGGAGAAGATTTTGCTGCTGTCGGCGGTGCTGCCGGCGCTGGTCAGGCCGCTGCTCAGTTCGTCGCCGCTGATGGCGCCGTCACCATCGGTGTCCAGGGCTTTGATCAGGGCGTCGGCCAGGTCGGTGTTGGGGGCCTGGTCGTGGTCGGGTGGTGGGGGTGGGGCCATGGCGGCCATTTCGTCGGCGCTGAGGCTGCCGCTGCTGTCGCTGTCCAGGTCGCCGAATTGTTTGCTCAGGTTGACCAGCAAACCGTCGTTGGATTTTTGCGACAGGGCGCTGTTCAGTTCGTCCTGATCCACCGCGCCGTCGCCGTTGTTGTCGAGTTTGGCGAACAGTTCTTTTTGCAGTTGCTGGCTGCGGGCGTTTTGCGTGGTGGTGCTGCTGGTGCTGGTGTAGCTCGTGTAGTTGCTCACGCTACCGATCATCGGGCTCTCTCCTTGGGCTGGAAAACCGGTTTGTGTACCGGCTTATGCAGCGTCAAGGCGGGAGGTGTCGTGGGTATGTGGATTTTGTACCGGGCGGTACACAGTCGGCTTCAGTGGCGGGGCAGGCGAATCACGGCGGTAAGGCCGCCGCCGGGGGTTTCTTCGAGGTTGAGTTGTCCGCCCTGGCGTTGCGCGGCTTCCCGGGCGATGGTCATACCCAGGCCGACGCCGCCGGAGTTGCGGTTGCGCGAGCCTTCCAGGCGGAAGAACGGTTCGAACACCGCTTCACGCTTGTCCGCAGCGATGCCCGGGCCGTGGTCGATGACGCGGATCAGCAGTTGCTCGCGCTGATCCTGCAGTTCGATGTGCGCTTGCCCGGCGTAGCGCAAGGCGTTGTCCATCAGGTTGTTGATGCACGAACGCAAGGCCATCGGCTGCACCTGCAAGGGCGCGCAGTGGCCGCTGACCTGCACGTCGGCGCCCTGGTCCTGGGCGTTCTCGCACAGGGACTCGACCAGCGCCTGCACGTCCATCAGTTGCAGCGCTTCGCTGGTGCGTTGTTCGTGCAGGTAGGTGAGGGTGGCGTCGAGCATGCCGATCATGTCGTTGAGATCCTGACGCATCTGGCCCTGAAGTTTGTCGTCGTCGATCTTTTCCAGGCGCAGTTTCAGCCGCGACAGCGGTGTGCGCAGGTCGTGGGAGACGGCGCCGAGCATTCGCGCGCGTTGCTGCACCTGTTCGCGAATCCGCTGCTGCATCAGGTTGAAAGTGTGCGCCGCCTGGCGTGCTTCGCGGGGGCCGGATTCGTCCAGCGGCGGACTGTCGAGGTTTTCACTGAGGCGTTCGGCAGCGTCGCTCAGACGCTGGATCGGGCGGCTCAGCAGCTTGGCGCCGTACCACGCAGCGATCATCAATGAGAGGAACTGAAAGGTCAGCGGCACCAGCGGCCCGCCGAACCACGGGCGTGGGGGGCGCCGTGGGAAGCGCGGATCTGGCGGTGGCCGTTGGCCGTCGATCCCTTCGGAAAACTCCGGTGGTGGAGGCGGCGGTGGCGGGCCGTAATGGTGGAACCAAGCGAAAGCCAACAGGTGCGCCAGGACGATCGCCACGAACAGCACGCCAAACAGGCGACCGAACAGCGTGTCGAAGCGCGCCCGCATCAGCCGATATCCCGTGCGTCGAACAGGTAACCCTCACCGCGTACGGTTTTGATCAACTGTGGGGCTTTCGGGTCGTCGCCGAGTTTTTGCCGCAGGCGCGAGACCAGCAGGTCGATGCTGCGGTCGAACGCTTCGATCGAGCGGCCACGGGCGGCGTCCAGCAACTGTTCGCGGCTGAGCACCCGACGCGGGCGTTCGATGAACACCCAGAGCAGGCGGAATTCGGCATTGGACAGCGGCACGACCAGGCCATCGTCGGCGATCAACTGGCGCAGGACGCTGTTCAGGCGCCAGTTGTCGAAGCGAATGTTCGCACGCTGTTCGGTGCGGTCGTCGCGCACCCGGCGAAGAATCGTCTGGATCCGCGCCACCAGTTCCCGGGGTTCGAACGGTTTGGCCATGTAGTCATCGGCACCCAGTTCCAGGCCGATGATGCGGTCGGTGGGTTCGCAACGGGCGGTGAGCATCAGGATCGGGATGTCCGATTCGGCACGCAGCCAGCGGCACAGCGACAGGCCGTCTTCGCCGGGCAGCATCAGGTCGAGCACCACCACATCGAAATGCTCGGCCTGCATCGCCTGGCGCATGGCCGCGCCATCGGTGACACCGCTGGCGTGAATGTTGAAGCGGGCCAGGTAGTCGATCATCAGTTCGCGGATCGGCACGTCATCGTCGACGATCAGGGCCCGGATGCTCCAGCGCTTGTCGTCTTTCTGCTCTTCATTCACGGAGACTTGGGAGTTGTGCATGAGGCTGTTCATCTGCCAGTAGGCCGCCAACCACAAAGATAGGCTGCGAGGTTGTGGTTTCAGCATAGGCGTCCGGCCGTGAGGCGGGAAGGGCTGCTGTAAGGACATGTTGCGGCTGGCGAGGCTAGCGCGGACGCATGTTGTCGGCGTGTCGGTTGTGTATCGGCTTCGACACAATACCCTGCAAGGCTATGCTGATCACGTCCGGCGCGACGATTTACCGATCATCGGGTGCCGCGCCGCCGCCGGTTCCGCTACAATGCGCGCCGATTTCGACTTGCCTGAGAGCCCATCCATGTCCGCCTGCCAGACTCCTATCATCGTCGCCCTGGATTTCCCCACCCGTGACGCCGCACTGAAGCTGGCCGACCAGTTGGACCCGAAACTGTGCCGGGTCAAAGTGGGCAAGGAACTGTTCACCAGTTGCGCCGCGGAAATCGTCGGCACCCTGCGTGACAAGGGTTTTGAAGTATTCCTCGACCTGAAATTCCACGACATTCCCAACACCACGGCGATGGCGGTCAAGGCCGCAGCCGAGATGGGCGTGTGGATGGTCAACGTTCACTGCTCCGGCGGCCTGCGCATGATGGCGGCCTGCCGTGAAGAGCTGGACAAGCGCAGCGGCCCGCAACCGCTGCTGATCGGCGTGACCGTGCTGACCAGCATGGAGCGCGAGGATCTGGCGGGTATCGGTCTGGACATCGAGCCGCAGGAGCAGGTGCTGCGCCTGGCTGCACTGGCCGAGAAGGCCGGGATGGACGGTCTGGTGTGCTCGGCGCTGGAAGCCACGGCGCTGAAAACCGCGCACCCGTCGCTGCAACTGGTGACGCCGGGGATTCGTCCGGCCGGCAGCGCCCAGGACGACCAGCGTCGCATCCTGACCCCGCGTCAGGCGCTGGATGCCGGTTCCGACTATCTGGTGATCGGCCGTCCGATCAGCCAGGCGGCGGATCCGGCCAAGGCACTGGCCTCGGTGGTTGCCGAACTGGCCTGATCAAACAGCTGAAGATGCAATGAAGGGAGCCCGATGGCTCCCTTCATTGTTTCAGACCTTCAACACCAGCTTGCCGAAGTTCTCGCCGCTGAACAGTTTGCCCAGGGTCTCCGGGAATGTTTCCAGGCCTTCGACGATGTCTTCCTTGCTCTTGAGCTGACCCTTGGCCATCCAGCCGGCCATTTCCTGGGCGGCACTGGCGTACTGCGCGGCGTAATCCATCACCACGAAGCCTTCCATCCGCGCGCGGTTGACCAGCAGCGACAGGTAGTTGGCCGGGCCTTTGACCGCTTCCTTGTTGTTGTACTGGCTGATGGCGCCGCAGATCACTACGCGCGCCTTGACGTTCAGACGGCTCAGCACGGCGTCGAGGATGTCGCCGCCGACGTTGTCGAAATAC
This sequence comes from Pseudomonas sp. GW821-FHT09E04, assembly GCF_059416185.1. NCBI lineage: Bacteria > Pseudomonadati > Pseudomonadota > Gammaproteobacteria > Pseudomonadales > Pseudomonadaceae > Pseudomonas > Pseudomonas sp. GW821-FHT09E04. Next base: position 476,661 of record NZ_JBWKOR010000006.1, read on the forward strand.
ACGTCCACGCCTTTCGGGCATTCGCGCTTAAGGCCGGCCAACACGTCTTCGCTCTTGTAGTCGATGGCACCGTCAAAGCCCAGTTCGTCGATCAGGAACTTGCATTTGTCGGCACCGCCAGCGATGCCGACCACCCGGCAACCTTTGATCTTGGCGATCTGCCCGGCAATGCTGCCGACCGCACCCGCTGCACCGGACAACACCACGGTGTCGCCGGCCTTCGGTGCGCCGACATCGAGCAGGGCGAAGTAGGCGGTCATGCCGGTCATGCCCAATGCGGACAGGTAAACCGGCAGCGGTGCCAGTTTCGGATCGACCTTGTAGAAACCTCTTGGCTCGCCAAGGAAATAATCCTGCACGCCAATGGCACCGTTGACGTAGTCGCCGACCGCAAACCCCGGGTTGTTCGACGCGATGACTTTGCCTACACCCAGTGCGCGCATGACTTCACCGATACCTACCGGCGGGATGTAGGACTTGCCCTCGTTCATCCAGCCGCGCATGGCCGGGTCGAGGGACAGGTATTCGTTCTTGACCAGGATCTGTCCCGCCGTCGGTTCACCCACCGGTACTTGCTGATACGTGAAGGTCTCGCGGGTGGCGGCGCCCACCGGGCGTTTGGCGAGCAGGAACTGACGATTGGTCTGGTTAGTCATGACAGGCACTCAACGGGATGAAGCCTTGTTGATAGACCCTCCTTGGTGATGCCGCAAGGTTGGCTGACGAGGCGAATGCAGGTCGATCAAACAGGGTGATAGTGGCTGTCACGGTTTTATCACTGCGATTCATGGGCGGTTAAACGGCCTTCTGATAGTGCTGCCGCTGTCGGGGTGGCTGTGGCTATGCTGCCCTCATCAATCCCCGCATTCGAGGACATAACAATGAGCATGACGTTTTCCGGTCAGGTCGCCGTCGTCACGGGCGCCGCCAACGGTATCGGCCGCGCGACCGCCCAGGCGTTCGCCGCTGAAGGTCTGAAAGTGGTGGTGGCCGACCTGGATGCCGCCGGGGGCGAGGGGACGGTGGCGCTGATTCGTACCGCTGGTGGTGAAGCGACTTTCGTGCGGTGCAACGTTACCGTCGAAAGCGAAGTGAAAAATCTGATGGACGAGGTGATCAAGACCTACGGCCGACTCGACTATGCCTTCAACAACGCCGGGATCGAAATCGAGAAAGGCAAACTGGCCGAAGGCTCGATGGATGAATTCGACGCAATCATGGGCGTCAACGTCAAAGGCGTCTGGCTGTGCATGAAGTACCAGTTGCCGTTGCTGCTGGCCCAGGGCGGCGGGGCGATCGTCAACACCGCGTCGGTGGCCGGCCTGGGCGCCGCGCCGAAGATGAGCATCTACGCCGCCTCCAAGCACGCGGTGATCGGCCTGACCAAGTCGGCCGCCATCGAATACGCCAAGAAGAAAATCCGCGTCAACGCCGTTTGCCCAGCGGTGATCGACACCGACATGTTCCGTCGCGCCTACGAGGCCGACCCGAAGAAAGGCGAATTCGCCAACGCCATGCACCCGGTGGGTCGCATCGGCAAGGTCGAGGAAATTGCCAGCGCCGTGCTGTACCTGTGCAGCGATGGTGCAGCGTTCACCACTGGCCATTCGCTGGCCGTGGACGGAGGCGTGACCGCGTTCTGAAACGCGTCCATTGATGCAGGAAAAGACCCGCCCGCCGGCGGGTTTTTTTCGTCTGCCGTCAGTTACATGTCGTTGATAAACAATGTGTATCAAATAGTTAGAACGGTGGCTTTTGACGGCGTTGTCGCACAGCCTGACCGGCGCGGCTGTGATTTACTGCCGCGGGCAAAACGGACAGGAGTTTGGGTACTCATGGAATTGAGAATTGACCGACAGGCAATGGTGCCGGTTGTGCAGCAGATTGTTGATGGATTGATCGAATGGGTCGTGCAGGGAGAGGTGCCGCCAGCCACGCGCCTGCCTTCCGTGCGACAAATCGCGCGGTTGAACCTGCTCAGCCAGTCGAGCGTCATGGAAGCTTGCGAGCGTCTGGTGGCGCAGGGTGTCCTGGCCTCGCGGCAAGGCTCGGGGTTCATGGTCGCGGCCACATTGCCGAAGTGTTGCAAGGCCTTCGACAGTCCTGCGTTCGAGGGTGAGCGTCACGGCTGTGATACGGATCCGGAATGGCAAAGAGGGCTGAAACTGGGCGACGGCGTTTTGCCGCAGAGCTGGCGAGAGCCCGATGATCTCAGCTACGCGATCCGTCAGGTGGCCCGCACCGACATGACCAGCCTGTTCAACTACAACACGCCCCTCGGGCTCCCCGCGCTGCGCGAGCAAATCGTCAAACGACTCGGGTTGCTCGATATCAAGGCTGACGACGAACGGGTGCTGACCACTGCCGGCGCCAGCCACGGGCTGGATCTGATCGTGCGTACCCTGTTCCGGGCCGGTGACTGTGTGGTGGTGGAAACACCGGGTTATGCGCCGCTGTTCGACCTCCTGCGGCTGCACGGTGTGCGCATGCTGGAGGTTCGCCGTACGCCTGGCGGGCCGGACCTTGAGGCGCTTGAGGCGTTGTTGCAGCAGTTCCGGCCGGCGGCGCTGTTCATCAACAGTCATCACCACAACCCCACGGGGAGCTGTCTGGCGCCGGCCGTGGCGCGGGGTATTCTGCAATTGAGCAAAACCTACGACCTGCGGCTGATCGAAGACGACGTCTACGCCGATCTGCACAATGGCAGCGGCACGCGTCTGGCGGCACTGGATGAAGACGGGCGGGTGATTTACGTCGGCAGTTTTTCCAAGACGCTGAGCAGCTCGTTACGGGCAGGTTTCGTAATGGCCAGTGTTGAGGTGATCGAGCAACTGGCGCGGGTCAAAATGATCAGTTGCATGGGCACTTCAAGGTTCAGCGAGGCGGTTCTGGCGGCGCTGCTGGCCAGTGGCGCCTATCGAAAACTGGTGCAGCGCCAGCGTCAGCGGCTCAATACCGATCGGGCAGCAGCCTTGCAGGCGCTGGAGGATGCCGATTGGGAAGTGTTCGGCAAACCCACTGGCGGGCTGTTCATCTGGGCCCGTTCGCCGCTGGCGAATGACGAGCACCTGCGCAGGCAGGCCTTGCGTCATGGTGTGCAACTGTCCTGCGCGACATCATTCAGCCCCAGTGGCGAAGCCAGTGACTGGCAGAGGATCAATGTGGCCTACGCTTGTGATCCGAGGGCGCGGCAGTTCTTTCGCAGTACAGCCGTGGATCGACCTCAAGTGTTCTGAAAACGACGCGTGCGTAGCTTTTTGCCATTATTCCGACGCCAGAGTCTTGTGCTGGTTCATGGCCGTTGCGACTCTTCGGCAACAGACTTTGGCAGGGGACTACGCGCAATGATTTCGGCCGTGCAAGGACGTTTTGCCAACCTCGGTATGGCAAAAAAACTGGGTATCGGGTTTGTGCTGGTTTTGCTCTTGACCGCGCTGGTGGCGGCCATCGGCGTCTGGTCCCTGCAAACCATCAGTCAGCGCTTCGACGGGCTCAAGCAGATGTCCTCGCTCAACAGCGGCCTGCTCAAGGTGCGTCTGCTGGAACAGGACTACGCCTTGCACGGCAATCCGAAAACCGCCGATGCCTTGCACGAGGGCGTGGATGGTCTGATCGCCATGGCCGATCAGCTCAAGGCTCTGTCGCCGGGCAATGAGTCGGTCATGAACGACGTCCAGCAGTCGCTGGGCGCTTACCGTAAAGCCTTCGATGAGTTCGTTTCGCTGACCCAGGCCAAGGACCTGGCGCTGGAAATGGCCAGTTGGTCGGTGTCCAGCGTCGCCAACAACCTCGACGTCCTGCAGGCCGGGCTTGCCGATGACGGTGCCTATACGCTGAAAGACAGCGAGGGCAAGGATGGGGCCCAGTTCATCGAGCAGGCCAGTCAGGTCAGCCAGGTCTCGCGCCTGATGTTGCAGGCCATGAACGAAGCGCGGGTGCGGCTGGATCAGAGTCGCAAGGGCGACGACAGCGCCAAGGGCAACATCGAACAGGCCGCCCAGGCCCAGACGCAAGCCGAACAACTGAAATCCACGGTCAAGGACGAAGGTTATCTGACGGTCCTCAACGAGGTCTCAGGCCATATCGCCGGTTTCAATGACAAGCTCGCCGAGTACACCGGGCTTCTGGCTCAGGAAAAAACCGTCTATGAGCAACTGCATCAGCGTGCCGCCCAGGTAGTGGAACGGGTCGATCAGGCCTATGTCGCCCAGGACGTCGCGATGCTGGGTGAGTTGAAGAAGAACTCGGTGCTGATTATCGGCTCGTCGGCGCTGGCGCTGCTGGTCGGTCTGATTGCGGCGTGGGTGATCACCCGCTTGATCGTCGCCCCGTTGCGCAGTGTGATGCATGTCGCGCAGCGGATCGCCGCCGGTGACTTGAGTGCAACGGTAGAGGTGACCCGTCGTGACGAAATCGGCCAGTTGATGCAATCCATGCAGCAGATGGGCGCGGGCCTCAGCACCATCGTCAGCGGGTTGCAGGCGGGCATTGAACAGTTGGCCAGCTCCGCGCAATCGCTGTCGGCGGTGACCGAGCAGACCAATCTTGAAGTCAGCAGCCAGAAAGAGGAAACCGAGCAGGTCGCTACGGCCATGAACCAGATGACCGCCACCGTTCACGATGTGGCGCGCAATGCCGAAGAAGCGGCGCTCGCCGCACAGACTGCCGACGACAAGGTCGAGAGTGGCCAGCAGGTGGTGCGCCAGAGCATGGCGCGGATCGAGCAACTGGCGGATTCGGCGACGTCGGCCAGTTCGAGCATCGAAAGCCTGAGCGCAGAAATCCAGAACATCGGCACGGTGCTCGGAGTGATCAAGAGTGTTGCCGAACAGACCAACTTGCTGGCGCTCAACGCCGCGATTGAAGCGGCGCGGGCGGGCGAGCAGGGCAGGGGGTTTGCGGTGGTCGCCGATGAGGTGCGGGCGCTGGCCCGGCGCACCCAGCAGTCGACCGAAGAGATCGAGCGGCTGGTCAGTGCCTTGCGCTCGGCGGCGCATTCGTCGGTGCTGCAGATTCAGAGCAGTGGCGAGCTGGTGAAGCTGGCGGTGAGTGATGCGTTGCAGACGGAAAGTGCGCTGGGGAGTATTGCGGCGGCGGTTTCGTTGATTCAGCAGATGAATCAGCAGATTGCGGCGGCGGCCGAGGAGCAGAGTTCGGTGGCCGAGGAGATCAATCGCAGTGTGACCAGTATTCGGGCGAGTGCGGATCAGTCGTCGATTGCGATGCGCGGGAATGCGGCTTCGAGTGTTGAGCTGGCGCAGTTGGGGAGTGAGCTCAAGGGGATGGTGGGGCACTTTCGGCTTTGATTTGGATTTGACCTTGGCGGCCTTTGGGCCGACCAGGTTGCTGGTTGTTTGGTGTGAATATCCGTTTCTTTGGGTGCTGCCGCTGGCGGTTTCGCCCTTACGGCGAGTCCCTTTTTCAAACGCCAAAAAGGAACCAAAAGGCTGGGCCCCGGCGTTCGGCCCCTCGCTGAGGCTCGGTGTTCCTTCGTTCCGGGATTCATCCGGGGGCATCGCCTACGGTTTGCTTCGCTGCACCTCCTCTCGATGCATGCGGCTTCGCCGCACGGCGCTACGCGCCCACCCCCGGATGAATCCCTCCACTCAGCCTGCCGAAGGGGCCGGCACGTCAAAAGCGGTACTCGAGCTAACGCTCATCGTGTTGAGTGGTGAAAGCCAAAGCTAAAGCCAAAGCAGGAGTCGAGTTGCATGCGTTTCAAAAACCGAGTTCGACTCGGTATTTCACGTCGGCGTATCTCTCCCAATCATCTCGGTCAGTCCCCTCTCCCTCCGGGAGAGGGTTAGGGTGAGGGCGCTTTTGATTTTGATCTTTGCCGCGCCCAATAAAAAAGCCACCTCTCGGTGGCTTCTCTCAACATCTGCACTCAGTCGTAAATCACTTTCTTCTTCCAGTCCGCATCAGCCTCGACATCCTTGAGGCCGGCAGTCAGTTGGTTTTCTTCGCCTTCGACCGGGGCAATCTTGTCCATGACCTGGGCGTTGGCGCGGGCAAGGAGTTTTTCCAGGTATTGGAGTTGTTCGGCGTAGATCTGCGGGTCCTGCTGTTTGCGCAGGTATTGCACGCCGCGTTCGAACGCGAGGCGGGCCTGGCCTGGCTGGTTTTGTTGCAGGGCGTGCTGGCCGAGGTTGTTGAAGAACTCGATGTGCAGCAGCACCAGGATATGACGCACTTCGCGAATCCAGTGCTTGGCTTCGTTTGGTGGCAGGAAACCGTCCTGGGCGGCGCGGGTGATCTGGCCGTGCAGGGCTTCAAGAAGGAAGCGGACGTCCTTGGCCTTGGCTTCGGTCTGGATCGGGGCCGGCGGGTTGTTGACCGGGATCGATTCGCCCTGGGCGACAAGGGCGCTCAGTTCGGTGATGCGGGCCTTGGTCGTGGCGCTGGTCTTTTCCAGGTTCAGCAGGCGCTGGCAGACGTTCAGTTCCAGGCGGGTCATCAATAGCTTGAGGGCCGGGGTCATGAACTGGCCGGGGAAGGTTTCGGTCAGTTCGCCACAACGGCGCAGGCGGTCGTTGAGTTCGACCTTGGTGCGGGCCTTCTCCAGTTTGGTGTTTTCCACCACATGGTTCATGTAGCCAATGGCGATCAAGATTGCAATCCCGGCTATGACTAGCAGGGTGATCATGAGTGGTGTCACCGGTAAGACCTCTTTATAGGGTTCGCGTGCGAGTGTAGTGGCTTGGCATATAGGAGCCTAGCGCCGCTCGACGGGTTGGATCGGCTAAGCTCAATCTGTATCGGCCGCAGGGCTGCTTATATAAATGCTGGCCCTTGGGGTGCAGATTGCCATCACCTGTGCCGTGGACTATAGCGCCTTGGCGAGTGGCGGAATATAGGCGTCAATCGTCGGGCGACGGAAAAGTCCGAATCGGCTCGTAAAGCAGGTCGAAGTCATTGATTTAAATAAATTTATATCAGGGGGTTGACGACCTTCCAATCCATCCATAGAATGCGCGCCACTTGCAGCGTAAAGCACACAGCGATACGAAGCAGGGAGTGAATGTTGTAGTGTGTCCCCTTCGTCTAGTGGCCTAGGACACCGCCCTTTCACGGCGGTAACAGGGGTTCGAGTCCCCTAGGGGACGC
>NZ_JBWKOR010000007.1:0-325307 GCF_059416185.1 Pseudomonas sp. GW821-FHT09E04
TTGAGTTTCAAGGAGTTTTCCGTTTCGACTGCGCCGGAAGTGGGGCGAATTATAGGCCTCCAGAATCTGCCGTCAACTCTTAATTGCGCTTTTCTTGCAAAACCTGCCTTTTACCCAGCAAACGCGGGATTCGGCGGGCTACCGGCGGAAGCCGCAGCACAAGCAGCAGCCCACCTATAGAGGCATAGACCGCCCACTCTTTAAGATCGGCGCGCACAATCCACAGCATATGCAGCAATCCCAACCCGAGAATCACATACGCCAACCGGTGCAACTTCTTCCAGCGCACACCCAAACGGCGCTGGCTATAACGGTTGGACGTCACCGCCAATGCCAGCAACCCCAGGAATCCAAGCGTACCGACAATTATGTACGGGCGTTTGCGCAACTCCACTCCCAGCTGCGACCAGTCGAAACCCAGGATGAACGCCATATAGCTGCATAAATGCAAAACCACATACGCAAAACACCAGAGCCCCAACTGCCGGCGCACAGCGATCCACCCTGCCCACCCCGTAAGCTTCTGCAGCGGCGTCATGCTCAAAGTGATCAACAGCAATACCAATGTCCCGAGCCCAAGTCGATCAACCAGGACCTTTCCGGGGTCTGGCCCGAGCAGATCCTCAAAGGCCTGATAGAACCACCACAACGGCCAGATAGCCGCCGCAATAAAAACGCCCACACGCCAGAACGGATATCGCATCAGTAATTCTTCCGCAGATCGAGCCCTGTATATAAAGAAGCGACTTCGTCCGAGTAGCCGTTGAACATCTGCGTATCACGTACATTCGGCTTGAACAGACTATTAGGAAGGCGCCGTTCCCGGGCCTGAGTCCAGCGAGGGTGATCAACCGTCGGGTTCACATTGGCATAAAACCCGTACTCGTCCGCCGCAATGCTTTGCCAAGTCGTCTTTGGCTGCTCACTGACCAGACTGATACGCACGATGGATTTGACACTCTTGAAGCCATACTTCCATGGCACCACCAGACGCAACGGCGCGCCGTTCTGATTCGGCAATTCACGGCCATACATGCCCACCGCCAGGATCGCTAATGGATTCATCGCCTCATCCAGACGCAAGCCTTCTACATAAGGCCAGTCGATCAGGGCAAACCCCGACCGCTGTCCGGGCATGCTCTTCGGATCCTGCAAGGTTTCAAAACGAATGTATTTGGCGTTGGACGTCGGCTCCACCTGCTTGAGCAGCGCCGAAACAGGGAAACCGATCCAGGGGATGACCATCGACCATGCCTCGACACAACGCAGGCGATAGATTCGCTCCTCCAACTGATAAGGCTTCATGAAGTCTTCCAGTGCATAGCGCCCCGGTTTCCCCACCTCCCCGTCCACCACCACACTCCAGGGTTCGGTCTTCAGCGATCCGGCATTCGCCGCCGGATCCCCCTTGTCGGTACCGAACTCATAGAAGTTGTTGTAGTGGGTCGCGTCCTTATAGGGCGTGATCGCCTCATCCTTGACGTTCACGGCGCCCCATTTAATAGAAGGCTGCTTCTCGGTAAACCAGGCGGGCGCATTGCCAGACTCGACATCGGCATAACGGGCAGCCTCTTCAGCACTGGCCCAGCGCGGCAGACTGCTCATGGCCAGACCGGCCGCAGTCGCTCCGAGCAATTGCCGGCGAGAGAGATAAATGGATTCAGGCGTGACGTCCGACTCGTGGCAGTCGGACGCTTTGGGGATTTTGATCAGCATGACAACTCCGCAGTTTTGGAGGACAGATGCACCCATAGACTGCGGAGTATGAGGGAAATTACATCACTCGACGTTTTTGTGGCGACGAAGATGCAACAGGTACTGCACAGGGCCCGAGGCCGCATAGGCAAGGAACACCAGCAGCAGGATACGTGGAGGATCACTGAACACCACAGCGAACACCAGCACCACCGCCAGGATCGCAACAAATGGCACGCGCCCCTTCAGATCCAGCTCCTTGAAGCTGTTGTATTTGATGTTGCTGACCATCAGCATGCCGGCGGCCGCTACCATCAGCGCAACCAGGAAAGACATCTTCGAGCCTTGAATTCCGTAGTCGCTGAACGCCCAGACAATCCCCGCCACCACACCGGCAGCTGCCGGGCTGGCCAGGCCAATGAAGTAGCGTTTGTCAGCAGTGCCGACCTGAGTGTTGAAGCGCGCCAGACGCAACGCCGCACCCGCCACATAGATGAAGGCGACCATCCAGCCGACCTTGCCCATGTCACCCAGGGCCCAGCCGAATGCCAGCAATGCCGGCGCGACGCCAAAGGCAACCATGTCCGACAGCGAGTCGTACTCGGCACCGAATGCACTTTGCGTGTTGGTCATGCGTGCCACGCGGCCGTCGAGACCATCGAGCACCATGGCGACGAAGATCGCGATGGCCGCAAAGGCGAAGTACTTGCTCGCATTCGCCGAATCCCCGGCGCTCAAGGCAGCCTGGGCACTCATCGAATTGATGATGGAATAGAACCCCGCGAACAGGTTCGCAGTGGTGAACAGATTCGGCAGCAGATAGATACCACGATGCCGGACTTTACGACCTTCTGCGTCATGCCCTTCTTCGACATGTTCATCGATGGGCAGCAGGCTTTCGGCGTCTGAAGCCTGGTTCGGCTCTTCGGGACGTTCGCTCATGGACATTACCTTGCAACGGATTGGACATTTTCGACAGGTGTCTGGGACGACGGTTCGGCCACAAACGATGCAGCTTTATACCAGAACCGCCCGCCCATACGAAAAAACGCGGCCGAGGCCGCGTTTTTTCTTACAAGGGTCGAAGACTTAGTTTTTGGCTTTGTCGACGATCTTGTTGGCACCGATCCACGGCATCATGGAGCGCAATTGCTCGCCGATGATTTCGATACCGTGAGCGGCGTTGTTACGACGCTTGGCGGTCATCGAAGGGTAGCCGGTTGCGCCTTCGCTGATGAACATTTTGGCGTATTCGCCGTCCTGAATACGTTTCAGGGCGTTGCGCATGGCCTGACGGGATTCGGCGTTGATCACTTCCGGACCAGTCACGTACTCGCCGTATTCAGCGTTGTTGGAGATCGAGTAGTTCATGTTGGCGATACCGCCTTCGTACATGAGGTCAACGATCAGTTTCAGTTCGTGCAGGCACTCGAAGTAGGCCATTTCCGGCGCGTAGCCAGCTTCAACCAGGGTTTCGAAACCGGCTTTTACCAGTTCAACGGTACCGCCGCACAGAACGGCTTGTTCGCCGAACAGGTCGGTTTCGGTCTCGTCCTTGAAGGTGGTTTCGATGATGCCGGTACGACCGCCACCCACGCCGGCGGCGTAGGACAGCGCAACGTTCTTGGCGTTGCCCGAGGCGTCCTGGTAGATCGCGATCAGGTCAGGGATACCGCCGCCTTTCACGAACTCGGAACGTACGGTGTGGCCCGGGGCTTTCGGCGCGATCATGATCACGTCGAGGTCGGCACGCGGAACAACCTGGTTGTAGTGGATCGCGAAGCCGTGGGAGAAGGCCAGGGTGGCGCCTTTCTTGATGTTCGGCTCGATTTCGTTCTTGTACAGGGAAGACTGGAACTCGTCCGGGGTCAGGATCATGACCAGGTCGGCAGCAGCAACGGCGGAAGCAACGTCAGTCACTTTCAGGCCGTGGGCTTCAGCCTTGGCAACGGTAGCCGAACCTTTACGCAGACCGACGGTAACGTCGACACCGGAGTCTTTCAGGTTGCACGCTTGAGCGTGGCCCTGGGAGCCGTAACCGATGATGGCAACTTTCTTGCCCTGGATGATCGACAGGTCGCAGTCTTTATCGTAGAAAACTTTCATGAATTTCCCCTTTATATCCAGGCCGTTCAGGCCATTCGCTAATTTGGTTTAGATGCTGAGTACTTTGTCGCCGCGGGCAATACCGGTGACGCCACTACGGACGGTTTCCAGAATCGATGCGGTGCCGATGGACTGAATGAAGCTGTCGAGCTTGTCGCTGGTACCGGTCAGTTGAACGGTATACACGCTGGCGCTGACGTCGACGATCTGTCCACGGTAAATATCGGTGGTGCGTTTGATCTCGGCGCGCTGGGCGCCAGTGGCCTTGACCTTGACCAGCATCAGTTCGCGCTCGATGTGAGCACTTTCCGACAGGTCCACCAGCTTGACCACTTCGATCAGCTTGTTCAGGTTTTTGGTGATCTGCTCGATGATTTCATCGTGGCCGACAGTGGTCAGCGTCAGACGCGACAGGGTCGGGTCTTCGGTTGGCGCCACGGTCAGGCTTTCAATGTTGTAGTTGCGCTGCGAGAACAGGCCGACTACGCGAGACAAAGCACCAGGTTCGTTTTCCAGAAGCAAGGAAATAATGTGCCGCATGATTAGGTACGCTCCGTCTTGCTCAGCCACATATCGCGCATGGAGCCGTCTTTGATCTGCATCGGATAGACGTGCTCGCTGGTGTCGACCGAAATGTCGATCACGACCAGGCGATCCTTCAGGGCGAACGCCTCTTCCATCTTCGACTTCAAATCTTTCGATTCGGTGATGCGCACGCCGACGTGACCATAGGCCTCGGCCAGCTTGACGAAATCAGGCAGCGATTCCATGTAGGAGTGCGAGTGACGGCTGCCGTAACTCATGTCCTGCCACTGACGAACCATGCCCAGTACACCGTTGTTCAAGATCACGATCTTGACCGGCAAACCGTATTGCAGGCAGGTCGACAGCTCCTGGATGTTCATCTGGATGCTGCCTTCACCGGTGACGCACGCAACGTCAGACTCAGGGAAGCTCAAGGCGATACCCATCGCGGCCGGCAGACCGAAGCCCATCGTGCCCAGGCCACCGGAGTTGATCCAGCGGTTCGGCTTGTTGAACTTGTAGTACTGCGCAGCGAACATCTGGTGCTGGCCCACGTCGGAGGTCACAAAGGCATCGCCCTTGGTCACTTCGCACAGGGTTTCGATCACGGTCTGTGGCTTGATCTTGCTGCCGTCACCTTTGTCGTAAGGGAACAGGCCGCGATCACCGCGCCACTCGTCGACTTGCTTCCACCAGCTGGCGACCGCTTCCTTGTTCGGGGTTTCGCCGATTTCCTTGAGGATCGCGACCATCTCGGTCAGGACGCTCTCCACCGGACCAACGATTGGCACGTCAGCCTTGATGGTCTTGGAAATCGAAGCCGGGTCGATGTCGATGTGAATGATCTTGGCGTTCGGGCAGAACTTCGGCGCGCCGTTGATTACGCGATCGTCGAAACGCGCACCGACTGCCAGGATCACGTCGGCATGGTGCATCGCCAGGTTGGCGGTGTAGCTGCCGTGCATGCCGAGCATGCCGATGAACTGACGGTCAGTGCCAGGGTAGCCGCCCAGGCCCATCAAGGTATTGGTAACCGGCAGATTGAGCATTTGCGCCAGTTCTGTCAGCGGCGCGGAGCCGTTGCCCAGAATTACGCCGCCGCCGGAGTACAGCACAGGACGCTTGGCCGCCAGGAGCATTTCTGCCGCCTTGCGGATTTGCCCGGAGTGACCGCGAACGGCCGGGCTGTAGGAACGCAGTTTGGCTTTCTTCGGGAAGATGTATTCGAACTTCTCGGCCGGGTTGGTCATGTCTTTCGGGATATCGACCACGACCGGGCCCGGACGACCGGATTGCGCCAGGTAGAAGGCTTTCTTCATGACTTCCGGGATTTCCGAGGCGTGCTTGATCATGAAGCTGTGCTTCACGATCGGCCGGGAGATACCGATCATGTCGGTTTCCTGGAACGCGTCGGTACCGACCATGGTGCTTGGCACCTGACCGGAAATGATCACCATCGGAATCGAGTCCATGTAGGCCGTGGCAATACCGGTGATGGCGTTTGTGGCGCCTGGACCGGAAGTCACCAATACCACGCCGGCTTTACCGGTGGCACGGGCGTAGCCGTCAGCCATATGGGTAGCCGCTTGTTCGTGACGAACCAGGATGTGGGTCACTTCCGGTTCTTTGAACAGGGCATCGTAAACATGAAGGAGAGCACCACCCGGGTACCCGTAGATATATTTGACGCCTTCGTCACGCAAGAAGCGGACGAGCATCTCACCGCCAGATAAAAGCTCCACGTTGTTCACCTCTAAAACGCCAGAATACCGTCCACAAAAAAGCGAACGGGTCTTAATAGGTTTACTTCTCGGCAGAGCATGAGCGACGGTGGTCGCCGACTACGTCAGCACTGACTGAGCAAGTATTGGGATCGTCCCAAGTGTTGCGGGCCTTTCCCACCCAGCGCGAGGTAACGCGTTGCGGGTGTAACAGGTCGACGCGGATATGCGCCTCATGATCTGCCGAGAGGGTCTGCTTCTGGCAGTCCCTGTACAGCGGACTTTGGATTCTTCTGTTTCGCCCTCTCCAAGTCAAGCCGTCAATGTGCTTAATTGTGGGTAAGCACATGAGAACGCAAGAAAAAACCTGAAAAGCGCTACTCTGTTAGCGTCAATTGCGCAATTTTGCCAAGGAATCAGCATGCGAACGCTCCTCGTCATCCTGCTGATCGGCCTCAGCACCTGGTGCATGGCCGGTCAGATCTACAAATGGGTCGATGCTCAAGGTGTCACGCATTTCGATGCGCAGCCGCCACAAGGTCAAACGGCGACCACAGTGCAAACGCCGCCCTCGCCTGCTCCGCGCCCCACCGCGATGCCCGGCAGCGGCGCGTTGGGCGATCAGAAAGCCATCGATGACAAGGTCAGGAAACAGGTCGCCGAGCAACAGGCTCAGCTCAAGACCTTCTGCGAACAGGCACGCACGAACCTGGCGCAGTTACAGAACAATCCGCGCTTGAGGGAAGAGACCGAGGGCGAATTGCGTCGGCTGAGCGATACGCAACGTCAGGAGCGCATCGCAGAGACGCAGAAGCAGATTGCCGAAAACTGCCAGTGATCACTGGCAGTCGGCCGTTCAGCGCGAAGCAGTGATCAGCAGGTCGAACTCTTTGAGCAATACCTGCAACTGCCGATCCTTGCCCTGCAGATTGCGTTGGGCGAAGACCATTTCGGCCATTTCCTGAATGCCCGAGGCATTGGGCAATGGCAGGTTCTGCTCGAGGATCATCTTCATCCGCGGCAGGAAGATCCATTGCAGCCACTGCTCGAAATCGAGCGTGTCGACCGAGAATGGCTCGACACTGCTCAAGGCTTCAGCCGAAGGCTGGACGTCATCCCACCAGCCCTGGGTGCGCAGTTCGCGCTCGATCAACAGCAGTTGATCGGCAACTTTCGAGAAACGCGCGTCCATCACAGCGAAACCTTGGCCTTCTGACGGGCCAGTGCGGCGCCGGCGGAATCACCCTGTTTTTCGCGAGCCTGGGCAATCAGTTCCCACAGGCTGGCCTGCAAGTCCGGACGACCGTTGGCCATGGTCAGCGCGCGGCGGGCAGTTTGCTCGGCTTGCGGGGCATCGCCCTGAGCCATGCGCACCTGCGCCAGACGGTAAAGCACTTGTGGCTCACGCGGGGCAACACGCTGAGCGCGCTCAAGGCTGGAGGACGCACCGTTCAGATCACCACCGGCCTGCTGTTGCTGCGCGGTAGTCAACAAGGCGAGCACCGGGCCGTCCAGTTGCTCGTCGGCGGACAGACCGCCACCGCTGCTGGCCGAAGGAATGCCGCTAGGCGTCGAAGGCATGCTGTAACTGCCGGAGCTGATCGGTGCCGATTCGACCGGCGAAGGGTTGTATGGCCCCGCAGTGATACCACCGGACGCCGGGCCCGGCACGATCGGCGAGCTGCTGATCGGCGTCGACGTCGCAGCGCCACCCGGCACCATCACCACCACACCGGTATCGCCCTGCGGGATAGCCTGAGTCTGGCCCTGCACAGGACGTTTCACCGTCGTCTGCCGGAAGCCGCCATTGGCCGAAATGCGTTCACTGTTGGACACAGCCGTGCCCGAATCGACAACCGGAATCGAACCACGCTGTACGGTGGAGCAGCCGCTGAGCAAAGCCACGGCGGTCACCGCTGGAATCAACCACTTGTTCACTTGAAACCCTCTTCGCTTAATTCATCCAGCCCTTGACCCAATCCATCACCGACTCGCTCGACGCCGGGCTTTCGCCCGCGCAGGAGGCGCCGGGTGGCGGTTCGCTGCCGCGAATATACGGCATCTGCACGGCGCCCGGACAGTTGGCATCAGAGCCCTGGCCGGTACGCGAATCGACCCACGCCTGAACCACGTTGTCCGGCTGCGGCATGTCCAGCGGCAGCGGATCGGCCTTGCGCATGAAACTGGTCCAGACCTGCAACGCACCGGTAGCACCGGTGAACGGCGTCTTGCCGTTATCGTCGCGACCGAGCCAGACCACTGCCAGCAGATCCTGACTGAAACCGGCGAACCAGCTGTCGCGCGAATCGTTACTGGTACCGGTCTTGCCGGCCAGCGTCAGGGTCTTGGGCAGCACGTTGTAGACCGAGCTGCCGGTACCTTCACGCATGACGCGCTGCATGGCGTTCTGGATCAGGTAGATCGAGGCCGGATCGAAACGCTGCTCGATCTGGAACGGATAACGCTTGAGCGGCTCGCCCTCGGCGGTCAGCACGCTGCGAATCCCGCGCATCGGCGTATTGAAACCACCGTTGGCGAGGGTCTGGTACATGGTCGCCACTTCGATCGGCGTCATGCCACCGGCACCCAGCAGCATCGACGGGAACGCCGGGAACTCACGGGTTACGCCCAGGCGCCCGATGGTCTTGAGGACGTTCGGAACACCCACCGCCAGCCCGAGGCGCGAGGTCGACAGGTTGTAGGAGTGCGCCAGCCCTTGATAGAGGAACACCGTACCGTGGGAGCGACGATCATAGTTCTGCGGTTTCCAGACCTGACCGTCCGCGCCCTTGATGGAAAGCGGATCGTCCGACAGCCAACTGGTCAGCGTGTACTGGCTTGGTTTCTCCAGTGCCGTCAGATAAACAGCAGGTTTGACCAACGAACCGATCGGCCGCACCGCATCCAGTGCCCGGTTGAACCCGGCGTAACTGGCCTGACGGCTGCCGATCATCGCCTGGACTTCGCCGGTTTCCGGGTTGGTCACGACCATCGCCGCTTCCACGTCATCGGAACCCTTGCGGCCGGAAAGACGCTTGAAGGTGTCGTTGACCGAAGCTTCGGCTTTCATCTGCAGGATCGGGTCGAAACTGGTGAAGATCCGCAGACCTTCCTCGGTCAAGTCTTCGTCGCGGTAGTCTTCACGCAACTGGCGTTTGACCAGATCGATGAAGCCCGGGAACGAGCTGTCGGCCAGCTTGCCGCGCGAGGTCACGCCCAGCGGCATTTTTTTCGCGGCTTCGACCTGCTCGGCAGTGGCGACGCCCTGTTGCTCAAGCACGTCGAGCACCAGGTTGCGTCGCTCCAGCGCCCGCTCCGGGTTGCGACGCGGGTTGTAATAGGAAGGGCCCTTGACCATGCCGACCAACAGCGCGACCTGATGCAGTTTCAGCTCGGATAATGGCTGACCGAAGAAGAACTGGCTGGCCAGGCCGAAACCGTGTACCGCACGCTGACCGTCCTGACCGACGAAGACTTCATTGAGGTAGGCCTCAAGAATTTCCTTCTTGTCGTAATGCACCTCGAGCAACAGCGCCATCATCGCTTCGGTGAGCTTGCGGGTCAGGCTGCGTTCGTTGGTGAGGTAGAAGTTCTTGACCAGTTGCTGGGTCAGCGTACTGCCGCCCTGAGTCATCTTGCCGCCAGAGGTGTTGACCCAGATCGCCCGGGCAATCGACTTCGGCGACACACCCCAGTGACTGTAGTAATCCCGGTCTTCCACAGCGACCAGGGTTTCCAGCAGGTACGGCGGCACCTGATCGAGCTTGATCAGAATCCGGTCTTCAAGGTTTTTCGGGTAGATCCCGCCGATCATCAGCGGCTCCAGGCGCACCACCGACAACTTCGAACCGTTCGTCGCCGAAAGCTCGGCCACGTAATCACCGGAGAAGCGCACGCGCACCGGCTGCGGTTTCTCGAGGCCTTCATAGAACTGGAAGCCACGGGTGTTCAGATCGACGGTATTGCCGTTGACGGCGGCAGCGCCGGGGCCATTGCTCACGGCTTCGCGGCGATAGCCCAGGGCGTCGAGTTCGGTGAGGAAATCGTACTTGCTCAGTTTCTGTCCGACGAACAGCTCGAGCGGACGCGCGTATACCTTGGCCGGGATGGTCCAGCGCTTGCCGGAGAATTTCTCCTGCACCACGGCATCGAGGTAAACGGCGAAGCCAGCCAGCACCACAAGGCCGACCAGACTGAGTTTAAGGGCCCAGCCCAACCATGGGCGCAGGCCCCGGGAAGGTGGTTTTTTAGGGGTGCGGGGGGATCGAGTACGAGTCATGGCGGCGGATTATACGCACTTTATTCATACTCAACAGGAGCGCTCCGAGGTTTGCGTCGGGCTGGCGAGCGGCCATAATGGCGACCTCGAATTTCCCCAGTCTCTGAAGGATCGCCTGTGAGCCAGTCCCTGATCGCCGCCCTGCAAAACCCGGCCCTGTTTGCGCACCCTGTCGAAGGGTTTCAGGTCATCGAAACCCATATCTCGTGGGTCCTGCTCACTGGTCCTTACGCTTATAAAGTGAAGAAGCCGGTGAACTTCGGCTTTCTCGACTTCACCAGCCTCGAATCCCGCGAGCATTTCTGCGGCGAAGAGCTGCGCCTCAACCAGCGCCTGACCGACGATTTGTATCTGGAAGTGATTCCAGTCACCGGCACTGTCGAAACCCCGCAACTGGGTGGCGAAGGCCCGGCCATCGAATACGTGCTGAAAATGCGCCAGTTCCCGCAGACCGGCCTGTTGAGCACCCTGCAAGCCAATGGCGAGCTGACCACCACACACATCGACGAAATGGCCGAGCAGATCGCTCGTTTCCACCTCAGCGCGCCGATAGTCCCGGCCGAGCACGATGCCGGCACGCCTGAAAGCGTGATGGCGCCGGTTCGCCAGAACTTCGAACAAATCCTGCCGTTCCTCAGTGACAAGGCCGATCTGCTGCAACTGGATGCCCTGCAAGCCTGGGCCGAAAGCAGCTTCGAACGCTTGAAGCCACTGTTCGCCCAGCGCAAGGCACAAGGTTTCACCCGCGAATGCCACGGTGACATTCACCTGGGCAACGCCACGCTGATCGACGGCAAAGTGGTGATCTTCGACTGCATCGAATTCAACGAACCGTTCCGTTTCACCGACGTTTGGGCCGACACCGGTTTCCTGGCGATGGACCTGGAAGACCGCGGCCTGAAATCCCTGGCCCGTCGTTTCATCAGCCAATACCTGGAGCTGACCGGCGACTATCAGGGCCTGGAAGTACTGAACTTCTACAAGGCTTACCGCGCATTGGTTCGCGCGAAAGTTGCGCTGTTCAGCATGCCGGCCGACGCAACCCCGGTGCAGCGCGCCACCACCCTGCGCCAGTACCGCAACTACGCCAACCTGGCGGAAAGCTACAGCACCATTCCTTCGCGCTTCATGGCGATCACCCACGGCGTATCCGCTGTAGGCAAAAGCCACGTAGCCATGCGTCTGGTCGAGGCGCTGGGCGCGATTCGCCTGCGTTCCGATGTTGAACGCAAGCGTCTGTTCGGCGAGCAAACTGTCGCCAACGATGTTCAGGCCGGCATTTATAGCGCCGACGCCAGCACAGCGACTTATGCGCGCCTGCATGAAATCGCCGAAGTGATCCTGCACGCCGGTTTCCCGGTAGTGATCGATGCCACTTACCTCAAGCGCGAACAACGTGACAGCGCAGCCAAGGTGGCCGAGGCTACCGGCACGCCGTTCCTGATCCTCGACTGCAACGCACCACAAGCGGTTATCGAGAGCTGGCTGGCCCTGCGTCAGGCAGACAAAAAGGATCCGTCCGACGCCACGCTGGCTGTGATCGAAGCGCAACAAGCCAATCGTGAAGCGCTGACCCCGGACGAAATCCTGCGCAGCAAGCGCGTGCAGACCAATGAATCCGGCACCCTGGACACCGTCGTGGCGCAAATCCGCCAGCGCCTGCCAGGTCTGTAAGAAACTATTTCGGCCGTGAAGCCCTCGCTCGCTTCACGGCCGTCAAATAGTGGCACTATACTGGCGTCATAAAACCAACAGGTGATCTGACATGAGCCAGCCGAAACTTCTCGACACCCCGCTTTATGCCTTGCTGCACAAAGACGACATAACCGGTTTCAACAAAGAACGTCCGAAAGACGGTCCGATCGATATGGTCGGCGGTGATTTTCGCGGTCTCGACCTGCGTGAACTGAACGCCGATGGCGTGGATTTCCGGGACGCCTACTTCCGTTCCGCTGATCTGCGCGGCATCGACTTTCGCAATGCCGCGCTGGAAGGTGCGAGCCTGGCCCACGCGCAGATTTCCGGCGCTTACTTCCCGCCGGAACTGAGTGCAGACGAAATTCTGATGTCGATGAACTTCGGTACACGCCTGCGCTATCGCACTCGCTAAGCCACCGAGAGGCCGACCCGTCCAGCGCCCCCGCTTTGCGCTGGACTGCGTGCTATTCGTGCTTTTCCCACGCCCTCCCCGTCCTGATCCATCAGCGAAAATCTGACCTTTCTTAGAAGCGTTTGCGTCGAATCCGACCAAACAACCACGCTTTTCCTACTGATGGCTACACTCCTGAGAAGCTCGCCCACGCACCATTCGGCCGTCGCAAGGAGGCTTGATGAATGATGAACTGCAACACCTGAAGAATCTTGGCAAGACGTCGGCGCAATGGCTGCATGCCGTGGGCATCCACAGCGCCTCGGATCTGCGTCGCCTGGGCGCCGTGGATGCCTATCGGGCCGTGCGCACGCGCGGGTTCCGGGCGTCGAAGGTGTTGTTGTATGCGATCGAAGGGGCGCTGATGGATGTGCACTGGAACGACATCCCCGCCGAACGCAAGGACGCTCTGAACAAACAGCTCGAAGCCATTTCCTCTCGCCACAAGAACTGACGGGCACCCACCTTCATGTATCTGCTCGGGGAACAATCGGCGCCGGCCGAAGCAATGATCAACTGCTTGCAGAGTCTGCCCGGTCAATTTCTGCGAGACCTTGAACCGTGCGGGCCCGTGCTGGAACTGGAGGCCACGGATGATCTGATGGCGCAGTTGCCGGGTGATCAGCTGTTTTTACTGACAGAGGGCATCATCAACGGCCAGTTCGGTGGCCGGGCGCTTTTCTATTGGCAGGAAGGTGATCTGATCGGTCTGCAACAAAGCCCGGACTGGACGGATTGCATCCTGCGTTCGGAAGGCCCGCTGAGCCTGCTGCCCTACCGTCGACGCGATTTGTTTCAGCATGTGCATTCGGAACCCGTACGTTCGGAGCAGTTTCTGCACTATCTGCTCGGGCAAATGGCGCTCCTGGCCCATGCGGTTGCCGAACTGAAGCCACGGGAATTTCGCAGCACCAATGGCTTTAAACGGGTCGAGGCCGGAGAAGTGTTGATCCGCGAGGGCGACCCCGCCGATCACGTGTTCGTGATCATCGAGGGACACGCGCAGGCATTCGTCGACGGGCACAAGGTTGGGGAAGTGCCCAAGGACGAAATTTTCGGCGCCATGGCGATATTCACCGGCGAACCGCGCAACGCTACCGTCGTTACCTGCGAGCCGAGCACAGTAATGCTGATTCCAGGCGATCAGTTTTTTTGCATGACCCGCAGCAATCCGAAAATCGCCCACAGCCTGATCGAAAGCATGGCCCGGCGCATCGACCAGCTCAACAAGCAGCTCACGGCACTTGACCGTCCAGTCTGAAACCCAGTGTTTGCAGGACTTTTCAGCCATTCCCCAAACAAAAACGAAGAAATGGAAAAACACACGTTGACTTGCTAATGAGAATCGCTATGATTATCACAACTGGTCGCGAGATCAGTCGATATTCTGAAAAGCCCTTGGTTCGGACTCTCAGATTATCTCCTCATCAGGCTAATCACGGTTATTTGACCCGGTTTTTACCGGGTCTTTTTTTGCCTGCAAGAAAGTCATTGGCCGAACTGTTTACGCATCTCGGCGCAGTAATCCGGTTTCGGTGTGGCCGGCGTGAACCAGACATAATCGGCCATGGCCGCCGTGACCTCGCTGCCCTGCTCCGCCAGCATCAGCACCGTCGGCGCTTCGGGCGCGCCCAGATCCAGCACATGCAGCGGCACACCAACATCCTTGCGCGCATGGAACGCACCAGCGAACAACAACGCCGGCGCAGGCGCCGCCATCAATCGTGAAGCCATCCGCCGATCCCGTTGCTGCTGCACCGCCAGCATCGCCGGCATTTGCGATTGGGGCAGCAAGCCGCAGTGAGAATCGTTGATCTGCCCGGCCAGCTCGTTTTTCACCGACTCGGCGTTGCTGCGATCCCCCTTCAATACCGGAGGGTCGCGATAGAACGCACGAATTTCAATGTTATCGAGATTGGCCGCCAACAGTGGATACGGTTGCGTGAAAGCAAACCGCACAATCGGCCCGTAGAGTTTCCAGTCCCAACCGTCCTGCCACGCCAGCTCGACCGGAAGATCAACAGGAGGCTTTGCGGAATGGTGTACGTCATCAACCCGCGATTGTTGATCGGGTGTCAGCATTTCAAGCAGGAGACTGCCCTGGGGACGCGCTTCGCCCAGCGTCTGCAACAGCCACAATTGCACAGCATGATGATCGGCGTTGTCATGTTGCTCACCGACGATCACCCGTGCCGGCTTGCCCAGACGCGTCAGCAATTCGTGCGGGGTAATCAGTGTTCCGCTGCGCAGGTCGCGAATCTCGCCAGTGACCGGTGGCGGAGCGACATGTTGGCAACCGCCAAGCAACAACACCGCAAACAGCAAAATCCCACGCATGCTTTCACCTCGATGACGAAATCAGCGGGCGATGATCAGCGGATGCCCGCGCTCCGGGTGCGACTGCACCAAAACCTCCAGACCGAACACGGCCTTGAGCGACTCCGGACGCAACACCTGCTGCGGCGAGTCCAGCGCCACCGGGCGCCCGCCTTCAAGCAGCAAGATGCGATCACAATAGCGCGCCGCCAGGTTCAGATCATGCAGGATCACCATCACTGCAGCGCCACGATCGGCAAACTCACGCACGGCTTGAAGGGTGGTGTGTTGATGCAGTGGATCGAGCATCGAAGTCGGCTCATCCAGCAACAAGGTCTGCCCGGCCTGCCCCGGCCACAACTGCGCCAGCACACGAGCCAGATGCACCCGCTGGCGCTCGCCACCGGACAACGCCAGATAACTGCGTCCGCTCAGATGACCGGCATCCGCTGCCAGCAACGCGGCGGCAACAATCTCGTCGTCGCGCACTCTGCCGGTCTGATACGGCAAACGCCCCATCCCGACCACTTCTTCGACGCGAAAGGCAAAATCCAGCGTCGACACCTGGGGCAATACCGCCAGCCGCTGAGCGCGCTGACTGCCACTCCAATGGCTCAAGGCTTCGCCGTCGAGAGAAACGCTGCCTTCACTGGCCGTCAGTTCCCCGCACAATGCCCCGAGCAAAGTGCTTTTGCCGGCGCCATTGGGGCCGAGTACACCGAGCACTTCACCCGACTCCAGTTGCAGATTGACGTCAGCCAGTACCGTCTTGCGGCCACGACGGATGTGCAGATTGTGCGCACGCAACATCAGGCACGTCCTCGCAGCAGCAGATAAAGGAAGAACGGCGCGCCGATAAATGCAGTGACAATGCCAATCGGCAACTCTGCCGGCGCCAGCGCCAGCCGCGCCACCAGATCCGCCAGCAACAACAGACTGGCACCGGCCAGCACCGAAGCCGGCAACAACACGCGATGATCCGGCCCGGCGAGCAAACGCACCAGATGCGGCACCACCAGCCCGACAAATCCGATCATCCCGGCCGCCGCCACTGCAGCCCCGACACCCAGCGCGGTGCAGAACACCAGCTCACGCTTGAGTCGCTCGACATCGATCCCCAGATGTCCGGCTTCCGACTCCCCGAGCAGCAACGCATTCAGCGCTTTGGCCCGACGCGGAAGCCATAACGCGACGCCAGCGCTGATGATCAGCAGCGGCCACAACCGCGCATAACTCGCGCCGTTGAGGCTGCCAAGGTTCCAGAAAGTCAGGGTTCGCAGGGTCGCGTCGTCCGCCAGATAGGTAAAAAGCCCCACAGTAGAACTGGCGAGCGCAGTCAGGGCGATGCCTGCCAGCAACATGGTCGCGACATTGGTCTGCCCGTTGCGACGGCCGAGCCGGTAGACCAGCGCCGTCACACCAAGACCACCGAGAAATGCACACACAGACAGCAGATACGGCCCGAACCACTCCGGCAAACCGCCGAAAAACGAACCGCCGACAATCGCCACCGCCGCGCCTAAAGCAGCGCCACTGGAGACGCCAACCAACCCGGGATCGGCCAGCGGATTGCGAAACAAGCCTTGCATCGCCACGCCGGACAACGCCAGCACGCCGCCGACGGCCAACCCGAGCAAAGTCCTCGGCAGGCGAATCTGCCCAAGAATCAGCTCAGCCTGTTCCAGCCCGTCCGGTGCCAACGGCACGCCGATCATGCGCAAAGCCGCCCGTAAGGTATCAAACAGCGGCAGGCTGACCGGCCCCAAGGCCAGCGACAGCCAGATCGCCAACAGACACAGCAGGATCAGGCCGATGAACAAGCCACGGGGTTTGACCAGCGTGGTCATTGGCCGCTCTGGGTCGGGTAGAAACCGTCTGACAGGGTTTTCAGCGCTCCCGGCAAACGCGGCCCGAGCCCGCCGACCAGCAGCGTCGGGTCCAGCTCCAGCACGCGTCCGGACTTGGCCGCACGGCTGGAATTGAGGATCGGGTTCTCCTTGAACAGCGCCGCTTTCGCCGCTTCGCCGGTCAGTGCGCGGTCAGCAAACACCAACACTTCGGGGTCGAGCCCGGCCAGGGACTCCACGGAAAACGGTTTGTAACCGGTGTGGGTGGCCAGGTTGTGCCCGCCCGCCTGTTGCAGCAGCCAATCGGCAGCGGTGTCCTTGCCGGCAATCAATGGTTTGCCGCCGGCATGCCCCAGCAGCAACAGCACGCCGGGAGCCTTGTGTTTTGACTGCACCGCAACCACCCGCGCCTTCTGTGCGTCGAGTTGCTGTTGATAACTTTGCAGCAGTTGCGTCGCCTGAGTCTCGGCGCCCAGCAACTGGCCCAGATGGGTGACGTTTTTTTCCAGCGTCGGCAGATCCGGCTGAGCGGAGAACAATTCCACCTGCACCTTGGCACCGCGAACCTGCGTGATCACCGGAGGCGGGCCCATTTCCTCGGTGCCGATCAGGATGTCCGGGCGCAGGCTGAGGATGCCTTCGGCCGAGAGACTGCGCTGATAACCGATGCTCGGCAGCGACTTGAGGGATTCGGGATGCTGGCTGGTGGTGTCGACGCCCACCAGTTTCGCCTCGCCGCCCAACGCACTCACCCACTCCGACAAGGCACCGCCGGCACTGACCCAACGTTGCGGCAATTGGGCCGCTGCAGCCTGGTGGCTGACAAAAAGTCCGACACACAGCACGGCAACGCGGGTACTCAGGCGCATAGACAGCTTCCTTGAAGGATTTTCCCGGGCATCGGGACGGCAGGCCAAGTATCCTCGGCAGCGGTCACCGCGCAGCGGGCGAAGGCGGCCATTTGATAATTGTTTGCATTTAAACGTCAAGCTCGGACATATCCGGACATGAGCTGACACTTGAGGATAGCCATGAAGTTTCTGTGCACGGGCGCCAATCTGGCCGAGGCCGCCAGCCGCGGTTTCGAGATCGACGGGAAAAGACTGTTCGCCGTACGCCGGGCCGGCCAGGTGTACGTCTACCTCAACCGTTGCCCGCACCGGGGCGTCGGGCTCGAATGGCAACCCGACCAGTTTCTCGACCCGAGCAATAGCCTGATCCAGTGCGCCACTCACGGCGCACTGTTTCTGATCGAGGACGGTGAATGCGTGGCGGGCCCCTGCGCCGGGCAATCGCTGACGGTCATCGATTGCCGTGAGGACGCACAAGGGCTGTGGGTCGACGTTTAACCTTCGAGCAATACGTCCAGCCGACGATCGATCAACATTTCCTCATGATTTAACCGCACACCATAAGCCAGCACCTCGACCCCGGACGCCACCGCCTCGCGCAAGGCACCAGCGTAGGCCGAATCGATTTCCACGGCTGGGCGCACCGCCTCGATGCCGGTCAGGTTCACGCAGTACAACTGCACCGCCCGAATCCCCTCGCGCGCCAGGTGCGCAAGTTCACGCAAGTGTTTGGCGCCGCGCTCTGTCACCGCATCGGGAAAGGCTGCCACTGCCGTACCGTCGAAACCCAGCGTGACGCTTTTCACTTCCACGTACGCCGGCCCTGTCGGGTATTCGAGGCGAAAGTCGATACGGCTTTTTTCCTGTCCGTAGGCCACTTCACGCTTCAGCGCGGTGAACCCGTTCAGCTCGCTGATGACGCCGCCTTGCAAGGCTTCTTCGACCAGCGTGTTGGCGCGCCCGGTGTTCACACAGAACAACCGGCCCTGCGGGGTTTCGCCAATTTCCCAGGTGCCGGGCAGCTTGCGCTTGGGGTCATTGGAGCGGCTGAACCAGACCTGACCTCCCTCGACCTGACAATTGAGCATCGAACCGGTGTTCGGGCAATGAATCGTCAGCAATTCGCCGCCAACGGTTTCGATGTCGGCGAGAAAGCGCTTGTAACGGCGGATCAACCGGCCTTCTTCAAGAGGAGGATGAAAGCGCATCAGCCTTGCCAGCTCTTCAAGCCACGTGCGATGCGCTCCACCGCTTCCTGTAGGCGAGGAAGGTTTTGCGTGTAGGCAAAGCGCACGTGATGACTGGCCTGATAGCGACCGAAATCCAGGCCCGGGGTGAACGCCACGTGCTCGGTTTCAAGGAAGTGACGGCAGAACGCGAAGGCATCACCGCCGAACTGGCTGATATCGGCATACAAGTAGAACGCGCCTTCCGGCTCCACGGCGATATTGAAGCCCAGCTCCCGCAGTGCGGGCAGCAGGAAATCGCGACGACGGCCGAATTCGGCGCGGCGCTCCTCGAGGATCGCAATGGTCTCCGGCTCGAAACAGGCCAGCGCCGCATACTGGGCCATGCTCGGTGCGCTGATGTAGAGATTCTGCGCGAGCTTTTCCAGTTCGCTGACAGCCGCATCCGGCGCCACCAGCCAGCCGAGACGCCAACCGGTCATGCCGAAATATTTGGAGAAACTGTTGAGAACAAACGCACTGTCATCGACTTCCAGCACGCTGGCAGCATCGGTGCCATAAGTCAGGCCGTGGTAGATCTCGTCCACCACCAGATGCCCGTGCCGCGCCTTGATGGCTGTGGATAACCCCGAAAGCTCATCGCGGGTCAAAATCGTGCCGGTCGGGTTGGCCGGCGAGGCGACCAGTGCGCCGACACTGTCGTGATCCCAGTGGCGCTCCACCAGATCAGGCGTCAGTTGATAGCGTACATCCGGGCCGACAGGAACCAGTTGCGCCGCGCCTTCAACCAGGCGCAGAAAGTGCCGGTTGCACGGATAACCGGGATCGGCCAGCAACCAGTGCTTGCCCGGATCCACCAGCAACGCGCTGGCCAGCAGTAGCGCCCCGGAGCCGCCCGGCGTGATCAGAATCCGTCGCGGATCAATATTCAGGCCATAGCGGGTCTGGTAGAAACCGGAAATCGCCTCGCGCAGCTCAGGAATGCCGCGGGCGGCGGTGTAACGGGTTTTCCCCGCCGTCAGCGCGGCCTGGCCGGCGCGGATGATCGGTTCGGCGGTCGTGAAGTCCGGTTCGCCGATTTCCAGGTGGATCACGTCGTGGCCGTCAGCCTGCAATTCATTGGCCCGCGCCAGCAACGCCATCACATGGAACGGTTCGATCGCACGACTGCGCGCACTGTAGGGCTGAGCCATTGGCCTTCCTTCAACGAGGGAAAAGAAACGATTCTACCCATCTGCCGGAACGAGCGAGAACCCGTAGCGGTCACAGCCTCAAGAACACTGGACTGTAACGACACAAGCGTACGCTCCAGGATTGACTAAAATGATTGATTGTCAGGTCTCCAGCACCACCAGACATGGCTTGGCAAACATTTGCAAGCACCACCGGCCGCGGGCTCGACATCCGGGAGTAGCGCAGGCCGAATTGATCTGGTAAGTTCGCCCGCTTGCAGCCGCAGGGCCGGCAGGTGTCGGTGATGGAGCAATCCTGCGCAATGGATTACAAGAGTAGAGGCGGTCCATTTCATGCCCACCCAAGCAAAGCAACAGCAGCAACAGGCGATCAGCGGTTTCGAACCTTACGTTCCGGCCGAAGGCGAAGAGTACATGGGCAAGCCCATGCGCGCGCACTTCACCAAGATCCTGACCAAGTGGAAACTGGACTTGATGCAGGAAGTCGACCGCACTGTTGATCACATGAAAGACGAAGCAGCCAACTTCCCTGATCCGGCCGACCGTGCCAGCCAGGAAGAAGAATTCGCCCTTGAGCTGCGTGCCCGCGACCGCGAGCGCAAATTGATCAAGAAGATCGAC
Source organism: Pseudomonas sp. GW821-FHT09E04 (assembly GCF_059416185.1). Lineage (NCBI taxonomy): Bacteria > Pseudomonadati > Pseudomonadota > Gammaproteobacteria > Pseudomonadales > Pseudomonadaceae > Pseudomonas > Pseudomonas sp. GW821-FHT09E04. Next base: position 20,491 of record NZ_JBWKOR010000007.1, read on the forward strand.
AAGACGCTGCAACTGATCGAAGACGAAGAGTACGGCTGGTGTGATTCCTGCGGCATCGAGATCGGCGTCAAGCGCCTCGAAGCCCGCCCAACTGCCGACATGTGCGTCGACTGCAAGAACCTTGCGGAAATCAAGGAAAAGCAGGTCGGCAAGTAATCCCGACCTGAACGAGAAACGGAGCGTGCGAACGCTCCGTTTTTGTTTCTGCTGTTTTTTGACTCTCTAGTAGCATCGCTCTCATGACTGCCAACACCTCCCCCGCCTACATCGGCCGCTTTGCGCCTACACCCAGTGGACACCTGCACTTCGGTTCGCTGGTGGCTGCACTGGCTTCTTATCTGGACGCCCGCTCGGTGAACGGCCGCTGGCTGGTGCGCATGGAAGATCTCGATCCGCCCCGGGAAGAGCCGGGGGCGCAAGCCGCGATTCTCAAGGCGCTGGAAAGCTACGGCTTCGAATGGGACGGCGAAATGGTCCGCCAGAGCGACCGGCATGACGCCTACGCGCAAGTGCTCGACAGTCTGTTCAATCACGGTCTGGCGTACGCCTGCACCTGCTCGCGCAAACAACTGGAGCCCTATCACGGCATTTATCCGGGACTGTGCCGCAATGCCGGCCATGGTCAGGAAGACGCCGCGATCCGCCTGCGCGTGCCCGAGCTGGAATATCACTTCATCGACCGGGTGCAGGGCGAATACCGTCAGCACCTGGGCCGTGACGTGGGTGATTTCGTGATCCGCCGCCGCGACGGCCTGTACGCCTATCAACTGGCGGTGGTGCTGGACGACGCCTGGCAGGGCATCACCGACATCGTGCGCGGCGCCGATCTGCTCGACTCGACGCCGCGCCAACTCTACCTGCAAGAACTGCTGGGCCTGCGCCAGCCGCGTTATCTGCATCTGCCGCTGATTACCCAGCCCGACGGCAACAAACTCGGCAAGTCCTACCGCTCGCCACCGCTGGAAGCCGATCAGGCCACGCCACTGCTGCTGCGCGCCTTGCGCGCGCTGGGGCAAAATCCCGGCGCCGAACTGGCCCACGCCTCGCCGCAAGAATTGTTGAACTGGGGCAGCGCCCACTGGGATGCCTCGAAAATCCCGCGCACACTGACCCTGCCTGAAGCGCAACTGCTGTGACGACACTTGCAGTGGCGCGCCCATCCGTTACCATCGCCGCACGTTTTCGGGCACGCGCATAAAAAAGAGAGGCCGGGATGTACATCTATCGCTTGGTCCTGCTTCTGGTCGTGGGGATCTACCTGTTTTCTCCCGCCATCATGGATTGGTGGATCGACGCCACGGGCGCCTGGTATCGCCCTTATCTGCTCTGGCTGATCCTGATCGTCGTGACCTTCATCCTTCAGAGCCAAAAAGATGCCGATGAGCTTTAGCCTGACCCAGATGCTGCTGATCAGCGCCGCCTACCTGGCTGCGCTGTTCGGGGTGGCGTGGATCAGTGAACGGGGCATGATCCCGCGGGCGATCATTCGCCATCCGCTGACCTACACCCTGTCGCTGGGGGTCTACGCCAGTGCGTGGGCGTTCTACGGTACGGTCGGTCTGGCTTATCAGTACGGCTACGGCTTTCTGTCGAGTTATCTCGGGGTGTCCGGTGCGTTCCTGCTGGCGCCGGTGCTGCTGTATCCGATCCTGAAGATCACTCGCACTTATCAACTGTCGTCGCTGGCGGACTTGTTCGCGTTCCGCTTCCGCAGCACCTGGGCCGGCGCGCTGACCACGATTTTCATGCTGATCGGTGTATTGCCGTTGCTGGCGTTGCAGATCCAGGCCGTGGCCGATTCCATCGGCATTCTTACCGGCGAACCGGTGCAGAATCGCGTAGCCCTGGCGTTTTGTGCGCTGATCATTCTGTTCACGATCTTCTTCGGCTCCCGCCATATCGCCACCCGTGAAAAGCACGAAGGGCTGGTGTTTGCGATCGCCTTCGAATCGGTGATCAAACTGGCCGCTCTCGGCGGCGTCGGCCTCTACGCCTTGTATGGTGTGTTCGACGGCCCGCAACAGCTCGAACTGTGGCTGCTGCAGAACCAGACCGCCCTCGCCGCCCTGCACACCCCTTTGCAGGAAGGCCCGTGGCGCACGTTGCTGCTGGTGTTTTTCGCCTCGGCGATCGTGATGCCGCACATGTATCACATGACCTTCACCGAGAACCTCAACCCGCGTTCGCTGGTGAGTGCGAGCTGGGGCCTGCCGCTGTTCCTGTTGCTGATGAGTCTGGCCGTGCCGCTGATTCTCTGGGCCGGCCTGAAACTCGGCGCCACCACCAATCCGGAATACTTCACCCTCGGCATCGGCATTGCTGCCAACAGCAAGGCGCTGGCGCTGCTGGCGTACGTCGGCGGTCTGTCGGCGGCCAGCGGCCTGATCATCGTCACCACGCTGGCGCTGTCGGGCATGGCCCTGAACCATCTGGTGCTGCCGCTTTATCAGCCACCGGCCGAAGGCAACATCTACCGCTGGTTGAAATGGACCCGCCGGGCACTGATCGTCGCGATCATCATGGCCGGCTTCTGCTTCTACCTGATGCTCGGTGCCGAACAGGATCTGGCCAACCTCGGCATCGTCGCGTTCGTGGCCACCCTGCAATTCCTGCCGGGCGTATTGTCGGTGCTGTACTGGCCGACCGCTAACCGCCGCGGTTTCATCGCCGGTCTGCTGGCGGGGATTCTGGTGTGGGTGGTGACCATGCTGCTGCCGCTGGTCGGCAATCTGCAGGGTTTCTATATCCCGCTGCTGAACATGATCTACGTGCTGGACGACACCAGCTGGCACATGGCGGCCATCGCCTCGCTGGCGGCCAACGTCTTGATGTTCACTTTGATTTCGCTGTTCACCAATGCCAGCCCGGAAGAGGCCAGCGCCGCCGAAGCCTGCGCGGTGGACAACGTGCGTCGCCCGCAACGCCGGGAGCTGCACGCCGCCTCGCCGCAGGAATTCGCCACGCAACTGGCCAAACCATTGGGCGCCAAGGCTGCGCAAAAGGAAGTCGAACAGGCCCTGCGCGACCTTTATCTGCCTTTCGACGAGCGCCGCCCTTATGCCTTGCGCCGTTTGCGTGACCGGATCGAAGCCAACCTCTCCGGCCTGATGGGCCCGAGCGTCGCCCAGGACATGGTGGAAACCTTCCTGCCGTACAAGGCGGGCGGTGAAAACTACGTCACCGAAGACATTCACTTCATTGAAAGTCGCCTTGAGGACTACCACTCGCGCCTCACCGGCCTCGCCGCCGAACTCGATGCCCTGCGCCGCTACCACCGCCAGACCTTGCAGGAACTGCCGATGGGCGTCTGCTCGCTGGCCAAGGATCAGGAGATCCTGATGTGGAACAAGGCCATGGAAGAGCTGACCGGGATTGCCGCGCAACGGGTCGTCGGATCGCGCTTGAGCACCATCGCCAATCCGTGGAAAGAATTGCTGCAAGGCTTCATCAACCTGCCCGACGAACATTTGCACAAACAGCACCTGGCCCTCGACGGCCAGACCCGCTGGCTGAACCTGCACAAAGCGGCCATCGACGAGCCACTGGCGCCGGGCAACAGCGGCCTGGTGCTGCTGGTGGAAGACCTGACCGAAACCCAGATGCTCGAAGACAAGCTGGTGCACTCCGAGCGCCTGGCCAGCATTGGCCGACTCGCGGCCGGCGTGGCCCATGAAATCGGCAACCCGATCACCGGTATCGCCTGTCTTGCGCAAAACCTGCGTGAAGAACGCGAAGACGACGGCGAACTGACGGAAATCAGCGGCCAGATCCTCGAGCAGACCAAACGCGTGTCGCGCATCGTGCAGTCGCTGATGAGCTTCGCCCACGCCGGCAGCCATCAGCACAGCGACGAGCCCGTCTGTCTGGCGGAAGTGGCTCAGGACGCCATCGGTCTGCTGGCCCTGAACCGACGCAACTTCGAAGTCCAGTTCTATAACCTGTGCGACCCCGACCACTGGGTCGAAGGCGACCCGCAGCGGCTCGCCCAGGTTCTGATCAATCTGCTCTCCAACGCCCGTGACGCCTCGCCTGCCGGCAGTGCGGTGCGGGTCAAGAGCGAAGCCGGCGAACACACGGTCGATCTGATCGTCGAGGACGAAGGCAGCGGTATTCCATCGAGCATCATGGATCGATTGTTCGAACCCTTCTTCACCACCAAGGATCCTGGCGAAGGCACCGGTCTGGGCCTTGCACTGGTCTATTCCATCGTTGAAGAGCATTATGGACAAATCACCATCGACAGCCCGGCTGATGTTCAGAGCCAGCGCGGCACCCGTATCCGGGTGACATTGCCGCGTCATGTCGAAGCGACGTCCGCTGTGAACTGAGACCGTCGAGAGTATCGAATCAATGCCGCACATTTTGATCGTCGAAGACGAAACCATTATCCGCTCCGCCTTGCGCCGCCTGCTGGAACGCAACCAGTACCAGGTCAGCGAAGCCGGTTCAGTGCAGGAAGCACAAGAACGCTTCAGTATTCCCACTTTCGATCTGATCGTCAGCGACCTGCGCCTGCCGGGTGCTCCGGGCACCGAGCTGATCAAGCTCGGCCAGGGCACGCCGGTGCTGATCATGACCAGCTACGCCAGCCTGCGCTCGGCGGTCGACTCGATGAAGATGGGCGCGGTGGACTACATCGCCAAGCCTTTCGACCACGACGAGATGCTTCAAGCTGTCGCGCGGATCCTGCGTGATCGCCAGTCGGCGCCGGCTGCCGGCGAAGTTGTTACCGGCAAAACTGCCAACGGTAACGGCAAATCCGCCGTCGACAACAGCAATGGCGAGATCGGCATCATCGGCTCCTGCCCACCCATGCAGGACCTTTACGGCAAGATCCGTAAAGTCGCCCCGACGGATTCCAATGTATTGATCCAGGGTGAGTCCGGCACCGGTAAAGAACTGGTGGCCCGCGCCCTGCACAACCTGTCGAAACGCGCCAAGGCACCGATGATCTCGGTGAACTGCGCCGCCATTCCGGAAAGCCTGATCGAGTCGGAACTGTTCGGTCACGAGAAAGGCGCGTTCACCGGTGCCAGCGCCGGTCGCGCCGGCCTGGTGGAAGCGGCGGACGGCGGCACGCTGTTCCTCGACGAGATCGGCGAATTGCCACTGGAAGCACAGGCCCGCCTGCTGCGCGTATTGCAGGAAGGCGAAATTCGCCGGGTTGGCTCGGTCCAATCGCAGAAGGTCGATGTCCGACTGATCGCCGCAACCCACCGCGACCTCAAGAGCCTGGCGAAAATCGGCCAGTTCCGTGAGGACTTGTACTACCGCCTCCACGTGATCGCGTTGAAACTGCCGGCCCTGCGCGAGCGTGGCGCCGACGTCAACGAAATCGCCAATGCGTTCCTCGCTCGCCAGAGCGCACGCATCAACCGCACCGACCTGAAATTTGCCGCCGATGCCGAACAGGCCATCCGGCACTATTCCTGGCCGGGCAACGTGCGGGAGCTGGAAAACGCCGTCGAGCGCGCCGTGATTCTGAGCGAAAGCCCGGAAATCTCTGCCGACCTGCTGGGCATCGACATCGAGCTGGGTGACCTGGAGGACGATGAGTTCATCGGTCTGCCGGCGCAACCGGCCGGTAACGCCAGCAACAGCAGCCACGAGCCGACCGAAGATCTGTCGCTGGAAGATTACTTCCAGCATTTCGTGCTCGAGCATCAGGACCACATGACCGAGACCGAACTGGCGCGCAAACTGGGCGTCAGCCGCAAATGCCTGTGGGAGCGCCGTCAGCGTCTGGGCATTCCAAGGCGCAAGACCGGGGTCGCCAGCGAGAGCTGAACGTTACCTGTCGAGTGTGCGGGTAACGGTTGAGGATGTGAAAAAACTGTTACCTCAGTCTTTTCACGTAACAGAAGCCGGGGTTATCGGTAACGAAACCCCGGCTTTTTTTCGCCCTGCGAAAACGGTTATATCGACCTAACCCCTTGTTTTATTGGGGTTCGCAAAAGTTGGCACGGCACCTGCTATATGTTTGGTACAAGAACAATAACAAGCAATGCACAAGACAATAAAAATAAGACGAATCGACTCACGCACAATAAAAACAAGACGGCGAGAGGCGCAGCTAACTGATTCTTTTGGAGAGGCGTTGTATTTGGGGCTTGCCCCACGACCAGGCCGAGAACAACAAAAACTGTCTTAAGACAGAGCCTGTACTGGTTGGATCGAGAGATCACTGCAATTCAGCGACCAAAGCAATCCGTTTGCTCTTGGCTCCCGATTGGGAGGGTCATGAAGGAAAAGCTTCATGGCGAGGGCACTCAACAAAAACAAGAAGCCCGAATCAATAATAAAAAGAGCACGCAACTACTTCTTGGGGAGCTTCGGCTCCCCTTGTAGTTTCTCCCCCGCAGCAAAATCCCCCTCACTCATCCTTTTCGACGCCTTTAGCCTGCGGCTTGCAGCGCAAAATGCCTGCGTCCTACACCATCACTCGACTAAATGCTAGAATCCCGGCCCATCATGCGGTCATTCTTTGGTCTGGCCGAACATTCCTTCAAACAGTGCATCCCATGCTGAAGAAGTTGTTCCAGTCATTCCGAACTCCCGTTCGTCGTACTCAACACATCCGTAGCACGCCTGAAGTCCTCAACAGCGGCCAACATTCGCTGCAAAAGGGCCAATTCAGCCGTTACGCGGTCAATATCGTCGAACGTCTGCAAGGCGCCGGTTACCAGGCTTATCTGGTCGGCGGTTGCGTGCGCGACATGCTGCTGGGCATCACGCCCAAAGACTTTGACGTTGCCACCAGCGCTACCCCCGAGCAGGTCCGCGCCGAATTCCGCAATGCGCGGATCATCGGCCGCCGCTTCAAGCTGGTGCACATCCATTTCGGTCGCGAAATCATCGAGGTCGCGACCTTCCGCGCCAATCACCCGCAAAACGAAGATGACGAAGACAGCAACCAGTCTTCGCGCAACGAGAGCGGGCGCATTCTGCGCGACAACGTCTACGGCACGCTGGAAGAAGACGCGCAACGCCGCGACTTCACCATCAACGCCCTGTATTACGATCCGGTCAGCGAGCGCATTCTCGATTACGCCAACGGCGTGCACGACATCCGCAATCATCTGATCCGCCTGATCGGCGACCCGAAGCAGCGTTACCAGGAAGACCCGGTGCGGATGCTGCGAGCCGTGCGTTTCGCCGCCAAGCTCAACTTCGGCATCGAAAAGCACACCGTCCAGCCGATCCGCGAACTGGCGCCGATGCTGCGCGAGATTCCGTCGGCCCGGCTGTTCGAGGAAGTGCTCAAGCTGTTCCTCTCCGGACATGGCGCCATCACCTTCGAAATGCTGGTCGACCTGCAACTGTTCACGCCGTTGTTCCCGGCCAGTGCCGATGCGCTGGAATACAACCCGGAATACACCCACACGCTGATCAGCGAAGCGCTGACCAACACCGATCTGCGGATCAAGCAGAACAAACCGGTGACCCCGGCATTCCTGTTTGCCGCATTGCTGTGGCCTGCCCTGCCGGCCCGCGTGTTGCGTCTGCAAGAGCGTGGCATGCCGCCGATTCCGGCGATGCAGGAAGCCGCCCACGAGCTGATCGCCGAACAGTGCCAGCGCATTGCGATTCCAAAACGCTTCACCATGCCGATCCGCGAGATCTGGGACATGCAGGAACGCCTGCCGCGCCGCAGCGGCAAACGCGCCGACCTGTTGCTGGACAATCCGCGCTTCCGCGCCGGCTACGACTTCCTGCTGCTGCGTGAAAGCGCCGGCGAGCAGACCGATGGCCTGGGCGAATGGTGGACCGATTATCAGGACGCCAATGACAGCGAGCGCCGCGACATGATCCGCGACCTCAGCGGCAAGGAAGACGGCGCCAGCGGTGCTCCGCGCAAGCGTCGCCGCAGCAGCGGTTCCAAGCGCAAACGCGCCGGCGCACCGAGCGCCACGGGCGAATAAGGCATGGAACGCATCTATATCGGCATGGGCAGCAATCTGGCTGACCCCGCCGAACAACTGCGCAGCGCGGTCGACGCGCTGGGGCAATTGCCAGACAGCGCACTGGTCGGCGTCTCGGCCTTTTACCAGAGCGATTCGTTGCTGCCGGGCCAACCGCGTTACACCAACGCGGTCGCGGCGCTCGACAGCACACTCGCCCCGCTGGACCTGCTCGATGCCCTGCAAGCCATCGAAAACGGTCAGGGCCGCGAACGCCTGGAGCGCTGGGGCCCGCGCACGCTGGACCTGGACATTCTGTTGTTCGGTGACCGGCTGATCGACGAGCCGCGCCTCAAAGTCCCGCATTACCACATGCAGGAACGCGCCTTCGTTCTGTATCCCCTGGCCGAACTGGCCCCCGAAGATCTGCGCCTGGCTGATGGCCGCACCCTTGCCGATCTTCTCGCAGCCTGCCCGTTCGTCGGCCTCGAGCGCCTCGCCCACGCCTGACCCAAACCGCCGATGCGGGAGCAAACTGGCTCCCGCATTTTGCGTTCTTGTAGGACAAAAACTCCGCAGATCAGGCCCGCCGGCCCGCTGAATCGCATCAGTAACGCCGGTAACACTCCCGTCGTAACAATGCGGTAACACATGCAATTGACTTCCTGAGGCCTCATCACGACTATAGGCGTCCCGCTGCCGCCAACCCGGCATACAAGGGCGCAATCCAGGCCTTATAAGCACGACAAAAGAGCGTGCGCCTGAGTAGATGACGAATCACGCGCGTTACTCGCAGTAGTTTCCAAAGCGCCTGAACGAGGATTTCTTACATGCCAGCCATCACCCTGACCACGCTCCAGAGCCTCAAGCAGAAAGGTGAAAAGATCACCATGCTGACCTGCTATGACGCGACCTTCGCCCACGCCTGCAACGAGGCCGGTGTCGAAGTGCTGCTGGTGGGCGACTCCCTCGGCATGGTCCTGCAAGGTCACGACAGCACCCTGCCGGTGACCATTGCGGAAATGGCCTACCACACCGCCAGCGTCAAGCGCGGCAACACCGACGCCCTGATCCTGGCCGACCTGCCTTTCATGGCCAACGCCACCCTTGAACAAACCATGACCAACAGCGCCATGCTGATGCAGGCCGGCGCACACATGGTCAAGGTCGAAGGCGCGCTGTGGCTGGCGGAGTCGATCCGCCTGCTGGCCGAACGCGGCGTTCCGGTCTGCGCCCACATGGGCCTGACCCCGCAAGCCGTGAACATTCTCGGTGGCTATAAAGTGCAGGGTCGCAACGAAAACCAGGCACGCCAGATGCGCGCCGACGCGATCTCCCTGGAGCAGGCCGGCGCGGCCATGTTGCTGCTGGAATGCGTGCCGAGCGAACTGGCTGCCGAAATCACCAGCGCAGTAAAAATCCCGGTGATCGGCATCGGCGCCGGCGCCGACACCGACGGTCAGGTCCTGGTGCTGCACGACATGCTCGGCCTGTCGATCAGCGGCCGCGTACCGAAATTCGTGAAGAACTTCATGCAGGGTCAGGACAGCATCCAGTCCGCATTGAAGGCGTACGTCAGCGAAGTCAAAGCCGCCACTTTCCCTGGGATCGAACACGGATTCTCTGCATGAACACCGTTAAAACCGTACGTGAACTGCGCGCTGCCGTGGCGCGCGCCCGCAGCGAAGGCAAGCGCATCGGCTTCGTGCCGACCATGGGCAACCTGCACAGCGGCCACATCGCACTGATCACCAAGGCCAGGCAGCGAGTGGACTTCGTGGTCGCGAGCATTTTCGTCAACCCGCTGCAATTCGGCGCCGGCGAAGACCTCGACAAATACCCGCGCACCCTGGCGGCGGATCAGGAAAAACTGCTGGACGCCGGCTGCTCCCTGCTGTTCGCCCCGACCGTCGAAGAGATGTACCCCGACGGCATGGCCGGCCAGACCCGGGTCAGCGTGCCGCACTTGTCCGAAGGCCTGTGCGGCGCCAGCCGTCCGGGGCACTTCGAAGGCGTGGCGACCGTGGTCAGCAAACTGTTCAACATGGTTCAGCCGGATCTGGCGATCTTCGGTCAGAAGGACTACCAGCAACTGGCGGTGATCCGTGCGCTGGTGCATGACCTGAACATGCCGATCCAGATCATTGGCGAGCCGACCGTGCGTGCCGCCGACGGCTTGGCGCTGTCGTCGCGCAACGGTTTCCTCAGCGAGGAACAACGTGCCGTGGCGCCCGTGGTCTATCGCGCCCTGAGCAGCATCGCCGAGTCGATCAAGCAGGGCGAGCGCGACTTCCCGGCCCTGATCCAGGCACAGCGGCAACAGCTGGAAGCCGCCGGCCTGCGTCCGGACTACCTGGAAATCCGCCACGCCCTGACCCTGCGTCCGGCGACGGCGGAAGATCGTGACCTGGTGATTCTGGTGGCTGCGTTCCTCGGCACTACCCGGTTGATCGACAACCTGCACCTGAATCTCGATACCCCCGCCTGAGCACCGCAATATCAGAATGTGAGAGTGAGCCTGCTCGCTCTCACATTCGTGTCACCTCCTCTTCCAAACCGTATTGCTGACCACCAGACCATCGGGCAAACTGCCCGCCGATCCACTGCGCGCGAAAAGCAGGGACTTGCTCGTATTACCCGCCGTCTGTCGGCGTCTGCTGTTATCGATGTTAAAAAAGTACAGGTAACAGGTCAGAAGAAGCCAAGACAGATCGCAGCGCTAGGTTTACTGTATTCGCCCTGCGCCCGTGTAATCGTGTCGACGCAGTTGCCCCCTCGCCCAAACATGGCGGGGAGGTCTTTTCAGTGTTCAAAAGGCCGTTCAAGTAAAAAGGAAAACCGCAGCGATGGCGTACTACCGCACTCCTCATGACGTTACCGCTCTGCCTGCCTGGCAAGCGTTGAAAGACCACCGCCAAGCCATGCAGGATTTCAGCATGCGCGAAGCCTTCAACGCCGATCCGCAGCGCTTCAATCAGTTCACCCTCAGCAGCTGCGGACTGTTTCTCGACTATTCGAAGAATCTGATCAACGCCGAGACCCGCAACCTGCTGGTGGGCCTGGCCAATGAAGTCGATCTCAAGGGCGCGATCAAGGCGCTGTTCGACGGCGAAATCGTCAACTCCTCCGAAGGCCGCCCGGCGCTGCACACCGCCCTGCGTCGCCCGGTCGGCGACAAGCTGTCGGTCAACGGCGTCAACGTGATGCCTGAAGTACACAAGGTGCTGAACCAGATCACCGATCTCGTGGGCCGTATCCACGACGGTCTGTGGCGCGGTTACACCGAGAAGCCGATCACTGACGTGGTGAACATCGGCATCGGTGGTTCGTTCCTCGGCCCTGAGCTGGTCTCCGAAGCCCTGCTGTCCTACGCCCAGAAAGGCGTGCGTTGCCATTACCTGGCAAACATCGACGGCAGCGAATTCCACGAGCTGACGCAAAAACTGCGCGCAGAGACCACGCTGTTCATCGTTTCTTCGAAGTCGTTCAACACCCTCGAAACCCTGAAAAACGCCCAGGCCGCGCGCGCCTGGTACCTGGCTCAGGGCGGTTCGGAAGCCGAGCTGTATCGTCACTTCATCGCCGTATCGAGCAACAACGCGGCAGCCGTGGCCTTCGGTATCCGCGAAGAAAACATCTTCCCGATGTGGGACTGGGTCGGCGGTCGTTATTCGCTGTGGTCGGCCATCGGTCTGCCAATCGCCCTGGCCATCGGCATGTCCAACTTCAAGGAACTGCTGTCCGGTGCCTACACCATGGACCAGCATTTCCAGAGCGCGCCGTTCGAACAGAACATGCCGGTGCTGCTGGCCCTGCTCGGTGTGTGGTACGGCAACTTCTGGGGCGCGCAGAGTCACGCGATCCTGCCGTACGACCACTACCTGCGTAACATCACCAAGCACTTGCAACAGCTGGACATGGAATCCAACGGCAAGAGCGTGCGTCAGGACGGCACCCCGGTGTCGACCGATACCGGTCCGGTGATCTGGGGTGGCGTAGGTTGCAACGGTCAGCATGCTTACCACCAGTTGCTGCACCAAGGCACCCAACTGATCCCGGCCGACTTCATCGTGCCGATCGTCAGCTTCAACCCGGTGTCCGACCACCATCAGTGGCTGTACGCCAACTGCCTGTCCCAGAGTCAGGCACTGATGCTCGGCAAGACCCTGCCGGAAGCCGAAGCCGAACTGCGCGACAAGGGCATGAGCGAAGCCGAAGTGCACAAACTGGCACCGCACAAGGTGATCCCGGGCAACCGTCCGAGCAACACCATCGTGGTCGAGCGCATCAGCCCGCGTCGTCTCGGCGCACTGGTGGCGATGTACGAACACAAAGTCTTCGTGCAAAGCGTGGTCTGGGGCATCAACGCCTTCGACCAGTGGGGCGTGGAACTGGGCAAGGAACTGGGCAAGGGCGTCTACAACCGCCTGGTCGGCAGCGAAGAAACCGCCGCCGAAGATGCTTCCACCCAGGGCCTGATCAACTACTTCCGCGGCCGTCACCGCGGCTGATCCTGCACTGAACACACCCCCTCGCCATGAGGGGGTGTTTGTTTACGGGTCTTGAACCCTCCCCGCTCTCGGCGCATCTTTATCCTTGTCGCATAACAAGAATAAGGAACCGTCATGTTCGATATCAGCACGTTCCCCAAAGCCGATGCCGTCCGCCGGGCTGCCCAGTTGAGTCAGGACGACTACCATCGCCTGTACCGCGAATCCATTGAACACCCCAGCACCTTCTGGGCCGAACAGGCCACGCGCTTCCTCGACTGGAGCACACCGTGGCAGACCGTCCAGCGCTATGACCTGAAGACCGGCGAGGCTTCCTGGTTTGCCGGGGCGAAACTGAACGTCAGCTACAACTGCATCGACCGTCACCTGGAAAAGCGCGGCGATCAGATCGCCATCCTCTGGGAAGGTGACGACCCTGCCGAATCGACGCAAATCACCTACAACAAACTCCATCACCACGTCTGCCGCCTGGCCAACGTGCTGAAAAGCCGTGGCGTGAAGAAAGGCGACCGGGTGTGCATCTACATGCCGATGATCCCCGAAGCGGCCTATGCCATGCTCGCCTGCACGCGGATCGGCGCGATTCACTCGGTGGTGTTTGGCGGTTTCTCCCCGGACTCGTTGCGCGACCGCATTCTCGACGCCGACTGCCGCACCGTGATCACTGCAGATGAAGGCGTGCGCGGTGGCAAGTTCGTGCCGCTGAAACAGAATGTCGACAAGGCCCTGTTGAGTTGCCCGGACGTCAGCACCGTCGTGGTAGTCGAGCGCACCCAGAACAAGATCGACTGGGTCGAAGGCCGCGACCTCTGGTATCACCAGGCGGTGCGCGACGTCAGCGACGATTGCCCTCCGGAACCGATGGACGCCGAAGATCCGCTGTTCATCCTCTACACCTCCGGCAGCACCGGCAAACCCAAGGGAGTGCTGCACACCACCGGCGGTTACCTGCTGCAAGCGGCGATGACCTTCAAGTACGTCCTCGACTACCGCGAAGGCGAAGTGTTCTGGTGCACCGCCGACGTCGGCTGGGTCACCGGCCACAGTTACATCGTCTATGGCCCGCTGGCCAACGGCGCGACGACGCTGATCTTCGAAGGCGTACCAAGCTACCCAAGCACGTCGCGGTTCTGGCAGGTGATCGACAAACACAAGGTCAACATCTTCTACACCGCCCCCACGGCCCTGCGCGCACTGATGCGCGAAGGAGCAGGTCCCTTGCAGGAAACGTCGCGACAGAGCCTCAGATTGCTCGGCAGCGTCGGTGAGCCGATCAACCCGGAAGCGTGGGAATGGTATTTCAACGTCGTAGGCGAACAGCGTTGTCCGATTGTCGATACCTGGTGGCAGACCGAAACCGGCGGCATCATGCTCAGCCCGCTGGTCAGCGCCCAGCGGATAAAACCGGGCTGCGCCACCCAACCGATGTTCGGCGTGCAACCGGTGCTGCTCGACGAGCATGGCAAGGAAATCAAAGGCGCCGGCAGCGGCGTGCTGGCGATCAAGTCGAGCTGGCCGGCGCAGATCCGCAGCGTCTATGGCGATCCGCAACGCATGGTCGACACCTACTTCAAGCCCTACCCCGGCTACTACTTCACCGGCGACGGCGCCCGCCGCGACGAGGACGGCGACTACTGGATCACCGGGCGCATCGACGACGTGATCAATGTCTCCGGCCACCGCATCGGCACCGCCGAGGTCGAGAGCGCGCTGGTGCTGCACGACAGCATTGCCGAGGCCGCCGTGGTCGGTTATCCCCATGACGTCAAAGGCCAGGGCATCTATGCCTTCGTCACGCCCATGAACGGTGCCGAACCCAACGACGAACTGAAAAAGGAACTGCTGGCCCACGTCAGCAAGGAGATCGGCAGTTTCGCCAAACCGGACCTGATCCAGTGGGCCCCGGCCCTGCCGAAAACCCGTTCGGGCAAGATCATGCGGCGGATCCTGCGCAAGATTGCCTGCAACGAACTCGACAGCCTCGGCGACACCTCGACCCTGGCTGACCCGAGCGTGGTGCAGGGGCTGATCGACAAGCGCCTTAACCAGTAGAATCACGGGCGCGGTCAACCGGCCGCGCCGCCCTTCATCACTGAGTTGCCATGGAATTCATCCGCAGCCGTATCGAAAACCAACTCATGAGCCTGACCGGTCTGTCCCTCGGCCAGCTCGATCTGGAAAACCCCAAGGGCGATCCCGGCCTGTTCGGCCCGGACTCGATCAGTTGGCAAGTGCACGGCGACTTCAGCAGCATGCTGATCGGCGGCATCAGTGCCTTGTTGCTGCAAGCCCTGCACCCACTGGCACTGGCCGGCGTCTGGGATCACTCGAACTTTCGCCAGGACATGCTCGGCCGCTTGCGCCGTACCAGCCAGTTTGTCTCCGGCACTACGTTCGGCTCGAAACGGGACGCCGAATGGCTGATCGAAAAAGTCCGCACCATTCACCTGCAAGTCGTCGGCACCGCGCCGGATGGCCGGCCCTATGCGGCCAGCGATCCGGATCTGCTGACCTGGGTGCACGTGGCCGAAGTCAGCAATTTTCTCGCCGCCCATTTGCGTTACCGCAACCCGCAGTTGTCGCCGGTAGACCAGGATCGTTACTACGCGGAAATCGCCGTGGTCGCTGAACGCCTCGGTGCCCGGGATGTACCGAAATCGCGCCAGGCCGTGGCCGATTACCTGCAGCGCATGCGTCCGCAGTTGCTGTGTGACGAGCGCAGCCGCGAAGTCCTGCTCCTGTTGCTCGATGCCCCGGCACCCAGCGTTCTGGCGCGGCCGTTTGGCGACCTGATGATGAAGGCCGGCATCGACCTGCTGCCGGACTGGGCCAGCGACATGCTGGATGCCCGCCAGAACCCGCTGCAACGCCAGTTGATCCGCGCCAGTGTCAAACGCAGCGCGCCAATGCTGCGCTGGGCGATGCGCAATGGATCGGTTCAGCGGGCCCAGCGGCGGATGGGGCTGAGCTGAAGCTCAGTAACTGCTAAACTCCCGCGCCCCGATTCCCTCCAGCAAGGCGCAAGCATGTCTTCCCTGAATCAGGCGCTGCGCGCCGCCCTCGATCAACGCCAGGATCTGCTCGCCGAGCTGCACCGCCAGGGCACCGACTGCTATCGCCTGTTCCACGGCAGCCAGGAAGGCGCCGGCGGCCTGACTATCGACCGCTACGGCCCGCAACTGATGGTGCAGAGCTTCCACCAGACGCTGGAACTCGCCGACCTGCTGCAACTGCACGCCACGGTGAATGAAACGTTGGGATTGCAAACCTTGCTGGTTTACAACGACCGCTCCCGTGGCAACTCGCGCATCGATCGTGAAGACAGCGTGTACCGCGCCGACGACTCAGCGCTGGTTGATCTGGTCGGCCACGAATGGGGCCTGAACTACCGTGTGCGCGGGCGCCACGCCGGTCAGGATCCTCTGCTGTTCCTCGACCTGCGCAACACCCGCGGCTGGGTCAAGGTTCACGCCAAGGGCAAAAGCGTGCTCAACCTGTTCGCCTACACCTGCGGCGTCGGTCTCAGTGCGGCCGCCGGCGGTGCCCGCGAGGTATGCAACCTGGACTTCGCCGAGGGCAATCTGGCGGTCGGGCGCGAGAACGGTTTGCTCAATCCGCAACTGCCGACCATGGAGTTCATCCAGTCCGACTACTTCCCGGCGATTCGCCAGTTGGCCGGTCTGCCGATCAGTCAGCGTCGCGGGCAGAAACTGCCGAGCTATCAGCGCCTCGAACAGCGTCAATACGATCTGGTGCTGCTCGACCCTCCCGCGTGGGCCAAAAGTGCGTTCGGCACGGTCGATCTGCTGCGTGATTATCAAAGCCTGCTCAAGCCAGCCCTGCTGACCACTGCCGACAATGGCGTGCTGATCTGCTGCAACAACCTGGCGAAAGTCAGCATGGACGACTGGCGCGAACAGGTGCTGCGCTGCGCCGAGAAAGCCGGGCGCCCGGTACGTGAGTGGAGTGTGATGACGCCGGGTGCCGACTTCCCTTCGCAGGATCAACAACCGCCGCTGAAGACCCTGATTCTTCAGCTCTGATTTTCTGGTTCTAAAGTCGCGCAGGAAATTTCCCACAGAAAAATCTGAACAATCCTGATCACAGGCTATTACTTCGGAACCGGAATCGCGTGCCATACTCCAAGGCACTCCGATTCAGACAGATGAAGCCGCACATGCCCAAAGGATTGATTCGCGCGATTGGCGCCTTGTTGACCGCTCTGGCCCTCTACAGCCTGCTGGGGTTTCTGATTTTGCCGGGCATTGCGCTCCGGGTCGCCAACCAGCAACTGGCCAACTACGCGACGGTGCCTGCGCACATTCAGCGTATCGAACTCAATCCGTTCAGCCTCGAAGTCACGCTTTGGGGCCTGGTCATCGGCGAGCCGGGCAAGGAACAGGTCGGTTTCGAACGCCTGTACGCCAACCTGCAACTCGACAGCCTGTGGACAAAAGCGCTGCACCTGTCCGACATCGAACTGGATAAACCCAAGACCGAAGTCCTGTTCGCCCAGGACGGCAAACTCAATCTGCTGGGTCTGTTCAAGTTGCCGGCCAGTGAACCGACGCCGGCCGATCCGAATGCCAAACCGTTTCCGCTGCGCATCGACCGGATCAAACTGGCCGGCGGCAACGTGCACTTCCAGGACTCACGCCCGAGCGAACCGATCGAGTTCCTCTACGACAAGCTCGATTTCGAACTGAACAACCTCAGCACCCTGCCCGACGACAACGCCGACATGACCCTGGTCGCCATCGGCCCGGCCGGTGGACAGATCGACTGGAAAGGCAACTTCAGCCTGATCCCGATCGCCTCCGAAGGCACGCTCAAAGTCACCGATGGCCAGATGAAAGCCTTCTGGCCCTACGTGCGCGACGCGGTGCCATTGGTACTGGAAAACGGCGTGGTCAGCCTGAGCACTGACTACAAGCTCAACCTGTCCAAGGAAACCGAACTGCTCTTGAGCAACGTCTCGGTCAGTGTCGCGCCGTTTGCGATCAAGGCCCCGGACGGGCGCCCGCTGGCAAAACTCGACCGCCTCGACGTCAGCGAAACCACCGTGGACCTGGCCAAACAGCAAGTGGTGGTCGGCAAGATCCGCAGCCAGAAACTCGAAACCTGGGCCGCCCTTGAGGCGGACGGGCAACTGGACTGGCAGAAACTGTTCGCCAGCCAGCCGTCGAGACCTGCCGCCAAAGCGGCGGCGGAACCGAAAAGCACTCCGGCGGCTGCCGACTCACCGAAACCGGAACCGGCCGCACCGGGAAAACCGTGGCAGGTGCTGCTCAAGGACGTGCAACTGCGTGACTACAAAGTGCATCTGGCCGACCGCTCGGCGAAGCCGGAAGTCACGCTGGATGTCACGCCGCTGAACCTCGACCTGCAGAATTTCGACAGCCTCAACGGCTCGCCCTTCAACGTCAAACTGGACACCGGCCTGGGCAAGCAAGGCAAGATCAGCGCCGACGGCGTGGTCAATCTGGCACCGGTCACGGCCCAACTCAACGTGAAGACGCAGGACATCGACCTGCGCGTCGCCCAGTCCTACATCAACCCGTTCATTCGCCTGGAACTGCGCAGCGGCATGCTCGGCAGCGATCTGAAAGTGAATCTGAAAAGCGTCACACCTCTGGCACTCAGTGTCACCGGTCGCGCCCAGGTCGATCAGTTGCACACCCTCGACACCCTGAAGACCCGCGACTTCCTCAAGTGGCAGCAAGTGGTGGTCGAAGGCCTGAACTATCAGCACGGCGACAACCTGTCGATCGACAGGATCAACCTGTTCCAGCCCTATGTGCGATTCATGATCAACGATGACCGCACCACCAACATCGACGACTTGCTGATTCCGCAACCTGCCGATTCCGGGGCGAAAACCGCAGCGGCCAAACCAGCCGGCAACTCGAAACCGCTGGGCATTCATATCGGCGGTATCGCGATCAATGACGGCTCGGCCAACTTCGCCGACTTCAGCCTGACCCCGAATTTCGCCACCGCAGTCCAGCAGCTCAACGGCCAGATCGGCACCATCGACAGCCGTCAGGCGAAACCGGCCAGCGTCGACGTCAAAGGCAAGGTCGACCGCTATGCGCCGGTGACCATCAAGGGCGCGGTCAACCCGTTCGATCCGATGGCCAGTCTCGACATCGCCACCAGTTTCAAACGGGTCGAATTGACCACCCTGACGCCCTACTCCGGCAAGTTCGCCGGTTACCGGATCCGCAAGGGCCGGCTCAATCTCGACCTGCACTACCTGATCACCAAGGGCCAGCTCAAGGCCGAGAACAAAGTGGTGGTCGAGCAGCTGCAACTGGGTGAGAAAGTCGACAGCCCGGATGCCGTGAGCCTGCCGCTGAAACTGGCGATTGCGTTGCTCAAGGACGTGGACGGCAAGATTTCCATCGAGCTGCCGGTCACCGGCGACCTCAATAACCCGCAATTCAGCGTGATGCCGATTATCTGGCAGACCCTGCGCAATCTGGTCGTCAAAGCCGCCGCCGCACCGTTCAAGATGATTGGCGGGCTGATCAACGGGGGCGGTTCCGAAGACCTAGGCACCGTGTCATTCGCACCAGGTTCCAGCGAACTGAACAAGGACGCCGAAGCCGCGCTGGTCAAACTGTCCCAGGCCTTGAAGGAACGTCCGGCCCTGCGCCTGGAAATCGAAGGCACCGCCGCCCAGAGCAGCGACGGTCCGTTGATCGCAGAGCAGCGTCTGGAACGTGAATACCAGTACAACTACTACAAGATGCTGCAGCGCCGTGGCGACAAGGTGCCGGCCCAGGCATCACTGATCCAGGTCCCGGATAACGAAAAAGGCCCTCTGCTCGAAGGCATCTACCGCACTCGTCTGAAAACCCAGCCGCCGGCTGAATGGAAGGATCTGGGCAAGGAAGAACGCACCGCGAAAATGCGTGCGGACGTGATCAAGTTCTGGAGCTCCAGCGATGTGTTGCTGCGCCAACTGGGTCAGGACCGTGCCAGCAGCATCAAGGATTACCTGGTGGACAAAGGCCAACTGGCCGACGACCGCGTGTACTTCATCGACGCCAATCTCGGCGAAGCGGAGAGCGACGGCCGCGTGGTGACGCAAATGCATCTGGACGCCGAGTGATGAACAGCCAATGGCTGGCGGCAATAGTGCTGGCGCTCGTCGCCAGCCAGGCGTCGGCGTCCGATACGCTGCGCTGCGGCAGTCAGTTGGTCAGCCTTGGTGACCGTTCCAGCGAGGTGCTGCAAAAGTGCGGTGAACCGGTCAGCCGTGACGTACTGGGCTACAAGCGCAGCGCCAATCGCCGAGAAGAGTTTCAGGTCGAGGAATGGACCTACGGCCCGAGCAACGGCATGTACCAATACCTGCGGTTCGAAGGTAACCGCCTGCGGCAGATCAACAGCAAACGTGGCAACTGACCTCCCCCCATTGGTTTTCCCGTCCCTGAAATAGAACAGGCCCCGACACGAATGCCGGGGCCTGTAATGGCCACTCCCTGTGGCCGTTCGCATGAACTCTAAAGTGCGGCAGACGTATGACTCGGCCCGCCTGTCGCGTCTTCTCCCGGTCCAGGCGAGAAGTCTTGCCTTACTCGGCTTTCAGGCCGTCAGCGGAGACCGCTTTCACGCCTTTGATTTTCTTGGCGATGGCCACGGCGGTGGTTTTCTGAGCTTCGGTGATGGCAACGGTCGAAGACAGGGAAACGACGCCTTTGTTGGTTTCTACTTTGATATCAGTGCCTGGAATGCCTTTTTCGGTGACCAGGTCGCTTTTGACTTTAGTGGTGATCCAGGTGTCGGAAGTGGCCTCTTTCGCCTTGGTCATTTCACCGGCGGCCAGGGTCATTGGCGCCTGGGTTGCCTGAGTGGATTGTGCGAATGCGCCGGTTGCCATGGTCAGGGTCAGCGCGGTAGCAGCAGCGGCAGTGATAGCGAACTTCTTCATACGAGTAACTCCTGTTTTTCTGGAAAGTCTGCTGCGTGTCTTGTCAGCAGGGTTACTGGAGATATTGCGAACGCTGTGCCAAGTTTTCAAAAGACAATAATTCTTTATAAATCAATAAGTTATAAATCATGAACATTTTCGGAATCATGCAAATTGCATGACGTTCGAATTATCTGCATGCAAGTTGCGGCTTTTGGAAAAGTTCCTAACACGCTGAAATGATTGAAGCTTTTTGTGAAGTGCTGCGCAAAAGAAAATGCCCCGCGAAGCGGGGCATTTCATGACACCTGGCCAGCCGATCAGGCACCGCTGCCCGGGCAACCTTTAGGCGCGTAGTCCGGGTTGACCGTGGAGGCGCAACTCCAGACACCGGCGGTGTTGCCGGTAGCAGCACCCGTGCGGGAGAGCGTGATGGTCTTGCCCAGCACCGGGCCTGGTGCGTTCACCAGCGTGCAGGTGATCGTGCCGGCCCCTGTCGAAGCCGTGCCCGACGCCGCCAACGTGCAGTTGGAGGTGGTGGCTGCCGCGTTACCGGCCACCAGCAACAGGGTCGGGTCGGTACCTTGATTAATGGTGTCCTCGAACGGCACTTTGAGTGCGCTGATTTCCGCCAGCCCTGCCGTCACCTTCGACCGGGCCTGGTACTTGGTGTATTGCGGCAACGCGATGGTGGCCAGAATGCCGATGATCGCCACGACGATCAGCAGCTCGATCAGAGTGAAACCTTGTTGTTTCTTCATAGACACGCTCCATGCATGAGTCGGAATCTCATGATCTGAACAGGACTCAGCACAGCCCGTGCCAAGGCGCCCGCACCCGCGCAGGCTGGGCGCGATCACGCTATCGCGGCGTTTCCTACAACCTGTAACCGCACTATCTGACACTTTTTGTCACCTGCACCGAGGCGGTTTGGCGCTGTCACTTGACTAGGCTATAAGTCATGAACTGTCTGCATCCGGGATTCCCATGAATGACATCGCTCTGAGCGGTCTGGCCAAGCAATTGGTACAGGCCGAACTGCTCACGGAAAAAAGCGCCCAGCAAGCCTGGCAGCAGGCCCAGCGCAATCGCCTGTCGCTGGTCAGCTATCTGGTACAGAACAAACTGGTGAAGAGTTCGCAGGTTGCCGAGATCGCCTCGGAGCATTTCGGCATGGCGTTCCTCGACCTCAACTGCCTGGACAAGGAAACCCAGCCCAAGGGCCTGGTCAGCGAAAAACTGGTGCGCCAGCACCACGCGCTGCCCCTGTGGCGGCGCGGCAACAAGCTGTTCGTGGGGATCTCCGACCCGAGCAATCATCAGGCAATCAACGATATTCAGTTCAGCACCGGGCTGACCACCGAAGCGATTCTGGTGGAAGACGACAAGCTCACCGACGCCATCGAGAAGTTCTTCGACACCCACGCCTCCGGCCTGGAAGACATGGCCGATGTCGACCTCGACGGGCTGGACGTCGAGTCCATCGATGACAGCAAGCAGGACGCCATCGGTGGGCTGGACGCCGACGATGCGCCGGTGGTGAGGTTCGTCCACAAGATGCTGCTGGATGCGATCAAAAGCGGCTCCTCCGACCTGCACTTCGAACCCTACGAGAAAAACTACCGGGTTCGGGTCCGTACCGACGGCATCCTGCGCGAAGTGGCCAAGCCGCCGATTCAACTGGCCGGGCGCATTGCCGCACGCCTGAAGGTCATGGCCAGCCTCGACATCTCGGAACGCCGCAAACCTCAGGACGGGCGACTGAAGATGCGCCTGTCGAAGAGCAAGTCGATCGATTTCCGGGTCAACACCTTGCCGACCCTGTGGGGCGAGAAAGTGGTGATCCGGATCCTCGACCCGTCCAGCGCGCAGATCGGCATCGATGCCCTAGGCTACGAGCCGGAGCAGAAAGACCTGTACCTCGCTGCCCTGAAGCAACCACAAGGCATGATCCTGGTCACCGGTCCCACCGGTTCCGGCAAGACCGTGTCGCTGTACACCGGGCTCAACATTCTCAATACCGTCGACATCAACATCTCCACTGCCGAAGACCCGGTGGAGATCAACATGGAAGGCATCAATCAGGTCAACGTCAATCCTAAGCAGGGGCTGGACTTCGCCCAGGCCCTGCGCTCGTTCCTGCGCCAGGACCCGGACGTGATCATGGTCGGTGAGATCCGCGATCTCGAGACTGCGGAAATCGCCATCAAGGCAGCGCAGACCGGTCACCTTGTGCTCTCCACGCTGCACACCAACAGCGCCGCCGAGACACTCACCCGCTTGCACAACATGGGCATTCCCGGCTTCAACATCGCCACGTCGGTCAGCCTGATCATCGCCCAGCGTCTGGCGCGAAAACTCTGCAGCCACTGCAAGAAGCCCATCGAGATTCCCCGCGAAACCTTGCTCAAGGAAGGCTTCCCCGAGGAACGCATCGGCAGTTTCACGATCTATGAGCCCGCCGGTTGCGATCAATGCAACGGCGGCTACAAGGGACGCACCGGGATTTATGAAGTGGTGAAAAACACCCCCGAGCTGCAACGGCTGATCATGGCCGAGGGCAACTCATTGGAAATCGACAGCCAGATGCGCCTGGACGGCTTCAACGACCTGCGCACCTCGGGACTGATCAAGGCGATGCAAGGCATCACCAGCCTTGAAGAAATCAACCGGGTCACCAAGGACTGAACATGGCCGTCAAGGCAGCGAAAATCAGCGTCTATGCCTGGGAAGGCACGGACAAGAAAGGCAGCAGGATCACCGGCGAGTTGAGCGGGCAAAACCCCGCACTGATCAAGGCACAGTTGCGCAAGCAGGGCATCAACCCCGGCAAGGTGCGCAAGAAATCCGCGTCGTTGCTGAATTTCGGCAAACGCATCAAGCCGCTGGACATCGCCCTCTTCACCCGGCAGATGGCAACCATGATGAAAGCCGGCGTGCCGTTGCTGCAGTCGTTCGACATCATCGGCGAAGGCTTTGAAAACCCGGCGATGCGCAAACTGGTGGACGAGGTGAAACAGGAAGTCGCCGCCGGCAACAGCTTCGCCGCAGCCCTGCGCAAGAAACCGCAATACTTCGACGAGTTGTACTGCAACCTGGTCGATGCCGGCGAGCAATCCGGCGCCCTCGATACCCTTTTGGAACGCGTAGCGACCTACAAGGAAAAGAGCGAAAGCCTCAAGGCCAAGATCAAGAAAGCCATGACCTACCCCACCGCCGTGATCCTGGTGGCGGCGGTCGTCACCGGGATTCTGCTGGTGAAAGTGGTGCCGCAGTTCCAGTCGGTGTTTTCCGGGTTCGGTGCCGAACTGCCGGCGTTCACCCTGATGGTGATTGGCCTCTCGGAGTTCATGCAGCAATGGTGGTGGGCGATTCTCGGCGTGCTGGTCGCAGCGTTTTTCGGCACCCGCCATGCCCTGAAGAAATCCCAGGCCCTGCGGGATCGGCGTGATGCCTGGCTGCTGAAACTGCCGCTGGTGGGCACCATGATGTACAAGTCCGCCGTGGCCCGTTTCGCCCGAACCCTGTCGACCACGTTTGCCGCCGGCGTGCCGCTGGTCGAAGCGCTGGACTCGGTTGCCGGGGCCACCGGCAACGTGGTGTTCAAACGTGCGGTGTTGCGCATTCGCCAGGACGTGGCCACCGGCATGCAACTGAACTTTTCGATGCGCACCACCGGAATCTTTCCGAACATGGCCGTGCAGATGACCGCCATCGGCGAAGAATCCGGCGCCCTGGACGATATGCTCGACAAGGTTGCCGGGTTCTACGAAGAAGAAGTGGATAACATGGTCGACAACCTCACCAGCCTGATGGAGCCTTTCGTCATGGTGGTACTCGGGGTGATCGTCGGCGGGCTGGTCGTGGCCATGTACCTGCCGATCTTCCAACTCGGCTCAGCGATCTGACATGCCCATCGACGAACTCTTCGCCCTCTATCCGCTGGCCTTTGTCTTCACCGCTCTGGTGCTCGGGCTGGTGGTCGGCAGCTTCCTCAATGTCGTGATCTGGCGCCTGCCGAAAATGCTCGAACGCGAATGGCGCCAGCAGGCCCACGACGTGCTCGGGCTGCCCGTCGAAACGGCGCTGCCGGTCTACAACCTGATGCTGCCGCACTCGCAGTGCCCGCATTGCGCCCACCGCATTCGTGCGTGGGAAAACATTCCGCTGCTCAGCTACCTGTTTTTGCGCGGCCGCTGCTCGTCATGCGCGGCGCCGATCAGCAAGCGTTATCCGTTGACCGAACTGGCCTGCGGCGTGCTGTCGGCGTTCATCGCCTGGCATATGGGTTTTGGCTGGCCGGCCTGTCTGATGATCGTCCTGACCTGGGGCTTGCTGGCGATGAGTCTGATCGACACCGAGCATCAGCTGTTGCCCGATGTACTGGTGCTGCCGCTGCTGTGGCTGGGATTGATCGTCAACAGCTTCGGCCTGTTCGTCTCGCTGCACGACGCGTTGTGGGGGGCAGTGGCCGGTTATATGGCGCTGTGGTCGGTGTTCTGGCTGTTCAAGCTGCTCACCGGCAAGGACGGCATCGGTCACGGTGATTTCAAGTTGCTGGCGTTGCTCGGGGCCTGGGGTGGCTGGCAGATTCTGCCGCTGACCATCCTGCTGTCCTCGCTGGTGGGCGCCGTGCTCGGGGTGATTATGCTCAAGCTGCGCGACCAGAAAACCTCGACGCCAATCCCCTTCGGGCCGTATCTGGCAATTGCCGGCTGGATTGCCTTGCTCTGGGGTGGTCAAATAACCGACTTCTATTGGCAGTTTGTCGGTTTGAAATGAATACCCCTGTGGAAAAACCCTGGATTCTCGGCCTGACCGGCGGCATCGGCAGCGGCAAAAGCGCAGCCGCCCAGCACTTCATCGACCTCGGCATCCATGTGGTGGACGCCGATCATGCGGCGCGCTGGGTGGTCGAGCCGGGTCGACCGGCTCTGGCGAAAATTGCCGAGCACTTCGGCCCCGATGTCCTGCAGGCCGATGGCACGCTGGATCGCGCGGCGTTGCGCAAGCTGATCTTCGAAGTACCGGAGCAACGCCGCTGGCTCGAAGCGCTGCTGCATCCGTTGATCGCCGAGGAAATCGCCCATCACCTGGCGCTGGCAAAATCGCCTTACGCGATTCTGGTTTCGCCGCTGTTGATCGAGTCCGGACAGTACGCGATGACCCAGCGGATCCTGGTGATCGATGCTCCGCAGCAACTGCAGATCGAACGCACCTTGCAGCGTGACCAGACCAGCGAACAGCAGGTCCAGGCCATCCTCAAGGCTCAATCCAGCCGCGAAGACCGCGTCAGCCGCGCCGACGATGTGGTGGTCAACGACCGCGACCTCGCCTGGCTGCACAGCGAGGTCGAGCGCCTGCATCACTTTTACCTGACTTTATCTGGAGGCCAGTCATGAGCCCGATCCCGACCGTTGAATGCCCGACCTGCGGCGCCCCGGTGGAATTCACCCCCGAGAACAAATTCCGGCCGTTCTGCTCGGACCGCTGCAAACTGATCGACCTGGGCGCCTGGGCGTCGGAAGAACACAAGATCCCGGTCGCCCCGGATGCCGAGGACGAACTGTTTTCCGGCGACTTCGACCCGCGCCACTGATCCTCTGATCAGGGCCGCATGAAGCCGTAGTCCTGATTGTCGTCGAGGTTTTCTGCCAGAAAGCGCAACTCGTCGGCCAGGTCTTCGGCGTTGCGCACCGCCTTGCTCTGCTGCACCACGGCACTGAGCAAGGCGCGCAGACTCAATCCAGGATCGAACCCCACCTCCTGCGCCATCTCCAGACTTTGCCGGGTTTCCTGCCTCGCCCACTCGTAAACACTCATGCCGCTGCTCCTGAAGGGATTTGGCCGAGCATGAAATGCCGCGCACGGGGTGGATTTGATGTGGATCAAGACTTGGGATCGTCATCCTTCCAGGGCGCCGAAAGATAGCGGGTGCGGTTGAAGGTCTCCAGCCATTCCGGGCTGAACACCACCAGTGCGCTAATCACCATGCCATTGATGAACGCTTCCGGAAAAATCAGCAGCCACAGGTAACCGATGAAATCTTCCAGCCATTCGGGCATGGCGAAGAGGCCGTCGTACCAGAGCAACGTCAGGCTCAGCACCAGGCATGACAGCGCCGACAAGGCCGCCGCGAAGAAGCCGGAGCAAAAGATATACACAAACGGATTACGCGGTTGCGCCCGCTCGACCAGGATCGCCACGCCCTCGGTGATCAGTACCGGCAGCAGGATCAGCAACGCGCCGTTGACTCCGACCGCCGCCAGATCCTGGCGTCCCAGCAGGACCAGCCCGATCTGCGCCACCAGCCCGCCCACAATCGCCAACGGCCAGTCGAGCAGCAACGTCACTGCGGTCATGCCAATGAAGTGATACGACACACCCGTGTCGAAATCCCTGCGCACCATCCACAACAGAAACAGCGCGAACACGGTGCCGAACAGCAAGTGCTGACGACGGCTGTCGCTGAACAATTCGACCCACGGCGAGCGGCAGATCGCCCAGAGCAGCACGGGCAGGTAGATCAGCCAGCCAAGGGTCAGACTTGTCGATGACAGCAGTTCTGCCCCGATCATGATCCCATCACCTTCATTCGCACCGCAGACTCCTTTGATTGGCGCTCCTGTGTCGAAGTCTACACCGCCACCCTGATGAAACTGCCGATGCAAAGCTTTCTGCTTGTCGCAATTGAACGCTAAGCTTGGGCCTATGGATGACTCAGATTATTTACGCCTGCTGACCATCGCGGCCGAGCAAGCCAACGCGTTCCTGTCCAATGCCCGCAAATGGGAGCGTGAGCGTTGGGTCTGCCAGCGCCTGCTGCAAGGCCTGAATATTCCGTATCGCGCCGACGAATTCGCCCCGGCCGGCGAGCCACCGGATGTGTTGTTTCGCGATGCCAACTTCGAGGTGTTTTTCGTCCTCGACGAAGGCCGCCGCCTCAACGATGAATGGCGCGATGAGCTGCAACGTCGGCGCAGTGCGTTTTCCCTGAGCCAACTGGTGCGCCGCGAGGCCAAGCCACGGCGGATTCCGGCCAATGAATTTCTGCTCAGGCTGGCGCCGACCTTGCGCAAGAAAGCGCACAACTACAAGGAACGCGGCATGGATCTGGGGGAGCTGGACATCATCGCCTTCGCCAGCCTCAAGCGCGAAGTGCTCGACCTCAACAGCCACTTTCCTCCGCCCACCGAATATTTGCGACAGGGCTGGCGCTCGCTGTCACTGGTCGGACCGACGTTCGCCCGCGTGCTGTTCGCCCACCCCGATGCACCGGATTTCCTGCGCAGCAACCTGGGTCGCAGCATCGTGTTCGATGTCGGGATCAGCCTGTAATCCCTAAGCAGGATGGCGCAAACACTGGCCGGATGTTACAAAAGCGCAATCATTCGCCCGGATGACATGCGCCGTTCAACGCTCGCAGGCAAACCGCTGTAACGTCTGCGCATTCAGCAACGTCTATCCCTGACGAGGCCTCATATGACCAGCCGCCTGAGCCCCGATGACCAGAAGCATGTCGAAGAGTACCTGCAGTTGTCCCAACACCGTGTCGAGCGCCGGCCATTCCGGCCGTGGATGCTCCTGGTGGTGGTGCTGGCAGTGACCATTGGTCTGGGCCTGTTGAGCCGATTTATCAGTTACCTGACGCTATGAGCTGCATCGCGCTCGCTCGGGTAACCGCACCGATTTCCTTTAAAAACCTTGCGAGCTATTCCCATGTCCCATCGTATTGTCATTGTCGGCGGCGGCGCCGGCGGTCTGGAGTTGGCTACCCGTCTGGGTAAGACTCTGGGTAAACGCGGCACTGCCAGCATCATGCTGGTCGACGCGAACCTCACGCACATCTGGAAACCGCTGTTGCACGAAGTGGCCGCCGGATCGCTGAACTCCTCCGAAGACGAACTCAACTATGTCGCCCAGGCCAAATGGAACCACTTCGAGTTCCAGCTGGGGCGCATGAGCGGGCTCGATCGTGAGCAGAAGAAGATTCAGCTCGCCGCCACCTACGACGAAAACGGCGTGGAACTGGTGCCGGCGCGGGAAGTGCCTTATGACTCGCTGGTGATCTCGGTCGGCAGTACCACCAACGATTTCGGTACCCAGGGCGCAGCGCAGCACTGCCTGTTCCTCGACACCCGCAAACAGGCCGAGCGTTTCCACCAGCAATTGCTCAATCACTATCTGCGTGCTCACGCCGGGCAAACCGATGTGGTCCAGCAGATCAGCGTGGCTATCGTCGGCGCCGGCGCCACGGGCGTCGAACTGGCGGCCGAGCTGCACAACGCCGCTCATGAGCTGGCGGCCTACGGTCTGGACCGGATCAAACCGGAAAACATGCACATCACCCTGATCGAAGCCGGGCCACGGGTGCTGCCAGCCCTGCCGGAACGTATCAGCGGGCCAGTGCACAAGACTCTGGAAAAACTCGGGGTCAATGTGATGACCAACGCGTCGGTCAGCCAGGTCACCGCCGACAGCCTGATCACCGCCGATGGCAACGAGATCAAGGCCAGCCTGAAAGTCTGGGCTGCCGGGATCCGCGCGCCGGGTTTCCTCAAAGACATCGATGGCCTGGAAACCAACCGCATCAACCAGCTGCAAGTGCTGCCGACCTTGCAGACCACCCGCGACGAAAACATTTTCGCCTTCGGTGACTGCGCCGCCTGCCCGCAACCGGGCTCGGATCGCAACGTTCCGCCACGGGCCCAGGCTGCGCACCAACAGGCGTCGCTGCTGGCCAAGTCGCTGAAACTGCGGATCGAAGGCAAGACCCTGCCGGAGTACAAGTACACCGACTACGGCTCACTGATTTCGCTGTCGCGTTTTTCGGCTGTGGGTAACTTGATGGGCAACCTGACTGGCAGTGTGATGCTCGAAGGCTGGCTGGCGCGGATGTTTTACGTGTCGCTGTACCGCATGCACCAGATGGCGCTGTACGGTCCGTTCCGCACCGCCATGCTGATGCTGGGCAGCAAGATCGGACGCGGCACCGAGCCACGCCTGAAGCTGCACTGATGTAAAACGCTGTGGGGGCGGGCCTGCACGCTCCCACAGGGTTTTGTCTTTTACTGTATCTGCCCCCGCTTTCCTCACCTTCGCTTACAAACGCCCCCGCTCCTCGACACAGACGCGATACACCGCCACCGCTTAATGGCCACACCCGAGCACACCTGCTCCGGCTGATCGCCCTTAACGTGTGGTTGCGCAGTGCAACCGAAGGAGAATGAAATGACCCGCACTTCGAAAATTGGCAAAACCTCCCTTGGCCTGGTCGGTGCCGTACTGGCTGGCGGCCTGATGCTGTCCGGCTCGGTGTTCGCCGCACAACCGCTGGCCCAGGGCTACATGGTTGCCTCGGCTGAAACCTCGGTGAAAACCCCGGAAGGCAAATGTGGTGAAGGCAAATGCGGCGACGCGTCGATGGCCAAGACCGACACCGATGGCGACGGCAAAGTCTCGCGCGCCGAGTTCCTGAAGGTCGCGCCGAAATCTGACTTCGACAAGATCGACACCAACCATGACGGCTTCATCGACGAGCAAGAGGCTTACAACAACGTCAAAGCCAACTTCGAAGCCAACGGCAAGAAAATGCCGAAAGGCCTGTTCGAACACCTGAAAGACCAGGACGGTGCCTGATTTTCATTCTGTCCCGACAAAACAAAGCCGCGCTTTCTCTCACGAGGAGCGCGGCTTTTTTACGTCTGCCGGGATTACAGCTGGAAGCGCCGCACCATGCCCTGCAATGCATTGGCCAGTTTCGATAGCTCATGACTGGAAGCGCTGGTTTGATCGGCGCCGGCCGCCGAACGCACCGACAAGTCACGGATGTTCACCAGGTTGCGATCCACTTCCCGCGCGACTTGCGCCTGCTCTTCGGCGGCGCTGGCGATCACCAGGTTGCGTTCGTGGATCTCATGCACCGACGCGGTGATGGTTTGCAGCGCCTCACCGGCCCGCTCGGCCAGCACCAGCGTGGTGGACGCACGCGAGGCGCTGGCCTGCATCGACTCCAGCGCCAGGCTTGAACCGTTGCGCATGCCTTGCACCATCTGCTCGATTTCCTGGGTCGATTGTTGCGTGCGATAGGCCAGCGCGCGGACCTCGTCAGCAACCACCGCGAACCCGCGTCCGCTCTCCCCGGCCCGCGCAGCTTCGATGGCGGCGTTGAGCGCCAGCAGGTTGGTCTGCTCGGCGATCGCCCGGATCACGTCCAGCACCTTGCCGATGTCTTGAGATTGATTGGCCAGTGATTGCACCAACTCGCCGGTGTGTTGCACCTCACTGGCCAGCGCGTTGATGGCGCTGGCGGTTTCACTGACCCGCTCTTGCCCCAGATGCGCCGATTCGCTGGACTGGCGCGTCGCGTCGGAGGTCGACACTGCATTGCGTGCGACTTCCTCGACCGCCGTGGTCATTTCGTTGACGGCGGTGGCGGCCTGTTCGATTTCGTTGTTCTGTTGTTGCAGGCCTTGGGTGCTGTCGAGCGTGACGACGTTGAGTTCGTCGGCCGCGGTCGCCAGTTGCGTGGCCGAACCGTTGATGCCTTGCAGGGTTTCACGCAGGTTTTGTTGCATGGTCGCCAGCGCCTTGAGCAAACGGCTGACCTCATCATTGCCATCGGTCTCGATCGGACGCGTCAGATCGCCTCTTGCGACGTTTTCCGCAGCATCCACAGCGGCGCTCAGGGGGCGAACGATGCTGCGCGTCAGCAGCATCGCCAGGGCCACGGTCGCCAATGCCGCCAGTGCGATGAACAGGCTGACGATGGTGCGTGAGGTTTCGTAGTGCGCGGCGGAGTTACGGCTTTCTGCGGCGACCTGTTTGGCGAACAGATCCGCCAAGTCGTTGAGTTGCTTGCCGGAGCCGTCGACCACGGTTTTCATGTCGACCAGCAGCAGTTTGGTCAGCTCGTCACGCTTGCCTTGCTCGGCCAGCGCGAACGATTGAGTGATGCCGGCGCGGTAGGCCGCGAAGGTTTTCTTGAACTGATCGTATAACTGCTGGCCTTCCGGGGTGGTGACCAGTCGGTCGTACGCGGCGATTTTCTCGCTCAACTCCTTGTCGCGGGTGTCCATCTGGCTGCGGTAGGTGGCGACGTTGTTCGGGTCCTGATCCAGGGCCATGCGCAGGGAGATGGTGCGGATGCGCAGCATGATTTCGCGGATCTCGTCACCACCGCGGATGCTCGGCAGCCACTGATTCTCCACGGCGACTTCGCTCTCGCGGATGCTCGACATCTGCCCCAGGGCAAACACGCCGAGCAACGCCACCAGCACAGCGATCAGGGCAAAGCCCAGGGCGGCACGGGGAGCAATATTCAACTGACGAAGCAACATGACGAACGCCCTTTTTCTTGTATTGGCCGGATTCAAGGGGCGATCGACGGCAGCCCCTTTTCGTTAGCGGGCTATCGGCAAGTTGTACGATGACTTGAATGAAACATTTCTGGAGGGCAAAAAAAATCCCCGTATCTTTCGATACGAGGATTTTTAATATGGTCGGGGTAAGGGGATTCGAACTCCTGACATCCTGCTCCCAAAGCAGGCGCGCTACCGGACTGCGCTATACCCCGGTAAAAAAAAGGCGACCTTTCAAAGATCGCCTTCTTCGATCAGCGCTTTTGGCCTCTGATCTTAAGATTCGATCCCAGCGTTAACTGGTTTCAAAAATGGTGGGTCGTGTGGGATTCGAACCTACGACCAATTGGTTAAAAGCCAACTGCTCTACCAACTGAGCTAACGACCCAAAAATGGTCGGGGTAAGGGGATTCGAACTCCTGACATCCTGCTCCCAAAGCAGGCGCGCTACCGGACTGCGCTATACCCCGGCTTGAAATTGGCTCCGTGACCAGGACTCGAACCTGGGACCCAATGATTAACAGTCATTTGCTCTACCGACTGAGCTATCACGGAACTACATATTTCAATTTACTACGGTGAAACTTGCAGCTTCTCGACACCGTTTTCGCATCGCTGCGTTCGTGTGTCTGAGGCGCGCTATTCTACAACCTAGAACACCTCTGTCAACCCCCTAAATTGCTTTCAAGTTAATGATTTGCAACTTATTTCAGATTTCTGCCCAGTGAGCTGAAACCGTGTTGGTGACTGACTGCGGGGCGCACTTTACAAGCCTTTTCCTTTGAGTTCAACAGCCTAACGAAAAAAAAGGCCTCGCAGTGCGAGGCCTTCCTTACTTCACCACCTTCAGGTGTCAGTTGAACGTGATCTCGTCGTTCTCCACGACACCGGTCGCGGTCTCGCCCGGCAGGAAGCGTCCCGACAGGATCAACTGCGCCAGCGGGTTCTCGATCCAGCGCTGGATCGCCCGTTTCAGCGGCCGTGCGCCATAGACCGGGTCGTAGCCGACGGCAATCAGCTTGTCCATCGCCTCCGGGCTCAGTTCCAGCTTCAGCTCGCGCTCGGCCAGACGACTGCGCAGACGACCCAGCTGGATCTCGGTAATGCCCGCGATCTGATCCCGCGCCAATGGCTCGAAGATCACCACTTCGTCGACCCGGTTGATGAACTCCGGACGGAAGTGGGTGGAAATCGCATCCATCACCGCTGCACGTTGCGCCTCACGGTCACCGACCAGTTCCTGAATCTGCATCGAACCCAGGTTGGAGGTCATGACAATCACGGTATTGCGGAAATCCACCGTACGGCCGTGGCTGTCGGTCAGACGACCATCCTCCAGCACTTGCAGCAGGATGTTGAACACGTCCGGGTGGGCCTTCTCGACTTCGTCCAGCAGGATCACCGAGTAAGGCTTGCGCCGTACCGCTTCGGTCAGGTAACCGCCCTCTTCATAACCCACGTAGCCTGGTGGCGCACCGATCAGCCGCGCCACGGAATGTTTCTCCATGAACTCGGACATGTCGATCCGCACCATCGCCTCTTCAGTATCAAAGAGGAATTCGGCCAGCGCCTTGCACAGCTCGGTTTTACCGACACCGGTCGGGCCGAGGAACATGAACGAGCCGCTCGGACGATTCGGGTCGGACAACCCGGCACGGGAGCGCCGCACCGCATTGGCCACTGCGACCACTGCTTCGTCCTGGCCGATCACACGCTGGTGCAACAGGCTTTCCATCTTCATCAGCTTGTCGCGCTCGCCTTCGAGCATTTTCGACACGGGGATACCGGTCCACTTCGAGACGACTTCGGCGATTTCCTCTTCGGTCACCTTGCTGCGCAGCAACTGGTTCTCGCTCTTGCCGTGCTGGTCGACCATTTGCAGGCTGCGCTCCAGATCCGGGATCACCCCGTACTGCAACTCGGCCATGCGGTTCAGGTCGCCTTTGCGGCGCGCGGCTTCCAGCTCCTGACGGGACTGTTCGATCTTCTGCTGAATCTGTGCAGAACCCTGCACCTCAGCTTTTTCCGAGTTCCAGATTTCTTCCAGGTCCGAATACTCACGCTCGTGGCGGACGATTTCTTCCTGGAGTTTTTCCAGGCGCTTCATCGCTGCCTCGTCACTTTCTTTCTTCAGTGCCTGGGATTCCACCTTCAACTGAATCAGGCGACGCTCCAGACGATCCAGCACTTCCGGCTTGGAGTCGATCTCCATACGGATGCGGCTGGCCGCTTCGTCGATCAGGTCGATCGCCTTGTCCGGCAACTGCCGGTCAGTGATGTAACGATGGCTGAGCTTGGCCGCCGCGATGATCGCACCGTCGGTGATCGCGACCCTGTGGTGGACCTCGTAACGCTCCTTGAGGCCACGCAGGATCGCGATGGTGTCTTCTTCACTCGGCTCGTCCACCAGCACTTTCTGGAAGCGCCGCTCGAGGGCTGCGTCCTTCTCTATATATTGGCGGTACTCGTTGAGCGTGGTCGCGCCGACGCAATGCAGCTCGCCACGGGCCAAAGCCGGTTTGAGCATGTTGCCGGCATCCATCGAGCCTTCGCCTTTACCGGCGCCGACCATGGTGTGCAGTTCGTCGATGAACAGAATGATCTGCCCTTCCTGCTTCGACAGCTCGTTGAGCAGGGATTTCAGGCGCTCTTCGAACTCACCGCGATACTTGGCACCGGCAATCAGCGCACCCATATCGAGAGACAGCAGACGCTTGCCCTTGAGGCCATCCGGCACTTCGCCGTTGATGATGCGCTGGGCCAGACCTTCGGCAATCGCGGTTTTACCCACGCCCGGCTCGCCGATCAGCACCGGGTTGTTCTTGGTGCGACGTTGCAGAACCTGAATGGTGCGACGAATTTCGTCGTCACGGCCGATCACCGGATCGAGCTTGCCGTCTTCGGCGCGCTTGGTCAGGTCGACGGTGTACTTATCCAGCGCCTGACGCGACTCTTCGTGGTTGGCGTCATTGACTGCCTCGCCACCGCGCAGGTTGTTGATGGCGTTTTCCAGCGCCTTTTTGCTCACGCCCTGGCCGAGCAGCAACTTGCCGAGCTTGCTGTTCTCGTCCATCGCGGCGAGCAGCACCAGCTCGCTGGAAATGAACTGGTCGCCCTTCTGCTGGGCCAGACGGTCGGCCTGGTTGAGCAGACGCGCCAGATCCTGCGACATGTTCACATCGCCGGTCGGGTTCTGGATTTTCGGTAATTGATCGAGCTCTTTGGTCAGCTCTTTGCGCAGGCTGTTGACGTCGAAGCCCACCTGCATCAACAGGGGTTTGATCGAACCACCCTGCTGTTCAAGCATGGCTTGCATCAAATGCGCCGGCTCGATGGCCGGATGATCGTGGCCGACAGCCAGGGATTGGGCATCGGACAACGCCAACTGTAATTTGCTGGTTAAACGGTCTATACGCATGGGTCACCTTCCTTTTGAGCAGGCCGGACCTAAAAAACCATCCTGAATAAAGAAACCTGCCAGATACCGCTATAGATGCGGTCGATTCTGGAAGATTCAAGCGTGGGACAGTTGATGCAGATCAGACAGTTTAGCGGGTGAGCCAAACCAAGGAGGCGAAGCGACCGGTGCGTGGCGCACGGCGGTAGGAAAAGAAGCGCGGATCGGTCACGGTACAGAAACCGCCGCCATAAACAGCGGTGACACCCCGGACCGCCAGACGCAGTCGCGCCAGCTTATAGATGTCGGCCATGAACTTGCCGGCATTGTGGCTCGGGACAAAGGTTGTCGCGGCTTCGGGCAATTGATTGATGAAGACTTCCCGGACTTCCGGGCCGACTTCAAAGGCCTGCGGGCCGATGGCCGGGCCGAGCCAGACCAGAATGTCTTTCGGATCGACGGCCAGACTGTCGAGGGTGGCTTCCAGCACGCCGGCCGCCAGTCCACGCCAACCGGCATGAGCCGCTGCCACACGAGTACCGGCACGGTCGCAAAACAACGCTGGCAGGCAATCGGCGGTCATCGCTGAACAAGCAATACCGGGTGTTGCAGTCCAGCTGGCATCCGCCGTGGCCACCACGGACGGATCGGCATGTGCCACGGCAATCCCGTGCACTTGCTGCAGCCAGGCAGGCTTTATAGAGAAGTGTTCGGTCAGACGCCGACGGTTTTCGGCGACGGCCTCAGGGCGGTCATCGACATGATCGCCCAGATTGAGGCTGTCGAACGGCGCCTCGCTGACGCCGCCCTCGCGGGTGGTGACACAGGCCTTGACGCTGGCCGGCGCGGGCCAGTCCGGCGTCAGCCAGTTCATCCGACGAATGCCTCGCGATCCTGCTTGAGCAGCGTCAGCAGCCAGACGAAGTCTTCCGGCAACGGCGATTCCCAGCTCATGCGCACACCGGTGGTCGGATGATCCAGCTCCAGGAACCGTGCATGCAGCGCCTGACGCGGGAAGTGCTTGAGCGATTCGACCATGGTCGGGTTCGCCGCCGGCGGAATGCGGAAACGACCGCCGTACGCCGGGTCGCCGACCAACGGGAAGTTGATGTGTGCCATGTGCACGCGGATCTGGTGGGTACGACCGGTTTCCAGCTTCACCCGTACGTGGGTGTGCGAACGGAAACGCTCCAGCACGCGATAGTGGCTGACGGCAGGCTTGCCACCTTCCATCACCGCCATGCGCTGGCGCTGCTGGCCATGGCGACCGATCGGGGCGTTGATCTTGCCACCGGCCGTCACCACGCCGATCACGATGCACTCGTAGATCCGGCTGACGCTGCGGCTTTGCAGCTGGGCGACCAGTTTGGTCTGCGCCTGAATGGTCTTGGCCACCACCATCAGACCGGTGGTGTCCTTGTCCAGGCGATGCACGATACCGGCGCGCGGGACATTGATAATGTCCGGCACGTGGTGCAGCAAGGCGTTGAGCAAGGTGCCATCGGCGTGGCCGGCAGCCGGGTGCACCACCAGGCCCGCAGGCTTGTTGATCACCAGGATGTCGTCGTCTTCATAGACGATGTCGAGCTCGATGTCCTGAGCGACCCATTCACCCTGGGCCTCCTGCTCGGCGGTCAGCTCAAGAATGGCACCGCCATGAACGATGTCGCGCGGGCGGATGACCGCCCCGTCCACAGTCAGGCGACCTTCTTTGATCCAGGCGGAAAGGCGCGAGCGTGAGTGCTCTGCGAAGAGTTGGGCGGCGACTTGATCGAGGCGTTGGCCGCCCAATTCGGACGGCACCTCTGCGCGAAGTTCAATTTTATCGGACATGCTCGGACTGGGCGTCGGCTACAGCCTTTGGTTTCGGCTGCGCGCTTGTGGTTAAATACGGCGTCTTTTGCCCCGGGGCTTTTCAACGGGGCGCTCATCATAACAGGACGGCCCCGCCCAAGACAGCGGCCGTCATAGGGACGCAAGCCGCCATGCAAGTGAAACACCTGCTGCTGATCGCCATCCTCGCATTGACCGCTGCTTGCTCATCGAAGGAAGTCGTAGACGAAAACCTGAGTGAAGCCGAGCTGTACCAGCAGGCTCAACAGGACCTGGACAACAACAGCTATACCAGCGCCACAGCCAAGCTGAAGGCTCTGGAGTCGCGCTATCCGTTCGGTCGCTACGCGGATCAGGCGCAGCTGGAACTGATCTACGCCAACTACAAGAACTCGGAGCCGGAAGCTGCAAAGTCCGCCGCCGAGCGCTTCATTCGTCTGCACCCACAGCACCCGAACGTCGATTACGCCTATTACCTCAAGGGCCTGACCTCGTTCGACCAGGACGTCGGCCTGCTGGCGCGCTTCCTGCCGCTGGACATGACCAAGCGTGACCCGGGCGCTGCCCGCGACTCCTACAACGAGTTCGCCCAGCTGACCAGCCGCTACCCGAACAGCCGCTACGCGCCGGACGCCAAGCAGCGCATGATCTACCTGCGCAACCTGCTGGCGGCTTACGAAATCCACGTGGCCGACTACTACCTGACCCGTCAGGCCTACGTCGCTGCCGCCAACCGTGGCCGTTACGTCGTGGAAAACTTCCAGGAAACCCCATCGGTCGGTGACGGCCTGGCGGTGATGACCGAAGCCTACCAGCGTCTGCACCTGGACGAACTGGCAGCCTCGAGCCTGGAAACCCTGAAGCTCAACTACCCGAACCACCCGAGCCTGAAAGACGGTCAGTTCGTACCGTCGGTCGCGGAAGCCGACAACCGTTCGTTCCTGAGCAAGGCAACTTTGGGCCTGATCGAATCCCGTCCACCGCTGCCGCCGGGAGAAACCCGCGCCAACCAGGACGTGCAGAAGCAGTTCCAGGACGCGAAAGACGCGATCCCGAACGAGCTCAAGCCTAAAGACGAAAACGGCGACGTGATCGAAGCGCCGGAACCGGAGTCCAGCAACAGCGACCGCTCCATTTTCAGCTACATGACCTTCGGTCTGTTCGACTGATCACTTCGGTGATGCCAAAAAGGGAGATCTTCGGATCTCCCTTTTTTATTGCCGCGTTTTATTGAGCTGTGCGCCTGCCGGGTCCTTGGCTAAACTGCCGGATCATCAGCCAAAAAGCCGCCCATCATGCTTCGTTTACTGTTCTGGATCGCCCTGATCGCCGCCGCCGTCTGGTTGTGGCGCAAATTCAAGGCCCCTGCCGCGCCGACACAATCCCCTCGCGAACAGGATGCCGCGCCCATGGTGCGTTGCGCCCATTGCGGCGTGCACCTGCCGCGCGACCGTGCGCTGAGCCTTCGACAACAGTGGTATTGCAGCCAGGCTCACCTCGAGCAAGGCCCCGGTTCCAGTGATCGCTGAGGCCACCAACGCCACTCGCAAACAGGCACAGCGACTGCTGCGCCTCTATCATCTCTACCGTTTAAGCGTCGGCATCACCCTGGTGTTGCTGATTTCCAGCAACATGGACAACCGCCTGCTGACGTCGGCCGACGACGATCTGCTGCGCAATGGCAGCTGGTTGTACCTGGTGCTGAATATCCTGCTGGTGGTGTTCCTGGAGAACATCCGCCGCCCGGCCCAGTTGTTCGGGCTGGCCCTCCTCGACATCCTGCTGTTGTGCGGGCTGTTTTATGCCGCCGGTGGCGTGGCCAGCCCGATCGGCAATCTGCTGATCGTCTCGGTAGCCATCAGCAATACCCTGTTGCGACGCCGTATCGGTGTGCTGATTGCAGCCATCGGCGCACTCGGTATTGTCGGCCTCAGCTTCCTGCTGAGCTTCAGCCATCCCCTCAGCGCCAACGAATACCTGCAAGCAGGCACCCTCGGCGCCCTGTGTTTTGCCGGGGCGCTGCTGGTGCAAGGCTTGGTCCGTCGGCTCGAAGTCAGCGAGACCCTGGCCGAACAACGGGCCAGCGAAGTGGTCAGCCTCGAAGCCCTCAACGCCTTGATCCTGCAACGCATGCGCACCGGCATTCTGGTCCTCGACGAGCAACGCCGGGTACAACTGGCCAACCACAGCGCCCGGACTCTGCTGGCGCAATCGCCCCTTGAGGGCCATTTGATCGACGACTACTCGACCGCGCTGGTCGAGCGTCTGCACCTGTGGCTGAACAACCCGACACTGCGACCGCAGAGCCTGAAAATCGCCACCAACGGCCTGGAACTGCAACCGAGCTTCATCGCCCTGGAACAGAGCCCGAACCGCCAGACCCTGGTGTTTCTCGAAGACCTCGCCCAGATCGCCCAGCAAGCTCAGCAACTGAAGCTCGCCGCACTCGGGCGCCTGACCGCCGGCATCGCCCACGAGATCCGCAATCCGCTGGGCGCCATCAGTCATGCCGCGCAGCTGTTGCAGGAATCCGAGGAACTCGACGGCGCGGATCGGCGTCTGACGCAGATCATCCAGGATCACTCCCAGCGCATGAACCGAGTCATTGAAAATGTCCTGCAACTCTCCCGTCGCCAGCAGAGCGCCCCGCAGCGACTCGATCTCGAACCGTGGCTTGTGCAGTTCGTCGAGGAAAGCCGGGAACAGGCCAGCGAGCGTCAACGAATTCATCTGAACATCGAATCCGGGGATTTCCGCACCCTGATGGACCCGGGCCAACTGACGCAAATTCTCGACAATCTGTTGCGCAACGGCTGGCGGCACAGCGCCCTGCTGCACGATCCTGCCGAGGTCTGGCTGCGGCTGTTCATCGACCCCGAAAGCCAGCTGGCCGTGCTCGAAGTGCAGGACAACGGCCCCGGCGTGGCGCTGGATCAGCAGGCCCACTTGTTCGAACCCTTCTTTACCACCAGCAGCCAGGGCACCGGCCTTGGGCTTTATCTGTCCCGTGAGCTGTGCGAAAGCAACCAGGCCCGCCTAGACTTCAAACCACGCCAAGGCGGCGGCTGCTTTCGCATCACCTTTGCTCACGGACGGAAACAAAGTTGAACACGAGCCCACGGCAAAAAATCCTCATCGTCGACGACGAACCGGATATCCGCGAACTCCTGGAAATCACCCTGGGACGGATGAAACTCGACACTTTCAGCGCACGCAATCTCGGCGAAGCCCAGGCATTGCTGCACCGCGATACCTTTGACCTGTGCCTGACCGACATGCGTCTGCCCGACGGCACCGGGCTGGAGCTGGTGCAGCACATTCAACAACGCCATCCGCAATTGCCGGTGGCGATGATCACGGCCTATGGCAGCCTGGAAACAGCGATCAACGCCTTGAAGGCCGGGGCTTTCGACTTCCTGACCAAACCGGTGGACCTCACGCGGTTGCGTGAACTGGTCGCCACGGCATTGCGCATGCCCGCGACCGGTGGAGTCTGCACATCGATCGACCGGCGCCTGCTCGGCGACTCTCAGCCGATGCGCGATCTACGCAAACAGATCGACAAACTGGCCCGCAGTCAGGCGCCGGTCTACATCAGCGGCGAGTCCGGCAGCGGCAAGGAACTGGTCGCCCGCCTGATTCACGAGCAAGGCCCCCGCGCCAGCCAGCCGTTCGTGCCGGTGAACTGCGGGGCCATTCCGTCAGAGTTGATGGAGAGCGAGTTCTTCGGCCATCGCAAAGGCAGTTTCACCGGCGCGGTGGAGGACAAACCGGGTCTGTTCCAGGCAGCCCATGGCGGCACGCTGTTTCTCGATGAAGTGGCGGACTTGCCGCTGTCGATGCAGGTCAAATTGCTGCGGGCGATCCAGGAAAAAGCCGTGCGCAGCGTCGGCGGCCAGCAGGAAACCGTGGTCGATGTGCGCATTCTCTGCGCCACCCACAAGGACCTGGACGCGGAAGTTGCCGCCGAGCGCTTTCGGCAGGATCTGTATTACCGGCTAAACGTGATCGAACTGCGCGTACCGTCCCTGCGCGAACGCCGTGATGATATCGAAGCGCTGGCCTCCCATATGCTCAAGCGCCTGGCCCATGGTACCGGCCAACCCTCGACCCGCCTGCATCCGCAAGCGCTTGAAGCCTTGAAGAACTACCGCTTCCCGGGAAATGTCCGGGAGCTTGAGAACGTCCTCGAACGCGCGCACACGTTGTGCGAAAACCGCATGATCGAAGCCGACGACCTGCGCCTGAGTGAAGGCAACTGCGCGGCCGAGGGCGGCATCGCCGATCTCACGCAGATCGACAACCTGGAAGACTATCTGGAGAACGTCGAGCGCAAACTGATTCTGCAGGCGCTGGAGGAAACCCGCTGGAACCGCACGGCGGCGGCGCAGCGGCTGAATCTATCGTTTCGCTCGATGCGCTATCGATTGAAGAAACTGGGCCTGGACTGAGTCATTCAAAGATCGCAGCCCACAGGCTGCGATCTTTGATCTGGCTTCAGAGCCGGCCTTCCGGTGCATACGGCGCTGGATCGATGATCGGCGCCCGTCCCAGCATCACATCGGCAAACAGCTGACAGGATGCGGGCGCCAGCACCAGCCCGTTGCGGTAATGCCCGCAATTGAGCCACAGGCCATCAAACCCCGGCACCCGGCCAATGTAGGGAATCCCTTCCGGTGAGCCTGGACGCAACCCGGCCCAGTGCCCCACCACTTCGGCGTCTGCCAGCGCTGGCAGCAATTCCACCGCCGAGGCCTTGAGGCTTTCCAGTGCATTGTCGGTCGGCGTCTTGTCGAAACCTTCGTGCTCCAGCGTGCTGCCGATCAGAATATGCCCGTCGCGGCGCGGGATCGCGTAACGCCCCTTGGCCAGCACCATGCTCGGCAGGAAATCCGCCGCGCATTTGTAGAGAATCATCTGGCCTTTGACCGGCTCCACCGGCAGCGAAAGATTCAGGGTCTTGAGCAATTCGCCGCTCCACGCCCCCGCCGTCAGCACCACCTGATCGCCGGAGATCACGCCCTTCGACGTTTGCACACCGACAACCTGCTCGCCCTCACGGACAAACCCGCTGACCTCGCACTGCTCGTGAATCGTCACGTTCGGCAGCGCCTGCAACGCCGCTTTCAATGACTTCACCAGCCGTGGGTTACGCACGTTGGCCACGTCGGCCATGTAGATCGCCCGGGAAAATCCGCCGCCGAGTACCGACACCGCATCATGGGCCGCCGAGATATCCACAGCCCGCAGCGGTCGGTTTTCCCGCTCGGCCCAGGCCAGCGCTTCGGCTTCATCATCCAGATCCAGCCAGTACAGGCCGGTGGTGTGTACTTCGGGATCAACGCCGGTGTCGGCAAACAGCCGCTCGCCCAGCTGTGGATAAAAATCCTGCGACCAGTGCGCCAGTGCCGTGACCGCCGGGCTATAACGCCACGGATACAACGGAGAAACGATGCCGCCACCGGCCCAGGACGATTCCTGGCCGACATTCGAGCGATCCAGCAGCACCACGCTGCGCACCTCGGAGGCGAGGTTGTACGCGGTGAGCAGGCCAATCACCCCGCCACCGACAATCACCACTTGCTGTTGCCTGGTCATGTTTGATCCAACCGTAAAAAAGACAGTGGGCACAAAAGGCACCCGAATAAATGCGGCTCAGCGGCCCCAGCAATCCTTGGAGGTCAGCCCGGTTGTCGCGTTGTTCATGCTGCGCACACCGGTGTTGGTGAGGGTGAAGTCCCCGCACTTGTCGCCGGCCATGGTCGTACCGGCCTTGCGGGTCGCGGTCAGCAGAAAGGTCTGGTCAGCGATGGTCGGGGTGATCGTGTAGAAATCATTGCCCGCGCTGAGACCGGTGATGCCTGTGTAAACGTTGTTTTTGGTGTAGAAGCGCTCGAGCGTCTGCGCCTGCTCCGACAGCAGCGATACCACCTCGGCGCGACGGCCCTTTTTCAAGTACTCGGTATAGCTCGGTGCGGCAATGGTGATGATGATCCCGATAATCGCAATCACGATCATGATTTCGATCAGGGTGAATCCTCGGATGGATCTGCGCATGCCTCAACTCTCGCTTACTGTATTTGTCGCCACATGATACGACGACTGCCGCCGCCGGATTTTTCCACCAGGGTGGTGATACCGCCACTGGAATCGTTCACGATCTTGCGCGTTGCGCCATTGACGATGGCGTTCAGGGTGGGAATGCCGCCGCTGAATACCACGCCGCTGGAAATCGTGTCGTTGCTGTCGACCACGCCGTCGGCGTTGGTGTCGAGCACCGCATAGTTGAGCATCTTACCGCTGAACGCATCGAGTTCGACCAGTTTGCCGGTGCCGAAACTGGAGCACGGGTCAGTGGTATCGACACTGGCCGTGGTGAATACGATGCGCCCGAGTACCAGGCTGGCCTGATTGATCACCCGTTCCCCCGTCAATACGTTGTTGTACACCAGCGGCAGGTACCAGCCCTTCTCCGCCGGATACGTCGTGTCGTTCTGGGTGGTGGTGACGAACTGCCCCGAACTGCCGGAAAACACACCGGTGATGGCCTGCGCCTGCAAACTGCTGACCGTGAGCTGACCCGAACCGCCGTCGGCATCCCACACCGAATAGAACGCCTGCAGATCCTTGTTGGTCTTGTCGGCGGTTTCGTTGAACTTGCCGGTGCCGACGAATATCTGTTTGCCGCCCAATGAATTATCCGCCAGCAGCGGTTGCGCAGTGATCGGTTGAGTCGCCCCGCCCGCCGTCGTGAACAGCGGCTTGCCGGAAAACGCCACACCCCAGCCGTCGGTGGTGGTCGCGCTCAGGTCGAACTTCCACAGGCGTCCCTTCAAATCGCCGCCATACGCAGCCTGCACCACATTCTGCGAATTGACCTTGAGCTTCACCGAGGACAAGCCATTGGTGGTTTCCGTGCTGTCGATGACGATTTTCTTGATCAACGAACCGTCGCGCACATCCAGCACATACAACGCCGCGACTCCCGAATTGCTGCCGTAACCGTTGGCGATGAAGGCCGCCCAGCGACCATCGGCCAAGCGTGCCACTTCCGGCCGGGTGTAGGCATAACCCAGATCAT
Organism: Pseudomonas sp. GW821-FHT09E04; assembly: GCF_059416185.1. NCBI lineage: Bacteria > Pseudomonadati > Pseudomonadota > Gammaproteobacteria > Pseudomonadales > Pseudomonadaceae > Pseudomonas > Pseudomonas sp. GW821-FHT09E04. The sequence continues at coordinate 64,492 of NZ_JBWKOR010000007.1, forward strand.
TGAAAGTGTTGGCCGTGTTGGCAGTCGCCGGAGCGCTGACTTCCCACAGCGCATTGAGAATGTTCCCCGCCGATGCGTCGAACAGTTGCAGCGCATAGAACGTCTTGCCACCGGCCCCGGTGCCGCCGATGGCCAGGGTTTTCCAGGCGCTGCCGAACTGCACGTCGTAGACACCGACCTGCCCGTCCACCAGAAACTTGTGGCTGACGCCATTGATGTAATTCGGGTCGGCGATCAGCCGCAATGACGGCAACACGCTCGATGGCATGTAGGCATAGCGCCGGGTGCCGTTGGCCGAGTTGATGACGCTGACGAAACCGTCGTTGCCATTCACCACCAGGCTGGCGTTCATGTTCGCGGCTTTGGTGGTCAGGTAGCTGGTGTAGGTGCTATCACCCGACAGGTCGGAAGCGGTCTTGTCCGAGGGCGAGGCCAGCACCAGCGGCGAGTTGATGATGTCGCCCAACAGCACGCTGCGAACCTTGAGCCCGGTCTTGTTGGTGCCTTTGCTCCACTCCACCAGATCGCTGCCGCTGATGCCGGAGGGCAGGCTCTGGCTGAGCGAAGTCTGCTGGGTTGCCGAGAAGCTACCGTAGGCAAGGGTGACCGCCGCGTTGTTCGCGGTATTCCACGATTGGTAGGTCGGTGCCGCAGCACCGGGAACGATGGCGGTGTCGGTTGTCCACAGCACCGTCGAGGTGTTCACCGTCCCGGCCGAAGTGAAACCGAACGACTTGATGGTGCCGCGCCAGTCCCTGGGGTCGTAACTGGTCTGGAAATAACTGCTGCCGCTCGCCAGCGTGGTGCCGCTGGTGACACCGCTACCGCCGGAACCCGCCTTGGAGGTGATGTCGCTCAATGCTGCCGACAATGCTGTGTTGAGGCCGGCGCTGTCGGTGGCCTGGTAATACCTGCCCTGCCCGTACGCCGCCGCGTCCGACAACATATCGTTATCGGCGGTGAAGCCAACGGTGTAGGTGTTCATGTTCTGCTTGGGAAAGTCTGCCGAACTCCAGCTCTTGCCGGCCGCATCGACGCCGGTCGAACGCATGTCGATGTCGAAGGCAAACTTGGCGATGTCGTCCAGGTACAGCGTGTCGCCCTCGTTATCACCGTTGAGGTTGTTGCCGTCATTGTTGACCCCGTCCCAGTTCGGCAGGCGACTGCCCCCGAGGGGATCGTTGCTGGGGAATGTGCGGTCGTAGGTCGGCAGACCGTCGGTGATCACCACCCCGTAGTTTTTCTGGCAGCGGTACTGGATCGGGCTGGTGTAGGTGTTTGGCGTGCTGTTGTAGTACGGCGCCATGCCCCGCATGTAGCGGGTGATTTCGTAATAGGTTTCCGCCAATGGCGTGTTGGCCACGGCGCTCAGGCCATTGATCGACGAAATCAGGGCGTTGTAGTTGGTGTCGGCCTGGCCCTGGGTCACGCTGCCGCTCACCGGCGACAGGTCACTGATGGAACGGGCGATGTACCCGCCATTGCCCGGGTTGTTGCTGGTGGCCGGGTTGAACGTCGACAGACCGATGCGCAGATTGCGGTTGCTGGTCACCAGCGCCGTGGAAACGTTGCGTGCGACGTTGATCCGGTAGTCATTGGGAATGGCCCCGGTGGTGAAATCACGCGTACCGTTATTGATGGCGAGGCCGACCACGTAGGCGATGTAATCCCCGTAATAGCGGGTGTTTCCGCCGCCCACCGGGTCCGGCAGTTTCAGGCACAGCGGCGTCAGGCTGTTGTTGTAGAACGCATAGGCACCGCCGGAGCAGCCGGAGGTCGGCAGGCTCGACAGAAACACCGGATCACCGGTGATCGCCGTCGAAGACAGGCACAAACCCAGCACCGCGTTGCACTGGCGGGCCGGCGTACGAGTCACCGTCGGGTCAAAACCGGCGGCATAAATGATGCTGTTCATGCTTCCCGAATCGTCGATCAACAGCATGACATTCGGCGGTACCGCCGCCGCACTCAGGAGCGGTGAGTCGGACGGGGTGAAGGCATACGCGGGCGCCGCCAGATACAGGCCCAATAACAGCCCCATGAACCCGGACCACCCGCCAGAGCGTCGCTCAGTACTTCGCATAAACGCTCTCCACCACACTGCGTGAGCTGCCGACGATGCCGACAGCCGTGACCCGGTACAGCGTCGCCGAGGTATTGCTCGGCACGTTCACCGCCGTCAGGGTGGTACCGATGTTCTGCACCCCATAGAAGCCGCTGCCCGCAGCGACCCAGGTAACGCCCGACGTCGAGTTGAGCCCCGCCGCGCTGACCACCGACGACTCCGCCGGCGGCGCGCATTGCGTGGTATTGGCACACACCGCCAGTGCATAGCTGTCCAGTTGCACCGCGCTTTCGCCGATGCGCAGCGCCGCCTCGGCGGTCTGGAACGATTGGTTGCGCAGGCTAACGCTACCGGCCATTTTTTCCTGCAGATTGGCGCTCTGCATCGAAGAAAGACCGATCACGGTCAGAAGCAACAGAAACACCAGACTGACCAACAACACCATGCCGCGCTGGCTTCGTCGCTGATGAAGAGAAATATTCATCGACCGGCCCTCACTGCAAGCGGTTGCGCAGCGCGGCAACCACATTGAAGGTTTGATTGGCGATCCGGTTGTTCGGATCAGTGAGGGTCAGGCTCAGGCGTACGCTGCGGATGCGTGCCGGATCACTGGGGTTGCTGCTGTAGGTCGAGGCAGCCACATCGGTCGCGGTACTGGCCAGGCCAAACAGGACGGTGAACGCACTGACATTGCTCACCAGCACTTGCTGGGTCGGCGTACCGCTGCCGGTGCCCATCAGGATCTGGTTGTTGCTGAAGCTGTAGACCAGACGCCGGATCGGAAACGCGATTTGCCCGGTCGCCGGTGCTCGCACACCCGTATAGGCCGTTGAACTGTTGCGGCAGTCAGATACCACTGTCCAGGTCGGCGTCCCGCCCGCACCACCGACGTCGGCGGTAACCAGTGTCAGTTTGAGGTTGGTGTTGTCCCAACTGATCGGCGTGATCTGGGCGGCATTGAAGTCGCCGCTGCTACTGGAATCGGTAATGGTCCCCAGGCAGCCGAACATCCCGACCATGCGCAATTCCTGAATCATCTTGCTCAACACAAACCGCGCATCTTCCTGCATGGCAGCCGAGGTGTTCTGGCTGACGTAGGTGTTCTTCGCCGCGAGAAAGGTTTGTACGACGCCCAGCACGATGATCAGCCCCAGCGCCAACGCGATGAGCATTTCGATCAGGCCGAAACCCTGGTTATGCCGCTTCATGGCGTGGCCACCGGGTCGACCGCGACGCGGCTGGTCAGGACAAAACTGCGCGGGGCGCTCGCGGTGTTGGCGGCTCGCGCGTCACTCCAGTTGATGGTGATGGTGTACACGCGCTGATTGAGGGTGATGCTGCCGGTGGCGCTCGGCCCGCCGAAATTGACGATGTTGGTGGTGAAGTCGTAGAGGTCCTGATCCCGGGTGACATTCAGGTTGCCCGAGGTCGGCGGCGTGACGGTGTAGTCGGCGCCGGCGTTGGCGCGGATGCGGTCCATCATGTCGTAGGCGATGAAGCTGGCCTGACTGGTCATGCGCGAGCTGTCGGTGTACTTCAGCGCATTGAGCTGAACCGCCGCCGCCCCCAGCAACCCGACCGTCAGAATCAGCAACGCGACCAGGATTTCGATCAGCGACATGCCTTCCTGTGCACCTTTGCTCCCTGCCCTCATCCGCAGCTTCCACCCGATTGAATTCGTCCGTTCAGACACACGTTCAGCGTCCTGCTTTGCGTGCCCAGCGTGTAACTGAACACCACCGCCGTGGACGGTGCTGCCAGGCCGCCCAGATTGTTGAAATCCAGCGCGGTCACTCCTGAGGTTAGCGTCAGAGTCGCACCACTGCTCATCGCTGGAACAACCCGCAATACATTGGCCGAAGTGCCAGTACTGTCGTAGACCGACAATTCGCCAGTCCAGACGCTGCCCCCGGCGGTCGGCCGCAAGCGAATGGTCGTCCCGCGATCGATGGCTTCCAGACGGGCGTAGTTGAGCGCCCGTTGCAGGTCGCCGACTTCGGTGTCGGCCTTGCTGCCCTGTATCGAACGGGTAAACGCCGGCACGGCCATCGTGATCAGGATCACAAACAACGCGACCGCCACCAACAGCTCGATCAGCGTGAAACCTTTTGTACGATGATCCATCGATGCCCTCCGTTGCCGTCGGCTATACCTGCTCTACAAACCTAGAACATTCGACCGGGTTACGTCGGTTGATTTGCCCTGCCCGGTGCACGGATCGCGTCGGACACCCTGCCCCACGGAGGGAATACACATGCCGCAACGGGGTTTCAGCCTGGTCGAACTGCTTATGGGACTGGCGATCGGCGCAATTGTTCTGTCACTGGTCAGCCCGGCGTTTGCAACGCTGACAGAGTCAAACCACCGACAGCAGGCCGCAGAATCGCTGATCAGCGGGATCCGCACTGCCCGCACCCAGGCGATCACGCGCAATCAGAGCGTGGTGATTCATGGCATCAACGGAGATTGGGGCCAGGGCTGGCGGATCATTCTGGATGTCAGTGGCAAGGGTGCGGAGGACAGCAGCAATCCGCTGCTGGTCGAGCACGCCAGTGATGGGCGAATACCCATTGTCGGCAACTGGTTCGTCAGTCGGTACATACGGTTCAGCAGTCTGGGGCAACCGCTGATGCCCGGGCGGGCGTTTCAGGCAGGAAAACTACACATCTGTTCGACCCGCGAGCCGGTCAGCCAGCTTCAACTGGTGCTGGCGGCGACCGGTCGCGTGCGCCTGGCCAGCGAAAAGGCTGAACAGGCGCTGTGTCGAAAGGATAAAACGGTCAGATCGAACGTACGCGCAGCTCTTTAGGCATCGAGAATGTGATGTTCTCTTCTCGCCCGGCCAGTTCGTCGGCACCGGTAGCGCCCCAGGCCTGCAATTGCTGGATCACGCCACGTACCAGCACTTCCGGTGCGGAGGCCCCGGCGGTGATACCGATGCGCTCGACGCCATCGAACCAGCTCTTTTGCAGATCTTCTGCACCGTCGATCAGGTACGCCGGCGTGGCCATGCGTTCGGCCAGCTCGCGCAGACGGTTGGAGTTGGAGCTGTTCGGGCTGCCGACCACCAACACCACGTCGCATTCGTCGGCCAGTTGCTTGACCGCGTCCTGACGGTTCTGCGTGGCGTAGCAGATATCGTCCTTGCGCGGGCCACCGATGGCCGGGAAACGGGAGCGCAACGCGTCGATGACTCGACTGGTGTCGTCCATCGACAAGGTAGTCTGGGTCACGAAGGCCAGTTTTTCCGGGTCATGTACCTGCAGTTCGGCAACATCCTTCTCGTCTTCGACGAGGTAGATTGCACCGCCATTGCTGGCGTCGTACTGGCCCATGGTGCCTTCGACTTCCGGGTGACCGGCGTGGCCGATCAGGATGCATTCACGGCCGTCGCGGCTGTATTTGGCGACTTCGATGTGTACCTTGGTCACCAGCGGACAGGTGGCGTCGAACACTTTCAGGCCACGACCGGCGGCTTCGGTGCGCACGGCTTGCGAGACGCCATGGGCACTGAAGATCACGATGACGTCGTCCGGCACCTGATCCAGCTCTTCGACGAAGATCGCGCCACGACTGCGCAGGTCCTCGACGACGAACTTGTTGTGCACCACTTCATGACGCACATAGATCGGCGGCCCGAAGACTTCCAGGGCGCGGTTGACGATTTCGATCGCCCGGTCCACGCCAGCGCAGAAGCCACGGGGGTTGGCGAGTTTGATTTGCATGCTGTGCCTCGTGTCTTGCGCGCGAAAATTCAGATCAATGCAGGAGCCGGTGCGGCCCCTGCAGAACAGCGTTTACAACGCTTTGACGGAGAAGATTTCCACGTCAAAGGTCAGCGTCTTGCCGGCCAGCGGGTGGTTGAAGTCGACGGTCACTTGCGCGTCGTCGAATTCTTTCACCACACCCGGCAGCTCAGTATTGGCCGCATCGTTGAAGATCACCAGCAGACCCGGTGACAGTTCCATGTCCGCAAACTGCGAACGTGGAATGACCTGCACGTTCTGCGGGTTCGGCTGGCCGAACGCGTTTTCCGGCTCGACGGTCAGAGTCCGCTTGTCACCCGCCTTGAAGCCGAACAACGCCGCCTCGAAGCCCGGCAGCAGGTTGCCGTCGCCGACCTTGAAGGTCGCCGGTGCCTTGTCGAAAGTGCTGTCGACCGTGTCGCCGTTCTCCAGGCGCAATGCAAAGTGCAAGGTGACTTCCGTGTTCTGGCCAATGCGTTGCTCAGCCAATACCTGTTCAGTCATGAACGGTTTCTCCGGATTTCTTGGATTTGAACATGTCCAGTGCCAGCATCACCGCACCCACGGTGATGGCGCTGTCGGCGAAGTTGAACGCCGGGAAGTACCAGCGGTTCTGCCAGTGCACCAGAATGAAATCGATCACATGCCCCAGGGCGATGCGGTCATACAGATTGCCCAGCGCGCCGCCCAGCACCAATGCCAGTGCGACGGCCAGCCAGGTTTCGTTGCGGCCCAGGCGTTTGAGCCAGACCACCAGCACCGCACTGACCACGACCGCGATCAGCGCAAACAGCCAGCGCTGCCAGCCGGAGCTGTCAGCCAGGAAGCTGAATGCCGCGCCCGTGTTGTAGGCCAGGGTCCAGCTGAAGTAATCGGGAATGATCACGATCTGCTGGTACATCTCGAGCTTGCCTTCGAAGTAAAACTTGCTGGCCTGGTCAATGACCAGAACCAGCAAGCTCAACCAGAGCCAGCTCAGCCGTCCGAAACGGCCAACGGCATTAGGCATAGTGACGAACCTCGCCGGCGCCATCGATGTTGTCCACGCAACGGCCGCAGATTTCCGGATGCTCCGGGTTCACGCCGACGTCTTCACGGCAGTGCCAGCAACGGGCGCATTTCGGGAAGGCCGATTTGACGATCTTCAGCTTCAGGCCGCTGACTTCTGTTGCTACAGCGTCAGTCGGCGCTTGCACGAACGGCGCAACGCTGGCGGTCGAAGTAATCAGAACGAAGCGCAGCTCGTTGCTCAGCTTGGCCAAGTCGGCGCTCAGATCGTCTTCGGCGAACAGCGTCACTTCGGCTTGCAGGTTGCCACCCACGGCCTTGGCCGCGCGCTGGATTTCCATCTCTTTGTTGACCGCAACCTTCACTTCCATGATGCGATCCCAGTAGGCGCGACCCAGTTCGAAGCCTTCCGGCAACTCGGTCAGGCCTTCGTACCAGGTGTTGAGCATCACCGATTCGTTGCGCTCGCCCGGCAGGTATTGCCACAGTTCGTCGGCGGTGAAGGCCAGGATCGGCGCGATCCAGCGCACCAGCGCTTCGGAGATGTGGAACAGCGCGGTCTGGCACGAGCGACGGGCCTTGCTGTCGGCGCCGGTGGTGTACTGGCGATCCTTGATGATGTCGAGGTAGAAACCACCCAGCTCCTGAACACAGAAGTTGTGGATCTTCGAGTAGACGTTCCAGAAACGGTATTCGCCGTAGTGCTCTTGCAGCTCGCGTTGCAGCAGCAGGGTGCGATCCACCGCCCAGCGATCCAGTGCCAGCATGTCTTCGGCTGGCAGCAGGTCGGTGGCCGGGTTGAAACCGGTCAGGTTGGAAAGCAGGAAGCGCGCGGTGTTACGGATACGACGATAGGCGTCCGCACTGCGCTGCAGGATCTGCTCGGACACGGCCATTTCGCCGGAGTAGTCGGTCGAAGCGACCCACAGACGCATGATGTCGGCGCCCAGGGTGTCGTTGACTTTCTGTGGCGCGATCACGTTGCCCAGGGACTTGGACATCTTGCGGCCGGACTCGTCCACGGTGAAACCGTGGGTCAGCAGTTCGCGGTACGGCGCGTGGTTGTCGATGGCGCAACCGGTCAGCAAGGACGAGTGGAACCAGCCACGGTGCTGGTCCGAACCTTCCAGGTACAGGTCGGCGCGCGGGCCGGTCTCGTGGCCCATCGGGTGCGAACCGCGCAGGACGTGCCAGTGCGTGGTGCCCGAGTCGAACCAGACGTCGAGGGTGTCGCTGATCTTGTCGTACTGCGGCGCTTCATCACCCAGCAGTTCGGCAGCGTCGAGCTTGAACCAGGCTTCGATACCTTCGACTTCAACGCGCTTGGCGACTTCTTCCATCAGCTCGACGGTACGTGGGTGCAGCTCGCCGCTTTCCTTGTTCAGGAAGAACGGGATCGGCACGCCCCAGTTGCGCTGACGGGAGATGCACCAGTCCGGACGGTTGGCGATCATCGAGTGCAGGCGCGCCTGGCCCCAGGCCGGAACGAACTTGGTTTCTTCGATGGCTTTGAGCGAGCGCACACGCAGGGTGTCGCCGCTGACCGGCTCTTTGTCCATGCCGATGAACCACTGCGCGGTGGCGCGGTAGATCAGCGGGGTCTTGTGACGCCAGCAGTGCATGTAGCTGTGTTCGATGACGGTGGTGTGCAGCAGCGCACCGACTTCGGTCAGTTTGTCGACGATGGCCGGGTTGGCCTTCCAGATGAACTGGCCGCCGAAGAACTCCAGCGACGGCACGTAAACGCCGTTGCTCTGTACCGGGTTGAGGATGTCGTCATTGACCATGCCGTACTTCTTGCAGGTCACAAAGTCATCCACGCCGTAGGCCGGGGCGGAGTGAACCACACCGGTGCCGGCGCCCAGTTCCACGTAGTCGGCCAGGTACACCGGCGACAGACGGTCGTAGAACGGATGACGGAAGTTGATCAGCTCCAGCGCCGAACCCGGAGCGGTCGCCAATACAGTGCCTTCGACGCCGTAACGGGTCAGGCAGGATTCGACCAGTTCTTCAGCCAGCACCAGCAGCTTGTCGCCGATATCGACCAGGGCGTAGGTGAATTCAGGGTGAACGTTCAGCGCCTGGTTGGCCGGGATGGTCCACGGAGTGGTGGTCCAGATCACGATCGAAGCTGGTTTGCTCAACGACGGCAGACCGAACGCAGCGGCCAGTTTGGCCTCGTCAGCGATCGGGAACGCGACGTCGATGGTCGAGGACTTCTTGTTCTCGTACTCGACTTCCGCCTCGGCCAGGGCCGAACCGCAATCGAAGCACCAGTTCACAGGCTTCAGGCCCTTGAACACGAAACCGCCCTTGACGATTTCGGCGAGGGCACGGATTTCACCGGCCTCGTTCTTGAAGTCCATGGTCTTGTACGGGTTGGCGAAGTCGCCCAGCACGCCGAGACGGATGAATTCGGTCTTCTGCCCTTCGATCTGCTCGGTGGCGTAGGCACGGCACAGTTCGCGGGTCTTGTCCGCGCCCAGGTTCTTGCCGTGGGTCACTTCAACCTTGTGCTCGATCGGCAGGCCGTGGCAATCCCAGCCCGGGACATACGGCGCGTCGAAGCCCGACAGGGTCTTCGAACGGATGATCATGTCCTTGAGAATCTTGTTCAGAGCGTGACCGATGTGGATCGTGCCGTTGGCGTACGGAGGGCCGTCGTGCAGGACGAACTTCGGACGATCCTTGCCAATCTCGCGCAACTTTCCGTACAGGCCAATACTGTCCCAGCGCTGCAGGATCTGCGGTTCGCGCTGTGGCAGGCCGGCCTTCATTGGGAAGGCGGTGTCCGGAAGGTTTAGCGTGGCTTTATAGTCGGTCATTTAAGGCTCTTCATTAGCGATGGGCGCTAGGTGCGGCTAGTGCACGGGCGGCGGCGACATCCGCGCTGATCGCCGTTTTCAATGCCTCCAGGGAGGCGAAACGCTGCTCTTCACGCAGCTTCTGGTGGAAAACCACCGTCAAACGCCGGTCATACAGATCGCCGGCAAAATCTAAAAGATGGACTTCAAGGTGGGCCTTGCCATCACCTTGCACCGTGGGCCGCACGCCGATATTGGCGACGCCGGGCCAGGTCTTGCCGTCGATGTCGACGTCGACCAGGTAAACCCCGGTGAACGGCACGCGACGGCGCTTGAGTTGAATGTTGGCAGTGGGCGTACCCAGTTGCCGGGCCAGTTTCTGGCCATGCAGCACGCGACCGGCAATCCGGTACGGGCGGCCGAGCAGACGCTCAGCCAAAGCAAAATCGGCGGCGGCCAACGCATTGCGCACCTGAGTGCTGCTGACACGAATGCCGTCCAGCTCGACGGTTTGCGCGGCCTCCACGGTAAACCCGTGAACCTGCCCGGCCTGCAACAGAAAATCGAAATCGCCGAGACGGTCGCAGCCGAAACGGAAATCGTCACCGACTTCCAGATGCTGCACGCCGAGGCCATCAACGAGGATGGTGTCGACGAATTCACTGGCACTGAGCTTGCTCAGGCGCTGGTTGAAGGCCAGGCACAAGACCCGGTCAACACCTTCGGCGGCCAGCAGTTGCAGCTTGTCGCGCAACCGGGCCAGACGCGCCGGCGCGGTCTCCGGGGCAAAGAATTCCCGTGGCTGCGGCTCGAAAATCACCACGCAGCTGGGTACGCCCAACTCGAGCGCACGCTCACGCAGTCGGGCCAGGATAGCCTGGTGACCACGGTGAACACCGTCAAAGTTGCCAATAGTGGCGACGCAGCCCCGATGCTGGGGGCGCAAGTTGTGAAGGCCTCGAACCAGCTGCATAACGCGCTTCTTGCTCATAAAGTGGCCGATTATAACCACACCCGGCGGCAGACGACAGGCAACACCGTAACCCAAAGTGATCGAGCCGACAAAACTGCCGGCTCGCGCCCGTTTTTCAGGGGTAAAACCTCAGCTCAACGCCTTGCGATTGAAGTCGCGCAGGCGGAAACCGAGCAGCAGCAACATGCCGAAATACGCCACCACGCCGGCAACCACCAAGGCGCCCAGGCGCACGAAGCGTTCCAGCATGTGGCCCTGATCCCACGCGGGCATGAAATGCATGCCGATCAACAGCACCGCCGACATCACCGCCACGGCGACCACCAGCTTGAAACCGAACTTCAGCCAGCCCGGCTGCGGTTGATACATCTGCTGCTTGCGCAGTTGATAGAACAGCAGCCCGGCGTTCAGACAGGCGCCGGCGCTGATCGCCAACGCCAGCCCGGCGTGCGCCAGCGGACCGATCAGCACCAGGTTGAACAACTGCGTGACCACCAGGGTAAAGATTGCAATTTTTACCGGTGTGCGGATGTTCTGTTGCGCATAGAAGCCCGGCGCCAGCACTTTGATCACGATAATGCCGAGCAGACCGACAGAGTATGCAATCAACGCGCGCTGGGTCATGGCGGCGTCAAACCCGCTGAACTGGCCGTACTGGAACAGCGAAACCGTCAACGGCTCGGCCAGAATCCCCAGCGCCAAAGCACACGGCAACACCAGTACGAAGCACAGCCGCAGGCCCCAGTCGAGAATCCGCGAGTACTCGTGACGGTCCTTGCTGGCGTAGGTCTTGGCCAATGTCGGCAGCAGAATCGTGCCCAGCGCCACGCCCAGCACACCGGACGGCAATTCCATCAGGCGGTCGGCGTAGTACATCCACGACACCGAGCCCGCCACCAGGAACGAGGCAAAGATGGTGTTGATGATCAGGGAAATCTGGCTGACCGAGACACCGATGATCGCCGGCAACATCTGCTTCATCACCCGCCAGACACCGGTATCGCGCAGATTCAGGCGTGGCAGCACCAGCATGCCGATCTTTTTCAGGTGCGGTAGTTGATAGAGCAACTGCGCCAGACCGCCAACCAGCACCGCCCAGCCGAGCGCCATGACCGGTGGATCGAAGTACGGCGTCAGGAACAGCGAAAACACGATCATGCTGACGTTGAGCAGGGTCGGCACGAACGCCGGCACCGAGAAACGGTTCCAGGTATTGAGAATCGCACCCGCCAGAGAGGACAGGGAGATCAGCAATATATAGGGGAAGGTCACTCGCAGCAGGTCAGAGGTCAGCTGGAATTTTTCCGGTGTGTTGGCAAAACCGGGGGCGGTGGCCCAGATCACCCAGGGCGCGGCAATCATGCCCAGCGCCGTCACCAGCGCCAGAACCAGCGTCAGAAGTCCCGTCACATAGGCAATGAAGGTGCGGGTCGCCTCCTCGCCCTTCTGACTTTTGTACTCGGCAAGAATCGGCACAAACGCCTGGGAAAATGCACCCTCGGCGAAGATTCGCCGCAGCAGATTGGGCAGTTTGAAGGCGATAAAGAAGGCGTCTGTCGCCATTCCGGCGCCGAATGTACGCGCAATGAGCGTGTCGCGGACAAACCCGAGAATCCGGGAAAGCATCGTGATAGAGCTGACGGCGGCCAACGATTTGAGCAGATTCATTGAAGGAATTTGTGCCTGTCGATAAACAGCAGGCGAACAATGCGCCTACTTGTGCGATACTCCGCGCCGCAACAGCACAGAGCCAAAGCTCGCGAGTTTACAGGTCACACGCCGGAAAGAAATATCCCGTCGCACCACACCTACCACTTAGCGGAACGTTTCAAGCGCCCTTGACAAGACTTCAACTCATCGGCATGATTCGCGGCCTATTTTGTTTGCTATTTCCTAAAAAGTCTTTCGAGGAGCTCGACGGTGGCCAACTCACCTTCCGCCAAAAAACGTGCAAAACAGGCTGAGAAGCGTCGCAGCCACAACGCCAGCCTGCGTTCCATGGTTCGTACCTACATCAAGAATGTAGTTAAAGCCATCGACGCAAAAGACGCTGAAAAAGCTCAAGCTGCATACGTTCTGGCTGTGCCAGTTATCGACCGTATGGCCGATAAAGGCATCATCCACAAGAACAAGGCTGCTCGTCATAAGAGCCGTCTGAATGGCCACGTCAAGGCACTGAAAGAAGCTGCCTAAGCGACGTAGTCATTAAAAAACCGACCTCAGGGTCGGTTTTTTATTGCCTGCGATTTGCTGAAAACAACGCAAAAAAAAGAGGAGCCAACCGGCTCCCCTTTTTATTTACGTCCAAATTAATGGACTGGCGCCCACGGCAGAATCGGGATCGCTGTCACCGCATTCTGCGGACTACCCTCGATCAGGCGATCGCTATAGACCAGATAAACCAGCGTATTGCGCTTCTTGTCGAGGAAACGCACCACCTGCATGGTCTTGAACACCAGCGAAGTACGCTCCTTGAACACCTCTTCGCCATCCTTCAACTCACCCTTGAAGTTGATAGAACCCACCTGACGACAAGCAATGGACGCCTCGGCACGATCCTCGGCCAACCCCAAACCACCCTTCACGCCACCAGTCTTGGCGCGCGACAGATAACAGGTCACACCCTCGACTTTCGGATCATCGAACGCCTCGACCACAATCCGGTCGTTCGGCCCGACAAACTTGAACACCGTCGATACCTGGCCGATTTCCTCGGCCGAGGCCAGCAATGGCAACGCCATCAGCAAGCCCAACAATCCTTTTGCCATGCGCATTGCGCGTTTCCTCAAACAAGAATCAGGTTGTCACGGTGAACCAGTTCCGGCTCAGCCATGTAACCCAGCAAACCGACAATCGCATCTGACGACTGACCGATGATTTTTTGTGCTTCCAGCGCGCTGTAGTTGGCCAGGCCACGGGCGATTTCACGACCGTCCGGCGCCACGCAAACCACCATTTCGCCGCGACGGAAACTGCCCTGCACCAACTTGACGCCGACCGGCAGCAAGCTTTTGTTGCCTTGAGACAACGCGGACACCGCACCATCATCCAGCACCAGTGTGCCACGGGTTTGCAGATGCCCGGCCAGCCACTGCTTGCGCGCCGCCAGCATGCCGCGCTCAGGCGACAGCAGCGTACCAATGCGCTCGCCCGCCTTCAGACGATCAAGCACTCGCTCCAGACGCCCACCGACAATAATGGTGTGCGCCCCGGAACGGGCCGCCAGACGCGCCGCACGCAGCTTGGTCTGCATGCCACCACGACCCAACGCACCACCAGTGCCACCCGCCACCGCATCCAGGCTCGGATCATCGGCGCGCGCTTCGTAAATCAATTGCGCGTCGGGATTGTTGCGCGGATCGGCATCGAACATGCCGTCGCGATCCGTCAGGATCACCAGCAGATCAGCCTCGACCAGGTTGGCCACCAGCGCGGCGAGCGTGTCGTTGTCGCCGAAACGGATTTCGTCAGTGACCACAGTGTCGTTTTCGTTGATCACCGGGATGACCTTCAGCTCGACCAGCGCACGCAAAGTGCTGCGGGCGTTCAGGTAGCGCTTGCGATCGGACAGGTCGTCGTGAGTCAGGAGAATCTGCGCGGTGTGCCGGCCATGCTCGGCAAAGCTCGATTCCCAGGCCTGCACCAAGCCCATCTGACCGATTGCAGCAGCGGCCTGGAGCTCGTGCATCGCACTGGGTCGCGTGGTCCAGCCCAAACGGCTCATGCCGGCCGCCACCGCCCCGGAGGACACCAGCACCAACTCGACGCCAGCCTCATGCAAGGCCACCATCTGCTCGACCCAGACACCCATTGCCGCACGATCGAGCCCTTTGCCATCCGCTGTCAGCAAAGCGCTGCCGATCTTCACGACCCAACGCTGCGCACCCGTCACCTTGCTCCGCATCATCTTCAACCTTAGCTTGAGGGCAGCGCGACCTGGCACTGCCCATGACATTATTCGTGGTTATTCGTGACCAACGATCGATTTCCAGATACTAAAACGCCGCTCGATTGAGCGGCGCTTAAGTTTACTTCAACGAATCAGTCACGCACGTAAATGATTTCCGGACCGTCTTCGTCATCCACATCTTCTTCGTCCCAGTCATCGTCGCCGATATCGTGGACCGACTTCACGCCGCTGCGACGCAGGGCACGCTTGTCATCCAGCGCCTGCAACTGAGCACGGGCTTCGTCTTCGATGCGCTGATCGAGATCGGCCAGCTCTTCCTTGTAGGCCGGGTCATTGGCCAGGCGATCGGCACGATCTTCCATGTAACGCATGATGTCGTGGCAAAGACGCTCGGTACCCAGCTTGGAGATGGCCGAGATCACATAGACCGGACCGGTCCATTCCAGACGATCGACGATTTCCTTGACGCGAGCATCGTGCTCTTCTTCAAGGATCTGGTCGCACTTGTTCAGCACCAGCCAGCGATCACGCTCGGCCAGCGACGGGCTGAACTTGATCAGCTCGTTGACGATCACTTCAGCAGCATCCGGTGCGCTGGCATCATCCAGCGGCGCCATGTCCACGAGGTGCAGCAGCAGACGGGTACGCGCCAAGTGCTTGAGGAAACGGATACCGAGACCAGCACCGTCGGAAGCACCTTCGATCAGACCCGGAATGTCGGCGATGACGAAGCTTTTCCAGCGATCGACGCTGACCACACCCAGGTTTGGCACCAGCGTGGTGAACGGGTAATCGGCGACTTTCGGCTTGGCAGCCGATACCGAACGGATAAAGGTACTTTTACCGGCGTTCGGCAGGCCCAGCAGACCGACGTCGGCCAGAACCTTCATTTCCAGTTTCAGGTCGCGCTGCTCGCCCGGCTTGCCCGGCGTGGTCTGACGCGGCGCACGGTTGGTACTGGATTTGAAACGAGTGTTGCCCAGACCGTGCCAGCCGCCCTGAACCACCATCAGTTTCTGACCGGCCTTGGTCAGGTCACCGATGACTTCCTGGGTGGCGGAGTCAATCACCGTGGTGCCGACCGGCACGCGCAGGATCAAGTCTTCACCCTTCTTGCCGGTGCAGTCGGTGCTGCCGCCGTTGGAACCACGCTCGGCGTCGAAATGCCGGGTGTAGCGGTAGTCCACCAGGGTGTTCAGGTTTTCGTCGGCCATCATGAAGATGGAACCGCCATCACCGCCGTCACCGCCGTTCGGGCCACCGTTTTCAATGAATTTTTCCCGACGGAAACTCATGGCGCCATTGCCACCGTCGCCAGCTTTTACGCGAATCGATACTTCATCAACAAACTTCATAACCAACGCCTCTCGCCGTACGGACGAGCCGAAAAACAATCAAGACATAAGACTCTTGCAAAAATGAGCGCAGCGACCCCAATCCACGACCTGCATCGCACGCCGGCAGCCCATACAAACAGCTTTGCAAGAGACTCACCCCACAAACGAAAAAGCCCCGTCGCAAGACAGGGCTTCTCCAGCACTCTCGCAGTTAGGCTGCGATTACGCTCACGTAACGACGACCGAAGGCGCCTTTTACTTCAAACTTGATCACGCCTTCGATTTTCGCGAAGAGGGTGTGATCTTTACCCATGCCAACGCCGTAGCCAGCGTGGAATTGGGTGCCGCGCTGACGCACGATGATGTTGCCGGCCTTGATGACCTGGCCGCCATACATCTTCACGCCAAGGCGTTTGGCTTCTGAGTCGCGACCGTTACGGGTACTACCACCAGCTTTTTTGTGTGCCATGAGTCAATTCTCCTAGTGAGGAATTAGGCTGAAATTAAGCCTGAATACCGGTGATTTTGATCTCGGTGTACCACTGGCGGTGGCCCATACGCTTCATGTGGTGCTTACGACGACGGAACTTGATGATGCGAACTTTATCGTGACGACCTTGGGAGATCACTTCAGCCACAACGGTAGCGCCAGCAACAACTGGAGCGCCGATATTCACGTCGTCGCCATTGGCAACCAACAGAACGCGATCAAAAGTTACGGATTCGCCAGTAGCGACTTCCAGTTTTTCGATCTTCAGGTATTCACCTGGTGCAACTTTGTACTGCTTGCCACCAGTAACGATTACTGCATAAGACATGGTATTTCTCCGATAATCCTGCTCACCCAGCTCTTTATAAGAAGAGGTATTGGCTGGCATGGCTGCATTGGGCTGGAGGCCCGATTGCAATTGCGTAAGGCAGGTGCTGCCCAGGAAGTTCAGGGTGCGCGATTGTACGCAAGCTACAAGAGTCATGCAAGTGGCCGTCCATCGCGCCTTGACAGGCCCGGACGTGGGTCCTAGCATGCCGCGCAACCCTTCTGGAGCACCTGTCGCTGATGCAACCCCAAGCTTTCTACCGCGCGGTGGCGGACGATTTTAGCGCCGTCGACGGCATCATCAAGAAGCAGCTGACTTCCCGAGTGCCGCTGGTATCGAAAATCGGCGATTACATCACGTCGGCCGGCGGAAAACGCCTGCGTCCTTTATTGGTGCTGCTGTGTGGCAAGGCCCTGGGTCGCGAAGGCGACGACATGCGCCTGCTGGCCGCCACCATCGAATTCCTGCACACCGCCACCCTGCTGCATGACGACGTGGTCGACATGTCCGGCATGCGCCGTGGCCGTTCGACCGCCAACGCCATGTGGGGCAACGCCCCGAGCGTGCTGGTCGGCGATTTCCTGTACTCGCGCTCGTTCGAAATGATGGTCGAACTGGGTTCGATGCCGGTGATGAAGATCCTGTCCCAGGCCACGCGCATCATCGCCGAAGGCGAAGTGCTGCAGTTGTCCAAGGTTCGCGACGCAAGCACCACCGAAGAAACCTACATGGAAGTCATCCGCGGCAAGACCGCGATGCTTTTCGAAGCGTCGACCCACAGCGCCGCGGCACTGGCCGGTGCGACCGCCGAGCAGAGCGAAGCCCTGCGCACCTTCGGTGATCACCTGGGCGTGGCGTTCCAGCTGGTCGACGACCTGCTCGACTACAAGGGCGACGCCGAAACCCTGGGCAAGAACGTCGGTGACGATCTGGCCGAAGGCAAGCCGACCCTGCCGCTGATCTACACCATGCGCGAAGGCACGCCGGAGCAAGCCGCACTGGTACGCCAGGCGATCCAGAAAGGCGGAATCGAAGACCTGGAAAGCATCCGCATCGCCGTGGAAGCGTCCGGCTCTCTGGAATACACCGCACAACTGGCCCGTGACTATGTGGCCCGTGCGATCAAGTGCCTCGAAAAGCTGCCGGCCAGCGAATACCGCGATGCACTGGTTGAATTGAGCGAGTTCGCGGTCGCCCGCACGCACTGATCAACGCCTTGTCATCAAGAAACCGCAGCCTCCGTCGGAGCCTGCGGTTTTTTGTTGCCTGCCATCTGCGGCTAAAACCTTATACAATGTGCGACTTTTAACGACCCCCTCTCCAAGGAGCCTTAGTGAGCACGTTGCCACCCTGCCCGAAATGCAATTCCGAATACACCTACGAAGACGGCACCCAACTGGTGTGCCCGGAGTGCGCCCACGAGTGGTCTGCCGGCGGCGAAGCCGAAGTGGCGTCCGATGATGCCGTGAAGAAAGACTCGGTCGGCAACGTCCTGCAGGACGGTGACACCATCACCGTGATCAAAGACCTGAAGGTCAAAGGTACCTCGCTGGTGGTCAAGGTCGGCACCAAGGTCAAGAACATCCGCCTGTGTGACGGCGACCACGACATCGACTGCAAGATCGACGGCATCGGCCCGATGAAACTCAAATCCGAGTTCGTCAGAAAAGTCTGAATATGCTGTCCTCCATCCCGCGCCCGTCGTGGGATGGAGCTTCACCCTCCCCCGCTATCCTCAGCAAAAACACGCAATAGCCAAACGCCAGTCGTTTTGACCTTACGCAATCTTTACCCGCAAAAAATCACAAACCGCCAATAGACGCTTGCTATTTGACGAATAAGAATTATTCTCATTGAAACCCTTTCAATGGAGATGAGAACCATGACTTATTTGATCGACGCCTGGCTGGATCGCCCGCACCCGTACCTCAGGATTCTGCATCGGGAAACCGGTGAAGTCTGCGCGGTGCTGGAAGAAGAAGCCCTGCACGAGTTGCAGGATCAAGGGGATCTGGACGTCAGCGGCCTGAGTTCCAGTGAACCGTTGGTGCTCAAGGAGCTGGTGCGCAATCTGTTCCTGTTCTGCTATGCCCGGGCGTTGCGCCCGACCAGTGAGCTGCATCACAAGATCGAAGTATGAGAACGGCGGAGAAACCCTGCACAAGCCACGCTTGTGCAGGGTAACGGGATTACAGAACGTCGAGCAGCTCGACGTCGAACACCAGAACGCTGTGCGGCGGGATGCTGCCAACGCCTTGAGCGCCGTAAGCCAGTTCGCTCGGCACATACAGACGCCATTTGCTGCCGGCATTCATCAGTTGCAGGGCTTCGGTCCAGCCGGCGATTACGCCGCCAACCGGGAATTCAGCAGGCTGGCCACGCTCGTAGGAGCTGTCGAATACGGTGCCGTCGATCAGCGTGCCGTGGTAGTGAGTACGCACGGTGTCTTCACGGGATGGCTTGGCGCCTTCGCCCTGAGTCAGCACTTCGAATTGCAGACCGGAAGCCAGAGTGGTGATGCCGTCCTTCTTGGCGTTTTCAGCCAGGAACGCACGACCTTCGCCAGCGGCGGCTTCAGCCTTGGCAGCGGCTTCGGCTTGCATGATTTCGCGGATCACTTTGAAGCTGGCGGACAATTCGTCCTGACCCACACGGCTTGGCTTGCCGGCGAATGCGTCGGTCAGACCGGCCAGGATGGCGTCCAGGCTGACACCCGGTGGCGGGTTGTCGCGCAGCTGGTCACCCAACTGACGGCCGATACCGTAGCTGACGCGGGTTTCGTCGGTGGACAGATTTACTTCGGACATGACACTGCTCCGCTGTGCGGACGGCCTCAGGACATGCCGTGCGTGCACAGCGCGTCCCGGCGCGCCCGGAACCAAAAGGGCGAGCAGACTAGCACAGTTGTTCCGGCATTGATCAGACCCTCGGGCCTACAGTGCCGAGCGCCAGGCCAGCGGGACTTTCAGGCTTTCTTCACCGCTGGCGCCCAGACCGCACATTTCATCGTGCACCGAGGTGTGAACGAGATTGAACGGCAGCACCGGAAAGCTGTGGAGTACATCCCGCGCATGCTCCACCGAGCGCAGCATCAGCATCTTGCCCTGTGGATCACTCAGCGGGTACGCCGCGCCATGCATGCGCGCCTCGAGCAGATAGATGCCGCCCTCCATGGAGATCAGGTTCAACTCATCGACCTTCTTGGCGATGGCAAACGCATTCAATTCTTGCAGGTTCATGAACGCACCTCACGCAGTGGCGAGCCGGGACGCCTACAGGGATATGCTTCGGCGCTACAAAGCACAAGCCATAAACGACACCGCCCGTCTGTTTCGCAACAGACGGGCGGTTTTGTTACAGCGAACGACAACTCATCAGTGCTTGGTGAGCTTGTCCAGGTAACCCATGGCAAACGCCGAGATCACGAAAGTCATGTGGATGATCACGTACCACATCAGATGCTCGGGATCGACGTTCTTGGCATCCATGAAGATCCGCAGCAGATGGATCGAGGAAATCGCCACGATCGACGCCGCCACTTTCATCTTCAGCGACGAGGAGTCCATGGTGCCCAGCCAGCTGAGCTTCTCTTTGCCTTCGTCGATGTTCAGCTCGGACACGAAGTTCTCGTAGCCGGAAATCATCACCATCACCAGCAAACCGCCCACCAGCGCCATGTCGATCAGCGACAGCAGCACCAGAATCAGCTCGGACTCGGCCATGGAGAACACGTTGGGAATGACATGAAACACTTCCTGGAAGAATTTCAATGCCAGCGCCAGCAGCCCGAGAGACAGCCCGATATAGATCGGCGCCAGCAGCCAGCGCGAGGCGTACATTGCATTTTCGATAAAGCGTTCCATTGACTCTCACACAAGGGGGGTTGTAATCGGCGGCGAGTATACCAGTCCCCCATGACAGCCAGAAACCGCCCGGAAATCCGCTACCTGCGTGTGTGTGACAAAGTTTTTCTGCTAGTGTCCAAACCATTGACAGCCCAGCGACAGTGGACAGGACGACTGGAAATGGATGTGCGATTGCCGTTAACGACTGCCGGAATTTGCTTCGCCCTGATGATCGGCGGCTGCTCGCCCGGTGAGGAAAAACACCCGCTCAGCCTCGAAGAAAAGACTGCACAGTTCGAACAGTCCCTGGACGCGATCACCGACCCGAAACTCAAGGATGCCGTGACCGAACTTGGCGGCTCGTTACTGCTGCTGGAGCGCGCGCAGCAACGACTCGACAACAAACCGCCCAGAACCGAATACGGCGAAGACGCCCTCGGCGTGCTCAAGCATTACCCGACGCCTCAGGCGCTGGTCGACACCTTCATCAACGGCCTGTTCGTGCTGCACAAGGATGCCAGCTCCGATTACCTCACCGACCTGCAACCGGTGTTCCCCTTCAACCTCAACATTCCCGGCGGGTTCCTGTTCCCCCACGGCGTGGAATGGCAATCGGTGACGTTGAGCAACAAGCGGGTGATCGCCTACCAGCCGGAATGGTCGGAAACCGATCCGGGCATTCAGTTGAGCCCGTCCAGTTCCAACGTCACCAACCCCGATGACCTGACCGTGACCTACCCGTTCATCGAAGGCCTGGATGTCGACAAGAAAACCCGGCCGCGCCCCGTGAGCCTGCAAGGCCAGGTTGAAGTCATCGCCCCGAAACGCCTGCACAGTTTCGATCTGGGCAAAAAGGACATCGGCCAGACCCGAACTGACGCCAACCTCAGCGTGACCCTGCTGAAGCTGGAAAAGAACTACGCCGAAGTCGAGTTCAGCAACAGCCTGCCGCTCGCCCCGGAAGTCGCCAACACCCCGCTCAATCCGCTGATCGTCCAGGCCCGTGACACGACCGGCCAGTACCTGGTGCGCGCCGGCGCCATCAACGAGAGCCCCGAGCAGGTCGGCTTCTATCAAAAACAACTGGTGCACCTGCAACAGCAAAAAGCCTGGAGCGAAGCACTGGAAAAACAATTGAACGACGACCAGCACGCCTTCGAGCAACAGCATCCGCGCCGCTACAACAAGGTCTACTTCAACGGCCCGATCGATACCCTCGAAGTCAGCGTTCTGGACTTTTCCGAAGCCACCGTCACCCGCAAGCCACTGGACCTGCCGGTCCGCGAGTTCGACTCGCACACCACGGCGAAAACCGTGCAACCGCTGGATCTGGCGATCACCGTCTACGACGACCAGGCGCCCAACTGGCTCAAAGGTGCGTCACTGACCGAGGACGAGCTGAAAAAAAGCATCCATATCCGCCAGTCAGTGGAGGAGCCCAGTGCCGCGCGCATCGAGTTCGATCACCGCAAAACCTTCAATGACGAACTGCTGGGCGACGACCTGGCCCCCGGCGAAAGCCCGGTGACGTTCTTCACCGAAAAAACCAGCGGCAAACTCAACGAACCGATCGAACTGCCGGCCGAGGCCTATCAGGTGGACCCGCTGCAGGCGACCATCACCTATGACTTGAACCTGTTCCCGGAAACCCCGGCGATTGCCGTCGGCTCGATGCCGCTGTTTCTGGCCACGGTGGAGAAGCAGGCCTTCGAAGCCAAGGCGTTGCCCAAAGGCCTGGAAATCAGGAACAACGCACTGGTGGTGGATCTGAAACTGTTCCCGGCCAACGAATGGCGATTCTTCGTCAAGGACGACAGTGGCAACTACCTGAAACAGATTCTTTCGGTCAGCCACGACACGAGCGCAGAAGGCCCGGCGCTGTTCGGCGTGCATTATTTCTACGGCCGCCCGACGCACGTGGAAACCTATCAGCGAACCGACCTCGCCACCGTGCAGTACGGCTTTGAGGTCAAACTCGACAAGGCCCACACACAAGGTGCTGCGCCATGATCGGCGCTAGCTAGTGGTCAAAAACGCCGATGCTGCGCCCACGTCCACCGTTGATCTGCCGTAGCTGGGCTTGCAGGTGCAAGGACCAGATCTGCGGATCATTGGCCAGCTCGTAGCCGTGCATCGTCAGGCTTTCGACGATGGTATCGAGGATCGATTCGGCGGCGATCGGCCCATGAAACGGGCCCTGAGCCTTGATGGCGGAAGGTTGTTCACCGGCCATGCCGGCGGCGAAGAGCAATGTCCACATGCCGTTATCGCCGGCCAACGGCTTGATGGCGCATTCGATACGGGTCACAAGACCCAGGCACTGACGGGTAAGACAGAGGTTGCGCGACATGGCGGCGACCCTCGGTAAAGCCGGTGTTCAGCCCTTGCTGAAGGGCTGTTTCGATCCCGTGATACTGTCGATGTCCTTGAGCAGAGAATAGAAGAAAAGTCCGCCGCGCAAGCCGCACAGAACCAGAAGGCGCCGAATGGTCATTGTGTGAATATTGACGCCAGAGTGATGGCACTTTTGCCGACGTTCGCGACAAAACAAAATGGGAGCACAAGGCTCCCATTTTTTGACTGCAGCCTGACTTAAGCTGGTTTGGCCTCGGCCAGCGCCTCCTGCGCCAGTTCTTTCTCGGCTTCTTTCAGGTCTTCTTCGCTGATCATCTCGGCAATCACCCGCAGACGCTCCACCACCCGTGCGTTGACGCTACCTTCCGGGAATTCGCCCTCCTCGTTCGGCTCACCGGCAGGCTCACCCACCAACAGGCTCAACGCTTCGTCCGCCTGACGCACCGCGTAAACGTGGAACTGCCCTGCGCGCACCGCCGCCAACACCTTTTCATCAAGCATCAGCGTGGCCACGTTGGCTTGCGGAATGATCGCGCCCTGCTCGCCCGTCAGCCCGCGTGCTTCGCAGAGGCGGAAGAAGCCTTCGATCTTCTCGTTGACCCCGCCCACCGCCTGCACTTCACCGAACTGGTTGATCGAACCGGTGATCGCAAAGCATTGCTTGAGCGGGGTTTTCGACAAGGCCGAAATCAGCGTGCAGGCCTCGCCCAGGGACGCACTGTCGCCATCGACGTAGCCGTAGGATTGCTCCAGCGCGATGCTCGCGGAAATCGCCAGCGGGAATTCCTGGGCGTAACGGCTGCCCAGATACCCGGTGAGGATCATCACGCCCTTGGAGTGGATCGGCTGACCGAGGTTGACCTCGCGCTCGATGTCGACGATACCGCTGCCGCCCGGGTACACCGTGGCGGAAATCCGCGCCGGCACACCGAACGCCGAGTCGCCGACTTCGAGCACGGTCAGGCCGTTGCACTTGCCGACCGCTGCGCCATCGGTGTCGATCAGGATGATCCCCGCCAGCATGTCGTCGAGAATTCGCGCCGACACCCGGCCGGTGCGAGTGGCCTTGGCCTTCAGGGCGCGCTCGATGTGGCCGGCGTCGGTCATTTCATCGTTGGCCAGATGCCGAATGAAATCCGCCTCGCTGACCAGCTGGAACAGATCACCGATACGCGCCGACAAACGCCCTTGGTGCTCGGCCAGACGCGCACTGTAGGTCGCCAGACGCGCCACCGCGTCGGCGGTCAGCGGCGCCATGCCTTCTTCCGAAGTACGGGTTTTCAGCAACTGGGCGAACTGCTCCAGGCTTTCGTCGACCATCGGGATGTCTTCGTCGAAGTCCACCAGGACGCGGAACATCTCCTGGAAGTCAGGATCGAGGTCCTGCAACGTGTAGTACAGCGACCGCGCACCGATGATGATGACTTTGACATTCAACGGAATGAACTGCGGATTGAGCGTCACGGTGGCGAAACGGCCCATCTCGCCCAGTGGCGATTCCATTTTCAGCTTGCGCGATTGCAGGGCGCGCTTGAGCGCATCCCACACGAACGGCTCGCCGAGCATTTTTTCCGCTTCAAGGATCAGGAAACCACCGTTGGCGCGGTGCAGCGCACCCGGACGCAACTGGCGATACGTGGTGTAAAGCGCGCCCTGATCGGTGGTGTATTCGATACGACCGAACAGGTTTTCATACGTCGGATGCGGCTCGAACACCACCGGCGCACCGCCGCTGCTCGGATGCCCGACCACCAGGCTCGGCGCGTATTGCTCTTCCAGCAGCTTGCGTGCGACCGCATCGGTCTTGCTGTCATCGACCAGTTGCTCGACCACGGTTTTCAGCAGGTAAACCTGCACGGCTTGCAGGTAACCGCAGACCGCCGCATTTTCCGCGTACTTTTCCGACAGCGGCGAAAGCAATGGTTGCAGGGCCAACGTGATGGTTTCTTCGTTGAGCTGGCGCAGCTGGTTGCTCGACTCGCGCTTCCATTGCGGCAGGCTCGCGAGTTCTTCGTTCAAGCGTTCTTCGAGGCCGGAAATGTCCTCGTGAAAACGCTCGCGCTCGGCTTCCGGCAACTGGGCGAATTCGGCCTCGTCCAGCGCCTTGCCTTCGAGCATTGGCGTGAACGCGATGTTGCTGCTGTCGCGGTAAAGGGCGACGTCTTTTTCCAGGGCCAGACGCTCGATGATGTCCAGCGCCTTGTCGTAGCGCTGGTTGAAGGCGCGGTCGATGGCACTTTTCTTCTGCTGGTAGGACGGGTGTTCGAACACGGCGGGAAAAGTCGACAGCAAGTTGTCGATCAAGCCGTTGATGTCACCGATGAACGCAGCGGCAGTGCCCGACGGCAACTCCAGGGCGCGAGGTTCGCGCGGTTCATCGAAATTGTTGACGTAGACCCAGTCCGCCGGGGTCTGCAGGCGCTTGCCTTCGGCCTTCAGGTAGCGTTTGACGAACGAGAAACGGCCGGTGCCGGGCTCGCCCATGACGAATACGTTGTAACCGGGGCGTGGCATGGCCACACCGAACTGCAAGGCTTCGACCGCACGTTCCTGGCCAAGCACACCGCGAAAGGGCTCCAGATCATTGGTGGTAGTGAAGCTGAACTGTTCAGCGGAAAACGGACGGGTCAGCGCTTCGGGCGCTAGACGCAAGCTGGCAGCAACAGGATCAGGCATCGGGCTTCCTTAACAATCAGGCGGGGCAGATAGCGGCATTCTGGCGCTGCCCGTGCCCCACTGGCAAGGCGCGCCACACGACAAAGCATAGACAACCGGTCATCCCCGCGGCCGGGCCCATGGAACCGGGGTTTATTCCAAATATTGTGCAAAAAATCACGGAACCGCCGGAACGTGCCTAAACTCCAAACTGCGCGGCTGGAACTAATACCGGCCCACTGGCGCCACAAGGTCTGTACGAAAAATCGCCAAGCGGCGTTTTTCGGTAGAGAGCGGGGCCAGAACCCTGTCCATTGGTATGCACACAAAGAGAACAAAGCTATGAAACGGATTCTTCTCGGTACTCTCTTCACCGTTGTATCACTCAACGCCATGGCTCAGGCGCCAGGCGGTCCGGATTGCGGTTGGGGCAACATGCTGTTCGAAGGTCAGCGTGGCACCCCGGCTCACTTCCTGGCATCCACCACTAACGGCACCTCCGGCAACGCGACGTTCGGCATGACTTCCGGCACCAACGGTTGCTCCACCAACGCGTCGCTGACCTATGGCGGCAAATCCTGGTTTGCCATGAATGGCATGATGAACGAGCTGTCCGAAGACATGGCAAAAGGCAACGGCGAAGCGCTGACGACCTATGCCGTGGTACTGGGCGTGGCGCCGGAAGACCGTGCGCACTTCGCCGCCGTCACTCACGAGCACTTCCAGCAGATCTTCAGCAAGGCTGACGTGACCGCCGAAGACGTGCATACCAACACCCTGGCCGTCCTGAAAGCAGACCCTCGTCTGGCCAAGTACGCGACTCAGGCTTAAGCTCGACCCCACCCGCTTCTTTCGGGAAGCGGGTTTTGTTTTTTCGGCCCGCCCCTCCTTGGGTCTTTTGTTTTTTTCGACTTAAGTTGCCACCTATGCTCAAACGCCTTGCCTGGCTGGCGCTGTGTGTCTGCGCCCCGCTGTCCGCCGCGCCCCACATCGATCCTCAACGTTTGCAGCAACTGGCCAACGATCGCTTCTGGATTTCCCTCGGCCACTACGAAACCGCCAAACTCGGCGGCTGGCGCAGTTACGTCAGCGACAAGAAGTTCTTCCTCGCCCCCGACGGCAACGAGCACCCCGACCACGAACTGGCCGCCACCGTCCAGGCGCTGTACGCCCCGGCCAGTCTCGGCGAGCAACACGCGCAGTGCGTCTACCCGGCGCGCACGCGCTGGCTGAAAGATCAACTCAACCTGAGCGACCTGCCAACGCCGGACTGCACCGACTTCAAGAAATGGTTCAAGGACGTCTCGCCTCACAGCGCGGTGATGATTTTCCCGGCGGCCTACCTCAACAGCCCGTCGTCGATGTTCGGTCACACCCTGCTGCGCATCGACCAGGCTGACGTGCAAAGCGACAAGACCTCGCTGCTCAGCTACGCGATCAACTTCGGCGCCTACATCGAAGGTTCGGACAACAGCATCCTGTATGCCTGGAAAGGCCTGATGGGCGGATATCCGGGACTGTTCGCGCTGGTGCCCTATCAGGAAAAACTCTCGGAATACCGCAGCCTGGAAAACCGCGACCTGTGGGAATACCGGCTCAACCTGACGCAAGCCGAAACCGCACGGATGGTCGAGCATGTGTGGGAGTTGAAGCAGATCCAGTTCGATTACTTCTTTTTCGACGAAAACTGCTCCTATCGCCTGCTCGAACTGTTGCAGGTCGCGCGTCCGAGTCTGCGCCTGACCGAGCAATTCCCGCTGACCGCGATCCCCACCGACACGGTCAAAGCGGTGAAGGAAGCCGGACTGGTGGAGCACATCGAATACCGCCCGTCCCGCGAGCGTGAATTGCTCAGCCGCGCCGAGCCCCTGACCGGCGAAGAACAGGACCAGGTGCTGAAAGTCAGCGCCGACCAACAGCAATTACAGGATCCGGCCTTCAAGTCCCTGCCCCGCGACCGGCAGGCGCTGATCATCGACGCCGCGTATCGGCTGGAACGCTACCGCGCCAACGGCCAGGAGCGTGATCCACAGCGAGCGCAGCGCAGTTTCGAACTGCTGCGGGCAATCAACAAGAACCCGGCGCCGGAGCTGCAAATCCCGCAGCCGGGCCTGCCCGAGGACGGCCACGAATCCCGCACCTGGCAGGCCGGTCTCGGCACTCGCGGTGACCGCGCGTTCGGCGAGTACGGCTTGCGTATGGCCTACCACGATCTCAACGACAACGCCGAGAGTTTCCCCCTCGGCGCGCAGATCGAAATCCTGCAAATGAAGCTGCGCCAGTACGAAGGCAATCACTGGCAGTTCCAGCAGCTGGATCTGGCGACCATCCGCTCGCTGACACCACGCAATGCGCTGTTGCAGCCGCTGTCGTGGCAAGTTACCGGCGGTCTGGAGCGAGTGCCGGGCAAGCATGACGACGAAACCCTGGTCAGCCATGTCAACGGTGGCGGTGGCGGCACTTGGGCGCTGGGTGATGATGTACTGGGGTTTGCGCTCGGCACCGTACGTGTTGAACACAACAATGATTTCGCCGGGTTCGTTTCCCCCGCAGGCGGTTTCAATACCGGTGTGCTGTGGAAAAACCCGTTGGGCAATCTCAGTGTGGAGGCCAAGGGCGATTACTTCTTCAATGGCGAAGTGCGCCGCAGCCTGAGTCTGAACCAGCAATGGGAGTTATCCCGCAATCTCGGCCTGCGCCTCAGCGCCCAGCGTGAGTTCAGCCATCTGGCAACGCCGGAGACCGAAGTGATGCTTGAGGTGAAGTGGTATCACTACTGAGGTTTTGATCTTTCTTTCACGCCTCATCGACGAATCCGCTTCTAGACTTTCCCTATCAGCCGGATAACGGCGCAGGAGAGTGTGATGTGGCGGTGTGCGGGTTTTGTGGGCGTGTTGCTGTTGCTGGGTGGCTGTCAGAGCACCCACGAAGACCTGATCGCCAAGGGTTATCCACCGGCGTTCGCCGACGGTTTCGATGACGGTTGCATCAGCGGTCGTCAGGCGGCCGGTTCGATCAGCGGCGAGTTTCGCAAGAACGTGCCGCGCTACCTTAAGGACAAGCAATACTCCGAGGGCTGGAGCGACGGTTTCCGCCAATGTCAGGCAATGCTGGAAAACAAGGACCGCGAAGACTATCGCAACGAACATTGGGACGAGCGCGAACGGGCCTGGCAGCAACAGAAGGATCAGGGCGCCGCGCGGGCTTATCGCTCGCAGTAGGTCGTTTCCAGACATCCAGTGAAACTCATTGCCTGCGACCATGGCCCAACGGTTGTCACAGGAGGTCACCATGAGCCGTGCTTTCGTCAACGAAGACAATGCCGCCGCGCAGGCCGACCAGCCGGTCGAACGGCAGGTCAGCACCCAGCCCAATTACGTCACGCCACAGGGGCTTGCCCAGTTGCAGGCGAAAGTCGCCGAACTGCAAACCCTGCATGCTGAACAGGCGGCCATGGGCGAGCAGGCCGACAAACAGCGCCTGGCCGATCTCGAACGGGATTTACGTTATTTCAATCAGCGGGTCGGCAGCGCCCAGGTCGCGCTCGCCCCGACCTCGACCGACAAGGTGCAGATCGGCAGCTGGGTGACATACGCCGATGAACACGCCACCGAGCGCCGTGTGCAACTGGTCGGTGAAGATCAGGCCGATGCGGCCAACGGCCTGATCAACTGGGCCTCACCGCTGGGCCGCGCGCTGCTTGGCGCCCGGCTCAACGACGAAGTGCTGTGGCAGCGCCCGGCCGGCAATCAACTGATCGAAGTGATCCGCATCGATCTGCCTTAAACCACGCCTTGCGCCAGCATCGCGTCGGCGACTTTGACGAAGCCGGCGATGTTCGCGCCTTTGACGTAGTTGATCCGCCCGTTTTCCTCACCGTAATGCACGCAAGCGTGGTGGATCGACTGCATGATCGCGTGCAGCTTGCTGTCCACCTCGCCCGCCGTCCACAGCAGGCGCATGGCGTTCTGCGACATCTCCAGACCGCTGACCGCCACGCCGCCCGCGTTCGATGCCTTGCCCGGCGCGAACAGGATGCCGGCCTCGATAAAGATATCCACAGCCTCAAGGGTGGTCGGCATGTTCGCGCCTTCGGCCACACACACGCAGCCGTTGCGCAACAAGGTGCGGGCGGCTTCGGCGTCGAGTTCGTTCTGGGTGGCGCATGGCAGTGCGATGTCGCACGGCAACGACCATGGCAACTGACTGGCGCGGAACTCCAGGCCGAATGCCGCCGCCAGTTCGCTGATCCGCCCACGCTTGACGTTCTTCAGTTCCAGCAGCGCCAGCCACTGTTCTTCGCTCAGGCCTGCCTCGCAGTACAGCGTGCCTTCGGAGTCGGACAGGGAAATCACTTTGCCGCCCAGATCCATCACTTTGCGAGCCGCATATTGCGCGACGTTACCGGAACCGGAGATCGCCACGCGCTTGCCTTCGACGGTCTGCTCGCGGCGCTTGAGCATTTCTTCAGCGAAATACACGCAACCGAAACCGGTGGCTTCCGGGCGGATCAGGCTGCCGCCGTAGGTCATGCCCTTGCCGGTCAGCACGCTGGTGAACTGGTTGCTCAGGCGTTTGTACTGGCCGAACAGGAAACCGATCTCCCGTGCGCCGACACCGATATCACCGGCCGGCACGTCCACGTCGGCTCCGATGTGGCGGTACAGCTCGCTCATGAACGCCTGGCAGAAACGCATGACTTCGGCGTCGCTCTTGCCCTTCGGGTCGAAGTCCGAACCGCCCTTGCCGCCGCCCATGGGCAACGAGGTCAGGGAGTTCTTGAAGGTCTGTTCGAAGGCGAGGAATTTCAGCACGCCCATATTCACCGAAGGATGGAAGCGCAAACCGCCCTTGTACGGGCCGATGGCGCTGTTCATCTGGATGCGGAATCCGCGATTGACCTGCACCTTGCCCTGATCGTCGACCCACGACACGCGGAACACCACCGCCCGCTCCGGCTCGCAGATGCGCTCCAGAATTCCCGAGGTCAGATAGTGCGGATGGGCTTCGAGAAACGGCCACAGGCTGCGCAGGACCTCTTCCACGGCCTGGTGGAATTCGGGTTGATCCGGATCGCGTTTTTTCAGACGGGCGAGGAAGGATTCGACGGATTCGATCATGGGAAAAGTCTCGGCAAATTTGTTGTCGTTGGAAGAGATTGAGCCGGACTGTAACAAACGATATGTACACAGCAACAGACAAAAATGTCGCATTTATGAAAACAAATAGTACACACGCTATAAATCAGTCTGAATTTCAGGCAAAAAAAAGCGGAACCCGAAGGCTCCGCTTTTTCATGCAACCAACCTGTGATCAGGCCAGTTTCTTGTGGCGTACCCGGTGTGGCTGGGCCGCTGCTTCGCCGAGACGCTTTTTGCGATCGGCTTCGTACTCGGTGTAGTTGCCTTCGAAGAACACCGCTTGCGAGTCGTCTTCGTACGCCAGGATGTGCGTCGCGACGCGGTCAAGGAACCACCGATCGTGAGAGATCACAATGGCAGCGCCCGGGAAGTCCAGCAGGGCTTCTTCCAGGGAACGCAGGGTTTCAACGTCGAGGTCGTTGGACGGTTCGTCGAGCAGCAGGACGTTGCCGCCCTCCTTCAGGGTCAGCGCCAGGTGCAGACGACCGCGCTCACCACCGGACAGGTCCTTGACGAACTTCTGCTGATCGCCGCCCTTGAAGTTGAAGCGACCGACGTAGGTACGCGACGGGATCTCGTAGTTGCCGATGCGGATCTGGTCGGAACCGTCGGAGATCTGCTGGAACACGGTCTTGCTGCCGTCGAGGTCTTCGCGGCTCTGGTCCACACAGGCCAGTTGCACGGTTTCGCCGACTTCGATGGTGCCGGAATCCGGGGTTTCCTTGCCCATCAGCATGCGGAACAGGGTCGATTTACCGGCACCGTTACCACCGATCACGCCGACGATGGCGCCTTTCGGCATCGAGAACGACAGGTTGTCGATCAGTACGCGATCGCCGTAGCCCTTGGTGACGTTCTTGAATTCGATGACCTTGTCGCCCAGGCGCGGACCGGCCGGGATGTAGATCTCGTTGGTTTCCGAACGCTTCTGGAATTCCTGCGATTGCATTTCTTCGAAGCGCTGCAGACGAGCCTTGGATTTCGACTGGCGGGCCTTGGCGCCTTTGCGCACCCACTCCAGTTCTTCCTTCATGGCTTTTTCGTGAGCCGATTGCTGCTTGGATTCGGCCGCCAGACGATCGGACTTGGCTTCCAGCCAGCCCGAGTAGTTGCCTTCGTACGGAATGCCCGCGCCGCGGTCGAGTTCCAGAATCCAGCCAGCAACGTTGTCCAGGAAGTAACGGTCGTGCGTGATCGCGACCACGGTGCCCGGGAAGTCGTGCAGGAAGTGTTCGAGCCACGCAACGGAGTCGGCGTCCAGGTGGTTGGTCGGTTCGTCGAGCAGCAGCATGTCCGGGGCGGACAGCAGCAGACGGCACAGGGCCACACGACGTTTTTCACCACCGGACAGGTGTTCCACTTTCGCGTCCCAGGCCGGCAGACGCAGCGCATCGGCGGCGACTTCCAGCTGGCGCTCCAGGTTGTGACCGTCGCTGGCCTGCAGGATCGCTTCGAGCTTGGCCTGTTCGGCGGCCAGCTTGTCGAAGTCGGCGTCCGGGTCGGCGTAGGCCGCGTAGACCTCGTCCAGGCGGGCCTGGGCGTCCTTGATCACGCTGACCGCTTCCTCGACCACTTCACGCACGGTCTTGGTCGGATCGAGTTGCGGCTCTTGCGGCAGATAACCGATGTTCAGTTCCGGCATCGGGCGCGCTTCGCCTTCGAATTCGGTGTCGACGCCGGCCATGATTTTCAGCAGCGTGGACTTACCCGAACCGTTGAGGCCGAGTACGCCGATCTTGGCGCCCGGGAAGAAGGACAGAGAAATGTTTTTCAGGATTTCCCGCTTCGGCGGAACAACTTTGCCCAGCCGATGCATGGTGAAGACGTATTGAGCCATGGAGAACCTTGGGTCAGTGACAGATGAATGATTGGAGCGCAGGCGATGCCCGGCCAGACCATGCGCGTCGTTCACTTGATGGTGATCAATGCGTGCGCGCTGAAAAAAGTCTGATTCTAGGAGCTGGAACGCTCCCGCGTAACCGGCAAAGCTACCTGAATGACCGGTGGCAGTCCAGCCGAGCGGGGCTGGCACTTCGCCACAACTCAAGGCATGCTAGCCGCCCTTTGGGCGTCCGGCTTATAGTGCACGTCGCGCCAGTCCAGCCAAACCGCAGGATTACAGCTTGTCCAATGTCACTCCGCCTACTTCTGTGAGCAGCACCCCACCGGCGCCCGGCTCGTCCCTGCGTGGGACATTGAAAGGCGCGCTGGCGACTTTGGTGCTGTTGCTGCTGGCGTTGCTGTTCTGGCAACTGCTCGATCAACTGCGTGAAACCCAGAAAAACCAGCGCCAGTACACCATCGACTACACCGCCGATCTCGCTTCGCAAGTCAGCCTCAACATGTCGCTGAACGCGCAGATCGCACTCAATCTGCTACCGATCGTCGAACAGCCGCAGTCCACCGACGATCAGCAGGCGTTGCTGCGCAAGTTGCAGCAATCGCTGCCGGACCTGCGTAGCCTGGCGTTGCTCAGCCCCTCCGGAAAAATCCTCAGCGACAGCGCCACTGACAGCCAGGACGCCGACTACCTCAGCGATCTGGTCCGCCGCAGCCACGCCCAGGCCCATTATTTCAGCAATGCCGACGACGGCTCGGTGGTGCATCTGCTGCTGCATCAGGCCAGCGGCAGCACCCGCGGCTATTGGGCACTGCGCCTGACCCCGACCTTCTTTGCCTCGCTGACCAAACAGGGTGACAGCGGCATCCGCCCTTTGTGGCTGGTGGAAAACCGCATCAACCATCAGATCATCAGTCGCGACGAAGCCCTGCCCTCTACCAAGACCAGCACCCTGACGCCCGACGATCTGGCCAACAGCGTGCTGACCGTGCCGCTGAGCAGCAGCGACTGGCAACTGCGCGGACTGTTCGATCGGCAACATGTACTGGAAGAATTGCTGCCCGCGTTCATCGGCAAATGCCTGCTGGGTCTGGCGTTCTCGCTGTTGCCATTTATCGCGTTGCTCAACATGCGCCGCCGCCAGCGTCAGGTACATGAAGGACGTCGTCGTTATCAGGATATTTTCGAAGGCACTGGTGTGGCCCTGTGCGTGCTCGATCTTTCGGGGCTCAAGCAGGTTTTCGAAAAGGCCCAGATCCAGACCAGCGACCAGCTCAAGGCCTGGCTCGACCAACCGCAACAGCGCCAGCAACTGCTCCAGGAGCTGCGGGTCACCGAGGTCAACCAGGTGGCGCTGCAACTGCTCAACGTCAATTCCTGCGACCACGCCTGGCAACTGCTGATCGACGGTCATCCGCACAGCCAGTGCGCCATCGGTAATCAAGTGCTCGATGCCGTGCTCCAGCAGCAAAAGCAGCTGGAACTGGAAATCAAACTGCCGGACATCAACGGCCGCGACCAGCACCTGTGGCTGGTGCTGCGCCTGCCGCAGGAACAGCACGACTACAAGGCTGTGATCCTGAGCATCAACGACATCACCAGCCGCAAGCTGATCGAACTGTCACTGCTGGAACGCGAAGGCTTCTGGTCGGACGTGGTGCGCACCGTGCCGGATCACCTGTACGTGCAGGATGTGATCAGTCAGCGGATGATTTTCAGCAACCACCACCTCGGCCAGACCCTCGGTTACAACCGTACCGAGCTGCATCAGATGGGCGAGTACTTCTGGGAAATCCTCCTGCACCCGGAAGACGCCGACTATTACCACCGCTCGCGGCAGATGCAGCGTCACGCCGGTTACAGCCAGTTGCTGCAATGCCAGTTGCGCTTCCGTCACCGCGACGGCAAGTGGCGGCGTTTCGATATCCGCGAACAGGCGCTGGCCCGGGACAAGCACGATCAGGTCACGCGGATCATCGGCGTGGCCAAGGACATCACCGAACAGATCGAAGCCAGCGAATCCCTGCGCGACAGCGAGCAGCGCTACCGGATGCTCGCCGAAAGCATCAGCGACGTGATCTTCTCCACCGACAGCAAGCTGTCGCTCAACTACGTCAGCCCGTCGGTGCAAGCGGTGCTCGGTTACGACGCCGAATGGATTTTCCAGAATGGCTGGCAGTCGACCATCGCCAACCCGCAGCAACTGAGCGGCATCTATCACCTGATGGACCGGGTCAGCAAAGCCCTGGACAAGCCCGAACAACTGGCAATCCTGCGCAGTCAGGTACAGACCCAGATGTTCCTGTTCGACTGCCTGCGCGCCGATGGCCGCAAGATCCCGATCGAACTGCGCCTGGTGCTGGTGTGGGACGAGCACGGCGCCTTCGAAGGCGTGCTCGGGGTCGGTCGCGACATCAGCCAGCAGCGCCGTGCCGAGAAAGACCTGCGCATGGCGGCCACGGTATTCGAGCATTCGACTTCGGCGATCCTGATCACCGACCCGGCCGGTTACATCGTCCAGGCCAACGAAGCATTCAGTCGTGTCAGCGGCTACGCGGTGAGCGAAGTGCTCGACCAGTTGCCGAACATGCTCACCGTCGACGAACAGCAGGACGCGCACCTGCGCTACGTGCTCAAGCAGTTGCATCAGCACAGCACCTGGGAAGGCGAAGTCTGGCTCAAGCGCCGCAATGGCGAGCATTACCCGGCGTGGGTCGGCATCACTGCGGTGCTCGATGACGAAGGCGACTTGGCCAGCTATGTGTGCTTCTTCAGCGACATCAGCGAGCGCAAGGCCAGCGAGCAGCGGATTCACCGCCTCGCCTACTACGACGCCCTGACCCATCTGCCGAACCGCACGCTGTTCCAGGATCGCCTGCACACCGCGCTGCAATCGGCCGACCGGCAGAAGTCGTGGGTGGTGCTGATGTTCCTCGATCTCGACCGCTTCAAACCGATCAACGACTCCCTCGGCCACGCCGCCGGCGACCGCATGCTCAAGGACATGGCCACCCGGCTGCTGGCCTGCGTCGACGATGACGACACCGTGGCGCGGATGGGCGGCGACGAATTCACTTTGCTGCTGCAACACCGCTCCAGCCGCGAGATGGCGCTGAACCGTGCGATCCATGTGGCCGAGCAGATTCTTGGCAGCCTGGTGCGACCGTTCGTGCTGGAGGGTCGCGAGTTCTTCGTCACCGCCAGTATCGGCATCGCCCTGAGCCCGCAGGACGGCAACGAACTCAGTCAGCTGATGAAGAACGCCGACACCGCGATGTACCACGCCAAGGAGCGCGGCAAAAACAACTTCCAGTTCTATCAGGCCGACATGAACGCCAGTGCGCTGGAGCGTCTGGAACTGGAAAGCGACCTGCGCCACGCCCTCGAGCAAAACGAATTCGTGCTGTATTACCAGCCGCAGTTCAGCGGCGACGGCAAACGACTGACCGGCGCCGAAGCCCTGCTGCGCTGGCGTCACCCGCGTCGCGGGCTGGTACCGCCGGGGGATTTCATTCCGGTGCTCGAAGAACTCGGGCTGGTGGTGGACGTCGGCGACTGGGTGATCAGCGAAGCCTGCCGTCAGCTCAAGACCTGGCACCAAAGCCGCGTGCGCGTGCCGAAAGTCTCGGTGAACATTTCCGCCCGGCAGTTCTCCGACGGCCAACTCGGCACGCGGATCGCCACCATCCTCAAGGAAACCGGCCTGCCGCCGGCGTGCCTGGAGCTGGAGCTGACCGAAAGTATCCTGATGCGCGAAGTCAGCGAGGCGATGCAGATTCTTGCCGGCCTGAAGAACCTCGGCCTGAGCATCGCGGTCGACGACTTCGGCACCGGTTACTCGTCGCTGAACTACCTCAAGCAATTCCCGATCGACGTGCTGAAGATCGACCGCACCTTCGTCGACGGCCTGCCCTCCGGCGAACAGGACGCGCAGATTGCCCGGGCGATCATCGCCATGGCCCACAGCCTCAATCTGGCGGTGATCGCCGAGGGTGTGGAAACCCACGAGCAGCTGGACTTCCTGCGCGAGCATGGTTGCGACGAGGTTCAGGGTTATCTGTTCGGGCGGCCGATGCCGGCCACCCGCTTCGAGGCGCAGTTCAGCAATGACGCGTTGTTCATGTTCGACTGAAGATCGGCGGCGCGGTCTTCGCGAGCGAGCTCGCTTCCACAGGGATTGATGTCGATCACACAATCGTGGGCTGGCCTCGGTTATTGTGCGAACCGGCTGGTCAGCGAAAAGGCCGGCACGGACGCCACATATCTGGTCATGAACGCCACTTGTCTGCGACATGATGTCGTTTCATATGCCATCCAAAACCCGATGGGTTAGAATGCCCCCCTTTTCTGCCCCCGATCCTTGAGGACCGCCATGTTCAGCCGTGATTTGACTATTGCCAAGTACGACGCCGATCTTTTTGCCGCCATGGAGCAAGAAGCCCAGCGCCAGGAAGAACACATCGAGCTGATCGCTTCGGAGAACTACACCAGCCCAGCGGTGATGGAAGCTCAAGGCTCGGTTCTGACCAACAAGTACGCCGAAGGCTACCCGGGCAAGCGCTACTACGGTGGTTGCGAGTACGTCGACGTTGTTGAGCAACTGGCCATCGACCGCGCCAAAGAACTGTTCGGCGCCGACTACGCCAACGTTCAGCCGCACGCCGGTTCCCAAGCCAACGCCGCTGTCTACCTGGCCCTGCTGTCGGCCGGTGACACCATCCTGGGCATGAGCCTGGCTCACGGCGGTCACCTGACCCACGGCGCCAGCGTTTCCTCCTCCGGCAAGCTGTACAACGCCATCCAGTACGGCATCGACGCCAACGGCCTGATCGACTACGACGAAGTCGAGCGTCTGGCGGTCGAGCACAAGCCGAAAATGATCGTGGCCGGTTTCTCTGCCTACTCGCAGATCCTGGACTTCCCGCGTTTCCGCGAAATCGCCGACAAGGTTGGCGCCTACCTGTTCGTCGACATGGCTCACGTGGCCGGTCTGGTCGCCGCTGGCGTCTACCCGAACCCGGTTCCGTTCGCTGACGTCGTGACCACCACCACCCACAAGACCCTGCGCGGTCCACGTGGTGGCCTGATCCTGGCTCGCGCCAACGCCGACATCGAGAAGAAGCTGAACTCCGCCGTATTCCCGGGCGCCCAGGGTGGCCCGCTGGAGCACGTGATCGCCGCCAAAGCGATCTGCTTCAAGGAAGCACTGCAGCCTGAGTTCAAGGCTTACCAGCAACAAGTGGTGAAAAACGCCCAGGCCATGGCCGGCGTGTTCATCGAGCGCGGTTTCGACGTGGTTTCCGGCGGTACTGAAAACCACCTGTTCCTGCTGTCGCTGATCAAGCAGGAAATCTCCGGTAAAGACGCCGACGCCGCTCTGGGCAAAGCGTTCATCACCGTGAACAAGAACTCCGTGCCAAACGACCCACGCTCCCCGTTCGTCACCTCCGGTCTGCGCTTCGGTACTCCGGCTGTGACCACTCGCGGCTTCAAAGAGGCTGAGTGCAAAGAGCTGGCTGGCTGGATCTGCGACATCCTGGCTGACCTGAACAACGAAGCGGTGATCGACGCCGTTCGTGAGAAAGTCAAAGCCATCTGCAAGAAACTGCCGGTATACGGCGCTTAATTGCGACGCTAAAACCGCAGCATGAAAAACCGGCCAAGTGATTGGCCGGTTTTTTTTCGTCCACAAAAAAGTTTCGAACGCCAAATGGCTCAAGGTCGGGGCATTGCGCCCAACTGGTCAGACCGGTCATGCCAATTCGTCATTTTTCACTTGCGATCCGCCAAAATCAGCGCCTAGACTGCACCCGCACTGGACATACCGGTAAGACCACAATAATTAAGTCCTGAATCTGATACGCCCCGCGTACGGCAGCCAGGACACCGACCAGGATTCCTCCCATGCTCAGATGGTGCTCGCGTTCAATCTTCCTCCAAGTGGTTCTCGGACTGGTGCTCGGCATCGTCTGCGGGCTGACCCTTCCTGAATACTCGGCCCAGCTCAAACCGCTCGGCGACGGTTTCATCAAACTGATCAAGATGCTCATCGGCCTGATCGTGTTCTGCGTGGTGGTCAGCGGCATCAGCGGCGCCGGCGACCTGAAGAAGGTCGGGCGCATCGGCCTCAAGTCGGTGATCTACTTCGAAGTGCTGACCACCATCGCGCTGGTGATCGGTCTGGTGTTCGCGTTCAGCACCGGGATCGGCAGTGGCGCCAATATCCATCTGGAGCAGCTGTCCGCCGCCGACATGGGCGATATCGCCGAACGCGGCCAGCACATGCACACCACCACTCAGTTCCTGATGGACCTGATCCCGACCTCGGTACTCGGCGCTTTCGCTGACAACAACATCCTGCAAGTGCTGTTGTTCTCGGTGCTGTTCGGCAGCGCGTTGAATCTGGTGGGCGAAGCCGCTTCCGGGATCTCGCGGCTGATCAACGAACTGAGCCATGTAATCTTCCGGATCATGGGCATGATCGTGCGTCTGGCACCGATCGGCGTGTTCGGTGCCATCGCCTTCACCACCAGCAAATATGGCCTCGATTCCCTGCAACACCTGGGCAGTCTGGTCGGCTTGTTCTACCTGACCTGCATCGCCTTCGTCGCGCTGATTCTCGGTCTGGTAATGCGTCTGTCCGGCCTGCGCATGTGGCCGCTGCTCAAGTACCTGCGCGAAGAACTGCTGATCGTCATGGGCACCGCCTCCTCCGACGCCGTGCTGCCGCAGATCATGCGCAAGCTTGAACACCTGGGCATCGGCAGCTCGACCGTCGGGCTGGTGATTCCCACCGGTTACTCGTTCAACCTCGATGGTTTTTCGATCTACCTGACCCTGGCCATTGTGTTCATCGCCAACGCCACCGGCACACCGCTGGCCATGACCGACCTGCTGACGATTTTGCTGGTGTCGCTGATCACCTCGAAAGGTGCCCACGGCATTCCGGGTTCGGCGCTGGTGATTCTGGCGGCCACGCTGACGGCCATCCCGGCGATTCCGGTGGTCGGTCTGGTGCTGGTGCTGGCGGTGGACTGGTTCATGGGCATCGGCCGGGCGCTGACCAACCTGATCGGCAACTGCGTCGCCACCGTGGCCATCGCCCGCTGGGAAAAGGATATCGATGTGCAACGGGCGAACAAGGTGCTCAACGGCGAGCAGGGCTATAACTTTCAGCCGAGAAAAACGGTCGCTCAAGCGGCGGCCAAAGAATTCTGAATGATCGCCGTGCCTGCGCAGATGCAGGCACGGCTCATGGAGCGAACACGTGATTACTACATCCACCGTCGTCAACTCAGTGGTAGAAAAACTTCGGGCCGCCCTCGCCCGTGGCCAGTGGCGCTCCGGCGAGATGCTGCCGGGCCAGCGCGAACTGGCCGAGCAACTGGGCATCAGCCGCCCGAGCCTGCGCGAAGCGGTGATCGTGCTGGAAACCCTCGGTCTGGTGCGTTCGATGCCGGGCAAAGGCGTGGTGGTGCTCGACGCCCAGGCCAGTGACAGTCAAAGCCACGACAGCGCAGTGGCCGGCGCCAGCCTCGAAGATGTGCTGCAACTGCGCTACACCCTCGAACCGTTCATCGTCGGTCTGGTGGCGCAGTCGATCAGCAGCAAGGAAGTCGGGCAACTGCGCCTGACCCTGATGGACATGCGCGAAGCCCTCGAGGCAGGTGACAGCGAGGCCGGCGTCAGCGCTTATATCGCGTTTCACGAAGAGCTGTTCACCCTGACCTCGAACCCGATTTTCCAGAGCGTGGTGCAACAGACCAGCAACGCCCTCAAGCAGAGCGCCGAAGTGCTGCGCAATTCGCCGGAGCACCTGGCCGAACGCCTTGAGGAAAACGAGGCCGTGGTGCGCGCGATCCGCAGCAAGAACAGCGCTCAGGCCAGCGCCGAGATGCGCCGGCATATCCTGCGTGAAGGCCAGCGCATGGGGATCGAGCTGAATATCCCGGATGACAACCTGAGCCACTGAAACGCCTCACACTGGAGACCGGCCATGAACAGTCTTGCCACGCCGTCGCATTCTCGCCAGACCTCGGCGGCCCTGCCCTTCTCCCGCCTGCAGACGCCGGTGGACGAGCTATATCCGCGACTGTTCGACGCAATCCTCGAACAACGCCTCGATGCCGCCAGCCGCTTCACCGAAGAGAGCCTGAAGCAGATGTTCGGTGTCAGCCGCGCGGATGTGCGTCGGGCGCTGACCCAACTGTCCCACGAACAGATCATCGTGCTGCGGGCCAACCATCGACCGCGCATAGCCGCGCCGGACGCCGAGCAGACACGTCAGGCCTTGCACGCCCGGCGCCTGGCCGAGACCACGCTGGTGCGACTGGCTTGCCAGCATGCGCAGGCTGAAGATCTGAAACGCCTGCGCACCTTGATCGAACGTGAGCGCCAGGCTGTGGATAAAGACCGACGCGGCGCGGCGATTCGCCTGTCCGGGGAGTTTCATTTGCAGTTGGCGAAAATGGCCGGGAATGCACCGCTGGCGCATTTTCTCGGTACGCTGGTGCCGCTGACTTCACTGGCGATTGCGCGATGCACTGAAACCACGCACAGCTGTTGCGGTTGGCAGGACCACGCCCGGATCGTCGAGGCGATCGAGCGTGATGACGCCGCCGAGGCCGTGTCGCTGATGAACCGTCATCTGGATCATCTGGAACAGACGATTCTCAGCGGTTCCACGCACTGAGACAGCGGCGGACTCAGTCCGCCGCCACCTTGGCAAACCCCGCCCGGATCTTCTCTTCCGGCAGATCATCGGCGATAAACACGATCACGCTTTCCCGTGCCTCGCCCTCGGCCCACTCGGTGTCCCAATCGAAGCCGTAGAGTTTCAGCACGCCCTGGAACACCATCCGACGATCTTCGCCCGCAATGTTCAGCACGCCCTTGTAACGCAGCAATTGCTTGCCGTGCTCTTCCAGCAATTCGTTCATGAACTCGCTGAGCTGATCGATATCCAGTGGCTGATCGGTACGCAACACCAGACTGGAAATCCGGTCGATGGACGGCGCCTTGCTGACCGGGCGCAGACTCACCCCGCCGCCGAGATCGGCATTCAGGTTGAAGCCTCGCACATCGAGCAATTCAGCCAGATCGATGTTGCCGTGTTCGACCACGCGAATCGGCGCACGGCGGTTGATACGGGTCAGGCGTTCGCTGAGTGCGGTGAACGCTGCCTCGTCCACCAGATCGGTCTTGCTCACCAGCAAGCGGTCAGCAAAACCGATCTGCGCCTGGGCGATGGTCTGGGTCAGGTGCAGCTCGGCATGGGCCGCGTCGACAAGGGTGATGATGCCGTCGAGCAGGTAACGCTCACGCAGTTCTTCGTCGATGAAAAAGGTCTGTGCCACTGGCGCCGGGTCGGCCAGACCAGTGCACTCGATGACCAGCCGATCGAAGGCGATTTCGCCGCTGTCCAGCCGTTCGAGCAGCAAGTACAGGGCTTTGGTCAGGTCGGTGTGGATGGTGCAGCAGACGCAGCCGTTGGCCAGGGTCATGACTTGCACCGGCTCGTCGCCCAGCAACTGGGTGTCGATACCGGCGTCGCTGAATTCGTTTTCGATCACGGCGATTTTCAGGCCGTGCTCGGCTTTCAACAGATGGCGCAGCAAGGTGGTCTTGCCGGCGCCAAGGAAACCGCTGAGCACCGTGACCGGGATGGGAGAAGACAAACTCGATCTCCTTCAATTGCACACATAAAAATGGGAGCAGGCCGAAAGACCTGCTCCCACCTCACTTCTGGTGAACCGCGATCAGCGGCTCAACAGCACTTCGGCCCACCCTTGCCACCGTAACGGGCTTCCTGACGTTCGCGAAAGAACATCTCGTAGCTCATCACCGGTTTGTCCGGGTGTTTGGTTTGCATATGCTCGACGTACGTGTCGTAGTCGGGCATGCCGACCATCAGGCGCGCGGCCTGACCGAGGTATTTACCGAGGCGACTCAGGTCATTGAACATGGTGCAATCCTCTGGTTACGCGTCCGGCAGGGCCTGGAACGGCGATTCTTTATCCGTACGCTCTTTTTTGCCCCAGGCGGCGATGCCGACCTTGAGCGCATAGAACAGGATGCTGAATACCACGAACAGGAACAGCGCGGTCAGCGTTGCGTTGGTGTAAGCGTTGAAGATCACGTGCTGCATCTGCTCGACGCTCTTGGCCGGTGCGATCACCTGGCCTGCGGCCAGTGCATCGCTGTACTTCTTGGCCAGCGACAGGAAGCCGACAGCCGGGTTGGCGTCGAACAACTTGATGAAGCCTGCAGTCGTGGTGCAGATCAGTAGCCAGGCAGCCGGCAGCAGAGTGACCCAGATGTAGCGCTGACGCTTCATCTTGATCAGGACCACGGTGCCGAGCATCAGCGCGATACCGGCCAGCATCTGGTTGGAGATACCGAACAGCGGCCACAAGGTGTTGATGCCACCCAGCGGATCGATCACGCCCTGATACAGCAACCAGCCCCACATCGCCACACAACCGGCAGTGGCGATCAGGTTGGCGGTCCAGGATTCGGTACGTTTCAGCGCCGGCACGAAGGAGCCGAGCAGATCCTGCAGCATGAAGCGCCCGGCACGGGTGCCGGCGTCCACAGCGGTCAGGATGAACAGCGCTTCGAACAGGATCGCGAAGTGGTACCAGAACGCCATGGTGTTTTCACCCGGCAGGACACTGTGCAGGATCTGCGCGATACCGACCGCCAGGGTCGGTGCACCACCGGCACGGGCCAGGATGGTGGTTTCGCCGATGTCATGCGCCACGGCTTGCAGCGCCTCAGGCGTGATCGCAAAACCCCAGTTGCTGACAGCGGTTGCCACCGCCACCACGTCACCGCCGACGACTGCCGCCGGGCTGTTCATGGCGAAGTACACGCCAGGCTCGATCACCGAAGCGGCAACCATGGCCATGATGGCCACGAACGATTCCATCAGCATGCCGCCGTAACCGATGTAGCGGGCGTTGGTTTCGTTATCCAGCAGTTTCGGCGTGGTGCCGGACGAGATCAGTGCGTGGAAGCCCGATACCGCACCGCAAGCGATGGTGATGAACAGGAACGGGAACAGACCGCCCTTCCACACCGGGCCGGTGCCGTCGACGAACTGGGTCAGGGCCGGCATTTTCAGCTCCGGCATGGTCACCAGGATACCGATCGCCAGGGCAATGATGGTACCGATCTTGAGGAACGTGGACAGATAGTCACGTGGCGCGAGGATCAGCCAGACCGGCAACACAGCGGCAACGAAGCCGTAACCGATCAGCATCCAGGTGATTTGCACGCCGGTGAAGCTGAAGGCCTTGGCCCACACCGGGTCAGCGGCAATCTGCCCGCCCAGCCAGATCGAACCGAGCAGCAGCACCACGCCGATCACCGAGATCTCGCCGATGCGGCCCGGGCGGATGTAGCGCATGTAGATGCCCATGAACATCGCGATCGGGATGGTCGCCATCACGGTGAAGATGCCCCAAGGGCTCTCGGCCAAGGCTTTGACGACGATCAGCGCCAGCACCGCGAGGATGATGATCATGATCAGGAAGCAGCCGAACAGCGCGATGGTGCCGGGGATACGGCCCATTTCTTCACGCACCATGTCGCCCAGGGAGCGGCCGCTGCGACGGGTGGACATGAACAGGACCATGAAGTCCTGCACCGCGCCCGCCAGCACCACGCCGGCAATCAGCCACAGCGTGCCGGGCAGGTAGCCCATCTGCGCAGCCAGTACCGGACCGACCAGAGGCCCCGCGCCGGCGATGGCCGCGAAGTGGTGTCCGAAGAGAATGTGTTTGTTGGTTGGAACGTAGTCCAGACCGTCATTGTTGAGCACGGCGGGGGTGGCCCGGCGTGGATCGAGTTGCATCACATTGTTAGCGATGAACAGACTGTAGTAACGGTACGCAACCAGATAAATGGCCACGGCGGCGACCACGATCCACAAGGCGTTGATCGCCT
Source organism: Pseudomonas sp. GW821-FHT09E04 (assembly GCF_059416185.1). Taxonomy (NCBI): domain Bacteria; kingdom Pseudomonadati; phylum Pseudomonadota; class Gammaproteobacteria; order Pseudomonadales; family Pseudomonadaceae; genus Pseudomonas; species Pseudomonas sp. GW821-FHT09E04. The sequence continues at coordinate 108,938 of NZ_JBWKOR010000007.1, forward strand.
CGCCTCGGCGCAATGCCACTACGCCCAGGGCGCACGCTCCTACGATTGCCAGCACTAGCCAGGGTAAGTGGCGCAGCAGGCTATTATTATTTTTCATTTTATTATTCCAGCCAGGGTGGACAAGAAAGACAGCCACCCCGAGTTTAGCGCTACTGGCGGCAAAGGCCATACCCCGACATTGGTCGGACGCCCTGCCTGACTGGCAACACTCGACGTGGCGGGTCTATAGTCAGCGAACCGTCCAGAGGATTGCGCCATGAGCGAGCACCCGTCCGAGCGTCGCCGCTTCAAACGTATCGCGTTCGATGCCAGAACCGAATTGAGCCAGGGTGAATACATCTGGCCGGTGAAGCTGATCGACCTGTCGCTCAAGGGATTGTTGATCGAGCGGCCGGAGCCGTGGCTGGGGGATGAAACGCAGGACTTCAACGTCGACATTCACCTGAGCGACGACACCGACATCCAGATGGATGTGCAACTGGCGCACGACGATCATGGGCAACTGGGTTTCCAGTGCCGGCACATCAGCCTGGAATCGATCCAGCGCCTGCGCCGCCTGATCGAGCTCAACCTCGGGGATGAGGCCGAGCTCGAACGAGAGCTTGGCGCGTTGATGGAGCTCTGATTACTCGAAGAGTGAATCCAGCGCCTGTTCCAGACGCGTCACTGCAATGATCTGCAAGCCTGGAGGCGCTTCCTTCGGCGCGTTGCCCTTGGGCACGATCGCGCGCTTGAAGCCGTGCTTGGCCGCTTCCTTCAAACGCTCCTGACCGCTCGGCACTGGACGCACTTCGCCGGACAGGCCGACTTCACCGAACACCAGCAGATCGTGGGGCAACGGACGGTTGCGCAGACTCGACATGACGGCGGCCATCAACGCCAGGTCGGATGCGGTTTCCAGCACCTTCACCCCTCCGACCACGTTGAGGAACACGTCCTGATCGTGGGTCGGAATGCCGCCATGCCGGTGCAACACCGCCAACAGCATCGCCAGACGGTTCTGATCCAGGCCAAGGGTGACCCGACGCGGGTTGGCCAGATGACTGTCATCCACCAGCGCCTGGACTTCCACCAGCATCGGCCGGGTGCCTTCCCACGTCGCCATTACCACACTGCCCGGGACTTCTTCCTGAGCGCGTGTGAGAAAAATAGCCGAAGGGTTGGAGACTTCTTTCAGGCCCTTGTCGGTCATGCCGAACACGCCCAGCTCGTTGACGGCGCCGAAACGGTTTTTCACCGCCCGCAGCAGGCGCAACCGGCCATCGGACTCGCCTTCGAAATACAGCACAGTGTCGACCATGTGCTCCAGAACACGCGGGCCGGCCAATGCGCCTTCCTTGGTGACGTGGCCGACCAGGAAAATCGCCGTGCCGCTTTGCTTGGCGTAACGCACCAGCAACGCCGCACTTTCGCGTACCTGGGACACGCCGCCCGGTGCCGATTGCAGTTGTTCGGTGAAAATCGTCTGGATCGAGTCGATCACCATCACCTTGGGTTTTTCCTGGCGGGCGGTGGCGATGATGGTTTCGATACAGGTTTCGGTCATGACCCGCAGTTGATCCTGCGGCAGCCCAAGGCGACGTGCGCGCATCGCCACTTGTTGCTGGGATTCCTCACCGGTGACGTACAGCGCCGGCATGGTCTTGGCCAGGTTGCACAGGGTCTGCAACAGAATCGTCGACTTGCCGATACCCGGATCGCCGCCGATCAGCACCACCGAGCCGTCCACCAGACCACCACCGAGTACTCGATCCAGCTCACCGGAGGCTGTGGAAAAACGCGGAATCTCTTCGATGCTGACTTCGGCCAGGGTCTTGATCTGCGCCTGTTGCCCGGCCCAGCCGGTGCGCCCGCTCGGGGCGGCGGCACCACCGCTCTCGACCATGGTTTCGGTCAGGGTGTTCCACGCGCCGCATTCGCCGCACTGCCCGGCCCACTTGGGAAAGGTTGCGCCGCACTCGGTGCAGCCGTACATGCGCTTGGCCTTGGCCATCTGAACCCCCGGCAAAAACCGCGATGATAACGCAGCCGTCGCCGATCAGCGCGGCGCGGCGGTACGGATTTCCCCGCTGGCCAGACGCGCGGCGCTGTTGCCCAACGGATCTTGCGCGTTCAGATCGGCGCCCCTGGCCTTGAGAGCGTCGAGCAAGGCCTCACGCTTGAACAGCCCTGCGTACATCGCAGCGGTCTGACCCGCCCCGTTGCGTTGGTCCGGGTTGCAGTCGGTAGCCATCAATCGACGGGCGATCTGCAATTCCCCTTTGAATATGGCCCCCATCAGGGCGGTGTTTCCGCGCTGATCCTGGGCACAGGCATTCGCCCCGGCAGCCAGCAACTTGTCCACCGCGTCACCTTCGCCGTGGTAGGCCGCGAGCATCAGCGCGGTGTAACCCTTGGCATCTCGGGTATCCAGGGAATAGCCCGCCTCGATGAAGGTGTCGAGTACGGCGATATCGCCCTCACGGGCGGCATTGAAGTAGTAGTCCTGCAATTGCGCCTTGAGCACATCAGGGTCCTGTTCGGCCGGTGCAGCCATGGTCGCGAACGACAGACAGCCCAGCAACAGCGAAAGATAGAACCGCATGAGTCACCTCCTTGAAGGGAAACGGAGCCCTTTCGGGCCCCGCGATCGTTCTTAGTCGACCAGTTTGGCCGCCAGGGCCTTGACCCGATCCAGGTCACCCTTGGCCACCTTGGTCACGCCGGCGCCGTACTCCGGATCGGCCTTATAGAGGAAGGACAGGATGATGTGCTTGCTCTCGTCATCGGTGCTCGCCAGCGAACCGCCAAAGCTCTCGATCAGGTCCTGACGTTCCTTCTTGCTGAAGGATCGATACAGATCACCGGCTTGCTTGAAGTTCTGCTCACGCTGGATTTTCGCCTGCTGAGTGCTGCCTTGCAGGGACGTCTGGCTGTACCGTGCGCCTTGTGGCTCCTCACGCGGGTGCAAGCGACTCGGCTGGTAGTTCACGCCCGTATTGCTGGCGCCGAAGTTCATCGCGCCATCCTGATTACCATTGTTCACCGCAACTTTTGGAGCGTTGATGGGGAGTTGCAGGGCATTGGCACCCAGGCGATACATTTGAGTATCGGCATAGGAGAACACTCGGCCTTGTAACAAGCGATCTTCCGAAGGTTCGATACCGGGAACAATATTGGCCGGCGCCATGGCCACCTGTTCAGTTTCCTGGAAGACATTTGCCGGATTGCGGTTCAAGACCATTTGTCCAACTTTCCGTTCAGGAACATTGGGCCAGATCTTGGTTGCATCCAATGGATCGAAATCAAACTTGGACAAATCTTGCGGATTCAGGACCTGAATGTACAAGTCCCACTTCGGAAAATTGCCCTTGTTGATATTAGTTACCAAGTCATTGGTCATGTGACTGTAGTCACGACCCTGAACTTTTGCGACTTGTTCAGGATCGAGGTTCTTGATCCCCTGCAAACTTTTCCAGTGAAACTTCACATAGTGCACTTCACCCTTGTCGTTGACCAACTTGTAGGCGTGCACACCGTTGCCATCCATCTCCCGATAACTGGCGGGTGTCCCTGAGTTGGAATACAGCTCGGTCAATGTACGAGTGGCTTCCGGTACATGAGAGAAGAAGTCGAAACGGCGCGAGTCGTCGTCCAGGTTAGTGCGCGGATCAGGCTTGAAAGCATGCACCATGTCCGGGAACTTGATGGCGTCGCGGATGAAGAACGTCGGGAAGTTGTTACCGACCAGATCCCAGTTACCGTCAGCGGTGTAGAACTTGGTCGCGAAGCCCCGTGGGTCACGCAACGTCTCCGGAGAATGATTGCCATGAACCACAGCAGAGAAACGCACGAACACCGGTGTGACCTGGCCGGCAGCGAACACCTTGGCCTTGCTCAGATCACTGAGATCGTTGGTGACGGTGAACGTGCCATGAGCACCGGTGCCGCGGGCATGCACGACGCGCTCGGGAATACGCTCGCGGTCGAAGCGCTGCAGTTTCTGGATCAGTTGCACGTCCTGCAACAGCACCGGTCCATTGGCGCCGGCGGTTTGCGAGTTCTGGTTATCGCCTACCGTCGCACCGTTATCCCGGGTCAGGGGCGCGGCGTTCACGGAAAAGGTCAGCAGGCTGGCGGCCAATACGCCGACGGTACGGCGAAGGGGCAATACCCCTGAACCAAGTATGGAATTCATTTCAGGTTCCTCTGTTGTTTGAGGCGCATCCAGGTGCGCCAACCAGAGGCTAGAGAGTCATGACCGCGAACATAAATAGAAAATCCACACTCCGTCGATTGAGAAAAATAGCTTCTCGATCAGAGCCTTGCGGAGTAATTCGCGCGCGATTAGTGGCACTTTGCAAACTAATCGCGAATTGATGTGTCGATAAAAACGAGCATTGTAAGAAGGTGTTTCGCGCAGGACGCGTTTTGCTGATTTACACTGCGTACACCAAACTCATCTGTAACAAGGAAATAACTATGGGCGTGCTCAGCGAGTTCAAGGCCTTCGCGGTCAAAGGCAATGTGGTCGACATGGCCGTCGGTATCATCATCGGTGCGGCCTTCGGCAAAATCGTTTCGTCGTTTGTCGGGGACGTCATCATGCCGCCAATCGGCCTGCTGATCGGCGGGGTGGACTTCAGTGACCTGGCGATAACCCTGAAAGCCGCCGAGGGCAGCGCCCCTGCGGTCGTGATGGCCTACGGCAAGTTCATCCAGAGCATTCTGGACTTCATCATCGTCGCCTTCGCGATTTTCATGGGCGTCAAAGCCATCAACCGCCTGAAACGCGAAGAAGCCGTCGCTCCGACCTTGCCACCAGTGCCAACCAAGGAAGAAGAACTGCTGGGTGAGATCCGCGATCTGCTCAAGGCCCAGAACAATCGGTCCTGAACCCCATGAACGGCGCCTGAAGGCGCCGTTTCTTCACCAGTAGTTTTCCACCGCCACCTGCCCTGGCCGCCGCGTCAGGCTGAGGCTCATGCCCCGCTGCTTGAGCAGGGCCCGGGTGTCGTCGATCATCTGCGGATTACCGCAGAGCATGACCCGCGAATGGGCCGGATCAAGTTCAACACCTGCCGTCTGCTCCAGCTCCCCGTTTTCGATGAGCGTGGTAATGCGCCCGTTGAGGGCCCCCAAACAGGGCTCACGCGTCACCACAGGAATGAACTGGAACTTGTGAGCGTACTCGGCCAGATAGTCACGCTGCGTCAACTCGGCAATCAACTGTTGATAAGCCAGCTCCCGCGCCTCACGCACGCTGTAGACGAGGATGATTCGCTCGAATTTCTCCCACACTTCAAAGTCCTGCAGGATCGACAGAAACGGCGCCACGCCGGTGCCTGTGGATAACAGCCAGAGATCCCGACCCTCGACAAAACGATCCAGCGTCAGATACCCGAAGGCCTGGCGATCCACCAGCAAGGTGTCACCTGCCTTCAGACGGCTCAGCTCACTGGTGAACTCACCCCCGGGTACCACGATGGAAAAGAACTCAAGAAACTCATCGAACGGTGACGACACCATGGAATAGGCCCGCCACACCGTGCTTCCGTCGGCTTTGGTCACCCCAAGGCGGGCAAATTGCCCGGCGCGAAAGCGAAAGCCTGCGTCACGGGTCGTACGCAATGTGAACAGGCTGGGCGTCAAAGGCTGCACGTCAAGCAGCGTCTGGCTGCTGAATTTTTCTGCGCTGGCGGTCATGCGGCGCTCCCTCGACAAAGAGCTTCAGTGTCACTCAATTAGAGGCTTTGAAACACCGACGTTTTGTAGTGGTATTTAACACCATCATTTTTCAAGAAAAACAGAATTGTTAACAACGACCAAACAGCCTTTGAGTCAAAACTTTGAATGACGCCTTGAGTACAACTCACCCCACTTCAAGGCCTGAACTTTCACCTATCTTGAAATCCGATATTCCTATCCAGAGCAGCCTCTAAGAACAAAAAAATCCAAACACCCATACAAGAAGCGTCCTACACTCGTTTCCGTGCCTGACTCTTGGATCCAAGATCGCACCCCAGCGAAACACTCTCGGAGACTCTTCAAATGGAACTGTGGAAGGAGCGGCAGATACAGCAGGTGACATTCGCCACAAGAATTGAAACCGCCTACCCGATTCTGCTGACATTTGCCAAAAACATAGGCTTCAAATTCTGTGGGATTTCAGTCACATCGACTGAACGAGAGATACTACCCAAAGCCTTGAATATCAATAACTACCCCGAAGCATGGAACAAACAATACGAAGAGGAATGTTACTGCAAAGATGATCCGGTAGTAGCACACTGCAATCAGTCAATGCTGCCAATTACTTGGAACAAGGAACTCTTCTCAAAAACTCCGAAGTTGTGGGAAGCGTTACAGGAACAAGGACTGCAATACGGATGGTCGCAATCGTTTCATCACGAAGAAAGTGGCCTGTGCAGCATTCTCAGCCTGGCTCGGCCTCACTGTCCGATCAGCGCAATCGAGTTGTATGAACATTTTGGCTACATGTTTTACGTCACCAGCCATCTGGCCGAGTTGTTCGCGCAAGCGCTTCCCACGCGACCGGCCAAGGCCCGACCGCCTCGCCTGTCCGCTCGGGAGGTCGAGGTGTTGAAGCTGTGTGCATCCGGTAAAACCGCCTATGAAACCGCCCGAATCCTGAGCCTTAGCGAACGCACCGTTAACTATCATGTGCAAAACGTGATTCTGAAATTGAATGTCTGCAACAAGGTCTCCGCAGTCATCGCCGCCGCCAAGGCCGGGATCATCTAGTCGGCGTCCCCGAAATCAGGCAAGTAATGCAGTCGAAAAAAAAGTACCATTTGCGACCTTCCTGAGTGATGCCGCGAAACTTCGCGCCGCTGTCCACTCGGACGGTTCCGCCGCACAACACCCTGGGCCGCGGGACACCCGTTGATTACCCAGAGTCCCCCGCCCCATGCCTTTGCTCGATACGCCCTTCGCCCAGCTTGATCTGATCCGCCAGCCCGAACAGCAGAACGAACCGCTGCAAGCTTTCGATGCGGCCGACGAATACCTGCTCAATCATCTGGCCGAGCAGAACCCGGCGGCAAACACTCGGGTATTGGTGCTCAACGACAGCTTCGGCGCGCTGGCCATCAGCCTCTGCGGCAAAGTGCAGGTCAGCAGCAGCGGCGATTCGTTCCTGGCGTTTCAGGGTCTTGAAAAAAACCTGCTGCGCAATGGCCGGGTATTCGATGCGCTGCGCGGCACGCCGGCCAGCGAGCCGTTGGTCGGGCCATTCGACCGGGTACTGATCCGCGTTCCAAAAACCCTGGCGCTGCTGGAAGAACAACTGATTCGCCTGCAAGGCCAATTGGCACCCGGTGCCCAGGTGATAGCCGCAGCCATGGTCAAACACTTGCCCCGCGCTGCCGGTGATCTGCTGGAACGCTACATCGGCCCGGTTCAGGCTTCGCTGGCCGTGAAGAAGGCGCGCTTGTTGATCGCCACGCCTGAGGCCAAGGCTGCGGCCGTCTCGCCTTATCCGACCCGCTATCGCCTCGACGAGCCGGCCATCGAACTGCTCAACCACGCCAACGTGTTCTGCCGCGAAGGGCTGGATATCGGTACTCGCGCCTTTCTTCCGCACTTGCCGAAGAATCTCGGCGCGGCGCGGGTTGCCGATCTCGGTTGCGGTAACGGCGTACTGGCCATCGCCAGCGCCCTGCAAAACCCTGATGCGCATTACACGCTGGTGGACGAATCGTTCATGGCCGTGCAATCGGCGGCCGAGAACTGGCGCGCGGCGTTGGGTGAACGTGAGGTGATCGTTCGCGCCGGCGACGGTCTGGCCGGGCAGGAAGCGCAATCGCTCGACGTGGTGCTGTGCAACCCGCCGTTCCATCAACAACAGGTGGTCGGCGACTTCCTCGCCTGGCGCATGTTCCAGCAGGCTCGTGAAGCGCTGGTCGTCGGCGGTGCGTTGTACATCGTCGGCAACCGTCACCTGGGTTATCACAGCAAACTGGCGCGGCTGTTCCGGGGCGTCGAGCAAGTCGCGGCCACGCCGAAGTTCGTGATCCTCAAGGCGCGTAAATAATCCGGGCAAAAAAAACCCTCCGGTCGGAGGGTCAAAAATCCGTGCCGCAAGGCGACGGGATGGGAAGTTTCAGTGTGTAGTCAGGCCTGCGGCGTTCATGAACATGCGCATCAGGCTGGCGACGATGAACAATGCACCGACGCTGCCGACCCAGATCATGGCCAACCAGCCAAGCCGCTGCCACAGCGGCTTTTTTTCGGCTTCTTCAATGTCGTGCAGGGAATGTTTGCCGGTCATGCTTGCATCCTCCGGTTGAGGGAGATGGCGCCGCTGTCGGCGCCATCGTGATCACCCCTAGTGATAGCCGTCTTCATGGGTGACCTTGCCGCGGAACACGTAATAGCTCCAGAAGGTGTAACCCAGGATGAACGGGATGATGAACAGCGTGCCGACCAGCATGAAGCCCTGGCTTTGCGGCGGTGCGGCGGCGTCCCAGATCGAGATCGACGGCGGCACGATGTTCGGCCACAGGCTGATACCCAGACCGCTGTAGCCGAGGAAGATCAGCACCAGGGTCAGCAGGAACGGCATGTAGTTGGCATTGCGCGCCACCGCGCGGATCAGACCGTACATCGTCACCAGCACCAGAATCGGCACCGGCATGAACCAGAACAGGTTCGGCATGCTGAACCAGCGCGTCGCGATTTCCGGATGGGCCAGCGGCGTCCACAGACTGACGATGCCGATCACCGCCAACAGCACGAAGGCCAGAGGGCGCGCCAGGTCATGCATCTGCTCCTGAAGCTTGCCTTCGGTCTTCATGATCAGCCACGTGCAACCGAGCAAGGCATACGCCACCACCAGCGCAGCGCCGCAGAACAGCGTGAACGGCGTCAGCCAGTCCAGTGAGCCGCCGGCGTATTGCCGGTTGACCACCGGCAGCCCATCGATGAATGCGCCAAGCGCCACGCCCTGGAAGAACGTCGCCGCCACCGAACCACCGATGAACGCCTTGTCCCACAGGTGACGCTTGTCGTCCTTGGCCTTGAAGCGGAACTCGAACGCCACGCCACGGAAAATCAGCCCGATCAGCATGAAGATCAGCGGCAGGTACAGCGCCGACAGCACCACCGAATAGGCCAGCGGGAAGGCGCCGAACAACGCAGCGCCCCCCAATACCAGCCACGTTTCGTTGCCGTCCCATACCGGGGCGACAGTGTTCATCATCACGTCGCGGTCAGTCTTGCCGGGGATGAACGGGAAAAGAATCCCGATCCCCAGGTCGAAACCGTCCATGACCACGTACATCATGATGCCGAAGATGATGATCACGGCCCAGATCAGCGGAAGATCAATACCCATGACTCAAATCTCCTTGGTCAGGCTGCGGTCGTGTTCGGCGCCATCGTCGTCGGCAGCGGACAACGGACGGGCCGGTGTGCGTTTCTGGCCAGGACCACCGTCGTTGGTTTCCTTGCCTTCGTCGGTCTTCGGCCCTTTGCGCACCAGGCGCATCATGTAGCCCAGACCCGCACCGAACAGCGCGAAATACACCACCACGAACATGATCAATGTGATGCTCATCTGCATGAAGCTGTGGTTGGAGGACGCATCCGCCGTGCGCATCAGCCCGTAGACCACCCACGGTTGACGACCGATTTCAGTGGTGAACCAGCCCGCCAGGATCGCGATCAGGCCGGACGGGCCCATCCACAACGCCAGGTACAGGAACGGCCGCGAGGTGTAGAGCGTGTCGCGTTTGCGCAGCCACAGGCTCCAGAGACCGGTGAAGATCATCAGGAAACCGAGGCCGACCATGATCCGGAACGACCAGAACACGATGGTCGAATTCGGCCGGTCTTCCGGTGGAAACTCCTTGAGCGCCGGAACTTGCTTGTCCAGCGAGTGCGTCAGGATCAGGCTGCCGAGGTACGGGATCTCCACCGCGTACTTGGTTTTCTCTTCCTTCATGTCCGGCCAGCCGAACAGGATCAGCGGCGTCGCCTCATTGCCGTGGTTTTCCCAGTGGCCTTCGATCGCGGCAATTTTCGCCGGCTGATGCTTGAGGGTGTTGAGGCCGTGGAAGTCACCGATGACCGCCTGGATCGGCGCAACGATCAACGCCATCCACATCGCCATCGACAGCATGGTGCGAATCGCCGGGTTGTCCTTGCCGCGCAGCAGGTGCCAGGCCGCGGAGGAGCCGACGAAGAATGCGGTCGCCACGAACGCCGCCGTCGCCATGTGCATCAGGCGATACGGGAACGACGGGTTGAAGATGATCGCCAGCCAGTCGGTCGGGATGACCTGGCCATTGACGATCTCGAAACCCTGCGGGGTCTGCATCCAGCTGTTGGAAGCCAGAATCCAGAACGTCGAAATCAACGTGCCGATGGCAACCATGACCGTGGCGAAGAAGTGCAGCTTGCGTCCGACCTTGTTCCAGCCGAACAGCATGACGCCCAGGAAACCGGCTTCGAGAAAGAAAGCCGTAAGCACTTCATACGTGAGCAAAGGCCCGGTGACGGAACCGGCGAAGTCCGAGAAGCGGCTCCAGTTGGTGCCGAACTGATAGGCCATGACCAGGCCCGAGACCACCCCCATGCCGAAGTTGACGGCAAAGATCTTCGACCAGAAATGGTAGAGATCGCGGTAGGTGTCGTTGCCGGTTTTCAGCCACAGGCCTTCCAGCACCGCGAGATAACTCGCAAGACCGATGGTGATCGCCGGGAACAGGATATGGAACGAGATGGTGAACGCGAACTGAATTCGGGCGAGATCTAGTGCCTCTAAACCGAACATAAGCTTTCCTCTATCAGATAACGGTTCCAAGGCTGGCGGCCTTGAACCACTGCCCCCACGGGTATGGAGTGCGGCGAACTCGGATTCGTTCTTCTTTTTACAGGCATCGCGACGCAGGGAGTCTGCCGACGGGTCCCGGATCAGTTCCGCGAAGGGTCTTGATCTGGATCAATCAACGTTGAAAGAGTAGTCCCATTTCCGACGGGGAACCGCGTGGTCTTTTGCCGCGTGACAAGTTGCCTCAGAGTCTTGGTAAAGCCCTGAAATACATCGATGGCCGGGTTGAGTGTCCGGGTCCCGAAAAATCGATGCCTGGCTAACTAAATTTTTTGTCATAGCAACTTCCTGTTACAGACTGGTGATAATCTCGCGGTTCCCCTCGTTCAAGACCGGCCCGCAGATGCCCAGCCAAGAGCCCTTGCTGTTACGCCACCACCGTCCCTTTCTTGCGTTCTGGTTTGCCCGGATCTTCACCGCCAGCGGTTTCCAGATGCTCACCGTGGCGATCGGCTGGAATCTCTATCAACTGACCGGCAACGTGCTCGACCTGGGTCTGGTTGGCCTGGTGGAATTCGCGCCACGGGTGCTGTTCATGCTGCACACCGGGCATGTCGCCGACCGCTACGACCGGCGCAGGGTCGCGGCGATCTGTCAGTCCCTACAGGCCTTGATCGCCTTGGCACTGGCCATCGGCAGCGCCACCGACCATGTCACCCGGGAAATGATTTTTATCCTGGCATTCCTGCTGGGCGCCGCGCGCTCCTTCGAGATGCCGACCACCCAGGCGCTGCTGCCGAGTATCGTGCCCAGCGCTTTGTTCCCGCGGGCGGTCGCCGCCGCGCAATCGGCGCAGCAATCAGCCACTATCGTCGCCCCGGCGATGGGCGGTCTGCTCTACGCCTTCGGCAGCGTGTGGGTCTATGGCCCGACGGTCATTCTGTACGTCATCGCCTGCACCTTGATGCTCAACCTGCCTGCCCGACAAACCCCGCTGAACAAGGGCAAGGCGACGCTGGACTCGTTGCTGGCGGGGATTCGTTTCATCCGCAGCCGCCCGGACATCCTCGGGGCGATCTCGCTGGACCTGTTCGCCGTACTGCTCGGCGGTGCCACGGCATTGTTGCCGGTGTTCGCCAAGGACATCCTGCTGACCGGGCCGTGGGGCCTGGGGTTGCTGCGTTCGGCGCCGGCGGTCGGGGCGTTGATGATGTCGCTGTTCCTGGCGCGCTTCGCCGTCGAACGCAACGTCGGCCGGGTGATGTTCACCGCCGTCGGTGTATTCGGCGTGGCCACCATCGCCTTCGGTCTGTCGACATCGTTCTGGTTCTCGCTGGCAGTGCTGGTGGTACTCGGCGCGGCGGACATGATCAGCATGGTGATCCGCGCCTCGTTCGTGCAACTGGAAACCCCGGACGAAATGCGCGGCCGGGTCAGCGCGGTGAACGGCCTGTTCATCGGCGCCTCGAACCAGTTGGGCGAATTCGAATCCGGCCTCACCGCCCACTGGTTCGGCACCGTACCGGCAGTGGTGATGGGCGGGATCGGTACGCTGGTGGTGACCGGAACCTGGATCAAACTGTTCCCGACCCTGGCCAATCGCGACCAGATGCATGTGCCGGTGGAAGAGGTGAAGGCCTAGCTGCACCGCTGTCACCTGCGGAATAAACCCGCCAAGCACAATCAGCTCGAAAAGATGCGGTACATAGATACCGCATTGAGTGTAATGTATCGCCTTACACTCGCCCCATGATCAAATCCTTTCAGCACAAAGGCCTTCGTGGCTTCTATGAAAACGGTTCGACTCGCGGGATTCGCGCCGATCACGCTAAACGGCTGTCGCGTATGCTGCAGTTCATGGATCGGGCAGCGGTTCCCGGGGATCTGGACCTTCCCGGTTGGCGTCTGCATCCACTGAAAGGGGAACTTTGCGAGTACTGGTCACTGAGCGTGTCCGGGAACTGGCGGGTTATCTTTCGATTTGCAGGGTCGGACATCGAACTGGTTGATTATCTGGATTACCACTGACAGGAGGCAGGCTCATGCCCATGCACAACCCGCCACACCCCGGTGAAACGCTGCTGATGGATGTATTGCCGGAGCTTGGTATCAGTGTCACCGAATTGGCTCGGCATCTCGGATTCGCCCGCCCTCACCTTTCTCGTGTATTGCACGGACATGCACCGATCAGCCCGGATCTGGCCGTCCGTCTGGAGCGAGCGGGGATTGGCAAGGCTCGCATGTGGCTAGGGGTTCAAACCGATTACGATCTTTGGCAAGCGGAGCATCGTGAGCAGCCAGCCATCCAGCGAATCGCCGCTCACGCCTGACGATCTCAGGCCAGTAACTCTCCCGCCACCTTCGATCTGGCGGCCTTGCCCGCCAGTTGCTCAACCAGTGTCAGGGCGAACTCCAGTGCTGCGCCGGAACCCTGGGCAGTGATGCAATTGCCGTCGACCACCACCGCTTGATCGACAAACGTGCATCCGGAGAGGTTATGGCTGGTGGCGGGCAAACAGGTCATGCGTCTATGGCGCAAAACACCAAAGCTTTGCAGTGCGACCGCCGGGGATTCGGCGATGGCGGCGAACAGTCGCCCGGCGCTGGCCTGATCCTTGAGCAGTTGCTGTAAAGGCTGGTGGGCCGCCAAATGTTGAGCGCCGACGATGCCACCGGGCAGGACGATCAGGTCGAAGGTCTGGGCCAGCACATCAATGAGCATCCCGTCGGCGGTCAGTCGCGTGCCTCGGGCACAGGTCAGCATGCGCCGGCCTTCGATGCTGGCGGCCACCACTTCGACGCCGGCGCGGCGCAGCACGTCGATCAGGGTCACGCATTGCAGATCATCGATGCCCTCGGCGAGGGTAATCAGGGCTCTAAAGGTCATGGGCGCAATCCGCTGAGTGGTTCATTAAGCTTAGTCAGCTTTGTCCCGAACCGTTCAGCCTGTGCCGTTACTTGATGTAAAGCTGAGTCGACATCGTGTTGCGCGGGGCGTTGATCGATGTGTTGCTGAACGTGAAAGTGCCCTCCTGCCGGCCCGCCAGATCGAAGGTATAGAGAGAACCAACGGTTTTACTGCCGGGCGTGCACTCAGTCAGATTGCCGTTATCGAAGGCACACACCGGGCTTCGCGTGCCGTTCACTTCAAAACCGTCCAGTGCGGCCTGGGGCTGGCTCTGGCCATAGCCGATTTCCAGCACATAAACCTTGATGCCCGGCGCGCTGTGATCGCACCGGGTCTGCACCTGACCATCGGTAATGTCTTCGAGCCCGCAGGACGCCGACTGAACCTTGATGACTTTCACCTCGCTCAGCGGCGGTGCCGATGCGGCGAATGCAGCGGGGGCCCCGGTCAGCAACAGTGCGATCAACCCGCAGGCCTTCATCCAATGCTTGTTCATGCGATCCATTCCCGAAAAATCAGCGCGCAGTATGGCCGGTTTGGCCGCGACACAAAACTTCGCCGACGATCGATACCAACATCCGCCATATTCCTCACGCTGCTGGTATGATGCGCGGCTTTTTCCGGCCCACCACAATTTTCCAGGCGCTTGCGACGGTCTGTGCTTTGCTGTTGAGGTCGATACATTCACGGCGCCACGCGCGCCACGGGGAGCAGACATGCTGGAAAGGCTGTTTCAACTCAAGGCACACAACACCAACGTGCGGACCGAGATTCTGGCGGGCGTCACGACCTTCCTGGCCATGGCCTACATTCTGTTCGTCAACCCGAGCATCCTCGGCGAGACCGGCATGGACAAAGGCGCGGTGTTCGTCGCCACGTGCCTTGCGGCTGCCATCGGCTCCACGGTGATGGGCCTGATCGCCAACTACCCGATCGCCCTCGCGCCGGGCATGGGCCTGAACGCCTTCTTCACCTACACCGTCGTGCTGCACATGGGCCACACCTGGCAAGTGGCGTTGGGTGCAGTGTTCATCTCGGCCGTGTGCTTCTTCCTGCTGTCGATCTTCCGCATCCGTGAATGGATCATCAACAGTATCCCGCTGCCGCTGCGTTCGGCGATTGCCGCCGGTATCGGCCTGTTCCTGGCACTGATCGCCCTGCACAACGCCGGTATCGTGGTCAGTAACCAAGCGACCATGGTCGGCCTCGGTGACCTGAAGCAACCGGCACCGATCCTCGCCACCCTCGGTTTCGCCCTGATCGTTGCCCTTGAAGCCCTGAAAGTGCGCGGCGCGGTGCTGATCGGCATTCTCGCGGTGACTATCGTCTCGATCGTGATGGGCTTCACCCCGTTCGGCGGCGTGACTTCGATGCCACCTTCGCTGGCCCCGACCTTCCTGCAACTGGACATCAAGGGCGCACTGGACATCGGTCTGGTCAGCGTGATTTTCGCCTTCCTGTTCGTTGACCTGTTCGACAACTCCGGCACCCTGATCGGCGTCGCCAAGCGCGCCGGCCTGATGGGCAAGGACGGCCACATGCCGAAAATGGGCCGCGCACTGATCGCCGACAGTACAGCGGCAATGGCCGGTTCGCTGCTGGGCACCTCGACCACCACCAGCTACATCGAGTCCGCTGCAGGCGTGAGCGCCGGCGGCCGCACCGGCCTGACCGCCATCGTCGTCGCGATCCTGTTCCTGCTGGCGCTGTTCTTCTCGCCGCTGGCCGCCAGCGTGCCGGCCTTCGCCACCGCGCCAGCGCTGCTGTTCGTCGCCGTGCTGATGACTTCGGGCCTGGCGGAAATAGACTGGGACGACATCACCGTCGCCGCGCCGGTCGTGGTCACCGCACTGGCGATGCCCTTCACCTATTCCATCGCCAACGGCATCGCCTTCGGCTTCATCGCCTGGACTGCAATCAAACTGCTGTCCGGCCGCGCCCGTGAGCTGAACCCGGCGCTGGTGATCCTGTCGATTCTGTTCGTGATCAAGCTGGGTTGGTTCAACGCATGACTTTTGATTCCCAGGCCTACGCCGCACAACTCGAAGACAAGGTCACGCGCCTGCGTGACCTGCTGGCCCCGTTCGACGCACCGGAGCCAGCGGTGTTCGACTCGCCGCTGCAGAACTTCCGCCTGCGCGCCGAATTCCGCCTGTGGCGCGAGGGCGGTGAGCGGCATTACGCGATGTTCTCGCAGGATGACAAACGCACGCCGATCCTGATCGAAGAGTTCCCGATCGCCAGCCTGCGCATCAACCAGTTGATGCCACAGTTGAAAGCGGCATGGCAGGCCAGCGCGGCGCTGAGCCACAAGCTGTTCCAGGTGGAGTTTCTGACCACCCTGGCCGGCGACGCGATGATCACCCTGTGCTATCACCGTCCGCTGGACGAGCACTGGCATGCGGCGGCCACCAAGCTTTCGGCGGACCTGGGTGTCAGCATCATCGGTCGCTCCAAGGGCAAGCGCGAAGTACTCGGCCTCGATTACGTGGTCGAGAAACTCGACGTCGGCGGTCGCACTTTCAGCTATCGCCAGCCGGAAGGCGCGTTCACCCAGCCCAACGGCACCGTGAACCAGAATATGCTCAACTGGGCATACGAAGCACTGGGCGATCGCAGCGACGATCTGCTGGAGCTGTACTGCGGCAACGGCAACTTCACCCTGCCGCTGGCGACCCGCGTGCGCAAAGTGCTGGCCACGGAAATCAGCAAGACGTCGGTTAATGCTGCGTTGAGCAATCTGGCCGAAAACGCTGTGGATAACGTCACCCTGGTGCGTCTGTCCGCCGAAGAGCTGACCGAAGCCCTGAACGAAGTTCGCCCGTTCCGTCGCCTGCACGGCATCGACCTGAAGAGCTACGAGTTCGGCAGCGTGTTCGTCGACCCGCCACGGGCCGGCATGGACCCGGACACCTGCGAACTGACCCGTCGCTTCGACAACATCCTGTACATCTCCTGCAACCCGGAGACCCTGGCGGCCAACATCGCCCAACTGCACGACACGCATCGCATTACCCGCTGTGCGCTGTTCGACCAGTTCCCGTGGACCCACCACATGGAATCCGGCGTGCTGTTGACCCGGCGTTGATCGCAGGTGCCAGAAACAAGAAAGCCGTCCTGACCGACGGCTTTTTTGTGCCTGTTCATGACACAGGATCGATCTTGCGCGGGCGCCCGCCCTTCCTGCCGTTGGCCCGTGCAGCTTCTGCCTTGGCGGCGCTGCTCTGGCGACCATTGCGGGAAGCGATCACCGAGGCTGCCATGGCCATCAATGGCTGACTGGCCGAGATCATGCCGGCGATGGAAACCTGCAGGTCCTTGCCATCGTGGCAAAGGGCAGTGCCGGCAAAACCGACGATCAATCCGCTGAAGTCTTCCGGTTCGAAATCATCGAATTCCCGGTAAAGATTCACTGGCAGCAGCACGCCGCTGTCGTCTTCAAAGTGAATCACCAGGCACGGTTTCTGAAAGGACACCGATACGGCTTGCAGGCTGCTGCGTCGGCGCAGCCCCCCGCGATCGACAGCTTCATCGAGGCGCTTTTCCGTTACCGGTCGATCAGCATGCAAACCGGCCTTTACTGTTTTCATAGTTCGATCTCCACACCTTCCTGAGCACCGACCAGGGCCAGCAAGGTTTTGTTTTCTTCTGGCTCGTAATACGCCGATCCGATTCTGAAGGTTGCATTGGTGACTTCGCGCATGACGGCCACTTCGTTCGAGTCCCCGTCCCACCATTGATTATCGAGACACGCCGTCTGCAAACGAGTCCACCAGATTCGGCGAGCCCGCCGCAGATGAACGGTTTCACGGAGCGATTGGCGCAGCCCCTCAAGCACTGCAATCGGTGGCCGACGCGACAGCGGCAGCACATCCCATAACTCCACGCCGTTGTGCCAGAAGCTGAATTTGAAGCGGGCACTCCATGCACCTGAATCTACGTGCGCATGGGGCGGACAATGTTCGTCTCGCAGCATGATCACCACCGACAATCCCTTGTAACTGCACACTTTCATGCTAACCCATCCGTTAGGTTAAAGAGTTTCGAAAACTGCCATTCCCTGACAATTCCGACCATCGGCATTGTTGCCTTCAATGGTCATTACGTTTTCGAGCCTAGTGCGGGATTCAGGAAAGCCTCGCGCAAAATGGTAAGCAGTTCTTTCGCAGCGGCCGCGCATTTGCTACATACGAAGACTCATTCCCCGGTGTAATCAATCATGCAGCGCCACTTCGACGATCTTCAGCTGGGCAGCATCGAGTTGTTTTGCCTGGCCGCCGAGTGCGGCAGTTTCACCGGCGCGGCGCAGGCGGCTTCGGTGACGCCGGCTGCCGTGAGCCGCTCGGTGTCACGCATGGAGGAACGCCTGGGGGTGCGGCTGTTTGCGCGCACCACCCGCAGTGTGAAATTGACCGACAGCGGCCGGCGCTACTACGAAGAATGCCGTCAGGCGCTGGCGCAACTGGTCGAGGCGCAACGGGAAGTCATGGGCCAGCAGCAGGAACCGTCCGGCACCCTGCGCATCAGTATTCCTACGACCTACGCCCATCATCGGATCCTGCCGCTGCTGCCCGCGTTTCGCGCGCGCTTTCCTCAGGTGAAGGTCGACATGCACATCAGCAATCGCAACATCGACTTCGTCGGCGAGGGTTACGACATGGCGATCCGCGTGCGGGCCATTCCCGACTCAGGCCTGATCGCCCGACACCTGGAAGATGCGGCGCTGGTGATGGTCGCCAGCCCCGATTACCTGAAACGCGCCGGCACGCCGCAGACCCTCGAAGACCTCGAACAGCACGAGTGCATCCAGTACGAATTGCCCAGCAGCGGGCGGCGAATCACCTGGCTGTTTTACGACGAGGACGCGCCACGGGAAATCCTCGCCGAGGGCAATTTCTGCTGTTCCGATGACGTGCTCGGAGGCGTGACCCTGGCCAGACACGGCGCCGGGTTGTTCCAGACTTATCGCTTCATCGTGGAAAAGGAACTGGCCGACGGCTCGCTGGTGGAAGTGCTCAAACCCTACAGCGGACGCTCGCGGCCATTCACCCTGCTGTACCCGCAGAATCGCCACATGCCGCTGCGCGTCAGGGCTTTCATTGATTTTCTGGTGGAGCAATTGCCGCGTTGATTCTTGCCAGTGTGCGATCACCGCACACAAAACAGGACTGTCGATGTAGAGCAATTGATTAAAGTAACCAGCTAGTACAATTTAACTCCACAGGTCGAAACCCTCGACCCAAGCCAAAAACAATAAGTGGAGTTTGCCCCCATGCCCCCTATCGTTCTGGTGCTCAACGGCCCGAACCTGAACCTGCTCGGCACCCGTGAACCGGCGACCTACGGTCACGAAACCCTGGCCGACATCTCTGCCCTGTGCGGGCGCGCCGCCGAAGAATTCGGCCTGGCCGTCGAATTTCGCCAGACCAACCATGAAGGCGAACTGCTCGACTGGATTCACGGCGCCCGCCAGCGCTGCGCCGGCATCGTCATCAACCCGGCCGCCTGGACTCACACTTCGGTAGCGATCCGCGATGCCCTGGTCGCCAGCGAATTGCCGGTGATCGAAGTCCACCTGTCCAACGTCCACGCGCGCGAGCCGTTCCGTCATCACTCGTTCGTCTCGGCCATCGCCACGGCCGTGATGTGCGGCTTCGGCAGCCACGGTTATCGCCTGGCCCTGGAACATTTCAGCCAGCGTCTGAAGGGGTGAACCGCATGATCCGCGACAAAGTCATACTGGCCGGGCTGATCGGCGCCGGCATTCAGGCGTCACGCACCCCGGCGCTGCATGAACACGAAGGCGACGAACAGGGCCTGCGTTACCTGTACCGCTTGATCGATCTCGATCAACTGCAACTGGACAGCAACGCCCTGCCCGACCTGCTGCTGGCCGCCGAGCGGATGAATTACACCGGACTGAACATCACCTTCCCGTGCAAGCAGGCAATCATCCCGCTGCTCGATGAACTGTCACCCGAGGCCCGAGGCATCGGAGCGGTCAACACCGTGGTGTTGAAGGACGGCAAACGCGTCGGCCACAACACCGACTGCCTGGGGTTCGCCGAAGGATTTCGTCGCGGCCTGCCAGACGTCGCCCGCGAGCACGTCGTCCAGATGGGCGCCGGTGGCGCCGGTGCGGCGGTGGCCCACGCCTTGTTGAGCGAAGGCGTACAAAAACTGAGCATTTTTGATGTGGACATTGAGCGGGCCGAAAGCCTGGCCAACAACCTCAATCAGCATTTTGGCGCGGGCCGCGCCGTGGCCGGACATGATCTGCCGAGTGCGTTGAGTCACGCTGACGGGCTGGTGAACACCACGCCAATGGGCATGGCCAAACTACCGGGCATGCCCGTGCCGGCAGCATTGCTACGTCCAGAGTTGTGGGTGGCGGAGATCGTGTATTTCCCGCTGGAAACCGAACTGCTGCGCAACGCCCGCGCCTTGGGTTGCCGAACCCTGGATGGCGGCAACATGGCGGTGTTTCAGGCCGTGAAGGCGTTTGAACTGTTCAGCGGCGTGGCGCCGGATGCGCAGCGAATGCTGGCGCATTTTCAAAGCATGAAAGGATAAAACCGTGAGGGGGCGACGCCCCCCTCGATACCGATCAGGCCTGCAGGTAACGCAGCACCGACTCGCAAATCATTTCGCGATGACGCTGCTTGATGGTTTCGTCCGGCAGGTCGATCTGAAAGATCTCACCGAACGTGTGGCGGTTCGACACGCGATAGAAGCAGAACGAACTGATCAGCAGATGCACGTCCAGCGCGTCGAGCCCGGCGCGGAACACACCTTCAGCGGCACCGCGCGCCAGGATCTCGCCCAGCGAATCGAGGATCGTGTTGTTCATCGCCTTGATCGCATCGGAACGCTTCACGTATTCAGCGTTGTGGATGTTTTCGATGCAGACGATGCGCACGAAATCGACGTTGCGATCGTGGTGATCGAAGGTGAATTCCACCAGGCGCCGGATCGCTTCCACCGGCGGCAGCTCGGCCAGGTGCAGACGGCTTTCGGTGCTGCGGATATCGCCGTAGAGCTTCTCCAGCACCTCGACGTACAACTGCTCCTTGCTGCCGAAGTAGTAATAGATCATGCGCTTGGAGGTGTGGATGCGCTCGGCGATCGCGTCCACGCGAGCACCCGACAGGCCCTGCTGGACGAACTCGACGATCGCTTCCTGGAGGATGTTTTCGCGGGTTTTTTCCGGGTTGTTCTTGCGACTCTTGCGCGGCTCTACCGCTGGTAAAACGGGGGCTGCGGAAAGTTCTGAAGTCATTGTCATTGCGGGCTCACGGCCATCACTGCACAGGCTGGCGATTATGGGCCGCGCGCCCCAGCGAAGGAAGCCGCGCGACCCGTGTTTAATCCCGCGTTTACGAATTTCCTACAACTTCGCCTGGCGAACAGCGCCACTGCGTGCTTTGGCCATTGCCGCCAGTCGCACCGCGACGTTGGCCGCGCCATAACCCGCGTAACCGTTCTTGCGCTGGATGATCTCGAAGAAGAAGCGCCCTTCGAACGGCTCGGTGTAGACGTGGAACAACTCGCCGCCCTGGGCATCACGGTCGTAGAGCACGTTGTAGTACGCCAGTTCGCTGAGAAACTCGTCATCGAAATCGAAACGCGCCGCGAGATCATCGTAATAGTTGAGCGGGATATCCAGCAGCGGCACGCCCGCCTCTTTGGCACGGCTGACCTGATCAAAGATGTCGTCGCAGTCGAAGGCGATGTGATGCACCCCGGAACCGCGATAACTCGACAGCGCGTGTGAGATCGCGGTGTTGCGGTTCTCGGAAATGTTCAGCGGCAAGCGGATCGAGCTGTCGCGACTGCGCAGCGCGCGACTCTTCACCAGACCGTACGGATCCGGCAGCACCACTTCGTCGTCGGCCTCGAAATCCAGCAGGCTCTTGTAGAACAGCACCCAGCTGTCGAGGCTGTCCGCCGGCAGCGCCATGGCCATGTGATCGATGCGTTTGAGGCCGCCGCGAGCCACCGCATCCGGCAGCAGATTGAAGTCGGTGCCGTAGACATCCGCCTCTTCATCCACCAGATAAATCAGGCTGCCATCCGGCGCACGCACCGCTGCGAGTTCCAGCTCGTTGGGGCCGACCAGTCCGCGATACGGCTGACCTTTATAGGCAACGGCGCGGGCCAGCGCACTGGCGCTGTCCTTGACCCGCACGGCGGTGGCGCACAGCGACGGGCCGTGGGACTCGAAGAAACTGTGGGCGAACGAGTAAGGTTCGGAGTTGAGGATCAGGTTGATATCGCCCTGGCGCAGCAGGCTGACGCTCTTGGAGCGATGCTGCCCGGCCTTGACGAAACCCAGTCGCTCAAGCCAGTTCGACAGTTTGGCGCCGAGCGCTTCGTCGACGGCAAACTCAAGAAACTCGATGCCGTTGTAGGCGCTGGCCTTCGGCGTCTCGAAGAGGATTTCGCGGTTATCCACAGGGCGGATGTCCTGCTCCAGACGCTGGCGGGTTTTCTCCTCCAGATACAGCAGCGAACGCAGACCGTCAGCCGCATTGGCCCGAGGCGGCGCGGCACGGAAGCCGTCGTTGAAGATTTCCAGCGACAGCGGCCCGGTGTAGCCGCTCTGGATGATTGGCGCGAGGAAGCCCGGCAGATCGAATTCACCCTGTCCCGGGAAGCAGCGGAAATGCCGGCTCCACTCCAGCACATCCATCGCCAGGATCGGCGCGTCGGCCATTTGCACGAAGAAAATCTTGTCGCCGGGAATCTCGGCAATCGCCCGTGGATCGCCCTTGAGCGACAAGGTGTGAAAGCTGTCGAGCAACACGCCGAGGCTTGGGTGATCGGCTTGGCGCACGATGTCCCAGACCTGTTGATAAGTATTGACGTGACGACCCCAGGCCAGCGCTTCATAACCGATGCGCAAGCCACGGGCGCCGGCGTGTTCGGCCAGCAGGCGCAGGTCATCGATGAGGATCTGTTGATCGCCGATACTGTCAGGGGAGGCGTTGCTGCACACCAGCACCAGGTCGGTGCCCAGTTCCTGCATCAGGTCGAACTTGCGTTCGGCCCGCTCCAGATTGCGCTCCAGACGATCGCGGCGGCAGCCTTCGAAATCGCGAAACGGCTGGAACAGGGTGATGGCAATCCCGAGGTCGGCGCACATCTGCCGGATTTCCCGGGGACTGCCGTCGTAGTACAGAAGGTCGTTCTCGAAAATCTCCACCCCGTCGAACCCGGCCGCGGCAATGGCTTCGAGTTTTTCCGGCAGGGTTCCGCTCAAGGAAACGGTGGCAATGGATCGCTGCATGTTTCAACTCCCGGTGGAGACTTCGGCTACGAGGATTGCGCCGCTTTTATAAGGTGAGCGAATTATTGGTCCCGGTTTTTCATTGAGCAATTTAAACTGTACTACCCGGTTAGTTTTGCGTGCGATTATCGAACACAATGCCGGTTTGGCGAATTGACGATTTTTCGCCCACTGCCCAACATCCCTTTCACCTTGAGTCCGGATCTGAACCACCGGTCGCAGCGTGCACAAAAAAAGCACACCAAATAACAAATCCAAAAACGGGTGGAACACATGATTCCTTCACAGACTTCCCGCATGGCCCCGGCCATGAGCACTGCCACGGGTGGCATCGGCGACAAGATCCGCGGCGCCATGGCCGTCGGCAAGACCCGTTGGGGCATGCTGGCGCTGGTGTTTTTCGCCACCACCCTCAATTACATTGACCGCGCGGCCCTCGGCGTCATGCAGCCCATCCTCGCCAAGGAAATGAGCTGGACGGCGATGGACTACGCCAACATCAACTTCTGGTTTCAGGTCGGCTACGCCATCGGCTTCGTGCTGCAAGGACGACTGATCGACCGGGTCGGCGTAAAACGGGTGTTCTTCTGCGCCGTGCTGCTCTGGAGCCTGGCCACCGGCGCCCACGGTCTGGCGACCTCGGCGGTGGGCTTCATGGTCTGCCGGTTCATCCTCGGCCTGACCGAAGCGGCCAACTATCCGGCCTGTGTGAAAACCACGCGCCTGTGGTTCCCGGCCGGCGAACGTGCTGTCGCCACTGGCATCTTCAACGCCGGCACCAACGTCGGCGCGATGTTCACTCCGATGCTGCTGCCACTGATTCTTCATGTGTGGGGCTGGCAGGCCGCGTTCCTGTGCATGTCGGCACTGGGCGGGATCTGGTTGCTGTTCTGGGGCCTGAAGTATTTCAACCCGGAAGATCACCCGAGCGTGAAACAGTCGGAGCTGGACTACATCCAGAAAGAAGTCGAACCGGAACAGGCCCGCGTGCCGTTCTCGAAAATCCTGCGCATGCGCGGCACCTGGGCCTTCGCCCTCGCCTACTCGCTGACTGCGCCGGTGTTCTGGTTCTACCTGTACTGGCTGCCGCCGTTTCTCAATCAGCAATACAACCTGGGCATCAACGTCACCCAGATGGGCATTCCGCTGATCATCATCTACGTCACCGCCGACTTCGGCAGCGTGGGCGGCGGGATTCTGTCTTCGTTCCTGATCGGTCGCGGCATGAATTCGATCAAGGCACGGCTGCTGTCGATGTTCCTGTTCGCCTGCTGCATCATCGGTGTGGTCATGGCGGCCGGTTCCGCCAACCTGTGGGTTGCGGTAGCGGCCATCTCCCTGGCCATCGGCGCGCACCAGGCCTGGACGGCGAACATCTGGAGCCTGGTGATGGACTACACGCCCAAGCACATGATGAGCACGGTGTTCGGTTTCGGCGGCATGTGCGCGGCGATCGGCGGGATGTTCATGACCCAGATCGTCGGCCACATCCTCACCGTCACCAACAACAACTACACCGTGCTGTTCACCCTGATTCCGGCGATGTACTTCATCGCACTGACCTGGATGTACTTCATGGCACCGCGCAAAATTCCTACCATCACCGAATAACCTTCCTGCACCGACCGGCCTGATTTCAGGCCGGTTTTCCTTTCAGCGCCGGCTCTGCTGCCAAGCTGCCGCCAGTCCGCTGCAACAGATCACCGCGATCCCGATCACCGTCATCAGGGTCGGCGTGTGGGCAAACAGCAGCCACCCCAGCAACCCCGCAAACACGATCTGGCAATAGCCGAACGGCGCCAGCAACGCTGGCGCGGCATGGCGAAACGCCTGGGTCAGAAACAGGTGCGCCGTCATCCCGCACGTGCCCAGCGCCAGCATCAAGAAAGCGTGCCCAAGGCTCGGCACCTGCCAGAAGAACGGCACCAGCGCACTCATCACCAGCGTGTTGCACAACCCGGCGAAAAAGTTGCTGGTGGTCGGGCTGTCGATCTCGCTGAGCTTGCGGGTGAGCAATTGATAGAAGCAGAAAAACAGCGCCGAGCAGAACGGCAACAGAATCGCCGGGGTGAACAATTCACCACCGGGGTGGACGATGATCAGCACGCCGATAAACCCGCAGATCACCGCGATCCACTGGCCCCGCGTCACCCGCTCCTTGAGCAACGGCACCGACAGCGCCGTCACCAGCACTGGTGCAAGAAAGTTGACCGCTGTGGCCTCGGCCAGCGGGATGTACAGCAGCGCCGTAGTGAAAAACAGGCTGGTACCCAGCAGGCACAACGCCCGCGCCAACTGCCACAACGGGCGTTTGGTGCGCAAAACACGCAACCCGGACTGCGGCAGAAAAATCCCCGCCATCAGCAGCGTGTGCACCAGATATCGCGCCCACACCACCATGATGATCGGATAAAAACCCGAGAGGTATTTCGACAGCGCATCGTGGCTGGAGAACAGGAACGTCGCCACGACAATCAGCAAGATCCCCTTGAAGGGTTGGTTGACGCCGGAAAGCGGAGTGCTGACGGTCATTGGCTATCTCTAGAAATCAAAATGAGGAAAAAGCCTCCAGCGATAATTTAGAACCAGGTTCCAAATTCTCACACCCTTCAAGCCAAATTCTGTGCGATCAACGCACAGCTTTACAGACAACCCGATCCCGTCTTCCGTTGCGCGGCTAGACGAACAGCTCCGAAGCCAGGCTCGCCGCCGACAACTCCTCGGTAAACCTCAACAACAGCGGCGCCAGTTCATGCAACCTCGCCCCCGGCATCCGCGCACTCGGTCCGGCAATGCTCAATACCCCGATCACTCGGCCATCCGCCGGGTGCCGCACCACGGCGGCAATGGCCGATGTGCCCACCGCCGAACTCTCTTCGACACAGGCGTAACCCTGTTCCCGCGCCACGCGCAGATGCTCGAGCAATTCAATGTTGGTTCGTGGTGCATTCGGGCCGATATCCGCCGGCATTTCGGCGGCCTGACGTTCAACCCGCGACAAGGCCTCGGCATCACTCATGCTCGCCAGCCACGCATGGCCGGACGCGGTGTAGAACAGCGGCGCATCGCGGCCCATGTCCGGGTCGTAGCGCAATCCGCTGCGCGCGCCCTGTGACTTGGCAATCCAGGTCTGGCGCTCGCCGTCGGTGACACCCAGTCGTACCAGCTCGCCGGTTTCCTGCGCCAGTCGATCAAGCACCGGCTGCACGATGTCGGCGCCGCTGCTCGACAGGTAACGAAAACCCATCGCCACCAATTTGGTCGACAAGTGATAACGCAGGGTTTCCGGGTTCTGCCGGACATAGCCCAGCCGGGACAATTCGGCGAGCAAGCGATGTGTCGCACTTTTCGGAATGTCGATTTGTTCGGCGAGGGTTTGCAGCGGCAGTCCGCGCGGCTCGTGGGTGAGGCTTTCCAGTACGCTGAAAACCCGTTCGATCTGACTGCCGGCCATGGTGCGATCTCAGTGAAATTTTGCCGATTCTAAAATACATATCAGAGATTGCGAAATCTGGAACCGACCGCTCGATAATCGCCCTCTTTCTCGGCTGACGAGTTGCCCCTACTGGCTGGCGTTGTTTAGTTTTCGCAATCCCATTCTGAAACACCATCAATGCAGGAAGCGCCGACCATGCAGCACATCGTCAACAGACAAGGACTGAACCTGCCCAAACTCGGCCTCGGCACCTGGCCGATGCTCGGCGACGAATGCACCCGCGCCGTGGAGCAAGCACTGGAGCTCGGTTACCGACATATCGACACGGCGGCGGCCTACAACAATGAAGACGCGGTCGGACAGGCACTGGCGAATACGCCGACACCCCGCGAGCAGATCCACGTCACCACCAAGGTCTGGTGGGACCAGTTGCAACCGGATGCCATGCGTCACTCGCTGGATCGCAGCCTCAAGGCGTTGCGCAGTGAGTACGTCGACCTGTTCATGATCCATTGGCCGACTACTGACTGGGACTTGCCACGCACTCTTGAGACCCTCGCGTCGTTCAAAGAGCAAGGTCTGGCTCGCAATATCGGCGTGGCGAATTTTCCGCTGCCGTTGCTGCGCACGGTCGTCGAGGAATACGGCATCCCGCTGTCAGCGATTCAGGTCGAGTACCACGTCCTGCTCGGACAAAACGCTTTGCTCGACTACGCCCGTCAACACGATCTGGCGCTGACGGCCTACACGCCACTGGCGCGTAACAAGGTCTCGGAGGTTGCGCAGATTCAACAGATCGCCGAAAAACACGGCGTGCTGCCGACTCAAGTCGCGCTGAAGTGGTTGCTGGATCAGGACAATGTCGCAGCGATTCCCAAGGCCAGCAGCCGGGCCAATCAACTGGCCAACCTGGCGTCACTGAAGGTCGAACTGGACGATGAGGACCGTGCTTTGATTGCCGCGTTGTCCAAACGCGAACGTCAGGTCAGCCCGGACTTCGCGCCGGTGTGGGACGCCTTTGACCGCTGACACCTGACCCGGCGAAAGAAATTCGCCGGCGGATTGAATTCCCGGCGCCCGTGCTCGTCAATAACAGGCCCGACCTCGTCACGCGAGGTCGGGCCTGTTTGTCTGTGTGCGAATGGACGGACGACCGGACTGGCGCCACACTCACACACCAGCAACACTCATCACCACACACTTTCCACCTGAACAGACGAGGATTCCCACATGCTATGGAGAAAAGGTCGACGCAGTGACAACGTCGTCGATGCCCGTGGCGATGACATGGGCGGTGGCGGTGGAGGCATGCGCTTCGGTGGCGGCAAAGGCCTGAGCCTCGGGGCGATCCTGTTGATCGTCGGTATCGGCTGGATCACCGGGCAAGACCCGCTACAGATTCTCGGCCAGCTCACCGGCCAAGGCACACAGCAAGCCGCACCGACTTCGCAAACCCGTCAGGCACCGCCGGCCAACGATGAACAGGCTGAATTTGTGCGTTCGATCCTCGGCGACACCGAGGACACCTGGGGCGCGATCTTCCAGCAGGCCGGCCGCCAATATAAGGATCCGACCCTGGTGCTGTTCAGCAACCGGGTCAATTCGGCCTGCGGCATGGCCACCTCGGCCACCGGCCCGTTCTATTGCCCGGCGGACCAGAAGGTCTATCTGGACATGGCGTTCTTCCAGGAAATGTCGCAACGCTTCAAGGCGGCCGGCGACTTTGCCCAGGCCTACGTGATCGCTCACGAAGTCGGTCACCATGTGCAGACGCTGCTGGGCGTCTCGGCGAAAATCCAGGCCGCCCGCCAGCAAGGTCGGCAGATGGAAGGTGACGGCGGTCTGCTGGTGCGTCAGGAACTGCAAGCCGATTGTCTGGCCGGGGTCTGGGCCTACAACGCGCAGAAGCGTCTGAACTGGCTGGAACCGGGCGATATCGAAGAGGCCTTGAACGCGGCGAACGCCATCGGTGATGATCGCCTGCAACAACAGGGTCAGGGCCGTGTAGTGCCGGACTCGTTCACTCACGGTACGTCGGCGCAAAGGGTGCGCTGGTTCAAAACCGGATTCGCCCAGGGCCAGGTCGGCCAGTGCGATACCTTTGCGGCGAAAAACCTGTAAATGCATAAATGGCTGTTGGCTTTACTGTTCATCGGCGGCACCGCACAAGCGGCCGGCGTCGACGCGATCAGTCCCGGACGCCTGCAGTTGCAGGCCGGCGAAATGGCGGTGGGCATCGGCCCGGCGCCGGCGAAAATCGAGCGGGTGCTGATCGTCATTCATGGCAAGCTGCGCAACGCCGAGACCTATCGCAAAAGTGGCGAGAGCGCCGCCGAACTGGCCGGGCAAACCGCCAACACCCTGGTGATCGCCCCGCAGTTTCTCAACGAAAGCGATGTCGCCCTCTATTCGTTGCCCGCCAGCGTCCTGCGCTGGAAAGGCAATGAGTGGATGGGCGGCGGGTTATCCACAGGGCCGAACGCGCTCAGTTCTTATGCCGCCCTCGACGAAATCATTGGCCGGCTCAGCGACCGCAAGCAGTTTCCGGACGTGAAGCAGATCGTGATCTTCGGCCACTCCGGCGGCGGTCAGGTGGTGCAGCGCTATGCCCTGCTGGCCCGCGAACAGCCGGCACTCAAGGCCGAAGGCATTCGCTTGCGTTATGTGGTGGCCAACCCGTCGTCGTACGCCTACTTCAATGAACAACGGCCGGTAGCGTTCGATCACGCGCAGTGCCCGGGTTTCAATCGCTGGAAGTACGGTCTGGTGGATCCGCCGATCTACTCCGGTGGGCAAACGCCTGCGCAGCTTGAAGGCAGTTACGTCAAACGTGAGGTGATTTATCTGCTCGGCCAGCAGGACACCGACCCGCAACACCCGGCCCTGGACAAGAGCTGCGCCGCCGAAGCGCAAGGCGCCTATCGCCTGATGCGCGGAAAAATGTTCTTCAGCTATCTGCTGCGTCGGCATCCGGAAGGGGTGAATCAGCGGCTGGTGGAAGTGCCCGGTGTCGGGCATAACGGCGACGGCATGCTGACATCGCCGGAAGGCCAGAAAGCGATATTCGACCAATAAAAAACGGGGGCCGAAGCCCCCGTTTTTTTCAAGCGAACAACATCCGCCGCAATTCCACACAATCCTTCGCATGCCAGTCGGTCAGCTCCGGCCACGGATTATCCGGCAGGTTCACCAGCACCGTGTGGGTGCCCGCCGCCCGACCGCAGTCGAGGTCAAAGCGGTAATCGCCGACCATCACCATCTCGCTCGCCGGCACTTGCCAGGCATCCGCCAGTTTCAGCAAACCGCCCGGGTGCGGTTTCGGCGGCGCTTCATCGCGGCCCAGTACATCGTCCACCGCAAAGCAGTCCGCCAGGCCGATGGCCTCCAGCGTCACATGGGCCAGCTCCCGCGCATTGCGGGTCAGGATGCCGAGGCGATAACCCCGCGCGTGCAGATCGCGCACCAACTCCACCGCGCCGACTGCCGGGGTCGAGCCGAGCGCCAGATCGCGCTCATGCTCCAGCAGCCACGCATGTTTCGCCGCCGCTTCTTCGGCGGGTAACGCCGCGAGGTGTGTAAGGATGTCGTCCTCCGGCGGGATCGCCAGCGCCACGCGAATCGCCGCGAAGTCATGCACGGCGACGGTCAGGGTGCCGTCCATGTCGAACACCCAGTGCCGCACATCCGCCAGACTCATGCCCAATCCTTGCGATGACGGATCAGGCCTTCCTGAGTCACCGAGGCCACCAGTTGCCCGGCGCGGTTGAACACGCTGCCACGGGAGAAGCCGCGGGAATTGCCGGCCCACGGGCTGTCCATGGCGTAGAGCAACCAGTCATCGGCGCGCAGGTCGTTGTGGAACCACAGCGCGTGGTCGAGGCTGGCGACCTGCATGTCTTTCTGCCAGACCGATTTGCCGTGCGGCAGCATCGACGTGGTCAGCAGACCGAAGTCCGAGGCGTAGGCCAGCAGGTATTTGTGCAGCGCCGGGATGTCGGCCAATGCACCGTCGGCACGGAACCACACGTACTTGATCGGGTCCGCCGGTTGCGGGTTGTACGGGTCTTTTTCAGTGACCGGGCGCACTTCGATCGGCTTCGGGCACAGCAGTTTTTCGCGCATGTGTTCCGGGATCAGGTGCGCGCGTTGCTGGGTCAGTTCCAGCTCCGACGGCAGGTTTTCCGGGCCGACCACTTGCGGCATCTGGCTCTGGTGTTCGAAGCCTTCTTCGTCGTACTGGAACGAAGCGCTGCAAGTGAAAATCGGGTGGCCCTTCTGGATCGCGGTCACGCGGCGGGTGCTGAAACTGCCGCCGTCACGCACGCGATCCACCGAGTAGACCACCGGCAACTTGGCATCGCCCGGGCGCAGGAAATAACCGTGCATCGAATGCACATGACGCGTCTCTTCAACGGTCTGACTGGCCGCCGACAGCGACTGGCCGAGCACCTGGCCGCCGAACAACTGGCGAAAGCCCAGATCCTGACTGCGACCACGGAACAGGTTTTCCTCGATCGGTTCGAGGGTCAGCAGATCCACCAGATCTTCCAACACTTGGCTCATTCAGACTCTCCTCACACAACGCTATGCCGCGCAGTCTTGGCTGCGGCGGCCAATTCAGGTTCTGGCGCGAGCCATGATCGCGCCATTGTAAACGTCCGTGTCGGCTTAGCCATGCAGGGTCTGCAGCCATTGCTCCCTGGTGATGCGGTACAACAGATGTCGACGCAACGGGTGATCGACAGCCACTTTCGGGTGATCGAAATCATGGGCCGGGTCGTGATGCATGCCGATGGCTTGCATGACCTTTTCCGACGGCAGATTGCTCTGCGCAGTGAACGCCACAATTTCCTTCAGGGCCAACCGGTCAAAGCCACAGCGCAGCGCGGTCCACGCCGCCTCGCTGGCATAACCCAGGCCCCAGTGTTCTTTCGCCAGGCGCCAGCCGATTTCCACCGCCGGGGTGAACGGCGCGTCGAAACCGACCACGCCGAGCCCGGTAAAACCGATGAATTCGCCGGTGTCCTTGCGTTCCAGCGCCCACAAGCCAAAGCCGTGTTCGGCGAAATGACCGCGTACACGGCCGATCAGCGCGGCGCTTTCCAACCGACTCAAGGGGGCGGGAAAGTAGCGCATCACCTGCGGATCGGCGCACATCGCCGCAAATGCCGGCAAATCCGCGTCCTGCCACTGACGCATCAGCAGTCGCGCGCTTTCCAGCTCAAGTATCGGCTCCATCGTGCCCCTCCGTTTCCATGCCGCAAGTCTACATCGCTGGTAGGCTTTGCACTCTTTCCTACAGCCTTTATGAATAGTCCGCCATGCCATTGCCGTTGATCTACCACGAAGACTACAGCCCCGAGTTTCCGGCGGATCACCGCTTTCCCATGGACAAGTTCCGCCTGCTGCGCGATCACCTGGTGGACAGCGGCCTCACCCGCGACGAAGACCTGCTGCGCCCTGAACTGTGCCCTGCCGACATCCTCGCCCTGGCCCATGACCGCGGTTATATCGAACGCTACATGAGTGGCGAATTGTCCCGTGAAGACCAGCGGCGTCTCGGCCTGCCATGGAACGAAGCGCTGGCCCGGCGCACGGTGCGGGCCGTCGGCGGTTCGATTCTGGCGGCAGAGAAAGCGCTGGAGCATGGCCTGGCCTGTCACCTCGCCGGCGGCACCCATCACGCCCACTACGACTACCCCGCCGGGTTCTGCATCTTCAATGACCTGGCGATCATCAGCCACTACCTGCTGCAAAGCGGCCGGGTGAACCGGGTGCTGATCTTCGATTGCGACGTGCATCAGGGCGACGGGACTGCACGTATTCTGCACAACACCCCGGAAGCGATCACCGTTTCCCTGCACTGCGAAAAGAACTTTCCTGCACGCAAGGCCGAAAGCGACTGGGACATTCCGCTGCCCAACGGCATGGGCGATACCGATTACCTGAAAGTGGTCGACGATGCGCTCAACTACCTGCTGCCGCTGTATCAACCGGATCTGGTGCTGTACGACGCCGGTGTCGACGTACACAAGGACGACGCCCTCGGTTATCTGCAACTGACTGACGAAGGCGTCGCCGCCCGCGACGAAAGCGTGATGCGCCACTGTCTGGGCCGCGACATCCCGGTGGTCGGGGTGATCGGCGGCGGTTACAGCAAGGATCGCCAGGCCTTGGCCCGCCGTCACGGCATCCTGCATCACAGTGCGCAACGCGTCTGGCAGTCATCGGGTTGTCATTGAGTTGTGCTGCGTTACCCACAATGGCTGTGGAACGGCCTGTGGATAACCTGAGCGAAACGGACTACAGCCCACGCTGAACATGGCCCGCAGCAAGCTGGTTGTTTTTTGATCAGACCTGACAATGGCCGCTGCTGCTAGAATGCGCGGCTTATTCCGCCACGCTATTGCCGCTGCCATGACTCAGACTTCCGCCGCCCCTTCCGCTCACGTCGCCATCATCGGCGGTGGCCCCGCCGGCCTGATGGCCGCCGAAGTGCTGAGCCAGGCCGGAGTCCGCGTCGATTTGTA
Source organism: Pseudomonas sp. GW821-FHT09E04 (assembly GCF_059416185.1). NCBI lineage: Bacteria > Pseudomonadati > Pseudomonadota > Gammaproteobacteria > Pseudomonadales > Pseudomonadaceae > Pseudomonas > Pseudomonas sp. GW821-FHT09E04. Next base: position 141,875 of record NZ_JBWKOR010000007.1, read on the forward strand.
CGACGGCATGCCCTCGGTGGGCCGCAAGTTCCTGCTGGCCGGGGTCGGCGGCATGAACATCACCCATTCCGAAGCCTACCCGGCGTTCCTCTCGCGCTACGCCGAACGCGCCCCGAACATCGCCCCGTTGCTGCGCGCGTTCGACGCCGATGCACTGTGCCGGTGGATTCACGAACTGGGCATTGAAACCTTCATCGGCAGCTCGGGCCGGGTGTTCCCCACCGACATGAAAGCCGCGCCGTTGCTCCGCGCCTGGCTCAAGCGCCTGCGCGACAGCGGTGTGGTTATCCACACCCGCCATCGTTGGCTCGGCTGGGATGAAAACGGTGCGCTGCGCATCGACAGCCCGGAAGGCGAGAAAACCCTCAACCCCGACGCCACCCTGCTCGCCCTCGGCGGTGGCAGTTGGTCGCGGCTGGGCTCCGACGGCGCGTGGATGCTGCCGCTGGAGCAACGCGGTGTAGGACTGGCGCCGTTGCAGCCGAGCAATTGCGGCTTCGAGGTGCAGACCTGGAGCGAAGTGCTGGTCAGCAAATTCGCCGGCGCGCCGCTGAAAAATATCGCCATCGGTTTGAACGACGATGTTCCGCGTCTGGGTGAATGCGTGATCACTGCGACCGGCATCGAGGGCAGTTTGATTTACGCGCTCTCAGCGCCGATTCGTGAGGCGATCAATGTGCACGGTGCAGCGACTATTCACATCGACCTGCTGCCAGGCCGACCTGTGGATAAATTGCAGGCGGCATTGAGCAAACCAAGGGGTTCGCGCTCGATGGCCAAGCATCTGCACAGTCAGGTCGGGATTGATGGGGTGAAAGCGGCGTTGCTGCGTGAACTCACTGACGCCGCAACCTTTGCCGATCCGGCGCTGCTGGCCCGGGCGATCAAGGCCTTGCCGCTGACCTTGGTGAAAACCCGTCCGCTGGACGAAGCGATCAGCAGTGCCGGTGGCGTGACGTTCGAGGCGATGGACGAGCGGATGATGCTCAAGGCGTTGCCGGGGGTGTTTTGTGCGGGGGAAATGCTGGATTGGGAAGCGCCGACTGGCGGGTATCTGCTGACAGCGTGTTTTGCCAGTGGCCGGGCGGCGGGGTTGGGGATGCTGGACTGGTTACGACGCTGATACCGAGTTGCACCTCTTCCCCTCACCCCAGCCCTCTCCCGGAGGGAGAGGGAGCCGACCGAGGTGTCTGGCGTCATACATCGACCTGAGAGACCGAGTCGATTATGGATTCGGGAAAACAGAATCAGGTCGGCGCATCTCTGAAGCATCCCCCAATCAGTCTCTCTCCCTCCGGGAGAGGGAGCCGACCGCGGTGTCTGGCGTCATACATCGACCTGAAAAACCGAGTCGATTATGGATTCATCGATCAAGTGCTTTTCACAACCTGAGTTCGACTCGGTATTTCAGGTCGGCGTAACTCGCAAAAACAACCCCGTCAGTCCCCTCTCCCCCCGGGAGAGGGTTAGGGTGAGGGGGCTTTTGATCTTTAAGGCAATCTTCAAGGCTTACGCTTACGCGGCCCGGTATTGAACACCGGCACTTTACGAACAGGCTTGATCGAAGGCTCCGGCGCCTGAGTCTCGCCGCTGTCCACCCACTTGCCCAGATTGCGCTTGCCACCGCCACCACCGGAAGCTTTCGGCTTCTTCGGTTTCTTCGGCTTCTTGATCACCTGGCCACTGGCATCGGTGTCCGGCACGCGGTGCTCCGGCACGAAGTCCGGTTCGATCTCGCGCTTCAACGTGCTGCGGGTCAGCATTTCAATGGCCGACAACATGTTCACTTCATCGGCACACACCAACGAAATCGCCTCACCGGTCGCACCTGCGCGGCCAGTCCGGCCGATACGGTGGATGTAATCCTCGGCAACGATCGGCAGATCAAAGTTGACCACCAACGGCAGGTCTTCGATATCCAGACCACGGGCGGCAACATCGGTAGCCACCAGAATCTGCACTTCGCTCATTTTGAAACGGTCCAACGCCCGCTGCCGGGTCGCTTGCGGCTTGTCGCCGTGGATGCCGTCGGCATTCACGCCCAGGCCCTGGAGCTTCTCGACCAGCGCGTCCACACCATTACGGGTCTTGGCGAACACCAGCACCTGCTTCCACTTGTTCTTGCGCATCAGGTGCACGAACAGTTCCGGCTTGCGCTTCTTGTCCACCGTCACCACCCACTGCTTGACGGTGTTGGCCGCCACGTTGCGCGGGCTGACTTCGATGCTCAGCGGATCGTTGAGCATCTGCCCGGCCAGCAGGCGGATGTCATCGGAGAAGGTCGCGGAGAACAGCAGCGTCTGACGTTTCTTCGGCAGCGCGCGGTAAATGTTCGCCAGCTCCTCGGAAAAGCCCAGGTCGAGCATGCGGTCGGCTTCGTCCAGCACCAGGGTTTGCAGCTGATTGAATTTCAGCGCCTTCTGGCGGAACAGGTCGAGCAAACGGCCCGGGGTTGCCACCAGCAGATCGACGCCGCCGCGCAGCTTCATCATCTGCGGGTTGATGCTGACGCCGCCGTACACCGCGTAAGTGCGCAACGGCAGGTTTTCGGCGTACTGGCGCACGGCTTCGTGGACTTGCTCTGCCAACTCGCGGGTCGGTACCAGGATCAATGCACGGACCGAGTTGGCAGCGACTTTCGGCCCTTCCATGCTCAGCAGCTGCAACAGCGGCAAGGCGAAACCGGCGGTCTTGCCGGTGCCGGTCTGGGCTGCGGCCATCAGGTCGCGACCGGCCAGCACGGCCGGAATGGCTTGCGCCTGCACCGGCGTCGGGGTCTGGTAGCCGAGCTTCTCGAGGGAGCGCAGCAAGGGTTCGATCAGGCCAAGGGTGGCGAAAGTCATGGGAGTACCGTAGGAAAAATCAGAGCAAAGTGTGCGATGGCGCGCAGTTTACCCTAATTCGCACGCTGCTCCGTCGCTATGGCCTTCGTTGCGGCAGCCGGCTCGGTGACCACCGGCAGCTGCCGTGGACGGCGCCACTGCGGCAGACCGATCAGCACCACCGCGCCGATGATCACCAGCATCGCCAGCGCCTCTTCGATCCCGATGGTCTCGCCGACAAACACGATCCCCAGCAACACCGCCACCGCCGGGTTCACATAGGCATAACTGGTGGCCGCCGCCGGACGGACGTTTTTCAACAGATACATGTAGGCGTTGAAGGCGATGATCGAGCCGAAGAAAATCAGGTATGCCAGCGCCAACCAGCCTTCCAGTGGCGGCATGGCCTGCAGGTGTTCACCGCTCGCCGCGCTGCCGATCAGCAGCACCACGCCGCCGACCAGCATTTCCACCGCACTGGCCATTGCGCCTTGAGGCAGCGGCAGGTGCTTGCTCCACACCGAACCGAACGCCCAGCTCGCCGCCGCGAAAATCAGCAGCGCCGCGCCCAGCGGGCTCGATTGCAGGTTGGAACCCATGTTGAGCATCGCGATGCCGATAATCCCCATCGCCACCCCGGCCCATTCCAGACGCGTGTTGCGAGCGCCCCAGAAATAACCGCAGAGCAAGGTAAACAGCGGCACCGTCGCCACTGCCAGTGCGGCAACACCCGACGCCACACCGCTGTGTTCGGCCAGGGTCACCGCACCGTTGCCGAAACTGAGCAACAGAATCCCGATGATCCCCGCCGCTTTCCACTGCGCCCAGGTCGGCGCCGGTGCCCCGCGCCAGCGCAGGAACGCGTACATCAGGCTGCCGGCGATCACGAAGCGCACACCGCCGAGCATCAGCGGCGGCCAGTATTCGACGCCGATGCGGATCACCAGATAGGTCGATCCCCAAATCACGTACAACGCAAAAAACGCGGCGATCAGCGGCAAGGAAAAACGGCGCACGGCAGACATGAGACGACTCGACATCAAGGCAGGGAGACTGGTTATTCTAGAAAGGCCAACCGCTAAAAATAAGTTACAAAACCTGTTTATAGCGCCGGTACACTTTTGAAAACACGGAGATCGACGGCCAAAACCGCGATTTCGAAAGTCTGGCATTTTCAGGAGTCCGACCTTGGACAAATACGACCGCATGCTGCTCAGCGCCCTGCTCGAAAACGGTCGCGCGTCCTACGCCGATCTCGCCCGCAAAGTGAACCTCTCCGCCCCCGCCGTCGCCGAGCGCGTGGCCAAACTCGAGGCCAGCGGCGTCATCACCGGTTACTCGGCCAAGGTCGACATGGCCAAGCTCGGCCTGCCGATCCAGTGCGTCATCGAACTGCGCCTGAACCAGCACGGCAACCCGAAGGTGTACGACGAACTGATCAGAATTCCGCAACTCACCGAATGCCACCGCGTCACCGGCGACCCGTGCGTGATCATGCAGGCCGCCGTGGGCTCGATGACCGAGCTGGAAGAGCTGATCAACCGGGTGGCGAAATTCGGGTTCAGCAAGACGTCGATCGTGTTGTCGAGTGCGATAGAGAAGCGGGTGCCGCTCGGTCATATCGAGGGCAACGGCAAACCCTGAGGCAATAACACCTACTGCCGCTCGTTCCCACGCTCTGCGTGGGAATGCAGCCCGGGACGCTCTGCGTCCCATTCGAGAGCTGGAACGCGGAGCGTCCCTTGAGGCATTCCCACGCGGAGCGTGGGAACGATCAACCAGGGGTGGACTTCAGCGATAGCGCTGGAGGTGTTCGCCGACTTTAGCGGCCGGGACTTTCTGCAATTTGCACAGCAGGTCGTGCGATAGCTCCCGCACCCCATGCTTGCGCCGCAACTCATCCGCCAGATGCGCCAGCAGGTTCGCCGCCATCTCCGCATCCGCCATCGCCCGGTGGGCCTGGCCGGTATGCGGCAGTTGGGCGAAGGTCGTGAGCGTGCCGAGCTTGTGGTTCGGCGCCGCCGGCATCAGGCGACGGGCCAGCAGCAGCGAACAGGCAAAGTTCTGCAGGCGGGTGCGTTTGATCCGGCCCAGTTCAAAGTCCCAGAACTTCTGGTCGAACGCGGCGTTGTGCGCCAGCAGGGGCGTGCAGCCGACGAATTCGTTGACTTCGTTCATCACTTGCTCGGCCGAAGGCGCGGTGCGCAGCATGGCGTTGCTGATGCCGGTGAGTTGTTCGATGAAGGCCGGGACGCGTACGCCGGCGTTCATCAGGCTCTGGTAACGCTCGACGATGCGGCCGTTTTCCAGCATGACCACGGCGATTTCCGTGGCCCGGCAGCTGCTGCTCGGCGAGATGCCGGTGGTTTCAAAGTCGATGACTGCAATGCGTTCCAAACCGGGTTCAACTCCGTTCAATTCTTGAGCAACAGCGTGCCTTCAATCGGCACATAACGGCTGGCGGCGCGGATCAACGAGTTGGCGGTCAGGCCGGGAACGCCATAGGCCACCGCTTGCACGCCGTGTTTGTTGATGATGCGTTCGAGCAGCATGTCGAAGTCGCCATCACCGGAAGCCAGGACGATTTCGTCGACGTGGTCGGCGGCGTCCATGATGTCGAGGGTAATGCCCACGTCCCAGTCGCCCTTGGCCGAGCCGTCGCTGCGCTGAATGTAGGGTTTGAGTTTCACGGTGAAACCGAGGTTGCGCAGGATCTGCTGGAACTGCTGCTGTTTGCTGTCGCCCCGGTCGATCGCATAGGCGTAGGCCTCGACGATCTGCCCGTCCTTGCTGATGTCCGCCCACAGTGCCGCGTAGTTGAAGTGGCAACCATAGGCCTGACGCACGGTGTAGTAGAGGTTCTGCACATCGGCGAACACTGCGATTTTTTTCACCGGAGTTCCTGTGAGCGCTGACGCGCATGAGCCGGATCAGGCACCAGGCCCGAAAAAGGCGCTCAGTATGCCAGCCCGAAGGAAGGTTCCGCGAATAATCGGCCCGGGGCGCTCAGGCGCCCCGGACGAATGGTGAATCAGACGAAGGAATCGTCGTCATCGAAGAACGATGAGTTGTCATCGCTGTAGTCGGTGTCGGTGAAGCCACCCTGGTTGTTGCCGAAGGAATCGTTGTTGGCCATGCGCTGGTCATCGCCCCAACCGTTATTACCCTGATCGGCCACTTGCGCAGGCTCTTCCTTGATCACTTCGACGATTTCTTCCGGCTGCTGGTTGTGATGGAACAGGCTGCTGATGCCTTGTGCCAGCATCACGCCACCGGCCACACCGGCCGCGGTTTTCAGGGCGCCGCCGAGGAAGCTGCTGCCCGCCGCCGGGGCCGCTTGCTGTTGGCCATAACCCGGTGGTGGCGCGCCAAAGTTCTGTTGTGGCGCGGGTGCACCGAAGTTCTGCTGCGGTGCCGGCTCACGCCAGCCGCCAGTAGAAGCCGGGGCGCTCTGGGTCGGCGCCGGGCGCGGGCTGCTGCCACCGAAGATGCTCGACAGGAAACCACCGCCGCTCGGCGCCGGGGCAGCACTTTGCGCCTTGGCCGATTGCAGTTCGGCCTGCAGTTGCTGAACCTGTTGAGTCAGTTGTTTGTTCTGTTCGTCGAGGCTCTTGATCGCGGCCTCCTGCACCAGAATCGCCTGGGTCATGAAATAGCCTGCGGCCGGCTGGCGCGTCAGGTGTTCCTTGATCCGCGCCTCGGCCTGGGCGTCACGCGGGGCTGCCTCCGTTTCGGCCTGCTGCAGCCGGGAAAACAGTCCATCGATCAGGGTTTGCTCTTCGCTGTTCATGGCGACCTCGTAGATTGCCGGGGATAACGTTGCCCTCCTCCACAGTGGAGGAGGCGCACCTCTGTAATGGAGGCAGTGACAGAATGTTTCAATGGTCTTTACCGAACGTTTACGTTTGCGCCCGGCAGCACATCATCGGTTAAAGTGAGCCACTGTTTTTGACCTGCGATACCGACTGATGAATGCCTTCGATGTGCTGCGTGACTCGCTGTATTTCTTTAAACGCAATCTGGTGCGGATCGTCCAGCTGTGCCTGCCGCTGGTGATCTTCGAAGCCGCGCTGCAACAAGTGGTCGATCGCGCCAGCGACCCGGACGGTTATTCGGCCATCAGCGTGATCGTCGGCCTGCTGGTCTATCCGCTGTACACCGCCGCGCTGATCCTGTTTCTCGACGCCCGCACCCGTGGCGAATCCCCGCAAACCCTCGATCTGCTGGCGATGTCGGCGCGCCTGTGGCCGCGTTTCGCCGTGCTCACTGCGCTCAACACGATGTTGATCCTGCTGGGCCTGTCCCTGTATTTCCTGCCAGGCCTGTGGCTGATGGTCACCCTGGCCTTCGGTGAATACCTGCTGGTGCTGCGCGGCTACGGCCCGTTGCAGGCGATGAAGGAAAGCCTGCGCCTGAGCCGTGGGCATTTCCTGCGGATTCTGGCGTGCATCCTCTGTGTGATGGGGCCGTTGTGGCTGCTCAAGGGCCTGACCTTGCAGGTCTATCCCGATCCGCAGAATCCGTTGATCGCCGTGCTGATCGACAGTGGCCACAGCTTCCTGCAACTGTTCACCAGCGTGGTGCTGTTCCGTCTGTTCATGTTGATCAGCGAATTACCCGACAAACGTGACGGAATAGCCTGACCGCTCTGCGCTTGGGCTGAGCGACGGGTCTCGGGTATGCTCGGGACCACTTCCGTATCGCTATAAGCCGAGCCATGACCCGTCTACTGCGCTACATCCTGCTCTCCGTGCTGCTGGCCGTTGCCCTGATCGGCGTGATGATTTTCAGCCTGACCTGGCGCCCCGACGCCCGGGAGACCCTGCCGGTCAGTTGCACCGGGCAGCCGCCGACGCTGGTGCCCGGCCAGGCGCTGAAGGTCATGACCTGGAACGTGCAATACCTGGCCGGCAAGCGTTACGTGTTCTGGAATGACCTGGCGCAAGGCGACGACGAAGCACCCACCCCGGAAGACATGGCGTTCAGCCTCGATGAAGTGGCGCGGGTGATCCGCGACGAACAGCCCGACGTGGTGCTGTTGCAGGAACTGGATGACGGCGCCAAGGCCAGCGACTATCAGAACCAGCTCAAGCTGTTGCAGGAACGCCTCGCCGACCTCTACCCGTGCAGTGCCCATGCCTTCGACTGGAAGGCCGATTTCGTCCCGGATCCGCATGTCTTCGGCAGCGTCGGCCGGCAACTCGCAACGCTCAGTCGCTTGCGCATCGAACACGCTGAACGCCTGCAATTGCCGGTGCAGCCGCTGAATATCATCAGCCGTCAGTTCCAGCCGAAAAACGCCCTGCTCGCCACCACCCTGCCGTTCAGCGATGGCGGGCAACTGGTGGTGTTCAACACGCATCTGGATCGCGCCATGCAGCCGGACGAAACCTTGCAGGCGCAAGTGACGGCGGTGGCCAAGGTTCTCGACAAACACGAAAGCCACGGCACGCCGTGGCTGATCGGGGGTGACTTCAACCTCTTGCCGCTCGGCCAGTACCGGCGCCTGCCCACCGAACAGCGCACGCCCTACTCCGTGGACAGTGCGCTGCATCTGTTGTGGGACAAGTACCCGATGATCCCGACCAACAACGAAGCCAGCGGCATCGACCGCGCCAAGTGGCTGACCCATTACCCCAACGACCCCGGTCTCAACGGCCCGGACCGCACGGTCGATTACCTGTTCTACAGCCCGAAGATCAAACGGGTCGAAGCCACAGTGCGGCAGGACGATACGTTGCGCATTTCCGATCATTTGCCGGTGATTGCGAAGTTCCTCCTGCCACCCAACTGATCTCAGTGAGCCTCTTCGAGATCGTCGTGCAACAGCCCGAAGATCTGCCGTTTCATGTCGATGAACGAGCGCTCCATGACCATGTCCAGCGTGCGCGGTCGTTCGATCGGCACATCCAGGATCTGCTTGATCCGCCCGGGCCGCGCGCCCATCACATACACCCGGTCGCCGAGCAGGATCGCTTCGTCGATATCGTGAGTGACGAACAGCACGGTTTTCTTGCTGTTGCCCCACACCCGTAACAACAGCTGCTGCATTTGCAGGCGAGTCTGGCTGTCGAGGGCGCCGAAGGGTTCGTCCATCAGCAGGATCTGCGGGTCGTTGGCCAGCGCCCGGGCAATCGCCACCCGCTGCATCATGCCGCCGGACAACTGCTTGGCGTAGTTGTCGGCAAACCCTGACAACCCGACCTCGTGCACGTAGTGATCGACGATCTCCTTGCGCCGCGCCGCCGGCATGCCCCGGCGCTTGAGGCCGAACTCGACGTTTTGCCGCACGGTCAGCCACGGGAACAGCGTGTAGCTCTGGAACACCATCCCGCGATCCGCGCCGGGGCCCTGCACTTGCTGGCCGCCGACGTAGATCTCGCCGGACGTCGGCTCGGCCAGGCCGGCGGTGAGGTACAGCAGGCTCGACTTGCCGCAGCCCGACGGCCCGACCAGCACCGCGAATTGCTGATCCGGCACTTCGAACGACACTTCTTCAAGCGCAGTGAATGTTCCGCCGCCGGGTTTGCTGTAGCGCAGGCTGACCTTGTCCACCTGCAACCTTGGCGCGGCGAGTGCCGGTGCGGCGACCGGCTCGATGAAACGACGGTTGGCAGCGGTTACTGAGCCCATGCGGCAATCCTCAAACGCAAGAAGCGGAACAGTTGATCGGTGACCAGGCCGAGCAGGCCGATGATCGCGATGGCGAGAAAAATCACATCCACCTGAAAGCCGCGCATGGCCTTGAGGCTCAAGTAGCCGAGGCCACTCGATGCGGCGACCAGTTCGGCGACCACCAGATAGGTCCAGGCCCAGCCCATGGTCACCCGCAAGGTGTCGAGCACACCCGGCAACGACGCCGGGGCGATCACATGCAGCACCGCGTCACGCCGGTTGGAACCGAGGGTGTAAGAGGCGTTGATCAAATCCTTGGAAATGCCTTTGGACACGTCCGCGACCATCACCAGTTGCTGGAAGAACACGCCGAAAATGATCACCGACACCCGCTGCTCCAGACCGATACCGATCCACAGGATGAACAGCGGCACGAACGAGGTCACCGGCAGGTAACGGATGAAATTCACCAGCGGTTCGAGGAACGCCTGGACGATACGGAAGCTGCCCATCAGCAAGCCCAGAGGCACTGCCACCAGCGACGACACGATGAAGCCCACCATCACCACTTCGACACTGGCCCAGACATGCTGGCCGAGGGTGCCGTCGCGGCTCAGGCGCACGGCGGCTTCAACCACCGCGCCGGGCGTCGGCAGGAACATCCCCGGCACGATGCCGCCGTAGGACAACCCGGCCCACAGGCCGACCAGCAACACCCAGGCCAGACCGCTGGCGCTCCACACCACCGGCACCGGCAATCCGGTCTTCGGCGTGATGCAGCGGCTCAGCCATGAATTGCGCTTGAACATGACCAGTCTCCTAGAGCGGGCTGACGAAACGGTTATCCACCAGATCGTCGTTGCTGACGTTGTAGGGCTTGCCCTGCAATTCGCTGGCGGTTTCGTTGGCCAGTTTGATCAGCGGTGCGCTGTCACCCGGCGCGCCGGGTTTGCCCAGCAGCTTCTCGCTCATGGCCTGATCGTAGAAGCGCACGCCTTGCGCGGCGGCAGCCAGTTCCTTCGGATCGGACAGGTAACCGCCGACGCCCTTGGCCATGATTTCGTAGGCTTTCTGTGGATGGTCCTTGGTGTACTGCACCGCTTTGTAGAGACCGGCGACCAGCGCCTTGACGTCTTCCGGCTGCTTCTCGATCACCGTGCAGTTGAGCGCCACCACATCGACGATCACCCCCGGCGTACTGCTGCTGTCGATCAGCACCTTGCCCTGCTGCTTGTCGCGCACCATCGACAGATGCGGTTCCCAAGTCACGGCGGCCGGCACACGACCGGCGATGAACGCCGTGGCGGCATCGTCGGCGGTCATGTTCTGCACGGTGATGTCACTCATGCTCATGCCGTTCTTTTTCAGCAGGTACGACAGCCAGAACTGCGAGGTCGAACCTTCATTGACGGCCACGGCCTGGCCCTTGAGTTCTTGCAGGCTCTTCACGTTTTTGCCGACCAGCACGCCGTCGCCGCCATGGCTGTCATCCAGCGCGGCCACGGCCTTGAAGCAGAACTGCGGGCGGTACTTGAGCACTTCGTCGATGGTCGAGGCCGAGCCGGACAATTGCCCGGACGCCTGGGCGGCCATGTACATCGACGCTTCTTCGACCACCGGCAATTCGACGGTCAGGCCGTTTTCCTTGAAGTAGCCCAGATCCTGGGCCAGATACAGGGTGCCGTAACCGACCCACGTGGTGTGGCCGATCGACAAGGTGCCGGCCTGGGCGCCGGTGACTGAAAGGGCGGAAATCGCCAGAGGACATGCAAGACGGGTAAACAAGGACTTGTTCATGGAGCACTCCCAACGCTGTTGATTTAGTTGTCATGGGCAGTACGGCCAGCCGTGGTGTCGCGATTGCACGCTGCGGTCTCTGCTGGACTCTGGCGGGCAATGCCTTGGCTGGCGAAATCGATGTTGACCCAGGCTTGGCGTCAGGAAAACGAGGAAATAGTTAGACGCGAACGATGAAAAAACTGGGTAGTGCGCACCGCGAAAGGGCGCGTCGGGCGGGGGTGCCCGAGGTGGGTGCAGATTGGGAAAAGTCTGGCGGAGATCGTTCCCACGCTCCGCGTGGGAATGCAGCCCGGGACGCTCTGCGTCCCATTCGAGAGCTGGAACGCGGAGCGTCCCTTGAGGCGTTCCCACGCAGACGGTTCGACGCCTCGACGTGGGAACGATATTGGGAGTTAGAGCCGGCCGTATTCCTGCGCCGTACGATCCAGCGCTTTCAACGTCTTGCCCACCAGCTCGTCAATCTCTTCACGGCTGGCAATCAACGCCGGCGCCATGATCATTCGCCCCAGGGTCGAGCGAATGATCACCCCCTCTTCAAAACCGATCGTGCGGCAGCGCCAGGCGATGTCGTTCTCGTTGGCGAAGCGCTTGCGTGTCGCCTTGTCTTCGGCCAGTTGCAGCGCCGCGACCATGCCCGTGCCCTGGATATCGCCCACCAACGGGTGATTGCCGAACACCTCGCGCAGACACTGCTGCAGGTACGGCCCGATGTCATCCTTGACCCGCGTCACCACGCCTTCATCGCGCAATGCCTTGAGGTTGGCAATCGCCACCGCCGCCGCCACCGGGTGCCCGGAATAGGTCAGGCCGTGGGCGAATACGCCGCCCTGCTCCACCAGCACGTCGGCCATTTTCTTCGACAGGATCAAGCCACCCATCGGGATATAACCGGAGGTCAAACCCTTGGCGATGGACAGAGTGTCCGGCTCGAAACCGAAGTATTCGTGGGCGAACCATTCACCCGTGCGACCAAAGCCGCCGATCACTTCATCGGCACACAACAGCACATCGTATTTGCGGCAGATGCGCTGGATTTCCGGCCAGTAGCTTTCCGGCGGAAAGATCATCCCGCCCGCGCCCTGGAACGGTTCGGCAATGAACCCGGCAACCTTGTCCGCGCCCAGTTCGAGGATCTTCGCTTCCAGTTGCTGTGCCGCCCGCAGGCCGAATTCCGCCGGAGTCAGGTGGCCTTCGTGGGCGAAGAAGTACGGCTCGTCGATGTGCGTGATGTCGGGAATCATCCCGCCCATTTCGTGCATGAACTTCATGCCGCCGAGGGCCGTCGCCGCGAGGGTCGAACCGTGGTAGCCGTTCCAGCGGCCGATCATGATTTTCTTCTCGGGCTTGCCCAGCACCTGCCAGTAACGGCGCACGGTTCGGATCAGCACCTCGTTGGCCTCGGAGCCGGAGTTGGTGTAGATCGCGTGGCTGTAGTGCCCCGGCAGCAGGCTGAACAGCAGCTCGGAGAGCTCGATCACCTGCGGGTGAGTGGTGTGGAAAAACATGTTGTAGTACGGCAACTGCTCCAGTTGCCGGCTCGCCGCCGCGTTCAGGTCCTTGCGCCCGTAGCCGAGGTTGGTGCACCACAGCCCGGACATGCCGTCGAGGTAACGCCGACCGTCGTTGTCCCACAGGTGCAGGCGGTCGCCACGTACCATCACCCGTGGGCCTTCGTCGTTGAGGGCCTTCTGGTCGACGAACGCATGAATGTGGTGCGCTGCATCGGCGGCCTGGTAGTCGCGGGTTTCACGTGAGGTGGTCATCGCCGGATCTCCTTTTTTGTTGTGAGCGGCTGTCATGAGCGCAGTTGAAACCAGGTGGTTTTCAACTGGGTGTATTTGTCGAACGAGTGCAGCGACAGATCGCGGCCGAAACCGGATTGCTTGCCGCCGCCGAACGGCACGGTCACGTCCAGCGCATCGACGCTGTTGACCGACACCGTACCGGCTCGCAATTGCCGCGCCACCCGATGCGCGCGGTGCAGATCATCCGTCCACAGCGACGCCGCCAGACCGTAGACGCTGTCGTTGGCCAGTTGCAAGGCGTGGGCTTCATCATCGAACGGAATCACCGCCAGCACCGGGCCGAACACTTCTTCGCGAAACAGGCTCATGTGCGGCTGCACGTCGGTGAAAATCGTTGGTTTAATGAAGTTGGCCGAACCGTTGAAACTCAGCTGCCGCCCGCCGCAGACGCGGGTCGCGCCTTCGCGTTCGGCCTGGTGGATGAAGCGCAGAATGCTATCGGTCTGACGGGTGTCGACGATCGCCCCGGCCGCACTCGCCGGATCCAGCGGATCGCCCGGCTGCCAGCGCTCGGCCTGAGCTTTCAGTCGCTCGACGAACTCATCATGAATCGAGCGCTCCACCAGCAATCGCGAGTTGGCCGAGCAGACTTCGCCCTGATTGAAGAAGATCCCGAACGCGGCTTTCTGCGCCGCCAGATCCAGATCCTTGCAGTCGGCGAACACCAGATTGGCGCTCTTGCCGCCGCACTCCAGCCACACCTGTTTGAGGTTCGACTGCGCGGAGTACTGCATGAAATATTTGCCGACCTGAGTCGATCCGGTGAACACCAGGCAATCGACATCCGGGTGCAGGCCCAGGGCTTTACCGGTTTGTTCGCCGAGCCCCGGCAGCACGTTCAACACACCGGCCGGCAGCCCGGCCTCCAGCGCCAGTTCGGCCAGACGCAATGCGGAAAAAGGTGATTGCTCGGCGGGTTTGAGGATCACCGAGTTGCCCGCCGCCAGCGCCGGGGCGAGTTTCCACGCGGCCATGTCCAGCGGGAAGTTCCAAGGCACCACGGCGGCGACCACGCCCAGCGCTTCGCGGGTGATGGTCGCCAGCACGTTCGAGGCGCTCGGCGCGACTTGATCGTAGAGTTTGTCGAGGCTTTCGGCGTACCAGCGAAACACCCCGGCGGCGCCCGGCACGTCGATGTTGTAAGCGTCCATCACCGGTTTGCCCATGTTCAACGAATCGAGCAGCGCCAGCTCTTCGCGATTGGCCAGAATCAGATCCGCCAGACGCAGCAGCACTTGCTTGCGCTCGGTCGGTGAACGCCCGGCCCAGGTGCCGGCCTCGAATACCTGCCGCGCATTGCGCACCGCCGCGTCGACATCTTCTTCACCGCACGCGGCGACGTTTGCCAGAAGCTGGCCGGTGGCCGGGTTGATCGCGGCAAAGGTCTGCCCCGACTGCGCTGAACGCAACTTGCCGTCGATCACGGCCTGATCGGGAAAACTCAATTCAGCGGCCTTGCGCTGCCAGTCTGCAAGCTCGAACACGGTGGTTGCTCCTTGGACTTTTATTCTTTTGAGAACAGTGCGGAGTCGATAGTCGCTCAGGCCCGTGCGAGCTAAAACCAGTAAAAATGTCTTCGCAGACAATAAAAAAGGTAACCAGCCGATAGCCCCCTCGCGCGCGTATGGGGCTATTGTTCAGGGACAAAAAAACCGCCGACAGAACGGAGGCCGGCGGCGTACAAATTGCTTGGATGTGGAATCCGTTCGCTTTGAGGTTCACCGTGGCCGCTTACAACCTGCGTCAGTTGAAATACTTCATCACCACCGTCGAATGCGGCAGCGTCGCCGAAGCCTCGCGCAAGCTGTACATCGCGCAACCGGCGATTTCCACGGCGATCAAGGGGCTGGAAGACAGCTTCGGCGTGCAACTGCTGATCCGCCATCACGCTCAGGGCGTGTCCCTGACGCCGAGCGGTGCACGGTTCTTCCGCAAGGCCCAGGAACTGCTGCGCATGGCCAAGGAGTTCGAACAGAACGCCCTCGCCGACAACAACGTGGTGGCCGGGCAGATCGATATCGGCTGTTTCGAAACCGTCGCGCCGCTGTACTTGCCACAACTGATTGCCGGCTTCTCGGCGCTGTATCCGGGGGTGAAAATCCGCATCCGCGACGGCGAACAACAGGAACTGGTGCAAGGCCTGACCTCGGGCACCTTCGACCTCGCGATCCTGTACAAGCACGACCTCGACGCCACCATCGAAACCGAACCCTTGATGCCGGCCCAGCGGCCTTACGCCCTGCTCCCGGCGGATCACCGCTTCGCCCAGCTCAAGCAGGTTTCGCTGCGGGACTTGTGCCTGGAACCGATGATCCTGCTCGACGTGCAACCGAGCCGCACCTACTTCGTCAGCCTGTTCGAAGAGCTCGGCCTGTCACCACGCATCGAGTTCAGCTCGCCGTCGATCGAAATGGTGCGCGGCATGGTCGGCCAGGGTTTCGGCTTCTCAATCCTGGTCACCCGCCCGCACTCGGAATGCACCTACGACGGCAAGAAAGTCGTGTGCGTCGACATCGTCGAAGACGTCACCGGCTCAGGCCTGGTGGCCGCGTGGCTCAAGCGCGGACAACTGACCAAACCGGCGCAGTTGTTTGCCGATTATTGCCGGGAGCAGCTGACCGCCAAGGCCAGTCGCTGAACCTCACGTACCGCGCGGTTTGGCCCGCGCAGTGGCTTCAGCCACCAGCGGATCATCCGGCCAGTAATGCTTCGGATACCGCCCCTTCAAATCCCTCTTCACTTCCGCATAGGTGCTGCGCCAGAAGTTGGCCAGATCCTGCGTCACCTGCACCGGCCGCCGTGCTGGCGATAGAAGATGCAACTTGACCACTTGCCGCCCGCCGGCAATGCGCGGTGTGTCGGCGAGGCCGAACAACTCCTGCAAACGCACGGCGAGAATCGGTGGCTGCTCGCTGTAGTCGAGGCGAATCGACGAGCCCGACGGCACGCTCAGGTGATGCGGTGCCTGTTCGTCAAGTTGTTGCGGCAGTGGCCACGGCAGCAGATTGCGCACGATGCTCGACAGGTCGAGGTTGGCGAAATGGCTGAGCCGCGAGACCTTGCCCAGATAAGGCATCAGCCAGTCTTCAAGGGTTTTCAGTAGTGTGGCGTCGCTGACGTCCGGCCATTGGCTGTCGCCCTTGGTGTCCAGATCGAGCTGGCGCAGCAACGCGACTCGCGCCTGCCATTGGCGCAGCTCCGGGGTCCACGGCAGCAGTTCCAGACCCTTGCGCCGCACCAGATTGACCAGTGCCTGACTGCGGGCGTTTTCGTCGAGACCGGTCAGCGGTTCGCGGCTGAGGATCAGTTCGCCAACCTTGCGCTGACGCTCAGCACGCAGCACGCCCTCGCGTTCGTCCCAGTCCAGTTGATCGACGTTGTGTACCTGTTCGGCCAGCACCGAATCGAACAGCGCCGGATCAAAATCCGCCGCCAGATAAATCCGTTCCTCGCGTTGCCCCTGACGGCTGCCCAAGTCGGCAATGACGATCCACGGTTCTTTCATCAGGCTGTCGGCTTCGGCGAACAACGCCGCACGGCCGTTGGCCAGTCGATATTCGGCACCACCGGCGCGCCGCTGCTGGGCGACGCGGTCCGGGTAGGCCAGCGCCAGCAAGGCGCCGAGCCAGCGCGGGTGATCCGGGTCGGCGACCGGTTCACTCGCCTTACCGCGCAGATAACCACGATATTGCCGCGCCAGTTGCCGGGCGCGCTGCACGCCGCCCTGAGCACCGCGCGCCGCACGTTCTTCGCCGGACAGCAGCACCAGACGACTGTGCAGATCCGCCCCGGCGCCGCGCAAGATATCCCGCTCGCCGAGCAACGCAGCGACGTCGCACGCCATGGTCGCCAGCCCCAACGCCTGACCGCGTAGCAATAAATGCGCGATGCGCGGATGCGCCGGCAGTTCGGCCATGGCCTGACCGTGACGGTTGAGAGTTTCGCCGTCCAGCGCACCGAGGCGCTGCAACAAATCCTGCGCCTGTGCATAAGCGGCCGCTGGCGGTACGTCCAGCCAGATCAGATCACTCGGCGCCACGCCCCAACGCCCGAGTTGCAAAGCGAGACCGGCGAGATCCGCCGAAAGAATTTCCGCACTGCCATAAGCCGCCAGTTGCTCATGCTGATCCTGCGACCACAGGCGATAACACACGCCCGGTTCCAGACGCCCGGCCCGGCCCGCGCGCTGAGTGGCGCTGGCCCTGGAGATGCGTTGGGTGTCGAGGCGGGTCATGCCGCTGCCCGGATCGAAACGCGGCACTCGCGCCAGCCCGGCGTCGATCACCACGCGCACACCGTTGATGGTCAGGCTGGTCTCGGCGATGTTGGTGGCCAGCACCACTTTGCGCTGGCCAGCCGGGGCCGGGTCGATGGCGGCACGCTGGGCGTTCAGGTCGAGTTCGCCGTGCAACGGGCAGAGCAACACGTCGCTGCGCTCACCGATGGCGTCCGCCAATTGCTGATGAACACGCCGGATTTCCGCCTGCCCCGGCAGGAACACCAACAGGCTGCCGGTTTCGTCGTGCAGGGCTTCGAGCACCGTTTGTGTGACGCGTTGATCGATGTATTCGCCGGGCTGGAACGGCCGGCCCCAGCGCATCGTCACCGGGAACATCCGGCCCTCGCTGCGCAGGATCGGCGCGTCGTCGAGCAACCCGGCCAGACGTTCGCCTTCAAGGGTGGCGGACATCAGCAGAATCTTCAGCGGTTGTTCAGCTCGAAACAGTTCGCGACCGTTCAGACTGAGCGCCAGCGCCAGATCGGCGTCGAGGCTGCGTTCGTGGAATTCGTCGAAGATCAGCAGACCCACGCCTTCCAGCGCCGGGTCGTCCTGCAAACGCCGGGTGAGAATGCCTTCGGTGACCACTTCGATGCGCGTGTTGGGGCCGACCTTGCTGTCGAGGCGAATGCGATAACCGACAGTTTCACCGACCTTCTCGCCCAGTTCGCTGGCCAGCCGTTCTGCGGCTGCACGCGCGGCCAGTCGGCGGGGTTCGAGCATGAGAATGGTCTGCCCGTTCAGCCACGCTTCATCGAGCAGGGCCAAGGGCACGCGGGTGGTTTTACCAGCGCCGGGCGGTGCTTCGAGCACGGCTTCGTGGCGTGTCGCGAGGGCTTCACGCAGGGCGGGTAAAACTTCATCGATTGGCAACGAATTCATACTGGCTCCCCAGGGCGTGCCCACAGTAAATTGCGAGTCGCGTTAAAGCTGTGAGCGTGCCAGGCAAGGCGCGGGACGCAGGTAAGGGTCGTTTCCTTACCAAGTCCCGCAACGCAGCATGGCGCGCTCACAGCTTTAGCCCGGAGGGCCGAACCCCGGAAGGATTCGGTAGCCATCACGCGATATGGATCTGGAGAAAACAACTTCAATCCTCAACGTATTTCGATAGGGGTGAGACGGGGCCGCAATTTACTGTGGGCATGCCCTGCCGGGCCGAGTATAACGGCGAACTGCTGAGCGTTCGTCAGGGTCTTAACTTCACACGATGACGCTTCGTTAATAGATGACTCAGGAGATTCCCATGCGCTTACCTTTTCGCCTGATCGGCGGTGTACTGGTTGCCACCCTGCTCACTCAGATCACCGCGTGCGGTTCGATTTTCTATCCCGACCGGCGCGGCCAGATCGACGGCAAGATCGACCCGGCGATTGCCGTGCTCGATGCCGTGGGCCTGCTGTTCTATATCCTTCCGGGCGTGATCGCGTTTGCCGTGGACTTCACCACCGGCGCGATCTATTTCGAACCGGGCCACACGGCGCAGGTCGATCCGGCCAAGCTCAAGCAAGCCATCGGCCCGGACGGCCAGGTCGATAACCTCAAGTTGCAGGCTATTCTCGAAACAGAACTGGGCCGCAATCTACCGCTGGACGACCCACGGCTGATCCAGCACAAGGGCAGCACCCAGCAACTGGCGATGTTCGGCCTGCAACCTGCCGCATAAGGAATCAACGCACCCATGACCTCCAGCCCCGAACACGCCCGCCTGCTAAGGCTGGCGACCCGCGCCTCGGTGGCGGTGGCCTGTACGCTGATCATCGCCAAAGCCATCGCCTGGTGGCTGAGCGGTTCGGTGAGCATGCTCGCCGGCCTCACGGACTCGGCCCTCGATGGCGTCACTTCGTTGCTCAACCTGCTGGCGGTGCATTACGCGCTGCGCCCGGCGGATGACGATCACCGTTATGGTCACGGCAAGGCCGAATCCCTGGCGGGCATGGCGCAGGCGCTGTTCATTGGCGGCAGTGCGGTGTTGATCGCGTTTCAGGCTTATGAGCGTTTGAACAATCCGGAGCCGCTCGGCGCGCCATGGCTGAGCATCGGCGTGATCGTGTTTTCCCTGTTGCTGACGGCGGCGCTGTTGATGCTGCAGCACCGGGTGATCAAGCAGACCGGCTCCAACGCGGTGCGAGCGGACTCGCTGCATTACCGTTCGGACATGTTGCTCAACGGCAGCATTCTGATCGCGCTGGTGTTGGCCGGATTGGGTTTCGCTCAACTGGATGCGTGGTTCGGCCTGGGGATTGCGGCGTACATTCTTTGGAGCGCGATCCAGATCGCCCGGGAAAGTTTTTCGGTGCTGATGGATGAAGAACTGCCGGGGGATGTCAGTCAGCACATGCTCGAACTGGCGTGCGGCGTGCCGGGCGTTTTGGGCGCACATGATCTGCGCACACGAATTTCCGGCAATCACTGGTTCGTGCAGTTGCACCTGGAATTGCCGGGGGATCTGACGCTGTCAGTCGCCCATGGCATCAGCGATCAGGCGGCGGATGCGATTCATGCCGCCTACCCACGGGCCGAAGTGCTGGTGCACGCCGACCCGCAGGAAGTGGTCAAGGCCGCCAGGGCTCAATAACTGACCTGATAACCGCGACTGCTCAGGCAATTGCCCTGGGCCTGGCGGTAGGCCTGCACCACTTCGGGCGCGGGCTGGTAGGTCGCGGTGCGCGGATCGAAACCGCTTTGCTGCACCGCGTACTGATAGCACTGATAGCCGTCCTGCTGGACCTGCTCCGGCGACTGACCGTTGGCGGGATACGCTTCGACGTCATAGCCGTTGCTCGCCGGTTGCGGAGGTTGCTGCACCGGCGGCTCGACCACCACGTAATCCTGCGTCGCTTCCTGGTAGGCGTAGTACGAGCCTGCCGCCAGGAACAACAGCGAACCGCCGATCCACACTTCACGGGCGTAATCCGGCAGGTACTGGATACGAATACCGCGTGGCGGCTGAACCACGATGTAGCGCGGGCCTTGCGGGCGATACCAGTAACCGCCGGAGTAGAAGTAATCCTGGCCACGATATGGCACGCGGAAGTCACGATCCGGGAAACGGTCGATCACATGGCCCGGCCGGTATTGCGGGCCGGGGCCCCAGCCGTTGCCATGCCCGTCCGGACGACCCGGCCAGCGGTTGTCGTTGGGACGATTGCCGGTCTGCCAGTTCTGGTGGTAGCCATTCTGCGGACGCTCATCGCGGTAATAGCCCTGACGCGGTTCCTGAGTCTGGCGCACGGTGTCGGGGCGTGGCTGGATCGGCAGGCTGTTGGCCGGCAGTTGTGGCGGCGGTGGCGGTTGGCGAACCGGATTGGGATTGTAGGCCGGACGGTTCTGGTCGTGGTTCTGCCACTGGCCGTTGTTGTGCTGCTCGCCGTTGTGCTCGAACTGGCGGCTGTTGTCGCCGCGAATGATTTCGTTGTTCTGCGGGCGCGGCTGATTGTTGCCGCCGTGGCCCTGATTGTTTTCCTGATGTTCCCGCTCGCGTCCGCCATTTTCAGGGCCGCGATTCTGCGGCTCATCGGCCAGCGCTTGCGCGCAGACACTCACACACAGCACACCAACACTGGCCAGACGCCAGATACGCGACTTCATGAAATTCCTCACTGCGGGCTGGACCCTGTAATTAAGAGGGTTTGTAGCTAAGACCGGGAATGGGCACACCGGGTTCTGCTACAGGTTATCAGTCACGCCATTTATTTATTGAGCGAGCGAGGCCAAATTGCGGGCAAGAAAAAAGGGAGACCCGTCGGCCTCCCTTTTAGAGAACTTCGTCCTGGCTCGACGCTTTTGACGTCGGCTCACCTCACGCCGTCTTCTGGACAGTGTGCAGCTCGGGGGCCGGCACAACCCCGGTGGGGGTGGCGGCCGCGGCAGGCCGGATAGGGCGGGCCGCGTGGACTGTGTTACCGAGCAGTGATTCTGGTGATAAGAATAGGCCGGAGGCTGCGACAGATGATTGCGAAGATTGCTCAAATAAACATCACTTGCGCAATTTTTAACCCTGGATAGATAATCCGCCGCAATAGTTAGGACAAAGGACCGATTGATGAGCAAACTCGACCGTTACGACCTCAGCATTTTGGCGGAATTGCAGCGCGACGCCCGCATCTCCAACCAGGAACTGGCCGAGCGCATCGGTCTGTCGCCCTCCCCGTGCTCGCGCCGGGTCAAGCAACTGGAGGACGACGGATACATTTCGCGTCAGGTGGCCCTCCTCGATCGCAAGATGCTCGGCCTGAGCCTGACCGCCTACGTGCTGATCGGCATGGACCGGCACACGCCGGAGCGTTTCGAGAACTTCGAAGCAGCGATC
Organism: Pseudomonas sp. GW821-FHT09E04; assembly: GCF_059416185.1. Taxonomy (NCBI): domain Bacteria; kingdom Pseudomonadati; phylum Pseudomonadota; class Gammaproteobacteria; order Pseudomonadales; family Pseudomonadaceae; genus Pseudomonas; species Pseudomonas sp. GW821-FHT09E04. Next base: position 163,505 of record NZ_JBWKOR010000007.1, read on the forward strand.
CGCACCTTGCCGCAAGTGCTGGAATGCAGTCTGGTCACCGGGGTGGATGCCGACTATCAGTTGAAAGTGGTGGTGCCGGACATGGACCATTATCAGAAGCTGCTGCTGGGGCACCTGACCCGCATCGAAGGCGTGACCAGCGTGCGCTCGAGCTTTGTGCTCAATCAGGTGCTCAACAGCACCGAACTGCCGCTGACTCATTTGCGTAGCTGAAATCGACGAATGACTGCGGCACACCGACGCAGGTCAATGCTGCGTCGTTCGCCGCTGGCGTATACTCCCGGCCGCCCTTTCAGCCGCACAGCGCCGGAGATGCCCGATGGATCCAGCAGTATTTGAAGAGTGGATGATGACCGGTCTGGTCAGCATCCTGATCATTTTCATGGGTTTCATCGTCTGGGATCTGGCGAAGAAGTCCAAGGCCGGGCGCTTCGGCTCGTTCATTCTGTTCTTCGTGCTGGGCCTCGGCGTGGCCGCGTTCATCATCAAGAGCGTGGTGATCGGTCTGATCGAATCCGGCGCTCTATAAGCGAGCCGGCACTTCTTTCCACTGGCCCTGGTCGAGCCCTTCGATCGTCCAGTCACCAATCCTGACCCGCACCAGCCGCAATGTCGGCAGCCCGACCGCCGCCGTCATCCGCCGCACCTGACGGTTGCGGCCTTCGCGAATCACCAGTTCCAGCCAGGTTGTCGGAATCGTTGCACGAAAGCGTACCGGCGGATTGCGCGGCCACAGTTCAGGCTCCTCCAGTTGCCGCGCTTCAGCGGGCAAGGTCATGCCGTCATTCAGTTCGACGCCGTCACGCAGACGCTGCAACTGCTCGGCCGTCGGCACACCTTCGACCTGCACCCAATAGGTTTTCGCCAGTTTGTGCTTCGGATCGGCGATCCGTGCCTGCAACTGACCGTCGTTGGTCAGCAGCAGCAAACCTTCGCTGTCGCGGTCCAGCCGCCCGGCCGGGTAGATGCCCGGAACGTCGATGTAATCCTTGAGCGTCGCCCGCCCTTCGCCGTCGCTGAATTGCGTCAGCACATCGAACGGTTTGTTGAACAGGATCAGCTTCGGCTCGGCCGGTGGTGCCTTGGCGACACGGCGCGGGGCTGAAGAGGATGGCTTCGCGCCGGGGCGGCGGGAAGGTGGACGTGGGGGACGGGACATGGGCAAAACAACATCTGGCGATCTGGGCTGCTAATGCTAGTGCCCAGACCGCCAAATGACCACGACAAACCGTTAGCGGAACGGCGGCTCGTCGAAGCTGCGCAGTTTGCGCGAGTGCAGCGAGTTGAGTTCGGTGCGCAGCAGGTCCACCGCTTCGATACCGATCTTCAAGTGCTGGCTCACCGCGCGCTCGTAGAACGCGTTGGCCGAACCCGGCAGCTTGATTTCGCTGTGCAGCGGCTTGTCCGACACACACAACAACGTGCCGTACGGCACCCGCAGGCGATAACCCTGGGCGGCGATGGTGCCGCTTTCCATGTCCACGGCCACGGCGCGGGACAGGTTGATCAGCGGTCGTTCCTGGGCCCAGCGCAATTCCCAGTTACGGTCGTCGTAGGTCAGCACGGTGCCGGTGCGCAGGCGTTTCTTCAGGTCGTCGCCCTTCTCGCCGGTGATGTTGGCAGCCGCTTGTTGTAACGCCAATTGCACCTCGGCCAGCGCCGGGATCGGAATGTTCGGCGGCACCACCCGGTCGAGAATCCCGTCGCGACGCATGTAAGCGTGGGCCAATACGTAGTCGCCGATGGTCTGCGACTGACGCAGGCCGCCGCAGTGACCGATCATCAGCCAGCAATGCGGACGCAGCACCGCCAAGTGGTCGGTGATGTTCTTGGCGTTGGACGGGCCGACGCCGATGTTCACCAGGGTCACGCCGTGGCCATCGCTGGCGATCAGGTGATAGGCCGGCATCTGGTAGCGGTGCCAGACCACACCGGCCGCAATGGCCGAGGCTTCGCCGTGGTCCATGCCCTTTTCGATGATCACGTTGCCCGGCAACACCATGCGCACGAAACGCGGGTCGCGGCGCAATTGCTCAAGGCCATGAAGGATGAACTGATCGACATAGCGGTGGTAGTTGGTCAGCAGGATCCAAGGCTGCACATGGCGCCAGTCGCTGCCGGTGTAGTGCACCAGGCGACGCAGCGAGAAGTCGACGCGGGCCGCATCGAACAGCGCCAGCGGCAGCGGATCAGTGTTTTCCCAGTCGTAGAGACCGTCGGCGATGCCATCGGTGGCGGCGGACAGGTCGGTACTCGGGAACACCCGCGCCAGGACAGCCGCGGTGACGCCGGAGCCGGCCAGTTCATCGCCCTGCTCGACCACGTACGGGTACGGAATGTTCTGTGCGCTGACCCCGACTTCCACGGTCACCGTGAAGTCGTGCATCAGCGGCACCAGCTGTTCCAGCAGGTATTTGCGAAACGCCGCCGGGTGGGTGACGGTCACGCTGTAGGTGCCCGGCAACTGCACCTTGGCGTAGGCGCGGGTGGTCTGCGGGACTTCGCCCTGGCAGTGGTAGGTCAGACGCAGTTCGGGATAACGGAACAGGGCACGTTGCTCGGCGTCGGGCTCGACGCGATCCTTGAGATAACGCTTGAGCGCCGAGTTCAGCGCCGTGGTGGCCCGCTCATGGAGCTCGGCCAGACGATCCACGGCTTGTTCGGCGGTTTGAACGACAATAAACGCTTCGGTCACGATCAGCTTCCTGTGTTCTGACTTGCAGAGCTTCATCTTGCCTGCATCGTGGCGTCACGGAAACAGTGGCGTAATGGCTTTGTCGCAATCGCCCTTCAGAAACCTTGCGGTGTCGAGCGGGCGACGATGGACTCGACATCCAGCCCACGGGGCAAGGCACCGTAGACCCGGCCGCCACCGCTCAGACGACTGGCGATAAACGCATCGCTGACCGCCGAATTCCCGGCCTCCAGCAACAGCTTCGCTTGCAGCCCCAGGGCAATGTCTTCGGTCAATTGCCGCGCACGGTACTGAATGTCGCCGGTGTCCTTGAACGACGCCTGCAATTGCTGGATATGCGCGGCCAGCCGCTTGTCGCCATGGCCGTCGCCCAGCTCGTTGAACAGCACATCGAGCACGCCCGGCTCCTTCGACAGTGCACGCAACACATCAAGGCACTGCACGTTGCCGGAGCCTTCCCATGTCGAGTTCACCGGCGCTTCGCGGTACAGGCGCGGCAGAATGCTGTCTTCGACATACCCGGCGCCGCCCATGCACTCGGCGGCTTCATTGATCATGGCCGGCGCGCGTTTGCAGATCCAGTATTTGCCCACCGCCGTCACCAGTCGGGCGAACTGCGCTTCGTGGCGATCATTAAGATGATCCAGCGCCTTGCCCATGCGCAGGCTCAGGGCCAGCGCGGCTTCGCTTTCCAGCGCCAGATCGGCCAGCACGTTCTGCATCAGCGGTTGTTCGCTGAGCAATTTGCCGCCGACCTTGCGATGGGCGCAGTGATGACTGGCTTGGGTCAGGGCCTGACGCATCAGCGAACTGGAGCCGACCATGCAGTCGAAACGGGTCATCGCCACCATCTCGATAATGGTCGGCACCCCGCGCCCTTCTTCACCGACCATCCACGCCAGCGCACCACGGAACTCCACTTCGCTGGAGGCGTTGGACTGGTTGCCGAGTTTGTTTTTCAGGCGCTGGATATAGAACTGATTGCGCGTGTCGTCCGGACGATGGCGCGGCAACAGGAAACAGGTCAGGCCCTTGTCGGTCTGTGCCAGCGTGAGGAACGCATCGCACATTGGTGCAGAACAGAACCACTTGTGCCCCACCAGTTCATAAGCCTGGCCCGGGCCGCTGGCGCCGACCGGATAAGCCTTGGTGGTGTTGGCGCGCACGTCGGTGCCGCCCTGTTTCTCGGTCATCGCCATGCCGATGGTGACGCCCGCCTTGTGGGCCATGCCGACATTGCGCGGATCGTATTCGGTGGCGAGGATTTTCGGCAGCCACTGTTCGGCCAGATCCGGCTGCAAACGCAGCGCGGGAACACTGGCGAAGGTCATGGTCAACGGGCAACCGCTGCCGGCCTCGGCCTGGCTATGCAGATAGCTCATGGAGGCGCGGGCAACGTGGGCGCCGTCCTGTGGATGAGCCCAGGGCAACGACGTCAGGCCATGTTCGATGGCGGTGCGCATCAGCTCGTGATACGCCGGATGAAATTCCACCAGATCGACGCGATGACCGTAGCGGTCATGGCTGGCGAACACCGGTTTGTTCTGGTTGGCGAGGAACCCGGCCTCCATCAGCGGCCCGCCGGCCAACGCGCCGTAGGCATCGATCCGCGACTCGGCCCAGCCGGCGCCGAACCGCCGCGACCACTCCTGCAACGGCAGGTCGATGCGGTACAGGTTGGTGCCGTCCAGCGACGGTGGCTGGTTGGTGACTTCGTGGGTTTCGGCGAACTGATGCAGGTTCATGACGGGGCTCCTTGATCGGCCAGAGCTTCAGTTAAGCACCGCCCCCGAACCGATCAAAGTGTCATACCGGCCTAAATGCCGGCGCTTTCACCCTATCAACAACTCAACACCCGCCGTTGCATCGCAACCTGCAAGTCTTCGAATTTCACCGGTTTGCTCAGGTAATCGATCGAGCCGGCGGATGCGCAATGCTCTCGATCCACCCCCAGCGCGATCACGAACACCGGCAGGTTGGCGCAGCCCGGCAGGTCATGGATCTGGCAGCACAACGATGCGCCATCAAGCGGTGGCAGCTGGCAATCGATCAGCACCGCATCGAACGCTTCGCGCTGCAAATATTCGAGCGCCGCGGCACCATGGTCGGCAGTGCGCACGCGGAAACCGAGCTTGAGCAGCATGCCGCGCATCACCAACTGATTGACGCTGTTGTCGTCCACCAGCAACACGGTGCAGTCCTGCGGTGCGCGCACGGCATCGCGAACGAGCGTCGGCGCCGCTTCAACCGCCGGCAACTCAAACTCGACATCCAGCTGAAAGCGACTGCCGCGCCCCGGCTCGGAACGGTGCGTGAGCTTGCCGCCGAGCAGTTCCACCAGTTGTCGGCAGATCGCCAGACCAACGCCCAGGCCGCCGTACTCACGAGTCATCGAACCGTCGAGCTGGAAGAATCGCTGATACATCGTCGCCTCGCCCAGATCGGTGAAGCCGATGCCGGTGTCGATCACTGCAAAGGACAGCGCCAGACGATTGTCTGTCGACGGTTTACCGGTAACCCGTAGTGCGAGGCCACCGACGCGGGTGAACTTGATCGCGTTGTCCAGCAGGCATTCCAGGCATTGCGCGAGCTTGGCGCTGTCGCCCTGCAGACGATCCGGCAGAGTCGGCAGCACGTCGACCTTGAAGTCCAGCGACTTGCTCGAGGCGTTGCCATCGAACTGCACACGCAACGCCTCGACCACGGCGCGCAGGCTGAAACTGCCCGGCGTCGCCTTGAGCTTGCCGGCCTGCAGTTCGGTCAGGGTCAGGATGCCGTTGACCATGCGCATCATGTCCCGCGCCGAACCGGCGGCGGTCTGCTGGTATTGCTCCAGCTCCGGGTCCAGTTCGACGGTCTGCATCAACTCGAGTGAACCGATCACACCGTTCATCGGCGTGCGCAGTTCGTGGGTCAGGGTCGCGAGGAACTCGTCCTTGAGCTTGTTGCTGTGGGCCAGTTGCTGGTTGAGCACTTCCAGCTTCTGGCCGGCGTCGAACAGGGTCTGCGCCTGTTGTTCGCGCATCGCGTTGATGCGGTCGGCCAGCGCCAGCGACAGCAGCGCCACCTCGATGGCCGAGCCGATCTGGCTGGCGTACATGGTCAGGAACACGTTCGGCAGCAAACCCAGGACCATCATCGTGTTGACGATCCCGCCGAGCAGAAACGCTGACCAGGCGATGATGAAGTAGCGCGCCACTCGCAGGCCGCGCCACCAGGCGAGGATCCCGGCGGCGAAGATCACCACGGTAAAGGTCAGCGCCAGGGTCGTCGCCAGACGCAGGGCCAGGGCATAACTGGTCATCAGCGACAGACCGATTACCAGTGCGCCGAAGGCAATCAGGGCGATCAACAAACGGTCGAGCCAGCGGCTGTGGTTCTTGGTCTGCAGGAAACTGCGGGCGAACTGGCTGCCGAACAGCCCCGCGCAACCGATGAAGAACGGCGTCGCAGCGTTGGCCCACCAGGGGTTGTCCGGCCAGAAATACTCGACCGCCGCGCCATTGACCGACAGCTGATACAGGCCGAACGAGCCGATATAGAAGATGTAATAGAGGTAACTGGTGTCGCGCACACTGAGGTAGATGAACAGGTTGTAGACCAGCATCCCCAGCAGCACGCCATAAATCAGGCCCAGCACGTACAGGCGCACCGGCTGATCCTCGAGGTACGCGGTGCTCGACCACAACGTCACCGGCGCCTGGATCGAGCCTTCACTGGACAGCCGCAAATAGACGGTCTGTTGCTGGTCCGGCCGGAACGTGAGGTTGAACAGGTAGTTGTTCTGCCGGATCTCGCGACTGGCGAACGGCAGCGCGTCCCCGGTCTGGCGCACCAGGCGATAGTCACCGGCGGCATCGGGCAGATACAGGTCGAGGTGATCGAGCGGCGGGTAGGCCAGCTCCAGCAGCCAGGTACGCTGCGCCGCCGGATTGCTCGGGCGGTAATGCAGGTCGATTTTCAGCCAGAACGCCGAACGCGAGTAACCGGCATTGAGCGTGGCTTTATCGTGGGCCTTGAATTGTCCGGCAGCGGCTTGCGCGCGGACGTCGGCAATGCTCGCCTGACCGCTCGGGTCTTCGAACACTTGCAGGGATCGACCCAGCGGGAGGCTCTGGGTGAACTCGTCGAATTCGACGGCGTTTGCCAGGAGGGGCAAACAGAACAGCAACATCAACAAATAGCGCATTGAAGCCCCAGCGTGGCTTGTCCGGTTGTGTCAGGAAGCCCCCCATTCCCTTTGAGATGACGTAAAACCGGTATTACCTGTTATTGGTTTGGATCCACTCTAGCATAGCCGTTGATGGCCATTGAGCACCATGGAAATTTTTCCGACAAAGGCTCTAGAACGGGCGTTTCAGAGCAAAACACCGAGCTAGAGCTGTTGACTCGGTCAGATTGTGAGAACCCGTGTGGATCCGGATACCGAGGTTATCGGCCGAACGCTGTGCCACAACACCCGAAAAACAGGTTTGGTGGTAAGCTCGCGCACCATGAATATCTACAGCTCCCGCCCCGTTGTCCTCTGTCTCTCCGGCCACGACCCCAGTGGTGGCGCCGGCTTGCAGGCAGATATCGAAGCCCTGCTCGCTCAGGGTTGCCATGCGGCTCCGGCCGTCACCGCCCTGACCGTGCAAGACACCGTCAACGTCACTGACTTTCGCGTCCTCGACCGTGAGTGGGTACTGGCCCAGGCCAATGCCGTGCTCAACGATTCCGAAGTCGCGGCAGTGAAACTGGGCATGCTCGGTTCCCTGGAAATGGTCGACACCGTTGTCGAACTGCTTCAGGCGCACCCGCACTTGCCAGTGGTCTGCGACCCGGTGCTGCGCGCCGGCGGCGGCGGACGCCTGGGCAAGGACGAAGTCGGCTACGCCATGCGCGAACGCCTGCTGCCGCTGTCGATCATCGCCACTCCCAACCTTCCCGAAGCCCGGATCCTCGCCGAACTGCCAGAAGGCACCGCGGACGAGTGCGCTGAAAAACTCCTGCCGTTCATCAAGAACCTGCTGATCACCGGCGGTCACGGCGACGAAACCGAAATCCACAATCGCCTGTACAGCCGCGACGGCCTGCGCGAAACCTTCAAGTGCCAGCGCCTGCCCGGCAGCTACCACGGCTCCGGCTGCACACTGGCCAGTACCCTCGCCGGTCGACTGGCACTGGGCGAAAACCTTGCCAGCGCCGTGCGTACCGCGCTGGATTACACTTGGCGCACCCTGCGCGATGCCGAACAACTGGGCAAAGGCCAGTTCGTGCCGCGTCGTCTGCCGCTGGATTTCTGCTCGTAACGTCGTGAGGTCTGCCTGATGAAACTACGTGGCCTGTACGCCATTACCGACGGTCCGTTGCTGGCCGGCAAGTTCCTGCCGTACGTGGAGGCGGCGCTGGAAGGCGGCGTCACCCTCCTGCAATACCGCGACAAGAGCAGCGACGAAGCCCGGCGCTTGCGTGAGGCCGAAGCCCTGCGCGATCTGTGCGAACGCTACAAGACCCAGTTGATCATCAACGATGACGCCGAACTGGCCGCACGCCTGAACGTCGGCGTGCACCTGGGCCAGACCGACGGTCCGTTGTCACCGACCCGCGCCCTGCTCGGTTCGAAAGCGATCATCGGTTCGACCTGCCACGCGCAGCTTGAACTGGCCGAACAGGCCGCCAAAGAAGGCGCGAGTTACGTCGCCTTCGGTCGCTTCTTCAATTCCAGCACCAAACCCGGTGCACCGAGTTGCAGCCTCGATCTGCTCGACGAGGCCAAACGCACCCTGCACCTGCCGATCTGCGCGATTGGCGGCATCACCCTCGACAACGCCGCGCCGCTGGTGGCCCACGGTGTCGATCTGCTGGCCGTGGTCCATGGCCTGTTCGGCGCTGACAGCACCGCCGAAGTGACCCGCCGCGCCCGTGCATTCAACGAATTGTTCAAATCCTGATTTTTGAGAGCCCGATCATGTCTCGTTCCGAAACCCTGTTTGCCAACGCCCAGAAACACATTCCCGGTGGCGTGAACTCGCCGGTTCGCGCGTTCAAGAGCGTCGGCGGCACGCCGCTGTTCTTCAAGCACGCCGAAGGCGCCTACGTCACCGACGAAGACGACAAGCGTTATGTGGATTACGTCGGCTCCTGGGGCCCGATGATCCTCGGCCACAGCCACCCGGACGTGCTGGACGCCGTGCGTAACCAACTGCAGCACGGCCTGTCCTACGGCGCGCCGACCGCGATGGAAACCGAGATGGCCGACCTGGTCTGCTCGCTGGTGCCGTCGATGGAGATGGTGCGCATGGTCAGCTCCGGCACCGAAGCGACCATGAGCGCGATCCGTCTGGCCCGTGGTTTCACCGGCCGCGACAGCATCATCAAGTTCGAAGGCTGCTATCACGGTCACTCCGACAGCCTGCTGGTCAAGGCCGGTTCCGGCGCACTGACCCAAGGCGTACCAAGCTCGGCCGGCGTACCGGCCGCGTTCGCCAAACACACCCTGACCCTGCCGTTCAACGACATCGACGCCGTTGAAAAAATGCTCGCCGAAGTCGGCCAGGACGTCGCGTGCATCATCGTCGAGCCAGTGGCCGGCAACATGAACTGCGTGCCGCCGGCGCCGGGTTTTCTCGAAGGCCTGCGCAGCCTGTGCGACAAGCACGGCGTGGTGCTGATTTTCGACGAAGTGATGACCGGTTTCCGCGTGGCCCTCGGCGGCGCCCAGGCTTACTACGGTGTGACCCCGGACCTGACCACCTTCGGCAAGATCATCGGTGGCGGCATGCCGGTCGGCTGCTTCGGCGGCAAGCGTTCGATCATGGAGCGCATCGCGCCGCTGGGCCCGGTCTATCAGGCGGGCACCTTGTCGGGTAACCCGCTGGCGATGGCCGCCGGCCTGACCACCCTGCGCCTGATCAGCCGTCCAGGCTTCCACGCCGAACTGACCGATTACACCACTCGCCTGCTCGACGGCCTGCAACAGCGCGCTGACGCGGCGGGCATTCCGTTCGTGACCACTCAGGCTGGCGGCATGTTCGGTCTGTACTTCAGCGGCGCTGACGACATTGTTACTTTCGAAGACGTGATGGCCAGCGATGCAGCGCTGTTCGGTCGATTCTTCCACCTGATGCTGGAAGGTGGCGTGTACCTGGCACCGAGCGCGTTCGAAGCTGGTTTCACCTCGATCGCCCATGGCGAAGCCGAGCTGAAACTGACCCTCGACGCTGCCGAGCGCGCGTTCGCCAAACTGAAGTAATGGCTTGATCGCTGACGTTGGCCATTGCCAGCGTCAGCTTTCACCTACATTCCCGCGCTTTCTCCGACGCTTCTGCCAAAAATATCCCGCAAACCGGGTGATATATTCCCCACACAGCAGAAAATCGAGTAAAGACTTTGTAAGGTTGGCCCTGCTTATTTCATAATGCGCGCTTATTGGATCCCTCGATGGGTCCGCGCGCCCTTCAGAGGTAAGTCGATTCTCATGAACCGCACCGGCCGCACCCTTGCCTTGGGCTGCCTGTTGCTCCTTCAGCCACTGCTCGCACATGCACAAGCAGGCGGCAACTCGTTGTTGATCCCGGCGATGGGTCGTTGCACCCTCAATACTCAGCCGCAAGATGTCACGCAGGCCCTCGCCGCCTGCCAAAAGGCATCGGATGAGGGGGATGCGCAAGCGCAATACGAGTTGGGTGAGTTCTACTACGACGGCAAGAATGCGCCGCGCGACCTCAATCAAGCCCTGAGCTATTTCGAAAAGGCCTCGCTGCAAGGCCACGCCCAGGCGCAATTCAAGCTCGGCACCATGTTCTTCCACGGTGAAGGCGTGCAGGCCAACAACATTCAGGCGTACATCGTGCTGAAGATGGCCGCGGTCAACGGCGCAGAAGATGCCCTGGACACCGCCGACGAAGTCGCCGAGAAAATGCCCCGCGAAGACCTGGAAACCGCCACCCAGGTGCTCGGGCAAATTTTCCGTAAATACCTGATGGAACTGCAGAGCGCTGACGGCCGTACGCCGTTCTCGCCGCTTCCGTAGTCCCTTCTCCCGCCCCGCCTACTTCTCGGGCATCGGCACCGGAAACGGCATCACATTGCCGACCGCACCGCGAGCTTCGCTGATTTTCGGCGTACCGAGACGTTCCACTTCGTCGATGCGCACGATCGAATGCATCGGCACAAAGCTGCGCACCACGCCTTCGAACTGTGCCTTGAGCTTCTCTTCACTCGGATCAACGACGACCTGGGTGCGCTCGCCAAAGACGAACTCTTCCACTTCCAGGAAGCCCCACAGATCACTTTGATAGATCTGCTTGGCGTACATTTCGAACACCTGGCCCTGGTTGAGGAATATCACCTTGTAGATTGGAGCTTCGCGTTTGGTCATGGCGGGCGGACAACACATCGGGGTAAAAATGAGGGCGCGAACTATAGCATAGCCACTGGACGCGCAACGGTAGGAACCTGGGGACATGTTCCCTATAATGCGCGGTTCTTTGAATCACGTGACGACCCTATTCCATGGCCAAGAAGCTTTACATCGAAACCCACGGTTGCCAGATGAACGAGTACGACAGCTCGCGCATGGTCGATCTGCTGGGCGAACACCAGGCCCTGGAAGTCACGGCGCGGGCGGAAGACGCCGACGTGATTCTGCTCAACACCTGCTCGATCCGCGAACGCGCCCAGGACCGGGTGTACTCCCAGCTCGGTCGCTGGCGCGAACTGAAACTGGCCAACCCGGACATGGTGATCGCCGTCGGCGGTTGCGTGGCCAGCCAGGAAGGCGCGGCGATCCGGGATCGCGCCCCGTACGTCGACGTGGTCTTCGGCCCGCAGACCCTGCACCGTCTGCCGGAAATGATCGACGCCGCGCGCATCAGCAAGCTGCCGCAAGTGGACGTCTCGTTCCCGGAAATCGAAAAGTTCGACCACCTGCCCGAGCCGCGCATCGACGGCCCGAGCGCCTACGTGTCGGTGATGGAAGGCTGCAGCAAGTACTGCACGTTCTGCGTGGTGCCTTACACCCGCGGCGAAGAAGTCAGCCGGCCATTCGACGACGTGATCGCCGAAATCATTCACCTGGCCGAAAACGGCGTGCGTGAAGTGACCTTGCTGGGGCAGAACGTCAACGGTTATCGTGGCGCGACCCACGACGGGCGCCTGGCGGATCTGGCGGAACTGATCCGTGTTGTCGCCGCTGTCGACGGCATCGACCGCATCCGCTACACCACCTCGCACCCGCTGGAATTCTCCGACAGCCTGATCCAGGCCCACGCCGACGTGCCGGAACTGGTCAAGCATCTGCACTTGCCGGTGCAGTCCGGTTCGGACCGGATCCTGGCCGCGATGAAGCGCAACCACACGGCGCTGGAGTACAAATCCAAGCTGCGCAAACTGCGCGCTGCCGTACCGGGCATCTGCATCAGCTCGGACTTCATCGTCGGCTTCCCGGGGGAAACCGAGAAAGATTTCGAACAGACCATGAAGCTGATTGCCGACGTCGGTTTCGACTTTTCCTACTCCTTCGTCTACAGCCAGCGCCCGGGCACCCCGGCTGCCGACCTGGCCGACGACACCCCGGAAGAGCTGAAGAAAGAACGCCTGAACGCCTTGCAGCACCGTTTGAACCAGCAAGGTTTCGAGATCAGCCGACAAATGGTCGGTTCGATCCAGCGGATTCTGGTGACCGACTATTCGAAGAAAGACCCGGGCGAGCTGCAAGGGCGCACCGAGAATAATCGTATCGTCAACTTCCGCTGCGATAATCCGACCCTGATCGGCCAGTTCGCCGACGTGCACATCGATGCGGCACAACCGCACTCGCTGCGCGGCTCGCTGATCCAGTAACACCGCAAGGAGACCCCGCCAGACGGCTGAATCGGTGCCAGGCTTTTTAAGAGCTTTCGCACCCAGGCCACTGGCGTTATCCTTGATTTCATCCTAATTGCCCCAGGGCGGCTAAATACGACCTTGAACGCACCCATAGAACCTCATCGTTTTATCCTCGAGCCTTTTGAGGCTCGCCGCTTCGCCAATCTGTGCGGGCAGTTCGACGAGCACCTGCGCCTGATCGAACAGCGCCTGGCCATCGAGATCCGCAACCGCGGCAATCAGTTCGAGCTGATCGGCGAACCCAAGCTCACCACTTCTGCGGAAAACCTGATTCGCCGCCTGTACCGGGAAACCAAGGGTTCAGAGCTGTCGCCGGATACGGTTCACCTGTTCCTCCAGGAATCGTCCGTCGTCGAGCTGGACAACCACGCCCCCGCCGAAGCCTCCGTCGCCCTGCGCACCAAGAAAGGCATGATTCGCCCTCGCGGCTTGAATCAGCTGCGCTATGTGAAGGAAATCCTCGGCAACGACATCAACTTCGGCATCGGCCCGGCCGGTACCGGCAAGACCTACCTGGCCGTGGCCTGCGCCGTGGATGCCCTGGAACGCGAGCAGATCCGCCGCATTCTGCTGGTGCGTCCGGCGGTCGAAGCGGGTGAAAAACTCGGCTTCCTGCCCGGCGACCTGTCGCAAAAGATCGACCCGTACCTGCGCCCGCTCTACGACGCGCTCTACGAGATGCTCGGCTTTGAATACGTGGCCAAGCTGATCGAGCGTCAGGTGATCGAAGTCGCGCCGCTGGCCTACATGCGCGGTCGCACGCTGAATAACAGCTTCATCATTCTCGATGAGAGCCAGAACACCACGGTCGAGCAGATGAAGATGTTCCTGACCCGGATCGGTTTCGGTTCCACGGCGGTGATCACCGGTGACATCACCCAGGTCGACCTGCCGCGCGGCACCAAATCCGGACTTCATCACGTCATCGAAGTCCTGAAAGATGTGCCAGGTATCAGCTTCACCCACTTCCAGCCCAAGGACGTCGTGCGCCATCCGTTGGTGCAACGCATTGTCGAAGCCTACGAGCGCTTCGAAAATCGCGTGGCCGATGAAACACCGAAGGACAATCGCCACGATGCTTGAGCTTGACCTGCAAATCGCGACCGAAGCGTCTGCGCCGACCGAAGCCGAATTCCGCCAATGGTGTGAACTGGCCCTGCGCCAGCGCACCGCCGATTCGGAAATGACCATTCGTCTGGTCGACGAAGAAGAAGGCCGCGAACTGAATCACACCTGGCGCCACAAGGATTACGCGACCAACGTCCTGTCCTTTCCCGCCGAAGTGCCCGACGAGTTTCTCGACATTCCATTGCTGGGCGATCTGGTGATCTGCGTGGCCGTGGTTGAGCGTGAAGCCGCCGAACAGGGCAAGGCACTCAACGCCCACTGGGCACATCTGGTCATTCACGGCTGCTTGCATCTGCTTGGTTACGACCATATAGATGACGAGGAAGCCGAGGAAATGGAAGCACTGGAACGCGAGTTGCTTGCCGAACTGGGTTATCCCGATCCGTACGCGGACGACGAAACCGAAACATCCCCTATCGTTACAACAAAGGATTCAGAGTAATCGCTATGAGCGAAGATCGATCGAGCAACGGGCAGAAGTCCTGGCTGGGTAAACTGACCCAGGCTTTTGCCCACGAGCCGAAGAACCGCCAGGAGCTGCTGGAGCTGCTGCGCGATGCACATCAGAACAAACTGCTGGACAGCGAAGCGCTGGCCATCGTCGAAGGCGCCATTCAGGTGGCTGACCTGCAAGTACGCGACATCATGGTGCCGCGCTCGCAGATGATCAGCATCAAGGCGACCCAGACACCCCGCGAATTCCTCCCTGCCGTGGTCGACTCGGCCCACTCGCGCTACCCGGTCATCGGCGAAAGCCATGACGACGTGATGGGCGTGCTGCTGGCCAAGGATCTGCTGCCGCTGATCCTCAAAGAGAACGGCGACAGCTTCAACATCAAGGATCTGCTGCGCCCGGCCACGTTCGTGCCGGAGTCCAAGCGTCTGAACGTGTTGCTGCGTGAATTCCGCGCCAATCACAACCACATGGCCATCGTGATCGACGAATACGGCGGTGTGGCGGGTCTGGTGACCATCGAAGACGTGCTTGAGCAAATCGTCGGCGACATCGAAGACGAGCACGACGTCGAAGAAGACAGCTACATCAAGCCGCTGCCCAGCGGTGATTTCCTGATCAAGGCCCTGACGCCGATCGAGAACTTCAACGAGTTCTTCGACAGCGAATTCTCCGACGACGAGTTCGACACCGTCGGCGGGCTGGTGATGAGCGCGTTCGGGCACTTGCCAAAACGCAATGAAATCACTGAAATCGGCGCCTATCGTTTCCGCATCCTGAACGCCGACAGCCGTCGGATTCATTTGCTGCGACTCACGCCAATCGCCCGGTAAATTTAAGGACTGAAATGCGCTGGACAACCCGCCCCGGCTGGCCCGGTAACCTGCTGGCCGTGGCGGCCGGTGCAATCACCACCTTCGCTCTGGCACCGTTCGATCTCTGGCCGCTGGCCTTGCTGGCGGTCGGCCTGTTCTACGCAGGCCTGCGCGAGCTGAGCCCGCGCCAGGCACTGGGCCGTGGCTGGTGCTTCGGTTTCGGCCTGTTCGGCGCCGGCACCAGCTGGATCTATTACAGCATCCACCACTTCGGCGGCGCTTCGGTGCTGCTGGCCGGGTTCCTGATGCTGATTTTCACGGCGGCCATTGCCTGGTTCTTCGCCCTGCCTGCCTGGCTCTGGGCGCGCTGGCTGCGTCGCAACGAGGCGCCGCTGGCCGATGCCCTGGCCTTCGCTGCGCTGTGGGTTGGCCAGGAAGCGTTCCGTGGCTGGTTCCTTACCGGTTTCCCGTGGTTGTACTCCGGTTACAGTCAGCTCGACGGCCCGCTGGCCGGGCTCGCGCCAGTGGGTGGCATGTGGCTGGTGTCGTTCGTCTTGGCGCTGACCGCCGCCCTGATCTACAACGCACCACGCCTGCTGCAGACCGGTCGCAAGGGCTTTATCGCCGCGGGCCTGGTATTGCTGGTCGGGCCGTGGGTGGCCGGCATCGCGCTGAAGGGCCATGCCTGGACCAGCCCGGCTGGCGCACCACTGAGTGTTGCTGCGATTCAGGGCAACGTCGCGCAAAGCATGAAATGGGACCCGGCCGAGCTCAACGCACAACTGGCGCTGTACCGCGACCTGAGCTTCCGTTCGAAACCCGTGGACCTGCTGATCTGGCCGGAAACCGCCGTCCCGGTACTCAAGGAGTCCGCCGAGGGCTACCTGAACATGATGGGCAACTTCGCCGCCGAGCGTAAATCGGCGCTGATCACCGGTGTGCCGATCCGCCAGACAGTGCGTCACGAGAAGCGCTTCTTCAACGGCATCACCGTGGTCGGCGAAGGCGACGGCACCTATCTGAAACAAAAACTGGTGCCGTTCGGCGAATACGTACCGCTGCAGGACATCCTGCGCGGGCTGATCGCGTTCTTCGACTTGCCGATGTCCGATTTTGCCCGTGGCCCTGCCGATCAGGCGCTGTTGCAGGCCAAGGGTTATCAGATTGCACCGTTCATCTGCTACGAAGTGGTGTACCCGGAATTCGCCGCCAGTCTGGCGGCACGCAGCGACCTGCTGCTGACCATCAGCAACGACACCTGGTTCGGCACCTCGATCGGCCCGCTGCAACACTTGCAGATGGCGCAGATGCGCGCCCTTGAAGCCGGGCGCTGGATGATTCGTGCCACCAACAATGGCGTGACCGGCTTGATCAACCCGTTCGGGCAGATCACCGAGCGCATTCCGCAGTTCGAACAAGGCGTGCTCTACGGCGAAGTCGTGCCGATGCATAACCTGACGCCTTACCTGCAATGGCGTTCGTGGCCGTTGATCATCCTGTGCGTGGTGCTGTTTGGCTGGGCGCTGATGACCAACCGTATGTCCAAGACCCTCTGAAAACCCGCTCACTCCCGCGTTCTGCGCGGGAGTGATCAGTCGGCGCTGTCTTCCCCTCGGTAAAACAACGAATAGCCGATCTGCCCCACCGCCTCGTTCAACAACTGCCCGCTTTGCCAGATCGACTTGAACTCCGGCATCCAGCCGCCAAACGGCCGGGCATTGTCAGTGCCGAGGAAACCGACCGGCGCCGGCACCACTTCGAATCCGGCCTGTTGATAACTCCATACCGCACGCGGCATGTGCCAGGCCTGGGTCACCAGCACGACACGCTTGACGCCCTCCGGCAACAGCATCTTGGCGCTGAAGGCGGCGTTCTCCCACGTGGTGCGGCTCTCCCCCTCCTGCCAACGCACCGTCACACCGAAATCATCGCGAAGCGAATCGGCCATCAGTCTGGCTTCGCTCGGCGGCGTACCGTAATGCAGGCCACCACTGGTCAGAATCGGCAACCCTGATGCCTTGGCCAACCGCGCCGCATAACGCTGCCGTTCGAGCCCGATACCGGTCGGCTGATCCTCGCCCCAGGCCAGATCACCGCGCTCGCGACCG
Source organism: Pseudomonas sp. GW821-FHT09E04 (assembly GCF_059416185.1). Classification (NCBI taxonomy): domain Bacteria; kingdom Pseudomonadati; phylum Pseudomonadota; class Gammaproteobacteria; order Pseudomonadales; family Pseudomonadaceae; genus Pseudomonas; species Pseudomonas sp. GW821-FHT09E04. Next base: position 180,575 of record NZ_JBWKOR010000007.1, read on the forward strand.
GAGCCCAGCACCACGATGGCATCGGCGCGTTGTGCAAGGCTTGTCCAGTCTTCCCGGGCCAGCGGCGGCTCGCGCTCCAGGGCCTTGGCCCCCCATTGCACGACCACCGGCAGACTCATCAGCAGGAAACCGCCAAAACCCAGGGCAAAGCACAGCGCGGCCAGTCGCGGCCGCGAGCGACGCAGCCACCAGGCGACGAGCAACAGCAGCAAGAGAAGGCCGGGCGGCAATAGAAGTTGTTTAATGAAATAACGAAAAGGCATCGAGCATCTCCAGAGATGCCCGAAGCCTAAGTGGGTTAGTACAGCGCGACAACCAGTAGGGTCGGATCTGCTGAAAAAGATCCGCTTTTTGACCTGCCATGCGTTTACTTGGCCTGCAGAGTCCGAACCTTGACGGTGTCTCTGCCGGGCGCCTTGTCCTTGAGCCAGATGACTTTGGCCGAACGGGGTGCATCGAGTTGCTTCACTGCCTGTGACAGATATCCGTGGGTTTCACGCTCACTGCGATCCAGATAGGCCTTGACCAGTTCGAACTCGGCGGGGCTCAAGCCACGCAATTCCAGCTCCAGGGGGCGCTCGTCGCGCAGCCGGACAGCGGTTTTTGCAGCGTCCAGGGCCGTCCCCAGGCGATCGATCAACCGCTCGTACAACTCGGGTTTGGTAACGTTTTTTTGCTGTGACTCCACCATCCCTCACCTCATTGAAGATAAGACTCACTCCCCAGTTAGAGCTTAGCTTCGCTGCACAAACCGGCTGCACGCCGCGACCAACGGCCCTCGCCGCGATTTTGCCCGGTCAAACGGCTGCAATCAGGGTTTCCCTAGGCCAAGCGCGGTCATGTATGCTACGGCGCTTCCTGTAACTCCACTTCCAGCCCGTCCGGCCCGCTCCGGATGTCGCATTGAAGAGGATTAGGCCACCCCTATCCAGTACAAAAGTAGCCATGCACGAACAATATCAGCCCCGTGAAATCGAAGCCGCCGCCCAGTCGTTCTGGGACGAGCAAAAGTCCTTTGAAGTCAGTGAACAGCCAGGCAAGGAGACTTACTACTGCCTGTCGATGTTCCCTTACCCCAGCGGCAAGCTACACATGGGGCACGTGCGCAACTACACCATCGGCGACGTGATCTCCCGCTATCAGCGCATGCTCGGCAAGAACGTTCTGCAACCGATGGGTTGGGACGCCTTCGGCATGCCGGCAGAAAACGCCGCGATGAAGAACAACGTGGCCCCGGCCAAGTGGACCTACGAAAACATCGCCTACATGAAATCCCAGCTGCGCAGCCTGGGCCTGGCGGTGGACTGGTCGCGCGAAGTCACCACCTGCAAGCCTGATTACTACCGTTGGGAACAGTGGCTGTTCACTCGCCTGTTCGAAAAAGGCGTGATCTACCGCAAGAACGGTACCGTGAACTGGGACCCGATCGACCAGACCGTTCTGGCCAACGAACAGGTGATCGACGGTCGCGGCTGGCGCTCCGGCGCGCTGATCGAAAAGCGCGAAATCCCGATGTACTACTTCAAGATCACCGCCTACGCGGATGAGCTGCTGGAGAGTCTCGACGAACTGACCGGCTGGCCGGAACAAGTCAAGACCATGCAGCGCAACTGGATCGGCAAGTCGCGCGGGATGGAAGTGCAGTTCCCGTACAACGTCGACTCGATCGGCGAAAGCGGCACCCTGAAAGTCTTCACCACCCGTCCGGACACCCTGATGGGCGCAACCTATGTTGCCGTGGCTGCCGAGCACCACCTGGCGGCCCTTGCCGCGAAGAACAACCCTGAGCTGCAAGCGTTCATCGCTGAATGCAAGGGCGGCAGCGTCGCCGAAGCCGACGTCGCCACTCAAGAGAAGAAAGGCCTGCCGACCGGCCTGTTCGTCGAGCACCCGCTGACCGGTGAAAAACTGCCGGTCTGGGTCGCCAACTACGTGCTGATGCACTACGGCGATGGCGCGGTCATGGCTGTGCCGGCTCACGATGAGCGCGATTTCGAGTTCGCCCACAAGTACAACCTGCCGGTCAAATCCGTGGTTCGTACCAGTTCCGGTGAAACCAACCCGGCGCCGTGGCAGGACGCCTATGGCGAGCACGGCACGCTGATCAACTCCGGCGAGTTCGACGGCCTGGACTTCGCCGGCGCGTTCGACGCCATGGAAGTCGCCCTGATCAAGAAAGAGCTGGGCGCCTCGCGCACCCAGTTCCGCCTGCGCGACTGGGGCATCAGCCGCCAGCGCTACTGGGGTTGCCCGATCCCGATCATCCACTGCGATGCCTGCGGTGACGTGCCGGTGCCGGAAGACCAGTTGCCGGTCGTACTGCCGGAAGACGTGGTGCCGGACGGCGCCGGTTCGCCGCTGGCGCGCATGCCCGAGTTCTACGAGTGCACCTGCCCGAAATGCGGCCAGCCTGCCAAGCGTGAAACCGACACCATGGACACCTTCGTCGAGTCGTCCTGGTACTACGCCCGTTACGCCTCGCCGCACTTCGAAGGCGGCCTGGTGGAAAAATCTGCTGCCGACCACTGGTTGCCGGTGGATCAGTACATCGGCGGTATCGAACACGCCATTCTTCACCTGCTCTACGCGCGCTTCTTCCACAAGCTGATGCGCGACGAAGGCCTGGTGAGCTCCAACGAGCCGTTCAAGAACCTGCTGACCCAGGGCATGGTGGTCGCCGAGACTTACTATCGTCGTGAAGCCAACGGTGCCTACACCTGGTTCAACCCGGCGGACGTGGAACTCGAGCGCGACAGCAAGGCCAAGGTCATCAGCGCCAAGCTGATCGCGGACGGCCTGCCGGTGGAAATCGGCGGCACCGAGAAAATGGCCAAGTCGAAGAACAACGGCGTCGACCCACAGTCGATGATCGATCAGTTCGGCGCAGACACCTGCCGTCTGTTCATGATGTTCGCTTCGCCACCTGACATGAGCGCTGAGTGGTCCGACTCCGGCGTGGAAGGCTCGCACCGCTTCCTCAAGCGCGTCTGGCGTCTGGCTCAGGCCCACGTGACTCAGGGCCTGCCGGGCAAACTGGACGTGACCGGCCTGAATGACGAACAGAAAGTCATCCGCCGTTCGATCCACCAGGCGATCAAGCAGGCCAGCCATGACGTCGGCCAGAACCACAAATTCAACACCGCCATCGCTCAGGTGATGACGCTGATGAACGTGCTGGAAAAAGCCGCCCAGGCCACCGAACAGGATCGCGCACTGGTTCAGGAAGGCCTGGAAGCCGTGACGCTGCTGCTGGCGCCAATCACGCCGCACATCAGCCATGAACTGTGGAACCGACTGGGCCACGCCGAACCGGTAATCGACGCCGGCTGGCCGGTGCTGGACGAAAGCGCACTGGTGCAGGACAGCCTGACGCTGGTCATCCAGGTCAACGGCAAGCTGCGCGGCCAGATCGAAATGCCGGCCGCCGCAACCCGTGAGGAAGTCGAAGCCGCCGCCCGTGCCAACGAAAACGTGCTGCGCTTCGTCGACGGCCTGACTATTCGCAAAGTGATCGTAGTGCCCGGGAAACTGGTCAATATCGTCGCCAGCTAATTGGATCGGGCGCCGGGTTTGCCTGGCGCCCTGTAAAACCTTTCGGGCCGCAAGGTCGGCCCACATGGTTTCAAGGGGAGCAACACAATGATCAAACGCAATCTGCTGGTGATGGGCCTCGCGGTCCTGTTGAGCGCCTGCGGTTTCCAGCTGCGCGGCACCGGCACCACCGAACTGGCGATCAAGGAACTCGACCTGAGCGCCCGCAACGCCTACGGCGAAACCGTGACGCAACTGCGTCAGCTGCTGGAGGCCAGCGGCGTCAAGATCGTCTCCGGTGCGCCGTACAAGCTGTACCTGGCCGACGAGCAGGAGAACCAGCGCATCCTCAGCTACGCTGGCGCCGGCCGTACTGGCGAGTATCAGGTAAACACTGTGCTCAGCTACGACATCCGTGGCGACAAGAACCTGCTGCTCAAAAGCGACAAGCTTGAAGTGCAGAGAGTGTTCATCCACGACGGCAACAACCTGGTGGGTTCCGACCAGGAAGCCAACGATGCCCGTAACGAGACACGCCGCGAGCTGGTACAGCGCATGATGCTGCGCCTGCAACAGCTGACTCCGGCTCAGCTGGAAGCTCTGCAACAAGCCGCCAACGACCGGGCCAAGGCAGAAGCCGACGCCCTGGAAGCGGCGCAGAAGGCTGAAGCGGAAACCCCGCGTCAGTCGCCGCTCGAACTGCCGCAGCAGTAAGACGTACGGGGCGCTCAGGCGCCCCGTTCGCCGTTTCTTATGAAGCTCGCTCCCGCCCAACTCGGCAAACACCTGCAAGGTGCGCTCGCGCCGGTCTACATCATCAGCGGCGATGACCCGCTGCTGTGTCAGGAAGCCGCCGACGCCATTCGCTCCGCTGCCCGTCAGCAAGGGTTCGACGAACGCCAGGTCTTCGCCGCCGACGCCAATTTCGATTGGGGAACGTTGCTGCAGGCCGGCGCCAGCATGTCGCTGTTCGCCGAAAAGCGCCTGCTGGAACTGCGCCTGCCGTCCGGCAAGCCTGGTGACAAAGGCGCTGCTGCACTGATCGAATACTGCTCGCGCCCCGCTGAAGACACGGTGCTGCTGATCAGCTTGCCCAAGCTGGACGGCAGCGCGCAGAAGACCAAGTGGGGCAAGGCGCTGGTCGAAGGTCAGCAGACCCAGTTCATCCAGATCTGGCCGGTGGATGCCAACCAGTTGCCGAGCTGGATTCGCCAACGCCTGTCCCAGGCTGGGCTGTCAGCCAGTCAGGACGCCGTCGAACTGATTGCCGCGCGAGTCGAAGGCAACCTGCTGGCTGCGGCGCAGGAGATCGAAAAGCTCAAGCTGATGGCCGAGGGTGGGCAGATCAGCGTCGAAACCGTGCAGGCGGCCGTGGCCGACAGTGCGCGTTTTGACGTGTTCGGCCTGACCGACGCGGTGCTCAACGGCGAACCGGCTCACGCCCTGCGCATGCTCGAAGGGCTGCGTGGCGAAGGTGTCGAGCCGCCGGTGATTCTCTGGGCCCTGGCGCGGGAGTTGCGCCTGCTGGCCAATATCTCGTTGCAGTACAGTCAGGGCACGCCGCTGGACAAGTGCTTCAGTCAGGCGAAACCGCCGGTCTGGGACAAGCGCAAACCGCTGATGAGCAAAGCCCTGCAACGCTACTCGGCGCAACGCTGGGCGCAATTGTTGCTCGAGGCCCAGCGCATCGACGCGCAGATCAAGGGTCAGGCGGCCGGCTCGCCGTGGATGAGCCTCAGTCGGCTGGCGCTGTTGATGGCCGGTCAGCGTCTGACCTTACCTGCCGAATGAAACCCGGGATCGCACACCGCGATCCGGTTTTTTTGTACAGACCATTTCCTACAGAACATCCCGCCTTCTGTCCTATAGACAGACGCTCGACATCGGCAGATCATTTGCCGCGCAAAACCCACTCACTCGCGAGAACCCTCATGAGCAAAAAGCCATCGAAACATGGCCATAACAAGGCCAAATCCATCGTCGCCCAACCCCTGTTCCGCAGCCGCCAGGAACGCCCCACCAAGGGTAAAGGCAGCTACCGCCGCGAAGCCTTCCAGTCTGACAGCTGGGAGGCTTCTTACTTTCTGGCCGCTTGAAGCGCAGCACCCCTTCCTCATGTTAAGGTCTGCACCTGATTCGTATCCTCTGGACCTGTGCATGCCCCTTAGTCTTTCCCGTCGTTGGCCCTTTCGCCAACTGATCGCTGCCACAAGTTTCGTACTGCTTGTCGCCTGCGCGGAAAAACCCACCGCCGCCGACGCTCAACCGCTTCAGACCGCTCCTGTTGCCACGGCCCCCGCGATCATCCCGCCGGTAGTGCCGTCCGGTGACGACCTCGACCTGCAACCGACCCAGACCTTCGCCGAGTGGCAGGCCGGTTTCCGCAAGGACGCTTTGGCCGCCGGGATTCGCGCCGACGTCTTCGATCGCGCCTTTGCCAACGTCAGTTTCGACGCCAGCGTGATCCGCGCCGACCGCAGCCAGCCGGAGTTCGCTCGTCCGGTGTGGGAATACCTGGATGGCGCCCTGTCGCCGCTGCGAGTGCGCAAAGGCCAGACGTTGATCAACCAGTACGCCGACATCCTGCAACGCATCGAGCAACGCTATGGCGTCGATCGCCAGGCGTTGGTGTCTGTGTGGGGGATGGAAAGCAATTTCGGCCAGTTCCAGGGCACCAAGTCGGTGATCAATTCCCTGGCGACCCTGGCCTATGAAGGCCGCCGCCCTGGCTTTGCCCACGCGCAACTGATCGCGGCGCTGCAAATCCTGCAACAGGGCGACATCACGCCAGAGAAGATGCTCGGCTCCTGGGCCGGCGCCATGGGCCAGACCCAGTTCATCCCGACCACCTACAACACCCACGCCGTGGATTTCGACGGTGACGGTCGCCGTGACATCTGGGGCAGCCCGGCTGACGCCTTGGCCTCCACCGCGCACTACCTGCAAAGCTCCGGCTGGCAGCGTGGCCAGCCGTGGGGCTTCGAGGTGCAGCTGCCGAGCGGTTTCAACTACACCCTGGCCGATGGTGCAATTCGCAAAAGTGTCGCCGAATGGCGGCAACTGGGTGTGATTCTGCCCAACGGCGGCCAGGCACCGGCCGGCTCCGAGCAACTTTCGGCCGCCCTGCTGCTGCCGGCCGGCTATCGTGGCCCGGCGTTCCTGATCCTCGATAACTTCCGGGCGATCCTCAAGTACAACAACTCGTCGTCCTATGCCCTGGCCGTGAGCCTGTTGTCAGAGCGTTTCAACGGCGCAGGCCTGATCAACGGCACCTGGCCAAAAGATGATCTGCCGCTGAGTCGCACCGAGCGCATCGAGCTGCAAAATCTGCTGACTGCACGCAACTACGACGCGGGTACCGCCGACGGCATCATCGGCGCCAATACGCGCAAGGCGATCCGCAGTGCGCAACAGTCCTTTGGCTGGCCCGCAGACGGTTACCCGACGCACAAGCTGCTGGAAAGCTTGCGTAGCCAGTAAAAAAGACCGCCGCCTCTTCAGGCGGCGGTCTTGTTTTGGGGTTCGGCTACCGAATCACCACATCCTGCTCCAGCATCAACTCCTTCTTCCCCGCATCCAGTCGGACCAGCGCCCCCATCGGCAACGTCAGGTTCGGATCACAATGCCCGCTGCGCCAGCCGGACAGCACCGGAATCCGCAACGGTTCAAAGGTCTGCTTGAGCAGGCGGTTCAAGGCCTCGACATCCACGCCCGCCACATCCCCGACCAACACGCCACGCAATCTGGCCAACTTGCCCGCCAGACGCATCTGGGTCAGCAAGCGGTCGATCCGATACAGCGGCTCGTTGATGTCCTCGATGAGCAGAATCACCCCTTCGACGTCGATTTCATAAGGCGTGCCCAAGGTCGCGGCGATCATCGCCAGATTGCCGCCCAGCAAACGCCCGTGGGCAATGCCGGGTTCTACGGTGGTCAATGGGTAGGCCACCGGATGGCTCAATACGCTGCCGGTCTTCAACTGACCGCGCAGCATGGCGAAGAACGACGTCACCGTCGGCGGTTCCTTGTCCCCCAGCAGATCGGCATTCAACAGTGGCCCGTGAAAGGTCACGAACCCGGCGTAGCGACTGATAGCCAGATGCAGCGCGGTGATGTCGCTGTAACCGACGAAGGGCTTGGCATGGCGGCTCAGCAAGTCGTAGTCGATCCGGTCCAGCAACCGTGGCGTGCCGTAACCGCCACGCAGGCAAATGATTGCATCGACCTCTTCGTCAGCGAACGCGGCGTGCAGATCGTTGAGCCGCACCTCGTCGCTACCGGCCAGATAGCCATCCTTTTCGTAGACGCCAGGGAACACCCGCAATCCGTAACCCCGGGCGCGCATCCATTGAACAGCCTTTTCAGTATCCAGCGTGCCGGGGCCGGCTGGAGCGATGACGCCTATCAGCCCTTCCGAAGGCAGTGCGGGGACAGGCTTGTGCGGACAAAGGGTGTGGGTCGGTCGAACGGTCATCCATGGATCTCCCTGTGTGAAGTCATGCTCACACAGTAGTCAGGAACGGCGACAAACAGAAGAGGCTCGGCTGCGCCGCAGATTGCAGGAAAAGTCAGTAACGAGTGTAGGCCGGGCAAAAAAATGCCCGCCGGGCGATAAACCCCGGCGGGCATTTTTTCATTCAGCGCTGAATCAGGAACCGAGCAGCTCGGCCTTGACCAGTTTCGCCTGCTCGTCGGCGTGGTACGAAGAGCGCACCAACGGGCCGGACGCGACGTTCTTGAAGCCCATCTTGTAACCTTCCTCGGCGAACCAGGCGAAGGTGTCCGGGTGCACGAAACGCTGCACCGGCAAGTGGCTGCGGGACGGTTGCAGGTACTGGCCCAGGGTCAGCATGTCGATGTCGTGTTCGCGCATGCGCTTCATGACTTCGATGACTTCGTCGTCGGTCTCGCCCAGACCCAGCATCAGGCCGGACTTGGTCGGAATGTGCGGCATCATCTGCTTGAAGCGTTGCAGCAGGGTCAGCGACCACTGGTAGTCCGAACCCGGACGCGCAGCCTTGTACAGGCGCGGCACGGTTTCCAGGTTGTGGTTGAACACATCCGGCGGCTCGGCCGCGGTGATTTCCAGGGCGATGTCCATGCGGCCACGGTAGTCCGGGACCAGGGTCTCGAGCTGCACGTTCGGCGACAGTTTGCGGATTTCGCGGATGCAGTCGGCAAAGTGCTGGGCACCGCCGTCACGCAGGTCGTCGCGGTCAACCGAGGTGATCACCACGTACTTGAGTTTCAGGTCGGCGATGGCGATGGCCAGGCTTTCCGGCTCGTTGACGTCCAGTGGCTTCGGACGACCGTGGCCAACGTCGCAGAACGGGCAGCGACGGGTGCAGATGTCACCCATGATCATGAAGGTCGCGGTGCCGCCGGAGAAGCACTCGCCCAGGTTCGGGCAGGACGCTTCTTCACAGACGCTGTGCAGCTTGTGCTTGCGCAGCAGGCTCTTGATGCGGTCGACTTCCGGCGAAACCGGGATGCGCACGCGGATCCAGTCGGGTTTCTTCGGCAGTTCGGTGGTCGGAATGATCTTCACCGGGATGCGTGCAACCTTCTCGGCGCCGCGCAGCTTGACGCCCGCTTCAACCTTGGGACGCGGGGCCGGGCGCTCGGTCACGTCGAGCGTCGGGATCATGGTTTGCACTGCATCAGTAGTCATATCAGTCGATTCCGCCCGTCAGGGTCGTCTGCTCAGCATAGTCGAGGTGTTTGACGAGCTGCGCACGCAGCCGGGCACTTACCTCGGCAAATTCAATCGATCCTGCATGGTCGCTCAGCTGGGTCATCGCCAGCCCGGCGTAGCCGCAGGGATTAATCCGTCGAAACGGTTCCAGGTCCATGTCCACGTTCAGGGCCAGGCCATGAAAGGAACAACCGTGGCGAATCCGCAAACCCAGAGAAGCGATTTTCGCTCCGTCGACGTAGACGCCGGGAGCGTCTGGCTTGGCCACTGCAGTGACGTCATAGCTGGCCAGCAGCTCGATCAGGCACCGCTCCATGCGCGTGACCAGGTCTCGTACACCAAAACCCAGTTTGCGCACATCCAGCAGCAGGTACGCCACCAGTTGGCCGGGGCCATGGTAAGTCACCTGCCCGCCGCGGTCGACCTGCACCACCGGGATATCCCCCGGCAGCAGCAGGTGTTCGGCCTTGCCGGCCTGGCCCTGGGTGAACACCGGTGGGTGCTCGACGAGCCAGATTTCGTCGGCGGCATCACTGCCGCGTTCGTTGGTAAAACGTTGCATGGCATGCCAGACCGGCTCGTAAGCCATCTGGCCAAGCTCGCGAAAGCCCAGCGTGCCGGACATCACAACACCATGTGCACGAAACCGGTCGCCCGCAGTTCGCTGTTGATGTTGTACAGCTGATCCTGGTCGGTCGCGACGATGTGCAACTGGATGGTGGTGTACTTGCCGTTGCTGCTTTGACGCTCGTCCACACGCTCATCGTTGATCTTGGCGTGTTTCTTGACGATGTCGATGATCTTGTCTTTGTTGCCGACGCCCGTATCGCTGATCACCTTAACCGGATAATCAACCTGTGGAAATTCGATCTTTGGCGCCTTTACTTCGGTATCGGTCATGGCGTAACGGCCTCGTAAGCGTAAGCCCGGTAACGAACAAGGCCCCGCTCCGGATCGGAACGGGGCCATGCAGGTCAACTCGAATCAGTTGAACAAGCCGTAGAAGAATAGACGGATGCTATCCCACATGCGGCGGAAGATACCACCCTCCTCGACAGCGTCCAGGGCGATCAGGTCGGCGCTGTGCACCACCTTGTCGTCCAGTTTCACTTCGACTTTACCGATCACGTCGCCCTTGGCGATTGGCGCGGTCAGTTGCGGGTTCATGGTCATGCTGGCAGCGAGCTTTTTCAGCTGGCCTTTCGGCAGGGTCATGGTCAGGTCTTCAGCCAGGCCGGCCTTGACTTGATTGGTGGTGCCTTTCCACACCGGGGCCTGAGCCAGTTCGGTGCCCTTCTGGTAGAAGGTCTGGGTTTCGAAGAAACGGAAACCGTAGGTCAGCAGCTTCTGGGTTTCAGCAGCGCGAGCCACTTCGCTGTTGGTGCCGAACACCACGGCGATCAGGCGCATGCCGTCACGTACGGCCGAGGACACCATGCAGTAGCCGGCTTCGTCGGTGTGACCGGTTTTCAGACCGTCAACGGTCTTGTCGCGCCACAGCAGCAGGTTGCGGTTAGGTTGCTTGATGCCGTTCCAGAAGAACTCTTTCTGCGAGTAGATCGCGTAGTGAGCCGGGTCTTCGTGGATGATCGCGCGAGCCAGGATCGCCATGTCGTGAGCCGACGAGTAGTGCTCAGGGTTCGGCAGACCGGTCGGGTTCATGAAGTGGGTGTTGGTCATGCCCAGATCGGCGACGGTCTTGTTCATCAGGTCGGCGAAGGCGTCTTCGCTGCCGGCGATGTGCTCGGAAACCGCGACGCTGGCGTCGTTGCCGGACTGGATGATGATGCCGTGCAGCAGGTCGCTGACAGTCACTTGCGAGCCGACTTTGATGAACATCCGCGAGCCGCCGGTGCGCCAGGCGTTTTCGCTGATGGTCACTGGATCGTTTTCACCGATCTGGCCACGACGGATTTCCAGCGTAGCGATATACGCGGTCATCAGTTTGGTCAGACTGGCCGGTGGCAGACGCTGGTCACCGTTGTTCTCCACCAGCACGTTGCCGCTGCTGGCGTCCATGAGCACGTAGGCTTTTGCGGCCAGTTGAGGTGGCGACGGCATCATCTCGGCCGCGAAGGCGGCTGGCGAGAGGAGCAGCGGGACTAGCAGACACAGGCGTTTGGCAAAGGTGGTGATGTTCATCCGTCTCTCGAAATCGCTAATGGAAACTGCCCTTGCGGGCAAAATTAATCAGATGGCTTTCTAACGGGCCATCGCGTGTTCAGTTGCTCACTCCAGTCACCCTTTGCCGGGCTTTTGTTCTTCGACGAGCCAACAACCTGGTTCACCCCCCAATCGCTGGTGAACCGTCAATCAAGTGCTACGTATTACTTACTCGGTGACCACGCTTGGCGAACCAAGATTGGCCGAGCGCACGCTGTTCTGTACCTGGGCAATTTCACCCGGCGAACCGATCGGTCCCAGGCGTACCCGGTGCAGGGTCTGCTGATTGCGCACGATCGAGCTGATGAACACCGGAGCGCTCACCATCCCGCTGAGCTTCGACCTCAGGAGTTCTGCAGCGTCCGGGTTGGCGAACGCGCCCACCTGCAGATACTGGCCAGACGCTGGTGCAGAAGCGTTTTTTTTTGCGCTGATCTGTACAGGTACAGTGTCAGAGGCATGTTGTTGCGGCGGTGGAGTCCACTGCTCGATGGTACCGGCCGAGGCCGTGATCACCGGCGCAGTATTCTGCGCGACTTGCGGCTCGTTGAGCATCAAAGGCGCCGGACGGCCTTTTGCGGCCCACCACTGTTGCGGGTCGATACCCTCGACCTTGACCCGCGCGGTGCCGATTTCGGCATAGCCGAGTTTTTTGGCCGCGGCGTAGGACAGGTCGATGATCCGGTCCGAATAGAACGGCCCGCGATCGTTGACCCGCAGGATCACGCTCCTGTTGTTGTCCAGGTTGGTCACCCGAACGTAACTCGGCAGCGGTAATGTCTTGTGGGCGGCGCTCATGCCGTACAGGTCATAGACTTCGCCGTTGGCGGTGTTCTGACCGTGGAACTTGGTGCCGTACCAGGATGCAGTGCCCGAGGCCACGTAGGTCTTGGACTCCTGCAACGGGAAGTAGGTCTTACCCAGCACGGTGTACGGGTTGGCCTTGTACGGGCCGGTGTGCAGGGTCGGCGTGGCGTCCGGGATGCGCGACACATCGACGTCCCACCACGGCGCGCCATCCTTGTGGGCCCGGTTGATATCCAGGCCCGGCTGCGCGCGAACAGCAGTGGACGAAGTCTTCTGGCTCGGTGCACGGCTGGTCGAGCAACTGGCGACCAACACTGCCAACGCAGCGAATGCCACCAGCTTCAGGGGTTTGTTGATAGGCAATGCCTGCATTACTTGACGCCCCGTGCTTTTACCAGCTCTTCAGACAGTTGATGTACAGCCATGGCGTACATCACGCTGCGGTTATAACGCGTGATCGCGTAGAAATTCTTCAGGCCCATCCAGTATTCCGGGCCGTTGTCGCCTTCCAGGCGAAATGCAGTAACCGGCATATCATCGCGCAGCGCATCATGACTTGACCAGCCCAGCGCTCGCAACTCCCCGACGGTCTTCGTCGGTTCGATCCCGGTGGTCAAACCCTCATCCACCTGTTCGCCGCGCACATCGGCCCGACTGACCACCGGCTCGCCGGCCACCCAGCCGTGACGCTTGAAGTAGCTGGCGACGCTGCCGATCGCATCATCCGGGTTGTTCCAGATATTGATGTGGCCGTCGCCGTCGAAATCCACCGCGTAGGCGCGAAAGCTGCTCGGCATGAACTGCGGCAAGCCCATCGCCCCGGCGTAGGAACCCTTGAGGGTCAGCGGGTCGACCTGCTCTTCACGCGCCAGCAGCAGGAACTCACGCAGTTCCTTGCGGAAAAATTCGGCACGGGGAGGATAGTCGAATCCCAGCGTGGACAAGGCATCGATCACCCGGTAATTGCCGGTATTACGTCCGAAAAAGGTCTCAACGCCGATGATCGACACGATCACCTGGGCCGGAACGCCGTATTCCTGCTCGGCGCGGGCCAGCACGGCCTCGTGCTGGCGCCAGAAGTCCACACCCCGGGCGATGCGCGCGTCGGTGAGGAACATCGGCCGGTATTCTTTCCACTGTTTGACCCGTTCGGCGGGTTTGGAAATCGCGTCGAGAATCGCCTGCTTGCGCTGCGCCTCGCGGAACACCGCCATCAGCTGTTCGCCGGCGAAACCGTAGTCGCGGGTCATTTCACCGACGAATTCGGCCACTTGGGGCGAGCCTTCGTAATCGCCGGCCAACGCTTCCTGCGCGCTGCCAAGGATGCCTACCAGGCCGAGCCACGGTGCGTATCGTGTCGCCCAGTCACGCATTACTTGCATTGAACTCTTCACCTTATTCAAACCTGTGCGATCCATTTGCGATGCGTATGGATCGACATCAAAACCCCAAACGCTGACAGCAGTGTCACCAGCGAAGTTCCGCCGTAGCTAATGAACGGCAACGGCACCCCCACCACCGGCAACAGGCCACTGACCATACCGATGTTGACGAAAACATAAACAAAAAACGTCATGGTCAAGGCGCCGGCGAGCAGTTTGCCGAACAGCGTCTGCGCCTGGGCGGTAATCACCAGGCCGCGACCGATCAGCAAGAGATAGATCAGCAGTAGAGCGCAAATGCCCACCAGGCCGAACTCTTCGCCGAGTACAGCGATGATGAAGTCGGTGTGGCTTTCCGGCAGGAAGTCCAGGTGCGACTGAGTGCCCAGCAGCCAGCCCTTGCCGAACACGCCGCCGGAACCGATGGCGGCCTTCGATTGAATGATGTTCCAGCCGGTGCCCAACGGATCGCTTTCAGGATCAAGGAAGGTCAGGATCCGTTGCTTCTGGTAGTCGTGCATGATGAAGAACCACATGGCGATCGCCACGGGTACGGCGGCGGCCAGCACGCTGAGGATCCAGCGCCAGCGCAACCCGCCCATGAACAGCACGAACGCACCGCCGGCCAGAATCAGCAGCGAAGTGCCCAGATCCGGTTGACGCACGATCAGAATGAACGGCACGCCAATCAGCATCAGGCTGATCCCGACGTGCTTGAGCTGCGGCGGCAGCGTGCGTTTGGACAGGTACCAGGCGATGGTCGCCGGCATCAGGATCTTCATGAATTCCGACGGCTGGAAGCGGATCACCCCGGGAATGTTGATCCAGCGGGTCGCGCCCATGGCGTTGTGGCCCATGATGTCCACCACCATCAGCAGCACCACCCCGACCACATAGCCGAGCGGCACCCAACGGGCCATGAACCGTGGTTCGAACTGGGCGATGACGATCATCGACACCAGACCGATGCCGAACGATGTGGCCTGTTTGGCCAGCAGGTCCCAGCTCTTGCCGCTCGCCGAATACAGCACGAACAGGCTGCCGGCCGCGAGGATCAACAGCAGAACCAACAACGGGCCATCGATATGCAGGCGTTGCAACAGCGTCGCCCGGCGACGCATCACATCCTCGCTGGAGAGCATGCGATCGAAATTATTCTTCACGGGCCGTAGCCTCCGCACTGATAGGGCTGGCGTATTCGGCCTTCAAGCGTCCGTCCTGATCCAGCAGCCAGGCGTCCATCACCTGACGCACCACCGGCGCGGCGACGCCGGAACCGGACTCACCGTTCTCGACCATCACCGACACCACGATTTTCGGGTTGTCGGCCGGTGCAAAACCGACGAACAAGGCGTGGTCGCGGTGGCGTTCCTGCACTTTGGAACGGTCGTATTTCTCGCCTTGCTTGATCGCGACCACCTGAGCCGTACCCGACTTGCCGGCGATGCGGTATTGCGCGCCGATCGAAGCCTTGCGCGCCGTACCCCGGGCGCCGTGCATGACCTGCTGCATGCCGTGGTTGACCTTGGTCCAGTCCGACGGATCGCGCAGGACGATGTCCGGCATCGGGTTTTCATCCTTGGGCTTCTCGCCCTCGATGGTCTTGGCCAGGTGCGGACGGTTCCACACACCCTTGTTGGCCACCAGCGCGGTGGCCTGGGCCAGCTGCAGCGGCGTCGATTGCATGTAGCCCTGGCCGATCCCGAGAATCAGGGTCTCGCCCGGGAACCATGCCTGCTTGCGGGTGGCACGTTTCCATTCGCGGGACGGCATCAGACCGGGGGATTCTTCGAACATGTCCAGCGAGACCTTCTGGCCGATGCCGAACTTGTTCATGTATGCCGACAACCGATCGATGCCGAGCTTGTGCGCCAGGTCATAGAAGTAGGTGTCGTTGGACCGCATGATCGCCGTGTCGAGGTCGACGAAGCCGTCCCCGGTGCGGTTCCAGTTGCGGTATTTGTGATCGTAGTTGGGCAGCATGTAGTAACCCGGGTCGAACACGCGGCTCGACGCCGTCACCACGCCCGCGTCCAGACCGGCAATCGCTACCGCCGGTTTGATCGTCGAGCCCGGCGGGTACAGACCGCGCAGTACGCGGTTGAACAGCGGCCGGTCGATGGAATCGCGCAGCTCGGCGTACGCCTTGAAGCTGATGCCGGTGACGAACAGGTTCGGGTCGAAGCTCGGCTGGCTGACCATCGCCAGCACCTCGCCGGTGTTCGGGTCCAGCGCTACCACGGCACCGCGTCGCCCGCCCAGCGCGGCTTCGGCGGCTTCCTGCAATTTGATGTCGAGGCTCAGGACGATGTCCTTGCCCGGCACCGGATCGGTACGCTTGAGCACCCGCAACACACGGCCCCGAGCGTTGGTCTCGACCTCTTCGTAACCCACCTGGCCATGCAGTTCGGCTTCATAGAAGCGTTCGATGCCGGTTTTACCGATGTGGTGGGTGCCGCTGTAATTGACCGGATCGAGGGTCTTCAGCTCTTTCTCGTTGATCCGCCCCATGTAACCCACCGAATGCGCAAAATGCGCGCCCTGCGGGTAGTGACGCACCAGTTGCGCAACCACTTCCACGCCCGGCAGGCGGAACTGGTTCACCGCGACGCGGGCAATCTGCTCTTCGGTCAGCTCGAACAGGATCGGCACCGGCTCGAACGGCCGGCGCCCCTGACGCATGCGTTTCTCGAAGATCACCCGGTCTTCCGGCGTCAGCTCCAGCACCTCGACGATCACATCGAGCACTTGCTGCCAGTCGCCGGAGCGCTCGCGGGTCATGCTCAGACTGAAGCTCGGGCGGTTGTCCGCCACCACCACGCCGTTACGGTCGAAGATCAACCCACGGGTTGGCGGAATCGGCTGGACATGCACCCGATTGTTTTCCGACAGGGTCGAGTGGTACTCGTACTGGATGACCTGCAGGAAATACAGCCGGGCAATCAGCACACAGATCAGCAACACCACCGCAATGGCCCCGAACACGACGCGGCTACGCACCAGACGGGCGTCTTTTTCGTGGTCCTTGATGCGGATCGGCTGGGACATGAGGGCAGGATTACTTGTGGTAAGGGTGGCCGGACAACACAGTCCAGGCACGATACAACTGCTCGCCGATGAGGATGCGCACCAGCGGGTGCGGCAGCGTCAACGGCGACAACGACCAGCGCTGATCCGCGCGGGCACAGACTTCCGGCGCCAGCCCTTCCGGGCCGCCGACCATGAAATTGACCGTGCGCGAATCCAGCCGCCAACGGTCGAGTTCGACCGCCAGTTGCTCGGTGCTCCAGGGCTTGCCGTGCACTTCGAGGGTGACAATCCGCTCGTTCTGCCCGACCTTGGCCAGCATGGCTTCGCCTTCCTGACGGATGAAGCGTGCCACGTCGGCATTCTTGCCACGGGTATTGAGCGGTATTTCCACCAGTTCCAGCGCCAGCTCGGACGGAAGACGCTTGGCGTATTCATGCCAGCCTTCTTCCACCCATTTGGGCATGCGTGAACCGACGGCGATCAGTCGCAGTCGCACAGCGCGTCCCTTACAGCTGGTCTTTGTTGAGCTTGGTGAAATGCTCGTGGGTGTTTTCCGGGCTGTGGTGCTTGGCGTCCGCCGCACGGCTTTGCTCGGCACCGGCCCACAGGCGCTCCAGGTCGTAGAACTGACGAGCCGAGGCGGTCATCATGTGCACGATCACCAGATCCAGGTCCAGCAGCACCCAGTCGCTGTCGCCCTTGCCTTCTTCGCCCAGCGGCTTGGCGCCCTGCTTTTTCACTTCTTCGCGAACCTTGTCCAGCATCGCGTTGATCTGGCGGTTGGACGTACCGGTGGCGATGATCATGTAGTCAGTGATGCTTTGCTTGTCGCGCACATCGATGATCTGGATGTCCTGGGCCTTGACGTCTTCCAGGGCGGCCACGGCAATCTTGACCAGTTCGTCGCCTTTCAGCGGCTCGTTGGTGTTGACCGGCTCTGGCAGCGGAGCGCTCTTGAACGTGCCTTTGCGCTTTACTTTGGTTTGGTCTTTGTCAGTCATATAAAACTCGTTTTGCTCATGTATTCGGCGTCTCGTCCCACGATGATCGTGTTACTTGAGCACGCCTTGTTCAGTTCGACGCACGATACAGACCGTGCGCATCGATGTAGGCCAGGACCGCGTCGGGCACCAGGAAACGTACCGACTTACCGCTGGCCAGCAGTTGACGGATCTGGGTGGCGGAGACCGCAAGCGGTGTCTGCCAGACGAATGCAATCTGTCCGCTCGGCCCTTTCAGGGCCAGCGGGTCGCTCACCGAACGCGCTGCCAGCAGGTTGCGCAAGGCATCCGGCGGTTCGCTGTCGGCGTCCGGGCGCTGTAGCACCAGGATGTGGCAATGCTGGAGCAACTCCTCCCAGCGGTGCCAAGTGGGCAGGCCGCAAAATGCGTCCCAGCCCAAAAGCAGAAAAACCTGGGTCTCGGCGGCCATTTCGGCGCGCAGCGACTCCAGGGTATCGATGGTCCAGGACGGTTTGTCCCGCTGCAATTCGCGGGCGTCCACCACCAGCGGCGGCACTCCGGCCACCGCACATTCAACCATTGCCAGCCGATCCTGCGCCGACACCTGCGGGGTATCGCGATGCGGCGGCCGGGCGCTGGGCATCATGCGCAGCTCATCGAGGGCCAGCGCTTCGGCGACTTCCAGCGCGCCACGCAAATGGCCGACATGCACCGGATCGAAGGTTCCGCCCAGAACGCCAATGCGCCGGGGGCGAGACTTTCTGCCGGATTTCGGCGCTTTCAGGTCGAGGTCGGACAAGTCAGACCGTCGCCTGGCCGCGCAACTGGCCATCACCGACCACGATGTACTTCTCGCAGGTCAGTCCTTCGAGGCCCACCGGGCCACGGGCGTGCAGCTTATCAGTAGAAATGCCGATCTCGGCACCCAATCCGTATTCGAATCCATCGGCGAAGCAGGTCGGGGTGTTGATCATCACCGACGCCGAGTCGACCTGAGCCACGAACTGGCGGGTGTCGGCGAGGTTTTCGCTGACGATCGAATCGGTGTGATGGGAGCCGTAATGGTTGATATGTTCGATGGCCTGGTCCAGACCGTCGACCACACGGATCGACAGAATCGGCGCCAGATACTCGGTGCCCCAGTCTTCTTCGCTGGCCGGCACGGCATCGATGATCGCCCGGGTGCGCTCGCAACCACGCAGCTCGACGCCTTTTTCGCGGAACTGGGCAGCCATCGACGGCAGGAAATCCTTCGCAACACTTTGGTCGACCAGCAAGGTCTCCATCGCGCCGCAGATGCCATAACGATAGGTCTTGGCATTGAAGGCGATGCGCTGGGCTTTCGGCAGGTCGGCGTGTTCGCTGACATAGACGTGGCAGATGCCGTCCAGGTGCTTGATCACCGGCACCCGCGCATCACGGCTGATGCGCTCAATCAGGCCACGGCCACCTCGCGGTACGATCACATCGACGTACTCGGGCATGGTGATCAGTGCGCCAACGGCGGCACGGTCGGTGGTTTCCACCACTTGCACCACGGCGGCCGGCAGCTCGGCTTCGGCCAGGCCGCGCTGGATGCAGGCGGCAATCGCACGGTTGGAATGAATCGCTTCGGAACCGCCACGCAGGATCGTCGCGTTACCGGACTTCAGGCACAGGCTCGCGGCATCGATGGTCACGTTCGGACGGGACTCGTAGATGATCCCGATCACGCCCAGCGGCACACGCATCTTGCCGACCTGAATGCCCGACGGACGGAAGCTCATGTCGCGGATCGCACCGACCGGGTCCGGCAAGGCCGCCACCTGACGCAGACCGACGATCATCCCGTCGATACGCGCCGGGGTCAGTTCCAGACGTTCCAGCAGTGCAGGCTCCAGACCGTTGGCGCGACCGGCGGCCAGATCCTGTTCATTGGCTGCCGCAAGCTCGGCGCGGGCGGCGTCCAAGGCATTGGCGGCAGCCAGCAGGGCGCGGTTTTTCTGCGCGGTGCTGGCACGGCCGATGACCCGGGAAGCTTCGCGGGCGGCGCGACCCAATCGGGTCATGTAGTCAAGAACGGACTCAGTCATGGTCTGCTGGGGTCTTGGCAAAGAGGAAAGCGGCAGATTATAGCTGTCGCGTCCCGGGACTAACAGCGGTGACGGGCGGATGGTCGAAATGGACGGCGATTTGCCGATGTTCAGCCGTAATTAAGGCTCGGATTGTTATCATCACGACCTCTTTCGCCTGGATAAACACCGTTTGCCATGTCCAATCTGACCGTTCGTGCCCACGCCGAGCGCCTGCCGATGGGCCTTCCGGACGTTTTTTTCGACCGTGACGCCCAGACGCTTGCCCGGGACCTGCTCGGCAAAGTCATCCGTCACCGGGTCGGCGACCTGTGGCTCAGCGCCCGGATCATCGAAACCGAAGCGTATTACTGCGAAGAAAAAGGCAGCCATGCCTCCCTCGGCTACACGGAAAAGCGTAAGGCTTTGTTTCTGGATGGCGGCCACATCTATATGTACTACGCCCGTGGCGGCGATTCGTTGAACTTCAGTGCACAGGGTCCTGGCAATGCGGTGCTGATCAAATCGGCCTATCCATGGGTCGATGAAATCAGCGGCCCGGCCAGCCTGGCGCAGATGCTGCTGAACAACCCCGATGCACAGGGTCGCCCGCGACCGTCGCAAAAGCTTTGCGCCGGGCAGACCCTGCTGTGCAAGGCCCTGGGGCTAAAAGTGCCGGTGTGGGATGCCAAGCGTTTCGACCACGACATACTGCTGGTGGAAGACACCGGCCCCGCGCCAGGCCACATCATCCAGACCACCCGCCTGGGCATCCCCCACGGGCGTGACGAGCATTTGATGTATCGCTTCGTTGATGCGGCCTACGCCCAGTGGTGCACCCGGAACCCGCTGCGCCGGGGTCAGGTCGAAGGACGCGATTATTTTCTGCTGTGAATTTCCCCTCTGCGGTACGCCGGTCAGGGACATCAATGAAATGGAGTGTGTTGTATGGGCCCATGGCTCGATAGCGTGACCGGGTGGCTGGCCGCCAATCCGCAGTGGCTGGCCGCCGCAGTGTTCGTCGTAGCCTGCGTTGAATGCCTGGCGATTGCCGGGCTGATTGTTCCCGGCACCGTGTTGCTGTTTGCCGTGGCAGTGCTGGCCGGCAGCGGTGCGCTGTCGTTGAGCGAAACCCTGTTGCTGGGTTTCCTCGGCGGGATTCTCGGCGACGTGATTTCGTACTTCCTGGGCCGCCACTTCCACCAGAACATCCGGCGCCTGCCGGGCTTGCGCCATCACCCGGAATGGATGGCCGGCGCAGAGACCTATTTCCAGCGCTACGGTATCGCCAGCCTGCTGGTCGGGCGTTTCATCGGCCCATTGCGACCGATGTTGCCGATGGTCGCCGGGATGTGCGACATGCCCTTCCCGCGCTTCGCGGCCGTGAGTCTGCTGGCGGCGGCGGGCTGGAGCATCGCGTACCTGCTGCCGGGCTGGGCCACCGGGGCGGCGATTCGTCTGCCATTGCCGGAGGGTTTCTGGCTGCAGGCCGGGATCGTCGCCGCCAGCATTGCGGTGATGGTCGGCCTGAGCGCCAACAGCAGCCTGCGCCGCCATCGTCGGGCAACAATCTGGATCAGCAGCATGAGCCTGCTGATCCTGATCGGTCTGTTTGTCGGTTACCCATACCTGACCGCCCTTGATCAGGGCGTCATGACCCTCGTACAGGAACACCGCAACGCGGTGCTCGACGAGGTCGCGGTGGTCTTTACCCTGATCGGCGAGTTCCGCAACATGCTGGTGTTCAGCATTTTGCTGACCGGCCTGTTGCTGCTGTGCCGCCAGTGGCGTCAGGCAATCTTCGCCGGTAGTACCCTGCTCGTCACCGCGCTGGCCAACACCGGGACCAAACTGTTTTTCGCCCGGGTACGCCCGGAAGTGCTGACCGACCCGTTGACCAGTTACAGCATGCCCAGCGGCCACGCGTCCGGATCGTTCGCGCTGTTCCTGACCCTGGCGGTGCTGGCCGGACGTGGACAACCGCCAAGAATGCGCCTGACCTGGCTGTTGGTCGGCTGCATTCCGGCACTGGCGATTGCCTTGTCACGGGTGTACCTGGGGGCACACTGGCCAACCGATGTGCTGGCCGGCGCAATGCTTGCCGCCTGTGTCTGCGCCGCGAGCCTGTGGCTGATTCAGCGCCGCTCCCCCCTTGAAGCGATGCCGCAGAAAGTCTGGTGGCTGGTGTTGCCGGCACTGGTCGCCTTGTTCGGTTTCTTCGTGTTGCGGCATTTGCCGCATACATTGTTGCGATATTCGTACTAGGCGACGGCAGACAGCGCCGAAGGTTGGGTTCTCAAGACGAACGACACTGGCACGGGGTTGTAGGCATTGTGCTCGGTGTCGTTCGGATTCCTGTCGAGGAAGTACTTGAGACCTCCCTTTGTTTCGTGTTGAAACAGCCCCAGCTTCTTCTCGACACTGACTAGCGCCACAGAAGCCGGATTGGAAGGTAAGTCGCCAAAAGACTTCAACTTCCCGGCGTAGGTTTCCAGCTCGAAGTAGCTGCCGATATTCTTGTCCACCAGAAGATGCCGGGAGCTCTGATCCATCCGCAGTCGCCAATTGAAATAGCGCCCGACAGTCTTGACGCCAAGGGTGTAACGCCCCTGATTATCCGGAACAAACTCAAACAGCAGCGGCTCCGCATCGTCATGATCCGCCAGGGTAATAATGCGCGATGCAACTTCGTCATTAAGAGAAATTTCCGCACTCAATCGTTGACCCGTCGTAATTCGCGGATGCTTTAAACGCTGCTCCATCACCTGATAGTTGATGACAAGCGGAAGACCACCCGCAAAAAGATGCCCCGTAAATGTAGTATTTTTTGCATTGGACATATAGCAACTCTCTTGTTATTTAAACCGGACAAATACTCAACCGAGACTTCACTTGTCAGTTGTCGGCACCGCAACGTCAAGCTCGCTCTTCACCCGTTTGCGCTTGCGCCGTTCAAGGACCATCGAGTCAGCGTAGTAACCTGCGCCCTTGATGATGATATCGCTATTCAGATCGACGCCTGCATGTTTGAAAATATACTTCCCGGCGATGTCATCCCAGAAAGCCCACTCATCTTCGTAAATCGTCATATCGTCCTCCTTGATGATGAAGCCCGTTTCATTCGGGTCGACTTCAAACTAGAGGAACAACAACGGACAATCAACCCGCAGAGCACTTCAAACACAATACAAAAAACAACAATACAATCAGAAAAACAATAACTACTGAAACCTTCACCCCTTCATGCCAGATTCAATCGACACATCACTGCAGAGTATTGATTTTGGCCAAGACATTTACTGCAAACACTGAAACTATTCTTACAGCGCCAATTACAATTTCCGACATTAACGTTCCAACCACTTCACCAACAGTAGAAACGGAAGGCACTTCCGAAAAATCCCCTGATCTGCGAGACCTGGACAAGTTGTTCGGTCCCCTTCGATTTGGCGAGCTGACCGTGAGCCGCCAGGAGCTTCAAGCACTTGGAGCCCGGATCAACGGCGAGCCCGTTACAGCGTCCAACACGTACTTTCCCGAGCCCGATCAGGTCTTCACCGACGGACTGGAGCTCGACCCTGTTCAGGTTGAGCAACGGATCAAGTCAATCGATGGACAAGCGCGTCAACGGGTACCGGAATTACTCTACGAAATCGTCACCCTGCGCTCTCCCGATGCAGCGCCATTGCTGCGTGAAATGCCTGCGGGCGATTCTGCTGTCGCGATGAACCAGATCAATCGCTTGCTGGCCTCCACCCAGCGCCTGGATATCCACAGGAGCCCGTTGCCCGAGCATTTGCCGAGCTGGGTGGACAAGACCAAGAGTCGCGGGATGACCAGCATGGGGGCAGGACTGCAGGCTTACGGGCTGTACAGCGCCTACATGGGCGCCATCGACGCCCTCAGGAAAGGCCAGATGGGTGAGGCACTGATCAATATCGGCGGCGGCCTCACGGAGATCACCTCACTGGGCCTGGAGTACGCACTGAGCAAGACTGGTGAACGGATGCTCCGCCAAGGCTCCATGGCCTTCGAGCAATTCGGCAAGACGTCCATGGGCAAATGGCTCTGTCGAAGTGCAGGGTTGATCGCCAGTGTGCTGACGCTGCCCTTCGATATCTACACCGCCATCAAGTCCTTCAATGATGCAGCCAAGGCTCAGGGCAAGGAGGCGCAGGATCTGTATGTCACTGGCGGACTGAGTGTGTTCAGCGGCGCATTGTCCATCGCCCTTGGCTGCGCGGCACTGATGGGATTTCAGGCCGCCGGCCCGGTGGGCATTGCAGCAGCGGCGATCATGATTGTCGGTGCCAGAGTCTATGGCGCCGTGCGCATGGTCGACGACATCGACGATTACATAGAGCTGACCGTGAACGAGCGCTGGCGTGCCGGCTGGTTTGCGTTCACCGGACAGGATCAGGACAAGGCGCTGATGGATCGCTACCTGATTGCCAAAACCACGAGCGACTACGCCAAAGCCCTGAAGACCCGCAGCCTCGGCTGGCTCGACAATGAATTCAAGGACAGTGTCGACGCGATCGTCAATGGCCGGTTCGAAGTCAAGTTGCAGCCAACCCGCATCTATCGCTACCAATGGGATGAATCGAAGGGCGAAACGCCCTACACCCTCGAAAACCTCCCCGTCATCAGTGACACAGATGACACGTATGATGCGAGGGAAGGTTTACCCGCCGCAAACGATTTGATCATCAAGGCCAAGAGTGATCCCGTCAAAGGGATTTTCTGGAGTCTTGGTGGCGGTAATGACCGCGTGCAAGGCGTGCGGGAAAAGCCGAACTTCTTCAGTTATACCGCCGGCAGTAAAAGCCTGAGCGGTGGCAACAAGGACGACTCCTTTCTGTTTCAGTCGGCATCCGAAGCGCTCTCATCCGATCCGATCAAAGTGAGTGATCTGTCGGGAGGTGACGGCACCGACCTGTTGTGGCTGCAAGGCAATCACCGACACGAAAACCATGGCCCCAATCCTCCGCGTCATATCGGTTTTGACATCGACCTGAAAAACGGCAGGCTGGCATTACACCCTGCGGATCCAGCGCTGGAACCTGTGCTGCATTCGACGCTCAAGTCCGTCGAAAAGGTCGAGACCCTCGCCGGTGCGATCAATCGCGTGACCGGTACCGACGAGGCGGAAATCATTGCCGCCAATGGGGATGACGATGTTGATGCCGGGGGTGGGGATGACCTGATTTCCGTTCGCGGTTTCCATAGCACCGTCAAGGGCGGCAGCGGCAGTGACACCTATGTACTCGACCCGAGTTGCCGCAAGGTTTTCATCCACGAAGATGGCCAGGAACCCAGCAAGGTCTATCTGGGCGTAACGCTTGAAGCGATCCAGCGCTGGTACATCCGCGATGACGCTCTGGTGATCGAATCACTGCGCGACGATGACGTCCGGTCGCCGAGACGTGAACTGGCGCTAGAGGCGGTGTACCGGACTGTCGATGGCAAACGTTCCCTGCGCAACGATAAATGGGCGTTCATTACCCAGGACGGCTACCATTTGCAGCCCGTATGGCCGGCTGAAACCCCAGACCTCGCCGACTTGACCGTGAGTGTCAGTGTTCTGACCGTCGGTATGCCCGGACCCGCCCCGGTGCCGGTCAACGATCGCCCTTGTACCCTCGCGAAGAATCCGCACTCGCACTACTTCATTTCCCGTCAGATCTATCACACGATCCTGGTGGCCGCGCAAAGTGACAAACCCACTCGCAGCACTCTGTATGTCGACTACGACAGCACGGAAATCGACGAAGTCCGCGCCCTCTACACCGTTGAAAAAACAACGCCAAACGCCTTCACATTTCTCAGCTACACGAATGTCCACTTCACCCTCACTTTCGGTCATGGCGGCCTGCTTTCATTGCACGGTGCCGTGAGAGAGCGTCCGGGCAGGAAAAGTGACATGGGGGCCGGGATCATGGCCTCCGGCTGGCAAATGAATCATGCCTTGACGCTGGTCATGCGAGACGGTGTTTCCTATCGCCTCGGTTATCCCGACAACGCCTATCTCGATGATGCAAGGAACACCGGCTACCGTCAGATCCAAAGCCGCGCCTCACTGCACAAGCGCGCGGGCCAGTACATTTTCATCCGGCCTTCTGTCGAAAAGCGCACCTTGAAGACAACCCCTCAGCGGATCGATTTCAGCGCTGCACCGCACAGCGCCATCTACGCACTTGAGGGTCGATCGGCGCACTACGAAATCCATCCCGCCAGCCACATGTCCATCCGGCTCTCGACCGCCCCGGCCGACGCAAGCGTCAGCGGTTCTTCGAGCTGGGCTATCTACACCGCGCAGTTGGAAGAAACCATCACCCGGCGCGAGCTCGCCATCAGCAACGACCTGCTGAAGATCGGCAGCCTTCACATTCATCTGCCGGACAGCCGCGACCCTTCGCTGCCACTGGAGAGTGTCGATGTGATTGTTTCGTCAGGACACCGTTACCGGGTCAATGCCCTGTTCGATGTCATCAGTCTTTACGCCCTCGACGCACGAGGCTGCGCCTCGACCCAAGCCATCGTCACGCTGATCGAGGAACACAGGCAGCACGATGAACTGGAGAGCGACCGAGTCCACGTTCAATACATTCGATTGCCGCAGTTCCCGTCAGGAAAGATTTTCTACCTCGCGGATTCCGGTCGCTGGCAGGTCGACAGCGACCCGACGCGTCAGATCGAGGCCGGGCAACTGGTCATCGAACAACCTACGGCCGTAAAGCCGACAGTCTGAGTGTTTTTTTCAACGTCCAGTCGTCAAGGAATGACACATGCGCCCCAAACCACCTGCTGCCTCCAACGCCCCGAAAAGCAATACGCCCGGCCAGTCTGCCCCGGGATCGAGTCGAGTGCGGCCCGACGCTGATCTGCCGTTGCTGCATCAATTGCCGTTGCCCGGGACACATCGGCCTGGGGCTACTACCGATCAAGTTCACGGCAACCGTCCTCAGGGCAACGCTGCCCCAACGAATGTCAAAATCTCCGACCTGTCCACCCTCCCCCCCGAATCGCACAGCGGGATGAACCGCTATCTGTTGAATCCGGCCTTGCTGCGCAACATGCAACCTGCGGACAACGACGGTTTTCGCTTTGTCGTCGGTCGGCGGTTCGTCGACATCAAAGACATCGGCACCGTGCATGTCGAGTTCGACGCGGGTCTTGGCACTTATCGGGCGACGGATCTTTACGGAAAACTGCCAGCGGGACCCGCGCTCTACAGAAATACCGACGATACGACCTGGAGCCCGGCCCGGCAGATGGAATTGCCAAACCCATTGAAACGCCCATTGCCCGAACCCGATCACAGCAGTGAACAAGTGCCGGCCAAACAGCTTCCGGTCTCGCCACTGTCGGCACGGGAAGCGACATCCCGACTGCTTGGCGACTCACTGCTCAAGATGTATCCGCTGCTGACTCATGGCCAACGTGTCGAGCTGCTGCGCACCTACAATCTTTCGCCAGGGCAACACATTCGGTTGCACAACGACCTGATTGCCAGCCCCCAACGGATGCCGGAGTGGGCCGAACAGCACCAATCACTCACCCTGGATGTGAACGATCCGACTCGCTTTGACACGCTGCGCCAGGAAATCGAACCCCTGCTGCTGCCCGTAAGAAACGGCAAGTTGCGCAGCGATCTGGTGGACTTCGACAAAAGTGTCAGCCGCGATTTTCTCGACGCTTTCCTGGCCACTCTCGGCTACCAGCGCAACAGCAGCGACTGCCTGTACCGCACCGACATTCCCGGCCTGTTCCGGGCGGACGAGCGCACGCCTTTCGAGTTCCACAACGACGGACGCATGCTGCCTCGCTTGAAACACCCGCGCGGCGCCACGACCGAGAAACCGATCAGCGCCACGGTCAGCCACAAGCTGGTGAAGATGTATGGCGGCAAGGGCACCGACGCTCCCGATCCGGAATACCTGCGCTACAACAGCCAAAGAAACAAATACCCCGGCAAAAAGCCGGGCGAGCCCGATAACGATTCCGGGAATTCCGATAACGACTGGTCCGATGTTTCAGACATGGAACTGGACGTCGAACGCAATTACGAGACGATCCGCCACAATCAGCAGTTCATTTTCGCCTACGTCATCGATACACGAAGGATGGAAGTGGTCCTCAACGAAGAGAACCACCTGCTCAATCTGGCTGCGCTGGAAAAAAGTGCCTGGTTTCCCGAAGACGAACTCGAAGCGTTGATTTCCACGTCGAAGCGGGGCATTGAATCGGAGCGTCTCTGGCTGCTGGACTCGACCTTCACCCGTGCGGCGAAGGTCGATGATGTCGCCGCTGAAGCCCAAAGCAGCTACATCGGCAGCGACATCGAGGCGCGGACCCACAGCGGCGTGGCCAATCAACGTGAATACGATGCCTTGATCGATGCGGTGGCCAAGGCAGGCAAGCCGATCCTCTCACTGCCGAGCGGCAAGGACTGGTTCGCCAACGACATCGTCTGGCCCGAATAACCTGAACGCGTCTTAAGCGAACAACTCGCCCTGCAATTCATCGAGCAGCGCCTGGATCGCATCCAGTCGCTGCTGTGGGTCGTCGAGTTGCAGCAGGTCGATCTTGTCTTCCTCGGCGAACGGCAGCAGATACGCCAACTGATTGGCCAGTGATTGCTGCCCGGCCGCTTCGATGCCCATGTTCAGCGCCTCGACCATCGGGTGCTCGGCCAGGGCCTTGAGCAGCGCCACCAGATCAGCGTCTTCATCCTGCAAGGGTTGCTCGGGTTCGTCGTCCAGCCACTCGACCTCGGCGACGATCAGTTGATCGCGTTGCACTTCGGTGCGCTGCACGATAAACCGGCGCCCGCCCTGCACCCGGATGCCCAGCAGTCCGTTATCCTGCTGCTGGAAATCGGTGATGCGCGCTTCGCAGCCGACCATGGCGAAACCTTCGGGGGCGACGCCGACTTCGCTGCCTTCAAGGATGCACACCACGCCGAATCCGCCGCCCTGCTTCATGCAGCGGCCGATCATGTCCAGGTAGCGTGCTTCGAAGATCTGCAAATCCAGATTGCAGCCGGGAAACAGCACCGTGTTCAGCGGAAAAAGCGGCAGACTCATAGACATTTCCTTACACCACCATCGACACCGCCAACGGCAGGAACACCGCCGTGGCCACGCCCATCAGACTCATCGCCAGCGCCGCGAAGGCGCCGCACTCATCGCTTTCCTGCAACGCCACCGACGTACCGACCGCATGCGCCGTCATGCCCAGCGCCATGCCGCGCGCCTCCGGGCTATGCACGCCGAGGCGCGTCAGCAGCGCCGGGCCGAAGATCGCGCCGATCACCCCGGTGATCAACACGAACACCGCGGCCAGCGCCGCGACGCCACCGATCTGTTCGGCTACCAGCATGGCGATCGGCGAGGTCACTGACTTGGGCGCCATGGTCATCAGGATCATGTGATCGGCACCGAACCACCAGCCCAGCGCCACGCCCATGCCCGTGGCGACCACCCCGCCTATCACCAGCGTAGTAAAAATCGGCCAGAACAATTGGCGGATGCGCCGCAGATTCAGATACAGCGGCACCGCCAGTGCCACGGTCGCCGGGCCCAGCAGAATGCTGAGGATCTCGGTGCTCTTGCGGTACTCGACATAAGTCAGGCCGCAACCCACCAGCACACCGATCACCAACAGCATGGAGACCAGCACCGGTTGCAGGAAAATCCAGCGGGTTTTCTCGAACGCCGCCAGCACCAGTTGATAAGCCCCCAGGGTGATACCGATGCCGAACAGTGGATGGTGAATCACCGAAGCCCAGGCACCTTGCCAGTCGAACAGCATCAGGATTCCTCCGAATGCGGGGCGTGACGCTTGACCAGCCGTTGCATCAGCACACCGGCGAAGGCCATGGACAGAATCAGCGAGACCACCAGCGCACCGACGATGGCCCAGAAATCGGCGGCAATGGCCGTGGCGTAAACCATCACGCCCACCGCCGGCGGCACCAGCAGCAACGGCAGATAACGCAACAGACTGCCGGCGGCGAGATTCAGCGGCTCGCTGACTTCACCGCGCACGATCAGGAACACCAGCAACAGCAAAAGACCGATGATCGGCCCCGGCAGCACCGGCAACAGCAAATGATTGAGGGCGGTGCCGAGCAATTGAAACAGCACCAGCATGGTCAGGCCGCGTAGCAACATCCGTCATCTCCGTCCGACATCCCGCCAAGCACGGGCCGGGCATTATAAGCACGCCAGCGCTATGGATCGGCATTCGCCAAAAGCATGGTCGGTTGACCTGAGCAAATCGTCATGATGATCTACAGTGGTTCGCAGGGCGGTCAAATCCCCCACCTGAAAAACTATAAAACCGATGAACCCAAGGAGAGTCTCAATGCCCTATGTTCCAGTTGCAGAGCTCAAAGATTATGTCGGCAAGGAACTCGGACGTTCCGAATGGCTCACTATCGATCAGGAGCGCATCAACCTGTTCGCCGAAGCCACCGGGGATTATCAGTTCATCCATGTCGACCCGGTCAAAGCCGCGCAAACGCCATTTGGCAGCACCATTGCACACGGTTTCCTGTCGTTGTCGCTGATCCCCAAACTGATGGAAGACATCCTGATCCTGCCGCAAGGCGTGAAGATGGTGGTCAACTACGGCCTGGACAGCGTGCGTTTCATCCAGCCGGTCAAGGTCAATTCCAAAGTCCGGCTCAAGGTCGATCTCGGTGAAGTGACCGAGAAGAAACCTGGCCAGTGGCTGCTCAAGGCCACCGCCACTCTGGAGATCGAAGGCTCGGACAAACCGGCCTACATCGCCGAACCGCTGTCGCTCTGCTTCGTCTGAGTGCCGGGATGCGAAGCGGCTCACGCTGTTTCGCATCCACTCCCCTCTGCCGGCTGTATAAGGTCACATAGCTGCGGCATACTCGGTCGCCTAATTGCCCGGATCCCGCTATGCGCTCACTTGCTGCTCTTGCACCGCTTGCCTTGACCCTGATGCTCACCGCTTGCGGCGATGGCGAATCGCTGTTGCCCCCGGATGCGCGCCTGCCCGATGGCGGACGCTATCGCGGCGAACTGGTCAACGGTCTGCTGCAAGGCCAGGGTCGGGTCGACTACCCGAACGGCAGCTGGTACGCGGGCGAGTTCGACAAGGGCCAGTGGCACGGTCAGGGCGAATGGCACGGCAGCAACGGCGAGGTTTATCGCGGGAATTTCCAGCAAGGCCTGTTCGACGGCCAGGGCTCACTGACCACCCACGGCGGCAGCTACACCGGCAGTTTCAAGCTCGGCCGACGCGAAGGCGAAGGCACCCTCAAAGAAAACGCGATGACCTATCGCGGCGAATTCAAGGCCGACCAGTATTCCGGGCTCGGCCGTCTGGAGCTGGACGACGGCAGCTCCTATCAAGGCCAGTTCGCAAACGGCAAACCCAACGGTGAGGGCCAGCGCGGCGATGCCAGCGGCAATCAGTTCACCGGCCATTTCGTGAACGGCCAGCTCGAAGGCAACGGCACCTTCAACAGCGCCGACGGCGATATCTATGTCGGCGGCTTCAAGAACAATCAGCTACACGGCAAGGGCCGCTACGAAAACGCTGACGGCGACGTCTGGCTCGGCCAGTTCAAGGAAGGCGCGCTGACCGGCAAGGGCGAACTGATCGGCGCCGACGGCAGCCATTACACCGGCTACTTCAATGACTGGCGCTTCAGCGGTCAGGGCCGACTGAACCTGTCCGACGGCAGTTTCTACATCGGCGGGTTCGACAGCGACAGCTATGCGGGCCGAGGCACGCTGGTGCTGACTGACGGCAGCGTGCTCAGCGGCACCTGGATCAATGGCCAGCGCGTGCGCGATGCCGACGGCAAATTGCTGCCCGACACCCTCGAACTCGGCCTGCTGGCCCAGGGCCGCCTGCTCGAGGAAGCGCTGGCCAATGTGCCAGCCTCGACCCCGGCGGTGGAGTTGTACTCCCTGACCCTCGGCGGCGACGGCAAACAGAGCGTGTTCCTGCGCGAATCCGATTACGTGGCCAACATGCTCGCCAGCCGCTTCGGCGCCTTTGGCCAGATCCGCCTGGTCAACCATCGCGACCACCTCGGTGACCGGCCGATGGCCACCCGCGAAAATCTGCGCCGCGCGGCGTTGACCCTGGCCGAACGCAGCGGCCCGGAAGATCTGGTATTCATCTACCTGACCAGCCACGGCACCGCCGAACACGAACTGGTGCTCGACCAACCGCGCATGGAACTGGCCGACCTGCCCGCCGACGAACTCGCCGCCGTGCTCGCACCGCTGAAGAACCGCGACAAGATCATTGTCATCTCCTCGTGCTATTCCGGTGGTTTCATTCCGGCACTGAAGGACGAACGCACGTTGATCATGACCGCGTCGCGCGCCGACCGGGTCTCGTTCGGCTGCTCCGAAGAAGCCAACTTCACCTACTTCGGCGATGCCCTGTTTGCCCAGGCGCTGAACCAGACCGATGATCTGGAGCAAGCCTTCAAACTGGCCAAGGCCACCGTCGCCGAACGCGAACTGGCGGACAACTTCGAAGCCTCGGAACCGCAGATCTGGGCGCCGAAAACCGTGCTGGCGCATTGGCAGCTGCTGCGCAAGCAGCAAGCAAGAAAAGCGTTGCAAAGTGCTGCGTTGAACGACGGAGCGACAAAGAGCAACTAAGCTGAACAGTATCAAGGGAGAGACACTATGTACTTGACGCCTCAGCATGTCTTGCTTGCCGGAGCCACCGGGCTGACCGGTGAACACCTGCTCGACCGTTTGCTCAACGAACCGACGATCACTCGCGTCCTGGCCCCTTCACGCCGGCCGCTGGCCGAACACCCCCATCTGGAAAACCCGGTCGGCGACCCGCAGACCTTCCTGCCGCAACTGGCCGGTCGCGTCGACATCGCCTATTGCTGCCTCGGCACCACCATCAAACAGGCCGGCTCCGAAGAGGCGTTTCGCGCCGTGGATCTGGACATGGTCGTGGCGTTTGCCAAACGCGCCCGGGAAATGGGCGCACGGCACCTGATCGTGATCAGTGCCCTGGGGGCTGATCGCCGATCCTCGATTTTCTACAACAAGGTCAAAGGCGAGATGGAACACGCCTTGCGCGCGCAGGACTGGCCGCAACTGACCATCTGCCGGCCGTCGTTGCTGCTGGGAGATCGCAGCGAGCCACGGCTGGGCGAACAGCTTGCCGCGCCGTTTTCAAAATTGATTCCCGGCAAATACCGCGGCATCGAAGCCTGCCAACTGGCCCGGGCCATGTGGCGGCTGGCGCTTGAGGAACAGGACGGAGTGCGGATCGTCGAGTCAGATGAGTTGAGAAAGCTCGGCAAGTAAAAACAAAAAATCGCAGCCATCGGCTGCGATTTTTTTAGAGCCCGCCAGTCGCCTGAAAGCCTACGCCGATCACCGTCAGCAACGACAACGGCAACAGCAGCGTATCGAGCAACGCACTGGCCGGCAGGTCCACCCCGGGATAGCTTGGCGCCTCGGCTCCGAACCGATCCATCGCACAACACCCGCCATTCATCGCATACAGATCCAGCCGCGTGCCGGAATACACCACCGGCGCGCCGGGCTTGGCGGCATCGAGCGTGCGTGCCGTGGCGCAGCCGGTCAGTTGCAGCGCCAGCGCAATTGTCAGCAGCTTATTCATCGCTGCTCAAATGGTGCTCGCCCCAACGCGGCAGCATGTCCTGGGGGATGCCCAGCAGATTGAGAATCCGCGCCACCACGAAATCGATCAGGTCATCGATGGTCTGCGGCTGGTGATAGAAACCCGGCGAGGCCGGCAGGATGGTCACGCCCATATTCGACAGCTTGAGCATGTGCTCCAGATGAATGCTCGAATACGGCGCTTCGCGCGGCACCAGAATCAATTGGCGACGCTCCTTCAGCGTTACATCTGCCGCTCGCTCGATCAGGTTGTTGCAGGCGCCGGTGGCGATGGCCGACAAGGTGCCTGTCGAGCACGGCACCACCACCATCGCCGCCGGCGCCCCGGAGCCCGAGGCCACTGGCGACATCCAGTCTTCCTTGCCATACACGCGGATCTGCCCGGCGGCGGCGCCGGTGTATTCGGTGAGGAACGCCTGCATCATTTGCGGCTTGGCCGGCAGCGACACGTCCGTCTCGGTAGCCATCACCAGTTGCGCGGCCTTGGAGATCAGGAAATGTACTTCGCGATCCTCGCGCACCAGGCAATCCAGCAGACGCAAGCCGTACTGGGCGCCGGACGCGCCGGTCATCGCCAGAGTGATGCGTTCCGGGCCGTTGTTGTTCATTTCAGCGCCTCGGCGAGTTTGCCGTGCAGACCGCCGAAGCCGCCGTTGCTCATGATCACCACGTGGGTGCCGGGCTGGGCCTGGCTTTTCACGCGTTCGATGATGCCTTCCAGCGAATCGCTGACGATCGACGGCACGGTGCACAACGCAGCAGTGCCCGCCAGATCCCAACCGAGGTTGGCCGGGGCGTACCAGATCACCTGATCGGCATCGACCACGCTGTCCGGCAAGCCGTCACGGTGTGCGCCGAGCTTCATCGAGTTGGAACGCGGCTCGATGATCGCGATCAGCGGTGCGTCGCCAATGCGTTTGCGCAGGCCGTCGAGGGTGGTCGCAATGGCGGTCGGGTGGTGGGCGAAGTCGTCGTAGATGGTGATGCCGCGCACTTCCGCGACTTTTTCCATCCGACGCTTGACGCTCTTGAACGCGCTCAACCCGGCGATGCCCATCGATGGCACAACACCAACGTGACGCGCTGCCGCCAGAGTAGCCAATGCGTTGGCTACGTTGTGCTGCCCCGTCAATTCCCACTCGACGACGCCTTGGGAGACGCCCTCGAACATCACTTCGAATGCCGAACCGTCGTCCTTCAGCAACTTGACCTGCCACTGCCCGCCAGCACCAGTGGTTTGCACCGGGGTCCAGCAGCCCATCTCGATCACGCGCTGCAAAGCGGGTTCGGTGGTCGGGTGGATCACCAGGCCTTCGCTCGGAATAGTCCGCACCAAGTGGTGGAACTGGCGCTCGATGGCCGGCAGATCCGGGAAAATGTCAGCGTGATCGAACTCAAGGTTGTTGAGGATCGCCGTACGTGGACGGTAGTGGACAAACTTCGAGCGTTTGTCGAAGAACGCGCTGTCGTACTCGTCGGCCTCGATCACGAAGAACGGCGTGCCACCCAGACGCGCCGACACCGAGAAGTTCTGCGGAACGCCGCCGATCAGGAAGCCCGGGCTCATGCCGGCATGTTCCAGCACCCAGGCGAGCATGCTGCTGGTGGTGGTCTTGCCGTGAGTACCGGCAACCGCCAGCACCCAGCGACCTTGCAGCACATGGTCGGCCAGCCACTGCGGGCCGGAGACGTACGGCAGGCCTTTGTTCAGCACATATTCCACCGCCGGATTGCCGCGGGACATGGCGTTGCCGATCACCACCAGATCCGGCGCCGGATCAAGCTGCGCCGGGTCGTAGCCCTGAGTCAGCTGAATGCCCTGGGCTTCGAGCTGAGTGCTCATCGGCGGATAGACGTTGGCATCGGAGCCGGTCACGTGATGGCCCAGCTCTTTGGCCAGAACCGCCATCGAGCCCATGAAAGTCCCGCAGATACCCAGAATATGAATGTGCATAGTCGACCTCGTAAAACATGGCCGCAGGGTAGCCCAGGCAGGGGAAAACCGCATCCTCGTTTTCAGGGGGTCAAGCGCTGCGGGCGATCCCGTGCTTGCGCAGCTTTCTATAGAGCGTATTGCGGCTGACACCCAGTTGCTGCGCCGTGTGGGTCATGTGCCAGCGCGTGTGTTCCAGCGCATTGAGCAACGCCAGCCGTTCGGCATCCTCCAGCGGCTGCCCGGATGACACTTCATCGACTTTGACCAGCAGCGGCTGCACCTGCCGGAACATCGCCGGCAGATCATCCAGCCCGATCCGCCCTTCATCGCACAGCGCCGCCAGCGTGCGCAGCACATTGCGCAACTGCCGCACATTGCCCGGCCAGTTGAACCCCAGCAAGGCCTGGCGCGCCGGCTCTTCGATCAGGACCGTTTCACCGCCCGCCTCTTCGGCCAGCAGGAAATCCAGCAACTGCGACTTGTCACTGCGCTCGCGCAATGGCGGCAGCGCCACTTCCAGCCCGTTGAGCCGGTAATAAAGGTCTTCACGAAAACTGCCATCACCAACCCGTTCCAGCAAGTTGCGGTGCGTGGCGCTGATGATCCGCACGTTGACCGCTTCCGGCTCGCCGCCGATCGGCACCACTTGCCGGTCTTCAAGCACCCGCAACAGACGGGTCTGCAAGGCCAGCGGCATGTCGCCGATTTCATCGAGGAACAGCGTGCCGCCATCGGCCTGCTGCAACTTGCCGCGCATGCCGTCCTTGCGCGCGCCAGTGAAGCTGCCACCGCGATAGCCGAACAGTTCGCTCTCGATCAGGCTTTCGGGAATGGCCGCGCAGTTGAGGGCGACGAACGCTTTGCCGGCGCGTTGACTGGCGCTGTGCACAGCCTTGGCGAACGCTTCCTTGCCGGAGCCGGTTTCGCCATTGATCAGCAGTGGAACGTCACGCTCGAACACCCGCAAGGCCTTGCGGAAATCCGCTTGCAGTCCGGCGTCGCCCAGACAAATGCCAGCCAGGCGTGGCGCCTCGGGAGCCTGAGGTTTCGGCAAGACGATGGATGGCTTGCGCGACTCGCCGCGCAGCACCGCGAACAGATGCCGTCCGTCACGGGTGCGCAACGGCCAACTGGCGCTGGCATTGGCACTCGCACGCCCCAGCAACTCATCCAGCGAACAATCGAAAAACGCCTCCACCGGTTTGCCGAGCAAACCACCGCGAATGTGCCCCAGCAGGTTCAAGGCGCTCTGATTGACCGCACTGATCCGCCCTTCCCCGTCAAACGCCAGCAACCCCTCGCTGAACAGCCCGACAGACTCGGCCTGGAGATGGAATCGCAACAACCATTGGTTATCGAAACAGCGCAGGAAGTAGCAGCTCTCGATCATCTTCGCCGACAGATTGACCAGCGCCATGGTGTGGAACTGGCTCTGGCGCGAGACGTCATGCCGCGCGGAGGAAACATCGAGCACCGCCAACAGTTCGCCGTGCGGGTCGAACACCGGGCTCGCCGAGCAGGTCAGGCCGGTGTGGCGGCCGCGAAAGTGTTCGTCCTGATGGATGGTCAGGGCCTGACGTTCCACCAGGCAGGTGCCGATGCCGTTGGTGCCTTCGCAGGCTTCGCTCCAGTCGGAGCCCAGCCAGAGGCCGGCGCGTTCGAAGATCTTGCGTTCGGCGGGAGCGGTGACGCAGTTGAGGATTACCCCACGGGCGTCGGTCAGCAGCACTGCATGGCCGGCGCCGGAGAGTTGCTGATGCAGGCTGCTCATTTCATTGCCGGCGATCTGCAACACCTGTTGCAGCCGTTCGCGGCTTTCGAGGACACGACCGTGTTCGAGCACGGTCGGCGCCATGGTCAGGGCCGGGTCGAGGTGATAGTCCTCAAGACAACGCAGCCACGAGCGGGCGATCGACGGGTCGGCGCCGGGGCCGTGCAGGTGCGGCTTGCCCTGGGTGACGGTGAGAACCTGTTGGGCATGGCGACTCAAATGGTTGTCGTGCATTTCTTATTATTCTCCCCGAGGCTCATCGGCCCATGCGTGAAGTGGTGCCCAGCATCCTCCAGCCAACCGGTCTTTGCAATGCTGGCAAGACCGCCCGGTCACAGGTTGTGCCAGAAGCGGTACAAACTGTCACCCGAACTGTACCGATACCGTCACAGACGCTTGCCACTTGTCCGACAGAAATCACGCAAGGCCTTGATTTGTCTGACCTGCACGGCGGTGGCCCGACCTTTGCTCTACGCTTATAGCAAGCGCTCATGCGCGTTTCTCTAATAAGTACAAAGCCAAGGAGAACATCATCATGCGTTACGCTCACCCCGGTACTGAAGGCGCCAAAGTCTCGTTCAAGAGCAAGTACGGTAACTACATCGGCGGCGAGTTCGTCGCGCCTGTCAAAGGTCAGTACTTCACCAATACCTCGCCAGTGAATGGCCAGCCGATTGCCGAATTCCCGCGTTCCACTGCCGAAGACATCGACAAGGCACTGGACGCCGCCCACGCTGCCGCCGATGCCTGGGGCTCGACCTCCGCCCAGGCCCGCTCGCTGATCCTGCTGAAAATCGCCGACCGCATCGAACAGAACCTCGAACTGCTGGCGATCACCGAAACCTGGGACAACGGCAAAGCCATCCGCGAAACCCTCAACGCCGACATCCCGCTGGCCGCCGACCACTTCCGCTATTTCGCCGGGTGCCTGCGCGCCCAGGAAGGCAGCGCCGCCGAGATCGATGGCAACACCGTCGCTTATCACATTCATGAACCGCTGGGCGTGGTCGGCCAGATCATCCCGTGGAACTTCCCGATCCTGATGGCCGCGTGGAAACTCGCCCCGGCCCTGGCCGCCGGCAACTGCGTGGTGCTCAAGCCTGCCGAGCAAACCCCGCTGGGCATCAGCGTGCTGCTGGAGCTGATCGGCGACCTGCTGCCACCGGGCGTGCTCAACGTGGTGCAAGGGTTCGGCAAAGAAGCCGGCGAAGCCCTGGCCACCAGCAAGCGCATCGCCAAGATCGCCTTTACCGGCTCGACCCCGGTCGGCTCGCACATCATGAAATGCGCCGCCGAGAACATCATTCCGTCCACCGTGGAACTGGGCGGCAAGTCGCCGAACATCTTCTTTGAAGACATCATGAAGGCCGAGCCGAGCTTCATCGAAAAAGCCGCTGAAGGTCTGGTGCTGGCGTTCTTCAACCAGGGCGAAGTCTGCACCTGCCCGTCCCGTGCGCTGGTACAGGAATCGATCTACGACGAATTCATGGCCGTCGTCATGAAGAAAGTCCTGCAAATCAAACGTGGCGATCCGCTGGACACCGACACCATGGTCGGCGCCCAGGCGTCCGAGCAGCAATTCGACAAGATTCTTTCGTACCTGGAAATCGCCAAGGGCGAAGGTGCCGAACTGCTGACCGGCGGCAAGGTGGAAAAACTCGAAGGCAACCTGGCCTCCGGTTATTACATCCAGCCGACCCTGCTCAAGGGCACCAACAAGATGCGTGTGTTCCAGGAAGAAATCTTCGGCCCGGTGGTGAGCATCACCACCTTCAAGGACGAAGCCGAAGCCCTGGCAATCGCCAATGACACCGAGTTCGGCCTGGGCGCCGGCCTCTGGACCCGCGACATCAACCGCGCCTATCGCATGGGCCGCGCCATCAAGGCCGGTCGTGTGTGGACCAACTGCTACCACCTGTACCCGGCGCACGCCGCGTTCGGCGGGTACAAGAAGTCCGGCGTCGGCCGTGAAACCCACAAGATGATGCTCGACCACTACCAACAGACCAAAAACCTGCTGGTGAGCTACGACATCAATCCCCTGGGCTTCTTCTAAAAAACCGAGGGCGGTGCCGAGATTTCGGCACCGCCCTTTTCATCCCGATGACAACTCCCTGGCCTGGCCGCTCTGGCACGGGCCTTGCGTACCCGTCATTCAGGATTTGCGTGAACACTGCCGCTGCGTGAACAGCATCCACCCACTCAACCGCTGCACCCGAAAGTCCAACAGATCGAACAATAAAAAAGACAGAGAGGACTTATGACTTCCACCACACAGCTCAAACCCACACTCGGCACCCTGCATCTCTGGGGTATTGCCGTCGGCCTGGTGATTTCCGGCGAATACTTCGGCTGGAGTTACGGCTGGGGTACGGCGGGAACCCTGGGTTTCCTGGTCACGGCCCTGATGGTCGCGACCATGTACACCTGCTTCATCTTCAGTTTCACCGAACTGACCACCGCGATTCCCCACGCGGGCGGGCCGTTTGCCTACAGCCGTCGGGCGTTCGGCGAGAAAGGCGGATTGATCGCCGGGATCGCCACGCTGATCGAGTTCGTGTTCGCCCCGCCAGCCATCGCCATGGCCATCGGTGCCTATCTCAATGTGCAATATCCGGAACTTGATCCGAAAGTCGCGGCGGTCGGCGCGTATTTCGTGTTCATGACCCTGAACATCCTCGGCGTCAGCATCGCCGCGACCTTCGAACTGGTGGTCACCGTGCTCGCCGTCGCCGAACTACTGGTGTTCATGGGCGTCGTTGCACCGGGCTTCAGTTTCAGCAACTTCGTGCTGAACGGCTGGTCGGGCGCCAATGAATTCACGATGGGATCGATTCCCGGCATTTTCGCCGCCATTCCCTTCGCGATCTGGTTCTTTCTCGCCATCGAAGGCGCGGCCATGGCGGCCGAGGAAGCCAAGGACCCGAAACGCACGATTCCCAAGGCTTATGTCAGCGGCATCCTGACCCTGGTGTTCCTGGCCATCGGCGTCATGGTGATGGCCGGCGGCGTTGGCGACTGGCGTCAACTGTCGAACATCAACGACCCGTTGCCTCAAGCGATGAAAGCAGTGGTCGGCAACAATTCGACGTGGATGCACATGCTGGTCTGGATCGGCCTGTTCGGGCTGGTGGCGAGTTTCCACGGGATCATCCTCGGTTACTCGCGGCAGTTCTTCGCCCTCGCCCGGGCCGGTTATCTGCCGAAAAGCCTGGCCAAACTCTCGCGTTTCCAGACGCCGCACCGGGCGATTCTGGCCGGCGGCGTGATCGGCATCGCGGCAATCTACAGCGACGGACTGGTCAATCTGCAAGGCATGACCCTGACGGCAGCGATGATCACCATGTCGGTGTTCGGCGCCATCGTGATGTACATCATCAGCATGCTCAGCCTGTTCAAACTGCGCAAAACCGAGCCGAACCTGGAACGCACCTTCCGCGCGCCGGGTTATCCGGTGGTGCCGGCCATTGCGCTGTTTCTGGCGGTGGTGTGCCTGGTGGCGATGGCCTGGTTCAACACGCTGATCGGTTGTGTGTTCCTCGGGTTCATGGCCGCCGGTTACCTGTACTTCCAGCTGACCGCCAAGCAACGCTCCGAAGCACCGGCAGACGCTATGCTCGAAGGTATCTAAACGCTAACTGAGCTGCACCGGCATCGGGCCTCGGGCTCGGTGCCCGCACTAAAAGCATTCATTCAGGAGGAACGCGCCCCATGGCCGCATTTGCCCATACCGTCGGCGCCCAGACCTATCGCTTCGACAGCCTGAAAGACGTGATGGCCAAGGCCAGCCCGGCGCGCTCCGGGGATTTTCTGGCCGGCGTCGCCGCGCTCAACGATGGCGAGCGGGTGGCCGCGCAAATGACGCTGGCCGACATCCCGCTGACACATTTCCTGCAGGAAGCGCTGATTCCCTACGAATCCGATGAAGTCACCCGACTGATCATCGACAGCCATGACCAGCAGGCCTTTGCGGTCGTCAGCCATCTCACCGTTGGCGGCTTTCGCGACTGGCTTCTGAGCGAAGCGGCCGACGAGTCCAGCCTGCGGGCCCTCGCCCCCGGCCTGACGCCGGAAATGGTCGCGGCAGTGTCGAAGATCATGCGCGTGCAGGATCTGGTGCTGGTGGCGCAGAAGATCCGCGTCGTCACGAAATTTCGCGGCACCCTCGGCCTGCGTGGACGGTTATCCACAAGGCTGCAACCCAATCACCCGACCGACGAACCGTCCGGCATCGCCGCGAGCATTCTCGACGGCCTGCTGTACGGCAATGGCGATGCGATGATCGGCATCAACCCGGCCACCGACAGCATCGCCTCGATCTGCGCAATGCTGGAAATGCTCGACGCGATCATCCAGCGCTACGACATTCCGACCCAGGCCTGCGTACTGACCCACGTCACCACCTCTATAGAGGCGATCAACCGTGGGGTGCCGCTGGATCTGGTGTTCCAGTCGATTGCCGGCACCGAGGCGGCCAACGCCAGTTTCGGCATCAACCTGAATATCTTGCAGGAAGGCTATGACGCCGGGCTGAGCCTCAATCGCGGCACGCTGGGGCAAAACCTAATGTATTTCGAGACTGGTCAGGGCAGCGCGCTGTCGGCCAATGCCCACCACGGCGTCGATCAACAGACCTGCGAGACCCGGGCCTACGCTGTGGCGCGACATTTCAAACCGTTTCTGGTGAACACCGTCGTAGGATTCATCGGCCCGGAATACCTCTACAACGGCAAGCAGATCATCCGCGCCGGCCTCGAAGACCACTTCTGCGGCAAGCTGCTCGGCGTGCCGATGGGCTGCGACATCTGCTACACCAACCACGCCGAAGCCGACCAGGACGACATGGACACCCTGCTGACCCTGCTGGGCGTGGCGGGGATCAATTTCATCATGGGCATCCCCGGCTCCGACGACATCATGCTCAACTACCAGACCACTTCGTTCCACGACGCCCTCTACGCGCGTCAGACCCTGGGCCTGAAACCGGCGCCGGAGTTCGAGCAGTGGCTGGCGAACATGGGCATCTTCACCCAGGCGGACGGCAAGGTCCGCTTCGGCAACAACCTGCCGCCGGCCTTCCGCCAGGCGTTGGCGCAACTGGGATGAGTCAGATGGAAAAACCGCCCGTCGATCCACAAAACCCCTGGCTTAAGCTGCGCCGCCTGACCCCGGCGCGGATCGCTCTCGGCCGCACCGGCACCAGCCTGCCGACCCGCGCGCAGCTGGATTTCCAGTTCGCCCACGCTCAGGCCCGTGATGCGGTGCATTTACCCTTCGACCATGCAGGGCTCAGTGCCCAACTGACGGAGCGTCAGCGTGACAGCCTGCTGCTGCACAGCGCGGCTGCGGATCGCAACAGCTACCTGCAACGCCCGGACCTGGGGCGCAAATTGAGCGATCAATCGGCGCAAGCCCTGCGTGAATACGC
The DNA here is from genome assembly GCF_059416185.1 of Pseudomonas sp. GW821-FHT09E04. Taxonomy (NCBI): domain Bacteria; kingdom Pseudomonadati; phylum Pseudomonadota; class Gammaproteobacteria; order Pseudomonadales; family Pseudomonadaceae; genus Pseudomonas; species Pseudomonas sp. GW821-FHT09E04. The sequence goes on from NZ_JBWKOR010000007.1 coordinate 223,004, forward strand.
CCTGGCGCATCCGGGCGGCGTGGACCTGGTGATCGTCGTGGCCGACGGCCTCTCGGCACTGGCGGTGCATCGGCACACCCTGCCCTTTCTCAACCGTCTGGAAGAACAGATGACCGCCGACGAATGGTCGACCGCGCCGGTAGTGCTGGTAGAGCAAGGCCGAGTGGCGGTTGGCGATGAAATCGGCCAATTGCTGGGCGCAAAAATGGTCGTGATGCTGATCGGAGAGCGCCCCGGCCTCAGCTCGCCGGACAGCCTCGGTTTATATTTCACCTACAATCCAAAGGTCGGCCTCACGGATGCCTACCGCAATTGCATCTCCAATGTGCGGCTGGAGGGCCTCAGCTACGGCATGGCGGCCCATCGCTTGCTGTATCTGATGCGTGAAGCCTGTCGGCGACAACTGTCGGGCGTCAATCTGAAGGACGAAGCGCAGGTTCAGACGCTGGAATCGGAAGCAGGTGCAGATATGAAGAGTAATTTCCTACTCGATCCGCCCCCAGCCTGAACCGTTTCCGCATTGCGTTTCTGCGCCGGTTTCAGGCAGGATCGATGCACGGCCGCACGGGTTTCCCATCGCCGTCAGAGCAGTTGAAGACAGCCACTTGAAGACGAGACCTATCATGCGGATTATTCAAGCGACCCTCGAACACCTGGACCTGCTGGCCCCGCTGTTCGTCAAATATCGCGAGTTCTACGGTTCCCTGCCCTATCCGGACTCGTCCCGGGCATTCCTTGAAAAACGCCTGCGGCGCAAGGAATCGGTGATTTACCTGGCCCTGGCCGATGACGACGACAAAAAGCTCATGGGTTTCTGTCAGCTCTACCCGAGCTTTTCCTCGCTGTCGCTCAAGCGTGTATGGATCCTCAACGACATCTACGTCGCCGAAGACGCCCGCCGCCAGCTGGTCGCCGACAACCTGATCCGCACCGCGAAGAGAATGGCCAAGGAAACCCAGGCCGTGCGTATGCGCGTATCCACCAGCAGCAACAACGAAGTGGCGCAGAAAACCTACGAATCCATCGGATTCAAGGAAGACACCGAGTTCAAGAACTACGTGCTGCCGATCAGCGACGAACTCTGATTTTTTCTAACAATGCGCAAGCCGGCCATCGTGGCGAAGGAGCAAACCTCCTCGCCACCAAGGCTGGCGCCTCGTTCCCCCCTCGAAACGCCCCGCTACAAAACCAACGCGCTTTTCACCTATCAGCTCGTATAATCCTGAGCTTTCCGGCTTGTAAGAAAAACTACACCCGCTTGTAGGCTTACACCGAATCATCCGCACAGGCCTGCCGAGTCGGGCCGTCACCACAGGTGCCCACATGGATTTCAACCCGATCGACCTCATCCTGCATCTCGACGTCTATCTCGACATGCTGGTGAACAACTATGGGACCTGGATCTACGCCATCCTGTTTCTGGTGATCTTTTGCGAGACCGGCCTGGTGGTCATGCCATTCCTGCCGGGTGATTCGCTGCTGTTCATCGCCGGCGCCGTTGCCGCAGGTGGCGGCATGGACCCGGTGCTGCTGGGCGGCCTGCTGATGCTGGCGGCGATCCTCGGTGACAGCACCAACTACGTGATCGGACGAACGGCCGGCGAAAAACTGTTCAGCAATCCGAACTCGAAGATCTTCCGCCGTGACTATCTGCAACAGACCCACGATTTCTACGACAAGCACGGCGGCAAGACCGTGACCCTGGCGCGCTTCCTGCCGATCATCCGCACCTTTGCGCCGTTCGTCGCCGGTGTCGCAAAAATGCCTTACGCGCGCTTCTTCGGTTTCAGCGTGTTCGGCACCGTCCTGTGGGTCGGTGGTCTGGTGACATTGGGCTACTTCTTCGGCAACGTACCGTTCATCAAGAAAAACCTGTCGCTGCTGGTCGTCGGCATCATCCTGCTGTCGCTGGTACCGATGATCATTGGCGTGGTTCGCAGTCGTTTCGGCGGCGCCAAAGCCCAATCGAACTAAGTCGATGTGGTCGCTGAGCGCCTGGCGACGCCGGCGCATCCTGGCAAAGCACCCGATTGCCGATGATATGTGGCAGCGGGTGCGCCACCACCTGACCTTTCTCGACGGCATCAGCGCCGAGGAGGATCAGTGGCTGCGCGAAACCAGCGTCCTGTTCCTTGAAGACAAACACCTGACCGCCCTGCCCGGCGTCGAGCTGCATCAGGAACAACGTCTGCTGCTCGCCGTCCAGGCGCAATTGCCGCTTTTACACCTCGACGATCTGAACTGGTATCAGGGTTTTCACGAAATCGTTCTCTATCCCGACGACTTCCTCAGCCCCCAGCGCCATCGCGATGCCAGTGGTGTGGAGCACGAATGGGACGGCGAACACAGCGGTGAAGCCTGGCAGCAAGGGCCGATCATCCTCGCCTGGCCCGGGGTGATGGCCAGTGGTGGCTGGGAAGGCTACAACCTGGTGATCCACGAACTGGCGCACAAACTCGACATGCTCAATGGCGACGCCAACGGCCTGCCGCCGCTGCATGCCGACATGCGGGTCAGCGACTGGGCCCAGGTGATGCAAGCGGCCTACGACGATCTCAACCGCCAGCTCGACCGCCATCCCGACGCCGAAACCGCCATCGACCCGTATGCCGCCGAGAACCCGGCCGAGTTCTTCGCCGTCACCAGCGAGTACTTTTTCAGCGCCCCGGATCTGCTGCACGAGGCTTATCCACAGGTGTATGCGCAGTTGCAGCTTTTCTACCGACAGGATCCGCTGGCACGACTGAAGCAACTTCAGGCCACGGACCCGGTCTATCAGGCACACGAGTAAGGCCTGGACGACCTTCGGTGCATGGCATCGCGGGTGGAATATGCCTATAATCGCCGCCACTTTTTGGTCAATCCGGCCAAGTGTTTTGGTCTACTAACGGGGGCAACGCCCAATGAGCTACAGCAAGATTCCGGCTGGCAAAGACCTGCCGAACGACATCTACGTCGCGATCGAGATCCCGGCCAACCACGCGCCGATCAAATACGAAATCGACAAAGACAGCGATTGCCTGTTCGTTGACCGTTTCATGGCCACCCCGATGTTCTACCCGGCCAACTACGGTTACATCCCGAACACCCTGGCTGACGACGGTGATCCCCTGGACGTGCTGGTCGTAACCCCTTACCCGGTTGCTCCAGGTTCGGTGATCCGCGCTCGTCCAGTCGGCATCCTGAACATGACCGACGACGGCGGCGGCGATGCCAAAGTCATCGCAGTCCCACACGACAAGCTGTCCCAGCTGTACGTGGACGTGAAGGAATACACCGACCTGCCAGCCCTGCTGATCCAGCAGATCGAGCACTTCTTCGCGAACTACAAAGATCTCGAAAAAGGCAAATGGGTGAAAATCGAAGGCTGGGCCGGTGCAGACGCCGCCCGCGAAGCGATCACCAAGTCGGTTGCTGCCTACAAAGGCTAAGCCTCGCGACCTGCGACACGCTTGAAGAAAACCCCGGTTGATCCGGGGTTTTTTGTGCCTGACTGGCAGGGGCTTAAACAGCTTGTTTATGGCTGCCTACAGAAAAGTTTTAGTGTGTGTAATTTCCCACAAGTACGTCTTACATCCCGTCGCAAAATTTGCCGCGATTTTGAACGCCAGGTTTATTCAAACCGCTCTAGGCCGGCCGTAGACTCATGTTTATGAGAAAGAACACTAGCGGTCCAAGATTCAAGGCGCTCCTGGAAGCTGCGAATATCACCACCACGGGATTCGCAAAGTTCTGGGGCACGGAAGCCCAAAACGTTCATAACTGGTACACCCGGGGCGTACCCGCGTACCGCATGGAAGAAGTCGCGCGCCTGCTGTCCGTCAACAGCCAATGGCTGAAAACCGGTGAAGGCCCGAAAGAAGCGCCGCACCTGTACACCGCCGGCGACACACTGGATGCCCAGGCGATTCAGGGCGTCTATACGGTGCTCGAATCCACCGACATCGAACTGCCGCTCTACAAGGAAGCCCCGACTGCCCCTGGCTCCGACAAGACCCATGTCATCAAGGACCCGGAGCAAACCATCCGCCTGCCCCGCAGCCACCTCGAAACCCTGGAAATCCGCCACACCGACGCCATCTGCACGCACATGATCGGCAACAGCATGGCCGAGAAGATCGAAGACGGCTCCACCCTCGCCATCGACCGCGGCCTCACCCAGGTGGTGGACGGCGAAATCTACGCCATCGAACACGACGGCATGCTGCGCATCAAATACCTGCACCGCATGCCCGGCAATGCCCTGCGCCTGCGCAGCCACAACAGCGCCGAATACCCGGACGAGATCTTCCGGGCAGCGCAGATCGAGGAGCAGAGGATTCATGTATTGGGGTGGGTGTTCTGGTGGTCGACGCTGGGCAAACGGCGGCCGGTGGTGCCGTTTCTCTGAGGTTACTGCTGTTGTGGGAACTCGCCGGCTGGCGATGAGGCCCGGAAAATCAGTACAAATCCCGAATTTGTTCTGCTGCGGTCGCTCTAAACCGCACTTCAGGCTGGGAATCCCCGGCAAAACTCAGTATCCTGCGCCCCACATTCGCGCATCGACCGCCCTGCGGCCCAGATGACGCCTGACGCGGCAGACCACTGTCTGACCAAGTCCCACAGCCGGACGCAAGATCCGGGTGTACGTTTTGAAGGCTGGCGCGGTTTACCAAAAATAAACCAAGCCAGTCCCCGAGAAGCCGGCCACAAGCCGGCTTTTTAATGCCTGTTGGAAAAGTGATTTTCGAGAGGCGTTCAGCCAATTGCTGATCAACACCAAATTGTGCAGCAGGTACTTGCACAATTGTTCAGCGAAAAGGCTCTTGGCAACTTCGATGCTTAATCCACTACAAGGACGTTCAAGATTGCTCCCATCTGCCCTGAATTCACGCCTGAAATCCGTCGGACTGGTTTCGACCATATGCCTCTGCCTGACAGCTTGCGTGGGAGTAGGCGTTTCCCTCCCTGAAAAAACCACACTAAAAACCGACGCCTACAGAGCACAAAGCTACCGCTCGATTCCCCCACAGATCACCAGAACAGTAAAATCGACACCCGCCCGAGAATGGTGCGGAATTACTGTCTGGGCGCTGGTAGTTCCGGTGCCGTTGAAGCTGCCGGTGTGCACGTCGTACTTCGAACAGTCCTTCGGCAAAGACGAGTTCGGAAACGAAGCCGTTCTGCTCAACACCCAGCAAAAAGTGCCATCTCCGCTATACGCTTGTGGCCCATTCATGGTGCTGGGACCAATCGTTCACGGATATGAAGGCAATGCACTGTGCGGCGTTTTTCCCGATTGACTCACGGATAACTAAACGACTTCACCAACGTCAACTCCCCCACCGCCCGCATCGGTACCAAAAACGTCTCCATCTTCTCGCTCGGTGTCCCTTCCTCGGTAATCACCGTCACCTGCGCCGTGGTCAGCGGCTGCACCGCCTCTTCCCCGCCCTCGTCATCCCCGCGATAGCCACCGCCGAAGTAGTTCACATACACCAGATACTGCCCCTTGATCGGCGCCGGCATGGCGAAGATTTCCGGGCCGTAACCGGTGGTCACGTCAACGTCCAATGCAGCGCCGTTGGGGGCGACGCGGTTGCCGTACCAGATGTGCGCGCCGTCCGGTGTGACCAGATGCAAGTCGAGGTCGGTGCCGTCGCTGTCCCAGGACAGCAGCACGCGCAGTTTGGCCGGGGTGGCGCCGCCGCTGACGTTGAGGAATTGCGTGCGGTGGCGTTGCTGGCCGTCGGGGCTGCGGACTTCGACGCTGTTGCTGCCGTTGGGGAATGAGAATGGGCGGTCGAAGCGGCCGCTGTCGTCGATTTTCAGCGGCATGCTGACGCCATTGACGATCAGCCGGCCGGGCTCTTTGTTTTTCGGTGTGGCTTTGATTTCGCCGCTGATGCGTGCGGTGTTGGCCTGGCCGACCGGGGTGTTCACCGAGGAGGCCGGGTAGTTGACGGTCTGGCGGAAGTTTTCGCCGTCGCCCTCGGGCGCGCCGCTGCGCCAGCCGCCGATCGGGGTGTCGAGTTTGACGCTGTCGGCGGCCATCGCCATCGGCAATGCATTGAGCGCGCAGAGCAACAGCAAGACCTGTGGATAACGGAGTGTCATGGTCTATTCCAGCAAAAGGTGACGGGCGAGCCCTTCGATATAGGTTTCATCCTGGCCGTTGGGGTGTGCTTCAAAGGCCAGGTGCAGGTATTCGTGAGTCAGGTCGAGGCGATCCTGCAAAGACAGCACGCCGCGCACGTAGATGCGCTGACGTTCGCGGTCGACGAAGGGTCGTCCGAAGGCGAGTTTGCAGACGGCGAAAGTGCTGACTTCGTTGTAGCCAGTTTCGCTTTCCAGCCTCGGACGCCAGCCGCGCCGTTGTTTTTGCAGCCAGTCTTGCGCAGCGGGCAACGCTTCGCAGGACGCCACCGGGTTGTCCCAACGGCTAAGGCTGGCCCGGGGATAGGCGTGCAGCAGAATCGCGTCGTAGCGCTGGCCGGCATTGGCTTGTTCGACGGCTTGCTGCCAGGCAAGTTTGTCGGGGCCAGGTTGATCGGAGTGATAGGTGACGGTGCTGCCGGCCAACACCAGATCCGCCGTCCACGCCGCAATGCTGCGCGACTCGGCGGAGGCTGGACGCGGTGCGACCCGTTGGCGGGTGCTGCTGTCATCGATGCTCAGGCATTCGCCGTTGCGCGTGGCGTTTTGCAGCAGATACGTGCGGATTGCCACGGCCAATGCTTTGGCGGCTTCGGCGGGTTCGGGTTTGGCTTCACGCTCCAGCACACGGGCGACGTACTCTTCGCGATCCAGCCGGGCGACCAGTTTGTCGTTGAGCAGAAACAATTCGCCGTCGCTGTGGATATCCAGCGCATTGCCATTGGCGAATTCCACGCGGTAATCGCCCTGCAACGGGCCGGAACTCACCACTCGATCACCGACCAGAACCCGCGAAACCGGATAACGCGAGAACAATCCCACCTCAACACAACGCCCCGCCTCCGCCGGCCACGATGCGGGCAACACCGTCGCCAACGCCGAACCGTAATGCCGCAGAACCATCTGACTGGTACCCCGGCCACCCGCCCAGATCGGCGAACCATCCGCCGTCCAGCCAGCGAATCCGCCCTGGCGTGATTGAGGGTCCTGATCGCCGAGCCAGCTCCAGGTTTTCACCCGCAAGCGGCCGCCCAGTTCACCGACGACATTGCCGTCCGCCGCGTTCAGCACCACGTCGAGCAGCACACGACGCATCTGATCCTGAGCCGGCAGCAAAGCCAAAACTTTCAGCAAGTCAGCGACGGAAACCCGAGTAGCCGGTTGCACCGATGGCAGGTCCAGCAACCACGACGGCGCCTGTCGCGCCTGCCAATAGGTTTTCCAATCGCCAGCGGTTATGCCCAGCCGCGCCGGCTCGAAATACAGCCCGCAGGATTTCACCAGCGCCTGATCACGTTCGATCTTGCCGCCCGCGGTGCAGCAATAGACTTCTTCCTTCGACTGCCCGCGGCATTCATACGCCGGCTCTTGCGCGCCGGTATCCACCAGCCACGCGTAAACGAACACCTTCCACAGACTGCCCAGCGGCGTATCCAGAGACGAAGGCAGCGGCTCGCGAGCGGTCAGTTGCGTGGTGTTCAGCGACAACAACTCGCCCTTGTAGGCCACGCGCAACGGCTCATCCTGCGCCGTCGCCAGCGCAGGAATCACACACATCAGCAGCCACAGCAGCGGCCGGGTCATGTCAGTTGACCGTGACCTGACCGAGGGCGGCTTTCGCTTCCTGGGCCTGATGCTGCGGCGCGTAGACCTGAGTGAAGCGCACCGGCGGCAGGTTGAACTGGCCCTTCTGCGAGAAGCGCACCAGATGCCGCAGACGCAATTCACCGCTCAGCGCATCCACCGGCACCGCGTAGGCCAGTTGGCCCGGTTCGAACCGTGCTTTCTCCAGCGCGGTCGGCTCGGTGCCGTCCTTGCCCTGCAACTTGATGCCCCAGGTCGTGCGCTCGACATCCGCGCCCGGCGGCAGCGGCACTTCGAGCATGCCGTAGCGCAGCGGTTTCGGTGCCTTGCTGGTGAGGATCACCTCGTCCAGGTACAGGCTGTCGCTGGACAGCGGCTTGGTGCCGACCGGCTCCAGTTTGAAAGTGAAGGCTTCGTCACCCGGCACCAGACGCGACAGACGACGAGTGATGGTCACCGCCATCGGATCAACCGCCGGTTGTTGGGTCTGGAAACTCAGCGCGGCACGCAACGGACGCTCCTGGGTGCCCGACACTGTCAACACGGTCGGCACCGGCGCAGTCCCCTGCCACATCCAGTACATCTCGCCGGTCGCGCCGTAGTTTTTCTTCCAGCCTTCGCCCGGAGCCAGCGCGATGGTCGGCGAGGCCTGAGCGATGCTGCGTTGCAGCCAGGTCAGCGCCAGCGCGCGTTCGAGGGTCGATTGCTGCGGCAACAGGCGTTGCAGCAGCGCGTTCGCACGAGCCTGATCGAACGGTTGCAGCGAAAGGTTCAGCGCTTCGACAAACGGCTGCGAACTGACCGACAAGCGCTGTTGCGCAGCGCCCAACTGACGATTGAATGCTTCCGGCAGAGCAACTTTCGACTGGGTGGCCAGCGATGCGGTCAGGACCCGCGCCGCCGCCAGACCGAGCGCCGAATCCGGATCGCTCATCACCAGACTGTCCTCACCGTCGTCCATCAGGTTCGCGGCATTGCCCTCACCGGCCTTCGCCAGATCGTCCATCAAACCGCTGAGCAGCGTGTTGACCGGCAGATGCATCTGCTTGGCGAACGACAGGATCAGCGCCCGTTGCAGCAACGGCGTGTTCGGCGCCTGCTTGGCGTAAACCTCCAGCACCCGCTGCCAGTGCTCCGGCGGCAGGGTCAGATCCAGCACTTGGCTGGCGTTCCAGTCGGCGTAGTAGGCGTAAGCGGTGAGGAACGCATCCGGTTCACCGTCGAAGCCCCACCAGGTGAAGCTCGCCGACGGCCCGGCCATTTGCACCAGGCGCAGACGGCTGTTCTGCATGATCAGACGCAAGCGGTCGCGGATCTGCGGGCTCGACGCCAGCGACGGATAAGCGATGCTCAGCGGCAGCAAGCGGCTGGCGGTCTGCTCGACGCCGCCGTACGGATAGCTCAGCAGATCGTCGAGGGCGGAACGGAACAGCGCTTGCGGACTGTCATCCAGACGCAGGCGAATGTCGGTGGCGTCCGCCGGCAGAGTCAACGGCGTGTCGCCGCTGGCCACGTCGAGGCTCTGAGTCTGCGTCACTTGCCAGCCTTCTCCGGTCGCGGTCAGGCGCACAGCGAGGGCGTCGGCGGTCTTGCCGTCCTGCACCAGTTCGGCGGTCCATTCGCCGGTGGCCAATGCGAAGGCCGGCAGCGGCAGGTAGTTGATGCCGTTGTTGAGCGTCACCGGCAGGCGCTGTTCGGCGCCGGCGTAGTGCGTCACCAGTTCAGCCTTGACCGGTTTTTCGGCCTGGCTGAAGGCGAACACGCCGAGTTGCGGCTGATCGCCCTTGCGGAATTTGTTCGGCCCGCTCCACTTCAGGTACAGCGGTTTTTCCGAGCGCACGAACTGCTTCTTCTGCCCGACCTGACCGTCATCGGCAATCGCCCGCGCGGTAATGCGCCAGCGGGTCAGCGAGTCCGGCATCTTGAAGGTGAAGCGGGTCTTGCCGTCGGCGTCGGTCAGCAACTCTGGCTGCCACGCGGCGGTATCGACGTCTTCGCGGCGCGGCCGCTCCAGCACTTTTACCCCGCGTTCGCTGCGGTTGGCCTTGCCCGGTGCGCCCGGGCTGCCCGGCAGCGCCACGTCGTAGCTGATGAACGACAGGCTGGCGCTGGTGCGCACGTTGTTGCGGCGCGGGTGGTAGAAGAACTGGTCGATGGTCGGCGCGACTTCCGGTTGCAACGCGTAGACCATTTCATCCACGACGCTGACCGTCAGGTGCGCCGGCACTGCCTTGCCGGCGAACTGCGTGGTCAGGTCGACCGTCACGGTATCGCCCGGCTGATAGGTCTCTTTGTCAGTCTTGATTGCCACGTCGATCTGCGGCGCGACGACCTTGATCCCGGCGTTCTGGAAGCTGTACTGACCGCCCTTGGTGTAGAGCACGGAGAACGTCAGGTTCGGCGCAAAGTTGTCCTTCACCGGGATGCGTGCGCGGTATTGGGTTTCGCTGAGTTTTTCCAGTTTCAGCCAGTCGCCGCCCTTGGCCAGCAGCGCGGTGGCTTCGACCTTGTCGCGCTCCAGCGACAACAGGGCATCACTCACCGGCTCCGGGAAAGTGATCAGCGCCAGCGCTTCGTCGCCGGCCTTGTACTCAGTTTTGTCGAGGACGATTTCCACGGTGCCCGGCACCGCCTTGACGCCGTCGCCGGTGACCGAATGGCCGGTCGCACCAAGCACTCGACCGTGCTGATCTTTCAGCGACAGGTTGTAGGTGCCCGGGCGATCGAACGCCACGCTGAAACCTTTGTCTTTCGCCGCCAGTTTGCCTTCGCCGGTGGTCTGGTCTTCCAGACGCACCCAGCTGTAGCTGCTCGGCACAACGGCCTGAGCCTGTTCGCTGCCACCTTCGTTGGCGTAGCTGAACGCGACCTTGTCACCCACCGCGCTGAAACGCTGCGGCGCAGTCAGGCGGAAGCTGGCGGCGCCCCGGTCGATGAGGATTTCCTTGGTGGTCTTGACCCGATACGCCGCACCATCGCTGGCGAACACGGTGAGCATGTAGCGGCTCGGTTTGTCAGCGGCTGGCAGGTCGAGGTTCGCGTTGCCTTTGCTGTCGGTGGTCAGTTCGGTGCTGGTCAGCTCCACCGGGAATTGCCCGAGGTATTGCAGCTCGTTGTCGACCATCGACAGTTGCTGGGCGCGCAGGCTCAGGGTCAGTTTGGCGTTGGCCACCGGCTTGCCGTCCGGGTACAGCAGCACCAGGCTGCCCTTCACCGGTTCGCCGGTGCGGTAATCCTGCTTGGCCAGATTCAGCGAGATTTCGAAGTGCGGCTTGATGTACTCCGCCACACGGAACGCGCTGCTGTAGGCCTGATCCTTGTAGTTGAAACGCAGCTCGTAACCACCGGCCACCGCGTTGTCCGGCAACTGGAAACGGCCCTGGGTGCCGGCCTTCGAATCGAGTTTCAGATCGAGCCGCTGCAATTCGGTGCCGGTCGCATCGAGTACGCTGACGTTGACGTCCGCCGCACCCGGCAATACCGAGTCCCGCGCGTTCTTGAATTCGCGCCCGACGATTTTCAGCGACACCCAATCGCCCGGGCGATACAGCGGCCGGTCGGTGAAGGCGTAGAGTTTGGTGTCGTAGATTTCGCTGTCGTAATAGAAGTTTTCCGAGACGAACACGCCGCCCTCTTCGTCCTCGCCGATCACGAACGAACGCTCCGGGCTGACGTGTTTCAGGCGCAGCAAACCATCGGTGTCGGTGGCGCCGCTGCTCATCACGCCGAGGCCGTCGGTCCACAGCACATTGACCTTCGGCACCGAACTGCCTTCGTGTTTGCGCGCGGCCCACACCAGCAACTCATCACCAGCAATCTTGCTCACCGCGACGGTGTTGGAAACGAACACCATGGTGGTCGCGCGGTACTTGCCGATCAGCGCTTCAACCAGGTACAGGCCTGGTTTCAGGTTGCCCAGCGGGATGTAGACGTTGCCCGGCGCGACGCTGACGAACTCGCTGGAAGAACCGGCCAGATTCACGCCTTCCGGCGGCTGGATCGGCTTGGCCTGCCACAGCGGATAACGGAACTGGCTGACCACCGGCAGACCCGGAATCAAGGCGAACTGCGGTTGCGCGTCGTAAGGCGTCGGCGCAGCGATGGCGCTGCCCATCTTCAGCTCCGGCACCTCTTCGGTGACTTGCTGACGCGATTCGTAGGAGAACGCACGCTGCATCACCCGACGGGATTTGCGGTACCAGTTGTCCCACAGGTACGCGAGGGTGTTCGACAGGCCTTCGCCCTTGAACTGGCCGTCGCTGACCACGCGGTGCAGGTTCTTCTGGCGCTTGAGGAAGTCCAGCGGCTTGTCGATCTTGTACACGCGAATGTCGGCGCCGCCGTACGGTTCCATGCGGAAACGACGGTAGTCACGGCCCGGCGCTTCGAGGCGCACAACCGCCTGTTCGTCGCTGGCGAAACTGCTGTCGGCCAGCAGGAAGAAGCTTTCACCGGAGACCGGCGTGTAGCCGCTTGGCTCGACGGAGTCTTCGGCATTCACGGCCGAAAACGGCAGGGCTAACAGCAACAGAAAAGGCAGTAAACGCAGCATGCGGGCACCGGTCATTGGGAGAGAAAGTTCAGTCGATAGACGCCGATGAAGTTGGGGTTGGCTGCGTCGGGTATCCATCGGGTGTCCTTCCATGTCATGAGTTGCTGCAGGCTTGCCGAACGCATGCCGTTGTCAGTGGGGGTGGTCGTGCCGGTGTGATAGGCGATGTAACGGCCCATCCAGATCATCAGGTGCTGGTCGTCGCCCTGATCGAAAAACATCAGATCGCCGGGCCGTGCCTGAGACACGTCGCGGCCGATCAGATGGCTGTTGAACTGAATCAGTTTGATCGCGTTGACGTAGGGCCCGACCTTGCCGCCGCCCTGTTGCCATTGCTGGGCAAACTTGCGTTGCTCGTCGCTCAACGCCAGCTCCGGCGGCAGGTAGCGGTTGGACACGCCATTGCTGCGCAGCCATTTGTCGTCATGGACTTTCAGCGCTTCGTTGGCGGCGAAACGCACCAGCCCGGCGCAGTCCTGCTGATACCAGCGCGGGCTCGGGCCTTTGCTCAACTGCTCCTGAGCGATGCGCACGAACCAGGCGCGAAAGACCTGGGACTGCGCAGGATCGAGCGCCGGCGCTTCGACCGCTCGGGCACCCGCGCTCAGTAACAGCGCGAGCAAGCCGAGGCTGCGGATCAGTGCCGTCACAGCGCTTTCCACTCCAGCGGCAGCCATTGCCAGTGACCGTCGGGCTCACTGCCTTCCGGCAACGTCAGGGCGTATTTGCCGTAACCGCCGAGGGTGCGCAGTTTCGGGATCAGGTAGGTTTGCGCGGCGTTGTAGAACACCGGCTCCATGTCCTGCGGCAGGCTGTCGAGGGTTTCCTGCTGCATCAGTTGCGCCATCGAGTCCGGACCAAAGTAGATTGGCATCAGCACGTCTTTGGGCAGCACATCGGCCATCGGCGGGAAGCGTTTGTCGAGGGTGCCGAGAGCCTTGTCGACCAGTTTGTCGTCGAGGGAAAACAGCAGCGTCGAACCGTGGCGCGCCAGGCTGACTTTCATGAAAGCCTTGCCGGTGATCGCGTCCGGGTTCTCGGCATCCTTGGCCGCGTAAGGACCGAAGTTGGAGCTGACCTGACGCTGCCAGAGGTGGCTCTGGCCTTCCTGTTTTTCCACCACCGGGAACGCGTGCTCATCGACGTTGCCTTCATAGGCGCCGACCATCGAATCGAACAGCGTACCGATATCACCGTCGAGTTTGCCGCTGTCCTCGTCCTTCAGACTGGCCACCAGCAACGGCGTGTACAGCCGCGAATCGGCATACCAACACAGGCCCGCCGCGCCGGCCACGTGTTCGGTAAGCGTCTGCGCTACTGCTTCTTCGGCGCCTAGCTTCACCAGCAATGGTTTCTGCGGCTCGGCAGCTACCGGCAAGGTCACACAGGCACTGGCACCCAGCGGCATGGCTTGCCAGACCGGTTTGAAATCGAAGTCCGGCTGGTTCTCCAGTTCATCCATGGCGAGGAAGCTGTGCCAGCCCTTGTCGTCCATGTCGAAACGCAGGCCGGCGAAGTTCGGGATGAAGCGCTGGTAACCCATGGCCAGAACGCTGGAATTGACCGACAGACGCTGTTTGGTTTCAGGTGTTTTCGCCGGCAGCCCGAACGCTTCGGGGAACAATTTTTCGCCATTTAGCAGCGCCGCCAGCGCTTGTGGCGAAACATGGCCAGACTCTTCGGAGGCGCCACTTTCAGGGTCGTAGAATTTGGTCGGGTTGGACAGCACCACCAGTTTGTCGCCACGGGAAGCGAACAACAGTGATTTGCTGGCGTTGTAGGTCAGTTGATACAGCGGCACCTCGTCACTGCCGACTTTCAGGGTGCTCAACACGCTCAGTTGCGAATCATCCAGCGCGACTTTCGCCAGCGGCTCCAGCAGTTTGGCCAAACCGCCGCGATCCATCACCAACAGGAAATCCTTCAGACGACCATCGGCGCCACGCCACAGCGCTACGTCTGCCGGTTGATCGAAGAGCTGTTCGATCAGGCTGTCCTGCAGCTTCAGATCATGCTCGTAGATGATCCGCCGCAGACTGCCGATCAGCCCGAGGCGGTCGGCGTGGGTTTCGTAATAGAAGACGAAATCCTCGGTGAGCGTGGCCTTGAGGAACGGCACCGTCAGCAGGTCCTTGGGCAACTGGCTCAGGGAGCGGGTTTCCAGCAGCGCGTCCGGGCGGCTGAGGCCGAGCTTGTCGCTGGCCAGTGCCGCCGCAGGCAGCTTGGGTTTGTGCATCAGCCAGCCGAGCCCGCCCGCCACGCCGGCCACCAGGCACAGCCCGACCACCAGCAACGGCCAGCGCCGGGAAGGTTTGCCGGCAGGCGTTACGGCGGCCGGTGTAGCAGTGTTATCGCTCATCTTTCCAGAACCCGAGTTCATCCGTGGCGGGATGCTTAATAGTTGAAAGTCTTGACCAGCAGCAGATCACCGATGGCCCGCAGGGGCACGATGAACGTTTCGCGTTTTTCGTCGACGGCATTTTCGTTGAGCACCAGCGTGATCTGCGAGGTGATGACCTCGTTCTGGTTGCTGGTCTCCTCGAAGTTATAGCCGCCGTCGCCAAAGTTGCCCCAATAGTTGACGTAAACCAGATAGGTGCCATGCAGCGGCGCAGTCATGGTGAACATTTCTGGGCCGGGGCCGTCGACACCGTCCGGGTCCAGACCGCCGCCGTTGGTCAACGCCGTGTGGGCGAAAAACGCATGCTGGCCGTCAGGCGTAATGATGTGCAGATCGAGTTCAGCCTTGGGATCGTCCCAGCCGAGCACCACGCGAATTCGCGCCGGCGTACGCAGGTTGTTCGCTTCGTAGAACTGCACGCGCTTGAGCGACTGGCCTTCGGCGCTGCGCACTTCGACGCTGTTGGAGCCTGCGCCAAATGCATAAGGCCGGGCGAAACGCCCATCGTCGTCGGTGTACAGATTCAGCGGATTGCCGTTGACCGCTAGGGTGTGCGGCCCGCGCTGGTTGCCGATGGCCTTGAGCTGGCCCTGGATCATCGTGCGATTACGCTGGATGCCGCGATCGATCGGCGGCGTGGGATAGGCGACTTGCGGGTTTTCACTGCGGTCGAGCAAACCGTTATAGCGCCAGCCGCCCACCGGTTCCGACAGATCAGCGCTCGGCGCCGCCCATAGAGCGGGGGCGCAGGCCAACCCGACCAGCAGCAAAAGAAATGAACGCATGTGATGCCTCCTGCCATGCCTGAACGAAACCTTGCACCCGATCCTCGGTACTTCACAGCGGTGAAAACTGCGTTTCGTCTGAAAGACCCGTGACTGTCGGGTCGTAGAAGGCGCGAAGGTTAGCGATTCGGCAGTTTTTTAACAATCGGATACATCTTGAAATGCGGTGGGAATCACGCACCCGGGTGGACGATGAGCCGAATAGGCGTCATATTCGGCTCACAAAATGAGCCGAATAGCATTTCTATTCGGCTCACGCACTCAGGAACAGCATTTCATGGCAACTCACTGGATCTGGCAGCAACCCGATTGGCCCGACTTCAATTGGCAGGCAGAGCGTCTCACTGCGCTGTTGCGCGAATGCGTTCAGGCGCAGGGACAATTGATGGGCATGGCGGGATCAGTGGGCAATTCACTGAGCGCTCAGACTGAGCTGGACGCGTTGCTGCAGAACATCGTGACCTCCTCGGCCATCGAGGGGGAGCAGTTGAATGTTGAATCCGTGCGTTCTTCATTGGCACGACGTCTGGGGCTGGAATCACCGGATGGCGACAACGTCAGCAAGCGCAGCGAGGGGCTGGCGCAACTGATGCTCGATGCCACTCAACGTTTTGCCGAACCGCTGACGCTGGAACGATTGCTGGAATGGCATTCATGGCTGTTTCCAGAACAGGAGAGTGGTTTCCTTTCGCGAGCAATCAATGTCGGCGCATTACGCGGCGATGAGCCGATGCAGGTGGTTTCCGGACGAATCGACCGTCCGACCGTGCACTTCGAGGCGCCACCGCGACAAGGCCTTGAGCGACAACTCGACAGTTTTCTCAAGTGGTTCGACGCCAGTCAGCATCAGGCAGGCCTTGATCCTTTACTGCGAGCCGGTATTGCACATTTCTGGTTCGTCACCTTGCACCCGTTCGATGACGGCAACGGACGCCTGACTCGCACCCTCACCGATCTGGCACTGGCTCAGGGCGAAGCGCAGGCGATTCGTTTTTACGCGATGTCCGCCAGCATTCTCGATGACCGCGCGGGCTACTACCGAATTCTGGAATCCAGTCAGAAAGCCACGCTGGACATCACTGACTGGCTCACATGGTTCCTGCAAACCCTGCTGCGCAGCCTGCAGCAGGCCATCGCACGGATTGAAAGTGTGTTGGGCAAGTCGCGCTTCTGGCAGGCACACCGCGAGTCCGGGCTGTCGGTGGAGCAGATTAAAGTGCTCAACCGCTTGCTCGACGGTGGTGAACGCGGTTTCGAACACGGTATCAGTGCGGCGCAATACCAGAGTGTGGCCAAGGTCTCCAAAGCCACGGCGACCCGACATCTGGCGGAACTGCTGGAAAAAGGCTGCCTGCAACGTCTTCCGGGCGGCGGGCGGAGCACTCGTTATCAGATCCGTTATCCGGTCGAATCGACTGACTGACACCATTCTCCGTCGGCCCGCTCATTTGCCCATAAACCCCCTATCTGCTAGTGTCGCGCCGGTTTAACGTCAACCGGAATTAGCCGCCATGGCCCGCAAAAAAGCTGCACTGGATTTCGAACAGTCCCTCGCCGACCTGCAAACACTGGTCGAGCGTCTGGAGAACGGTGAATTGTCGCTGGAAGACTCGCTGACCGCTTTCGAGCAGGGCATCGGCCTGACCCGTGACTGCCAGGCAGCGCTGGCCCAGGCCGAGCAGAAGGTCCAGGTGTTGCTGGAGCGCGATGGCGAGCTGGCCGAGGAACCCTTCGACGCGGATCAGCCAGAATGATCGCGGCGTATTCGGCGACCAGCCAGGCGCGGGTCAATGCGGCACTGGAAACCTTGTTCAATGCACCGCTGCCAGAGCTGGCGCGGCTGTACGAAGCGATGCGCTACAGCGTGATGAACGGCGGCAAACGCGTGCGTCCATTGCTGGCCTACGCGGCTTGCGAAGCCCTCGGCGGCAAGGCCGAGCAGGCCAACGGCGCGGCGAGTGCAGTGGAGTTGATCCACGCCTATTCGCTGGTACACGACGATTTGCCGGCGATGGACGACGACGATCTGCGTCGCGGCCAGCCGACCACCCACAAGAAATTCGATGAAGCCTGCGCGATTCTTGCCGGCGACGGTTTGCAGAGCCTGGCGTTCAGCGCCCTGCTCGACCCGCGCCTGAGCGACCTGAGCGCGGATATCCGTCTGCAACAGGTCACGGCGCTGGCGCACGCGGCAGGCCCGGCCGGCATGGTCGGCGGTCAGGCCATCGACCTCGGTTCGGTCGGTCTGAAGCTCGATCAGAAAGCCCTTGAACAGATGCACCGGCACAAGACCGGCGCGCTGATCGAAGTCAGCGTCAAGCTCGGCGCCCTGGCCAGCGGCCGCGCCGAGAAGGATGAACTCAAGGCCCTGCAAAGTTATGCACAGGCCATCGGCCTGGCGTTCCAGGTGCAGGACGACATCCTCGACGTCGAAAGCGATACCGAAACCCTCGGCAAACGCCAGGGCGCCGACATTGCCCGCGACAAGCCGACCTACCCGGCCCTGTTGGGTCTGGACGCAGCCAAGGCCTATGCCCTGGAACTGCGCGATCAGGCATTGCACGCGCTGCGACCGTTTGACGCGGCTGCCGAGCCATTGCGCGATCTGGCCCGGTATATCGTCGACCGGCGCAACTAAAGGCTAATCAGCCAAAAAAGACCAACGCGTGGGCAGGGGACGATGCATCAGGTAAACTGCCGCATCTTTTATACCTATAACGATTCGCCTGATGCCCACGACGTTCCATGAGATTCCCCGCAAGCGCCCGACCACGCCCCTGCTCGACCGCGCGAACACGCCGGACGGCCTGCGCCGGTTAGGCGAAGCCGAGCTGGAAACCCTGGCTGATGAGTTGCGCCTGGAATTGCTCTACACGGTCGGCCAGACCGGTGGGCATTTCGGTGCCGGCCTGGGCGTCATCGAGCTGACCATCGCGTTGCATTACGTCTTCGACACCCCGGACGACCGGCTGGTGTGGGACGTCGGTCATCAGGCCTATCCGCACAAGATCCTCACCGGTCGCCGCGAGCGCATGGAAACCCTGCGCCAGAAGGACGGCATCGCTGCCTTCCCGCGTCGCTCCGAGAGCGAGTACGACACCTTTGGCGTCGGCCACTCCAGCACCTCGATCAGTGCCGCGCTGGGCATGGCCATCGCCGCCCGTCTGCAGAACAGTGATCGCAAGGCGATTGCCGTGATCGGTGACGGCGCATTGACCGCCGGCATGGCCTTCGAGGCGCTGAACCATGCGCCGGAAGTGAACGCCAACATGCTGGTGATCCTCAACGACAACGATATGTCGATCTCGCGCAACGTCGGCGGTCTGTCGAATTATCTGGCGAAGATCCTTTCCAGCCGCACTTACGCGAGCATGCGTGAAGGCAGCAAGAAAGTCCTGTCGCGCCTGCCCGGCGCCTGGGAAATCGCCCGTCGCACCGAAGAATACGCAAAAGGCATGCTGGTCCCCGGCACCCTCTTCGAAGAACTGGGCTGGAACTACATCGGCCCGATCGATGGCCACGACCTGCCGACCCTGATCGCCACCTTGCGCAACATGCGCGATCTGAAAGGCCCGCAGTTCCTGCACATCGTCACCAAGAAAGGCAAAGGCTTCGCCCCGGCGGAAGTCGACCCGATCGGTTACCACGCCATCACCAAGCTCGAACCGCTGGGCGCCCCGGCCGCTGCGCCGAAGAAGGCCGGCGGGCCGAAGTATTCCGGCGTGTTCGGTGAATGGCTGTGCGACATGGCCGCTGCCGACCCGCGTCTGGTGGGCATCACCCCGGCGATGAAGGAAGGTTCGGATCTGGTGGCGTTCAGCGAGCGTTTCCCGCTGCGCTACTTCGACGTGGCGATTGCCGAGCAGCACGCCGTGACCCTCGCGGCCGGCATGGCCTGCGAAGGCGCCAAACCGGTGGTGGCGATCTACTCGACGTTCCTGCAACGCGGCTACGACCAGTTGGTGCACGACGTTGCGGTGCAGAACCTCGACGTGCTGTTCGCCATCGACCGCGCCGGTCTGGTGGGCGAAGACGGCCCGACCCACGCCGGCAGTTTTGATCTGTCGTTCCTGCGTTGCATCCCGGGCATGGTCATCATGACCCCGAGCGATGAAAACGAACTGCGCAAGATGCTCACCACCGGTCACCTGTACAACGGCCCGGCGGCGGTGCGTTACCCGCGCGGCACCGGCCCGAACGCGACCATCGAGAAGAACCTCGAACCGATCGAGATCGGCAAGGGTGTGGTTCGTCGTCAGGGCAGCAAGGTCGCCCTGCTGGTGTTCGGCGTGCAACTGGCCGAAGCGCTGAACGTCGCCGAAACCCTGGACGCGACCGTGGTCGACATGCGTTTCGTCAAACCGATGGACGAAGCGCTGGTGCGTGAAATCGCCGCCAGCCACGACCTGCTGGTGACCATCGAAGAGAACGCGATCATGGGCGGTGCCGGTGGCGCGGTCAGCGAATTCCTCGCCCGCGAGAACATTCTCAAGTCGGTGCTGCATCTGGGCTTGCCGGACGTTTACGTCGAGCACGCCAAACCGGCGCAGATGCTGGCCGAGTGCGGGCTGGACGAGGCCGGGATCGAAGCGGCGGTGCGTGAGCGCCTGGAGCTGCTTAACAAGTAAAACGCAATGCCCATGTGGGAGCGAGCCTGCTCGCGATAGCGTACTGTCAGTCACTTCAATGCCGACTGACACACCGCAATCGCGAGCAGGCTCGCTCCCACATTGATTTGCGCACACCGGAAATACCAACGGAATACCGATGAACCTCTCGCGTCTCGCCCTGCCCCTTCTCCTGCTGCCAACCGCCAACGCCCTCGCCGACACTTTCGAACGCGACCAGGCCCTGAAGCTGCCGGACGTGCTGATCAGCGCCAACCGCCAGGTGGAAGCCCGTAACGACAGCAGCGCCGCCAACACCGTGTTCACCCGCGAAGACATCGAGCGCCTGCAACCGAGCAGCGTCACCGACCTGCTGCAACGGGTACCGGGCGTGCAAGTGGCGCAAACCGGCGGGCGCGGCAGTCTGCCGGGGATCTACATTCGTGGTACCCAATCGGCGCAAAGCCTGGTGCTGGTCGACGGCCAGCGCATCGGCAACTCCACCTCCGGCGACAGCAACCTGCAACACCTGAACATCGAGCAAATCGAACGCGTCGAAGTGCTGCGCGGTTCGCGTTCAGTGATCTATGGCAGCGATGCAATTGGCGGGGTGATTCAGATCTTCACCCGGCGCGGCGGCGAACAAGGCTTGCAGCCGCGGATGCATGTCGGATTCGGCAGCCATCAGATCTGGGAGCGCAGTGTCGGCCTGTCCGGCGGCGACGAGAAAACCCGCTTCAACCTCGGTGCCAGCCTCGATGAAACCGCCGGTCTCGACCGC
The DNA here is from genome assembly GCF_059416185.1 of Pseudomonas sp. GW821-FHT09E04. NCBI lineage: Bacteria > Pseudomonadati > Pseudomonadota > Gammaproteobacteria > Pseudomonadales > Pseudomonadaceae > Pseudomonas > Pseudomonas sp. GW821-FHT09E04. Next base: position 243,849 of record NZ_JBWKOR010000007.1, read on the forward strand.
ACCCACGAGTCGTATCCCAGCGACAGCGACCACGACGCCTACCGCAACAAATCCATCAGTCTGAGCCTCAGCCATGCGCTGACCGATGATGTCGAAGTCGGCGCCAACCTGCTGGATAACCGTGGCAAAAGCGAGTTCGACAACCCGTTCGGACGCTTCGACCCAGTCACCTTCGACTCCGTCCAGCAGCAGCCCTACAGCGATTTCACCGTCAGCAGTTTCAGCAGCTACATCGACGCGCGGATCAACGAGCGCTGGAAATCGCGTCTGGAACTCGGCCACAGCGAAAACCGCGAGAAGACGTTCGACAAGCTCAGCGACGAACGCTCGGTGTTCAACACCTACCGCGACTCGGTGACCTGGCAGAACGACCTGACCCTGGATGCGCGCAACAGCCTGATCCTCGGTGGCGACTGGTATGAAGACCGAGTCAACAGCAGCACCGCGTTCGACGAGGACAGCCGCTGGAACCGTGCGGCCTTCATTCAGCATCGCTTCCAGGCCGACAGTTTCTCCACCGAACTCGGCCTGCGCCGTGACGACAATCAGCAGTTCGGCGGCCAGAACAGCTGGAGCGGCACGCTGACATTGCCGGTCAACCCGGACAACGATCTGCTTCTCAGCTACAGCGAAGGCTTCCGTGCACCGACCTTCAACGACCTGTATTACCCGGACTTCAGCAACCCGGATCTGAAACCGGAAACCTCGAAAAGCTACGAGCTGCAATGGCGCAGCCAGTTGAGTGACAGCAGCCGCCTCGAAGCCTCGCTGTATCGGACAGACCTGGAAGACGCGATCATCTTCGGCAGCAACTCACGCCCGGAAAACGTCGCGTCGGCGCGGATCAACGGCTTTGAGGCAGCGCTGAAACAGGAACTGCTGGGCTGGCAGAGCAACCTCGGCGTCGCAATCATCGACCCCCGCGACCGCGACACCGGTCACACCCTGGCGCGCCGTGCACGCCGGACGCTGAGCTGGGATCTGGATCGACAATTCGATCGTCTCGGTCTCGGTGCCAGTTGGCAGGCCGTCAGCAGCAGTTATGACGACCTGAACAATCAACAACCATTGGGTGGTTATGCGCTGCTCGGACTGCGCAGCAGCTGGGCGCTGAACCGTGAAATCAAGCTGGATTTCAAGGTGGATAACCTGCTGGACAAGGGTTACAGCCGAGCGCTGTACAGCCATGACGGCAGTCAGTATGGCTATCGCGAGGAAGGTCGGGCGTTCATGTTCGGGGTGACCTGGACGCCACAGCTGTAGCGGTCAACGGTCTGGCGCAATCAGTTGGCAGAGTTTGGCGGTCGCCTCGATCATCTGCCCGCTCGGACGCTCCAGACCTTTGTCGGTGACCAGCAGCAACTGCCTGTGCTCGACCGCTGCCACCTGCGGCCAGGCGCTCCATGCGTTCAGTTGTGACTGGTCGCCGGCCAAAATCACTTCGGGGTCACGCTGTAAAACAGCTTCGATGCTCACCTGCGGCGCCGGCAATGTCAGGTCGGCAAACACATTGCGTGCACCGCACACTTCAAGCGCATCGCTGATGATCTGCCCGCCACCGACGGTGTACAGCGGCTTGTCCCAGACCTGGTAGAACACCCGCAACGGCGTTTCCCGCCGATAGCGTTGGCGCAGCTCGTCGAGCTTGCGCCGCAACCCAGTCGCCCGCTCAACCCCGCGCTCAGGGCGACCAAGCTGCGCAGCGATGGCTTCGATCTGCGTGATCAACTGCTCGAAACTGTGGGGTTCGGCAACGAAGGTCGGGATGTTCAGGCGTTTGAGCTGATCACGCTGTGCTGGGCCGACACTGCCGGGCCACAACAGCAACAAGTCAGGCTTGAGGCTGAGCAGCCGTTCCATGTCGAGCTGACCATAACGGCCCACCGAAGGCACATCCTTGATCGCAGACGGCCGGTCACCGGCATCCAGCACACCCACCAACAGATCGGCCGAATCCAGCTCGACGACGATTTCAGACAAGGATGGCGCGAGACTGACCACTCGCAGAGCGGCCAGGGTTTCGCTGCTGACGGCCAGTAGCAGAACCGCCAGCCAGAGACGACGCATCAACCGAGTTGACGCGGGATACGGTAGAGGTAGAACAGCACCGCCGTGGACAGCGCCAGCAACATCAGCGGCACGGCCTCCAGGCCGACGAACACCGCCAGTGCACCGATCCACGCCGGCAACCCCGCCACCAGAAACGCTGTGCGACGACGAGCCGCAAGGGCTATCCACGCAGCGGGTTCTTCAGGGGTATCGAGGGCTTTTTGCGTGGCGATCAGCGCATGTTTGTAACGGCCGAAAAACTTCAGGCTGACAAACATCGAGGCCACACCGGCAATGAAAAACGGCATCGCCAGCACCGGCATGATCGCTTCGCTCTCGCCGAACACGGCATTGAGAACAAACAGCGGCACCAGCGCCAGCGCCAGGTATTTCCACCAGGCGACTGACAGACGGCGCCGCACCTGACCGCGAGTCACGCCCGGTCTACCTCGCCCTGATGTTCGTTGCCCATCATGTGGTCGAGTTTGCTGGCTTTGGTCGCCAGGTAGAGTTTGTTGTGCGGGTTGTGGCCTGTGTGCAGCGGCACGCGCTCGGCGACGACGATATTCATGTCGGTCAGGGCTTTGACCTTGCGCGGGTTGTTGGTCATCAGGCGCAGGGATTTCACGCCCAGATGCTCAAGCATCGGCAGGCACATGGCGTAGTCACGCTGGTCGGCGGCAAAACCCAGACGCTCGTTGGCTTCAACGGTGTCGGCACCGCCGTCCTGCAATTCGTAGGCACGGATCTTGTTCAGCAGGCCGATGCCACGGCCTTCCTGACGCAGGTACAGCAACACGCCACGACCTTCACGGGCGATCGCCTTGAGGGCGGCCTCCAGTTGCGAGCCGCAGTCGCAACGCTGACTGAACAAGGCATCGCCGGTCAGGCATTCGGAGTGCAACCGGCCGAGTACCGGGGCACCGTCGGCAATCTCACCCAGGCTCAGCACGACGTGCTCGCGGCCGGTGGCTTCATCGAGAAAACCGTGCATGGTGAATTGCGCAAAAGGCGTTGGCAGCTTGGAAGCGGCGACAAAAACGACAGGCACCGGTGTGCTCCTGATCTAAAAAGTCTGAAGATTCGCTGGGCGGCATTGTAACAGCAGGTTCCTGCAGGCGCTTAGGCTGAATTATCGGCCATAACGATCAAAAAGTTTGATAACAGGCCCGACATCATCGCGTTTACTCGAACGGATACGGCTGCTTCCAGTGCTCGAAGATCGGTTTCAGCTCGCCGCTTTTCACCAGTTGTTCCATGCGCTGGTCGTAGATCGACATCAGTGCGCGGGCCTGCGGGGTGTCGGCGAAACCGAGGTACAGCGGCAACTCTGCCAGATGCGAGTAATGGTATTGCGAAGGGTCGGCGGCGTTTCTCACCACCGCTTCGATTTCCGTCAGGGCATCGATGTAGTAATCCGCCCGCCCCTGCTTGAGCATCGACAGGATTCCGGTGCGGCGCTCGATCTGGTTGAAGCGCTTGACGTTCGGCAGGTAGGTTTCATACCGATAACCCCGCACCCAGGCCAGTCGGTACTTGCCAAGGTTCGCCTGGGTCGGCGACGGGTTGCTGGCAAGGCCGAGTGCGTAGATGTGGTCGGAATCGAAGTTCCATTTCGGGTACAGCACCTGCTCGGCTTCACCGCGATAGGAACCGACCAGTGCGTCGACTTCCTTCAGTTGCACCAGGCCCACCGAACGGGTGTACGGCACGGAGCGGATATCCAGAGTCACACCGGCCGGCTCGAACACTTTGCGCAACACGTCCCAGCCCAGGCCGTGGCCATCGGCAGCGGTGTAGTCTTCCCATTCTTCGCTGGCCAGGTGAATGACCGACGGCGTTGCGTCCTGCGCCTGCGCCACCGCACCGGCCAGCACACCCAGCAGGGTAAAAAACAGTATCGCCAAGCCGCGTCGAGCCATCCCTGTGTCCCTCATCCACGCCTTGAAATCAGGCGAAAATCCACACCAGTCCCTGCATCGCCAGCCAGGCGAACACGCCCGCCAGCACGTCGTCGAGCATGATGCCGACGCCGCCATGCACATGCCGGTCGATCCAGCGGATCGGCCATGGCTTGAGGATGTCGAAGAAGCGGAACATCAAAAACCCGGCGAGCAACCAGTACCAGCCTTCCGGCACCAGCCACAGGGTGATCCACATCCCGACCATTTCGTCCCAGACGATGCCTTCGTGGTCGTGTACCCGCAGATCGTCGGCGACCTTGCCGCACAGCCAGAAGCCGAACAGCATGGTGATCCCGAGCATCAGCCAGTAACCCCAGTCGGGCAACATCTGCCACAACGGAATAAAGGGTAGCGCAACTAACGAGCCCCACGTGCCCGGTGCTTTCGGCAAGGTGCCGGAACCGAAGCCGAACGCGAGGAAATGCCAGGGGTTGCGCCAGACCGACGGCGGAACGAACTCGCCGGGAACCTGTTTCGGGTGATCTGTCACGGTGACTCCTGAAAATGTTGATAACCCCGGATTTGCGGGGTGATGTCATGCCCTTCGCGATCCAGCAGCACCACGCCCTGCCCCTCTGCCACGCGCCCGATCACATGGATCGGCCAGCCATCGGCCAGCAGCGCCGGCAATACGACGGACGGCAAGGTAAAGGCCAGCACGTAATCATCGCCACCGCTCAGCGCCGCACGTTCGGCGCCGCGCTGACCGAGAAACGCCACCAGCGCCTCCGACAGCGGCACGCGCTCACGCTCGACTTCAAGGCGAACCTTCGAGGCCAGTGCAATGTGGCCGCAATCGGCGAGCAAGCCATCGGAGATATCCAGCGCCGACGTAGCCTTGCCACGCAAGGCCTGACCGAGGGCGAGTTGCGGTTGCGGCGACCAGTAATGATCGAGCAACGGCTGTGCGATGTCCGGCTCGGCTTCGCGCTGGCCGAGCACCAGCGGCAAGGCCCCTGCGGCATTGCCCAGTTCGCCGCCGACACACAGCAGATCGCCCGGCTGCGCGCCGCTGCGGGTCAGGGCCTTTCCGGCCGGGACGCGACCGAACACGGTGACGGTCAGGCTCAACGGCCCGCGAGTGGTATCGCCGCCAACCAGCGCCACGCTGCAGCTTTGCGCCATACGGTTCAAACCACGGGCATAGGCTTGCAGCCAATCGGCAGTCACCGTCGGCAAGGTCAGGGCAAGGGTAAAGGCAACGGGCGTGGCGCCCATGGCAGCCAGATCGCTGACCGCCACGGCCAGCGAGCGCTGACCGAGCAGAAACGGATCGCAGGGATCGGCGAAATGCACGCCGGCCACCAGCGTATCGGTGGAAATCGCCAGCTGCTCCCCGGAAGGAACCGCCAGCAAGGCGCAGTCGTCGCCGATCCCCAGTGCAACGCCTTCGCCACCCTGCGCACAAGGCGCGGCGGCGAAGAAATTGCGGATCAGCTCAAACTCGCCCATTGCGATATCAAGCGCTGATCAGCGCTTGAACGCCTTGACTTCAGCTTCACGCAGGCGCGGAGCCAGCTTGTCGAGAACGCCGTTGACGAACTTGTGGCCGTCGGTGGAACCGAACACCTTGGCCAATTCGATACCTTCGTTGATCACAACGCGGTACGGCACGTCGACGCGCTTGAGCAGCTCCCAGGTGGACAGACGCAGAACCGCCAGTTCAACCGGGTCCAACTCTTCGATCGCCAGATCCAGGCAAGGCGTGAGCGCGTTGTCGATTTCGGTGCGGCTGGCCGGAACCCCGTGCAGGATTTCGCGGAAATACGCGCCATCGACATCGGTAAAATCGTTATCGACCCGGAATTGCGCTTCGATCTCGTTCAGCGAAGCCTTGGCCATGTGCCATTGATACAGAGCCTGAGTCGCGAGCTGACGGGCTTCGCGGCGCTTGACGCTCTTCGATGGCTTGCCGGCATCCGCAGGTTTCGGATCGCGCGGGTTGAAACGATCGCTTTCGTCGCTAATCACTTGGCCTCCAACTGCGCCAGCAGGCTGACCATTTCCAGAGCGGACAGGGCAGCTTCAGCACCTTTGTTGCCGGCTTTGGTGCCGGAACGTTCGATGGCTTGCTCGATGGAATCAACGGTCAGGACGCCGAAAGCGACCGGTACGCCGAATTCCATGGACACCTGGGCCAGGCCCTTGGTGCACTCGCCAGCCACGTATTCGAAGTGCGGAGTGCCGCCACGAATGACCGCGCCCAGGGCGATGATTGCTGCGAACTCGCCTTTCTGGGCGACTTTTTGCGCAACCAGCGGGATTTCGAAGGCGCCAGGTGCGCGGATGATGGTGATGTCGCTTTCGCTCACGCCGTGGCGAACCAGGGCATCAACTGCACCGCTGACCAGGCTTTCAACCACGAAACTGTTGAAACGGCCCACTACCAAAGCGTAGCGGCCTTTAGGGGCGATGAAGGTACCTTCGATGGTCTTCAGGGTCATTCGTCAGATCTCTTAAAGAGCCGGGACGCGTCTGTTTCGCGTCCCTCAGTGATTTATTTGCCGCGAATTCGGGTCCGGAAACAACCGGTCATTATTCGGAGGGCACGTATTCTACAACTTCCAGATCGAAACCGGATATCGCATTAAATTTCATCGGTGCCGACATCAAGCGCATTTTGCGTACGCCGAGGTCACGCAGGATCTGCGAACCGGCACCGACGATGCTGTAGGTGGTCGGTTTTTTCACCGCCGCCTGATCGCCGGTTTCGCGGATATGCGCCAGCAACACGTCGCCATCGAGCGGGTGACCGAGCAGCAGCACCACACCGCTGCCGGCCTCGGCAACCGCAGCCATGGCGGCGCGCAGGCTCCAGCGGCCCGGTTGCTTGACCATCAGCAGGTCGCGCAGCGGGTCCATGTTGTGCACACGAACCAGGGTCGGTTCTTCGGCGCAAACGGTGCCCAGGGTCAGTGCCATGTGCACGTCGCCTTCCACGGAATCACGATAGGTCACCAGGTTGAATTGGCCCAGTTCGCTGTCCAGTGGCTGCTCGGCAATCCGCTGAACGGTACGTTCGTGGATCATCCGGTAGTGAATCAGGTCGGCGATGGTGCCGATCTTAATGTTGTGTTCGGCCGCGAAAGCTTCCAGTTCGGCGCGACGGGACATGGTGCCGTCGTCGTTCATCACTTCGCAGATCACGCCGCTCGGCTCGAAACCGGCCATGCGTGCCAGGTCGCAAGCCGCTTCGGTGTGACCGGCGCGCGCCAGGGTGCCGCCGGCCTGAGCCATCAGCGGGAAGATGTGGCCCGGGCTGACGATGTCTTCGGCTTTCGCGTCTTTCGCCGCAGCCGCTTGCACGGTGCGCGCGCGGTCAGCGGCGGAGATGCCGGTGGTCACGCCTTCGGCGGCTTCGATCGACACGGTGAACTTGGTGCCGAAACCGGAACCGTTGCGCGGTGCCATCAGCGGCAGCTTCAGGGTTTCGCAGCGCTCGCGGCTCATCGGCATGCAGATCAGGCCACGGGCGTGCTTGGCCATGAAGTTGATGTGCTCGGCCTTGCAGCATTCGGCGGCCATGATCAGGTCGCCTTCGTTCTCGCGGTCTTCGTCATCCATGAGGATGACCATCTTGCCTTGGCGGATGTCTTCAACCAGTTCTTCGATGCTATTGAGCGCCACAAGGCACCCCCTTCAGTCAGGATTTGAGGTAGCCGTTGGCGGCCAGAAAGCTTTCAGTGATCGTACCGCCGGCGGTCGGCTCTGCAGCCTTGTCGCCCAACAGCAGGCGTTCGAGATAACGCGCCAGCAAGTCGACTTCCAGGTTCACCCGGCGACCTGGCTTGTAGGACGCCATGATGGTTTCGCTCAAGGTGTGCGGGATGATCGTCAGCAGAAATTCGGCGCCATCGACCGCGTTCACGGTCAGGCTGGTGCCGTCGACGGTGATCGAGCCTTTGTGGGCGATGTACTTGGCCAGCTCTTTCGGCGCGCGGATGCGAAATTCCACGGCGCGGGCATTGTCGCTGCGCGAGACCACTTCGCCGACACCGTCGACGTGACCGCTGACCAGATGTCCGCCGAGACGGGTGGTCGGGGTCAGGGCTTTTTCCAGGTTGACCGGGCTACCGCTCTTCAGGTCATTCATGGCGGTGCAGTCGAGGGTTTCGCGACTGACGTCGGCGGCAAAGCCGTCGCCCGGCAGCTCTACAGCGGTCAGGCACACGCCGTTGACCGCGATGCTGTCGCCGAGTTTGACGTCGCTCAGGTCGAGCTTGCCGGTTTCGACATGCACCCGCACATCACCGCCCTTTGGGGTCAGTGCGCGGATACTGCCGATGGATTCGATGATGCCGGTAAACATGGGGTTCTCCTTGAGAACGAAGCCAGCGCTAACGCGATGGCCGGGAATTATACGCTCGCCGATGAGACAGGGATTGCAGTGACTCGCCAGTCATCGCCAACCGCGCGAATTTCAGTGATTTTCAGCTCCGGCGCATCCTTCATATAGGCTAGCGGCCAGTCCAGCAACGGACGCGCCGTGGAGCCGAGAAACTTGCCGGCGATGAAGATCACGAACTCGTCGACCAGACCGAGCTGGGCAAACGCACCGGCCAGTCGCGGACCGGCCTCGACCAGCACTTCGTTGACGCCACGGCTGGCCAGTTCAATCAGCAATTGGCGCAGATCGACCTGACCGTCATCACCCGGCACGATCAGGCATTCCGGGCCGTGGGCGTACTGTTCTTCGATGGCCACGCAGGTGGCGACCAGCGCCGGGCCGGCCTTGAAGAACGGCGCATCCAGCGGTACTCGCAGGCGCCCGTCAATCAGTACCCGCAGCGGCGGACGGCTCAGGGCCAGCGCGGTTTGCTCGGCATCCAGACCCAGCTCATCGCCGCGCACGGTCAGTCGTGCGCCATCGGCCAGCACCGTATCAGCGCCGGTCAGCACCACGCTGGCCTGGGCGCGCAAACGCTGCACCGCCGAACGCGCGGCAGGCCCGGTGATCCATTGGCTCTCGCCGCTTTCCATCGCTGTGCGGCCGTCGAGGCTCATGGCCAACTTGACCCGCACGAACGGCAAGCCGTGCTCCATGCGTTTCAGAAAACCTTGATTGAGCTTGCGTGCTTCGGCTTCCAGCACGCCGCTTTCGGTGGCGATGCCGGCATCGGCCAGACGCTGCAATCCGCGTCCGGCGACTTGCGGATTGGGATCGCGCATCGCCGCAACCACCCGGCCGACACCGGCATTCACCAGCGCATCGGCGCAGGGCGGCGTGCGGCCGTGATGGCTGCAAGGTTCGAGGGTGACGTAAGCGGTCGCGCCCCGGGCCAGCTCACCGGCGGCGCGCAGGGCGTGGACTTCGGCGTGGGGTTCGCCGGCACGCTCATGCCAGCCTTCGCCGACAATCTGCCCGTCGCGCACGATCACGCAGCCGACCCGTGGATTGGGATGGGTCGTGTAATGCCCTTTGCGCGCCAGTTCCAGGGCCCGGGCCATGAAGTGGGCGTCGAGGATGGCCTGTTCGGCGGCGCTGGTCATTCTTTCACCGGTTCACGGGCGAGGCGGTCGATCTCTTCGCGGAACTCGTTGAGGTCCTGGAAGCGGCGATACACGGAAGCGAAACGGATGTAGGCGACTTCATCGAGCTTTTGCAGCTCGGCCATCACCAGTTCGCCGACCACGAGGGATTTGACCTCGCGTTCGCCGGTGGCGCGCAGCTTGTGTTTGATGTGCACCAGCGAGGACTCGAGACGCTCGACGCTCACCGGACGTTTCTCCAGGGCGCGCTGCATGCCGGCGCGGAGTTTTTCTTCGTCGAACGGTTGGCGGCTGCCGTCGGTTTTGATCAGGCGCGGCAACACCAGTTCGGCCGTCTCGAACGTCGTGAAACGTTCGCCGCAGGCCAGGCATTCACGCCGGCGGCGCACCTGTTCGCCCTCGGCGACCAGACGCGAGTCGATGACCTTGGTGTCGTTGGCACCGCAGAAGGGACAGTGCATGGTGGCTGGCAACAAAAAAAGGGAGGGCCATGGTAGCGCATCCCGGTGGCAAGACAAGCCATAGGCTTTGCGGTATACAGACTGCCATGATCGTTTGATCCATGGATTTCATTTTGCTGGAGCCGCCAATGTCGTTACGACCGCTCGTTTTGCTCAGTGTTTTCAGCCTGCTGGTGGCCTGTGGCAGCGACGCGCCCAAGCCGCAGCCACCAACGCCGGGCCCGGCACCGCAACAGGCGCAGAAAAAGGCCAAAGAAGCGGCCGACCTCGGCCCGCTGCCCGCGTATCAACGGGAACTGAGCGGCACCCTGCAAGGCGTGCCGGCTGGCGCCGAAGTCGAACTGGCGCTGCTGGTGATCGACGAGAAAGGTCGCCCACAGCAGTTACTCGCCAGTTCCAGTCTGATCGGCAACAACCAGGTTCTGCCGTTTCGCCTGCGTTTCAACCCTGACGCCTTCCCGGCCGGCGCGCGGGTCGAACTGCGGGGCCGCGCCACTCAATCCGGCCAGTTGATCCTGCACCTGCCGTCGCAGACCATCAGCCAGCCGACCACCCAGGCGCTGGGCCAACTGCAATTTGTCAAAGCCCCATGAATGCACCGTTAGACCTGCAACAGGCGCTGGGCGAGTTGCTCGGTGATGCCCGGCTGGTGGCCTGCCCGCTGCCGGACACTGATCTGAAACTGTGGCTGATCGACGGCGACAACATGGCCCGGGAGTTCAGCCCGGACGAAACCCGGCGAATCCTGCACGAACCGCCGTACTGGAGTTTCTGCTGGGCCAGCGGCCTGGCGGTGGCGCGTTACCTGGCGGAATTTCCCGAGTGGGTGCGTGGCAAACGCGTACTGGATTTCGGCGCCGGTTCCGGGATCGCCGGGATTGCCGCCGTGAAGGCAGGAGCACTGGAAGTGGTGGCCTGCGACCTTGATCCGCTGGCGATTGCCGCCTGCCGGGCCAACGCTGAACTCAATGACGTGCAGATGAGTTATTCCACGGACTTCTTCGCCGAGGCGGATCGCTTTGATCTGATCCTGGTGGCCGACGTTCTGTACGACCGTGAGAACCTGCCGCTGCTCGATGCGTTTCTCAGTCGCGGTCGCGAAGCATTGGTGGCGGATTCGCGGGTCAGGGATTTCCGTCATCCGCTGTACCGGCGGATCGAAATGCTCGAAGCCATGACCCTGCCGGATCTGGCCGAGCCCGAAGAGTTTCGCCATGTCAGCCTCTACCATGCGGCCCGCGCCTGACCGTATAGTTGCCCCATTCACGCTTTTACGAGATACCCCATGAGTCAGCAAACGCCGTACATTTTCGACGCCACGACGGCCGACTTCGACCAGTCGGTGATCGAGGCCTCCTTTCAAAAACCGGTGCTGGTGGATTTCTGGGCCGAATGGTGCGCGCCGTGCAAGGCGTTGATGCCGATGCTGCAAGGGATCGCCGAGAGCTATCAGGGCGAGTTGCTGCTGGCCAAGGTCGACTGCGACGTCGAGCAGGACATCGTCGCCCGCTTCGGTATCCGCAGCCTGCCGACCGTGGTGCTGTTCAAGGACGGTCAGCCTGTGGACGGTTTCGCCGGGGCCCAGCCGGAATCCGCCGTGCGCGCCCTGCTCGAACCGCATGTGAAGATGCCGCCACCAGCCGCCGCTGATCCATTCGAACAGGCTCAGGCGCTGTTCGACGAAGGCCGTTACGCCGATGCCGAAGCCGCGCTGGTGGTGATGCTCAATGAAGACAACACCAACGCCAAGGCGCTGATTCTCTACGCCCGCTGCCTGACCGAACGCGGTGAACTGGGCGAAGCGCAAGCAGTGCTCGACGCGGTCAAGAGCGACGAGCACAAGGCTGCACTGGCCGGTGCCAAGGCACAGATCAAGTTCCTCGGCCTGGCCCGCGACCTGCCGGACGCCGCCGACTTGAAAAGCCGTCTGGCGCAGAACCCGCAGGACGATGAAGCGGTGTATCAACTGGCGATCCAGCAACTGGCCCGCCAGCAATACGAAGCGGCGCTGGACGCGCTGCTCAAGCTGTTCATCCGAAATCGCAGCTACGGCGAAGGCCTGCCGCACAAGACCTTGCTGCAAGTGTTCGAACTGCTGGGCAACGATCACCCGCTGGTGACCGCTTACCGTCGCAAGGTGTTTGCGGCGCTGTACTAAGCGCTTACTCGATCCAGCTGTAGAGCGGCGTATCCCCGCCGCTCGCCACTTTCACATCCGACGAATGCCGCAGGCGCACCAGCAAGCGCTTGCCCGCCGCCGCACTGCCGGTCAGCCCTTCGAGCTGATCCAGCAGCTCCGGCCCGCTGAGTTGCCCGGCCTTGCGCAACAGATCCCTGGCGACCTGCCACAACGCGTCATCCTGATTGACCGGTTTCGCCACAGGCGCCGCCGCTGTTTGCGGCTGGGCCGGCTGCACCTGCAAGCCAAACTGCGCACCGAGCCGCGCCCAATCGCTTTCATCCAGTTCCAGGGTCAAATCCACCGGCAACTCACCGACGGTTCCGCGTATCCGCAACATAACTTCGCTCCCGCACATTTCTGACCTGCATGCTCCCATGGGACTTGTGTAACGCCAAGTGTCAGAAGCTGGCGACGCTTGCCTTATCGGCTACATTTCTTCTTTTTTTCATGGGAAGGAACCCCATGTCTTCAGGAAGAAAACTGGCGTCGAAGGGAGGCCCCACCTCTACAGGTGGCGTGATTCTCGAAGGAAACGAAAACCTGCGTATCGAAGGCAAAATCATCGCCTCGATCGGGCAACTTGCCAGTTGCCCGGCGTGCAGTGCTGGCCAAGGACCGATTGTCGCCGTTGGCGAAAGAACTCTGATCCTGCCCGCCGGCCCAGCTGCACTGGAGGGTGACTATATCGCCTGCGGCTGCCCGCCCATGGCCAACAAACTGCTCACTCAGCAACACAGCGGCTTCGCCGGCATTGGCCGTCCAGCGCCCATCGATATGGGCCCTTCGATTACCGCCCCGACTTCACATCGCTATCTGCAAGTCATCATCGAACGCCTGGACGACTCCCAGAAACCAGGACTTGCCTACAGACTCAAAGACAAGAAAAAAACAGCCGTCCTGCAAGACATCACCTGTAATGCAACAGGCGAAGGCTGCGAACACCCTGTGGAAAGCCATTCGGATTACGACACTCTGTTGGTCGGTGAAGAGTCCGAGTGGACGTTTTACGCTTATGAAGAATCCCTGAATCAGGACTTGCCATGAAGTCGGAAATCAAACTCGTCTTTAAAGACTTTCTGATGCAGCCACCAAAAGGCGTGAAGTTTCAGTTGCTGATCGACGGACTTGTCATTGATGACAACATCGTTCAAAACGATGACAAACCCCGCATCTACTCACTCGTTTCGGACAAGACTCAAACCGCTATTACCCGCTTGGACGCCCAGAAATTACCTTCGATAAAAAGCCGTGACAGCTACGAAGTCACCGTTCAAATTGTTGGTAACTCCGGCGCAAAAAAGGCAATGCATACAGCCACGCTGAATTCAGGTAAATCGCTGTCGATAGTTGCAGTATCACCTTGGGTAAAAGTGCCCCTATCCACCAGCGGCAAAGTCTCTAACGACACATTCTACGAGGTCGAGTATGGCGTCAAACGGAGGGATGAAACCCGCACCGTAAAGGTGGTCATCCAGGACATGCCGCGCCGCATACTGATGGAGGCGCTATCACACCGAGGTTCGACTGAATGGGCCGGCAACAAAGTCAAACATTCTTTACCGCATCCAACGCTTAAGAAAAGCGTGGAGTTCAGGGCGGAATCAAACAAGTGCAATGTGTTCGTCTATGACGTATTGACTGCCATCGGTGTCAACGTGGCGATGATCGAACATGGCTCTTCAAAATACATCCCGGGCTATTCCAAAGTGAGCCCGCCAACCGCAGGGGAATGGGCAGATGAGACCCGGCTGCTCAATAGTTGGAACGCAGAGAAATCTCCCCTACCCGGAGACGTTGGTGCGTATGCTGTCAATTACTCTGATGCCAGCGGTCACGTCGGATTTGTTCTGACTCAAGGTGTCTGCATTTCAGCAGGCTGGGACAAAATCGAAGTCAACGACGCAGGTTTTCGAATCGCATCGGGTAATGCTGCTCGCAGTGACCACGACTTCACCATCTTCCGACGTTACAAGTACAGCAAACCACAATGAAACGACTCTGGATAATCCTGGCTGCTTCACTCCTGCTCGTTGTGGCATGGCGCTTTTGGTCGCCTGCCGACCTTTCAGCCTGCACCTCCGAAGGCGCAGCACCAGGGCCGTTGAGCGCCATCATTCACAATTACTTTGAAAGTAATAGACGTATCGGATGGCGCGATATGGATGACCGCTTCGACATACTCTCTACTCCCGAAGGCCAAAAAATTGCCGGCCAACCAAAGCCGTACGCATGTGAAGCGTTACAGATACTGCAAAATCCCGCGTTCAGTGAGAGTGAAAAAATCTTCACTACGGCGTTGATGTTCCAGTTGCCGATCAGTCAGTACATGGGCTTCATGGATCGCAGCCATCAACTCTACTCAGAGCACAAAATAGATCCGGAGGTCATGAAGGTGGTGGTACTTCCGCGTGGAACGGCGATCAACTACTGGTGGCTTCCAGCCTGGCGCCAGCGCTTCACTCGCGATGCTCCGAACCTGCTCGACGAAAGTCTGATCCGCCATGTGCTAACGGGAGGCTACTGGTTCGACTATCCCGGCGCCGGATTCTGATTCAAAAATCGTGACATTCAATCTACGTGCCGCTCCGGGAACATCCCGGACGGTGCTCAGTGATGCCTTGCGCAAAGCGTGCGGGGCGGGCAAACTCTGCGCACTTTCGTTATAAGATTACATAACAAACTCTTCACTTTACTTCCCGGAGTTCGCCATGCGTCGTCTGCTGCTCGCTTTGCCGTTTGCCCTGTTGCCACTGGCCATCGCCCAGGCTGCCGATGAGCATGACCACGATCATGAACACGGCAGCCTCGGTGCCCACGAACATGGCGTCGGTCGCCTGAACGCTGCGCTCGACGGCCAGACCCTGGAACTGGAGCTGGAAAGCCCGGCGATGAACCTGGTCGGCTTCGAACACGTCGCCACCAGCGATGCCGACAAGGCCAAGGTCGCTGCCGCTCGCGCGCAACTCGAAAAACCGCTGGCGCTGTTCAGCCTGCCGGCCGCCGCCGGTTGCAAGGTCACCCGTCAGGAACTGTCGAGCCCGCTGTTCGGTGACAAGCCGGATGCCGACGATCATGACGACGATGAAGACGCCAAGGGCGGCGAAGCGCATCACCACGATCACAGCGAAATCCACGCTCACTACCAGTTCACCTGCGCAGCACCGGGCGCCTTGACTACTCTGGATCTGGCGAACATTTTCAATACCTTCCCGGCGACCCAGAAAATTCAGGTACAACTGATCAGCCCGAACGGCCAGCAAGGCACGGAAGTGACGGCCAAATCCGCCGCCCTGAAATTCTGATCACGAACCGGCACCATGACCCAAGCACTCATCGAACTGTCCGACCTGGGCTTCAACTGGCCCGGTCACCCGCCGCTGCTGGACATCCCGGCGTTTCGTCTGGAACCGGGTGAAACCCTGTTCCTCAAGGGCCCCAGCGGCAGCGGCAAGACCACCCTGCTCGGCCTCCTCGGCGGGGTGCAGAAGCCCGGTCGCGGCAGCATTCGCCTGCTCGGCCAGGAACTGACCGAACTGGGTGCCGGCGCTCGCGATCGCTTTCGTGTCGATCACACCGGCTACATCTTCCAGCAGTTCAACCTGCTGCCGTTTCTCTCGGTGCGCGAGAACGTCGAGCTGCCGTGCCACTTTTCGAAGCTGCGCGCAGAACGTGCGAAACAGCGTCATGGCAGTGTCGATCAGGCAGCCGCCACCCTGCTCGCCCACCTGGGCTTGAAGGACGAAGGCATTCTCGGACGCCGTGCCGATTCGCTGTCGATCGGTCAACAGCAACGGGTTGCCGCTGCGCGCGCGTTGATCGGTCAGCCGGAACTGGTGATCGCCGACGAGCCGACCTCGGCATTGGATTACGACGCCCGGGAAAACTTCATTCGCCTGTTGTTCGCCGAGTGCCGTGAGGCCGGGTCGAGCCTGTTGTTCGTCAGCCACGACCAGAGTCTGGCGCCGCTGTTCGACCGTCACCTGTCCCTGGCCGAACTCAATCGCGCCGCCACGTCTGCCGAGGTCTGAGATGTATCTGTTCCGTCTGGCCATGGCCAGCCTCGCCAACCGCCGCTTCACCGCCCTGCTCACCGCGTTCGCCATCGCCCTCTCCGTCTGTCTGCTGTTGGCAGTGGAACGGGTGCGCACCGAAGCCAAGGCCAGTTTCGCCAGCACCATCAGCGGCACCGACCTGATCGTCGGCGCCCGTTCCGGTTCGGTGAACCTGCTGCTGTACTCGGTATTCCGCATCGGCAACGCCACCAACAACATTCGTTGGGACAGCTTCGAACACTTCGCCAGCAACCCGAAGGTGAAGTGGGCGATCCCGATGTCCCTCGGCGATTCCCATCGCGGCTATCGGGTGATGGGCACCACTGAAGCCTATTTCGAGCATTACCAGTACGGTCGCCAGCAGCATCTGGAACTGGCCGACGGCCGCGCCTTTGCTACCGATCCGTTCGAAGTGGTACTCGGTGCCGAAGTGGCCGAGGCGCTGCATTACAAGCTCGGCGACCAACTGGTACTGGCCCACGGTGTGGCGGCGATCAGTCTGGTCAAGCACGATGACAAACCGTTCACCGTGGTCGGCATTCTCAAGCGCACCGGCACGCCGGTGGACCGCACGTTGCACATCAGCCTCGGTGGCATGGAGGCAATCCACATCGACTGGCACAACGGTGTGCCGGCCCGTGGCAACGGGAGGATCAGTGCCGATCAGGCGCGCAACATGGACCTGACGCCGCAAGCGATCACCGCGTTCATGCTCGGCCTCAACAGCAAGATTTCCACCTTCGCGCTGCAACGGGAGATCAACGAATTCCGTGGCGAACCGATGCTGGCGATCCTGCCAGGTGTGGCCTTGCAGGAACTCTGGAGCCTGATGAGCACCGCTGAAAAAGCGCTGTTCGTGGTCTCGTTGTTCGTGGTGCTGACCGGGTTGATCGGCATGCTCACGGCGATTCTCACCAGCCTCAACGAACGCCGCCGCGAGATGGCGATCCTGCGTTCGGTGGGTGCGCGGCCGTGGCACATCGCGAGCCTGCTGGTGCTGGAGGCATTTGCTTTGGCGCTGACCGGGGTGATCGCCGGGCTGGCGTTGCTGTACATCGGCATCGCCGCGGCACAGGGTTATGTGCAGGCCAATTACGGCTTGTATCTGCCGCTCGCATGGCCAAGCGAGTATGAATGGACGCTGCTCGGTGGCATTCTGGCTGCCGCGCTGCTGATGGGCAGCGTGCCGGCCTGGCGCGCGTATCGCCAATCATTGGCCGATGGCCTGTCGATCCGTTTATGAGGATGTTCACCATGCCCCGCGCTGTCCTTGCGCTGCTGTTGCTGGTCGCCCTGCCCGTGTGGGCAGCGGCGCCGAAAGACCTGACCTGGTCGGAGATGATCCCGCCGGACGCGGCGCCCGAAGTGCCGAACATGACGCCGCTGCATGACCTGTCGAAGATGAGCGACGCGCTGTCCGCCGAATCCGCGCCGGCAGCCAAGCAGGACTTGCCCAACGCACCGGTGGTGCAAAGCCTCGACGGCCAGAACATCCGCCTGCCGGGCTACATCGTGCCGCTGGAAGTCAGCGAGGAAGGCCGCACCACGGACTTCCTGCTGGTGCCGTATTTCGGCGCCTGCATCCACGTGCCGCCACCACCGTCGAACCAGATCGTGCATGTGAAAAGCGCCGTCGGCGTGAAGCTCGACGAGCTGTATCAGCCGTACTGGGTCGAGGGGCCGTTGCAGGTCAAGGCGTCCACCAGCGAACTGGCCGATGCCGGGTATCAGATGGATGCGGACAAGATTTACGTCTACGAGCTGCCGGAGTAATTCCGGCAATCAGTTATAGCCCGCCAAATCGGCTTCGCGAGCAAAGGTTCCACAAAAAAACCGTCCATCACTGTTTCATTGAGCTGAGTCAAAAGACCGTATCAGACGGATTCGTACCATAGGACATCAAACATTTTTAACGTCCTTTGGGAGCTTCCATGAACAAGTCCTTGCTCAGCGCTTCGCTGTTTGCCCTCGCGCTCGCAGCCCCGCTCGCCCACGCCCACGAAGCTGGCGACATCATCGTTCGTGCCGGTGCGATCACCGTCAACCCAAAGGCCGACAGCTCCAGCGTCAAGGTCGATCAGGGTCCGCTGAGCGGCACCAACCTGGGCGGCAAGGCGACCATGAGCAGCGACACCCAACTGGGTTTGAACTTCGCCTACATGCTGACCAACAACATCGGTATCGAGCTGTTGGCCGCGTCCCCGTTCGAGCATGACGTGAAGCTCAAGGGCACCGCACTGCCAGCGGCCAACGGCAAGCTCGGCACCCTGAAACACCTGCCGCCGACCCTGAGCGTCGTCTACTACCCGCTGGACGCGAAGTCGGCCTTCCAGCCGTACATCGGCGGCGGCATCAACTACACCTGGATCTACGACGAACACGTCGGCAGCGAAGCCCAGTCCAACGGCTTCAGCAACTTCAAGGCGAAAAACTCCTGGGGCCTGGCCTGGCAGGTCGGCGCTGACTACATGCTGACCGACAACATCATGCTCAACGCCCAGGTGCGCTACATCGACATCGACACCCGCGCCACCGTCGAGAACAACGCCGTTGCGCCGGGCACCCGAGCAAAAGTGAATGTTGATGTCGATCCATTTGTGTACATGGTCGGTCTGGGCTACAAGTTCTAAGCGAGCAATCAAAGAACGTTCACGTGGTGGTGAATGAGGCTTGGTGGCGGGCAGACTCAGAACTGACGGCGATGTTACGCAATCGACCGGGGAGCAAGCTCCCTCGCTACAGGAAATGTGTTTGAAATCCGATTTCCGGCCGTGAAAAAGGCGCCTGTCAAAAGGCGCCTTTTTCATGTCCGCGAGAAGCTCAGCGGCCGAGCAAACGTGCCAGGCCAACGCTCATCGGCGTTGGCGTCGGGCACTTGAATCGCTCAAGCAGCCGAGCGTTGTTCGCCCGCGAATGACGGATATCGCCGGAGCGCGCCGGGCCATAGCTGACCGGCGGCAGCTCACCGACCACTGCTTCCAGCGCGGCCAGCATCTGCTTGAGGTTGGTCGCCTGATTCCAGCCGACGTTCACCGCGCCGACTTGTGCTTCAGGTTTTTCCAGGGCTTGCACCAGCACGTCGACCAGATCTTCGACGTACATGAAATCCCGGGTCTGCTCGCCATCGCCGAACACGGTGATCGGCAAGCCTTTCTGCGCGCGCTCACTGAAGATGCTGATCACGCCGGAGTACGGCGAGGACGGATCCTGACGCGGGCCGAAAATGTTGAAAAAGCGAAAGATCACCGGTTCCAGACCGTGCTGGCGACGGTAGAAATCGAAGTAGTGCTCACCGGCCAGTTTGTCCGATGCATACGGCGTCAATGGCGCTTTCGGCGTGTCTTCGTTGATCGACTCGCCCTCGCCATTGTTGCCGTAGACCGCGGCGCTGGAGGCGAACAGCACGCGCTTCACGCCGGCCTCGCGCATGGCTTCGCAGACGTTGAGCGTGCCGATGAAATTGCTCTGGTGAGTCTTCACCGGATCATCCACCGACGCCTGAACCGAAGCCACGGCGGCCAGGTGCGCGACTGCGCTGCAACCCAGCATCGCCTGGGCGACCAGCGCGGCATCGGCGACATCGCCGACGATCAGCTCGACCTTGGGATTGTCCAGCGGCAGGTTGCTGCGTTTGCCGGTCGACAAGTCATCGAGGATCCGTACCGAGTGGCCGTTGGCGAGCAACGCGTCAGTCAGGTGCGAACCGATGAAACCGGCGCCGCCGGTGATTAAAACAGGGCCGTCAGCCATGGCGATAAAACCTATCCAGTAAGCCCGGGAGTGCGGCACGCCAGGCGCGCGGCTTGATCCCGAAAGTGTGCAGAATTTTCTTGCAGGCCAGCACCGCGTGTTGCGGCTCTTCAGCGGCATCCTCACGCGCGGCATGGGCCTGGGCGGTCGGTTCTTCGATCGCCAGCGGATGCAGGCTGCGAGCCTCGGTGAGAATCGCCTGCCCCAGCGCCAGCGGCGTAGTCGCCTCGTGGCCGGCGTAGTGGTAAGTGCCCCACAGCGGCGCGGCGCAATCGAGTTGTTTGAGCACCGAAATGATCACCCGGGCCGCATCGTCGACCGGGGTCGGATTGCCGCGACGGTCGTCAGCCAGCAGCAATTCTTCCGGCTGTTCGGCACGGGCCAGGAATCGCCCGAGGGTGCCTTCCGGGCTGTCATCGAGCAGCCAGCCAAAGCGCAGCAACACGTGCTGCGGGCAAGTGGCGCGTACGCTCTGCTCGATCCGCCACAGCGCCTGACCGCGCAGGCCCAACGGCACGGGCTCGTCCTTTTCGCTGTAGGCGGTGGCACGGGAACCGTCGAATACCCGGTAGCTGGACGGTTGCACCAGCACGATGTTGTGGTGCTGGCACAGTTCGGCCAGACGCTCGATGGCGCGTTCCTGGCCCGACAGACGGCTTTCGCTGACGGTCTCGGCCTGGAACCAGTCGAAATAGTAGGCAAGGTTGATCAATGCATCGGGACGGGTGTCGTCGAGCAGTTGTGTCAGGCTCGCGGCATCCCAGCCGTCTTCGGGCGGGCGGGGGGCGAGGAAACCGATGTCTTCCTCCGCACCGAGGCGAATCAGCGCCTGCCCAAGGGCATTTCCGCCGCCCAGTAACATAAGGCGCATTCGCATAGAGTCAGCAGGCCCAGTCTGATTGGAACGATGGCTTTAGCGACGATGCGTGTGGCACCGTCGTCGATAATTGCCGGAATCGTTGCATTTTGCGGGTTTAGTGCGCAACCGTCACCCGTAAAGTGTAGATCCCCAGCGGTACTTGCAACTTCGCCCGCTCACCCGCATAACTGAAGCCATGAATCTGCCCCTCCCCAAGGACGCGGCCCTGGCAGGCTTCCACCCCGCTGTCAGCGCCTGGTTCAGCCGCACATTCGCGACGGTCACCGCCGCCCAGGCCCGCGCATGGCCGTTGATCCGCCAGCGACGCTCGACGCTGATCGCCGCGCCCACCGGCTCCGGCAAGACCCTCACCGCATTCCTCGCGGTGCTCGACGATCTGGTCCACCGTGGCCTGGAAACCCCGGACGGTCTGCCGGACGAGACGCTGGTGGTCTACGTTTCGCCGCTCAAGGCGTTGTCCAACGACATCCGCATCAACCTGCAAAATCCGCTGGCCGGAATAACCGACCAGTTACGCCAAATGGACCTGCCGGCACTGGAAATCACCACCGCCGTACGCACCGGTGACACCCCGCAAAAAGACCGCGCCGCCATGCGCAAAAGTGCGCCGCACATTCTGGTGACCACCCCGGAATCGCTCTACGTACTGCTCGGTTCGGAGTCCGGGCGCAAAATGCTCGGCACCACGCGCACGGTGATCGTCGATGAAATCCACGCCATTGCCGCCAGCAAACGTGGCAGCCACCTGGCCCTGAGCCTCGAACGCTTGCAGGCGCTGTGCGCCGAACCGCTGACCCGCATCGGCCTGTCGGCCACGCAAAAACCGATCGATGCGGTCGCACGGTTTCTGGTCGGCCATGAGCGCCCTTGCGAAATCATCGACATCGGCCACGCCCGTCCACGGGATCTGGGCATCGAAGTGCCGCCGGTGCCGTTGTCGGCGGTCATGGCCAATGATGTCTGGGAGCTGGTCTACGACCGACTCGCCACGCTCGCCCGCGAACACCGCACCACGCTGATTTTCGTCAACACCCGGCGCCTGGCCGAACGCCTGAGCCGGCACCTGAGCGAACGCCTCGGCAAACACGCGGTGGCCGCGCACCACGGCAGCCTCGCCAAGGAATTTCGTCTCGACGCCGAACAGCGACTCAAGCGTGGCGAGTTGCAAGTGCTGATCGCCACTGCATCGCTGGAACTGGGGATCGACATCGGTGAAGTCGACCTTGTGTGCCAGATCGCTTCGCCGCGCTCGATTGCCGGTTTTCTGCAACGGGTCGGCCGTTCCGGACACCAGGTTGGCGGCACGCCCAAGGGGCGCCTGTTCGCCACCACCCGCGATGACCTGATCGAATGCGCCGCGCTGCTCGACTGCGTGCGCCGGGGCGAACTCGACACCCTGCACATCCCCGAAGCGCCGCTGGATGTGCTGGCGCAACAGATCATCGCCGAGGTCAGTTGCCAGGAGTGGGCCGAGGACGCGTTGCTCGCACTGCTTCGTCACGCGGAACCCTACGCCGACCTCGACGAAAAGCATTATCAGGCGCTGCTGACCATGCTCGCCGAGGGCTACAACGGCCGTCAGGGCATCCGCAGCGCCTACCTGCACCGCGATGCCGTGAGCCGAACCTTGCGCGGACGACGCGGTGCGCGGCTGACGGCCGTGACCAGCGGCGGCACCATCCCCGACAACGCCGACTACAGCGTGCTGCTGGAACCCCAGGGCCTGAACATCGGCAGCGTCAACGAAGACTTCGCCGTGGAAAGCATTGCCGGCGATGTGTTCCAGCTCGGCAACACCTCCTACCGAATCCTGCGGGTGGAAACCGGCAAGGTGCGGGTCGAGGATGCCCAGGGCCAACCGCCGACCATTCCGTTCTGGCTCGGCGAAGCGCCCGGTCGCAGCGCCGAATTGTCGATGGCCGTGGCCCGCCTGCAGGCACAGCTCGATCAACTGCTGAGCGCCAGCCCCGGCGACCTGCAACCGGCCCTCGACTGGCTGACCGCAACCCTGGGACTGGACCTGGCCAGCGCCGAACAGCTTGTGGATTATCTGGCCCGAGCCCGCCTCTCCCTCGGCGCCCTGCCGTCCCAGGACACGCTGCTGATGGAGCGGTTTTTCGACGAATCCGGCGGCACCCAACTGATCATCCACTCGCCATTCGGCAGCCGTATCAATCGCGCCTGGGGCCTGGCCCTGCGCAAGCGCTTCTGCCGCACCTTCAATTTCGAATTGCAGGCCGCCGCCAGCGAAGACGCCATCGTGCTGTCGCTGTCCACCAGCCACAGTTTCGAACTCGACGAAGTCTGGCGTTATCTGCACAGCAACAGCGCCGAGCACATCCTGATTCAAGCGGTGCTGGATGCGCCGTTGTTCGGCGTACGCTGGCGCTGGAACGCCGGGGTGGCGCTGGCCCTGCCGCGCTTTGTCGGCGGGCGAAAAGTCCCGCCGCAGTTGCAGCGAATGAAAAGCGAAGACCTGATCGCCAGCGTGTTTCCCGATCAGATCGCCTGCCTGGAAAATCTCGCCGGCGAACGGGAAATCCCCGAGCATCCGCTGGTGGAACAGACCCTCGACGATTGCCTGCACGAAGCGATGGACAGCGAGGGCTGGCTCGTTCTCCTGCGACGGATGGAACGCGGCGAAGTGCGCCTGATCGCCCGCGATCTGCCGGCGCCCTCGCCGCTGGCGGCGGAAATCCTCAGCGCACGCCCCTACACCTTTCTCGACGACGCGCCGCTGGAAGAGCGTCGCACCCAGGCTGTGCTCAACCGCCGCTGGAGCGATCCACAATCCACCGATGACCTCGGTGCGCTGGACGCCGACGCGATCACCGCCGTACGTGAAGAAGCCTGGCCAACGCCGAACAGCCCCGATGAAATGCACGAAGCGCTGATGAGCCTGGCCTGCATCAGCGACCGCGAAGTCGAGGCCAACCTGCATTGGCGCGATTGGCTGAATGCGTTGGCCGACACGGGTCGAGCCTGCCAACTGCAAATCGATCCCGAGCATTCGCTCTGGTTGGCGCGAGAACGCCTGACCTGTCTGCAAGCGCTTTATCCACAGGCATCTTCAGTACTGCAAGCCCTGCCCGGTTTTGATGAAGTCTGGACCGCCGACGATGCCTTGGTGGAAGTCATCCGCGCACGACTGAGTGCATTCGGCCCGCTGCCACTGGAGACCATCGCGCAACCGCTGTCATTGCTGCCCGCTCACGTCCATCAAGCCCTCGCCCGACTGGAACGCGAAGGCTATGTACTGCGCGGTCAATTCACGCCGGGGCTGAAGACTGAAGAATGGTGCGAACGGCATCTGCTGGCGCGAATTCACCGCTACACCGTCAAGCGCCTGCGCCGGGAAATCGAACCGGTGGCGTTGCAGGATTTCATGCGTTTCCTGTTCGACTGGCAGCATGTCTCCCCGTCCACCCGGGGTCAGGGCAGCGCCGTGTTGCCGGCGATTGTCGGTCAGTTCGAAGGCTATCCGGCTGCCGCCTCGGCGTGGGACAGCGACATTCTTCCGGCGCGGCTCAAGGACTATTCACCGAGTTGGCTGGATGATTTGTGCCGCAGCGGAAAACTGGTGTGGACACGCCTCAGCGCCCGGCAAAAAACCAGCGGCACGGCGCTGCGCAGTACGCCCGTGGTGCTGTTGCCGCGCAGTCAGGTCGGGTTGTGGAGTGCACTGGCCGAGCAGACGCCGATCAGTGAACTGTCGCCTAAAACGCAGAAAGTCTTCGAGGCCCTCAGTCAGCACGGGGCGCTGTTTTTCGATGAGCTGATTCATGAAGCGCACCTGCTGCGCACCGAACTGGAAATCGCCTTGCAGGAACTGGTCGGCGCAGGTCTGGTGAATGCCGACAGCTTCGCCGGGCTGCGGGCACTGATCACCCCGGCGAGCAAGCGCCAGCAGCGCAGCAGTCGACGCGGGCGCGGGGCGTTCGTGGGTGGCATGGACGATGCCGGGCGCTGGGCGCTTTTACGTCGTGGGTCAGTTGCGGAAAGCAGCCAGACAGCGCCGCCCGAGACACTCGAACACATCGCCATGACTCTGTTGCGCCGATACGGCGTGGTGTTCTGGCGCCTGCTGGAACGCGAAGCCGATTGGCTGCCGAGCTGGCGCGAACTCCTGCGCACCTTTCACCGGCTGGAGGCCCGGGGCGAGATTCGCGGCGGGCGGTTTGTCAGTGGCCTGGCCGGTGAACAATTCGCCCTGCCCGAGGCGATTCCGCTGCTGCGCGAAGTGCGCCGTCGCCCCCATGACGGCAGCCTGATCGCGGTGTGCGGGGTCGATCCGCTGAACCTCGCCGGCACTTTGTTGCCGGGCGCGAAAGTGCCGGCGCTGGCGAGCAACCGGCTGGTGTATCGCGACGGGTTGCCGGTGGCGGCCGAGATTGCCGGCAAGCAGCAGTTCTGGCCGGAGCTGGATCAGGTCTCCATGGAACAGGTGCGCAACAAACTGATTCGGCATTGAGCTCAAGAACGCCTTGAGGGCAGCGTTTGATCTTTGCTCCCAGGTCAAATATCAAATGCCCATCCCTGTATTTTTCCTCCCTCCCCAAACCCCGACACTGCGCTCCATTCAATCCTCAACCGGAGTGCTGTCATGCCCATTGCCTTGCTCGCGCTGACGCTTAGCGCATTTGCCATCGGGACGACCGAGTTCGTCATCGTTGGCCTGCTTCCTACCATCGGCGCCGATCTTGGCGTCAGTCTGCCGTCCGCCGGTCTGCTGGTCAGTCTCTACGCCCTCGGCGTGGCCATCGGTGCGCCGGTGCTGACCGCGCTCACCGGCAAAGTCCCGCGCAAACTGTTGCTGCTGTTGCTGATGGTGCTGTTTACCCTCGGCAACCTGCTGGCCTGGCTGGCGCCGAGTTATGAATCGTTGGTGCTGGCGCGGATCGTCACCGGCCTTGCCCACGGCGTGTTCTTCTCCATCGGCTCGACCATTGCCACCAGCCTGGTGCCCAAGGAAAAGGCCGCCAGCGCGATTGCAATCATGTTCACCGGCCTGACCGTGGCATTGGTCACCGGCGTGCCGCTGGGCACGTTCATCGGTCAGCATTTCGGCTGGCGTGAAACCTTCCTCGCCGTGTCGGCGCTGGGCGTCATCGCGTTCATCGGCAGCTTGCTGTATGTGCCGAAAAACATCGCCCACAGCAAGCCGGCTTCGTTGCTGCAACAGTTGCAGGTGCTCAAACAGCCGCGCCTGCTGCTGGTCTACGCCATGACCGCCATCGGTTACGGCGGCTCGTTCATTGCCTTCACCTACCTGGCGCCGATTCTTCAGGACATCTCGGGCTTCAGCGCCGGCACGGTCAGCCTGGTGCTGCTGGTGTACGGCGTATCGGTCGCCGTCGGCAATATCTGGGGCGGCAAACTGGCCGACAAGCGCGGGCCGATCAGCGCCCTGAAAATCATCTTCGCCCTGCTCGCCGCCGTGCTGTTCGTGCTCACTTTCACCGCCGGCAACCCGTGGCTGGCGCTGGCCACCGTGCTGGTCTGGGGCGCAGTCGCCTTCGGCAACGTGCCGGGTTTGCAGGTGTACGTGGTGCGTCAGGCTGAACATCACACGCCGCAGGCAGTCGATGTGGCTTCAGGGCTGAACATTGCGGCGTTCAACCTCGGGATCGCCGGCGGTGCCTGGGGTGGCGGGCTGATTGTCGAACACATCGGCCTGATCCACACCGCGTGGATCGGCGGGCTGGTGGTGCTGGTGGCATTGGCCCTGACAGCCTTGAGCGGTCGCCTCGACCGGCTGGGTCCGGTGTATGCCGAACCCGCTGAAGGCTCTGCTCGCGTCATTACCGGCCACTGATCCGGCGAATACCGACCGTCCGTAGTCCCGCCGAAACTTTCTCGAACCGCCCGCAGTCACCAATAGACAGAGGCGGTACGAGGACTTTCGACGGGAGGACGGCATGGCGGCGATTCGCATCGATGACTCAAAGGGGCGCCCTGCCCCTTGGCGCGTCAAGCGCCACACCCCTGCGGGCATGCCGTCATGAGCATTCCCGAGCCGGTCGGCGTCACCGATGAACAGGCCACCGTCATCACCACGGTGCGTCGTTTTACCGTGCTGACGGTCAACACCCACAAGGGCTTCACCGCGCTGAACCGGCGCTTCATTCTCCCGGAACTGCGCGAAGCAGTCCGCAGCGTGTCCGCCGACGTGGTGTTCCTGCAGGAAGTCCACGGCACCCATGAACACCATCCCAAGCGCTACAACAATTGGCCGACGATGCCGCAATACGAGTTCCTCGCCGACAGCCTGTGGCCGCAGTTCGCCTACGGGCGCAACGCGGTGTATCCGGAGGGCGATCACGGCAACGCCCTGCTGTCGAAATTCCAGATCGTGCGCCACGACAACCTCGACGTTTCCATCAGCGGTCATGAAAACCGTGGCCTGTTGCATTGCGTGCTGCGCCTGCCGGGAGACGCTCGCGAATTGCACGCGATCTGCGTGCACCTGGGCCTGCGTGAAAGTCATCGCAACGCACAGCTGAAACTGCTGCGAAAACGCCTCGCCGACCTGCCCGACGATGCACCGGTGATCGTCGCCGGCGACTTCAACGACTGGCGCCAGCGCGCCGATGCCCTGCTGGAACCTTGCGGTCTGCGTGAAGTGTTTGCCGAACATCAGGGCAAACCGGCGCGCAGTTTTCCGGCGCGTTGGCCGGCGTTGCGGCTGGACCGGATCTACGTGCGCAACCTCAAGACCAGCCAGCCGAAGGTGCTCGCCAACCGACCCTGGTCACACCTTTCCGATCATGTGCCGCTGTCCGTGGAGATCGAACTATGAGCAGCGCGCCGCTGGAAAAATCCGCCGTGGAACCGATCACCATCACCCCACCGATCCGCGAGCCCGGTCACGTCGATGTCGACTATGGCTGGCAGGGCAACAACCGCGTCGAACTGCTGGAAAACGGCGAGGCGTATTTCCCGCGAGTCTTCGACGCCATGCGCGCAGCGAAGAGTGAAATCCTGCTGGAGACCTTCATCGTTTTCGAAGACAAGGTCGGCAACGAGTTGCAGCAGATTCTGATCGACGCCGCCCGGCGTGGCGTGCGCACCACCGTCAGCCTCGACGGCTTCGGCTGTGGCGAACTGAGCACCGGCTATCTCACCGCGTTGAGCGAGGCCGGTGTGCACCTGCAAATTTTCGACCCAGCGCCCAAACGCCTGGGTTTTCGCACCAACTGGTTCCGGCGCCTGCACCGCAAGATCGTGGTGGTCGACGGGCTGATTGCGTTCGTCGGCGGGATCAATTTTTCCGGCGATCACCTAGCGGATTTCGGCCCCGAGGCGAAGCAGGATTACGCGGTGCAAGTTCAGGGCCCGGCGGTGGCCGACATCCATCACTTCGCCCTGCTGCAAAGCGGTCGTCCCGGCCGGGCGCGGTTCTGGTGGCAGCGTCGACGCCAGCGGCGGGCGGAGATGGCGTTCACCGAACATGACGGTCAGGTGCGATTGGTATTCCGCGACAACGACCAGCACCACACCGATATCGAAGACGTTTATTTGCAGGTATTGCGCCGCGCCCGGCGGCGGGTGGTGATCGCCAATGCCTATTTCTTTCCCGGTTATCGCTTGCTGCGCGAGATGCGCAACGCGGCCCGGCGCGGCGTCGATGTGCGGCTGATCCTGCAGGGCCAGCCGGACATGCTGGTGGCCAAACTCGCAGCGCGCATGACCTACGACTACCTGCTCAAGGCCGGGGTGCAGATCCACGAATATTGCGAGCGGCCGCTGCACGGCAAAGTGGCGCTGGTGGATGAGGAATGGAGCACCGTGGGGTCGAGCAATCTTGATCCGCTGAGCCTGTCACTGAACCTGGAAGCAAACGTGCTGATCCGTGACCGGGTCTTCAATTGTCATCTGTTTGAGCGTCTCGAAGATCTGAGCAACAACCACTGCAAAGCGATGGACGCCAGCAAGTCGCCGCGTGGACGTCTCTGGCACATGACCGTGGGGTTTCTGGTGTTTCACTTCCTGCGTCATTTCCCGGCCATGGCCGGCTGGCTGCCGGCGCACAAGCCTCGGCTGAAGCCCTTCATTCACACTGCCGGGAGCGATCCGTCATGAGCCGCTCCGATGCTCCCGCCGCCACACATTTGAAACCCGCTGCCACATCTCGCTGGAGCCGCTGGAAGCGTCCGCTGACGCTCCTTTTTTTCCTCGCGCTGATCGTCCTGTTAACGCTATTCGCCCAGCGCATTGAATGGACCGAGGTGCTGCAAACCCTCGCCGACTTCAAGGTGCGCACGCTGATCATCGCTTCCAGCCTGACGCTGTTGAGCTTTCTGGTGTACGCCAGTTTCGACCTGATCGGCCGCACTTACATTCGCCAGGAGCTGACCTGGAAACAGATCCTGCCGGTGGGCATCATCAGTTACGCATTCAACCTCAATCTGAGCGCGTGGGTCGGCGGGATTGCCATGCGCTATCGGTTGTACTCACGGCTCGGCGTGAGCAAAAGCAACATCGCCAAGATCCTCGGGCTGAGCCTGGCCACCAACTGGTTCGGCTACATGACCATCGCCGGCGCGGTGTTCAGCAGCGGTCTGGTCAGCATGCCGCCGGGCTGGAAAGTCAGCAGCGATGCGTTGCAGGGCATCGGCGTTTTGCTGCTGTTGCTGAGTGCCGGTTACCTGGTCGCCTGCCAGTTTTCCCGGCGGCGCGAGTGGTCGATTCGCGGGGTGGAAATCAACCTGCCGTCGCTGCGCATGGCCGTCCTGCAACTGTTGCTCGGCGCGCTGAACTGGTCGTTGATGGCGGCGGTGATTTTCACCTTGCTGCCGGACAAACTCGACTACCCACTGGTGCTCGGGGTGCTGCTGATCAGCGCGATTGCCGGGGTCATCACTCACATTCCGGCCGGGCTCGGCGTACTCGAAGCGGTGTTCGTCGCGCTGCTGCAACACGAGGCTTCGCGCGGCAGTCTGGTGGCAGGCTTGCTGGCCTATCGGGCGATCTATTTCCTGCTGCCGCTGCTGATTACCGTGCTGATGTACCTGGTGGTGGAAGCCAAGGCCAAGGCATTGCGGATCGAGAAGAAACCCAAATCTGATCAGCGCGACTGAATGATGCTCAACCGTTCGCCCACCACCATCTCGGTGATCCAGTCGACCAGGATCGAGGTGTACGCCTGCTGCGAGGTCGGGTCGCTCAGGGCATGGTCGGCGCCGTCGATGATCCGGTGCGTCAGCGAGTGGGTCTGCTGACACGCGGCGCGGTAACTCATGATCGTCGCGTGGGGCACGTAATCGTCGGTTTCCGATTGCACCAGCAGCACGTCCCCGGTGAATTGCGAGCAGGCATGCAGCGCCCGATTGCTGTCGGCGCGTACCAGCGTACCGCGATAATCGCGCAGGTCAGCCTTGTCCAGATCGCGCTTGGGCGTGTGCCATTGTTCGTCGCGATAAAGCGCCGGCACCCGCAGCGCCAGCCAGCGCACCGGGCGCAATGAAGTGAGGATCGAAGCGAGATAACCGCCGTAGCTGGTGCCGACCACCGCGATGGCCGAGGTGTCCAGCGCCGGGTGCGCGAGCAGCCGGTCGTAGGCCGCCAGCAAGTCGCGCAGGTTGTCTTCACGGGTGACCCGGCTCAGCGGAATGCCGGTACCGCCGGTGTGCCCGCGCAGATCGAACGTCAGGCACACGCAGCCCAGGCCGGCGATGCCTTTGGCCCGTTCCAGATCCCGCTCCTGACTACCGCCCCAGCCGTGCACGAACAACACGCCGGGGACTTTCGATTTGGGACTGAGGAACGTCCCACTCATCTGTTCGTCATCAATGTCGATTTGAACGCTTTCGCTTCTAGCCGTCATAGGATTTGACCGTCACGTATTTGAGGAGAAAGTCGCTGTTCTCGGCCGGGCCGCGATAGACCTCGATGGCATCCGCCGGCAGGGCCTGCTCGATGTAGGTTTCTACCGACGAGACGCGGATCGCGCACATCGACGGATCGTTGACGAAGCTCTGCAACGCCGCCACTTCCGCGCTGCTCGCGCCGCCCATGCGCCAGGATTGTTCGAGCACGCCGCTGCGCTGCTGACCATCGCTGTCCAGGCCCTGGGCGATGTCGTAGTTGCGTCGCGAAGCGTAGAAACGTGGATAAGCTTCATCCGCTGCGCGGTCGAAAACCTGCGCCTGCTCGATGGCCAGTCGCACATCGTCCGGCAGATCCAGTGTCAGCAGTTCCTCGTAACCGCCCTGCACCACCAGCAGGTTCGAGCCGCCGTACACATCTTCGCCGTGGGCGTCTTCGGTCAAGTATTGATCACCGCAGTAACTGAGCACCCGGTCGCCGATGAACGACTGGCCGACGCTGTGGGTGACTACCTGGCTCAGGTCCTGCTCCAGCACCACGCCTTCGTTGAACTGCTTTGCAATGTCCGGGCGAGTGAGGATCTCGTCGAAAGCGTCGAGGCTCTTGATCACTTCCTGTCCGCGGCCGGCGCACGCATGAATTGGTTTGAGACGGATCCGGCCGCTGTACAGCAGATGTTCGGCGGCGGGTCGTGCATCTTTCAGATCAAACACGCTGAGCCCGTCGAGCACGACATTGCGCGTGCGTTCGGAGAACTGCGGCGACCAGCCTTGCGGCGCGCGGGCCAGATGACTGCGCAAACCGTGGCTGATGGCTTTGGTGCAAATGAAATCGTGCTCGACGAAACCGCCCCACAGATCGTCCGGGCCTTTGATACCCAGTTCATGGGCCTTGGCGGCGCCGACGATGGTTTGGGTCGGCAGCAGATACAGGTCGCGACCACGATGCTTTTGCGCGTCGTAGCTGCCACCGAATTTCAGCCCGAGAATCTGCGCCAGCCAGCGGGCCAGCGCCTTGTTGGTCTGCACTTCGTGTTGTGGTGCGTCGGGGCGTACGGAATGGGCGACCACTATTTTGTTGCGAGGTATCGGGGTCATGCGTCCCCCTTCCAGCGGCAAGATGAATGTAGGTCAGAGGGTGCAGAGATCAGGCCAAACGGCTGCCGCGTGAAACCCCACGCAAATCAGTGAGTTAGCCTTTTCGTACTGGCACCCCGCCCGTTTCAATCTGCACGACCGGCGCCATGGCCCCGGCATTTTGCACGACCGTCAGACGCTATCTCGCCAGCGCCGTCGGCGGTGTCACGCCAAACCGCGCCCGATAATCGCTCGGCGCCAGCCCGGTGATTTTCTTGAAGATGGCGCGAAATGCACCCGGATCCTGATATCCCACCGTCCACGCGATATGGTCGATGGTGCCGTTGGTGAACTCGAGCATTTCCCGTGCCTTGCCGACCCGCAGGTGCTGACAGTACTCGGTGGGTTTCAGGCCGGTCGCGGCACGGAAACGACGCAGGAATGTGCGCTCCTCCAGCCCCGAGCGCTCAGCCATCGAGGCCAGCGAAACGTCAGTCGCACCGGTGCTTTGCAGCCAGTGCTGGACCTTGAGAATCGACGCATCGCCATGGCTGAGGATCGGCGCGAAATTGCTGCCGCAGGCACTGGCGCTGTCGCTGTGTTCCATCACCAGGAACCGCGCTGTGGCGCTGGCGATGCTCGGCCCGAGCAGACGATCGACCAGTCGCAGCCCCAGCTCCGACCAGGCCATCAGCCCGGCGGTGGTGATCAGGTCGCCGTCATCGACAATCGGTGTGTCGGCCTTGAGTTTGATGTCTGGATAACGCTCGGCAAACGCCTTGGCCGAGGTCCAGTGAGTGGTGGCGCTGCGACCGTTGAGCAGGCCGCTTTCGGCCAGCAGCCACGAGCCCACGCAGACGCCGCCCAGCGTCGCGCCACGGGCATGCTGATCGCGCAGCCATTGCAGCAATCCCGGCGATGTCTGCTCTGCACTGAACCCGGCGATCGAAGGTGGGATCAGTACCGCCAGCAAGCCTGTTTCGGCTGCAGGATGACTGTCGTAAACCCTGACCGGAGCCTGTTCGTTTTCGACCTGCCAGTGACTCACCCGCAGCCTTGGCAATTGCGCGGCCTGATGCTCGACCGCGATCCGGTCGGCCACGCCGAACAGGTCAGTCAAGCCATGCACCGCCGCCAGTTGCGCACCGGGATAAATCAGCACGCCCAATTCGGCAACGGCCCTTTCAACACCCATTGTCAGTTTTCCCCTGTCTATTGTCGGTGCGGCCAATCCTCGAAGACGTAGCTGGCGCCGATACTGATTCCACACCCAACAAACACTTCGAGGACACACCCATGGCCAGGCAAGCACTCATCGTAGTCGATATCCAGAACGACTACTTCCCCCAAGGCAAGTGGCCGCTGGCTGGCGTCGACGCCGCTGCCGACAACGCCGCCCGACTGATCGCAGCGTTCCGTGAAGCGGGTGAGCCGGTGATCCATATCCGTCACGAATTCACCTCGGCGGATGCGCCGTTCTTCACCCCGGGCTCCGAGGGCGCCAAGTTGCATTCCAAGGTGCTCAACCGCGCCGACGAACCGGTGGTGCTCAAGCACTTCGTCAACTCGTTCCGCGAAACCGAACTGCAATCGATCCTTGATGAGCAAGACATCAAGGAACTGGTGGTGGTCGGCAGCATGAGCCACATGTGCATCGATGGCGTCACCCGTGCGGCGGCGGATCTGGGTTACACCGTCACGGTGATCCACGATGCCTGCGCCACCCGCGATCTGGAATTCAATGGCCTGACCGTGCCGGCGGCCTATGTACACGCAGCATTCATGTCATCGCTGGGTTTTGCCTACGCCAGCGTGGTCTCAGCAGACGAATTCCTCGCCGCCAGCCGTTAATTCTCGTGCGCGAACCTTCGCAATAGACACAGGCCCGCCATGTTGCGGGCCTTTTTTCGTGCACTGAAAAAATCTCACGCGTGAGCCATTGATGGCACTTTGAATTGGTTGTAGTGTGGCTCACGCGTGAGTTATTCATAACAGAGTCATCGCCATGAAAAGCAACTCCCCAGCAACAAAATCGGAGAGCCCGAAGGGAGTACGCTCGACAACGTCCGTGAAAAAACCATCGAGTTTCTATATGAAGCAGATGCGTGCGGGCCTGGCGGCCGCCGGTTATGTGAAACACGAAACTTGGGTGCTTCCGGAGAACCGAAGCTTGCTCAAGCAAATGGAGCAACAGCTACGCCAACCGATTCTGGCTGGCTCTTTCATGTCGGAGAATTACATGAGCGCAGGCAACAACTGGAACATCGATAGCCTCTACAACGCTTTCAAGGCACTGGACGAAGTGGCTTCGCAAGAAATCACCCTGTCCCTGATCCAGAGCTCCGAACCCAGCCTCAAGCTGGAAATGAACGAATTCGGCGGCCTGCCGATTCACATCGCCATCGCGGGTCAGCAGATCATCGTCGACACCGTGCTGGTGGACATCGATTCGATCACCGACGTGCGCACCTTCAACGATGCGGTCCTGCGCAGCCGGGAAATGTTCCCGCTGTCGTCGATCGGCATCGAGACCATGCCCAACGGCCAGACTGTCTACAACATGTTCGGCGCGCTGAGTGCAGATTCGAGCCTGACCAACGTGGTCACCGAGGTGAAAACCCTGGTCGATAACGTGCAGCGCGCCAGCGAAGCCTTCGAACATTTCTTCAAGTAATCAACAGGGAAAGTCCAATGACTCAGTCCATCTGGAACAAGTTGTTCACCGCGCTGCGCGGCGGCGCCAATGAAGTCGGCGAAGCGATCGTCGATCAACAGGCCCTGCGCATCCTCGATCAGGAAATCCGTGACGCCGACAGCGCCCTGTCCAACGCCCGTCGCGAACTGGTCACCATCATGGCCAAGCACAAGCTGTCCGCCGACCGCGTGAGCGAGTACGACGCCAAGATCAAGGATCTGGAAGCCAAGGCAGTCTCTGCCCTGAACGCCGGCCGTGAAGACCTGGCGATGGAAGTGGCCGAGGCGATTTCGACCCTGACCAACGACCTGACCACCGAGAAGGCCCAGAGCGACGAGTTCGGCACCTACGCCGAAAACATGCGCAAGGACATCAACAAGGCCGAAGCGCGGATCAAGAGCCTGCGTCAGCAAGTGGACATGGCCAAGGCCCGTGAAAGCGTGCAGAAAGCGCAAGTCAGCGCCTCCATCGCCAGCGGCGGCGCCAACGGCAAGCTGGAAACCGCAGTCGGCACCCTGAACCGCTTGCAGGAGAAGCAAAAGCAACGCGCCGCCGAGCTGAACGCTCAGGACGAACTGGCCGATGCCACGACCGGCAACGACCTGGAACGCAAACTGCGCGACGCCGGCATCACGCCGAACGAGGGCAGCGCCAACGCGATCCTCGAGCGACTGAAGCAGAAGTCAGCCCAGTAAGGGCAGCCAGAGAAAAGAAGGGCACCGGGTGCCCTTCTTTTTCGCCTGCTCGTTTGTCACGAGGCCGGTACACTAGCGGCGTTTTGCCAACGAACACCTCCACCCGCTTCAAGGAATGTACCCATGGGATGGTTAAAGAACTTGCTGGGGACCCCGGCTCCAACACCTGAAGCTGTCGGCGGCCCGCTTGGTCTGGCGCAGGGCAAGGGGATCCGGTTCGATTCGACACTCGGCCTGCTGCTCGATGGCAGCACCTCGGTACGGGTTCCCGATGCCCAGGCCATCTGGAGCGCCGGCTGGATCGACCTCGGCCAGTCGAACAAGCTGCATCGCTATTACCTGAACAACGAAGATTTCTGGCTGCAGGTCCACGTCACCGGCGACGATCAGATCGAATCGGTGACGCTGTTCAATTACGTCAGCTACGTCACGGTCAACAGTGACGCCGAGCTGCAGCGCCTGGCGGGCCCGAACAGCCTGATCGGCCTGCCGGCCTACACCCATGAGGGCGTGTCCTTCACCCGTGAATGGGGCACCGAACGCGGCCAGACCGAACTGGTCCCGCTCACCGAACAAGTGATCAATCCCGACGAGTCCTACACCATCGAACACCATTCGATGCTGTACGCCCGGGAAACCGGCCTGACCGACCGTCGTGAGCTGCTGCTGTTCTCCGTCGAACAGGACGAAGAAGGCACCGTCAGCCTGAGCACATCGCTGGGCATCTCGCTGTACACCACCGATCTGAGCACCATTTAAAAGGAAGTTCCCCATGCTGGAAGTGCTGTCCGTTTCCCTGAACAAGGCCGCGCTGGTCGGTTTCGCCGCCTACCTGATCGGCGCCGTGCTGCTGTTCATGCTGTTTCAGTTCGTCTACACCCGCATCACGCCGCACAAGGAATTCGAACTGATTCGCGGCGGCAACAACGCTGCCGCCATCGCCCTGTCGGGTGCGATCATCGGTTTCGCGATTCCGGCGAGCAACATCATCGCCCACTCGATCAACGTCCTCGATTTCGTGCTCTGGGCGGTGATCGCCGCTGCGGTGCAATTGCTGGCATTCCTGGCGACCGGCCTGGTGCTCAAAGGCACGTCCCAACGCATCGCCAATGGTGAAATCGCCGCCGGCATCTACGTCGCGGCGGTGGCGATCAGCGTTGGCATGCTCAACGCCGCGTGCATGACACCGTCCTACTGATCGGCAGGAAGCCTGAGATGAAACGAAGCAAGTACGTTCAACTGTCCCTGGCGGCCTCCGTGGCGCTGGCGATTTCCGGCGAAGTGGCCGCCCAGGAACAACGCAACTTCCAGAGCGTGGAACAGTGCGTTGATGCCGAAGTGGCCGCCGATGCCTGCTCGAACGCCTACGTCGCGGCCCTGACCGAACACCGGCGCATCGCCCCGGCCTATGACGATAAAGCGCAGTGCGACGCAGACTTCGCTGCCGGCTGGTGTCAGAAAAATTCCGACGGCCGCTTTGTGCCGAAGCTGGGTGGCTTCAAGGTGCCACAGAACGTTGAGCCGGCGCAGAACCTCGATGCGATCGCCAATGCGCAGATGCCAGCGGGTGACCCGGCACCTGCCCAGACCACACAGAGCACTTCCCATGGTTCCAGTGGCGGTGGCGGTGGCGGTGGTAACGGCTGGCTCAGCGGATGGCTGATCGGTAATGCCATGAGCAACAATCGCGCAAGCGACACGCGGACGGTCTATCGCGATCGTGACACTCGCCAGACGTACGACACTTCGACGCTGAACCGCCGGATCGAATCGGCTCCGACGACTCGAAACGATTCGGACTACACCAGCTCCCGAAGCAAATCGGTCAACGTGGCGTCTTCGACTTCCCGTGGTGGCTTCGGCAGCCAGTCCAGTGCACGCAGCGGTTGGGGCGGCTGGGGCAGTTCGAGCAGCTGATCATGAAGAAGATCCATTGCGCTGAGCGCCCCGACTGGAAACAGACCGCCGAAAGTCTCGGCTTCCTGTTTCACACCATCGACGACGAACCCTACTGGGACGAACGCGCGTACTACCAGTTCACGCTCGCGCAGATCGAAAACGATCTCGAGGATCCGACTACCGAACTGCACGAGATGTGCATGGACCTGGTCGACCGGGTGGTGCACAGCGAAGAGTTGCTCGATCGCCTGAGCATCCCCGCGTCGTACTACGACATGATCCGAACGTCCTGGCTGGAAGGTCATCCGCATCTGTACGGACGCATGGACTTCTCCTACAGCGGCAACGGCCCGGCAAAGTTGCTGGAGCTCAACTACGACACGCCCACCAGCCTGTACGAAGCAGCGGCGTTCCAGTGGGGCTGGCTGGAGCAATGCATCGAGCGCGGAATGCTGCCGCGCCATGCCGACCAGTTCAACAGCATCGACACCCGCCTGCACGAAGCCTTTGCCCAGCTGAAGCTCAAGCGCCCGTTCTACTTTGCCTCGATGAAAGGCTCGGTCGAGGACAAGGGCACCACGGACTACCTGCGACTGATCGCGGAAAAGGTCGGCATCGAATCACGGCACATCGATATCGAAGATATCGGCCTGACTCCCGAGGGACGTTTTGTCGATCTTGAAGATCGCTGGATCCCGCACCTGTTCAAGCTGCACGCCTGGGAGTTCATTTTCCATGAGCCGTTCGGCGCAGCCATCGCCGAATGCGACACGCAGTTTTTCGAACCGGCCTGGAAATCCATTCTCTCCAACAAGGGCGCCCTGCCCCTGCTCTGGGAGCTGCACAAGGGCCATCCGAACCTGCTGGCTGCGCATCTCGACCCGAATCCGGGCAGCGCGGTGCCCAAGGGCTGGGTACGCAAACCGTACTTTTCCCGGGAAGGCGCCAACATCGAGCTGCAAACCGCCGACGGTCTGGTCGTCAAAGAGGACGGCCCCTACACGGACGCGCCCTTCATCCTGCAGGCATTTGCGCCGCTGCCCAAGTTCGATGACAGCTACACGCTGATCGGCTCCTGGGTGATTGGTGATCAGGCCGCAGGAATAGGCGTGCGCGAAGACAACAGTCTGATCACCAAGGATTCAAGCCGGTTTTTACCGCATCTGATTCTTGACTGATTCGAGGCTGGCAATAAAAAACCCGTAGCGTTTGCGCGCTACGGGTTTTTCGTTTCCGGCATCGGTTACGACAATTCGGTCGTACGCACCGGCACCTCGGACGCTCGCTTTTCCTTGACCGGCTCGACGGTGCTGACCCCGACCATTCTCCGGCGTGCGATTTCCGCACCGCGACGACGCAATGGGGTTTCGACAAAACGATAGTTCAACTCGCTGCACACCAGCATGATTGCAAACGAGGTCAGCAACATCGGCACGGTGAACTCCGCACCCAACGCGACACCCCGTTCGCTGGCCACTCGGCTCCAGATCTCGGTGCTCAGGTGGTAGGCGAACATATGCACAACGTACAAGGCATACGAGCGCGACCCCAGCCATTGCCCGAGCCCACTCAAAATCGCCGGGCAGTAGATGTAGCCCTTCTGGTAGCTGGAAAGCCAGACGAGAATCAACGCATTGATTGCGATCAGCCCCACCGCGATCGGCATGGCGACCATCTGACCGGCAATGGCACCGAGCATGTAAAGCAGGAACAGCGTGAGCGCCAGCCGCTTGAACAAGCTGGCCCCCAATGCCGTGGGTTCAATGTCCTTGTACAGCGATGTGCGCGTGAACAGGCACAGCAAAATGCCCCACATCATCGCATCCAGACGGAACGAGAACAGCATGCCGGCCAATGGCCCGCCAAACGCATAGCGATTGAAGGGGAACTGCACGGCAATCAGCGCGATCAGGGTAATCACCCGCCAGCGCGTGGAGGTGATCAGCAGCAGGAACAGCGGGAAAATGAAGTAAAACTGCTCCTCCAGCGCCAGGCTCCAGTACACCGAGTTCGGCCCCAGCAGTACACCGTACTGGTTCGCCAGATTCCCCGTGAACGTCGCGACGGCGGTGAAGCTGCGCAGATTCTCGAACCACGACTGGAAGGCATTCGACTGGTTGAAAAAGATCGAAAACGCCAACGGGATCAGTACCCACAGCCACGCCGTAGGCAGCAGACGATAGGCGCGACGAATCCAGAATGAAGTGGCGGCGAGGCCGAACCGGTTTTGCTCGCGGTTCTTGTCGAAATAGTCGAGATAGGCCTTGCTGACGACAAAACCTGAAATACAGAAAAACAGATCCACCCCCGACCAAGGGGAATAGACGTTGAACAGCTTTTCCATGAACTCGGCATGGAACGGCAGTAACAGCGAGCTGTGAGCAAACACCGTCATCAGGATAGCCACGCCGCGCAGGTACTCGATTTCCTTGTTCTTGCTACTGCTCATTGTTTTCTCTTGTTCTTGTGGTGGAACTGACGCCCGACGCCGGGGAGCCCGCTCTTGCAAAATGGACGGGCTCGAAAGCGCCGGACCGATCATGGATTGGCTTGCCGCGGCCTTCAAGACTCTACGCGAAACTTTATTGCCCTGATCGCAGGGACCGATCAGTCAGTTCACGATCATCCAAAAGATGTTTACGACGCCAGAAACGACGAAGCCCCCGCAATGCGGGGGCTTCGAATGCAAACCGGAAGGGGTTCGGGCGCTTCAATCAGAACGGGATATCGTCATCGAAGCTGTCGAAATCCGGAGCCGGTTGCGGTGCGGCCTGCTGTGGAGCCGGGGCCGGACGCTGCTGAGGTGCCGACTGCTGCGGACGCGGAGCCTGTTGGCGTGGAGCCTGCTGCTGATAGTTGTTGCCACCGCCTTGTTGGTCGCCCTGTTGTGGACGGCCGCCCAGCAGTTGCATGGTGCCTTGCATGTCGACCACGATTTCGGTGGTGTAACGCTTGATACCGTCTTTTTCCCACTCACGGGTCTGCAGCTTGCCTTCGATGTACACCTGCGAACCCTTGCGCAGGTATTCGCCGGCGATTTCGGCAACCTTGCCGAACATCGATACACGGTGCCACTCGGTCTTCTCGACCTTCTGACCGGTCTGCTTGTCGGTCCACTGCTCGCTGGTCGCCAGACTCAGGTTGGTCACGGCGTTACCGTTGGGCAGGTAGCGTACTTCGGGATCCTGGCCGCAAGTACCGACCAGAATGACTTTGTTAACCCCACGGGCCATAACGTTCTCCTAGGCTTCGCACGCAGTCTGCGCCGGGTTGTTCACCAGGCGCTCAAGAGTGGTGCGATCCATTAATTCGGTGTCCAGTTTGATGTAGATCGCCGCTTCATCAGCGACTATGACTGCATCAGTTACCCCTACGAGGGCCTTGAGGCGCTCGACCAGACCCGCTTCGCGGATCGCTTCGGGCGACAACGGCAGGCGCAGGCTCGTCACGTAGGGAGGTTCGCGCATGGTAACAGCAAAGGCCAGCCAAAGTGCAGCCAGCCCGGCACATCCGAGGAACACAACCGACAGACCGCCATGCTGGAACATCCAGCCGCCGAGAATCCCGCCGAGTGCAGAACCGAGGAACTGGCTGGTGGAGTACACGCCCATGGCCGTGCCTTTGCCACCTGCCGGTGAAACCTTGCTGATCAGCGACGGCAGCGAAGCTTCCAGCAGATTGAACGCGGTGAAGAACACCACCGTCCCGATCACCAGAGCCCGCAGGCTGTCACCGAACTGCCAGAAGAATAGCTCAGTGAACATCAGCGTCATCACGGCGCCGAGCAAAACTCGTTTCATTTTGCGTTTCTTCTCGCCGTAGATGATGAACGGGATCATGGCGAAGAACGAGATCAGCAAGGCTGTGAGGTAGACCCACCAGTGCTGTTCCTTGGGCAGACCGGCCTTTTCGACCAGCGCCAGGGGCAGCGCGACGAAGCTCGACATCAACATCGCATGTAACACAAAAATGCCCAGGTCCAGCCGCAGCAGGTCCGGGTGTTTGAGCGTCGGCATCAACGCCTGACGCGCCACGCCGGACTCACGATGACTCAGCGGCCCGGTGGACTTCGGCACCATGAACATCACGATCACGATACCGACCAGCGCCATCCCGCCAGTGGCGAGGAACAGGCCGGACAGACCGAATGCGCGGGTCAGCAGCGGACCGACCACCATGGCCACGGCGAACGACAGGCCGATGGTCATGCCGATCATGGCCATCGCCTTGGTGCGGTGTTGTTCGCGAGTGAGGTCGGACAGCAACGCCATGACTGCCGCGGAAATAGCGCCGGCGCCCTGCAGGACCCGGCCGGCAATCACGCCCCAGATCGAGTCGGCCTGGGCCGCCAGCACACTGCCGAGGGCGAAGACGATCAACCCCAGGTAAATCACCGGACGACGGCCTATGCGGTCGGAAATGATCCCGAACGGAATCTGGAAAATCGCCTGGGTCAAGCCGTAAGCGCCAATCGCCAGCCCGATGAGGGCCGGGGTCGCTCCTGCCAGATCCATGCCATAGGTTGCCAGTACCGGCAGCACCATGAACATGCCAAGCATACGGAAGGCGAACACCAGGGCCAGACCGCTCGCCGCGCGGGTCTCGCTGCCACTCATGCGTTCGCTGTGGGGATCGTGCATGGAAAAACCTCGTGTGAACCGGCGGCGATTCTACCAGTCCCATCGAAAGACGGGGTATATCGCGACGCTTTGCCACGTACAGATGAAACTCTCTTCATGTAAGGCAGAAATCCCTTCATTTGATAGTGTGCATCCATCCAGTATTTGGCCGTATACTCCTGTGTTTTCGACGCCCGCCGAGCGAGGCCACTTTGGACAAGATCCTGATACGTGGGGCCCGTACCCACAACCTGAAGAACATCGACCTGACCCTGCCACGGGACAAACTGATCGTCATCACCGGCCTGTCCGGATCCGGCAAGTCGTCCCTGGCCTTCGACACGCTGTACGCCGAAGGTCAGCGCCGCTATGTCGAATCCCTGTCGGCCTATGCCCGGCAGTTCCTGTCGATGATGGAAAAACCCGATGTCGACACCATCGAAGGTCTGTCGCCGGCGATCTCCATCGAACAGAAGTCGACCTCGCACAACCCGCGCTCCACGGTCGGCACCATCACCGAAATCTACGACTACCTGCGTCTGCTCTATGCACGCGTCGGTACGCCGCGCTGCCCGGATCACGACATCCCGCTGGAAGCCCAGACCGTCAGCCAGATGGTCGACCTGGTGCTGGCTCAGCCGGAAGGCAGCAAACTGATGCTGCTGGCCCCGGTGATCCGTGAGCGCAAGGGCGAGCACCTTTCGGTATTCGAAGAACTGCGTGCCCAGGGTTTCGTCCGGGCCCGGGTCAACGGTCGGCTCTGCGAGCTGGACGAGCTGCCAAAACTGGATAAGCAGAAGAAGCACACGATCGAAGTCGTGGTTGACCGCTTCAAG
This sequence comes from Pseudomonas sp. GW821-FHT09E04, assembly GCF_059416185.1. Taxonomy (NCBI): domain Bacteria; kingdom Pseudomonadati; phylum Pseudomonadota; class Gammaproteobacteria; order Pseudomonadales; family Pseudomonadaceae; genus Pseudomonas; species Pseudomonas sp. GW821-FHT09E04. Next base: position 286,325 of record NZ_JBWKOR010000007.1, read on the forward strand.
GTGCGCGCCGACCTGCAACAGCGTCTGGCCGAGTCCTTTGAGACCGCGCTGAAGCTGGCGGACGGCATCGCCCTGGTAGCGCCGATGGACGACGAGCCGGGCGAAGAGATGATTTTCTCCGCGCGCTTCGCCTGCCCGATCTGCGGCCATGCGATCAGCGAGCTGGAACCCAAGCTGTTTTCCTTCAACAACCCGGCCGGCGCCTGCCCGACCTGCGATGGTCTGGGCGTGAAGCAGTTCTTCGACATCAAGCGTCTGGTCAACGGTGAGCTGACCCTGGCTGAAGGCGCGATTCGCGGCTGGGACCGGCGCAACGTCTATTACTTCCAGATGCTCGGCTCGCTGGCTGCGCATTACGGCTTCAGCCTGGAGCAACCGTTCAACGAACTGCCGGCCGATCAGCAGAAGTTCATCCTGCACGGCAGTGGCTCGCAGAACGTCGATTTCAAATACCTCAACGACCGGGGCGACATCGTCAAACGCTCGCACCCGTTCGAAGGCATCGTGCCGAACCTGGAGCGTCGTTACCGCGAAACCGAATCGGCCAGCGTGCGTGAAGAACTGGCGAAGTTCCTCAGCACCCAGTCCTGCCCGGACTGCCGTGGTACCCGCCTGCGCCGCGAAGCGCGGCATGTGTGGGTGGGCGAGAAAACCTTGCCGGCGGTGACCAACCTGCCGATCGGCGATGCCTGCGACTACTTCGGCGAGCTGAAGATGACTGGCCGGCGCGGTGAGATCGCCGACAAGATCCTCAAGGAGATCCGCGAGCGTCTGCAGTTCCTGGTCAACGTGGGGCTGGATTACCTGTCGCTGGATCGCAGTGCCGACACATTGTCCGGCGGCGAAGCCCAGCGGATCCGTCTGGCCAGCCAGATCGGCGCCGGCCTGGTCGGTGTCCTGTACATTCTCGACGAACCATCCATCGGCCTGCACCAGCGCGACAACGATCGCCTGCTCGGCACCCTCAAGCACCTGCGCGACATCGGCAACACCGTGATCGTGGTCGAGCACGACGAAGACGCGATCCGGCTGGCCGACTATGTGGTCGATATCGGCCCGGGCGCCGGCGTTCATGGCGGGCAGATCGTCGCCGAAGGCACGCCGGCCGAAGTCATGGCACACCCGGACTCGCTGACCGGTAAATACCTGTCGGGCCGGGTCAAGATCGAAGTGCCGGCCAAGCGCACGCCGCGCAACAAGAAACAGGTGCTGTCGCTCAAGGGCGCGCGCGGCAACAACCTGCGCAACGTGGACCTGGAGATCCCGATCGGCCTGCTGACGTGCGTGACTGGCGTCTCCGGATCGGGCAAGTCGACGCTGATCAACAACACACTGTTCCCGCTGAGCGCCACGGCACTCAATGGCGCAACCACCTTGGAAGCGGCAGCCCACGACAGCATCAAGGGCCTGGAGCATCTGGACAAGGTCGTGGATATCGACCAAAGCCCTATCGGTCGTACACCGCGCTCCAACCCGGCGACCTATACCGGGCTGTTCACGCCGATTCGCGAACTGTTCGCCGGCGTGCCCGAGTCCCGCTCCCGTGGTTATGGCCCGGGGCGCTTCTCATTCAACGTCAAGGGCGGTCGCTGCGAGGCTTGCCAGGGCGATGGCCTGATCAAGGTGGAAATGCACTTTCTGCCGGACATCTACGTACCGTGCGACGTGTGCAAGAGCAAACGCTACAACCGCGAAACCCTCGAGATCAAATACAAGGGCAAGAGCATCCACGAAACCCTCGAGATGACCATCGAAGAAGCGCGGGAGTTCTTCGACGCGGTGCCGGCGCTGGCGCGCAAGCTGCAAACACTGATGGATGTGGGTCTGTCGTACATCAAGCTCGGTCAGTCGGCGACCACGCTGTCCGGCGGTGAGGCGCAGCGGGTCAAGCTGTCTCGCGAACTGTCGAAGCGCGACACTGGCAAGACCTTGTACATCCTCGATGAGCCGACCACAGGCCTGCACTTCGCGGACATCCAGCAACTGCTCGACGTGCTGCATCGCCTGCGTGACCACGGCAACACTGTCGTGGTGATCGAGCATAACCTCGACGTGATCAAGACGGCCGACTGGCTGGTGGATCTCGGCCCCGAAGGGGGTTCGAAAGGTGGACAGATCATCGCCACCGGCACACCGGAGGAAGTGGCCGAGATGAAGCAATCTCACACTGGCCATTACCTCAAGCCGCTGCTGATCCGCGATCGAGCCTGATTGCCAGGCATGAAAAAGCCCCTGTCACTTCACCAGTGACAGGGGCTTTTTTGTATCTGACGCAATCAGGATGTGTGAGATTGCAGGTAGTTCTGAATGCCGATCAGCTTGATCAGGCCCAACTGCTTTTCTAGCCAGTAGGTGTGATCTTCTTCAGTGTCATGCAGCTGAAGCTTGAGGATATCGCGGCTTACGTAGTCGCCATTCTTTTCGCACAGCTCAATGCCTTTGCACAGCGCGGCACGCACCTTGTACTCAAGGCGCAGATCCGCTTCGAGCATGGTCTCCACCGTGGTGCCGACGTCCAGATCATCAGGACGCATGCGCGGTGTACCTTCCAGCATCAGAATGCGGCGCATCAAAGCGTCAGCATGACCGGCTTCTTCTTCCATCTCGTGGTTGATTCGTTCGTAGAGCTTGGTGAATCCCCAGTCCTCATACATCCGCGAGTGAACGAAATATTGGTCACGCGCGGCCAGTTCGCCGGTCAGCAACGTGTTGAGGTAATCGATAACGTCTGGGTGGCCTTGCATCGCCCTACATCTCCCTTCTTGAAAGTCTGTAGTTTGAACCAACCTGACTGCGAGGTCACTCACTTCGCGCAATAAAAGCGAAGATATTCTGAGAAAAGCAGGTTAAATAACGCAAAAACCGCCCTAATGAGGGCGGTTCTGCTTCTCGTTTAGACTTCGTTAAGCTGTACGTTGAGCAGCTTTGCGATTGCTTCTCCATACGCCGGGTCGGCCTTGTAGAAATGCTGCAACTGGCGGTCGACGACATCACTCGAAACACCCGCCATCGCACCGGCAATGTTGCTGACCAGCAGCGCTTTCTGTTCGTCGCTCATCAAACGGAACAGCGCACCGGCATGGCTGTAGTAGTCGGTGTCTTCGCGGTGATCGTAGCGATCAGCCGCGCCACTCAAGGCCAGCGCAGGCTCAGCGTAATGCGGCGCCTGCTTTGGCGACTCTACGTAACTGTTCGGCTCGTAGTTAGGCGTCGCACCACCGTTGCTGCCAAAAGCCATCGAACCATCACGCTGGTAGGTATTCACTGGACTGCGTGGGGCGTTCACTGGCAGTTGCTGGTGATTGGTGCCTACGCGATAGCGATGCGCATCGGCGTAGGCAAACACGCGACCTTGCAGCATGCGATCCGGCGAAAGACCAACACCCGGGACCATATTGCTCGGGCCGAATGCAGCTTGCTCGACTTCGGCGAAGTAGTTCAGCGGGTTGCGATTCAACTCCAGCTCACCGACTTCGATCAAAGGGAACTCCTTCTGCGACCAGGTCTTGGTCACGTCGAACGGGTTCTCGTAATGTGCTGCGGCCTGGGCTTCGGTCATGATCTGGATGCACACGCTCCATTTCGGGAAGTCGCCGCGCTCAATGGCCTCGAACAGATCACGTTGCGCGTAATCAGGATCGGTACCCGCCAGGCGTGCCGCATCTGCCGGCGCAAGGTTCTTGATCCCTTGCTTGGTTTTGTAGTGCCACTTCACCCAATGACGTTCGCCTTGCGCACTGATCAAGCTATAGGTGTGACTGCCGAAGCCGTGCATGTGGCGGTAGCCGTCAGGAATACCTCGGTCAGAAAACAGAATGGTGACCTGGTGCAGTGCCTCAGGCGAGTGCGACCAGAAATCCCACATCATCTGCGCACTTTTCAGATTGCTCTGCGGCAGGCGTTTCTGGGTGTGGATAAAGTCGGGGAATTTCAGCGGATCACGAATGAAGAACACTGGCGTATTGTTGCCGACGATGTCCCAGTTGCCTTCTTCGGTGTAGAACTTCAGGGCAAAGCCACGAGGATCGCGCTCGGTGTCAGCCGAGCCACGCTCACCACCCACCGTGGAAAAACGCAGAAAGGTTGGTGTCTGCTTGCCTACCGCAGAGAACAGCTTGGCGCTGGTGTACTGCGTGATATCGCGAGTGACGGTGAAAGTACCGTAGGCGCCCGAGCCCTTGGCGTGCACGCGGCGCTCAGGAATATTTTCACGGTTGAAATGGGCAAGCTTCTCGATCAAGTGAAAGTCATCGAGCAGCAACGGACCACGCGGCCCGGCAGAGCGGGAGTTCTGGTTATCGGCGACTGGCGCGCCGCTGGCAGTCGTAAGCGTCTTGTTCTGGCTCATGCGATCTTCTTCCTCTGTCAGTCTTGAACTGCCGGCTAATCGGCTTGTTGGGGAGTATCGATCATCAACATGACAGCCACAAATTCATTAACTCATGGTCATCAATAGAAAAAAGCTAACGATAAATCCCCACACATAGTGCAGACACAAACAGGGTAGAAGCTTGTACGAACCGCGCATTTCTTGCGGGCACAAAAAACCGGGCACTAGGCCCGGTTTTTTGTTTCAGACTGACGTCTTACTCAGCGGATACAGCTTCACCGCCGACAGCACGATCAACCAGTTCGACGTACGCCATAGGCGCGTTGTCGCCAGCGCGGAAACCGCACTTGAGGATGCGCAGGTAGCCACCCTCACGGGTAGCGTAACGCTTGCCCAGGTCGTTGAAGAGCTTACCAACGATAGCTTTCGAACGAGTACGGTCGAAAGCCAGACGACGGTTAGCAACGCTGTCTGTCTTGGCCAGAGTGATCAGCGGCTCGGCAACGCGGCGCAGTTCTTTGGCTTTTGGCAGAGTAGTTTTGATCAGCTCGTGCTCGAACAGCGACACTGCCATGTTTTGGAACATGGCCTTGCGGTGCGAGCTGGTGCGGCTCAGGTGGCGACCACTTTTACGATGACGCATGGTTCATTCCTTACCAAACACTACGTTCGGTGATTACGACGATCAGGCAGTCGCCTTGTCGTCCTTCTTAAGACTTGCAGGCGGCCAGTTGTCGAGGCGCATGCCGAGGGACAGACCGCGGGAGGCCAGAACGTCCTTGATTTCAGTCAAGGATTTCTTGCCCAGGTTCGGAGTCTTCAACAGCTCTACTTCGGTGCGCTGGATCAGGTCACCGATGTAATAGATGTTTTCCGCCTTAAGGCAGTTAGCCGAACGTACAGTCAGTTCCAGATCGTCAACCGGGCGAAGCAGGATCGGATCGATCTCGTCTTCCTGCTCGACAACCACTGGCTCACTGTCACCTTTGAGGTCGACGAACGCAGCCAACTGCTGTTGCAGGATGGTTGCAGCACGACGGATAGCCTCTTCAGGATCCAGAGTACCGTTGGTTTCCAGATCAATAACCAGCTTGTCCAGGTTGGTACGCTGTTCGACACGGGCGTTTTCCACCACGTATGCGATACGGCGAACCGGGCTGAACGAAGAGTCAAGCTGCAAGCGACCGATGCTGCGGCTTTCGTCTTCATCGCTCTGACGCGAGTCTGCTGGTTCATAACCACGACCACGAGCTACGGTGAGCTTCATGTTCAGGGCGCCGTTAGACGCCAGGTTAGCGATTACGTGATCGGGATTAACGATCTCGACATCATGATCCAGCTGAATATCGGCAGCGGTAACCACCCCCGAACCCTTCTTCGACAAGGTCAGCGTAACTTCGTCACGGCCGTGCAGCTTGATAGCCAGACCTTTAAGGTTCAACAGGATTTCAATTACGTCTTCCTGTACACCTTCGATGGCGCTGTACTCGTGGAGCACACCGTCAATCTCGGCCTCGACTACTGCGCAGCCGGGCATTGAGGACAACAGGATGCGGCGCAGCGCGTTGCCCAGGGTGTGGCCGAAACCACGCTCGAGAGGCTCGAGAGTGATCTTGGCGCGGGTTGGACTGACAACCTGCACATCAATATGGCGGGGTGTCAGGAACTCATTTACCGAAATCTGCATGGATGCACCTATTTTCTAGCCCTTACTTGGAGTAGAGCTCGACAATCAGGCTTTCGTTGATGTCGGCGGACAGATCACTGCGAGCAGGAACGTTCTTGAAAACGCCCGACTTCTTCTCAGTGTCTACTTCTACCCACTCTACGCGGCCACGTTGAGCACACAGATCGAGAGCTTGGACAATGCGAAGTTGATTTTTTGCTTTCTCGCGAACAGCGACCACGTCACCAGCACGAACCTGGTACGAAGGAACGTTTACGGTCTGACCGTTAACGCTGATCGACTTGTGCGATACCAGCTGACGGGATTCGGCACGAGTCGAACCAAAGCCCATACGGTATACGACGTTGTCCAGACGGCATTCGAGCAGTTGCAGCAGGTTTTCACCGGTTGCACCTTTCTTGCCAGCAGCTTCTTTGTAGTAGCCGCTGAATTGACGCTCGAGAACGCCGTAGATACGACGGACCTTCTGCTTTTCACGCAGTTGGGTGCCGTAGTCGGACTGGCGACCGCGGCGTTGGCCGTGGATACCAGGTGCTGCTTCAATGTTGCACTTCGATTCGATCGCGCGCACGCCGCTCTTCAGGAAGAGATCGGTGCCTTCGCGACGAGCGAGTTTGCATTTTGGACCAATGTAACGAGCCATTCTTTACAATCTCCTGGATTACACGCGGCGCTTCTTCGGCGGACGGCACCCGTTGTGCGGGATTGGCGTCACGTCGGTGATGCTGGCGATCTTGTAGCCACAGCCGTTCAAAGCGCGGACTGCGGATTCACGACCTGGACCTGGACCCTTGACGTTCACGTCGAGGTTTTTCAGGCCGTATTCCAGCGCAGCTTGACCAGCACGCTCAGCAGCTACTTGAGCAGCGAACGGGGTGGACTTGCGGGAACCGCGGAAACCCGAACCACCGGAGGTAGCCCAGGAAAGAGCGTTACCTTGACGGTCGGTAATGGTCACGATGGTGTTGTTAAAAGAAGCATGGATGTGGGCGATGCCATCAACCACTGTCTTTTTAACTTTTTTACGAGGACGAGCAGCAGGTTTTGCCATGATTAAATTCCTGTCGATTCGCTGGGGCGATTACTTGCGGATCGGCTTACGCGGACCTTTACGGGTACGCGCGTTGGTCTTGGTACGCTGACCGCGTACTGGCAGACCACGACGATGACGCAGACCGCGATAGCAACCGAGGTCCATCAAGCGCTTGATTTTCATGTTGATTTCGCGACGCAGGTCACCTTCAGTGGTGAACTTCGCCACTTCGCCACGCAGCTGTTCAATCTGCTCGTCGCTCAGATCCTTGATCTTTGCGGCTGGGTTTACCCCAGTCTCTGCACAAATCTTCTGTGCAGTAGTGCGACCAACACCATAGATGTAGGTCAGCGAGATAACAGTATGCTTGTTATCTGGAATGTTAACGCCTGCAATACGGGCCATTCAGTGGGACTCCAATTGACAGCTACCTACGCCCCGGAAGCCAAGAAATAGGGCGCGAGATAATATCGCTGTAATAACAAATAATCAACCCGGCAGCGCACTAGCTGCCGGGCTTGAAGCACAATCACACTCAGCCTTGGCGCTGTTTGTGACGCGGTTCCGCGCTGCAAATTACTCGAACAACACCTTCGCGGCGAATAATCTTGCAGTTACGGCACAGCTTTTTCACCGATGCACGAACTTTCATCACCAACTCCTCGAACCTTATGGGTACTCAGCGCAACATGCCGCTGCCGTAACCCTTCAGGTTGGCTTTCTTCATCAGGGATTCGTACTGGTGCGAAACGAGGTGCGATTGTACTTGGGACATGAAGTCCATCACAACCACGACCACGATCAGCAACGAGGTCCCGCCAAGGTAGAACGGAACGTTTGCTGCAACCACCAGGAACTGGGGCAACAGGCACACGGCCGTCATGTAAAGAGCACCGAACATGGTCAAGCGAGTCAGAACGCCATCAATGTAGCGCGCGGACTGCTCACCTGGACGGATGCCCGGAATAAAGGCACCGGACTTCTTCAGGTTTTCCGCTACGTCTTTCGGATTGAACATCAACGCCGTATAGAAGAAGCAGAAGAAAATAATCCCTGCACTAAACAGCAGAATATTCAACGGCTGACCAGGAGCGATCGACTGCGAGATGTCCTGCAACCAGCCCATACCTTCAGACTGACCGAACCAGGCACCCAGCGAAGCCGGGAACAGCAAAATGCTGCTCGCGAAAATAGCCGGAATAACACCGGCCATGTTCACCTTCAGCGGCAAGTGGCTAGTCTGCGCAGCGAAAACCTTGCGGCCTTGCTGACGCTTGGCGTAGTGAACGGCGATACGACGCTGACCACGCTCAATGAACACCACGAAACCGATAATCGCTACTGCCAGCAAACCGATGGCAACCAAGGCGAAGATGTTGATATCACCCTGACGCGCAGACTCGAAAGACTGCCCGATTGCTCTCGGAAGACCGGCGACGATACCCGAAAAAATCAACATCGAGATACCGTTGCCTACACCACGCTCAGTAATCTGCTCACCCAGCCACATCATGAACATCGCACCAGCCACAAAAGTGGATACCGCGACGAAATGGAAGCCAAAGTCACCAGTGAACGCAACGCCCTGCCCCGCCAGACCAATGGACATGCCAATGGCCTGGACGAGAGCGAGGACGACGGTGCCGTAGCGGGTGTACTGGCTGATCTTGCGACGGCCAGCTTCACCTTCCTTCTTCAACTGCTCCAGCTGCGGGCTGACGGCTGTCATCAGTTGCATGATGATCGATGCCGAAATGTACGGCATGATCCCCAGTGCAAAAATGCTCATCCGCTCCAGCGCGCCGCCGGAAAACATGTTGAACAAGCTAAGAATGGTCCCCTCATTCTGTCGAAACAGGTCCGCGAGTCGGTCCGGGTTGATACCTGGAACCGGGATGTGTGCGCCTATTCGGTAGACGATAATCGCCAGGAACAGAAAACGCAGACGAGCCCAGAGTTCAGACATACCGCCTTTGCCGAGCGCAGAGAGAGCACCTTGCTTAGCCATTTATTCCTCGAACTTGCCGCCAGCTGCTTCGATAGCCGCACGCGCACCTTTGGTGGCGCCGATTCCCTTGCCGATAGTGACAGCGCGAGTCACTTCACCGGACAGCATGATTTTCACACGCTGTACGTTGACGTTGATCACGTTGGCATCTTTCAGGGACTGCACGGTGACGATGTCGCCTTCCACTTTAGCCAGCTCGGACAGACGCACTTCTGCGCGGTCCATGGCCTTCAGGGAAACGAAACCGAACTTCGGCAGGCGACGATGCAGCGGCTGTTGACCGCCTTCAAAGCCTGGAGCAATAGTGCCACCGGAGCGGGAGGTCTGACCTTTGTGACCACGGCCACCAGTCTTACCCAAACCACTACCGATACCACGGCCCGGACGATGCTTTTCGCGACGGGAACCCGGCGCTGGACTCAGATCATTGAGTTTCATCGATTAACCCTCGACACGCAGCATGTAGTAAGCCTTGTTGATCATCCCGCGATTCTCGGGAGTATCCTGGACTTCTACAGTGTGACCGATGCGACGCAGACCCAGACCCTTAACGCACAGTTTGTGGTTAGGGATGCGGCCGGTCATGCTTTTGATCAGCGTAACTTTAACGGTAGCCATGATTACTTGATCTCCTCAACACGCAGGCCACGCTTGGCTGCGATGGACTCAGGAGACTGCATAGCCTTCAGACCCTTGAAAGTGGCGTGAACCACGTTTACAGGGTTAGTCGAGCCATAGCACTTGGCCAGAACGTTCTGAACGCCAGCAACTTCGAGGACAGCACGCATAGCGCCGCCAGCGATGATACCGGTACCTTCAGAAGCAGGCTGCATGTACACCTTCGAAGCGCCGTGAGCGGACTTCATTGCGTACTGCAGAGTGGTGCCGTTCAGATCAACCTGGATCATGTTGCGGCGAGCAGCTTCCATTGCCTTCTGGATCGCAGCAGGCACTTCACGCGACTTGCCACGGCCGAAGCCAACACGCCCTTTACCATCACCAACCACGGTCAACGCGGTGAAAGTGAAGATACGGCCGCCTTTAACGGTTTTGGCTACGCGGTTAACTTGAACCAGCTTCTCAATGTAGCCTTCGTCGCGCTTTTGGTCGTTATTTGACATAACTTAGAACTCCAGCCCAGCTTCACGAGCAGCATCAGCCAGCGCTTTAACGCGGCCGTGGTACTTGAAGCCAGAGCGGTCGAAAGCCACCTGCGAGACGCCAGCGGCCTTAGCACGCGTAGCGACCAGCTGGCCAACCTTAGTGGCCGCGTCGATGTTGCCAGTGGCGCCATCACGCAGTTCTTTATCCAAAGTCGAGGCGCTTGCCAGGACTTTGTTGCCGTCGGCCGAAATGACCTGGGCGTAGATGTGCTGCGACGAGCGGAACACGCAGAGACGCACGACTTCGAGTTCGTGCATTTTCAGGCGTGCTTTGCGAGCGCGACGCAGTCGAGTAACTTTTTTGTCGGTCATTTGCTATGCCCTACTTCTTCTTGGCTTCTTTACGACGGACGACTTCGTCCGCGTAGCGCACACCTTTGCCTTTGTACGGCTCTGGTGGACGGAAGTCGCGGATCTCGGCGGCCACTTGACCTACCAGCTGCTTGTCGATGCCCTTGATCAGGATATCGGTCTGGCTAGGGGTCTCAGCGGTGATGCCTTCCGGCAGTTCATAATCCACTGGGTGCGAGAAGCCAAGAGCCAGGTTCAGCACTGTGCCTTTTGCTTGCGCTTTGTAACCAACACCGACCAGCTGGAGCTTGCGCTCGAAGCCTTGGCTTACGCCCTGGACCATGTTGTTAACCAACGCACGAGTGGTACCGGCCATTGCGCGAGTTTGTTGATCGCCATTGCGAGCAGCAAAACGCAGCTCACCGGCTTCTTCAACGATCTCAACGGACGAATGGACGTTCAGTTCGAGAGTGCCCTTGGCACCCTTCACCGAAAGCTGTTGGCCTGCGAATTTGACTTCGACACCGGCTGGCAGCTTAACGGGGTTCTTAGCGACGCGAGACATGCTTATCCCCCCTTAGAACACAGTGCAAAGAACTTCGCCGCCGACACCGGCAGCGCGCGCAGCACGATCAGTCATCACACCTTTGTTGGTGGAGACGATAGACACACCGAGACCGCCACGTACTTTTGGCAGATCTTCGACGGACTTGTACTGACGCAGGCCTGGACGGCTAACGCGCTTGACTTCTTCGATGACCGGACGGCCTTCGAAATATTTCAGCTCGATAGACAGCAGTGGTTTTGTTTCGCTGCTGATCTGATAACCCGCGATGTAACCTTCGTCCTTCAGGACTTTAGCTACAGCCACCTTCAACGTGGAAGAAGGCATGCTTACGACGGACTTTTCAGCCATCTGGGCATTACGGATTCGAGTTAGCATGTCCGCTAACGGGTCCTGCATACTCATGGGCTAGACGCTCCTAATACAGAAAAATTAGCCTTGCGGCTACTACTTGTCGCCGAGAAATTCCGGGCATAAAAAACACGGGCTCAGGCGAGCCGGTCATTCTAGACATACCCCAGAAATGAATCAAGCCCCAAAAGGGGCTTGATTCATGTTCAAGGCCACCGATGGTCAGGTTCTTGCGAACCCGACCATCGAGACTTTGACAGCAATTACCAGCTGGCTTTAACCAGACCTGGAACGTCACCACGCATTGCAGCTTCACGCAGCTTGTTACGGCCCAGGCCGAACTTGCGGTAAACGCCGTGCGGACGACCAGTCAGGCGGCAGCGGTTACGCATGCGCGAAGCGCTTGCATCACGTGGCTGCTTCTGCAGAGCTACGGTAGCTTCCCAACGCGCTTCTGGACTTGCGTTCAGATCAACGATGATAGCTTTCAGCGCTGCACGCTTGGTGGCGTACTTGGCAACGGTGAGCTGACGCTTCAGCTCACGGTTCTTCATGCTCTTCTTGGCCATTTTCCTACTCCAATCAGTTGCGGAACGGGAATTTGAAAGCACGCAACAGAGCGCGGCCTTCATCATCGTTCTTGGCAGTGGTGGTCAGGGTAATGTCCAGACCGCGGAGAGCATCGATCTTGTCGTAGTCGATTTCCGGGAAAATGATCTGCTCTTTCACGCCCATGCTGTAGTTGCCACGACCATCGAAGGACTTGGCATTCAGGCCGCGGAAGTCGCGAACCCGAGGCAGGGAGATCGACAGCAGACGATCCAGGAACTCGTACATACGCTCACGGCGCAGGGTCACTTTGACGCCGATCGGCCAACCTTCACGGACTTTAAAGCCAGCGATGGATTTGCGAGCGTAGGTCACAACGACTTTCTGGCCGGTGATCTTTTCCAGGTCAGCAACAGCGTGCTCGATGACTTTTTTGTCGCCGATCGCTTCGCCCAGACCCATGTTCAGGGTGATTTTGGTAACGCGCGGAACTTCCATCACGTTCGAAAGCTTAAGTTCTTCCTTAAGTTTCGGAGCGATTTCCTTCCGGTAAATCTCTTTTAGTCGTGCCATGGTCTTCTACCTAGCAGTGTTCAAGCATCAACCGCTTTTTGGGTCGACTTGAAGACACGAATTTTTTTACCGTCTTCTACTTTGAAACCAACGCGGTCAGCCTTGTTGGTTTCGCCGTTGAAGATGGCGACGTTAGAAGCGTGCAGTGGCGCTTCTTTCTCGACGATACCGCCCTGTACGCCCGACATCGGGTTAGGCTTGGTATGACGCTTGACCAGGTTCAGACCACCAACAACCAGACGGTTGTCAGCAAGAACCTTCAGCACCTTACCGCGCTTACCTTTGTCTTTGCCGGCGATCACGATGATCTCGTCGTCACGACGAATCTTTTGCATGTCGGATCTCCTTACAGCACTTCTGGGGCGAGCGAGACGATCTTCATGAACTTCTCAGTACGAAGTTCACGGGTCACTGGCCCAAAGATACGGGTGCCGATCGGCTCTTGCTTGTTGTTCAGAAGAACAGCAGCGTTGCCATCAAAGCGGATAATGGAGCCATCAGCACGACGTACGCCGTGACGAGTGCGGACTACAACAGCAGTCATCACTTGGCCTTTTTTCACCTTACCGCGAGGAATTGCTTCCTTCACGGTAACTTTGATGATGTCACCGATACCAGCGTAACGACGATGGGAGCCACCCAGCACCTTGATGCACATAACGCGGCGAGCGCCGCTGTTATCGGCCACATCGAGCATGGATTGAGTCTGAATCATATAATTTCTCCGACCCCTAGCCCTTAGACTTCCACAGCGCGTTCGAGAACATCAACCAGCGCCCAAGACTTGGTCTTGGCCATCGGACGAGTTTCACGAATAGTGACTTTGTCGCCGATGTGGCACTGATTGGTTTCGTCGTGCGCGTGCAGCTTAGTCGAACGCTTAACGTATTTACCGTAGATCGGGTGCTTAACGCGACGCTCGATCAGAACGGTGATGGTTTTGTCCATCTTGTCGCTGACAACACGGCCAGTCAGCGTACGGACAGTTTTTTCGGCTTCAGCCATGATCACTTACCTGCCTGCTGGTTGAGCACAGTCTTCACGCGAGCGATGTCACGCTTAACTTGCGAGAGCAGATGAGACTGCCCCAACTGGCCAGTTGCTTTCTGCATGCGCAGATTGAACTGGTCGCGCAGCAAGCCGAGCAGTTGCTCGTTCAGCTGCTGTGCGGATTTTTCACGAAGTTCATTCGCTTTCATCACATCACCGTCCGTTTAACAAAGGAGGTGGCGAGCGGCAGCTTTGCAGCAGCCAGGGCGAAAGCCTCACGCGCCAGCTCTTCAGAAACACCCTCGATTTCATACAGGACTTTGCCTGGCTGAATCTGGGCAACCCAGTACTCCACGTTACCCTTACCTTTACCCATACGAACCTCGAGAGGCTTCTTGGAGATCGGCTTGTCCGGGAATACACGGATCCAGATCTTGCCGCCACGTTTTACGTGACGGGTCAGAGCACGACGCGCTGACTCGATCTGACGAGCGGTGAGACGACCACGAGCTACAGACTTCAGCGCGAACTCGCCGAAGCTGACTTTGCTACCGCGCAGTGCCAGACCACGGTTGTGGCCGGTCATCTGCTTGCGGAACTTCGTACGCTTTGGTTGCAACATTTGGCGTACCCCTTACTTAGCAGCTTTTTTACGAGGCGCTGGTGCTTGTGGTTTCAGTTCTTCTTGGCGACCACCAATTACTTCGCCCTTGAAGATCCAAACCTTTACACCGATCACACCGTAAGTGGTGTGAGCTTCGTAGTTGGCATAGTCGATGTCGGCACGCAGGGTGTGCAGTGGCACACGACCTTCGCGATACCATTCAGTACGTGCGATTTCAGCACCGCCGAGACGACCGCTCACTTGGATTTTGATGCCTTTGGCACCAATGCGCATGGCGTTCTGTACAGCACGCTTCATAGCGCGACGGAACATTACGCGACGCTCCAGCTGCTGAGCTACGCTCTGCGCAACCAGCATACCGTCGAGCTCCGGCTTGCGGATCTCTTCGATATTGATGTGCACAGGCACACCCATTTGCTTGGTCAGGTCCTGACGCAGTTTCTCAACATCTTCACCTTTCTTCCCGATAACGATACCTGGACGAGCGGTGTGGATGGTGATGCGTGCAGTTTGGGCCGGACGATGGATATCGATACGGCTTACGGACGCGCTTTTTAGTTTGTCTTGGAGGTATTCACGCACCTTCAGATCAGCGAACAAGTAGTCCGCATAAGTCCGACCGTCTGCGTACCAGACGGAGGTGTGCTCCTTGACGATTCCCAGGCGAATGCCAATGGGATGTACTTTCTGACCCATCTCTTCGACTCCGTTACTTGTCAGCAACCTTGACAGTGATATGGCAAGACCGCTTGACGATGCGATCAGCACGGCCTTTGGCACGTGGCATGATGCGCTTCAGCGAACGCCCTTCGTTGACGAAAACGGTGCTGACCTTCAGGTCATCAACGTCTGCGCCTTCGTTATGCTCGGCGTTGGCTACGGCCGACTCCAGCACTTTTTTCATGATCTCGGCGGCTTTCTTACTGCTGAAAGCCAACAGGTTGAGCGCTTCGCCCACCTTCTTCCCGCGGATCTGGTCGGCGACCAAGCGGGCTTTCTGGGCGGAGATTCGAGCGCCCGACAACTTAGCGGCTACTTCCATTTCCTTACCCCTTAACGCTTGGCTTTCTTGTCTGCCACGTGCCCGCGATAGTTGCGGGTACCGGCGAACTCGCCCAGTTTGTGGCCGACCATGTCTTCGTTAACGAGAACTGGGACGTGCTGACGACCGTTGTGTACTGCGATGGTCAGACCGACCATTTGTGGCAGGATCATCGAACGACGCGACCAAGTCTTAATTGGTTTGCGATCGTTCTTTTCCGCCGCCACTTCGATCTTCTTCAGTAGGTGAAGATCAATAAAAGGACCTTTTTTCAGAGAACGTGGCACTGTCGTATCCCTCTATTTACTTGCGACGACGGACGATCATTTTGTCGGTACGCTTATTACCACGAGTCTTCGCGCCCTTAGTCGGGAAGCCCCATGGCGATACCGGATGACGACCACCAGAGGTACGACCTTCACCACCACCATGTGGGTGGTCAACCGGGTTCATGGCAACACCACGAACGGTTGGGCGAACGCCACGCCAGCGCTTGGCACCAGCTTTACCCAGCGAACGCAGGCTGTGCTCGGAGTTCGAGACTTCGCCCAGGGTCGCACGGCATTCAGCCAGTACTTTACGCATTTCACCGGAACGCAGACGCAGGGTCACGTAAACGCCTTCACGAGCGATCAGCTGAGCCGAAGCACCAGCGGAACGAGCGATTTGTGCGCCTTTACCTGGCTTCAGTTCGATGCCGTGTACGGTGCTACCAACTGGAATGTTGCGCAGTTGCAGAGCGTTGCCCGGCTTGATCGGTGCCAGAGCACCTGCGATCAGCTGGTCGCCAGCGCTCACGCCTTTAGGGGCGATGATGTAGCGACGCTCGCCATCTGCGTACAGCAGCAGAGCGATGTGAGCAGTACGGTTTGGATCGTATTCGATACGCTCGACAGTGGCAGCGATGCCATCTTTGTCGTTGCGACGGAAGTCGACCAGACGATAATGCTGCTTATGACCACCACCGATGTGACGAGTGGTAATACGGCCATTGTTGTTACGACCACCAGACTTCGATTTTTTCTCGAGCAGCGGTGCGTGAGGAGCGCCTTTATGCAGCTCCTGGTTGACCACCTTGACCACAAAACGGCGGCCAGGGGAAGTCGGTTTGCATTTAACGATTGCCATGATGCACCCCTTCCTTACTCAGCACTGCTGCTGAAATCGAGATCTTGGCCTGGCTGAAGGGAGATAACTGCCTTCTTCCAGTCATTACGCTTGCCCAGACCGCGAGCGGTGCGCTTGCTCTTACCCAGAACGTTCAGGGTAGTAACACGCTCAACTTTCACGCTGAACAGGCTTTCGACGGCCTTCTTGATTTCCAGCTTGGTTGCGTCAGTAGCAACCTTGAAAACGAACTGGCCTTTCTTGTCTGCCAGAACCGTAGCCTTCTCGGAAACGTGCGGGCCAAGCAGAACTTTAAATACGCGTTCCTGGTTCATCCCAGCAGCTCCTCGAATTTCTTCACGGCCGACACGGTGATCAACACCTTGTCGTATGCGATCAGACTAACTGGATCGGAACCTTGCACGTCACGTACATCTACGTGTGGCAGGTTGCGAGCAGCCAGGTACAGGTTCTGATCAACAGCGTCCGACACGATCAGAACGTCGGTCAGGCTCATGTTGTTCAGTTTGCCCAGCAGGTCTTTGGTTTTCGGAGTTTCAACTGCGAAATCCTGAACCACAACCAGACGATCAGTACGCACCAGCTCAGCAAGGATGGAACGCATTGCTGCGCGGTACATCTTCTTGTTCAGCTTCTGGGAGTGATCTTGTGGACGAGCTGCGAAAGTGGTACCGCCGCCGCGCCAGATTGGGCTACGGATAGTACCGGCACGAGCACGGCCAGTACCTTTCTGACGCCATGGGCGCTTACCGCCACCACGAACGTCGGAACGGGTCTTTTGCTGCTTGCTACCTTGACGGCCGCCGGCCATGTAGGCCACGACTGCTTGGTGAACCAGCGTCTCGTTGAACTCGCCGCCAAATGTCAGTTCGGAAACTTCGATCGCTTGAGCGTCATTTACATTTAATTGCATGTCAGCTTCCCCTTAACCGCGAGCCTTGGCTGCTGGACGTACAACCAGGTTGCCGCCAGTAGCGCCAGGAACAGCACCCTTGACCAACAACAGATTGCGTTCAGCGTCCACGCGCACTACTTCCAGGGACTGCACGGTCACGCGCTCAGCGCCCATATGACCGGACATTTTTTTGCCCTTGAATACACGACCAGGAGTCTGGCACTGGCCGATAGAGCCTGGGACGCGGTGGGATACGGAGTTACCGTGGGTGTTATCTTGCCCGCGGAAATTCCAACGCTTGATCGTACCCTGGAAGCCTTTACCTTTGGACTGACCGGTTACATCAACCAGTTGACCAGCGGCGAAGATTTCAGCGTTGATCAGATCGCCGGCCTGGTACTCGCCTTCTTCAAGGCGGAATTCCATTACGGTACGACCAGCGGCAACGTTCGCTTTAGCGAAGTGGCCAGCCTGAGCAGCTGTTACACGGGAAGCACGACGCTCGCCGACAGTGACTTGCACTGCACGATAGCCATCGGTTTCTTCAGTTTTGAACTGGGTGACGCGATTCGGCTCGATCTCAATGACCGTGACCGGAATGGAGACACCTTCTTCGGTGAAAATACGGGTCATACCCGCTTTACGACCGACTACACCAATAGTCATGTTGTAAACCTCATGAGTGTACGGGGCTTTCACCCGCTATGGCCGCCCATTTCAGAGCGTTACACGACTAAGACCGAGTCTTAGCCGAGGCTGATCTGCACTTCCACACCGGCCGCAAGATCAAGCTTCATAAGTGCATCAACGGTTTTATCCGTTGGCTGGACGATGTCCAGAACGCGCTTATGAGTGCGGATTTCGTACTGGTCACGCGCGTCTTTGTTGACGTGCGGGGAAACCAGAACGGTAAACCGCTCTTTACGGGTAGGCAGTGGAATTGGACCACGCACTTGAGCACCAGTACGTTTCGCGGTTTCCACGATTTCCTGGGTTGATTGGTCGATCAGGCGATGGTCAAAAGCCTTCAACCTGATACGGATTTGCTGATTTTGCATTGGATTTCAGACTCCGGCTGCTATTCCCACCGGGCGCAATACGCCCGTTAAAAGGAGGCGCAATTCTATAGACGCCCCAGATAGGTGTCAACCCAATAAAAAAGCCCCCGCTAAGCGGGGGCTTTTTCAACTCATCAAAGCTATCTCAAAAAAGAGATTACTCGATGATTTTGGCTACGACGCCAGCGCCGACGGTACGACCGCCTTCACGGATAGCGAAACGCAGACCGTCTTCCATCGCGATGGTTTTGATCAGGGTAACAGTCATCTGAATGTTGTCACCTGGCATTACCATTTCAACGCCTTCTGGCAGCTCGCAGTTACCAGTCACGTCAGTAGTACGGAAGTAGAACTGTGGACGGTAGCCTTTGAAGAACGGAGTGTGACGACCGCCTTCTTCCTTGCTCAGAACGTAAACTTCTGCGGTGAACTTGGTGTGCGGCTTAACCGAACCCGGCTTAACCAGAACCTGACCACGCTCAACGTCGTCACGCTTGGTGCCACGCAGCAGAACGCCGCAGTTCTCGCCAGCACGACCTTCGTCCAGCAGCTTGCGGAACATCTCAACACCGGTGCAGGTGGTGGTGGTGGTGTCACGCAGACCAACGATTTCCAGAGCATCTTGAACGCGAACGATACCGCGCTCGATACGACCAGTCACAACAGTACCGCGACCCGAGATCGAGAATACGTCTTCGATTGGCATCAGGAATGGCTTGTCGATCATACGAACTGGCTCAGGGATGTAGGTATCCAGAGTCTCAACCAGTTTACGAACGGCAGTGGTGCCCATTTCGTTGTCGTCTTTGCCTTCCAGCGCCATACGAGCCGAACCGATGATGATCGGAGTGTCGTCGCCTGGGAAGTCGTAGGTCGACAGCAGGTCGCGAACCTCCATCTCAACCAGTTCCAGCAGCTCAGCGTCGTCTACCAGGTCAGCCTTGTTCAGGAAAACCACGATGTACGGAACGCCTACCTGACGGGACAGCAGGATGTGCTCACGGGTTTGTGGCATCGGACCATCAGCGGCCGAGCAAACCAGGATCGCGCCGTCCATCTGGGCAGCACCGGTGATCATGTTCTTCACGTAGTCAGCGTGACCTGGGCAGTCAACGTGAGCGTAGTGACGAATAGTCGAGTTGTACTCAACGTGCGCGGTGTTGATGGTGATACCACGAGCTTTTTCTTCTGGAGCGCTGTCGATCTTGTCGAATTCAACTACGGCCGAACCGAAAACTTCGGAGCAGACGCGAGTCAGAGCAGCGGTCAGAGTGGTTTTACCGTGGTCAACGTGACCGATGGTGCCAACGTTTACGTGCGGTAGGGAACGATCAAATTTTTCTTTAGCCACGACAATTAACTCCTAGCCTAAAGGGGCTGAATCAGCCTTGTTTTTTGGTAACGGATTCGACGATGTGCGACGGAGCCGTATCGTATTTTTTGAATTCCATAGAGTAGCTTGCGCGACCCTGAGACATGGAACGGACGTCGGTCGCATAACCGAACATCTCACCCAGTGGAACCTCGGCACGGATAACCTTGCCGGACACTGTGTCTTCCATACCCTGGATCATGCCGCGACGACGGTTAAGGTCGCCCATCACATCACCCATATAGTCTTCAGGCGTAACAACCTCTACCGCCATGATCGGCTCAAGCAGCTCACCACCGCCCTTCTGGGCCAGTTGCTTGGTCGCCATGGAAGCAGCCACTTTAAACGCCATCTCGTTGGAGTCGACGTCGTGGTAAGAACCATCGAACACGGTAGCCTTCAGGCCGATCAGCGGATAGCCGGCAACAACGCCGTTCTTCATCTGCTCTTCGATACCCTTCTGGATAGCCGGGATGTATTCCTTAGGAACCACACCACCTACTACTTCGTTCACGAATTGCAGACCTTCCTGACCTTCGTCAGCAGGAGCAAAACGGATCCAGCAGTGACCGAACTGACCACGACCACCGGATTGACGAACGAACTTGCCTTCGATTTCGCAGTTCTTCGTGATGCGCTCACGGTACGAAACTTGAGGCTTGCCGATGTTGGCTTCGACGTTGAACTCACGGCGCATCCGGTCAACCAGGATGTCCAGGTGCAGCTCGCCCATGCCGGAGATGATCGTTTGACCAGTCTCTTCATCAGTTTTAACGCGGAAAGACGGGTCTTCCTGAGCAAGCTTGCCCAGAGCGATACCCATTTTTTCCTGGTCATCCTTGGTCTTAGGCTCTACGGCAACCGAAATAACCGGCTCCGGGAAGTCCATGCGAACCAGGATGATTGGCTTGTCAGCGTTGCAGAGGGTTTCACCAGTGGTGACGTCCTTCATGCCGATCAGGGCCGCGATGTCGCCAGCGCGTACTTCCTTGATCTCTTCACGGGCGTTTGCGTGCATTTGCACCATACGACCCACGCGCTCTTTCTTGCCTTTAACCGAGTTGATCACGCCGTCGCCGGAGTTCAACACGCCCGAGTAAACGCGGACGAAGGTCAAGGTACCCACGAATGGGTCGGTAGCGATCTTGAACGCCAAGGCCGCGAACGGCTCGTCGTCGCTTGCGTGACGCTCCATTTCCTCTTCCTCGTTATCAGGGTTGGAACCCTTGATAGCAGGAATGTCGGTCGGAGCAGGCAGGAAGTCGATAACGGCGTCGAGAACCAGGGGAACACCCTTGTTCTTGAAGGAAGAACCGCAAACAGCCAGAACGATTTCGCCGGCGATAGTACGTGCACGCAGAGCAGCCTTGATCTCTTCGATCGACAGCTCTTCGCCTTCCAGGTACTTGTTCATCAGGTCTTCGTTGGCTTCGGCAGCAGCCTCAACCATGTTGTTGCGCCACTCAGCAGCCAGCTCAGCCATGTCCGCAGGAATTTCCTTGCGAACCGGAACCATACCCTTGTCAGAGTCGTTCCAGTAAACGGCTTGCATGTTGATCAGGTCGATCTGGCCCTGGAAGTTGTCTTCCGAACCGATAGCCAGCTGGATCGGCACCGGAGTGTGACCCAGACGCTGCTTGATCTGACCGATCACGCGCAGGAAGTTAGCACCAGCACGGTCCATCTTGTTTACGTAAACAAGACGTGGAACGCCGTATTTGTTGGCCTGACGCCATACGGTTTCCGACTGAGGCTCAACACCCGAAGTACCGCAGAACACAACGACAGCGCCGTCGAGTACGCGCAGGGAACGCTCTACTTCAATGGTGAAGTCTACGTGGCCCGGGGTATCGATTACGTTGAAGCGATGCTCGTGAGCGTACTGCTTCTCGGAACCTTTCCAGAAGGCGGTAATGGCAGCAGAAGTAATGGTAATACCACGCTCCTGCTCCTGAACCATCCAGTCTGTGGTCGCGGCGCCGTCATGCACCTCGCCCATTTTGTGACTTTTGCCAGTGTAAAAAAGGACGCGCTCGGTGGTGGTGGTTTTACCAGCATCCACGTGAGCGACGATACCGATGTTACGGTAGCGACTAATCGGAGTAGTACGAGCCATAAAGCCCTCGCAAAATTAGTGAAGCTAAAATTAGAAGCGGTAGTGCGAGAAAGCTTTGTTAGCTTCGGCCATACGGTGCACGTCTTCACGCTTCTTAACAGCAGCACCTTTACCTTCAGCAGCATCCAGCAGCTCGCCAGCCAAGCGCAGAGCCATAGACTTCTCGCCGCGCTTACGGGCGAAGTCTACCAACCAGCGCATTGCCAGAGCGTTACGACGGGACGGACGAACTTCGACCGGAACCTGGTAAGTAGCACCACCAACGCGGCGCGACTTCACTTCGACCAGCGGAGCGATGGCGTCGAGTGCTTTTTCGAAGAGTTCCAGGGGATCGGTGCCAGCCTTACGGGTCGCAACGGTTTCCAGGGCACCATAAACGATACGCTC
Organism: Pseudomonas sp. GW821-FHT09E04; assembly: GCF_059416185.1. Taxonomy (NCBI): domain Bacteria; kingdom Pseudomonadati; phylum Pseudomonadota; class Gammaproteobacteria; order Pseudomonadales; family Pseudomonadaceae; genus Pseudomonas; species Pseudomonas sp. GW821-FHT09E04. The sequence goes on from NZ_JBWKOR010000007.1 coordinate 308,488, forward strand.
GGCAACGGCTTTCTTGCCGCTTTCCATAACGTGGTTCATGAATTTGGCGAGGATTTGGCTTCCGTATTTCGGATCGTCCAGAATCTCACGCTTTGCTGCTACGCGACGTCTTGGCATTGATAAGCCCTCAAACGGTCTTCAGGTTAGCTCGGGACAGATCCAGAGGATGCGCGCCCGACCTTACTCTTATCGACTCAATAAAATGAAAATCTGCAAAACGGCCGATTACTTCGGACGCTTGGTACCGTACTTCGAACGACCTTGGTTACGACCTTTAACACCGGAAGTATCCAGGGAGCCGCGAACGGTGTGGTAACGAACACCTGGCAAGTCTTTTACACGACCGCCGCGGATCAGTACCACGCTGTGCTCTTGCAGGTTGTGGCCTTCACCACCGATGTACGAGGAAACCTCGAAACCGTTGGTCAGACGCACACGGCATACTTTACGCAGTGCCGAGTTAGGTTTTTTCGGCGTAGTGGTGTACACACGGGTGCACACGCCACGACGTTGCGGGCAGTTCTGCAGCGCAGGTACGTCGGATTTCTCGACGATACGCTTACGCGGCTGACGTACCAGCTGGTTGATAGTTGCCATCTACTAGCTCCACTGTTGTCTTGCGACGCTATTGTCTTGCAAGAAAAGCAAAATGGCAGGAACGAATTCCCGCCAAATTTAGGGGATCAAGAGTCTAAAGAGGATCTTGTCCCCAGTCAAGGCAAGGCCCCGACCTCCCCGCTCGTCGAACCTCGACAAATTGTCTCGATTCGATGAACGGTTCGATCAGGGCCTTAGCTCATTTTTCGCAGAACTCAGTTACCGCTCGAGTTCAGCGCTTCGGTCAGTGCAGCTTCCACTTCACTGGCGCTTACGCGCAACGGTTTGTCTGCATCACGGCGACGTTTACGCTCGCTGTGATAAGCCAGACCGGTACCAGCCGGGATCAGACGACCCACGACCACGTTTTCTTTCAGGCCGCGCAGGTAATCGCGCTTGCCGGTTACGGCCGCTTCGGTCAGTACGCGGGTGGTTTCCTGGAAGGAAGCCGCGGAGATGAACGATTCGGTCGACAACGACGCCTTGGTGATACCCAGCAGAACGCGGGTGAACTTGGAGACAAATTTGTCTTCCGCGTTCAGACGCTCGTTCTCTACCAGTACGTGAGTCAGTTCCATCTGGTCGCCCTTGATGAAGCTGGAATCGCCGGACTCGGAGATCTCAACTTTACGCAGCATCTGACGCAGGATGGTCTCGATGTGCTTGTCGTTGATCTTCACGCCTTGCAGACGGTAAACGTCCTGGATCTCGTTAACGATGTACTTGGCCAGCGCGCTCACACCCAGCAGACGCAGGATGTCGTGCGGATCACTCGGGCCGTCGGAGATAACTTCGCCGCGGTTTACCTGTTCGCCTTCGAACACGTTCAGGTGACGCCACTTCGGAATCAGCTCTTCATACGGATCGCTACCGTCGTTCGGAGTGATGACCAGACGGCGCTTGCCCTTGGTCTCTTTACCGAACGCGATGGTGCCGCTGACTTCAGCCAGAATCGACGCTTCTTTCGGACGACGGGCTTCGAACAGGTCGGCAACACGCGGCAGACCACCGGTGATGTCACGGGTTTTCGAAGTTTCTTGCGGGATACGAGCGATAACGTCACCGATCGCAATCTTCGCACCGTCCGCAACACCGACCAGGGCGTTGGCTGGCAGGAAGTACTGAGCGATAACGTCAGTGCCTGGCAGCAACAGATCCTTGCCGTTGTCATCGACCATCTTCACCGCAGGACGGATGTCCTTGCCGGCAGCCGGACGGTCTTTGGCATCGAGTACTTCAATGTTGGTCATACCGGTCAATTCGTCAGTCTGACGCTTGATCGTGATGCCTTCTTCCATGCCCACGTAGGTCACGGTACCTTTCATTTCGGTAACGATCGGGTGAGTGTGCGGATCCCACTTGGCCACGATTGCGCCAGCGTCGACCTTGTCACCTTCTTTAACCGAAATCACGGCACCGTACGGCAGCTTGTAACGCTCGCGCTCACGACCGAAGTCATCAGCGATTGCCAGCTCACCGGAACGGGACACAGCAACCAGGTTGCCATCCACACGCTCAACGTGTTTCAGGTTGTGCAGACGGACGGTACCGCCATTCTTCACCTGAACGCTGTCGGCTGCGGAAGTACGGCTTGCCGCACCACCGATGTGGAACGTACGCATCGTCAGCTGGGTACCCGGCTCACCGATGGACTGGGCAGCGATAACGCCGACCGCTTCACCGATGTTCACCTGGTGACCACGAGCCAGGTCGCGGCCGTAGCACTTGGCGCAAATGCCATAGCGGGTTTCGCAACTGATCGGCGAACGCACGATCACTTCGTCGATGCTGTTCAGCTCGATGAACTCGACCCACTTCTCGTCTACCAGGGTGCCAGCAGGAACGATGACGTCCTCGGTACCCGGCTTGAATACGTCACGGGCGATAACACGACCCAATACGCGCTCACCCAACGGCTCTACAACGTCACCGCCTTCAATGTGCGGAGTCATCAGCAGACCGTGTTCGGTGCCGCAATCGATCTCGGTTACAACCAGATCCTGCGCAACGTCTACCAGACGACGAGTCAGGTAACCGGAGTTCGCAGTTTTCAACGCGGTATCCGCCAGACCTTTACGAGCACCGTGAGTGGAGATGAAGTACTGAAGTACGCTCAAACCTTCACGGAAGTTCGCAGTAATCGGCGTTTCAATGATGGAACCGTCCGGCTTGGCCATCAGACCACGCATACCGGCCAGCTGACGGATCTGTGCTGCGGAACCCCGCGCACCCGAGTCAGCCATCATGTACATCGAGTTGAACGACTCTTGATCGACTTCGACGCCGTGACGGTCGATGACTTTCTCTTTCGAGAGGTTGGCCATCATCGCCTTGGAGACTTCGTCGTTCGCTTTCGACCAAAGGTCGATCACTTTGTTGTACTTCTCGCCCTGGGTTACCAGGCCGGAGGCGTACTGGCTCTCGATCTCTTTCACTTCGTCGGTGGCTGCACCGATGATGCGGGCTTTTTCATCCGGGATAACGAAGTCGTTAACACCGATGGAAACGCCGGAGATGGTCGAGTAGGCAAAACCGGTGTACATCAACTGGTCAGCGAAGATCACGGTCTCTTTCAGACCAACCACGCGGTAGCACTGGTTGATCAGCTTGGAGATCGCCTTTTTCTTCATCGGCAGGTTGACGACGTCGAACGACAGACCTTTTGGTACAACCTGGAACAGCAGCGCACGGCCGACAGTGGTGTCGACGATACGGGTACCGCTCACGCTGTTGCCGTCACGATCGTTCACGGTTTCGTTGATACGAACCTTGATCTTGGCGTGCAGTGCGGCTTCGCCGGCACGGAACACACGGTCAACTTCCTGCAGATCCGCGAACACACGACCTTCGCCCTTGGCGTTGATCGCTTCACGAGTCATGTAGTACAGACCCAATACAACGTCCTGCGACGGAACGATGATTGGCTCACCGTTGGCTGGCGACAGAATGTTGTTGGTCGACATCATCAACGCACGCGCTTCGAGCTGGGCTTCCAGCGTCAGCGGTACGTGCACGGCCATTTGGTCGCCGTCGAAGTCGGCGTTGTACGCGGCGCAGACCAGCGGGTGCAGCTGGATAGCCTTACCTTCGATCAGTACCGGTTCAAACGCCTGGATACCCAGACGGTGAAGGGTCGGTGCACGGTTGAGAAGAACCGGGTGTTCGCGAATCACTTCAGCGAGAACGTCCCAAACTTCCGGCAGCTCGCGCTCGACCATTTTCTTGGCCGCTTTGATGGTGGTCGCCAGACCACGCATTTCCAGCTTGCCGAAAATGAACGGCTTGAACAGCTCGAGAGCCATCTTCTTCGGCAGACCGCACTGATGCAGACGCAGGGTCGGGCCTACGGTAATTACCGAACGACCGGAGTAGTCAACACGCTTACCGAGCAAGTTCTGACGGAAACGACCTTGCTTACCCTTGATCATGTCAGCCAGGGATTTCAGAGGACGCTTGTTGGAACCGGTGATAGCGCGGCCACGACGACCGTTGTCGAGCAGTGCGTCGACAGCTTCCTGCAACATACGCTTTTCGTTGCGCACGATGATGTCCGGAGCGGACAGATCCAGCAGGCGCTTCAAACGGTTGTTACGGTTGATCACTCGACGATACAGATCGTTGAGGTCGGAAGTCGCGAAACGACCGCCATCCAGCGGGACCAGTGGACGCAGATCTGGCGGCAGAACCGGCAGAACGGTCAGCACCATCCACTCTGGCAGGTTGCCGGAACCCTGGAAGGCTTCCATCAACTTCAGACGCTTGGACAGCTTCTTGATCTTGGTTTCGGAGTTGGTTTGCGGAATCTCTTCACGCAGACGGCCGATCTCGTGTTCCAGGTCGATAGCGTGCAGCAGTTCACGGACAGCTTCAGCACCCATGCGGGCGTCAAAGTCATCACCGAACTCTTCCAGCGCTTCGAAGTACTGCTCATCGTTCAGCAGCTGACCTTTTTCAAGAGTGGTCATGCCCGGATCGATAACGACATAGCTCTCGAAGTAGAGAACGCGTTCGATATCACGCAGGGTCATGTCCATCAGCAGGCCGATACGGGACGGCAGCGATTTCAGGAACCAGATGTGGGCAACCGGCGAAGCCAGCTCGATGTGCGCCATGCGCTCACGACGAACCTTGGCCAGTGCAACTTCAACGCCGCACTTCTCGCAGATCACACCACGATGCTTCAAGCGCTTGTACTTACCGCACAGGCACTCGTAATCCTTTACCGGGCCAAAGATCTTGGCGCAGAACAGACCGTCACGCTCGGGTTTGAACGTACGGTAGTTGATGGTTTCCGGCTTTTTAACTTCACCGAACGACCACGAGCGGATCATCTCAGGCGAGGCCAATCCGATACGGATGGCGTCGAACTCTTCGACTTGACCCTGGTTTTTCAGCAAATTCAGTAGGTCTTTCAAGGCCTTTCCTCCTGGCGGAGCAGAGAGCGGGCAATCCTGCCCCGCTCTCGATCGCGTCACGTGTTATTCGGTTTCCAGATCGATATCGATGCCGAGGGAACGAATTTCCTTGATCAACACGTTGAAGGACTCGGGCATGCCCGGCTCCATACGGTGATCGCCGTCCACGATGTTTTTGTACATCTTGGTCCGGCCGTTCACATCGTCCGACTTCACTGTGAGCATTTCTTGCAGAGTGTAAGCAGCACCGTATGCTTCCAGTGCCCAGACCTCCATCTCCCCGAAACGCTGACCACCGAACTGTGCCTTACCACCCAGCGGCTGCTGGGTAACCAGGCTGTACGAACCGGTAGAACGCGCGTGCATCTTGTCGTCTACCAAGTGGTTCAGCTTCAGCATGTACATGTAGCCAACGGTAACTGGACGCTCGAACTTGTTGCCGGTACGGCCGTCGGTCAGCTGCATCTGGCCGCTTTCTGGCAGGTCCGCCAGTTTCAGCATGGCCTTGATTTCGCTTTCCTTGGCACCGTCGAACACTGGAGTGGCCATTGGAACGCCGCCACGCAGGTTCTTCGCCAGATCCAGGATTTCCTGATCGGAGAAGCTGTCCAGATCTTCGTTACGACCGCCGATCTGGTTGTAGATCTCGTCCAGGAAGGTACGCAGTTCAGCGACTTTACGCTGCTCTTCGACCATCCGGTTGATCTTCTCGCCCAGACCTTTGGCCGCGAGGCCCAGGTGGGTTTCAAGGATCTGACCAACGTTCATACGCGAAGGTACACCCAGTGGGTTGAGGACCACGTCGACCGGGGTGCCATTGGCATCGTGCGGCATGTCTTCAACCGGCATGATCACGGAGACCACACCCTTGTTACCGTGACGACCGGCCATCTTGTCGCCCGGCTGGATGCGACGACGGATTGCCAGGTAAACCTTGACGATCTTCAGCACGCCTGGAGCCAGGTCATCGCCCTGCTGCAGTTTGCGCTTCTTGTCTTCGAACTTGTCGTCCAGCAGACGGCGACGATCAACGATGTAGGCCTGAGCCTTCTCGAGCTGCTCGTTCAGAGCATCTTCAGCCATGCGCAGTTTGAACCACTGACCATGCTCAAGACCGTCGAGCACTTCGTCGGTGATGTCCTGACCTTTCTTCAGGCCCGCGCCGCCTTCAGCCTTGTGGCCTACCAGAGCGGAACGCAGACGTTCGAAGGTCGCGCCTTCAACGATGCGGAACTCTTCGTTCAGATCCTTGCGGATCTCGTCCAGCTGGGTCTTCTCGATCGACAAGGCACGAGCATCACGCTCAACGCCGTCACGAGTGAAGACCTGCACGTCGATGACAGTACCTTTGGTACCGGTAGGTACACGCAGGGAAGTGTCTTTAACGTCGCTGGCTTTTTCACCGAAGATCGCACGCAGCAGTTTTTCTTCCGGAGTCAGTTGGGTCTCGCCTTTCGGAGTGACCTTACCTACCAGGATGTCGCCTGCGCCAACTTCAGCACCTACGTAAACGATACCGGCTTCGTCCAGTTTGTTCAGTGCAGCTTCACCCACGTTCGGGATGTCCGCAGTGATTTCCTCTGGGCCAAGCTTGGTGTCACGAGCCACGCAGGTCAGTTCCTGGATGTGGATCGTGGTGAAGCGGTCTTCCTGAACCACACGCTCGGACAGGCAGATGGAGTCTTCGAAGTTGAAGCCGTTCCATGCCATGAACGCGATGCGCATGTTCTGACCCAGTGCCAGTTCACCCATATCGGTGGACGGGCCGTCGGCCATGATGTCGCTACGCTGAACGCGATCACCCTTGCTCACCAGCGGACGCTGGTTGATGCAGGTGTTCTGGTTCGAGCGGGTGTACTTGGTCAGGTTGTAGATGTCGACACCAGCTTCGCCGGTTTCAACTTCGTCATCGGCAACACGAACCACGATACGGCTGGCATCAACGGAGTCGATCACGCCGCCACGACGAGCCACGACGCAAACGCCGGAGTCGCGAGCCACGTTACGCTCCATGCCGGTACCTACCAGCGGCTTGTCAGCACGCAGGGTTGGTACAGCTTGACGCTGCATGTTCGAACCCATCAACGCACGGTTGGCGTCGTCGTGCTCGAGGAACGGAATCAGCGACGCTGCAACCGAAACTACCTGCTTCGGCGAAACGTCCATCAAGGTGACTTCTTCAGGCGCCTTGACGGTGAATTCGTTCAGGTGACGTACGGCTACCAGTTCGTCGATCAGGACTTTCTGGTCGTTCATGGTCGCCGAAGCCTGCGCGATCACGTGATCGGCTTCTTCAATAGCGGACAGGAACACGATCTCGTCGGTAACCACACCCTCTTTCACCACACGGTACGGGCTTTCGAGGAAGCCGTACTGGTTGGTGCGAGCGTAAGCAGCCAGGGAGTTGATCAGACCGATGTTCGGACCTTCCGGCGTTTCAATCGGGCAGACACGACCGTAGTGAGTCGGGTGTACGTCACGAACTTCGAAGCCCGCGCGCTCACGAGTCAGACCGCCAGGGCCGAGTGCAGAAACACGACGCTTGTGGGTAATCTCGGACAGCGGGTTGTTCTGGTCCATGAACTGCGAGAGCTGGCTGGAACCGAAGAACTCCTTCACCGCCGCAGCCACAGGCTTGGCGTTGATCAGGTCTTGCGGCATCAGGCCTTCGCTTTCGGCCATCGACAGACGCTCTTTGACCGCACGCTCAACACGCACCAGGCCAACGCGGAACTGGTTCTCGGCCATTTCGCCTACGCAGCGAACACGACGGTTACCCAGGTGGTCGATGTCGTCGACGATGCCTTTACCGTTACGGATGTCGACCAGAGTCTTCAGTACCGCGACGATATCTTCCTTGCACAGCACGCCCGAACCTTCGATCTCGGTACGACCGATACGACGGTTGAACTTCATCCGGCCGACCGCAGACAGGTCATAACGCTCAGGGCTGAAGAACAGGTTGTTGAACAGGGTTTCGGCAGCGTCTTTGGTTGGCGGCTCGCCTGGACGCATCATGCGATAGATTTCGACCAGCGCTTCCAATTGGTTGCTGGTGGAGTCGATCTTCAGAGTGTCGGAGACGAACGGACCGCAGTCGATGTCGTTGGTGTACAGCGTTTCGATGCGAACGACGCCGGCCTTGGCGATTTTCGCCAGGACTTCAGTCGACAGCTCGGTGTTGCACTCTGCCAGGATTTCGCCGGTAGCCGGATGCACGATGACCTTGGCGGTGGTGCGACCCAGGACGTAGTCCAGAGGCACGTCCAGCTCTTTGATCCCGGCTTTTTCCAGCTGGTTGATGTGACGGGCAGTGATACGACGACCCTGCTCGACAATTACCTTGCCTTTGTCGTCCTGGATGTCGAGGACTGCAACTTCACCACGCAGGCGCTGAGGCACCAGTTCCAGGCTCAGGGTTTCGCCCTTAACGTGGAATACGTTGGTGGTGTAGAACGCGTCCAGTACTTCTTCGGTGGTATAGCCGAGCGCGCGCAGCAGAACCGAGGCCGGCAGCTTGCGACGACGGTCGATACGTACGAATACGCAATCCTTCGGGTCGAACTCGAAGTCCAGCCACGAACCGCGGTAAGGAATGATGCGCGCGGAGTACAGCAGTTTGCCGGAGCTGTGCGTCTTGCCACGGTCGTGGTCGAAGAACACGCCCGGGGAGCGGTGCAACTGGGAAACGATTACACGCTCGGTACCGTTGATTACGAAGGTACCGTTCTCAGTCATCAGGGGGATTTCACCCATGTAGACTTCTTGCTCTTTGATGTCCTTGATCGCTTTGTTCGACGACTCTTTGTCGAAAATGATCAGGCGCACTTTTACCCGCAAAGGTACGGCGAAAGTTACACCGCGCAATACGCATTCTTTGACATCAAATGCCGGTTCGCCCAGGCGATAACCGACGTACTCCAGCGCAGCATTGCCGGAGTAGCTGATGATCGGGAAAACGGATTTGAAGGCCGCATGCAGGCCCACGTCGCGGAACTGATCTTTAGTCGCTCCCGCTTGCAAGAATTCACGATACGAATCCAGCTGGATGGCCAGGAGGTAAGGCACATCCATGACGTCCGGCAACTTGCTAAAGTCCTTGCGGATACGTTTTTTCTCAGTATATGAGTAAGCCATCAGCGTTCCCCAGCTTGGTCACCTGCTTGTTTGGCCCCTCCCGACGGGAGCAGCCAGAAAATCGTGCAAACCCCATGGTTTGCGCCACCGCATCGGGTGGTTACAGCTCGTTATCAGCACCGACCCAGTCGGCTGCCAATAACGGAAAAAGGCCGGTGGCAAGAGCCACCAGCCATCAGCCTGTCGCTTGACGCTCGGGCTGGAGGAGCAAAGTCGATACTTATTTCAGCTCGACTTTAGCGCCTGCTTCTTCCAGCTTCTTCTTGGCGTCTTCAGCAGCTTCTTTCGAAACGCCTTCAGCTACAACCTGAGGAGCGCCGTCTACTTTCTCTTTGGCTTCTTTCAGGCCCAGACCGGTCAGTTCGCGAACTGCCTTGATCACGTTAACCTTCTTCTCGCCAGCTTCCAGCAGAACAACGTTGAACTCGGTTTGCTCTTCAACAGCAGCAGCAGCTACAGCTGGGCCAGCCGAAGCAGCAGCAGCGGTAACACCGAAGGTTTCTTCCATCGCTTTGATCAGCTCAACGATTTCCACTACGGATTTCTGGCCGATTGCTTCGATGATTTGTTCGTTAGTCAGAGACATGACTCAATTCCTGAATTGGGGGACGGCCTACGCGACCATCGAAATAAACAAAAAACGCGAGAAGCTGACGAGCCTTAGGCTGCAGCAGCTTCTTTCTGGTCGCGAATTGCCGCCAGAGTACGAGCCAATTTGCTGGTAGCGCCTTGAATCACGCTCATCAGCTGGGAAATTGCTTCGTCACGGGTCGGCAGAGTTGCCAGAACGTCGATCTGATTAGCTGCGAGGAACTTGCCCTCGAACGCAGCTGCCTTGATCTCGAACTTGTCCTGACCCTTCGAAAACTCTTTGAAAATACGAGCAGCAGCGCCCGGATGTTCGTTCGAGAATGCGATCAGGGTCGGGCCGGTGAACACGTCGTTGAGGACACTGTATTGAGTGTCAGCAACAGCGCGCTTGAGCAGGGTGTTACGTACAACACGTACGTAAACGCCAGCTTCACGAGCCTCTTTACGGAGTCCGGTCATTGCGCCTACTGTTACGCCACGGGCATCAACCACGACAGCGGACAGAGCGACTTTGGCAGCCTCGTTGACTTCAGCGACGATGGCCTTCTTGTCTTCGAGATTAATTGCCACGGGTTTAACTCCTGCTTGTTACCGTTTCACTCGATCGAAACCGAATGTCGTTTTGGTGTCTGATTCGGTAAGGAACCGGGAGCACCATCTGCGTAGGCTTGAGGTTTAAGACTTGCGCCGCCTACGGTCTTGGATAGCCCCCGCCAGGCAGGGACCCCAATCTTTCGATTGGCACGAAAACTCGTGCCAATTTTGTCTTACGCGTCCAGCGAGCTCTGGTCGATAACCAGACCTGGGCCCATAGTGGTGCTCAGGGTAACGCGCTTGACGTAGATGCCTTTCGAGGAAGCTGGCTTGATACGCTTCAGATCAGCGATCAGGGCTTCAACGTTTTCCTTCAGCTTGACGGCATCGAAGCCGATCTTGCCAACGGAAGTGTGGATGATGCCGTTTTTGTCGGTGCGATAACGAACCTGACCAGCCTTGGCGTTTTTAACCGCGGTGGCTACGTCTGGAGTTACGGTGCCGACTTTCGGGTTAGGCATCAGGCCACGTGGACCGAGGATCTGACCCAGTTGACCTACAACGCGCATGGCATCCGGGGATGCGATCACTACGTCGTAGTTCAGGTCGCCGCCTTTCATTTCGGCAGCCAGGTCGTCCATACCTACACGGTCAGCGCCGGCAGCCAGAGCGGCCTCAGCAGCTGGACCCTGGGTGAACACAGCAACGCGAACGGTCTTGCCAGTGCCGTGTGGCAGCACAGTAGCGCTACGAACGACCTGGTCGGATTTACGCGGGTCTACGCCCAGGTTTACAGCAACGTCAAACGACTCGCTGAACTTGACAGTCGACAGCTCGGCCAGCAGTGCAGCGGCGTCTACAAAGTTGTAGGCCTTGCCTGCTTCGATTTTGCCGGCGATAGCCTTTTGACGCTTGGTCAGCTTAGCCATTACACACCCTCCACGTTAAGGCCCATGCTACGAGCAGAACCGGCGATAGTACGCACGGCTGCATCCATATCAGCTGCAGTCAGATCCGCGTTTTTGGTTTTCGCGATTTCTTCCAGCTGAGCACGGGTAACAGTGCCAACCTTAACGGTGTTCGGACGAGCGGAACCGCTGGTCAGACCGGCCGCCTTCTTCAGCAGAACCGAAGCAGGGGTGGATTTGGTTTCGAAAGTGAAGCTACGGTCGCTGTAGACAGTGATGATCACTGGAGTCGGCAGACCAGCTTCCAGGCCCTGGGTACGGGCGTTGAAAGCTTTGCAGAATTCCATGATGTTCACGCCGTGCTGACCCAGAGCAGGACCAACAGGTGGACTTGGGTTAGCCTGAGCGGCCTTCACTTGCAGCTTGATGTAAGCGGTAATCTTCTTGGCCATGAGGCACTCCAATTACGGGTTCGATCGCCTCGAAAGGCTCCCCGGTTACTTGCGCGTTTATCCCAGTGACGACAAAACCCCACAGCCTAGGGCTGCGGGGTTGGGATGCTTGTCCAGTTAGACCTTTTCGACCTGACTGAACTCCAACTCTACCGGAGTAGAGCGACCGAAAATGAGCACCGCCACTTGGATCCGGCTCTTTTCGTAGTTAACTTCTTCAACAACACCGTTAAAGTCAGCGAAAGGACCGTCATTGACACGAACGGTTTCACCTGGCTCGAACAACGTCTTCGGCTTCGGCTTGTCGCTACCGTCAGCAACGCGACGCAGGATCGCCTCTGCTTCTTTATCAGTGATTGGTGCAGGCTTATCAGCAGTACCGCCGATAAAACCCATCACCCGAGGAGTATCCTTGACCAAGTGCCAAGTACCCTCGTTCATATCCATCTGGACCAGCACATAGCCAGGGAAGAACTTACGTTCGCTTTTGCGCTTCTGGCCATTACGCATTTCAACCACTTCTTCAGTGGGAACCAGAATTTCGCCGAAGCCATCTTCCATGCCAGCCAGCTTTACACGCTCGATCAGCGAGCGCATTACATGCTTCTCGTAACCCGAATAAGCATGCACAACGTACCAACGCTTAGCCACGGGACACCCTTAGCCGACAATCAAGGAAACAAGCCAGCCGAGCAGGGAATCAAGCCCCCACAACAGCAACGCCATAACCAGAACAACAGCCACAACAATCAACGTGGTCTGCGTGGTTTCTTGGCGAGTTGGCCATACGACTTTACGAATCTCGGTGCGAGCTTCCTTAACCAGTACAAAGAAAGACTTGCCCTTGGCAGTCTGCAGGCCTACAAAGGCAGCTACAGCAGCAATGACAAGCAATGCGAGTACGCGGTACAGGATCGGCGAAGCAGAGTAATACTGATTGCCTACAACGCCAACAATCACCAAAGCGACCACTACAAGCCACTTAAGCAGATCGAAGCGAGAGCCTTGAGCTTCAGCCTTAGGAGTCATCTATGAAGATCCTGTGAAAAGAAAGCCAGACACACCGAGTGAATCTGGCAGGTCAGGAGGGAATCGAACCCCCAACCTACGGTTTTGGAGACCGTCGCTCTGCCAATTGAGCTACTGACCTAAAACAAAATCAGGCCGACCATTATGCCGGCCTGAAAAATACATTACAACTACTTACTCGATGATTTTGGCTACGACGCCAGCGCCGACGGTACGACCGCCTTCACGGATAGCGAAACGCAGACCGTCTTCCATCGCGATGGTTTTGATCAGGGTAACAGTCATCTGAATGTTGTCACCTGGCATTACCATTTCAACGCCTTCTGGCAGCTCGCAGTTACCAGTCACGTCAGTAGTACGGAAGTAGAACTGTGGACGGTAGCCTTTGAAGAACGGAGTGTGACGACCGCCTTCTTCCTTGCTCAGAACGTAAACTTCTGCGGTGAACTTGGTGTGCGGCTTAACCGAACCCGGCTTAACCAGAACCTGACCACGCTCAACGTCGTCACGCTTGGTGCCACGCAGCAGAACGCCGCAGTTCTCGCCAGCACGACCTTCGTCCAGCAGCTTGCGGAACATCTCAACACCGGTGCAGGTGGTGGTGGTGGTGTCACGCAGACCAACGATTTCCAGAGCATCTTGAACGCGAACGATACCGCGCTCGATACGACCAGTCACAACAGTACCGCGACCCGAGATCGAGAATACGTCTTCGATTGGCATCAGGAATGGCTTGTCGATCATACGAACTGGCTCAGGGATGTAGGTATCCAGAGTCTCAACCAGTTTACGAACGGCAGTGGTGCCCATTTCGTTGTCGTCTTTGCCTTCCAGCGCCATACGAGCCGAACCGATGATGATCGGAGTGTCGTCGCCTGGGAAGTCGTAGGTCGACAGCAGGTCGCGAACCTCCATCTCAACCAGTTCCAGCAGCTCAGCGTCGTCTACCAGGTCAGCCTTGTTCAGGAAAACCACGATGTACGGAACGCCTACCTGACGGGACAGCAGGATGTGCTCACGGGTTTGTGGCATCGGACCATCAGCGGCCGAGCAAACCAGGATCGCGCCGTCCATCTGGGCAGCACCGGTGATCATGTTCTTCACGTAGTCAGCGTGACCTGGGCAGTCAACGTGAGCGTAGTGACGAATAGTCGAGTTGTACTCAACGTGCGCGGTGTTGATGGTGATACCACGAGCTTTTTCTTCTGGAGCGCTGTCGATCTTGTCGAATTCAACTACGGCCGAACCGAAAACTTCGGAGCAGACGCGAGTCAGAGCAGCGGTCAGAGTGGTTTTACCGTGGTCAACGTGACCGATAGTTCCGACGTTGACGTGCGGTAGGGAACGATCAAATTTTTCCTTAGCCATCGATATCACCCCTCACAGAAGAAATAAGCAAACAACCCTAGCCATTAAAACAAAGGCAGATATTTTCATATCTGCCTTGTTATATGGAGCTCTTGAGCGGATTTGAACCGCTGACCTCACCCTTACCAAGGGTGTGCTCTACCAACTGAGCTACAAGAGCGTAACACTTTGCACAACCTGCAAACTTGGAGCGGGTAGCGGGAATCGAACCCGCATCATCAGCTTGGAAGGCTGAGGTTCTACCACTAAACTATACCCGCGGAGCCTGCAGCTCACGCTAAAATCTGGTGGAGGGAGAAGGATTCGAACCTTCGAAGTCGTAGACGTCAGATTTACAGTCTGATCCCTTTGGCCGCTCGGGAACCCCTCCTAATCAGGCCGGCATTCTATACTATGCCAAACCCTTGTCAAGCATTTTCTCATTTAAAAACCTGAGGTTAGCTGCTTTGACATCACCCTACCGCTTCAACCTTTTCAGGTCTTCGCTGTGGAGCGGGCGCCATTCTATGCAAACTATTCCGCAGGTGCAACCCCCTCGCACAGCATTATTTTGTGTTTTAACTCATTGAATTCCTTGGAAAGGTTTTGCAACTGAGTATCACCCAGGAAACGCTGGGTTTCAGGCGTGATTCGGAACCAATATGCATTGCTGGAAAGGTCTTTCGGCAAAGGCTGAGCTTTCGCACCAAGCTCACTCAGGCGCTGTTCCAGCGCCTGCGCAGTTTCAGGACGACCCGAACCACCTATATATAGACACTGCCCATCAGCCTTCGCACCTCGCGAGGCATCACCAGCCTCACTCAGCAAACGGATATCCTGCTGCGAACCACGATAAAGACTGAGAGGCGTGACGTCCTTTGCACGCAATGGAGCCTCCTGTTGATGCCAGACGTAATAAAACACATTGAGTACCAGAAGCAGGAGAAACAACCAACGCATACAAACCTCAGGACAAAGGACATGCCATAGCCAAACCTACGAACACCAAATCGGAAACGACCCGAGCCTCAGGCGCGACATCCGACACCAACTCGGCATCACCACCCGTGATGAAGACACTGAAGCTTTCACCCCAGTAGGAGCGCGCCATCTCCAACTGCGTCAATACGAATCCTCTGAGCATCAACGAACAGCCACGCTCCACCGCCTCGACCGTATTGCGCCCAGGAGCGTGACTCGCCAATGCCCGTTCCGCCGCCAGATCGCCATAGCGAATCTTTCGAGTATGCGTACGCAATTGATTGCGCATTAGCGGCATACCAGGACCAATGAAGCCTCCCAGGTGCTCACCATCCGACGAGATGAAATCAGCAGTCACCGCTGTCCCGAAATCGAGAACCAGGCACGCCCCACCAGCCAGATGAAAACCACCGAGCATCGCCAGCCAACGATCAAGGCCTAAACGCTCGTAGTCTTCGTAACCATTTTTGACGCCGGACATTTCGCGAGCAGGTGTCGCACAGACAACGGAAATATCGAACTCACGCTTGAGAAAACCAATCAGCAAATTGGTCTCATCTTCAGTTCTCACACTGACAAGGCGGCATTTGCCGAGAGACAATTTATCGAGCGAACGAAGGCCGCTGACCAATGCCTCATCGGAGTCGACCACCCCTTCCGCGACCAGGGCACCTGCCTCGGCATCCAGCACCCGCCACTTGATAAAACTGTTTCCGCAATCAAGCTCAAGAATCATCACGCAACCTCAAGCTGAGCTCACCACCACTAAAGACTTTCTCCACGCCATCCACCTTCAGCCGTAGCGCACCTTGATTATCGATCCCCAGCACCACGCCATCTATCTGATTGACACCCGCCGTGAGAGAAACCGGCAGTCCCTGCCATAAGTGATTCGCTTCCCACTCCGCCTGAAGCGCAGAGAAACCTCCTGATTGATGACGCTGCAGATAAAGCTGCAACTGCTTGCTCAGCTCAACCACCAGAACATTGCGATCACAAGTTTTTCCCGACTCGAGCCGTATCGAGGTCCATTGCTGATCAACCTCGTCAGTGGCCTGCATGTTCACGTTAATGCCAACACCCAGCACTACATGACACACGTCTGCCGGATCTCCGACCAGTTCCAGCAAGATCCCGGCGATTTTTTTGCGCCCAGCCAAAACGTCATTGGGCCACTTCAGCCCCGCACCCGACACCCCAAGCGCACGGAGGGTTTGCATGACCGCGAGACCGACAACAAGACTTAGTCCTTCAAGTTGACGCATCCCACCATCAATACGCAATACGAGACTGTAATAGAGGTTCTCGGCAAACGGACTTACCCATTTGCGACCTCGACGACCACGTCCGGAGATTTGCCGTTCAGCCAGTACCAGAAAGGGCGCCATTTGACCCCGATCAACGGCACGCAGCGACTCTGCGTTAGTAGAGTCGATGGAGTCGAAGACACTCACAGGCCAGCCGGCAAGACTTTCCTCTATCTTGAGCGAGTCAAGCAACTCCAGTGGTGAGGCCAACTGGTAGCCCCGCCCCCGGACTTTATGTATGGATAGCCCAAGCTCAGCCTCCAGGTGTTGAAGCTGCTTCCACACTGCACTTCGACTAATTCCCAGGGCAACTCCCAGAGCCTGACCGGAATGGAATCGCCCATCCTTCAGAAGGTTCAACAACGTCAGCATGCAGGTCTCGCCTCGGAATGAGGCCCGAATAATAGCCATGCACCGAGCTGTTGCATAGAATTCAAACAACCCGCTTTCCTGCGGGCAAAACAAAACCCCAACTGCTTTCGCAATTGGGGTTTCGGAATTTAATCTTGACGATGACCTACT
>NZ_JBWKOR010000008.1:0-300760 GCF_059416185.1 Pseudomonas sp. GW821-FHT09E04
TGCGGGAATAGCTCAGTTGGTAGAGCACGACCTTGCCAAGGTCGGGGTCGCGAGTTCGAGTCTCGTTTCCCGCTCCATATTCAACAAAAACGCCGCTCAGTGATGAGCGGCGTTTTTGTATGCGCGTTTTTTGTGTTTGGCGTTCTCTGTTACAAGATTCCTACAGCGAATCCGTGATTCACAGAAGCGTCTGACAGCCAGCCCACGACTGATTCTGAGATAACGACCAACCTGTCGGCCTTGCGGCCGGATCGTCTTGGTTGATTTCGAGGATCTCACCTTCATGTCACGAACCATCACATCTCCTGGTGCCCTGCACGAGATACGTGCAACCGCACTGCTGTCGCTCCCGTTGGTCATCGGGCACCTGTGCGCCGGGCTGATCGCTTTCGTGGACAACCTCATCGCGGGCAATCATGGCACCGAGACTCTTGCAGCCGTCACGCTCGGCACTGCGCTGTTATGGCTGCCGATGCTGGTGCCGATCGGGACATTGATTGCGCTGACCGCTTCAGTTGCCCGTTTACACGGCGCGGAGCGAACAGGCGAGATCGGCCCGATCTTTCGCCAGGCCATGTGGTTGGCACTGTTCATGGGAGGGCTGATGTTCGGCTTTCTCAGTCTTGCGCCTCTTCTGCTCGCGCCCGCCGGGATTGCACCGGACATCATTCCCGGTGCACAGGCCTTTCTGCAGGCTGTGCGTTGGGGAAGTCCGGCGCTGACCCTGTTTTTCTGCATGCGCTATCTGTGCGAAGGGATGCACTGGATGCGTCCGACCATGGTCTTCGGTTTCGGCGGTCTCCTGTTGCTGGCACCGTTGGGCTATGTGCTGACCAATGGCAAGTTGGGTTTCGCAGAAAGGGGGGCTGAGGGACTGGGCATCGCTTCGGCCGTGATGATGTGGTTGCAGGCGCTGCTGTTCGCTGTGTACCTCTGGCGTGGCAAGCGTCTGGCGCATTTGCAACTGTTTGCCCGTTTTGATCCGCCGCGTCTTGCCGGCATCGTTGATTTGTTGAAGGTCGGGCTGCCGATCGGCATCGCAATCCTGACCCAGGGCAGTCTTTTCATTGTCACCTCGTTGTTGATCGGCCGGCTCGGTTCGACTTTCCTGGCGGCGCATCAGATCGCGGTGAATCTGGCGCAGTTGTGTTTCATGGTCCCGGTGGCCGTGGCGGAGGCCACCACCGTTCGGGTCGGCCATGCGCTGGGGCGCGGGGACCTCAAGGGTGTCCGGCAGGCTGCATGGGCGGGCTGTGTCATCGTCCTGATCACGCAAAGCGCGTCGGTGTTGGTCATGCTGCTGGGCAATGAAGCGATCGCAGGCTGGTATAGCGCGGATGTTGCTGTCACCGCACTCGCGTCGACGCTTCTGCTGTATGCCGCCGCTTTGCAGTTTCCCGATGGATTGCAGATGTTGTGCGCCGGCGCATTGCGAGGCCTGCAAGACACCCGTGTCCCCATGTGGCTGGCGATTTTCTGTTACTGGGGTGTCGGTTTGCCGCTGGGTTGTCTGATGGCATTTGGATTGGGCTTGGGGCCGCAAGGTATCTGGATGGGGCTGATCACCGCGTTGACGCTGGCGATGGTTTTGATGGGGTGGCGTTTTATTCGATGCAGCAGGGTGGAGAGGTCAGTCGTTGACTGAAATGAAAAGGCCCGTCGGTGAAAACCGACGGGCCTTTAATTTATCGAGGCAGTGAACAGCTGATCACAGCTTCGGCAGTTGCCCGATCCGTCCCATCATTTCGGTAACGATCTGCAGGTCCAGCAGGAACTGGTCAACCGTCTTGAACTCGCCGTCGGTGTGACCGGTGTACTTGACCTCAGGTCGAGCCAGGCCAAATTGCACGCCGTTAGGCAGTTCATGCACCGAGGTGGCGCCGGCAGAGGTGCCGAACTCGTGTTTCATGTCCAGGTTTTCGGTGGAAACGGCCAATAGCGCCTTGACCCACTCGCCCTCGGGATTGCGGTACATCGGCTCGGCAATCGAGTAATCGAAGTTGACCGCAACGTGGGTTTTCTTGCTCCAGGCCGCCAGTTTGTCGGCGATTTCGGTTTTGAGCACTTCCGGCGACTTACCCTTCGGCACACGCAGGTTAACCGCGAGTTTGAAGGTTTTGTCGTCCATCCCGACATAGGTCAGCGAGGTGGTCAGTGGGCCCATGAAGTCATCGGCGAAACCGACACCCAACTTGCCACCCTTGTAGTCCAGGCCCCAGTTGTCGGCGGCGTAGCGGGCGGCATCGGTGATGTGGTTGTGTTTGAGCGCAATTTTGCCATCCACACTGTGGATGAAGTCCAGCATGCGGGCGACCGGGTTGACGCCGGATTCCGGCTCGGAGGAGTGCGCGGAAACGCCGGTAACGCTGAGTTTCACGTCGTTGCCATCGACCTTGGCATTCACTTCGAAATCGCCGCCATGTTGTTTGGCGTATTCGTTACCGGCCTTTTGCAGGCTGGCGGCCAGTTCGGCCGGTTTGTCTGTCAGCAGGGTGACGAGCGAAACCGATGGAATCTGGTTGGTCGCCATACCTCCGGTCATCGAGATGATTTCCGCACCTTTGCCCTCGGCCTTGCGCTTGGCAAATTTGGCCATGACCGTGCCGTAGCCTTTCTCGGCAATCACCACCGGGTAGCCGCCATCCAGCGCCAGGTTGTACTCGGGCGTCGGGTTGCGCTCGAAGTAGTAAGGAATCGCGTCGCCGGTGGTTTCTTCGGTGGTGTCCACCAGCAGTTTGAAGTTGCGGGCCAGCGGCAGCTTTTCTTCCTTGATGACCTTCATGGCATACAGCGTCACCACGATCCCGTTCTTGTCGTCTTCGGTGCCGCGGCCGTACATGCGGTCGCCGATCAGTGTGATTTTGAACGGATCGAGTTTGGTGCCGTCCTTCAGCACCCAGTTTTCCGGAGTCACTGGGACCACGTCGGCGTGAGCATGAATGCCCACGACTTCCTTGCCGCTGCCGTCGAGGGAGATCTCGTAGACGCGGTTGTCGACGTTTCGGTAGTTCAGGCCAAAGGATTCGGCCAGGCTCTTGATCTTGGCGGCAATCTTGATGAATTCAGGGTTCTCGTGCTGGGCAACACCTTCCTTGCGATCGGTCGGGATCTCCACCAGTTCGCGCAGGGTTTCGAGAGCGGCCTTGCCGTATTTCGCCCGAGTGTAGAGGCCGAGCAGGCGATAGATTTCGTTTTGCTGCTCAGCGGTCAGCGTCTTGTTGTCGAGAAACGCGCTGATGGAGGGGCGCAGGTCGTCGGTCTTGCTCAGGTCGCTCTTGGCCAGCTCGCCGAGGAACTGGCGGAAGTCACTGACCTTTGCATCGCTGAATGTCTTGAGGATGGTCGCGCTTTGCTGCGGTGTGATGTTGGCGTGTGCGGGCAGTGTCACGGACGAAAGGCTGGCCAGAATCAGGGTCGACGCGGCCAGTTGCTTGAGTGAAAAGTCCATTGCTAAGGGCATTCCTTTGCAGGCAGTGAGTAGGAAGTGTCTGATCGATGCGTCAGACGGTTTCGCAAACTAACACCACAAGCAAGCGATAGGGGAGCCCCCGAAGTGGGACGCGTCGCACAGAAATGCAAAAGCGGCGCAGAATCGAAAAAGCCCGTCCAATCTGTCTGGGCCGGGCTTCTCCGATCAGCGTGCTTACATCGACAACACCAGTCGCCCGGCAAACAGGATCAGAATCACCCCCATGCTGCGCTCGAACCAGTGCCCCATGCGCATGAACAGCACGCGCACTTTGCTGCTTGAAAAGAACAGCGCAACGATCACAAACCACAACGCATTCACGCCGCACATCCACAGTCCGTACAGGGCCTGGATTTCCAGCGGCGTGCTGGCGCTGATGATCGTGGTGAAGATCGCCAGGAAAAACAGCGTGGCCTTGGGATTGG
Source organism: Pseudomonas sp. GW821-FHT09E04 (assembly GCF_059416185.1). NCBI lineage: Bacteria > Pseudomonadati > Pseudomonadota > Gammaproteobacteria > Pseudomonadales > Pseudomonadaceae > Pseudomonas > Pseudomonas sp. GW821-FHT09E04. Next base: position 3,895 of record NZ_JBWKOR010000008.1, read on the forward strand.
TGGCGTTGGTCAGGAAACCGGTGGAAAACGCCTTGAACAACGATTGCTCGACCAGCGGTTCGTCGCTGGTCTTTTCGCCTTCCAGTGTTGTCTTGGGTTTGCTGCGGATCAGGCTGATACCGAGGTAAAAGATGTAAGCGCCGCCCACGACCTTGGCCACCGTCAGCAGCCAGGGCGTGGTGTGCATCAAGGCGCCGACGCCCAGCAGGGTGTACAGCACGTGTACGGAAATCCCCGCGCCGATGCCCAGTGCCGTGCAGATGCCGACCAGTCGACCGAATCGCACACTCTGGCGAATGGTCACGGCGAAGTCCGGGCCGGGAGCGACTACGGCGAGAAAGTGGATGGTGGCCAGCGCCAGAAACTCGCCCAGGTAATTCGATGTCATTTCAGCTCCAGAAAGTCAGGGGTGAAGCATTGCCGCGATAGCCGACAAAAAACGAAAGGCTCAAGCGCGGATCTGCCACGCCCGGCGTCACCGAGTGCATGCGACGCGAATTGAACATGATGAAATCCCCCGGTTCCGGGCGTACTTCGAGGGCTGGCGGGCCGAGCAGCGCCGGGTCGATGCCGTAGCTGTCGCCGCGCATTTCGTCGAACCGGTCCGGTGAAATGTCGTCTTCCCACATCTGCAACGCGCCGCCCTCGGTCGGCATGTTCAGGTAGACGTTGCAGGCGAATTGCGCCTCCAGGCTGTGAGCCTGGAAGCTCTCCGGCGCGTCCTTGGCGAAGATGTCGTGGTGGGCCAGGAAGCAGACGCCGGGTTTGACCACCCGTGACAGACCGACATACATCTTGCGTCCGTACAGGTTCTCCAGATGGGCGCCTGCCGGCCAGGATTCGTCGAGCATGCAGCGCAGGGTGTCGATCGGCGAGGAGTAGGGCGCGCAGCGGTTACGCAGTTCGGCAATGTTGCTGGTGGCGCGTTCGAAGTAATCCTCGATCAGCAACGGCTGGTTTTCCGCCTCGTAGAACGCCATGCCGATGCGGCCGATGCTGGGGGCGTTGATGTAACCCTCGAAGCCGGGGGCGAGGATCTTGTCGCCAATCCGGATCGCCTGGTCTTCAGGCAAAAAGCCTTTGACGCGGATGGCGAGGACTTCTTCGTTGGCCAGTTTTTTTATGCACGTCTCATCGAGACGCTCGACGTCAAGCATCATGGTTTCAGGTCCATCTAACGAGTAGTCAACGGAACCAGCGAACGCGGTTCCCCCGGCGACGGACGCTGCGCCTGGCAGCGCCCGAAATCCTCAATCCACGTTGTAGTGGACGGACAACGTGCCCTTCTTCTGCGAAAGGGACGCGATCGTGACTGTGCCCAGATCCTTCAGGCTGCGTACATGGGTGCCGCCACAGCCGTAGGCCGGCAGTTCACCGAAGCCGATTTCCCGCGCACCTTCGCGCAGGGACGTCAGGCGGGGCAGATCGTGTTCGATCCATTGCCCGATGCCGTATTGAACGGTTTGCGCATCGACTTCCTGAGCCGAATCCCCGGGCTTGAATTGCACCCGGCCTTCGTCCGGCCAGTGGTGTGCCTTGATCGGCATCCAGCCCATGGCCTGGACAAAGTGGCCGATCAAATGCCCGGCAGAGTGCATGCGGGTGTTGAAGCGACGGCGGTCTTCATCGACACGAATCTGGGTCATGCCGAGCGGGACGGGCTGATCGACGAAATGGACGATTCGATCCGGCTCCTGCACGACGCGCAGGACCTGACTGTCGCCGATCCAGCCGGTATCGCAAGGCTGTCCGCCACCTTGCGGGTGAAACAGAGTGGCGCGCAGCACCACGGCGAACTCGTTCTCGTGGGGCGTGCAGTCGAGGACTTCCACATTGGCCTTGAGGTCATCACTATGGAAAAAGAGGCGAAGCGTCATATTCCATGCCCTTATTAAAGTTTCTTTTTTAATTATATGAATCGTGCAATAACGTGATAATCCGTTCAAACATCAAAGGACTGTTGCGCTGTGAGCATAAATCTCCCTCTGCCGCTGCTCGGTGAAATGGCGATTTTCGTCAAGGTCGTGGAGACCGGCAGCTTCTCCGAAGCCGCGCGCCAACTGGGTTCGTCGCCCTCGGCGGTCAGCCGCAGTATTTCCCGGCTGGAGAAGGCTTTGGCCACGCGGCTGCTGCAACGCACCACGCGCAAATTGCGCTTGAGCGATGGCGGGGAAGAGGTATTCAAGCGCTGTCAGGAGATGGTCAGCGCGGCCCGGTCAGTGATGGAGATCAGCGGCCAGTTCACCCACGAAGCCGAGGGACTGGTGCGGGTCAGCGTGCCGAAAGCGGTCGGGCGCTTCGTAATTCATCCGCATATGCCGGAGTTTCTGCGCCGCTATCCGAAGGTTGATGTGGAGTTGCTGCTGGAAGATCGGCAGGTAGATTTGATCGACGATCATGTCGACCTGGCGATTCGCATCACGGAGCGCCCGCCGGCGGGGTTGGTTGGGCGGCAGTTGTTGACTATCGACCATTTGCTCTGCGCGACGCCGCAGTATCTGGCCGAACATGGCACGCCGACGCATCCCCATGACTTGCTCAATCACAGCTGCATCTACCTGGGCGAAACCCCGAGCGATGCGCGCTGGAAATTCAAGAAAGGCAGCAAAGCGGTGACGGTCGGCGTTCGAGGGCGGTATGCCGCCAATCACACGGGCGTGCGTCTGGGCGCGGTGTTGCAGCACATCGGTATTGGCAGCCTGCCGTATTTCACCGCTCGTTATGCCCTGGAACAAGGTTTGATTGTGCAGGTCCTGCCGGACTGGACATTCCTGGCGTCCTACCACGGTGGACTATGGTTGTTGCACTCGCCGACGCGCTATCTGCCACCGAAATTGCGGGTGTTCATCGACTATCTGGTGGAATGCCTGGAGAAAGAACCGACATTGAGCAAACCCGGAAAAACCGGCGGTTCAAAAGCCTTGGCCGAGTACGAATTGCCCGAGAGTGAAGGGCTGCTTTAATCCCATGAAAAAGGCCCGCGTGGATCACCATGCGGGCCTTTTCTTTACCGGGCGAAAATCAATGCTTGCTGTCCTGGGCGGACATCGCCAGCAGTTGTTTTTCCTGATTCCAGTCGAACGGTTCGTCGTTCTGTTCAGCTTCGTAACGGCGCTCTTCCAGTGCCTGATACATGTCGATTTCTTCATCGGACAGGTAGTGCAGGCAGTCGCCAGCGAAGAACCACAGCAGATCCCGCGGGATCAGGTGGGCAATTTGCGGATAGCGGGTAATCACTTGAGTCAGGATGTCCTGGCCCAGGTATTGGCTTTCGATCGGCTCGATCGGCAGTGACGCCAGCAGTTCGTCGAAACGCTCCAGGAACAGGGCATGGCTTTCTTCGGGAACCTGATCGGCCTCACCTACGGCGACCAGGATACTGCGCAGGTGGTCGAGCAAAACCAGATGATCGGCAACGACGTTGGACACGAGATAAGTCCTCAAGAGCAAAACGGGCGCGGGAGTATAAAGCGCCTGCGCCCGTTTTTCACTGATTGAAGGGATCAGCGGACTTTCCCTTCCGCCGGCTTCAGCTCCTCCTTGTCGAAATCATCGACATCGATCACCTTGCGCCGCGCCGCTTCGGCATCACGCAGGGTCTGGGCTTCCACTGCCTGTAGCACTCCAGCCTCCAGTGCTGCATCGATGGCGTGTTCCCCTGCGACCGGTTTGACCTGACCGCTTTTGAGCGAGGTGTGCAGTTTCTTGTGCAGCGGTTGCGCAGCGTTCAACTGATCGCAGGCATGTTGCAGCGCGCCGACCGCATCGTCCGCCGATTGTGGGCGATAGCAGCCGGCAAGCAGTTCTTCCAGTGCCGGATCGCCCTTGGCCCGACCGATGACGCCGGCCACTTCGGCCCCGAGCTTGTCCGACGGGCCTTTGTGGCGACGACCAAACGGGAACACGATCACTCGCAACAGGCAGCCGAAGACCCGGTTCGGGAAGTTGGTCAGCAGTTCATCCAGCGCTTTTTCCGACTGGCCGAGGCTTTCCTCCATGGCCCATCTGAACAACGGTTCCATGTACGCCGGGGAATCGAGATCGTGATAACGCTTGAGCGCCGCCGAGGCGAGATACAGGTTGCTCAGCACATCACCCAGACGGGCCGACAACCGCTCGCGGCGTTTCAGTTCGCCGCCCAGCAGCATCATGCTCAGGTCGGCGAGCATCGCAAACGCGGCAGCCTGACGGTTGAGCGCGCGGAAATAACCCTGGCTGAGCTTGTCTCCCGGTGCATGTTCGAAATGGCCGAAACCAAGATTCAATACCAGCGTGCTGGCAGCGTTGCTCACGGCAAAACCGATGTGCTTGAGCAGCAGGCCATCGAACTCCTTGAGGGCCTGATCCTTGTCCTCGCGACCGGCGAGGGCCATTTCCTTGAGCACGAACGGATGACAGCGGATTGCGCCCTGACCAAAGATCATCAGGTTGCGCGAAAGAATGTTGGCACCCTCCACGGTGATGAAGATCGGCGCGCCGTTCCAGCTGCGACCCAGGTAGTTGTTCGGGCCCATGATGATCGCCTTGCCGCCATGCACGTCCATGGCGTGGCTGATGCACTCGCGACCACGTTCGGTGAGGTGATACTTGAGAATCGCCGACAGCACCGAGGGCTTCTCGCCCAGATCCACCGCATTGGCGGTCAGCATCCGCGCAGCGTCCATCATCCAGGCGTTGCCGCCAATGCGCGCCATCGCTTCCTGGATACCTTCGAATGCCGACAGCGGGACGTTGAACTGTTCACGGATCTGCGCGTATTGCCCGGTCACCAGACTGGTGAACTTGGCCGCGCCAGTGCCCACTGCCGGCAAGGAAATCGAACGCCCGACCGACAGGCAGTTCATCAGCATCATCCAGCCCTTGCCAAGCATGTCCTGGCCGCCGATCAGGAAGTCCAGCGGGATGAACACGTCCTTGCCGGAGTTGGGGCCGTTCATGAATGCGGCGCCCAATGGCAAGTGGCGACGGCCAATCTCAACGCCGGCGGTATCGGTCGGAATCAGCGCGAGGCTGATGCCCAGGTCTTCTTTATCGCCGAGCAGGTGATCCGGGTCGTAGGCCTTGAAGGCCAGGCCGAGCAAGGTCGCGACCGGGCCGAGGGTGATGTAGCGTTTTTCCCAGTTCAGGCGCAGGCCGAGGGTTTCCTGTCCTTCCCACTGGCTTTTGCAGATGATCCCGGTGTCGGGCATCGCTCCGGCATCGGAACCGGCGAGCGGGCCGGTCAGCGCGAAACACGGAATGTCGTCGCCCCGGGCCAGTCGTGGCAGGTAATGATTGCGCTGTTCGTCGGTGCCGTAATGCAGCAGCAGTTCGGCCGGGCCGAGGGAGTTGGGCACCATCACGGTGGAGGCGAGGTCGCCGCTGCGGGTTGCCAGTTTCATCGCCACTTGAGAGTGGGCGTAGGCAGAGAAGCCTTTACCGCCGAATTCCTTGGGAATGATCAGGGCGAAGAAGCCGTGTTCCTTGATGTGGGTCCAGGCTTCGGGTGGAAGGTCCATCGACTGGCCGATCTGCCAGTCGGTGACCATCGCGCAGAGTTCTTCGGTCGGGCCGTCGATGAATGCCTGTTCCTCGTCGCTCAGTTGCGCTTTGGGATAGGACAGCAGTTTTTCCCAGTCCGGACGACCGCTGAACAGTTCACCGTCCCACCACACCGTGCCGGCATCGATCGCATCGCGCTCGGTCTGTGACATGGGCGGCAGGGTTTTCTGGAACCAGTTGAACAGCGGCGCGCTGAAGTGTTTGCGGCGCAGATCCGGCAACAGCAGCGGAGCCGCAACGATGGCCAGTACGACCCAGAAGATCAGCAGCAACCAGCCTGGCGCGTGGCTGAAAATCCCCATCGCCAGCAGGTAAGCCGCGACGATACCCAGTGCAGGCAACGGGGCGATGCGCCGGTGGGCCAGATACGCCACGCCGACGATCAGAACCAGTATCCACAACAACAGCATATTCAATCCTCCGTGAACCAGGGCGAACGACCCTCCAGAGCTTAGACGGCATCTGCAAAACGGGGCGGTCAGAGCAAGCTGATCTGAATCGTGGGAATCCCTGGATGTCTTTTGTAGGTTCGGTGGGCAACACCCGTGGGAAATCGTTCGCAGACTCCGCGGCTTTGCGTCCATGTTTGGCCGAAACGTCGTTATCTCTGTGCTGATCCTCTCGCTAGACTCCGGGTTCATCCAGGAGAATGTCGTCATGCGCGAGTATCTGAGCCCCGGCCGCTTCATCGATAGTGACCACCCCTCGCTGGTGGAGTTCGCAGAACAGCACCGTGGTGCCAGCCGCGACCCGCGCGCGCAGGCGATCAGTCTTTATTACGCCGTGCGCGAGGCGGTGCGTTACAACATGTACACCTTCAGTCGCGACCCGCAGACCTTGCGCGGCAGCTACGCGCTGGCGGCGGGTGAAAGTTATTGCGTGCCCAAGGCCACGTTGCTCGCCGGTTGCGCGCGCCATTGCGGGATCCCCGCACGCATCGGTCTGGCGGATGTGAAAAATCATCTGTCGACGCCGCGTCTGCTTGAACTGCTGAGAAGCGAAGTGTTCGCCATGCATGGTTATACCGAGCTGTTTCTCAATGATCGCTGGGTGAAAGCCACACCCGCGTTCAACCAGAAGCTCTGCGAAATGTTCAACGTTGCACCGCTGGAATTCGACGGCATAAACGACAGTGTTTTTCACCCGTACAACAGCGATGGCGCGCTGCTGATGGAGTACCTGGTCGATCACGGCCAGTTCGCCGATGTACCGGAATCTTTTTTCTTCGAACATCTGCAGAAATGCTATCCGCACCTGTTCAACGATCAGCAGACGCCACTGTCCAGTGACATGCACGGTAATGTCGGCAGCCGCTGATCCGGCGTATGCTGCTCGCCCACTCAATGGAAAAGAGGCGGTCATGCTGAAGATCTGGGGTCGCAAGAATTCGTCGAATGTCAGAAAACCGTTGTGGGCTGCCGAAGAACTCGGGCTGGCCTACGAGGCGATCGATGCCGGTGGCGCGTTCGGTGTGGTCGACACGCCTGAGTACCGGGCGATGAACCCGAACGGTCGAGTGCCGGTGATCGAAGACGACGGTTTCGTGTTGTGGGAATCCAACGCCATCGTTCGCTACCTGTTGGCCAGGCATGCGGCCAATACCTCGTGGTTTCCGGCAGATCTGCAAACCCGTGCTGTCGCCGACAAGTGGATGGACTGGACCACGTCCAGTTTCGCAGGCCCTTTCCGTACGGTGTTCTGGGGCGTTCTGCGCACCCCGGCGGACAAGCAGGACTGGCCGGCGATTCATGCTGCGATCAAGGAATGCGAAGGGTTGCTGGCGATGGCCGATCAGGCCCTGAAAAACCAGCCTTATCTGTCCGGCGGTGAAATCGGCATGGGCGATATTCCGCTCGGCAGTTTCATTTATGCCTGGTTCGAGATGCCGATCGAGCGTGCGCCGATGCCTCATCTGGAGGCCTGGTATGCGCGACTGAAGCAGCGCCCGGCGTATCAAAAAACCGTCATGACCGCGTTGACTTAATACCTACTATCGACACACTTGACTGTACTTGTGCGGCGGCGGCAAGCACCATTGCGCTTGTGTGCCGCGGTTGTCTCCCTCGCCGCCCGCCGTCATTCAGTCCTTTTTCTCTTCTTGGTGCGTAAATCCGATATGAGTTCCGCTCTGTCCATCCGGCAGCTAACCAAAACCTACGGCAACGGGTTCCAGGCCTTGAGTGGTATCGATCTGGACGTCGCCGAAGGTGACTTCTTTGCCTTGCTCGGCCCTAACGGCGCAGGCAAATCCACGACCATCGGCATTCTCTCGACCCTGGTGAACAAGACCAGCGGCACGGTGAATATCTTCGGTCACGACCTGGACAAGAACCCCGCGGCGCTCAAGCGCTCGATTGGCGTGGTGCCCCAGGAATTCAACTTCAACCAGTTCGAAAAGACGTTCGACATCGTCGTGACCCAGGCGGGTTACTACGGCATTCCGGCGAAGATCGCCAAGGAACGCGCCGAACAGTACCTGACCCAGCTTGGCCTTTGGGACAAGCGCGATGTGCCGTCGCGTTCGTTGTCCGGCGGCATGAAGCGGCGCTTGATGATCGCCCGCGCACTGGTGCATGAGCCGCGCCTGCTGATCCTCGACGAACCGACAGCCGGGGTGGATATCGAGCTGCGTCGTTCGATGTGGACCTTCCTCACCGAGCTGAACCAGAAAGGCATCACCATCATCCTCACCACGCATTACCTGGAAGAGGCTGAACAGTTGTGCCGCAACATCGGCATCATCGACCACGGCACCATCGTCGAGAACACCAGCATGCGTCAGTTGCTCGGGCAACTGCATGTGGAAACCTTCCTGCTCGATCTGAAGAGCGATCTGGCGGTTGCGCCGCAACTGGTCGGCTATCCGGCCCGTCTGGTGGATGCGCATACCCTGGAAGTCCAGGTCGACAAGTCCATGGGCATCACTGCGCTGTTCGGCCAACTGGCCCTGCAGAACATCGAAGTGCTGAGCCTGCGCAATAAAACCAATCGCCTCGAGGAGCTGTTCGTGTCCCTGGTGGAGAAAAATCTGTCGAAGGTGGCGGTATGAGTTCCGAGCTGCGCCCCAATCTCGTCGCCCTCAACACCATCGTTTACCGCGAGGTCAAACGCTTCACCCGGATCTGGCCGCAGACTCTGCTGCCGCCGGCGATCACCATGGTTCTGTACTTCGTGATCTTCGGCAACCTGATCGGCAAGCAGATTGGCGCCATGGGTGGATTCACCTACATGGAGTACATCGTGCCGGGGCTGATCATGATGTCGGTGATCACCAACTCCTACGGCAACGTGGTGTCGAGTTTCTTCGGCAGCAAGTTCCAGCGCTCCATCGAAGAACTGATGGTGTCGCCGGTGTCGCCGCACACGATTCTGATCGGCTATACCCTCGGCGGCGTGCTGCGCGGCCTGATGGTGGGGGTTATCGTGACGATCCTGTCGATGTTCTTCACCAGCCTGCAGGTGCATCACCTGGGCGTCACCGTCCTGGTGGTGGTGCTGACGGCGACGATCTTCTCGCTGCTGGGCTTCATCAACGCCGTGTTCGCACGTAACTTCGATGACATCTCGATCATCCCGACCTTCGTGCTGACCCCGCTGACTTACCTCGGTGGCGTGTTCTACTCGATCACCTTGCTGCCGCCGTTCTGGCAGACCGTGTCGCTGGCCAACCCGGTGCTGCACATGGTCAATGCCTTCCGTTACGGCATCCTGGGCGTTTCGGACATTCGCATCGGTATCGCGATCACCTTCATGCTGGTCGCCACTGTGGTGCTGTATGTCGGTTGCGCACGGTTGCTGGTAAGCGGACGCGGCATGCGTACCTGATTCATCCGGTGTTGCAATAAAAAAACGGCCTCCCACATTGGAGGCCGTTTTGCATTCACGATTGGCGACTTTTCTTGCGCCGCGCCCATTGCCGGGCCACCCACCAGCGCCAGTACATCATCACCACGCAGTAGGCGAGGGCGCCCAGCGCCAGCCCGACCACCACCGAGCCCAGCAGGAAGGGTTGCCACAGGGTCGAGAGTTCTCCGCTGATCCATTCCCAGGTCAATTCGTCGGGGAGAGTGCGGGCGGGAACATCCATCAACCAGGCACCCGCCTGATAGGTGCAGAAGAACACGGCTGGCATGGTGATCGGGTTGGTCAGCCAGACCAGGCTGACGGCAATCGGCATGTTGCCGCGCACCGTGATGGCCAGTGCCGCCGCCACCAGCATCTGCGCAGGAATCGGCAGAAACGCCGCGAACAAGCCAACGGCCATGGCTCGGGCCACCGAGTGACGATTGAGGTGCCAGAGGTTCGGGTCATGCAGCAACGTGCCGAGAAAGCGTAAGGATTTGTGTTCCCTGATGCTCGTCGGATCGGGCATGTAACGTTTGAATAAGCGCCGGGGCATAAGGCTTCTCGGTCGGTTAAGGCGGCAAGTATGTCTGGATTCTACGAACCGCCCATTCAGACTTTGTGACAATTGATAACGACGACTGTGACCAACACCCGCTATGCCTTGTGAGGGGAGACTTTTCTGGAAAGTCGCAATCAAGGACGAGCGTATGCGCACAGGGATGATGGCGCTGGCGGTCGGTCTGCTGGTTCCGGTTTTTTTACCGGCGTTGCCGCCGGTCGGGTGGATGGTTTTGCTGCCGGTCGTGGCGCTGATGCTGCTGCCGTTTCGCAGCTATCCGCTGGCCTTTTTGCTGTTCGGCTTCGCCTGGTCGTGCATCGGTGCGCAGTGGGCGCTGGATGATCGATTGCCATCGACGCTGGACGGTGAGACGCGCTGGGTCGAAGGGCGGGTAGTCGGCCTGCCACAGAATGGTGATGGAGTGGTGCGCTTCGAACTGGCCGATGCCCGTTCGAGACACGAGAAACTGCCGTCGCTGATGCGCCTCGCCTGGTACGACGGGCCATCGGTCAACAGCGGTGAGCGCTGGCGGCTGGCGGTCAAACTCAAACGTCCCGGCGGATTGCTCAATCCCGATGCCTTCGATTACGAGGCGTGGCTGTTGGCGCAACGCATCGGCGCCACCGGCACGGTAAAGGACGGCAGTCGGCTGGCGGCGGCGCATTGGGCCTGGCGGGACAGCATTCGTCGGCGTCTGCTGGAAGTGGACACCCAGGGTCGAGGCGCAGCGCTGGCGGCGTTGGTGCTGGGTGATGGCTCGGGACTCAGTCACGAGGACTGGCAGATTCTGCAGGACACCGGCACCGTGCACCTGCTGGTGATTTCCGGGCAGCACATCGGTCTGTTGGCGGCGGTGATGTATGGGCTGGTCGCCGGGCTGGCGCGATTCGGTGTGTGGCCATTGCGTTGGCCATGGCTGCCGTGGGCGTGCGGTCTGGCGTTCGCGGCGGCGCTGGGTTACGGGCTGCTGGCCGGGTTCGATGTGCCGGTGCGACGGGCCTGCGTGATGGTTGCGCTGGTGTTGCTGTGGCGATTGCGATTTCGCCATCTCGGTGCCTGGTGGCCGTTGTTGCTGGCCTTCAATGGGGTGTTGTTGATGGACCCGCTGGCCAGTCTGCGTCCGGGATTGTGGTTGTCCTTCGCGGCGGTGGCGGTGCTGATTTTCACCTTCGGCGGTCGACTGGGACCCTGGCGCTGGTGGCAGACCTGGACGCGAGCGCAATGGCTGATCGCTATCGGCCTGTGCCCGGTGTTGCTGACCCTGGGCTTGCCGATCAGCCTCAGCGGGCCATTGGCCAATCTGCTGGCGGTGCCGTGGATCAGTTTTGCGGTGCTGCCGCCGGCATTGCTGGGCACTTTGTTGTTGCCGATTCCCTATGTCGGCGAAGGGCTGTTGTGGCTGGCCGGCGGGCTGGTCGATGGATTGTTCCGGGCTCTGGCCCTGATTGCCGGGCACTGGCCGGCGTGGGTTGCGGCATCGATGCCAGGTTGGGTACTGGCGCTGGGCTGCCTCGGTGCCGTGCTGTTATTGCTGCCCCGAGGCGTTCCGTTGCGTCCCTTGGGCTGGCCGTTGCTGCTGGTGCTGGCATTTCCGCCCCGGGAGCGGCTGGTCGAAGGCGTGGCGGATGTGTGGCAGCTCGACGTCGGCCAGGGCTTGGCGATTTTGATCCGCACTCGCCATCACACATTGCTCTACGACAGCGGCCCGCGTTTCGGTGACTTCGATGTGGGTGAACGGGTGGTGCTGCCGGCCTTGTACAAGCTGGGCGTGGAGCGGCTCGACCTGATGCTGCTCAGCCATGCCGACGCCGACCACGCCGGTGGCGCGTTGGCGGTGGCAAACGGCTTGCCGGTCAGCCGGGTGATCAGCGGCGATCCGCCGGGCCTGCCCGAAGCGCTGAATGCTGAGTCCTGTGACAGCGGTCGGCAATGGCAATGGGATGGCGTTGCCTTTCATCTATGGCAGTGGGCCGACGCCCATGACAGCAACCAGCGTTCCTGCGTCCTGCAGATCGAAGCCAACGGCGAGCGGTTGCTGCTGACCGGCGATATCGACACCGCTGCCGAACGGGATTTGCTCAACAGCGCACTGGCGGTTCCGACCCGGTGGCTGCAAGCCCCGCACCATGGCAGTCGCAGTTCTTCCTCGATGGCGTTGCTCAAGGTTTTGCAGCCCCGGGACGTGCTGATCTCCCGGGGGCAGGGCAACTCGTTCGGGCATCCGCATCCGACGGTCATCGCCCGTTACCGCAAGCTGGATCTGCGCATCCATGACAGCGCCGAGCAGGGCGCCATTCATCTGCAACTGGGCAGATTCCAGCCGGCCCGGTCGATGCGTCAGCAGCGCCGCTTCTGGCGCGACCCGCCACTGCCGGGGGCGGCGTACCGTTGAGCACGGTCGTCGGGGCGACGGGTCTTTATCGCGAACCGGTATGGTAAAGTGGCGCACTTTTTCGAGGGGGCTGTCACTGTGTGGGAATTGGTCAAATCCGGCGGCTGGATGATGTTGCCGATCATTCTGAGTTCCATCGCCGCCATGGCGATCGTCGCCGAGCGTCTGTGGACGCTGCGCGCCAGTCGCGTCACCCCTGAGCATCTGCTGGGTCAGGTCTGGGTCTGGATCAAGGACAAGCAGCTCAACAAGGAAAAACTCAAGGAATTGCGCGCCAACTCGCCGCTGGGTGAAATCCTCGCCGCAGGCCTGGCCAACTCCAAGCATGGTCGCGAGATCATGAAAGAGTGCATCGAAGAGGCCGCCGCCCGGGTCATCCACGAGCTGGAGCGCTACGTCAACGCGCTGGGCACCATCGCCGCCATGTCGCCGCTGCTCGGTCTGCTGGGTACGGTGCTGGGCATGATCGACATCTTCAGTGCCTTCACCGGTTCTGGCATGACCACCAACGCTTCGGTATTGGCCGGTGGTATCTCCAAGGCGCTGATCACCACGGCAGCGGGCCTGATGGTCGGTATTCCGTCGGTGTTCTTCCACCGTTTCCTGCAACGCCGCATCGATGAGCTGGTGGTGGGCATGGAGCAGGAAGCGATCAAACTGGTGGAAGTGGTGCAGGGCGACCGTGACGTCGATCTGGCCGGGGGCAAAGCGTGAAATTCCGTCGCAAACCCCGGGAAACGATCGACATCAACCTCGCGTCGCTGATCGACGTGGTGTTCATTCTGTTGCTGTTTTTCGTCGTGACCACCACCTTCACCCGCGAAACCCAGTTGCGTGTCGACCTGCCGGAAGCGGTCAGCGGCTCGCCGGCCGAGGATCAGCAGGTCAAGCAACTGGACGTGGCCATCAGCGCTGAAGGCGTGTTTTCGGTGAACAACAAGATTCTGCCGAAGAACGACCTGGCAACCCTGATGGAAGCCATGCAGAAAGAAGCCAACGGTGACACCAACATGCCGTTGTCGATCAGTGCCGATGGCAAGACTCAGCATCAATCCGTGATCACCGCCATGGACGCGGCCGGCAAGCTCGGTTTCAGCCATTTGCGCATGACCACGGTCGAGGCGGCGCCCAAATCCTGATGGCCATGTCCGATCGTCTGCTCGCCGCGTGGTATCAGGGGCATCCGGCCCTGACGCTGTTGCGGCCGCTGGAGTGGCTGTACCGCCGCGTCGTGGCCGGCAAGCGTCAGCGTTTTCTCGATGGTGAAGGCGAGATCTATCAGTCGCCGGTGCCGGTGATCGTGGTCGGCAACATCACGGTTGGTGGCACCGGCAAGACGCCGATGATTCTGTGGCTGATCGAACACTGCCGGCGCAGCGGGCTGCGGGTCGGTGTGGTCAGTCGCGGTTACGGCGCCAAGCCGCCGCAGTTGCCGTGGCGGGTCGAAGCCGATCAAGGCGCCGAAATCGCTGGTGACGAGCCATTGCTGATCGTGCAGCGCACCGGTGTGCCGCTGATGATCGACCCGAATCGCAGCGCCGCCGTCAAAGCCTTGCTGGCCAGCGAGCCGCTGGACCTGATCCTGTCCGATGACGGCATGCAGCATTATCGTCTGGCGCGGGACCTTGAGCTGGTGCTGATTGACGCTGCCCGAGGGCTGGGCAACAAACGCTGCCTGCCCGCCGGCCCGTTGCGTGAACCGATCGAGCGCCTGCAAAGCGTCGATGGCGTGCTGTTCAACGGCGCGGCGTCGGACCGCGAGGACGGTTTCGCTTTCCGTCTGCAACCCACCGCACTGGTCAATCTACTCAGCGGCGAACGCCGGCCCCTCGATCACTTTTCGCCCGGTCAGGCACTGCACGCAGTCGCCGGGATCGGCAATCCGCAACGTTTCTTCAATACCCTCGAAGCGCTAGACTGGCGGCCAGTGCCCCACGCGTTTGCCGACCACGCCGAATACAGCGTGCAGGCCTTGAGTTTCACGCCGTCATTGCCAGTGGTGATGACTGAAAAGGACGCGGTGAAGTGCCGTGCCTTCGCTGCCGCCGACTGGTGGTACCTGGCGGTCGATGCCGTGCCGTCGCCGGCCTTCGTGGCCTGGTTCGACACGCAACTGATGCGCCTGTTGCCGGATCGGCTTTTGCCTTAAACCGTTTTTATCCAGGGAATGTTCATGGACACCAAATTGCTCGACATCCTCGCCTGCCCGATCTGCAAAGGCCCGCTCAAGCTCAGCGCCGACAAGACCGAACTGATCAGCAAGGGCGCCGGCCTGGCGTACCCGATCCGTGATGGCATCCCGGTCATGCTGGAAAGCGAAGCCCGCACCCTGACCACCGACGAGCGTCTGGATAAATGACCACAGCCTTCACCGTTGTCATCCCGTCGCGCTACGCCTCGACCCGTCTGCCGGGCAAACCGCTGCTGGATATCGCCGGCAAGCCGATGATCCAGCACGTCTGGGAACAGGCGAGTAAAAGCAGCGCCAGTCGCGTGGTCGTGGCCACCGACGATGCGCGCATCGTCGAGGCCTGCAAGGCTTTCGGCGCCGAAGTGGTGCTGACCCGTGAAGATCACAACTCCGGCACCGACCGCCTGGCCGAAGTGGCTGCGAAACTGGGCCTTGAGCCGGATGCCATCGTGGTCAACGTGCAGGGTGACGAACCGCTGATCCCGCCAAGCGTGATCGACCAGGTTGCCGCCAACCTTGCGGCTCACACCGAAGCGCGCATGGCCACCCTGGCCGAGCCGATCGAGGACGTGGAAACCCTGTTCAATCCGAACGTGGTCAAGGTCGTCAGCGACCTCAACGGTCTGGCGCTGACGTTCAGTCGTGCGACGTTGCCGTGGGCCCGCGATGCGTTCGCCAAGAACCGCGACGTGCTGCCGGAAGGCGTGCCGTATCGCCGCCACATCGGCATCTATGCCTACCGTGCAGGCTTCCTCCAGGACTTCGTGAGCTGGGGCCCGTGCTGGCTGGAAAACACCGAATCCCTCGAACAGTTGCGTGCCCTGTGGCACGGCGTGCGGATTCACGTGGCTGACGCATTGATCGCGCCGCCAACCGGAGTCGACACCGCCGAAGACCTCGAGCGCGTCCGTCGCCTGCTGGAGGCCTGATGCGCGTTCTGTTCGTGTGCCTGGGCAACATCTGCCGCTCGCCCACCGCCGAAGGCGTGATGCGCGCCAAACTGCGTGAGGCCGGATTGGCGGCTCAGGTCGAAGTGGCCTCCGCCGGCACCGGCGACTGGCACGTCGGCAATCCACCGGACAAGCGCAGTCAGGCAGCGGCCAAACTGCGTGGTTACGACTTGTCGGCGCAACGCGCTCAGCAGGTCAGCCGCGCCGATTTCGCCAGCTACGACCTGATCCTCGCCATGGACAACAGCAACCTGCGCAACCTCAAGGCCTTGCAACCGTCTACCGGCAAGGCTGAGCTGGACTTGTTCCTGCGCCGTTATGAAGGCGAAGTCGATGAAGTGCCGGATCCGTATTACGACGGCGATCAGGGTTTCGAGCAGGTATTGGATTTGATCGAGCGCGCCTGCGACCGGTTGCTGATCGAAGTGAAGGGCCGGTTATGAGTTTGCAGGTACACCCTCAGGTTTCGATGAAACCGTTCAACACGTTTGGTGTGGACGTTCGTGCGCAATTGTTCGCCGAGGCCCACAGTGACGCCGATGTGCGCGAAGCCCTGGCTTATGCGACCGCCCACGATGTGCCGTTGCTGGTCATCGGTGGCGGCAGCAATCTGCTGCTGACGGCGGACATTCCGGCACTGGTGCTGCGCATGGCCAGCCGTGGCATTCGCGTCATCAGTGATGACGGCAACCGCGTGGTGATTGAGGCCGAGGCTGGCGAGCCGTGGCATCCATTTGTCCAGCACACGCTGGCGCAGGGTTTTTCGGGGCTGGAAAACCTCAGCCTGATCCCCGGCACCGTCGGCGCTGCGCCGATGCAGAACATTGGTGCCTACGGTGTCGAGATCAAGGACGTGTTCGCCGGCCTGACAGCGCTGGATCGCCAGACCGGCGAGTTGCGCGACTTCTGTCTGGAAGAGTGCAACTTCGCCTACCGCGACAGCGTGTTCAAGCAGCAACCGGGTCGTTGGTTGATCCTGCGGGTGCGCTTCGCATTGGATCGAGTCGCGCATCTGCACCTGGAATACGGCCCGGTGCGTCAGCGCCTGACCGAGCAGGGCATCGAGCAGCCGACGCCGACGGATGTCAGCCGCGCCATTTGCAGCATCCGCAGCGAGAAACTGCCGGACCCGGCGGTGCTCGGCAATGCCGGCAGCTTCTTCAAGAACCCGTTGGTGTCAGCGGCGGTGGTCGCGCAGATCAAGGGGCAGCACCCGGATCTGGTGGCCTACGCGCAACCGGACGGGCAGATGAAGCTGGCGGCGGGCTGGTTGATCGAGCGAGCGGGCTGGAAAGGTTTCCGTGAAGCCGATGCCGGCGTGCATAAATTGCAGGCGCTGGTGCTGGTCAACTACGGCGCGGCGACCGGGCTGCAACTGCTCGATCTGGCGCAACGTATCCAGAAAGACATTGCAGAACGTTTCAATGTCGAGCTGGAAATGGAGCCCAACCGTTATTGAGGCTACGCTTTCAAGGCTGAATCCAAAGCCCTGCACTATTTAAAAAGTGCAGGGCTTTTTTGTTAATCCCGGGTTAACTTAGCGAGCTAAC
The DNA here is from genome assembly GCF_059416185.1 of Pseudomonas sp. GW821-FHT09E04. NCBI lineage: Bacteria > Pseudomonadati > Pseudomonadota > Gammaproteobacteria > Pseudomonadales > Pseudomonadaceae > Pseudomonas > Pseudomonas sp. GW821-FHT09E04. Next base: position 20,924 of record NZ_JBWKOR010000008.1, read on the forward strand.
GATACAACCCTTTGCTCCACCAAAGGCCCGGTGCAGACGTTCCTGTCGGCACAAGAGAGCCTCATTAGCCTGAGTCGATCTGCGTGAACCCACCGCTGATTTTCCGGCGGCAGATTGCTCGACCCCATAACCTCCACGAATATGCGGGCGTGCCCATGATTACCCTGAAACTCAATGGTCAAGATCATCCACTCGATGTCACCGAGGACATGCCCCTGCTGTGGGCGATCCGTGACGTCGCCGGTTACAACGGCACCAAGTTCGGCTGCGGCATGGGCCTGTGTGGCGCCTGCACCATTCATATCGACGGCTCGCCGGCGCGCAGTTGCATCACGCCGATCGGCTCGGTGGCCGGGCAGAATGTGACCACCATCGACAACCTGCACGCCGATCCGATTGGCCAGATCGTCCAGCAGGCCTGGCTGGACACCGCCGTGGCCCAGTGCGGTTTCTGTCAGGGTGGGCAGATCATGTCTGCCACCGCGTTGCTCAAGACCAACCCGAACCCGAGCGACGAGCAGATCGAAGAGGCGATGGTCGGCAACATTTGCCGCTGCGGCACCTACAACCGGATCAAGACCGCCATTCGTCAGGCTTCCACTCACTTGAAGGAGGCCAAGGCATGAGCCGTTTACCGAACGATTTCGCCCTGAGCAACCTGAGTCGTCGGGGCTTCCTCAAGGGTGTGGGCGCTACCGGTGCGCTGGTGCTGGCCGCGAGTTGGGGCTGGCAGGATGCGCTGGCCGAAGACAAACCGAAGAAATTCGGTGCCGATGGCATGCCCAACGGCTGGATCGACGATCCGAAGGTTTACGTCAGCATTGCCGCCGACGGTACGGTGACCGTGGTCTGCAACCGCTCGGAAATGGGCCAGGGCGTGCGCACGAGCCTGACTATGGTGGTCGCCGATGAACTTGAGGCCGACTGGGCCCACGTCAAGGTTCAACAGGCGCCGGGCGACGAAGTGCGTTTCGGCAACCAGGACACCGACGGCTCGCGCAGCATGCGCCATTGGTACGAACCGATGCGTCGTTGCGGCGCCGCTGCCCGGACCATGCTTGAGCAGGCTGCGGCCGCGCAGTGGAAGGTGCCGGTCAGCGAGTGCCGCGCGCAACTGCACAAAGTCATTCACACGCCGTCCGGGCGCGAGTTGGGCTACGGCGAGCTGGCTGCAGCGGCCAGTGCGTTGCCGGTTCCGGGGCGTGACAGCCTGCGGCTCAAGCAGCCGTCGGAATTCCGCTACATCGGCAAGGAAGGCACCAAGGCCATCGATGGCGATGACATCGTCAACGGTCGCGCCGTGTACGGAGCCGATGTGCATTTCGACGGCATGCTGTACGCCGTGATCGCCCGCCCTGCGGTGTACGGCGGCAAGGTCAAGTCGGTGGATGACAGCGCCGCGCTGAAAGTACCGGGTGTGCTGAAAGTCATTCAGATCGAACCGCGCCCGCTGCCGTCGGAATTCCAGCCATTGGGCGGCGTGGCCGTCGTGGCCAGCAACACCTGGGCGGCGCTCAAGGGCCGCGAGGCGCTGAAGATCGAATGGGACGACGGCCCGAACGCCAGTTACGACTCGGTTGCCTATCGCAAGGAGATCGAAGCCGCTTCGCTGAAGCCGGGCAAGGTAGTGCGCAACACCGGTGACATCGAAAAGGCCATCGGCAGCGCTGCCAGCACTCTGGAAGCTTCTTACTACTTGCCACATCTGGCACAGGCGCCGATGGAGCCGATGGTGGCCATCGCTCGCTATAAAGAGGGCGTGTGTGAGGCCTGGGCGCCGAGTCAGGCGCCGCAGGTCACCCGTGAGCGAATCGCCGAACGCCTCGGTCTGCCGTTCGATAACGTGACCTTCAACGTGACACTGCTCGGCGGTGGTTTTGGCCGCAAGTCCAAACCGGACTTCGTTGTCGAAGCCGCGATCCTCGCCAAGGAATTCCCCGGCAAGGCTGTGCGCGTGCAGTGGACCCGGGAAGATGACATCCACAACTCGTATTTCCACACCGTTTCGGCCGAGTACCTGAAGGCCGGTGTGGGCAAGGACGGCTTGCCGTCCGCCTGGCTGCACCGCACGGTGGCGCCGAGCATCACGGCGCTGTTCGCACCGGGCATGAATCACGAAGCCGCGTTCGAGCTGGGCATGGGTTTCACCAACATGGCTTATGCGATTCCCAACGTACGTCTGGAAAACCCTGAAGCCACGGTTCATACGCGTGTGGGTTGGTATCGCTCGGTGTCGAACATTCCCCATGGCTTCGCGATCCAGAGCTTCGTCGACGAACTGGCGCACAAGGCCAAGGAAGATCCGCTCAAGTACCAGATCAAATTGCTCGGCCCGGATCGGCAGATCGACCCGCGCACGCTCAGTGAAGAATGGAACTACGGCGAATCCCCCGAGCGTTATCCGATCGACACCGGGCGTATGCGCACCGTGCTGGAAACCGCGGCCAAGGCCGCCGGTTGGGGGCGGAAATTGCCCAAGGGCCGTGGTCTCGGATTAGCCGTGCATTACAGCTTCGTGACTTATGTGGCAGCGGTGATCGAAGTCGAGGTCAAGGACGACGGCACGCTGATCGTGCACAAGGCTGATATCGCGGTGGATTGCGGGCCGCAGATCAACCCCGAGCGAATCCGATCGCAGTTCGAAGGCGCCTGTGTGATGGGCCTGGGCAATGCCGTGTGGGGTGAAATCAGCTTCAAGGACGGCAAGGTGCAGCAAGACAACTTCCATATGTATGAAGTGGCGCGCATGTCGCTGGCACCGAAGGAAGTCGCGGTGCATCTGGTGACGCCGCCGGGCGAAGTGCCGCTGGGCGGTGTCGGTGAGCCGGGCGTGCCGCCGATTGCGCCGGCGCTGTGCAATGCGATCTTCGCCGCGACCGGCCAGCGCATCCGTAACCTGCCGGTGCGTTACCAGTTGCAGGGCTGGCAAAAGGCGCAAGCGTGATGGACAGCGCCGATCTCAATGTCCTGCGCAGCGTGCTCGAATGGCGCCGCGCCGGGCAGCGGGTGGTGTTGTTTTCGGTGGTGCAGACCTGGGGCACTGCGCCCCGGGCGCCCGGCGCGATGCTGGCATTGCGCGAGGATGGCGTGGTCATCGGTTCGGTGTCTGGCGGTTGTGTCGAGGACGATCTGATTGCCCGGTTGCATGACGGGCGGATTCCCGCCGACGGGCCGCCGGTGCAGTTGATCACCTATGGCGTGACGCGGGAGGAGGCGGCGCGGTTCGGCCTGCCTTGTGGCGGCACCTTGCGTCTGACCGAAGAGCGAGTCGGCGATCCGGCATGGGTCGCCGAGTTGTTGGCTCGTTGTGAGGCTCACGAAATCGTTGCTCGCGAGCTGAATCTTGAAAGCGGTGAAGTGATTCTTTCGCCGGCGAGCAAAGCGGATGCATTGGCTTTCGACGGCAAGACCTTGCGCGCCATCTACGGCCCGCGTTGGCGTCTGCTGCTGATCGGTGCCGGACAGTTGTCGCGTTATGTGGCAGAAATGGCGCGGCTGCTGGATTTCGAAGTGCTGATCTGCGATCCCCGCACCGAATTCGTTTATGACTGGGAAGAGCAGCATGGCCGCTTTGTCCCGGGCATGCCGGATGAGGCGGTGCTGAATATTCAGACCGACGAACGCACTGCCATCGTTGCCCTGACCCACGATCCGCGCCTGGACGACATGGCGCTGCTGACGGCGCTCGATTCCAAGGCGTTTTACGTTGGTGCCCTGGGCTCGCGCGTCAACAGCCTCAAGCGCCGGGAATATCTGGCTGAGCTAGGCTTGTCGCCAGCGGCCATTGCAAGATTGCACGGGCCGATCGGTCTGCCGATCGGCAGTCATTCCCCGGCGGAAATCGCGTTGTCGTTGCTGGCGGAAATCGTCGCGATCAAGAATGGTGTCGAGTTGACGCAGAAGAGGGCAGAGCACGCATGAGTCGATCCATCGGAGTGATTGTGCTGGCGGCGGGCGAGGGCAGCCGTTTCCGCGAGGTGGCGGGTGCCGACAAAGACAAGCTTCTGGCCGATTGCACGGGGCGCGACGGGGCTGTGCGTTCGGTGATCGAGCAGACGCTGGTGAACCTGCCGGCGAGTCTCGACAAGCGAGTGCTGGTGACGACCGAAGCGCGGCCGCAGGCGATGCGCATGGCGCAGGCTTACGGGTGTGATGTTGTCTCGATCGAGTCCACGGGGATGGGTGACAGCATTGCGGCGGGTGTCGCGGCTTGCCCGGATCTGGATGGCTGGCTGATTGTACTGGGCGATATGCCGTTCATCCTGCCGTCGAGCATTGAACGGGTGGTGGCGGCGATTGCCGACGATGCGGTCAGTGTGCCGGTGCTCAACGGTGAATACGGGCATCCGGTTGGATTTGGTCGAACATTTGGGTCCGGGTTGATGGCGTTGTCCGGTGATCGTGGGGCCAGGCCTTTGTTCAAGCAAGGGCGGGTGGTTGAGGTAGTCGTGGATGATCCTGGCGTCCTTTGGGATATCGATGTGCCCCAGGCGTTGGTTTTTCCGCCTGACTGATCTAAAACGCAAGGCATAAAAAAGCCCCGCCTGGATGACCAGGCGGGGCTTTTCATTGGCGGTCGGAATCAGACGAGAGGTTTAGGCTCGTGTTCTTTTTCCTGGGCCTGTTCGTGATGCTCGACCGCGTCCTGAACGGAACGTGGTGCTTCGGCAATCACGGCTTCAACGGCAACTTCTTCAGCGACCGGGGCAGGGGCTGCCTCGACCACTTCGGCAGCTGGAGTAGCAGCGGCGGCAGCGGCAGCCAGTTCGGCTTCCTTCTGCAGACGCTCTTCTTCGCGCTTGCGGCGACGCACTTCACGTGGGTCGTTCGGCGCGCGGCCACTTGGCGTCAGGGCGCTGACCGGAGCCGCTTCAACCACAGGGGCTGGTGCTTCGGCTACAACTGGCGCTTCTACGACCGGAGCTTCAACGACCGGTGCCGGTTCAGCAACAACCACTGGCTCGGCAGCCTTGGCTTCTTCAACAACAGGCGCTTCAACCACTGGCGCTGGTGTTTCAGCGACAACCGGCTCGGCCACCCAGTTGAAAGCGGTCTGTTCTTCGCGAACTTCACGCACGGTTTCGGTCACGGTTTCAGCGACGGTTTCGACAACCGATGCTTCAACAACGACCTGTGCTTCGAAGGCCACGGCAGGTTCGGCAGCGACTTCAACCTGTGGCTGAGCTTCGCGAACCGGAGCCACTTCGACTTCCGGAGCAGCAGCCACTTCTACTGGAGTGGTTGCTTCAACAACCGGCGCTTCTACTGGAGCGGTTTCCAGCGTTGCAGCGGTGGCGCGTTCAGCTTGCTCGTGGGCCTGAGCTTCGGCCGGAGCGCTGATCACGGTGCTGGCAACAGCGGCAGTCACAGCCAGGCCAGCAGCCAGGTCGGCAGTGCTTGGTGCTTCGGCGTTTTCGCCGGTTTCGGATTCTTCCGAACCTTCGATCACGTTACCGTTGGCATCACGCTGACGCTCACGACGGTTGCTGCGACGACGCTGACCACGGGAGCGGCGGCGTGGACGATCGCCTTCGGCGTTCTCCGAACCGTCTTCCGGCAGTTGCTCTTCGTTGGTGGTGATTTCTTCTTCAGCTACGGCAGCAGTGGCTTGTTCGGCACGCGGTTGACGCTCTTCACGCGGTGGACGTGGTGCACGCTCTTCACGCGGCTGACGAGCTGGACGCTCTTCAGTGGCGGCTACAGCAACAGCGGCAGCAGCTGCGGCTGGTGCGGCATCCAGAGGTTCACGCAGTTCACGTACGCGCTCTTCGCGCTCGCCACGCGGCTTGCGATCTTCGCGCGGAGCACGTGGTGCACGTTCTTCACGAGGGGCGCGTGGTGCGCGTTCTTCACGGGCTACCGGTGCTTCGTCACGGGACTCGCGTGGCTCGCGGACTTCGCGGGCTTCACGAGGCTGACGCTCTTCACGCGGCTCGCGCGGTGCGCGCTCTTCACGTGGGGCACGTTCTTCGCGCGGCTTGCGTTCTTCATCGCGGCGACCGTTACGGTTGCGGCTCTGCTGACGACCGTTGCGACGCTCTTCATTGCGGGCCGGACGCTCGGCGGCAGGTTTTTCAACCACGACCGGAGCAACTGGCTCTTCTTTGGTAGCGAACAGGCTGACCAGCGACTTCACCAGGCCTTTGAACAGGCTTGGCTCTGGTGCGGCAACCGGAGCAGGGGCTGGAGCCGGAGCGGCGACTTCGGTCGGAACCGGAGCGTTGGCGCGGGCAGGAGCGGTCTTGACCGCAGCTTCCTGGCGAACCAGGGTGCGGGTCGCGGCGGCTGGCTGAACGTCTTCGACGTCGGCAGCAGCGGCAGCGATTTCGTAGCTGGACTGGTTGGTCGCGGCTTCCGGGCTGTCGTCACGCAGACGCTGAACTTCGAAATGCGGGGTTTCGAGGTGATCGTTCGGCAGGATGACGATGCGAGCGCGGGTGCGCAGTTCGATCTTGGTGATCGAGTTGCGTTTTTCGTTGAGCAGGAACGCAGCCACCGGGATCGGCACTTGAGCGCGAACTTCGGCGGTGCGGTCTTTCAGGGCTTCTTCTTCAATCAGGCGCAGGATTGCCAGGGACAGCGATTCGACGTCACGGATGATGCCGGTGCCGCTGCAACGCGGGCAGACGATGCCGCTGCTTTCGCCGAGCGAAGGACGCAGGCGCTGACGGGACATTTCCAGCAGGCCGAAGCGCGAGATGCGGCCGATCTGCACACGGGCGCGGTCGGCTTCCAGGCATTCGCGGACTTTCTCTTCCACGGCGCGCTGGTTCTTGGCAGGGGTCATGTCGATGAAGTCGATGACGATCAGGCCGCCGATGTCGCGCAGGCGCAACTGACGGGCGATTTCTTCAGCCGCTTCAAGGTTGGTCTGCAGGGCGGTTTCTTCGATGTCGCTGCCTTTGGTGGCGCGCGCCGAGTTGATGTCGATGGACACCAGGGCTTCGGTCGGATCGATGACGATGGAGCCGCCGGAAGGCAGTTCGACGACGCGCTGGAAAGCGGTTTCGATCTGGCTTTCGATCTGGAAACGGTTGAACAGCGGAACGCTGTCTTCGTACAGCTTGATCTTGCTGGCGTACTGCGGCATCACCTGGCGGATGAAGGTCAGGGCTTCGTCCTGGGCTTCAACGCTGTCGATCAGCACTTCGCCGATGTCCTGGCGCAGGTAATCGCGGATGGCGCGGATGATGACGTTGCTTTCCTGGTAGATCAGGAACGGCGCGGAACGATCCAGCGACGCTTCCTTGATAGCGGTCCAGAGTTGCAGCAGGTAATCGAGGTCCCACTGCATTTCTTCGCTGCTGCGGCCAAGGCCGGCAGTGCGCACGATCAGACCCATGTCGGCTGGAGCAACCAGGCCGTTCAGCGCTTCACGCAGTTCGTTGCGCTCTTCGCCTTCGATGCGACGGGAGATGCCGCCGGCACGCGGGTTGTTCGGCATCAGAACGAGGTAACGACCGGCCAGGCTGATGAAGGTGGTCAGGGCTGCGCCCTTGTTGCCGCGTTCTTCTTTTTCGACCTGAACGATGACTTCCTGGCCTTCGCTCAGGACGTCTTTGATGTTGACGCGGCCTTCGGGGGCTTTCTTGAAGTATTCGCGGGAGATTTCTTTGAGGGGCAGAAAGCCGTGGCGCTCGGAGCCGAAATCGACAAAGGCAGCCTCAAGGCTTGGTTCGATGCGAGTGATACGGCCTTTATAGATGTTGGCCTTTTTCTGCTCGCGTGCACCGGATTCGATGTCCAGGTCGTAGAGGCGCTGGCCATCTACCAGTGCAACACGCAACTCTTCGGGTTGAGTTGCGTTAATCAGCATTCTTTTCATGTAGTACCGTCGGTTTCCGGGCTGCCGGAAACGGCGTTCGGCACACACGACTTCTCACGGTCGGTGTCAGGTGCGTCGGGAGTGGTTGGCCATTCCCGTGTCCAGCGATGTCCGGCCAATTGGGCCGTTATCGCGACGTACGCGTCCTGCTTGCTGTGGCTACTTAAGCACTCAGTCAGGAGGAGGAATCAACCGCGGCTGTGGACGAGATGAAGCGTCTTGATAAAGCCTGTTGCTACACAGTCCAGCGGTTGTGCATCTCCACCCTACACGTATCCCTGATAATTCGGGTGCTGCCGCGCGCAGAATCCGCAGCGGGTTGGCATTTACCGTGAGCTCCGAAAGGGGAGGTCACGCATCATGGCTAATTCAGGCGGTGTTTCCGGCGCTTTCGCTCGGGGTCATCCGCGGCTGACTGCACTTTGTGAACTGGCCGTGAATATGGCTCGCGTGGCGAGTCAAAACTCTGCTTTGCGGCGTGATTCAGGCCTCATGTCACCTGCGCTTGTTACAGCTGCAAACTCCACCGTTACGTAGCGAAAGCCCCGTAGGACGGCCTCGCGTCCTGGTGAATTGCGTTGGTCAGGGCCGGTTTTTGACCGTGGTTCCGCTGTCCAGGCCGCTTTTGGCGGCGTTCGCGACTATAGCAGCAATGATTAAGTGCTTCAATTCCATAAAAATTGTTATCATCCGCGCCATGACGACTACTGCCCCTTCGACTCCAGGCGTTCAATTGCTTGAGGTCTCGCCGGAATATGCCGGCCAACGAATCGACAATTTCCTCCTCGCCCGGCTCAAAGGCGTGCCCAAGACCTTGATTTACCGCATTTTGCGCAAAGGCGAAGTGCGTGTTAACAAAGGTCGGATCAAGCCCGAATACAAGCTGCAGGCCGGTGATATCGTGCGCGTGCCGCCGGTTCGCGTGCCTGAGCGTGACGAACCGGTGCCTTTGGCCCAAGGTCTGTTGCAGCGCCTGGAAGCCTCGATTGTCTACGAAGACAAAGCCCTGATCGTGATCAACAAGCCCGCCGGCATTGCGGTTCACGGTGGCAGCGGCTTGAATTACGGCGTTATCGAAGCCTTTCGTCAGTTGCGCCCCGATGCCAAGGAGCTCGAGCTGGTTCACCGTCTCGATCGTGATACCTCCGGCCTGCTGATGATCGCCAAGAAGCGCAGCATGTTGCGTCACTTGCATGCCGCGTTGCGCGGTGACGGTGTCGACAAGCGCTACATGGCACTGGTTCGCGGCAATTGGGCGACCTCGATCAAGCAAGTCCGTGCGGCGCTCGGCAAGAGCAATTTGCGCTCCGGTGAGCGCATGGTCGAGGTCGACGAGGAGGAGGGCAAGGAGTCTGTGACCGTGTTCAAGGTTCTGCGTCGCTTTGGCGATTTTGCCACTCTGATCGAAGCCAAGCCGATCACTGGTCGTACGCACCAGATCCGCGTCCACACATTGCACGCCGGGCACTGCATTGCGGGTGACACCAAATACGGCGATGACAGTTTCAGCAAGGAAATCCGTGATCTGGGCGGCAAGCGCCTGTTCCTGCACGCCTACATGCTGACCGTGCCGCTGCCCGATGGCGGTGAGCTCAAGTTGCAGGCACCGGTCGATGAAGTGTGGGCCAAGACTGTGGAGCGATTGAGTGCGCCCATCTGATTACAAACTACTGATTTTTGATTGGGACGGCACGCTGGCCGATTCCATTCATCGGATTGTCGAGGCAATGCACTCGGCATCCGGGCGTTCAGGTTTCGAGTTGCGTGATGATTTTGCCGTCAAAGGCATCATCGGTCTGGGCTTGCCCGAGGCGATCCGCACCTTGTATCCGGACATCAGCGATGCCGAAATGACCTTGTTTCGCGAGTATTACGCGGATCACTACATCGCCGCGGAGGCCGTGCCTTCGCCGTTGTTCGAGGGCGTAGTCGAGTCGATGGCGTCCTTTCGCGAGCAGGGCTATCACCTGGCAGTCGCGACCGGCAAGAATCGTCGCGGGCTGGATCGGGTGCTCAAGGCCAATGGCTGGGAAGATTATTTCGATATCACCCGTGCCGCCGATGAAACGGCGAGCAAGCCGCATCCGCTGATGCTGGAGCAGATCCTTGCGCATTGCGGTGTGCGTGCCGAGCAAGCGCTGATGGTCGGTGATTCGTCCTTCGATCTGTTGATGGCGCGCAATGCGGGGATGGATTCGGTGGCGGTCAGTTATGGCGCGCAATCGATCGAATCGCTGCAGCAGTTCGAGCCGCGTCTGTCGATTGACCGATTTTGTGAATTGCATGCCTGGCTCGCGCAGCAGGCTTAATACGTTTTTGCTGGGGTGGATGGCATGACCGACGAATGGAAAGCACCGGCCAAGGCAACTGCCGACGACGGTGATGCGAAAAGCTGGAAGCTGCTGGAAAAGACTCTGCTGGCCGGTGTGCAAGAGCAGCGTCGTTCCAGGCGTTGGGGGATCTTCTTCAAGCTGCTGACGTTTGTTTATCTATTTGTTGCGCTGATCCTGTTCACGCCGTTGATGGACATGGAAAAAAGCGCCACTCGTGGCCCGAACTACACCGCGCTGATCGACGTCACCGGCATGATTGCCGACAAAGAGCCGGCCAGTGCCGATAATATCGTCGGCAGTCTGCGGGCGGCGTTCGAGGACAAGAAGGTCAAGGGCGTGATCCTGCGCATCAACAGCCCTGGCGGCAGTCCGGTGCAGTCGGGTTATGTGTATGACGAGATAAAGCGCCTGCGTGGTCTGCATCCGGATACCAAGTTGTATGCGGTGATTTCCGATCTTGGTGCCTCCGGGGCCTATTACATCGCCAGCGCTGCGGATCAGATCTACGCCGACAAGGCGAGTCTGGTGGGCTCTATCGGTGTGACTGCGGCCGGTTATGGCTTTGTCGGCACCATGGAGAAGCTGGGCGTCGAGCGTCGCACCTACACCTCTGGCGAGCACAAGTCGTTCCTCGACCCGTTCCAGCCGCAGAAGCCGGAAGAGACGGCGTTCTGGCAAAGTGTGCTGGATACCACGCACAAGCAGTTCATCAACAGCGTGAAGCAGGGGCGTGGTGATCGCCTGAAAGACAAGGAGCATCCGGAGCTGTTCTCCGGGCTGGTCTGGTCTGGCGAGCAGGCGTTGCCGCTGGGGTTGATCGATGGTCTGGGCAATGCCAGTTCGGTGGCGCGTGACGTGATTGGCGAAAAGGAGCTGGTGGATTTCACCGTTCAGGAATCGCCGTTCGATCGCTTCTCGAAAAAACTGGGCGCCAGTGTGGCCGAGCAGTTGGCAATGTGGATGGGTTTCCACGGGCCATCGTTGCGTTGATCGCTTGATGCATAAAAAAACCGGCCTTCGTGGCCGGTTTTTTATGGGTCAGGGAATTTGTACGCCTTCCGCCAGCAGCATGTCGATCAGGCGAATCAGCGGCAGGCCGATCAGGCTGGTGGCGTCGGGGCCTTCGGTGGACTGGAACAGGCTCACGCCCAGTCCTTCGGCCTTGAAGCTGCCGGCACAGTCGTAGGGCTGCTCAGCGTGCAGGTAGCGCTCGACGCGGGCCTGATCCAGTACGCGCATGTGCACGGTGAAAGGCACGCAGTCGACCTGGCAGTGGCCTGTCTGGCTGTTGAGCAGGGCCAGGCCGGTGAGGAAGGTCACGCTGGCGCCGCTGGCGGCCATCAGTTGTTCGCGGGCGTTTTCAAAGGTGTGTGGTTTGCCGATGATGCGTTCGCCGAGTACGGCAGCCTGGTCGGAGCCGATGATCAAATGGGCAGGGTGGCTGTCGGCCAGTGCCCGGGCTTTCTGTTCGGCGAGGCGTTTGACCAGGTCGATTGCCGACTCGTCCGGGCGATGGCTTTCGTCGATATCCGGTGAGCTGCAGACGAACGGTAAGCGCAGGCGATTGAGCAATTCCCGACGATAGGTCGAGCTTGAAGCGAGTAATAAAGGCAGCATTCGCATCTCCAGAGGCAGGTGGCAGATTCTAGCGGAGCCGCGTAAGTGACGGACAGGGCGCAATTTCCTTTGACATGGGCGGGTGCATCCCTATAATGCTGCGCCTATGTTGAATGACCCGATTCCACCTCACGTTGACCCGCGCAAATTGGCTGACCGTGGCACCACCCTTCAAGGTGAACTGCTGCTGGCCGATTTGAAGAGACTTTGCGACCCGCTTTCCGACGATGTCGGTACGGTGCAGGCTAAATTCGTTTTTGAACGAGATGAACGTAAATCTGTGGTGATCCACAGCTTTATCGACACCGAAGTCAAAATGGTTTGCCAGCGTTGTCTTGAGCTGGTCACCCTGCCGATCCACAGCGAATGCAGTTACGCTGTAGTGAAGGAGGGTGCGAATACCCAGTCGTTACCGAAAGGTTATGACGTGCTGGAACTGGGCGAAGATCCATTGGATCTGCAGTCACTGATCGAGGAGGAGCTTCTGCTCGCCTTGCCCATTGTGCCTGCTCATCATCCGGAAGAATGCCAGCAGCCGGCGGGAGCAGATGAGCCCGAACCGAGCGAGGACGAGGTAACGCGGTCCAACCCGTTCAGTGTATTGGCGCAGTTAAAGCGTGACCCAAACGTTTAGGAGTTAATCAATTATGGCTGTTCAGCAGAACAAAAAATCCCGCTCTGCCCGTGACATGCGCCGTTCGCACGACGCTCTCGAGGCTAGCACCCTGTCTGTAGAAAAAACCACTGGTGAAGTTCACCTGCGTCACCACGTATCGCCAGAAGGCGTATACCGTGGCCGTAAAGTGATCGACAAGGGCGCTGACGAGTAATCACTTGTCCGCTCAAGTCATCGCGATTGACGCAATGGGCGGGGACTTCGGTCCCCGCAGCATTGTTCAGGCCAGCCTTGCTTGCCTTTCTGCTACACCCTCGCTGCACCTGACCCTCGTCGGTCAACCCTCCCTTCTTGAAGAATTGATCACCGGCCAATCGGCTGCCGATCGCGCGCGCCTGACGATTGTTCCGGCGTCCGAAGTCATCACCATGGACGAAAAACCTGCCCAGGCTCTGCGTGGCAAGCCGGACTCGTCGATGCGTGTCGCCCTCGAATTGCTGCGTGATGGCAAGGTTCAGGCCTGTGTCAGTGCCGGCAATACCGGTGCGCTGATGGCGCTGTCGCGATTTGTGCTCAAGACACTGCCGGGGATTGATCGTCCGGCCATGGTCGCGGCGATCCCTACGCAGAAGGGCTATTGCCAGTTGCTCGATCTGGGCGCCAACGTCGATTGCAGCGCCGAGCATCTGTTGCAGTTCGCTGTGATGGGGTCTGTGGCCGCACAAACGCTGGGCATTGCCCGCCCGCGTGTCGCGTTGCTGAACATTGGCACCGAGGACATCAAGGGCAATCAGCAGGTCAAGCTGGCTGCGACGTTGTTGCAGGCGGCCCGGGGCATTAACTACATCGGTTTCATCGAAGGCGACGGCTTGTATCGCGGCGAGGCGGATGTGGTGGTTTGCGACGGTTTTGTCGGCAACATTCTGCTCAAGTCCAGCGAAGGCCTGGCGACGATGATCGCTGCGCGCATCGAGGCCTTGTTCAAGAAAAACCTCGCCTCCCGCGCTGTCGGCGCTCTGGCGCTGCCCCTGATGAAGCGTCTGCAGGCTGATCTGGCGCCTGCGCGGCATAACGGTGCAAGCTTCCTTGGCCTGCAGGGGATTGTGGTGAAAAGTCACGGTTCCGCCGGGGTTCAGGGGTTTCAGAGCGCCATTCAGCGGGCGTTGATCGAGATTCAGGAGAATCTTCCCGAGCGCCTGCACGGCCGTCTGGAGGATTTGTTGTCTTAGGCGTTTTCGTCGGACAATGCTTAAATGTGACCGCCCGGTTCAAAGGGCCATCCAACTGTCAGTTTCTTGCGTCCCTCTAGCGGGATGCCATTTTTCCGACGACAAGATCATTAGGGGCTTGTTACATGTCTGCTTCCCTCGCATTCGTCTTTCCAGGACAGGGTTCGCAGTCCCTCGGCATGCTGGCCGAGCTGGGCGCGCAACATCCGCTGATCCTCGAAACTTTCAAAGAAGCATCCGATGCTCTGGGCTACGACCTGTGGGCGCTGACCCAGCAGGGTCCGGAAGAGCTGCTCAATCAAACCGACAAAACCCAACCGGCCATTCTGACCGCTTCGATCGCCCTGTGGCGTCTGTGGCTGGCGGAAGGCGGTGCGCGCCCGGCGTTCGTTGCCGGTCACAGCCTGGGTGAGTACAGCGCGCTGGTCGCTGCGGGCAGCCTGAGCCTGGCGGACGCGGTGAAGCTCGTCGAGCGCCGTGGCCAACTGATGCAGGAAGCCGTTCCGGCCGGGCAGGGCGGCATGGCTGCCATCCTCGGTCTGGAAGACGCCGACGTGCTGGCAGCCTGTGCCGAAGCGGCGCAAGGCGACGTGGTCAGCGCGGTGAACTTCAACTCCCCGGGCCAGGTGGTGATCGCCGGTGCCAAGGCTGCCGTCGAGCGCGCCATCGAAGGCTGCAAGGCCCGTGGCGCCAAGCGTGCCATGCCGCTGCCGGTCAGCGTGCCATCGCACTGCGAACTGATGCGTCCGGCTGCCGAGCGCTTTGCCGAATCCATCGCTGCCATCGACTGGCAGGCGCCGCAGATCCCTGTGGTGCAGAACGTCAGCGCTCAGGTGCCGGCGGATCTGGAAACCCTCAAGCGTGATCTGCTGGAACAACTCTACAAGCCGGTTCGCTGGGTCGAGTCCGTACAGACTCTGGCAGCGAAAGGCGCGACCAATCTGGTCGAGTGCGGCCCTGGCAAAGTGCTTGCCGGTCTGAACAAACGTTGCGCCGAAGGCGTTTCGACTTCCAACCTCAATACCCCAGACGCTTTCGCTGCCGCTCGTGCAGCGATTGTCTGAATCAGGAGAAACTTGCATGAGTCTGCAAGGTAAAGTTGCACTGGTCACCGGCGCAAGCCGTGGTATCGGCCAGGCTATCGCACTGGAACTGGGTCGTCAGGGCGCCATCGTTGTTGGCACCGCGACTTCCGCTTCCGGCGCCGAGCGCATTGCTGCGACCCTGAAGGAAAACGGCATTCAGGGCGCAGGTTTCGAACTGAACGTCACCAGCGACGAATCGGTCACCAAGGTGCTTGCAAGCATCCAGGAGCAGTTCGGTGCTCCGGTCGCGATCCTGGTCAACAATGCCGGCATCACCCGCGATAACCTGATGATGCGCATGAAAGACGACGAGTGGTACGACGTGATCGATACCAACCTGAACAGTCTGTATCGCCTGTCCAAGGGCGTTCTGCGCGGCATGACCAAGGCGCGTTGGGGTCGAATTATCAGTATTGGCTCGGTGGTGGGTGCCATGGGCAACGCAGGCCAAGTAAACTATGCAGCCGCCAAGGCCGGTCTGGAAGGTTTCAGCCGTGCCATGGCGCGTGAAGTCGGTTCGCGTTCGATTACGGTCAACTCGGTGACCCCAGGGTTCATCGACACCGATATGACCCGCGAGCTGCCTGAAGCACAGCGTGAAGCCTTGCAGACGCAGATTCCGCTGGGCCGTCTGGGACAAGCTCAAGAGATCGCGTCCGTGGTCGCTTTTCTTGCATCCGACGGTGCGGCATACGTGACCGGGGCTACAATCCCGGTTAACGGCGGGATGTACATGTAATTCAAATGTGACGGATTGCTTCAAAAAAATGTCATACGAGCTGTCTAAAATCCGTTATAAAGCTGCAATCTATTTATAGGCAGAGGGCCGCAGGGTTTGAGGAGTGAAGCTTTCAGTTGAAAAGCTGAAAAGTCTTTCTATACACTTACCCACTGGCCAGCTGCCTGAATTTGTCCATTAGGAGTGAAAACAAGGTATGAGCACCATCGAAGAGCGCGTCAAGAAAATCGTTGCCGAGCAACTGGGTGTTAAAGAAGAAGAAGTGGTAAACACCGCTTCCTTCGTAGAAGACCTGGGTGCCGACTCCCTTGACACCGTTGAGCTGGTGATGGCTCTGGAAGAGGAATTCGAGACCGAAATCCCTGACGAAGAAGCTGAGAAGATCACTACTGTACAAGCTGCAATCGACTACGTTACTAGCCACCAGGCGTAATAGTTTGTAATCGTTGCTTGCTGTCATGGAAAAACCGCACTGCCATCATGGCGTGCGGTTTTTTCTTTAGGCCTGATGCAAAGTCGTCATTTGAAAAAGGAGAGTGCTGTGTCGCGTAGACGCGTCGTAGTCACCGGTATGGGTATGTTGTCGCCACTGGGCACGGATGTGCCGAGCAGTTGGCAGGGCATTCTGGCTGGCCGCAGTGGCATTGGTCTGATCGAACACACCGACCTTTCTGCCTATTCCACCCGCTTTGGCGGCTCGGTAAAGGGCTTCAATGTCGAGGAATACCTGTCGGTCAAGGAAGCGCGCAAGCTCGACCTGTTCATTCAGTACGGTCTGGCGGCCGGCTTTCAAGCCGTACGCAATGCTGGCCTGGAAGTCACCGATGCCAACCGTGAACGCATTGGCGTGGCCATGGGTTCGGGTATCGGCGGTCTGACCAACATCGAAGAAACCAGTCGCACCCTGCACGAAACCGGCCCGCGCCGGATTTCTCCGTTCTTTGTGCCTGGCTCGATCATCAATATGATTTCCGGTTTCCTGTCCATCCACCTGGGTGCACAGGGGCCTAACTACGCCATCGCCACAGCGTGTACCACCGGTACGCACTGCATCGGCATGGCGGCCCGCAACATCATGTACGACGAAGCCGACGTGATGATTGCCGGCGGTGCCGAGATGGCCGCGTGCGGTCTGGGCATGGGCGGCTTTGGCGCCTCCCGTGCACTGTCGACCCGCAACGACGAACCGACCCGTGCCAGCCGTCCGTGGGACAAGGGCCGTGATGGCTTCGTCCTGTCCGACGGCGCCGGCGCCCTGGTGCTCGAAGAACTCGAGCACGCCAAGGCCCGTGGCGCGACCATCTACGCCGAGCTGATCGGTTTCGGCACCAGTGGCGATGCGTTCCACATGACGTCGCCACCTGCCGATGGCGCCGGTGCTGCGCGTTGCATCACCAATGCGCTGCGTGACGCGAAGATCAACGTCGATCAAGTGCAATACATCAACGCTCACGGTACTTCGACGCCGGCCGGCGACCTCGCCGAAGCCAACGCGATCAAGTCGGTGTTCGGTGATCACGCCTATAAACTGGCGGTCAGCTCCACCAAGTCCATGACCGGTCACCTGTTGGGTGCAGCGGGCGCGGTCGAGGCGATCTTCAGCGTGCTGGCGATCAACAGCCAGGTGGCGCCGCCGACCATCAACCTCGATGAGCCGGATGAAGGCTGCGATCTCGACTTCGTGCCGCACACGGCGCGCAACATGGATATCGATGTCGTGCTGTCCAACTCGTTCGGGTTTGGCGGCACCAACGGCACGTTGGCGTTCCGTCGGTTCGCCGGCTGATGGACTGCTGGGTCGACGGTCAACCGGCTGACACTCTGTCGCTGAAAGATCGCGGCCTGGCTTACGGCGACGGTCTGTTCGAGACCATCGCCGTGCGTAACGGCCAGCCTTTGCTGCTGGAGCGTCACGTGGCGCGACTGGCCGAAGGCTGTTCACGCCTGGCCATCGCGGCCGACATCGAGCTGATCCGTAGCGAGCTGCAAGCCTATGCGGCGGCCATGGGCGAGGGTGTGCTCAAGCTCATCCTCACCCGTGGCGACGGTTTGCGCGGTTATGCGCCGGATCCTTCGGCGCCGGGCCGACGCATTCTGCAAGGCAATCCTCCTGCTGCTTATCCTGCCGTCCATGGCGAGCAAGGCGTTCGCCTGTTTTCGTGTACGACGCGTTTATCTGTCCAGCCCTTGCTGGCAGGTCTCAAGCACCTCAATCGTCTGGAACAAGTCCTCGCTCGCGCCGAATGGCAAGACAGCGAGCACGCCGAAGGCTTGATGCTCGACCAGGCGGGTCGTGTGATCGAGGGCGTGTTCAGCAACCTGTTTCTGGTGCGCGATGGCGTGCTGGTCACGGCGGATCTGAAACGCTGCGGGGTGGCCGGTGTGATGCGCGCCGAACTATTGTTTCAGGCAGCGTCATCGGGTATCCCCGTGCAAATCACCGATATCAGCCTTGATCAGCTGCAATGGGCTGATGAAGTCTTTGTCTGCAACAGCGTGTATGGCGTCTGGCCGGTACGCGCGTACGCTGCACTGAGCTGGCCGGTTGGGCCGCTCACCCGTAAACTGCAAACCATTGCCCGCACGCTACTGGATGCCTGATTCGTGAGACGTAAACTTTTGCTGCTGCTGGAAACCGGACTGGTTCTGGCAGGGCTGCTGCTGGGCGCCAGCGCCTGGAAGATTCATTCGGCACTGGAACAGCCTCTGAATATCACGCAGGAAGAACTGCTGGATGTGCCCAAGGGTTCCACGCCGACCCGCACCCTTCTCGGACTTGAAGCCGATGGCGTGATCAAGGACGCTTTCTGGCTACGCATTTATTGGCGTTTCAATCTGACGGGCACCCCGATTCATACGGGCGAGTACCGCATGCAGCCGGGCATGACCGTCAAGGGTCTGATCGAGCTGTGGAAGCGTGGCGAAGTGGTTCAGTACAGCCTGACCCTCGTCGAAGGCTGGAACTTCCATCAGGTGCGCGCCGCTTTGTCGAAAGACGAAAAGATCGAGCAGACCCTGACCGGTCTGAGCGACAGTGATGTGATGGCCAAAATCGGCCACAAGGGCTTGTTTCCCGAAGGTCGGTTCTTCCCCGACACCTACCGTTTCGTGCGCGGGGTCTCCGATACCGAGTTGCTGAAAAAGGCCTTCGACCGCCTCGACGAAGTGCTGGCCAAGGAATGGGAAAACCGCTCCACTGATGCTCCCTACACCGAGCCTTACCAGGCGCTGATCATGGCGTCACTGGTGGAGAAGGAAACCGGCGTTCCGCAGGAGCGTGGCCAGATTGCTGGCGTGTTCGTACGTCGCATGGCGCTGGGCATGCAGTTGCAGACTGATCCGACGGTGATCTACGGTCTGGGTGATCGCTACAACGGCAAGCTGACTCGTGCGCATCTCAAGGAAGCCACGCCGTACAACACTTATGTGATTCCGGGGCTGCCGCCGACGCCGATTGCGATGGTTGGCCGCGAGGCGATTCACGCCGCGTTGAACCCGGTGGAAGGCACCAGCCTCTACTTTGTAGCTCGTGGCGATGGCAGCCATGTGTTCTCCGACGACCTCGATGCGCACAACAGTGCGGTGCGTGAGTTCCAGCTCAAACGGCGCTCGGATTACCGTTCGAGCCCGGCGCCGGCTTCGACACCGGAAGCCGCTCCGACAACCGGGGAAGCCGCTCCTGCCGCATCACCCGACACTGCGCCAGAATCGTTGCCGCAGGTTCCTGCCCAGGAGCCCGAGCCGACTCCGGAAACCGAAGCGGCCGCACCGCAAACCGCGCAATGACTTTGATTAAGGACTGCCTGTGACTGGCTTGTTTATTACCCTGGAAGGCCCGGAAGGCGCCGGCAAGAGCACCAACCGCGAATACCTCGCCGAGCGCCTGCGCGCCGCCGGTATCGAAGTGGTGCTGACCCGCGAGCCCGGCGGTACGCCGCTGGCCGAGCGTATTCGTGAGGTGTTGCTGGCCCCGGTCGACGAAGTGATGAACCCGGACACCGAGCTGCTGCTGGTGTTTGCCGCCCGTGCCCAGCATCTGGCTGAAGTCATTCGCCCGGCGCTGGCCCGTGGTGCCGTCGTCTTGTGCGACCGGTTCACCGATTCGACTTACGCCTATCAGGGTGGCGGTCGTGGTTTGTCGCTGGAGCGTATCGCTGCACTGGAGACTTTCGTGCAGGGCGACCTGCGTCCCGACCTGACGCTGATTTTCGATCTGCCGGTGGAAATCGGTTTGGCCCGGGCCAGCGCCCGGGGTCGTCTGGATCGCTTCGAACTGGAAG
The DNA here is from genome assembly GCF_059416185.1 of Pseudomonas sp. GW821-FHT09E04. Taxonomy (NCBI): domain Bacteria; kingdom Pseudomonadati; phylum Pseudomonadota; class Gammaproteobacteria; order Pseudomonadales; family Pseudomonadaceae; genus Pseudomonas; species Pseudomonas sp. GW821-FHT09E04. The sequence continues at coordinate 40,648 of NZ_JBWKOR010000008.1, forward strand.
GCCGGGCGTTTTTCGAGGCGGTGCGCAGTGCTTTCCTCAAGCGTGCCGAGGCCGATCCTATGCGTTACGTGCGGATCGACGCCGGTCAGCCGTTGGCCAAGGTTCAACAATCGCTGGATACCCTGATTCCGAACTTGCTGGAGCTGTGCCGTGGCTGAGGCCTATCCGTGGCAGGACAGTCTCTGGCAGCAACTGGCCGGTCGCACTCAGCACGCCCACGCGTATCTGCTGCACGGTCCCGCCGGGATCGGCAAGCGCGCGTTGGCCGAGCGGCTGATGGCCAGTCTGCTGTGCCAGCGTCCGACGCCTGAAGCCTGCGGCGAGTGCAAATCCTGCCTGCTGCTCAAGGCCGGCAGCCACCCGGACAATTACATCCTCGAACCGGAAGAAGCGGACAAGGCGATCAAGGTCGACCAGGTGCGTGATCTGGTCAGTTTCGTGGTGCAGACCGCGCAACTGGGCGGTCGCAAGGTGGTGCTGATCGAGCCGGTGGAGTCGATGAACATCAACGCCGCCAACGCCTTGCTCAAGAGTCTCGAAGAGCCGTCGGGCAATACCGTGTTGTTGCTGGTCAGTCACCAGCCGAGCCGTCTATTGCCGACCATCAAGAGCCGCTGCGTGCAACAGGCCTGTCCGCTGCCGAGCGAGGCCATGAGCCTGCAATGGCTGGCTCAGGCATTGCCGGAATGCTCCGAAGACGAACGGGTCGAGCTGCTGACTCTGGCCGCTGGCTCACCATTGGCCGCTGTCACGTTGCAGGGGCAGGGCGTACGTGAGCAGCGTGCGCAGGTTGTGGAAGGCGTGAAGAAGCTGCTCAAACAGCAGCAATCGCCGACGCAACTGGCCGAGGAGTGGAAAAACATTCCGATGCTGCGCCTGTTCGACTGGTTCTGCGACTGGTCGAGCCTGATCCTGCGCTATCAATTGACCCAGGATGAAGCGGGCCTCGGCCTGACCGACATGCGCAAGGTCGTGCAGTACCTGGCGCAAAAAAGCGCCCAGCGTAAAGTCCTCGATATCCAGGACTGGATTCTCGCCCAGCGCCAGAAAGTCCTGAGCAAGGCCAACCTCAATGCCGCGTTGCTGCTGGAAGCGTTGTTGGTGCAATGGGCGAGTCTGCCTGGCCAAAGATAAGAATGTGTACCTAGACTCTGAACATCAGCAGTGGAGGTCAACATGAATGAACCCGTCAGCCCGGGGCCGCGCAACGGCATCTTGTCCCTGACCATCAAGGACAAGTCCGTCCTTTACGCCGCTTACATGCCGTTCATCAGGAACGGTGGCTTGTTCATCCCGACCAACAAGAGCTACAAGTTGGGCGACGAGGTGTTCATGTTGCTGAACCTGATGGATGAGGCGGAAAAGATACCGGTGGCCGGCAAAGTCGCCTGGATCACTCCCAAAGGCGCCCAAGGCAATCGCGCTGCCGGCGTCGGCGTGCAATTCAACGATGGCGACAACACCGCGCGCAGTCGCATCGAAACTCATCTGGCCGGAGCCCTGAAGTCCGACCGTCCCACTCATACGATGTAAGTTGCAGTCCTTTTTATGCTCGTAGATTCCCATTGTCACCTTGATCGCCTCGACCTCGCCGTTCACGACGGTTCCCTGGATGCCGCACTGGATGCGGCCCGCCAGCGCGGCGTCGGGCATTTCCTGTGCATTGGCGTCAGCGCCGATAACGCCGCCGACGTCAAAGCCCTGGCCGAGCGTTACGACGACGTCGATTGCTCGGTCGGCGTGCATCCGCTGGATGTGCAGCCCGGCGCGGCGCCGGCACTGGACTGGCTGCTGCATGAACTGAATCACCCGAAAGTGGTGGCGATCGGCGAAACCGGTCTGGACTACCACTACGAGCCGGAAGCCGCCGAATTGCAGCAGGAGTCTTTCCGTCTGCACCTGCAAGCCGCACAGCAGACCGGCAAACCGGTGATCATCCACACCCGTGGCGCCCGCGCCGACACGCTTGAATTGTTGCGCGAAGCTGCGCTGCCCCAGGCCGGTGTGTTGCATTGCTTCACCGAAGACTGGGACATGGCCAAGGCGGCGCTGGACATGGGTTATTACATTTCCCTGTCGGGCATCGTCACCTTCCGCAATGCCGATGCGCTGCGCGATGTGGCAAGCAAGGTCCCGGCGGATCGCCTGCTGGTGGAAACCGATTCGCCGTACCTGGCGCCGATCCCTTATCGCGGCAAGCCGAACCTGCCGCAATACGTGCGGGAAGTGGCAGAGTTTCTGGCGATGCTGCGGGGCGAGAACTATGAGCGCTTTGCCGAGCAGACCACGGAGAACTTCAAGCGACTGTTTCCGCTGGCGCACGTAAAAGCCTGAATCGCAGGCAAAAAAAACCCGGGTTCTGGGGGGTGAATCCGGGTTAAGACCATTAGGAGTAAAACAAAGGCACGCGGTCCTTTGGTACCTTTACCGGCGCGACACTTGGGGGAGATGTCGCCCGACAGTTCAAGTATTGATCAGTCTGGCGTTCAGTCCAGTTGGCCGGTCGGGGTTTTTAAACAAATTTGGAATACGTTCGCTTCGGTTATGTTCTCATTCCCCCCGAAACGTTCGTGAAATGAACAAGAAACACAGATATGGTCGGATGATCCGTGCATTTTTGCGCAAGTTAGGCATAATACGCGGCTTCGAATTTTGACCCCTACAGACCTTTTCTTATGCACAAAGAACCTCGTAAGGTCCGTGAGTTTCGTCGCCGCGAGCAAGAAATTCTCGATACCGCGCTCAAGCTGTTCCTCGAACAAGGTGAAGACAGTGTCACCGTCGAGATGATTGCTGATGCCGTGGGTATCGGCAAAGGCACGATCTACAAGCACTTCAAGTCCAAGGCGGAAATCTATCTGCGCCTGATGCTCGATTACGAGCGCGACTTGAACGAGCTGTTGCATTCGGCCGATGTCGACAAGGACAAGGAAGCCCTGTCCCGTGCCTACTTTGAATTCCGCATGCGCGACCCGCAGCGCTATCGCCTGTTCGATCGCCTGGAAGAGAAGGTGGTCAAGGGCAATCAGGTCCCGGAGATGGTCGAGGAGCTGCACAAGATCCGTGCCTCGAACTTCGAACGTCTGACCCTGCTCATCAAGGGCCGCATCAGCGAAGGCAAGCTCGAAGACGTGCCGCCGTACTTCCATTACTGCGCATCCTGGGCGCTGGTGCACGGCGCTGTGGCGCTGTATCACTCGCCGTTCTGGAGCAACGTGCTGGAAGATCAGGAAGGTTTCTTCCAGTTCCTGATGGACATCGGCGTGCGCATGGGCAACAAGCGCAAGCGCGACCCTGAAACGCCAAGCAGCTGAATCATTCAGTCGCCTTATGCGCCGTGTTTTTCGCTACATGGCGCAGTACCGCAGGAATATACTCAGGCATAGGGCTTGCTAAAACTTGAATTGTGAGTCAAGTTTTAGCCGCTCGATTTTCCATCGCCGGAGTGCTTCATGATCGTTGACCGTCAAGGCAGGCGTTTTCGCAATTTGCGGATCAGTCTGACCTCCGCCTGCAATTACGCCTGTACCTACTGCGTGCCCAACGGCAAGCGGCTGGTGGCTGCGCAGGATGAACTGTCGGCCGAGGCCATGGCACGCGGCGTTGCCTATCTGATCGAAGCCGCCGGCATCGAGCGCCTGCGCATCACTGGCGGCGAGCCGCTGGTCAGTCCCAAGCTCGAATCCTTCATGACCGCCGTCGGCAAGATGGGCCTGGAAGACATCAGTCTGACCACCAACGGCCAGCTCCTGGCGAAAAAACTCCCGCTGCTGGTCGATGCCGGCCTGCGACGCATCAACGTTTCCCTCGATACCCTGGACGCCGGCGCGTTCCGCAGCATTGCCCGTGGCGGCGATCTGGCCACCGTGCTCGACGGCATGGATCAGGCCGCAGCGGCAGGGATGAAGATCAAGGTCAACATGGTGCCGTTGCGCGGGCAGAACCTCGACCAGGTGATGCCGCTGCTCGATTACTGCCTCGAGCGTGGCTTTGAACTGCGCTTCATCGAGCTGATGCGCATGGGCCACCTGGCCACTGATTCCAACGCCTTCCTGCAACAGTTCGTCAGCCTGCAACAGTTGCTGAGCCTGATCGGCGAACATTACGAGTACGCGCAAACCGACGCGCCGGTGGACGCCACGGCCGTTCGCTATGCAATTCCCGGTCTCGGCAACTTTGGTGTGATCGCCAACGAAAGCGTACCGTTCTGCCGAACCTGCTCGCGACTGCGCTTGTCATCCACCGGATGGCTGCATGGTTGCCTGTCATCGAGCAACCGTCACTACGTCGGTGACCTGCTCGACAAGCCGCGCCACGAGGCGCTGCCAGCGTTGCAACGATTGCTGGTCAAAGCCTTGGGCGACAAGCAGGAAGTCGCGTTCTCCGGCGGCGCCACCGTCATGAAGATCATTGGCGGCTAAATCTCTCGCCACCAAAAATCTATTTCAAACCGGATACCTGCACATTTCCAAGGACTGGCGCAAAAGCTGCATCCTACGGCCATTCGCCGGTTTTCCGTCACCGGCTTCTGGAGGATTAGGATGCGTAGCCTGGTTTTGCTGCTGGCCGTTTTGGCGCTGGGCGGCTGTATGACTGTCAGTGACATGGCCGAAGGGACTCGCTACCAGATGAGCGACGCAGGTCTGCTGGATCACAGCGACAGCCGCCGCGTAAACAATTTCCGCATTCAGCCGGATTCGTTCATCTACATCGCGCAGGGTTCGTTCGCGCCGCCGGGTGGTTCCTACCCGCGTCCCAACGTAGTGGCTGAAGAGGCCTTCAAAGGTTTCGTCGAATACTTCCCGATGGTCCGTCGCGCCCGTGCGCCGGAAGGCCTCGACCAGGCGATGGGCGAAGCCCGTGATGCCGGTGCTCACTACCTGCTGTACACCCGTTTCGCCAAGGCTGACGACCGCATCGGCAACTCCGATGAATGGTTGGATCAGGAAGCCGTGGATCGCCTCGGTATCGACGGCGGCGTGATTCAGATCATGTTGATCGAGACCAGCACCCAGTATTTGATTGATACTGCACGGATCAAGAGTCGTGGCGGTTTACTGACGTTCCACGATAACAAGCCCGAAGACCTGATCGGCCCACCGCTGGCGCAGTACGCGCGCAGTCTGCTGGGCGTCGGGGACCAGTAATTCAAGGAGTACGCCATGAGTGGCCCGCAAAAAGCCAATGACCTGCTGGGGCAAATCCCCAAAACCAAAGGCTTGCCGCCGGTGCACTTGTGGAACCCGGATTTCTGCGGCGACATCGACATGCGTATCGCCCGCGATGGCACCTGGTATTACCTGGGTACGCCGATCGGGCGCAAGCCGATGGTCAAGTTGTTCTCCACGATCATCCGCCGCGATGGTGATGACTATTTCCTGATTACTCCGGTCGAGAAAGTCGGGATCAAGGTCGATGACGCGCCATTCGTGGCGATTGCCGTCGAGGTGGAAGGCGAGGGTGAGGCGCAACTGCTGCGCTTTACCACTAACGTCGATGAAACCACCGAGGCCGGCCCGGAGCATCCGATCCGCGTCGACATCGATCCGACGACGCAAGAACCCGCGCCCTACGTGCATGTGCGCACCAATCTCGAAGCGCTGATCCACCGCAACGTGTTCTACCAATTGGTCGAACTGGCTGTCAGCCGTGAAATCGATGGCCAGCGCTGGCTCGGCGTCTGGAGTGGCGGCGAGTTCTTCCGCATCGGCCTCGAACCCTAAGAAACCGCAGTCTGTGAAAGCAGGCTGCGGTTTTTTGTCGTTGACTCTCAATCGTATGATGATTAGTTTGGGCAACCACAGCGAACGGCTTCGGGGTATCCATGTCGAGCAGTTTTCACGCATCAACGGTTGACTGGCTGGGCGCCTGGATTGCCGCCGGCCAGGTAAAACCGGGGCAGGCGATCAAAGTCGAGGCCGATCTGGGCGAACAGCTCGGTGTCAGCCGCACCGTGATCCGCGAAGCGATCAAGACCCTCGTCGCCAAAGGCATGCTCGAAGTCGGGCCCAAAGTCGGCACGCGGGTCTTGCCGATCAAGCGCTGGAACCTGTTCGACCCGCAAGTCGTGGGTTGGCTGTCGCGCAGCGGCCTGCCGGAAAACTTCGTCGATGACCTGCTCGACCTGCGCCGCACCATCGAACCGATGGCGGTGCGCTGGGCCTGCGAGCGGGCGACCGTCGAACAGGTGCAAGCCGTGCAGCAGGCCTACAATGCCTTGGAGCGGGCGGTGGACAGCGGCATTGATTACAACCGCGCCGACCAGTTCTTCCACGAATGCATTCTCGCCGCCAGCCACAATCAATTCATCGAGCAAATGGTGCCGGCCCTCGGTGCGCTGCTCGCCGTGTCCTTCGAAGTCTCGGCGGCCGACCCCGACGAATTGCGCCGTACCTTGCCCATCCACAAAGACATGGCCGACGCCATCGCCGCTCGGGATGCCGCGCGCGGGGTATGGGCCTGCATGACCCTGATCGACAATGCCGACCTGGCCATCAAGCGGTTCTACCCGCAGGTGATGGCCGACAAAAAAGCCAGCTGACAAAAACAACAAGACAGGAGGTTGCATGACGTGGACTGCGGCTACAGAGCATCGGGCGCAATTGGGCGAAGGTCCGTTCTGGGACGCACCGACCCAGGCGCTGTACTGGGTCGACATCGCCGGCAAGCAGGCGCTGCGCCTGATCGGGCAGAACGTGCAGATCTGGCAGATGCCGGAACACGTCTCGGCGTTCATCCCCTGCGCCAGCGGCGACGCGCTGGTGACCCTGAGCAGCGGCGTCTACCGACTCGACCTGGATTCCCCCGGACTTGAGCCGCGGCTGACGCTGTTCTGCGTCGCCGACCCGCAACCGGGTAACCGCGCCAACGAAGCGCGTTGCGATGGCCAGGGCCGCTTGTGGCTCGGCACCATGCAAAACAACATCGGCGAGCAGGGCGAAGATCTGCCGATCACCCGTCGTTCCGGTGGGTTGTTCCGGATTGATCCGGATAAACGAGTCACGCCATTGCTGCGTGGCCTGGGGATTCCCAACACGCTGCTCTGGAGTGACGACGGCACCACGCTGTTGTTCGGCGATAGCCTCGACAGCACCTTGTATCGCTATTTCATACACACCGACGGCAACCTCGACACGGCCCGGTCTTGGTACAGCGCCGATCAGAACGGTGGCCCGGACGGTTCGGCGATGGACGCCGAAGGCTATATCTGGAACGCCCGCTGGGACGGCAGCTGCCTGCTGCGCCTGACACCGGATGGCCAGATCGACCGCAAGATCGACCTGCCGATCAGCCGCCCGACCAGTTGCGTATTCGGGGGCGCCGATCTGAAAACCCTGTACATCACCAGCGCCAAAAGTCTGCTGAACCACCCGCTGGATGGCGCCGTGCTGTCGCTACGAGTGGACGTCGCAGGAAAGCTCTGTACGCGATTTGCCAGTTAAATCCCATAATATGGGATGCAAAATTATATATTGAGATTATTTGGCGGTCGGGTTTATAGTCGGCTCCAGCAGTAACACGCACTCACACTTAAAAAGAACAAAACAGGTGAAGTGATGCAGCGAATCTCTATCGCACTCCCCAGCGGAGTCAGCGTCCCGCAACGGCCCGATGCCGTCAGCGGCGCTCGCCTGTTGTGTTCCAGAAGCCTTCCAGACCGGACATCGTCAGATGCCCGGTTTTTTTATGCTTTCCAACAGGAGTCCTGATTCATGGCTGAACCTCTGTCCCTGCCACCGGTACCCGAGCCACCGAAAGGCGAGCGCCTGAAAAACAAGGTTGTGTTGCTGACCGGCGCCGCCCAAGGCATCGGCGAAGCGATCGTCGCGACTTTCGCCTCGCAGCAGGCGAAACTGGTGATCAGCGATATCCAGGCTGAAAAGGTCGAGAAGGTCGCTGCGCACTGGCGCGAGCAGGGCGCCGATGTGCAAGCGATCAAGGCCGACGTCTCGCGTCAGCAGGATCTGCACGCCATGGCCAAACTGGCCATCGAGCTGCACGGTCGTATCGACGTGCTGGTCAATTGCGCCGGCGTCAACGTGTTCCGCGATCCGCTGGAAATGACCGAAGAAGACTGGCGCCGCTGCTTTGCCATCGACCTCGACGGCGCCTGGTATGGCTGCAAGGCCGTGTTGCCGCAGATGATCGAGCAAGGCATCGGCAGCATCATCAACATTGCCTCGACCCATTCCACGAACATCATTCCCGGCTGCTTCCCGTACCCGGTGGCCAAACATGGCCTGCTCGGGCTGACCCGCGCGCTGGGCATCGAGTACGCGCCGAAGGGTATTCGCGTCAACGCCATCGCCCCAGGCTACATCGAAACCCAGCTCAACGTCGATTACTGGAATGGCTTCGCCGACCCGCACGCTGAACGCCAGCGCGCCTTTGACCTGCATCCGCCAAAACGCATCGGCCAACCGATCGAAGTGGCGATGACGGCCGTGTTCCTGGCCAGCGACGAAGCGCCGTTCATCAACGCCTCGTGCATCACCATCGATGGTGGTCGTTCGGTGATGTACCACGACTGAAAAACCGGATTCCAGGTGGAAAGGTCCGCCTGAAATCCAATCATCATACGATATGACTATTGTCCTGATGATTGACAGAAACATGCTTCGACCGCTTCAACGCTTTTCAAATAACGCTCAAGAAAAATAACAAGGAGTCTGCTTATGAAACGTCGTTTCGGGATTCGTACCCTGTGCAGTGCCGCGCTGGCGGCCACTGCGTTCAGCCTGAGCGGTTCGCTGCTGGCCGCCGATCCGGTGAAGATCGGTTTTCTGGTCAAGCAGGCCGAAGAGCCGTGGTTCCAGACCGAATGGGCCTTCGCAGAAAAAGCGGCCAAGGACAAAGGCTTCGAGCTGATCAAGATCGCCGTGCCGGACGGCGAGAAAACCCTCTCGGCCATCGACAGCCTCGCGGCCAATGGTGCCAAGGGCTTCGTGATTTGCCCGCCGGACGTGTCTCTCGGCCCGGCGATCATGGCCAAGGCCAAACTCAATGACCTGAAAGTGATTGCCGTGGACGACCGTTTCGTCGACGCCAACGGCAAGTTCATGGAAGAGGTGCCGTACCTCGGCATGGCCGCGTTCGAAGTCGGCCAGAAGCAGGGCGCCGCCATGGCCGCCGAAGCGAAAAAACGCAACTGGGACTGGAAAGACACCTACGCCGTTGTGAACACCTACAACGAACTCGACACCGGCAAGAAGCGCACCGACGGCTCGATGAAGGCCCTCGAAGACGCCGGCATGCCGAAAGATCACATTTTGACAGCCGCCCTGAAAACCCTCGACGTACCGGGCAGCATGGACGCCACCAACTCGGCGCTGGTCAAGCTGCCGGGCGCGGCGAAGAACCTGATCATCGGCGGCATGAACGACAACACCGTTCTGGGCGGCGTGCGCGCCACTGAAGCCGCCGGGTTTGCCGCCGCCAACGTGATCGGCATCGGCATCAACGGCACCGACGCGATCGGCGAGCTGAAAAAGCCCAACAGCGGCTTCTACGGTTCGATGCTGCCGAGCCCGCACATCGAGGGCTACAACACCGCCAGCATGATGTACGAGTGGGTCACCACCGGCAAAGAACCGCCGAAGTACACCGCGATGGACGACGTCACCCTGATCACCCGCGAGAACTTCAAGCAAGAGCTGGAAAAGATCGGCCTGTGGAACTGACGGCAGCGGCGGCCCGGGCAACCGGGCTGTCATCGGTGTGAAGAGGTGGCTTAAATGCACGCGCAAGTACAAACACAACAACACAGTGCCGGCAGTCTGCGCTTCAACGGGATCGGCAAGACCTTCCCCGGGGTGAAGGCGCTGGACGGCATCAGCTTCGTCGCCCATCCCGGGCAGGTGCACGCCTTGATGGGCGAGAACGGCGCCGGCAAATCGACGCTGCTGAAAATCCTCGGTGGCGCCTACATTCCCAGCAGCGGCCAGCTGCAGATCGGCGAACGGACGATGGCCTTCAAGTCCACCGCCGACAGCATCGGCAGCGGTGTGGCGGTGATTCACCAGGAGCTGCACCTGGTGCCGGAAATGACCGTGGCCGAGAACCTGTTCCTCGGCCACCTGCCGGCCAGTTTCGGTCTGATCAATCGCGGTGCGCTGCGTCAGCAAGCCTTGGCTTGTCTCAAAGGTCTGGCCGATGAAATCGATCCGCAGACCAAGGTCGGGCGCCTGTCCCTCGGCCAGCGGCAACTGGTGGAAATCGCCAAGGCGTTGTCCCGTGGCGCCCATGTGATTGCGTTCGACGAACCGACCAGCAGCCTCTCGGCTCGGGAAATCGACCGGTTGATGGCGATCATCGGCCGGCTGCGCGACGAGGGCAAAGTGGTGCTCTACGTTTCCCATCGCATGGAAGAAGTGTTCCGTATCTGCGACGCGGTCACGGTGTTCAAGGACGGTCGCTACGTACGTACCTTCGAGGACATGAGTCAGTTGACCCACGATCAACTGGTGACTTGCATGGTCGGGCGCGACATTCAGGACATCTACGATTATCGCGGTCGCCCGCGCGGTGCGGTGGCGCTGAGAGTCGATGGCTTGCTCGGCCCGGGCCTGCGTGAGCCGATCAGTTTCGATGCGCACAAAGGCGAAATCCTTGGCCTGTTCGGACTGGTCGGGGCAGGGCGCACCGAGCTGTTCCGGTTGCTCAGTGGCCTGGAACGCAACACCGCCGGGCGCCTGGAATTGCGCGGCCATGAACTGAAGCTGCGTTCGCCCCGCGATGCGATTGCCGCCGGGATTCTGCTGTGCCCGGAGGACCGCAAGAAGGAAGGCATCATCCCGCTCGCCAGCGTCGCCGAGAACATCAACATCAGTGCGCGCGGCGCGAACTCAGGGCTCGGTTGCCTGCTGCGCGGGATCTGGGAAAAGGGCAATGCCGACAAACAGATCAAGGCCCTGAAAGTGAAAACGCCCCACGCCGGGCAACAGATCAAGTTCCTCTCCGGCGGCAACCAGCAGAAGGCGATTCTCGGCCGCTGGCTGTCGATGCCGATGAAAGTCCTGCTGCTCGACGAGCCGACCCGGGGCATCGATATCGGCGCCAAGGCCGAGATCTACCAGATCATCCATAACCTGGCCGCTGACGGCATTTCGGTGATCGTGGTGTCCAGTGATCTGATGGAAGTGATGGGTATTTCCGACCGCATTCTGGTGCTGTGCGAGGGCGCCCTGCGTGGCGAAGTCAGCCGCGACCAGGCCAACGAATCCAACCTGCTGCAACTGGCTTTGCCGCGCCACCGCGCTGACGGCGTGGCGAACTGAGAGGTGACTATGATGACAACCCAAAACGAAACCCTGCCGACCGCGCGCAAACCGCTGGATATGCGGCGCTTCCTCGATGACTGGGTGATGTTGCTGGCGGCGGTCGGGATCTTCCTCGCCTGCACCTTGCTGATCGACAACTTCCTCTCGCCGCTGAACATGCGTGGCCTGGGCCTGGCGATTTCCACCACCGGGATTGCCGCGTGCACCATGTTGTATTGCCTGGCGTCGGGGCATTTCGACTTGTCGGTGGGTTCGGTGATTGCCTGCGCCGGGGTGGTTGCGGCGGTGGTGATGCGCGATACCAACAGCGTGTTTCTCGGCGTCAGCGCCGCGCTGGTGATGGGGCTGATCGTCGGTTTGATCAACGGCATCGTGATCGCCAAGTTGCGGGTCAACGCGTTGATCACGACGCTGGCGACCATGCAGATTGTCCGTGGCCTGGCCTACATTTTTGCCAACGGCAAAGCGGTGGGCGTATCGCAGGAGTCGTTCTTCGTGTTCGGCAACGGTCAGTTGTTCGGCGTGCCGGTGCCGATCCTGATTACCATCGTCTGCTTTCTGTTTTTCGGCTGGCTGCTGAATTACACGACCTACGGGCGCAACACCATGGCCATCGGTGGCAACCAGGAAGCGGCGTTGCTGGCGGGGGTGAATGTCGATCGCACGAAGATCATCATCTTCGCCGTGCATGGGGTGATCGGTGCGCTGGCGGGGGTGATTCTGGCGTCGCGGATGACGTCCGGGCAGCCGATGATCGGGCAGGGTTTTGAGCTGACGGTGATTTCGGCTTGCGTGCTGGGCGGGGTGTCGCTGAGTGGCGGGATCGGGATGATTCGGCATGTGATTGCCGGGGTCTTGATTCTGGCGATTATCGAGAATGCGATGAACCTGAAGAATATCGACACGTTTTATCAGTATGTGATTCGGGGTTCGATTCTGCTGTTGGCTGTGGTTATCGATCGTCTCAAGCAACGCTAAGATCAAGAGCTCCCTCATCGGAACGCCGCCCGCCCAGCCCTCTCCCGGAGGGAGAGGGAGCTGACCGAGGTGTCTTGCGCTGTACATCGACCTGAAACATCCGGTCGATTATGGATTCGGCAAAGCCTTTTCAGGTCGACGTACCTCCCGAATATCCCCCATTCAGTTCCCTCTCCCTCCGGGAGAGGGCTAGGGTGAGGGAAAGCTTTTGATCTCCCGCCTTCCGTCACCCCACCCAAAATTTCCCTTGCCCACCCAACCCCGTTTCAGTTATCACTTTGTACATGATTAGACAGGTACGATTTGACAAGAAACAACGGGTGGTCGACGAGCTCGTCCGACGCATCGAAAGTGGCCTCATGGAGGACGGCTTTCTGTTGCCCGGCGAGCATCAGTTGGCTCAGGAATTCAACGTCAGCCGTGGCACGTTGCGCGAAGCGCTGGCCGAACTGAAGCGGCGCAATTACATCGCCACGCAAAGCGGGGTCGGTTCCATCGTCACGTTCGACGGTGTGGTGCTCGATCAGCGCAGCGGCTGGGCCCAGGCCCTGGCCGACAGCGGGGCGTTCATCAACACCGAAGTGCTGCGCCTGGAAGCCGTGACCCGGCCCGATCTGCTGCCGCGCTTCGGCACCGACCAATTCATCACCCTCGACCGCCGTCGCCGTTCCAACGATGGCACGCTGGTGTCGCTCGAACGCTCATTGATGCCCGCCACCGGAGGCCTGGAAAGCCTGCCGCGTGTCGGCCTGATCGACAATTCGCTGACCGTCACCCTGGCGGCCTACGGCTACATCGGCGAGCGCGGCGATCAGTGGATCGGCGCCGAACCGCTCAACGCTGTCGATGCCGAGCTGCTCGGCCGTCCTGAAGGCACGGTGTTCCTCAAGGCACTGCGCACCACCTACGACCGGCAGAACCGCTTCATGGAACTGGTCGAAAGCCTGCTTGATCCGGTGCATTTCCGTCTGCACCTGCAATTTGGAGAATCGAAATGACCGCCCTCGACCGTGCCCTGGGCGCGTTTTATGGCCTGGCCCTCGGCGATGCGCTGGGCATGCCGACGCAATCCCTGAACCGCGAAACGATCAGGCAGCGCTTCGGCCAGATCACCGACCTGCAAGACGCCGGCCCCTTGCAACCGATTGCCGCGAACATGCCCAAAGGCTCGATCACCGATGACACCGAACAGGCGATTCTAGTGGGCGAGTTGCTGGTCGAAGGCAAGGGCCGGATCGAGCCGGCGGTACTCGCGCAACGGCTGATCGAATGGGAAGCCGAGATGCAGGCCAAGGGCTCGCAGGACTTGCTCGGCCCATCGACCAAACGTGCAATCGAAATGATCCTCGCCGGCCATTCGCCTGAAGAGGCCGGGCGCTACGGCACCACCAACGGCGCGGCGATGCGCATCACCCCGGTGGGAATCGCGGCGGATGTCGCCGACCCCGAGCGTTTTATCGCGGCGGTGGTGCAGGCCTGTCAGGTCACCCACAACACCACGCTGGGGATTTCCAGCGCGGCAGCGGTGGCGGCGGTGGTCTCGGCCGGCATCAACGGTCTGGATCTGGGCGAGGCGCTGAACCTCGGCCAGCAGATCGCCCAGCAAGCGGAAGCGCACGGGCACTGGGTGGCCGGTGGGCGCATCGCGTCGCGGATCAGTTGGGCGCGCAGCATCAGCGTTGAAAACGACCCGGTGCTGCTCGCGGATCTGCTGTACGACGTGATCGGTACATCGGTGGCCTCGCAGGAATCGGTGGTGGTGTCGTTCGCCCTCGCGCAGCAAGTCGCGGTCGGTGAAATGACGCCGTTCGACGCGCTGTGCATGGCCGCCAGCCTGGGTGGCGACACCGATACCATCGCGGCGATTCTCGGCGCCATGCTCGGGGCCTGCCTGGGTCTTCAGAGCTGGCCGGCGGCGATGATTGAAACCGTCAAAACCGTCAATGATCTGGAGCTGGAACCGTTGGTGAAAGGACTCCTCGCGCTGCGCTGAAACGCCGCCCGCCACACGTCAACCATCTGTCTTGCCGACAACCACAACAATGGCAACAGGAGCATCTCTCATGAGTTCATCGAACGCCGGGCAAAGCGCCGGGCAACTGGAAACCCGTGGCATCGAGCCGGTGCCGGAAGGCGAGTGCAACGGTCATCCGCTGCAACTGTTCTGGGTCTGGTTCGCGGCCAACATTTCCATCCTCGGCCTGCCGCTGGGCGCCACGCTGGTTGCGTTTCGCGGCCTGGCGATCTGGCAGGCGATCATCGTTGCGATTCTCGGCGCTGCCGGTTCGTTCGCGGTGGTGGGGATCATCTCGATTGCCGGCCGTCGCGGTCGTGCGCCGAGCCTGACCCTGTCCCGGGCGATCTTCGGTGTGCGCGGCAATATCGGCCCGACGCTGGTGTCGCTGATGTCGCGCCTGGGCTGGGAAACCGTCAACACCACTACCGCTGCGTTCGTGCTGTTGTCGTTGTGCTCGATCCTGTTCGGCTCGCCGGTAGAAGCCAAAAGCGCGCCGGTGTTGACCCTGGTCTTCATCGCGATTTTCGTGTTGCTGACCTTGTCGGTGTCCGGACTCGGCCACGCCACGTTGCTGGTGATCCAGAAGTGGGCGACCTACGTGTTCGGCGCGCTGAACATTCTGGTCGGCGGCTTCCTCTGCGCGACCATCGACTGGAGCGCGGTGTTCAACGCCACGCCAGCACCGATGAGCGCGATGATCATCGGTATCGGCACCATGGCGGCCGGCACCGGGATCGGCTGGGCGAATGCCGGGGCCGACATGTCGCGCTATCAGCATCGCAGCGTCAAAGCCGCGCGCCTGGTCGCTTCGGCAGCGTTCGGTGCGGGGATTCCGCTGGTGTTGCTGATCACCCTCGGTGGCCTGCTGTCGGTGGGCAACAACGATCTGGCATCGGCGACCGACCCGATCGTGGCGATCCGCGACATGCTGCCGACCTGGATGGCGGTGCCGTACCTGATTACCGCATTCGGTGGCTTGCTGTTATCGAACAACCTGTCGGTGTACTCCGCCGGTCTGACCACGCTGACTCTCGGCCTGAAGGTCAAACGCGTTTACGCGGTAGTGGTCGATATCGTCGCGATCTTCGCCGGTTCGATCTACTTCATGCTGATTGCCGACAGTTTCTACGGCCCGTTCATTACCTTTATTTCCCTGCTGGCGGTGCCGATCACCGCGTGGGTCGGGATCTTCGTGGTCGACCTGATTCACCGTCACTACTACAGCCCGAAAGACCTGCTCGACGTCAGCCCGAGCAGCGCCTACTGGTACAGCGGCGGCATCGAGTGGCGCGCATTCGGTGCGTGGGCGATTGCCATCGTGCTGGGTTTCAGTTTCACCACCATCGGTACGACCGCCGAAAATGTCTGGTTCAAGGGCTTCCTGTCCGACTCATGGCTGGGCCACAACGGCCTCGGCTGGATCGTGACGTTTGTGGTCGCCGGTGGCCTGTACTTCGTACTCGGCGGGGCGAAAGACCGCCGCGCCGCGCAAGTCGAGAACGCTCATGCCTAAGATGTTGCACACCGGCCAGGTCATCATCGACCTGGTCATGGCCGTGGATGCGCTGCCGCAAATCGGTGGTGACGTGCTGGCGCAGTCCGCCAGTTTCGAAGCCGGCGGCGGCTTCAATGTGATGGCCGCCGCTGCGCGCAACGGCTTGCCGGTGGTCTATCTCGGTCGCCACGGCAATGGTCGTTTCGGTGATCTGGCGCGGCAGGCGATGCACGCCGAAGGTATCCGCGTCGGCATCGAGCAGCCTGCAGAGCGCGACACCGGCATCTGCGTGGCGCTGACCGATGCGTCGGCCGAGCGCAGTTTCATTTCCTACATCGGCGCCGAAGGTGAAGTGACGGCGGCGGAGCTGAACAGCGTTGCAGCCGAGGCGGGCGACTATGTCTACGTCAGCGGCTACAGCCTTCTGCACAGCGGCAAGGCCCAGGCGTTGCTGGACTGGACGCTGGCGTTGCCGAAGACGATCAACGTGGTGTTCGATCCGGGCCCGCTGGTGGAATCGCCGGACTCACCGATGATGCAGGCGTTGCTGCCGCGCATCGATGTGTGGACCAGCAACAGTGTCGAAGCCTTGCGTTTCACTGGCGCGACGGACATCGAAACCGCGCTGGACCGGTTGGCCGTGCACCTGCCGCAGGGTGTGCTGATGGTGGTGCGCGACGGGCCGCAGGGTTGCTGGATTCATCAGCACGGCGAACGCCGGCATGTGCCGGGTTTCAAGGTGCAGGCGGTGGACAGTAACGGCGCGGGCGATGCCCATGCCGGCGTGTTCGTTGCCGGCCTGGCGCAAGGGCTGGCGGCTGATGAAGCCGCGAGGCGCGCCAATGCTGCAGCGGCGTTGGCCGTGACCCGTTGGGGGCCGGCGACTGCACCGGGCACAGCCGAAGTCGATGCGCTGATCCGCGAATCTTCCGCCTACTGACCGGCACCTTCTGAACCCGAACCACCGGTAGTGGTTTTCGAGCCCATACCGGAGCCGGAATTGTCCGGCGGAACGGGATTGCCCTGAGTGCCGCCCTGACGTCCCGGATCATTGCCCTGGGTGCGTGGGTCGGTGCCGGTGGCGGGCGGCAGGGCGTTCTCGACGCCCGAGCCATCGGTGTTCATGCCGGGCGCACTCTGGATGGCCGGGGCCTTCGGGCGTTCGACCGGATCGGTGGGGCCGGTGCCCGTGGCGGTCGCGGCGAATGCCACGGGGCAGAGCAGCGTGGCAAACACGAAAGCAGTCAACCTTGACGAGATCATGGTGTGTCTCCAGTGATTGGAATCCTTACCTGATCTTGGTCTGTCCTCGCGTGGCATAGGTGCCGATTGAATGACGAACGGTTCAGTTCGTCAGTGCGCTTTCTACCGTCATCCGCCGCCAGAACAGGCGGCCGAGGGTGATCGACCAGTTCAACGCCGCCACCGCCAGAACGGTCAGCAACAGCGTCGCCATGCCGTGCTCGACAATGATTTTCCCGGCCAGCAGCGGGAAGCCGAATACACCGATGAAGTACGCCAGACTGAACAGCAGCAACGCCTGCGATGTCGTGCCGGCCGGCGCTTCGTTGGCCGCCAGTCCATTGATCACCGAGTAAGTGAGGCCGTAACCGACACCGAGCATCACCGCTGCCAGCAAGTAGCTGAAACCGCTTTGTACACCGAACGCGAACAGCACGATCGAGCCCAGCATCAACCCCGATAACAGACACGATGCCCGCAGCGGATCGCGCTTGACCACATAGCCTGCGATCAACATCCGGCTGCTGATCGCAGCACTCATGAAGCCCAGGAAGAACAGCGAATAATCCAGCGAACGGGCGGCGGCATAGCTGGTCTGGAAACTCGACAGCCCGCCGAATACGCAACCGCCGAGGCCGACCATGATGATCGGAAACACCGCGCGTGAGCCGAGTACCTGGGTCGTCGCGAGCCAAGTGATTTTTGCGGCTGACGGGGTTTGTGTACTTTTCAGGCGGGTGCCGAGACGCCAGAACAGCAGCACGCCGATCAGGCTCGCCCCGGCTGCCAGATAGAACGCCGACGTCACCGGCAAGCCCAGCGCACTCGCCGCACGCCCGAGCAGCGGGCCGCTGCCGATCCCGGTCATCATGCTGCCGGACAGCAGCGCAAAGTATTTCGCCCGCTGCGCCGGGCTCACCAGACTGGCGACGATGATCGGCCCCAGTGTATAGAAAACGCCCCAGCCCAGCCCCAGCAGCAAACCGAAAAACAGCAGCCAATAACCGAAGCCTGGCGTCATCGCAAACCCCAGGCTCGCCGCCACCAGCAACAGCCCGAACAGCGCAATCGAACGCGCCGCGCCCAGCCAGTCGGACAAATGCCCTGACACCAGCACTGCAACGAATGTGCTGAGCATCGCTGCGCTGATCACGCTGCCGGCATCGTGCTCGTTGCCGCCGCGTGAACCGATCAGCAGCGAGAGCAGAAACGTCGCGCCATAAGACAGCGACAACAGATAACTGGCGAGGCAGAACAGGCCGAACAGTTTGCCCGAGACCTGGGGTGTTGCTTGAGGCATGACGCGGTTCCTTGACCGGAAAAATTGAGCGTCAACTATCTAACACGACATGCCCATGGCTTAGGTCTGAGCTTGGCGAACTCAGGATCGTGATTGACCGGAGTAATACCTTCAGACGACGCCGATCTCTTCCTTGAATTGCTCCATGAAACCCTTCAGACGTTGATGACGAATCCGTGCCAGATGTTGACCGGCAGTAGTCTGGAAACCGTCGGCGAGGTGCAGCAGTTTGGTCTGGAAATGATCGAGGCAGAATCGCTTGTCGTCGTAGTCCCTTTCCCGGGCCTCGGGATCGTGCGGGTCGTACAGCGAGCTGCCCATGCGCCCGGCGATGTAGAAGGTGCGGGCGACACCAAGCATACCGAGGGAGTCGAGGCGGTCGGCGTCCTGCATCAGACGTGCTTCGAGGGTTAGCGGGGTGATGTTGGCGGAAAAGCTGTGGGCTTCGATGGCGTGGATCACTGCACTGATTTTTGCTTCGGGCCAGTTCAGGTTTGCCAGCACCTTTGATGCTTTTTCCGCCGCCAGGCGCGATGCCTGTGAACGCAGTGGCGAGTTCTTTTCCACGGACACACAATCGTGCAGCAGCACCGACGCGAGCAGCACCTCAAGGTCGCCACCTTCCTCGGCCTGCAAGGTGCGCGCGTTATGCCAGACCCGATGTAGGTGCGACAGGTCATGAGCGCCGTCCTCCGACGGTTCCAGGGCGTGGGGCAGCAGTTCGGCGGCGAGTTCCGCGAGGGGCGAGAAAGCGAAGTTTTTCATGGGCGTCCTTTCGAGTGTTCGGCGGCGCTAGCCTAATCTGTGGATTGCCATGTGACGAGCGCCGCGCGCCGCCTTAGTATGGCGTTTTCCTTTTTCCGACAAGGCCCGTCCATGACGATCGAAATCCGCCCGGCGACCCCCAGCGATGCACCGCAAATCCTCGCGTTCATCACTGAACTTGCAGACTTCGAAAAGGCCCGTCACGAAGTCATCGCCAGCGTCGCCGACATCGAGCGCAGCCTGTTCAGCGAAGGCGCCACCGCCCACGGCCTGATCTGCCTGCGCGATGGGTTGCCGATCGGTTTCGCGGTGTTCTTCTTCAGCTATTCGACCTGGCTGGGCAGCAACTGCCTGTACCTCGAAGACCTCTACATCACCCCGGAACAACGGGGCGGCGGCGCCGGTAAAACGTTGCTGCGCCACCTCGCAAAAATCGCCTGCGCCAACGACTGCGGCCGCTTCGAATGGAGCGTGCTGGACTGGAACACTCCGGCCATCGAGTTCTACAAATCCCTCGGCGCCCAGCCACAGGAGGAGTGGGTGCGCTATCGCATGGATGGCAAGGTATTGCGCGAATTTGCCGAGGGCTGAGGGAGTGATGGCAATCCGATGCTGATTCGATTGTTATCACCGCTCTAGTCCGGCATTCTACGCGCCATTTTTGCGCGCTCACGGACGACACCTGCAATGCCTCTGGCACTCTTTCTCCACGCCTGTGGAGCCCTCGCTGCGTCAACGAGTGACCGGCGTTGAGCGGACTACGGGCGTCGATCCGCCTGTACGGTCTGGTCAGAAACCTCGGTTCCTCCGATAACCCGCACCGCCCACCGGTGGACATTCTCTGCACCATCACCCCCTCGGTGGCAAAGCCATCCGTGCGTTTGTCTCGTGCCTCGATGTCGCGATGCTCGACAGCACCGGCGGACACGGCAATGTCGTGGTCGGTGGGTCGGGGAAGGTGATTATTGGAAGGTCAAGGATCGTAATTTTTCTGACTTTATTGTGGACATGGGGGAGCAATGAAACGTTTTTTGTCATTTTATTTGCAACGATTTTTTCTGTTTCATGTTCCACCAATCATGGGCGACCCACCGCCACGCTGCGTTTTGGAACTGTTGAAAAAACGCCGAGTGGCTTCGGCTTTCTGATGACTTTTACCAGCGATACCGATCTTTTGGCCTTGTTCGGTCCCGCCATTGGGGAAGGTCTCGTATGTGCGCTGGAAGATGATCAGGATTTTTCAATTGGGCATTATTTGAAGCGCTCCGGACGCGGTAGTGTGAGATTTATCGATGACACTACGGGAGGACATTACGAATCAAAGGTTATTTTTCGCGAGGCAGGAGAGTTGCAAGGGCAGGAAAATATTCTGGGGGGCAAGGCGTTGCGTGATGTATTGGTCAAGAGGGAATTTATAGTATGTGCTTTTAGAGTTAACACTACCGGCAATAGAACGTATGTTTCTAACGTCATGCATGTTCCAGCTTCCGATCTAGTGCAAGCGATTGATGCACATTAAAAAACCTTGCTGGCTGAGTATTCCCGCGCAATGCCTCAGTCACTTTCTCGCGCCTCTGTCGTTTTCCGGTGACCACGGAGTAGCCCATCAAGCGCCTGTTGCACGCAAATTCAGAAACGCACAAAAAGGTTGAATTTTTATGAGATGGGTATGTTTTCTCGCTTTGATGTTAGTGCTTTCAGCCTGCTCCCTGAATCATGGTCGACCTATTGCAACTCTGCAAATTTCAAAGGTTGAGCAACTCCGCAATACCGGGATTTATCAGATTTACTTTGCGTCGGATATTGATCTTCTCGGTTTGTTCAAGTCGTCCATTGGTCAAGGCCTGATTTGCTCGCTGAGCGATGATCTGGATTTTTCTCAAGCACATCATATAAAGCAATCGGGATTTGGTCTGGTTGAGGAAGTATCGGCCGAGCCGGGGCTTTACAGGGCTGACGTCATTTTTAGTGAGTCTGAAAAAAGCAGTGGTGGTGAGCGATATCTGCAAGGAGATACTTTGGCCCCTTTCTTGATGAAAAAAGACTCTATCGTTTGTTTGTTTCGAGTTCACTCCACGACGTACACGACTTACTTCTCTAACGTGATGAAAGTGCCTAGCAAGGAATTGCTGAAAGCTAACGCTGAGTACTGATTGTAATTAACAGGATTCTCCCTTGAAGAAATATATGGTTGTAAGTTTGTTGTTTCTGTGCAGTGCTTGCACGCAAAATCCACCGGTGCCGCCCATTGATATACAGTTTGAGTCTGTAAGCTATGTGCCTGATTACGCACGCTTTGATGTCCGGTTTTCTTCGGATAAGGATTTGCTGAAATTCTTCGATACCCATGCAGGTAGAAACCAAACCTATGAAGGGTTTGCGTGCTATCTGGGCGCAAAAGTGGAACTCTTTGAAAGGCAGGGTGAGTCAGACTATCTGGATGGCTTGATGGTTGAAGTTGATCGTACGGACTCACAGACCAGGCATCAGTACTCGGCGGAACTGAATGCGATTCATACCGACCATGAGACCGGCTCGAATACGTTCATTTCTTCGAAAGATCTTTTGGCGTTGTTGAATGCTCGCAATGCTTTGGCATGCCGGTTTTATGCCTCCGCTTATGGCTATGGAGTTTACTACTCAAGACCAATGGGTGTTCCAGCCTCCGATTTTGTTCGCGTTCTGACCAAGGAGGAGGAACGTTGAACTTTCGTATTTGCAAATGGTTGCTGTTGAGCAGTTTCTTGATGTGTTCGTCCTGCCTGCATCTCGACGTTCCACCTGCCAGGCTTGAATTTGTCTCGATCAATCACGCATTTTCTTCCTTGTACGATCTGCGTTTCACCTCTGACCGAAACCTCATCGATTTGTATGAAGTGCATGGACAGAGCGGCCAGATTGGAACCTCGATTCATTGCTCGCTGAAGGGTGACCTGAATTTTTCCGTCGAACATCAGATCGCTCTGGAAGCTTCGGGGACGGTCAGTGAAATGCGTTTGATCGAAGGCGACCGCCGGTATGAGATGTTTGCAAGGATCAACCTGAAGAATCACGCCCTCAACGACGGCCGGGAGTGGGTCAGGCCCGTTGAGTTGGTGCAGATCCTCAAGCCGCAGGAATACATTCCGTGCAAGGTGGTGATCACCGCGTTTCCGTATGTCGCCTACTACTCAAGAGTCATGTACATCCCCACGTCGCGATTCATTGCCCAGTTGGAAAACCCTCGGGTGGCACCGTCGCGTGTCTCGCTTGAACCCTCTGACCAACCGCGTTCATTGCTGCCACTTGCGTCGGTGTGCATCGTGCGTTGGCGCTATGAGTTGGCAGCAGGATATGACCGGATCGACAGTCTCGGGCTATGCAGTGATGTGCCCTATGCCGGAATGTTGGCCTCCTTTGCGCCGAACAATACGAAATTGAGGATTGTTGCAGGAGCAGAGGGAACGCCTGCACCCCAGGCGGCATACATCATCATTCGAGGAGACGGGCGTCAGGAGCCAGGCATAGCCGACGAGGAGGGGCGTACACATGAGGTGGGAGCGAGTGAGCATGAATCTTTGAGCGTCATCCTCAACAAGCACCTGGATCCTGTCGAGCGATGGACGCCTTGGATTGAAGACGTCCCAAAATATGGGATGTAAAATTACATATTGAGATTTCGCGCTTGAGAGGTCTATAGTCCAGCTCACTCACTGCCAATAACAAAACAGGTGAAGCGATGCTGGCGCAATTGATCGCGCTCGATTGGGGGACGACCTCCCTACGTGCTTACAAACTCGCGGCGGGCGGGCAGGTGCTGGCGCAGCGGTCGCTGTCGTTCGGGATCATGCAGTTGCCGAAGACGCCGCGGGTCATCAACGGTCGTGAATGCGCCGACGGTTTTGAGTTGGCATTCGATGAGGCGTGCGGCGACTGGCTCGATGCGCAACCCGACTTGCCGGTGATCGCCTGCGGCATGGTCGGCAGCGCTCAGGGCTGGCGCGAAGCGTCCTACCGCGATACGCCGGCCAACGTCGCCGATCTCGGAAAATCCCTGCAAACCGTTCGCAGTCTTCGCGGTGTCGATGTGCACATCGTGCCGGGTGTGATTCAGCGCTCGACGCTGCCGAACGTGATGCGCGGCGAGGAAACCCAGGTGCTCGGCGTCCTGCAGAATCTGCCGGTCGAGGCGGGCAACGATCTGTTGATCGGTCTGCCGGGCAGTCATTCGAAATGGGTGGAAGTGGCCGACGGCTGCATCACCCGTTTCGACACCTTCATGACCGGCGAAGTGTTCGCCGTGCTCAGTGAACACAGCATTCTCGGCCGTACCCAACAGCACAGCGCGACGTTCGATGCCGAGGCGTTTGATCGCGGCGTGCAGGTGGCGTTGTCGGCCGAGGGCGAAATCGGCGTGCTGTCGACCCTGTTCAGCGCCCGCAGCCTGGGCCTGACCGGCGAACTCAGCGCCACTGCGCAACCGGACTATCTGTCCGGCCTGCTGATCGGCCACGAGCTGACAGCGTTGGCCACCGTGCAACGGCGCCGTCGCAATAGTGCACAGCTTCCTTCGATCATCCTCATCGGCAACGCGCAGTTGTGCGCCCGCTACAGCCGTGCGCTCGACGCCTGTGGTTTCGCCCGGGTGACCCTGGCCGAGCAGGCCACCGAGCGTGGGCTGTGGCAACTGGCGCTCGCCGCCGGACTGATCGATTCCTCATCCCGTTAACCCTGACTGGAGGCTTGACATGCTCAAGCAAGCACTGGCGCAAAACGGTCTGATCGCGATCCTGCGCGGCCTGCATCCGCAGGAAGCCGCTGCTGTCGGAGAAGTCCTGTATGCGGCCGGATTTCGCGTCATCGAAGTACCGCTCAATTCCCCCGCGCCGTACGAAAGCATTCGCATCCTGCGTAAGACCCTGCCCGCCGATTGCCTGATCGGTGCTGGCACGGTGCTGACGCCGGAACAGGTGGATTTAGTGAAGGAAGCAGGCGGCCAGGTCATCGTCATGCCCCACAGCGATGCCAAGGTGTTGCGGGCAGCGAAAGCGGCGGGGCTGTACCTGTCGCCGGGTGTTGCCACGCCGACCGAAGCCTTTGCGGCGCTGGAGGAGGGCGCGGACATTCTCAAGCTGTTCCCGGCCGAGCAGATGGGGCCGGCAGTGGTGAAAGCGTGGCTGGCGGTGTTGCCCGTCGGGACGATTCTGGCGCCGGTCGGCGGCATTACCCCGGACAACATGCAGGCGTTCATCGATGCCGGCGTCAAAGGCTTCGGCCTCGGTTCCGGGTTGTTCAAACCGGGCATGACGACCGAGCAAGTGGCGGCCAATGCCAAGGCCTACGTGGCGGCCTGGAAAGCCCTTCGCTAAGACTTTTTGGCGCTGCGTGCGCTGCATCTATAAGAGAGACAAAAAGATGAAAATCACCAAACTGACCACCTTCATCGTCCCGCCGCGCTGGTGCTTCCTGAAAGTCGAAACCGACGAGGGCGTGACCGGTTGGGGCGAGCCCGTGGTCGAGGGCCGCGCCCACACCGTCGCGGCAGCGGTCGAGGAATTGTCCGACTACCTGATCGGCAAAGACCCACGCAACATCGAAGACATCTGGACCGTGTTGTATCGCGGCGGCTTCTATCGGGGTGGGGCGATCCACATGAGCGCACTGGCCGGCATCGACCAGGCGTTGTGGGACATCAAGGGCAAGGCGCTTGGTGTGTCGGTGAGTGATCTGCTTGGTGGTCAGGTGCGGGACAAGATCCGTGTTTATTCGTGGATCGGCGGCGACCGTCCTGCGGACACCGCGCGGGCCGCGAAAGAGGCGGTGAGTCGCGGTTTTACCGCGGTGAAAATGAACGGCACCGAGGAACTGCAATTCCTCGATACCTTCGAGAAAGTCGATCTGGCGCTGGCCAATGTCGCGGCAGTGCGCGATGCGGTCGGGCCCAACGTCGGCATCGGCGTCGACTTCCATGGCCGCGTGCACAAACCCATGGCCAAGGTGCTGATGAAGGAACTCGACCCGTACAAATTGATGTTCATCGAAGAGCCGGTGCTCAGCGAAAACTACGAAGCACTGAAAGAACTCGCACCGTTGACCAGCACCCCGATTGCCCTCGGCGAGCGGCTGTTTTCGCGCTGGGACTTTAAACGGGTGTTGAGCGAAGGTTACGTCGACATCATCCAGCCGGACGCATCCCACGCCGGCGGAATCACCGAGACCCGCAAGATCGCCAACATGGCCGAAGCCTACGACGTGGCGCTGGCACTGCACTGCCCGCTGGGGCCGATCGCACTGGCGGCGTGTCTGCAACTGGACGCCGCTTGTTACAACGCGTTTATCCAGGAACAGAGCCTGGGCATCCATTACAACGAGAGCAATGACCTGCTCGATTATGTGAAGGATCCGCGGGTGTTCGACTACGACAAGGGCTTCGTGAAAATCCCCAACGGCCCGGGCCTGGGGATCGAGATCAACGAGGAATACGTGATCGAACGCGCGGCGGTCGGCCACCGCTGGCGTAATCCGATCTGGCGTCATGCCGATGGCAGTTTTGCCGAGTGGTGAGTGGCTGACTCAGCACATCTGATCGTTCCCGTGCCGAGCGCGGGAACGACTCAAGGCCTCAGGCCAACCTCAATAAACATAAGAAGAGGTTCTCCCCATGCAACCGCAAACCCTCACCGGGCAAGCGACGTTAGTCACGCCCAGCCGCAAGCGTTTTTTTATCATGGTGTTGCTGTTCATCACCGTGGTCATCAACTACCTCGACCGCAGCAATCTGTCGATTGCCGCCCCGGCGCTCACCACCGAGCTGGGCATCGACCCGGTGCATGTCGGACTGATCTTCTCCGCGTTCGGCTGGACCTACGCCGCCATGCAGATTCCCGGCGGCTGGCTGGTGGATCGGGTGCCACCGCGCATCCTGTACAGCGTCGCGCTGCTGTTGTGGTCGCTGGCCACGGTGATGCTCGGGTTCGCCGCCAGTTTCATCGCCCTGTTCGTGCTGCGCATGGCGGTCGGTGCACTGGAGGCGCCAGCGTATCCGATCAACAGCCGCGTGGTGACGACCTGGTTTCCCGAGCGCGAACGTGCCACAGCGATCGGTTTCTACACCTCCGGGCAGTTTGTCGGGCTGGCGTTTCTGACCCCGGTACTGGCCTGGCTGCAACATGAGTTTGGCTGGCACATGGTGTTTGTCGTGACGGGGGCGGTGGGCATTGTCTGGGCCGCGATCTGGTATGCGGTGTATCGCGAACCGCGTGATTTCAAAGGCGCCAACGAAGGTGAAATCGACCTGATCCGTGAGGGCGGAGGGCTGGTGGACATCGCCGCCGAAGCCGCCAAAGTGAAAGCGAAATTCAGTTGGACCGATCTCGGCATCGTCCTCAGCAAACGCAAGTTGTGGGGAATTTACCTCGGCCAGTTCTGCCTGAACTCGACGCTGTGGTTTTTCCTGACATGGTTCCCGACCTATCTGGTGAAATATCGCGGCATGGACTTCATCAAGTCCGGACTGCTGGCGTCTCTGCCGTTTCTCGCTGCGTTCATCGGCGTGCTGTGCTCCGGGTTCTTTTCCGACTTCCTGATTCGCCGTGGCTGTACCGTCGGGTTTGCGCGCAAATTGCCGATCATTGGTGGCCTGCTGATTTCCACCTCGATCATCGGCGCCAACTTCGTCGAATCGACGCCGCTGGTGATTGCTTTCCTGGCCCTGGCGTTTTTCGGCAATGGGCTGGCGTCGATCACCTGGTCGCTGGTGTCGACACTGGCGCCGGCGCGGCTGCTGGGCTTGACCGGCGGGGTGTTCAATTTCATCGGCAATCTGTCGGCGATTGCCACGCCGATTGTCATCGGCTTTCTGGCCAGCGGCGATTCGTTCGCTCCGGCGATCACCTACATCGCGGTTCTGGCATTGATTGGTGCTTTGTCCTACGTGCTGCTGGTGGGCAAGGTCGAGCGCATCGAGTTGTAGTCGTCCCTGTCGGGCGACCATAATGCCGCCCGTTCCCTCGCTCAACGCTAAAGGCTGGATATGCAGGAAGACGCCCCAAAAACCGCCAAGGACGCCGCGCCGACCGGCACCCAGACCCTGCTTCGCGGGTTGGGTGTGGTGCAGGCCGTCGCCAGTGGCGCCCGCGATCTCAAAGAGATCGCCCGCCTGATCGGTACCACGCGCAGCACCACCCATCGTCTGGCCAGTTGCCTGGTGGACGAGCGTTACCTGCGCGTCGTGCCGCAAGTCGGTTATCTGCTGGGGCCGAAGCTGATCGAACTGGGTTTCCAGGCGCGTGAAGAGTTGCCGCTGGTGACCCTGGCCGGGCCTTATCTGGACGAGTTGTCGGCGCTGACTGGCGATACCGTTCACCTGGGGATTCGTGAAGGCGACGAAGTGTTGTACCTGTTGAAGAATCCGGGGCGCAACGGCCCGGAAATGCGCTCGCGGGTCGGCCATCGCATGCCGCTGGCGCGGACCGGGATCGGCAAGGCCTTGATGCTGGATGACGCGCCGCAGGATTGGCAGCGTCTGTACGACATCAGCCTGCCAGCGGGTGGGAAAAGTCAATTCTGGCCGCAGCATCCCCAGCAGTCGTGGGAGCAGCTGGAGCAGCGGATGACCGAGTACGTGGCCGGCGGCTACGCGTTCGATCTGGAAGACAACGAACCGTCGATCCGTTGCGTGGCGGCGCCGATCCGCGACGCGAGCAAGCGCATCGTCGCGGCGATCAGCATCGCCAGCACCGTGCCGTATATGCCGCTGGAAAAAATGGCCGAGCTGATTCCCCTGATCAAAGGGGTCACAACCCGGCTTTCGGCGGAGCTTGGCCTGAAGGTTTAAAGCTTCAGGGTCGCCATGTCGATCACGAAACGGTACTTCACATCACCGGCGATCATGCGGGCGTAGGCCTCGTTGATCTGGCGGATGTCGAGCATTTCGATGTCGCAAGTGATGTTGTGCTCGGCACAGAAATCCAGCACTTCCTGGGTTTCGGCGACGCCACCGATGAGCGAGCCGGCCAATACGCGACGGCCCAATACCAGTTTGGCGGCGTGAACCGGCGGATCGATCGGTTCGATCAGACCCACCAGAATATGCACGCCGTCGAAGCGCAGGGTGTCGAGGTACGGGTTGAGGTCGTGCTGCACTGGAATGGTGTCCAGCAGGAAGTCGAAACGACCGGCTGCGGCTTTCATCTGTTCTTCGTCGGTGGAGACGATGACGTGATCGGCGCCTTGACGACGACCTTCCTCGGCCTTGCTCGCCGAACGGGTGAACAGCGTCACTTCGGCGCCCATCGCCTTGGCGAACTTGATGCCCATATGACCGAGGCCGCCCATGCCGAGAATCCCGACCTTGTCGCCGGCCTTTACACCGTAGTGCTTGAGTGGCGAGTAGGTGGTGATGCCAGCGCAGAGAATCGGTGCGGCGGCCGCCAGATCAAGCTTCTCGGGGATGCGTACCACGAAGTGTTCGCTGACCACGATGCTGTCCGAATAGCCGCCCATGGTGTTGCTGCCATCGACCCGGTCGGGTGTGGCATAGGTCATGGTCGGGCCTTCGAGGCAGTATTGCTCAAGGTTCGACTGGCAGGCTTCGCAGGTGCGGCAGGAATCGACCATGCAGCCGACACCGACCAAATCTCCTGCTTTGTGTTTGGTGACGTTCGCACCGACAGCGGTGACTTTTCCGACGATCTCGTGGCCGGGCATCAACGGGTAAACGGCGATGCCCCATTCGTTGCGCGCCTGATGGATGTCGGAGTGGCAGACGCCGCAGTACAGAATCTCGATGGCGACATCGTCGGCACGAGGGCTGCGGCGTTCGAATTTCATCGGGGCGAGGGGGGTGGTGGCCGTTTGAGCGGCATAGCCGATGGCGGTGTACATGTGAAACCTCGCAAAAGCAGTGACAAGTGAGGCGGCGCATTCTGGGCGCCGTCCGGTCGTCCGGCCATGGCGATTCCTCCGGGTGTCATGCCTAATCCTCCGGCATGCGGGGTTGATCGGTCGCATTGGCAAAAGGATCTGCGATGATGCTTTTATCCCTTTTTCCGTGATTTTTTCTGAAGAGCCACCCGATGCAATTGACCCGTCACCTTGATGCCAATGCCATGCTGGTTTCGCTGATCGAACCGCTGGCGCTGCGCGATGGTTACAGCCAGACCGGGCTGCCGGGTGTGCAGGTATTGCGCGCCAGTTGCGACGTTGCCCGTGGCCCGCACATTTATGAACCGAGCCTGATGATCATCGCCCAGGGGAGCAAACTGGCGTATCTGGGGCCGCGCACCATGGAATACGGTGCCGGGCATTACTTGATCCAGGCGTTGCCGGTGCCGTTCGAGTGCGAAACCTATGCGTTGCCGGACGCGCCGTTGCTCGGCGTATCGGTGGCGATCGACCGGGTGTTGCTCGGTGAGCTGGTGCTGGCCATGGGCCTGGCGCCGGGGCGGCATATTCCGGCGCAGACACCGGAGTCGATGACCTCGGTGGTGCTCGACGATGACATGCGCGGTTGCGTCGAACGCTTGCTGCGCTGTCTGCACGATCCGCTGGAGTGCCAGATTCTCGGGCCTGCGCGGGTGCGGGAGTTGTTGTTCGTCGCGTTGCGCGGTCCACAGGCTGATGTATTGCGGGCGCTGGTGGAGCAGCAGGGGCAGTTTGCCCGGGTGGCGGCTTCGATCAGCCATTTGCATTCGCACTACACCGAACCGTTGAACGTCGAGACATTGGCCAGTTGCGCGAACATGAGCGTTTCGACCTTTCACGAACACTTCAAACGCAGCACGTTGCTGTCGCCGGTGCAGTATCTGAAGCGTTTGCGTTTGTTGAAGGCGCAGACGTTGTTGATCGCCGAGGGGCTGGGTGTCGCGCAGGTGGCGCATCGGGTGGGGTATCAGAGCACGTCGCAGTTCAGTCGCGAGTACAAGCGCTATTTCGAACGCAGCCCGGGGGATGAGCGCGCGGCTTGATCTTTTACAAATCCCAGGCAACAAAAAGGCCCCCATATAGGGAGCCTTGATGTTCTGCAGATCGACTTACATGTTCGGGTAAGTCGGGCCGCCAGCGCCTTCCGGCGTCACCCAGGTGATGTTCTGCGAAGGGTCCTTGATGTCACAGGTCTTGCAGTGCACGCAGTTCTGGGCGTTGATCTGGAAGCGCTTCTCGCCGTCTTCCTTGGTGATCACTTCATACACGCCGGCCGGGCAGTAACGCTGCGCCGGTTCGTCGTACATCGGCAGGTTGCGGCTCAACGGGATGGTCGGGTCGGTCAGTTTCAGGTGGCACGGCTGTTCTTCTTCATGGTTGGTACCGGAGATGAACACCGAGCTCAGCTTGTCGAAGCTGATCTTGCCGTCGGGTTTCGGGTAGTCGATCTTCTTGCAGTCGGCCGCGAGCTTGAGGCAGGCGTAGTCCGGCTTGGTGTCGTGCAGGGTGAACGGCAGTTTGCCGCCGAAGATGTTCTGGTCCAGCCAGTTGAAACCACCGCCGACGATGGCGCCGAACTTGTGGATCGCCGGGCCGAAGTTGCGGCTGGCGAACAGTTCTTCGTAGAGCCAGCTCTTCTTGAAGGCGTCGACGTAGGTGGTCAGCTCTTCGGTGCCGTCCTTGTCAGCGAACAGTGCGTCGGCCACGGATTCAGCGGCGAGCATGCCGGACTTCATCGCGGTGTGGCTGCCCTTGATCTTGGCGAAGTTCAGGGTGCCGAGGTCGCAACCGATCAGCGCGCCGCCCTTGAAGACCATTTTCGGCAGCGAGTTCAGGCCGCCCTTGCAGATGGCGCGGGCGCCGTAGCTGATGCGCTTGCCGCCTTCCAGGTACTGCTTGAGCACCGGGTGATGCTTGAGGCGCTGGAATTCGTCGAACGGCGACAGGTAGGTGTTGCTGTAGGACAGATCGACGATCAGGCCGACCACCACCTGGTTGTTTTCCAGGTGATAGAGGAAGGAGCCGCCGGTGTTCTCGGTGCCCATGATGTCCATCGGCCAACCGGCGGTGTGCACCACCAGGCCTGGCTGGTGTTTGGCCGGGTCGATTTCCCAGATTTCCTTCAAGCCGATGCCGTAGTGCTGGGCATCGGCATCGCTGTCGAGGTTGTAACGCTTGATCAGTTGCTTGCCGATGTGGCCACGGCAGCCTTCGGCGAACAGCGTGTATTTGCCACGCAGTTCCATGCCCGGGGTGTACAGGCCTTCTTTCGGATGGCCTTCGCGGTCGACGCCGAGGTCACCGGTGATGATCCCGCGCACGATGCCGTTTTCATCGATCAGTGCTTCCTGAGCGGCGAAGCCCGGGTAGATTTCCACGCCCAGGTTCTCGGCCTGCTGAGCGAGCCAGCGGCACAGATTGCCGAGGGAAATAATGTAGTTGCCTTCGTTGTGCATGGTCTTGGGCACAAAGAAGTCAGGGATTTTCTGCGCGCTTTCGGCGTTTTTCAGCACGAAAATGTCATCGCGGGTGACTGGCGTGTTCAGCGGGGCGCCGAGCTCTTTCCAGTCCGGGAACAGTTCGTTCAGGGCCCGTGGTTCGAATACGGCACCGGAAAGGATGTGTGCGCCGACTTCGGAGCCTTTTTCGACCACGCAGACGCTGATTTCCTTACCGGCTTCGGCGGCCTTCTGCTTCAGACGGCAGGCGGCGGACAGGCCAGCGGGGCCGGCACCGACGATGACCACGTCGAATTCCATGTATTCGCGTTCCACAGGCTATCTCCTACTCAAGGCTCAACAGTTTTTTTTCTAATTTGGAGGTTCGGTGTCGTATCCGTTATTGCCTTTACGTTAACGTCAAGGCTAATAATGGGCAAACCACCTTTCTCTCTAGGCGGCGCATTATATCTACACCACTCTTAGCGTCCAATACAAACGTTTGTTTGAATCGGCTCCAGCCCAGAGAAATCAAAGAAGCGCGGCTTATGACAGGGCATTTTGGCGTATTGACCAGAATGGGCGTTCCGGTCAAGATACGGGCGGTTTTGCGCTCGCCGTAGGCTGAATGGTGGTTTCAAGAGCACCTCTAAAGACAGGGCGTAGGCGGTAACCGGTGATGCGCAGCGCAGGTTCGGCGCGCAGTTTACACACCGCGAAGCGGCATGACTCGTCGGTCACGACTGACGAACGGTCATCCCGCTCAGCCGGCGTTTTTAGAGGTGCCCTTGTGCCCGATGAGCATCAACCGCCAGGTTCGCCTAGGCGACTTTCTTTTCACCGGAGAGTAACGAGGAATCCATGAAGGTTCTTGTAGCTGTCAAACGCGTTGTGGATTACAACGTCAAGGTTCGCGTCAAGGCGGACAATTCCGGCGTAGACCTCGCCAACGTCAAGATGTCGATGAACCCATTCTGCGAAATCGCAGTGGAAGAAGCCGTACGCCTGAAAGAGAAAGGCGTTGCGACTGAAATCGTCGTCGTCTCCATCGGCCCGTCCACCGCTCAGGAACAGCTGCGTACCGCACTGGCTCTGGGTGCCGACCGCGCCATCCTCGTCGAATCCGCTGAAGACCTGACTTCCCTGGCCGTGGCCAAGCTGCTCAAGGCCGTGGTCGACAAGGAACAGCCTCAGCTGGTGATCCTGGGCAAACAGGCCATCGACAGCGACAACAACCAGACCGGCCAGATGCTCGCAGCACTGAGCGGCTACGGTCAGGGCACTTTTGCCTCGAAAGTCGAAGTTTCCGGCGACAGCGTTGCCGTGACCCGCGAAATCGACGGCGGCGCGCAGACCGTTTCCCTGAAACTGCCAGCGATCGTCACCACCGACCTGCGTTTGAACGAGCCGCGCTACGCGTCCCTGCCAAACATCATGAAAGCCAAGAAGAAGCCTCTCGAAGTGCTGACTCCGGACGCTTTGGGCGTTTCCACCGCCTCCACCAACAAGACCCTGAAAGTCGAAGCGCCGGCTGCACGTAGCGCGGGCATCAAGGTCAAGTCGGTGGCTGAACTGGTCGAGAAACTGAAAAACGAAGCGAAGGTAATCTAAATGACTATCTTGGTTATTGCTGAACACGACAACAAAGTGCTGGCCCCGGCCACTCTGAACACCGTTGCTGCCGCTGCCAAAATCGGTGGCGACATCCACGTTCTGGTCGCAGGCCAGGGCGCTGGCGCCGTGGCTGAAGCCGCCGCGAAAATCGCAGGCGTGAGCAAAGTCCTGAACGCTGACAATGCTGCCTACGCGCATCAGCTGCCGGAAAACGTTGCTCCGCTGGTCGCCGAACTGGGCAAGGGCTACAGCCACATCCTGGCTGCCGCCACCTCCAACGGTAAAAACATCCTGCCGCGCGTTGCCGCCCAGCTGGACGTTGACCAGATCTCCGAGATCATCTCGGTAGAAAGCGCTGACACCTTCAAGCGTCCGATCTACGCCGGTAACGCCATCGCTACCGTGCAATCGACCGCTGCGATCAAAGTGATCACCGTGCGTGCCACCGGTTTCGACCCGGTTGCTGCTGAAGGTGGTTCGGCTGCCGTTGAAGCGGTTGCCGCTGCTCACAACGCCGGTACTTCCAGCTTCGTCAGCGAAGAGCTTGCGAAATCTGATCGTCCTGAGCTGACCGCTGCCAAGATCGTCGTTTCCGGCGGCCGCGGCATGCAGAACGGCGACAACTTCAAACACCTGTACGCGCTGGCCGACAAGCTGGGCGCCGCTGTTGGTGCTTCCCGCGCCGCAGTCGACGCAGGTTTCGTACCGAACGACATGCAGGTCGGTCAGACCGGCAAGATCGTTGCGCCTCAGCTGTACATCGCCGTCGGTATCTCCGGCGCGATCCAGCACCTGGCCGGCATGAAAGACTCCAAAGTGATCGTTGCGATCAACAAGGACGAAGAAGCGCCGATCTTCCAGGTGGCCGATTACGGCCTGGTGGCGGATCTGTTCGAAGCCGTACCTGAGCTGGAGAAGCTGGTCTAATCCGGCGGCTTCACTTATAAAGAGCCCGGCCTGTTGGTCGGGCTTTTTTTTGTCTCGGATTTGAGTGGGAGCGTTTCGCCATGGATCTGCATCGCCGGTTGGGCTTCTCGTTATTGCTGTGTTCCAGCCTGTTGCCGGGGTTGTCCATGGCAGCGGGCAAATGCGAGCGACTGGTCGTCACCGGCAGCCCGGATGCACCGCCGTATCTCTGGCAGGATCCGCAGAATCCCAAACAGTTGATCGGTGCCAGTGCCGACCTGTTGCAGCAAGTGGCGAAGGATCTGGGCATCAAGGTCGAATTGCTTTATGCCGGTAAACGCTCACAGGCCCTCGACGAAGTGCGCAGCGGGCGCATGGACATGCTGGCCGACGCGCCCATGACCTTCAACGAGCTGGAAAACCTCGACTACATCCATCCCCCTCTGCTGGAAAACGACTATCTGGTGTGGACCCGCAAAGGCTCGACCCTGGTCTACAGCGAAGCGAAGGATCTCCAGGGCCATCAAGGAGGGTTGTCGGAAAAGTCTCGAATGACCCAGGCATTTGGCACTTTTGCCGAGCAGCATTTGACCCTGACCCGTACGACAAACCTCACTCAGGCCCTGCAGAAACTTCTGCTGGGTGAAGTGGAATATGTACTCGCCGGCCGCTACTCGGGGATGGCGGCCGCGCAGGCCCTGGGCATGGCCAATGATCTGCTGGCCTTCGAGCAACCGATTGACCGGCCCGGTCTGTTCCTTGCGCTTTCCCACAACTCGGCTTGCAACGATCCGTGGTTGCGCGGACAGCTGGCCAAAAAGATGACAGAATTGCCCGCGTCCGGCCTGACGGAAGCCGCGCTGCAACGCAACATCGAGCGCTGGAAGGCGCAGCAGCAACAGCCGCCGCAACCACCTGTCAGCGCCCCAAAACAGTAGGGATTCTTAGTGAGTAATCGAGTTCTTTTCACGGCCCTGGCCGTTCTGGCCCTGGCCGGTTGCGCCAGCGATCCGGCACCCAATGAACAAATGCGCCTGACCGAACAGGCGCTGGAGCAGGCCAAGGCCGTCGGCGCCACCGCCGACGAAGTGCCGGAAATGAAACTGGCAGAAGACAAGTTCAACCGGGCCAAAGGCAGCATGGCCGGCGAATCCTTCAAGAACGCGCGGATGCGCGCCGAACAGGCCGAGCTGGATGCACGCCTGGCCGAAGCCAAGGTGCTGACCCAGAAGAGCGAAGAGCAATTGAACGTGCTCAATACCCGCATCGTCCGTCTGCGCAAGCAACTGGGGGATGCCCAATGAGCCTGACTTCAAAAGCCTTCGGCACTCTGATCCTCGTGGGTTGCGCCAGCCTTTATGGCTGCGCCGGCCAACACAGCGAAACCGCCTTGCAGGAAGCCAGCGCTGACTTCCAGAAGGTCAAGGAAGATTCCAATGTGCTGCGTATCGCGCCGAAAGACGTGATTCGTGCCGGTGAATCCCTGGCCCGCGCCGATCGCCTTTCCACTTATTGGGGCAGTGGCTCGGACGTGGCGCATTACTCCTATCTGAGTCAGCGTTACAGCCAGATCGCCCGCGAGCACACCAACCTGGTGCTCAACGAAGAGCGCGCGGCGAAGCTGGAGCTGGAGCGCCAACGCCTGCAACTGGCACTGCGCGAGTCCAAACTGTTGAGCGTGCAGCAGCAGGGCAAATGGCTGGAAGAGCAGATCGTTGCTCTCGCCACCACCCAGACCGACCGTGGTCTGGTGATGACCCTGGGTGACGTGCTGTTCGACACCGGCGAGGCGGAGCTGAAGAACTCGGCGAATCGCGTGGTCTTGAAGATCGTGCAGTTCCTGCAACTCAATCCGAAACGCGTGGTGCGTATCGAGGGTTACACCGACAGCACCGGCGGCAAACAGGAAAACCTCAAACTGTCCCGCGACCGCGCACAGTCGGTTGCCGATGTGCTGACGGATCTGGGCATCGACGAAAAACGCATTCAGGTCGAAGGCTACGGCGACGAATACCCGGTGGACGCCAACGCTTCCGAGCGTGGGCGTGCGCAGAACCGTCGCGTGGAAATCGTGTTCTCCGACGAAAAAGGCCAGCTCGGCGCCGCCCGCTGAGGGTGGCGTTACTGGAAAGCCCGGCCTGTCATGCAGCGCCGGGCTTTTTTACGTCTGTCGATTACCTCACAAAGCAGTACAGATTTATCCGACACTGCACTGTATGGTTGACTAATATGGCAACTGTCCCAGTACACTTCCAGACTGTTCCGGTATTGTTCACACAAAAATAAAACGCCCGTGATATCGAGTGCTGCGTCATGACCAATCTCTTGCTCTACCAACGTATTGCTCAACAACTGGCCGAAGACATCCGCCGCGGCGTCTATCAGCCGGGCGAGCGCGTGCCCTCGGTGCGCAAGATGAGTTCGCAGCTCAACGTCAGCCATGCCACGGTGTTGCAGGCTTACGCCAACCTCGAGGATCAGGGGCTGATCCGTGCACGGCCGCAGTCTGGCTACTACGTGCACCAGACCCCGGCACTGACCGCACCGACTCCGGACATTGCCCGGGTCGAACGACCTGGCCTGGTCACCCGCGCCAGCATCATTCAGCAAGTGTTGGTCGAGTCGCGCCGCGAAGGCGTGTTCCCGCTGGGTGCAGCGGTGCCCAGTGTCGATTATTTACCGGTGCGCGCACTGCATCAGCAATTGGCCAAGGTCACCCGATTCCATAGCCCGCGCGCCTTCAGCTACATGTTCAGCCCCGGTTTCGAGCCGTTGCGCCGACAAGTGGCGATCCGCATGCGCGACGCCGGTGTGGTGGTCGACCCGTCGGAAGTGGTGATTACCCACGGTTGTGTCGATGCCTTGCAGATGTCGCTGCGGGTGCTGACGCGCCCGGGCGATCTGATCGCCGCCGAATCACCGACCTATTACGGATTGCTGCAACTGGCCGACCTGCTGGGGCTGAAAGTCATCGAAATTCCCAGCGACCCGGCCACCGGCATGAGTCTGGAAGCCCTGCAACTGGCGGCCAACCAATGGTCGATCAAAGCGCTGGTGCTGACGACCCGGCTGAGTAACCCGCTGGGTGGCACCATGCCCGAAGAGCGGCAAAAACAATTGCTGCGCCTGGCCTCGGACTTCGATATCCAGATCGTCGAAGACGACATCTATGGCGAATTGATGTTCGAGCAAGGTCGCACCAAGGCGCTCAAGGCCTACGACCGGCTGGATCGGGTCATTTACTGTTCGAGTTTTTCCAAGACCTTGTCACCCGGTGTGCGCGTCGGCTGGATGATTGCCGGCAAGTATCAACAGGAAATCCAGCGTCTGCAGACCTTCACCACGCATTCGGCTTGCAGCGTCACGCAAATGGCGATCGCCGCCTATCTGGAAAATGGCGGTTATGACCGGCATTTACGTTACATCCGCCAGGAATACCGAAAAAACCTCAGCGCATTTCAGCTGGCGGTGCAGCAGTACTTCCCCGAAGGCACGCAAATGACCCGGCCCACGGGCGGTTTCATTCTCTGGGTGAGCCTGCCAGGGCGGGTCAACACGCAGGAATTGCATGTCCGCGCATTACAGCAGGGCATCAGCATCGCGCCGGGGCTGATTTTCAGTAATACCGAGCAGTTCAACCACTGTATCCGGCTGAACTGCGGCACGCCGTGGAATCGCGAAGCGGAACGGGCGCTGATGACGCTTGGTCTGCTGGCGACTCAACTGTGTCAGGAAATGGCCGGCGGTTTCTGAACAGACAGCGCGGCGCGCTTGTCATGTGGCGTTCAACAAGCGAGCATATGGCCCTCTGCCGTTAGCGTTGTAGGTTCCATGAAAGCGATTTTTCCTGCTGCCTGGGTTTTGCTTTGTCTGTTGATGATCGGTCACGCGCCAGCTGTCATGGCCGCTGCCGTTTCGGAAAAACCGACAGCAGCGTCCACGGTGAAAAAGCCGGTTGCCAGCAAGAAAGCCGCTCCTGCGAAAGAAAAGCAGCAGAAAGCCGCCCCCGCCAAGAAACGTGCACCGATCGCTTCCAAGTCGAAATCCGCCAGTGAAGTGGCCAAGACGCCATTACCCCCGGCCAGACTCGACTTGAGCCTGCCCAAGGACATGGTTCAGCAGTTGAAACCGGTTGGCACCGTGCCGCTGCCCAAGCGCGAAGCGATCCTGCCGCAGATGTTTGGCGAGAAGAACAGCGGCTTCCAGCTCAACGGTCGTCTGCTGAGCAATGAAATGCAGTTGCAGCTGCGCAATGAAGAGCGCCGCGAAGTCGAAGGCGCTGCGCTGGATTTCGAATTCAAGCAGTAAATTCAATCGATCCGTGACCCGCAGACCAGACGCTTTGTCGGAGACTGGTCAGTCACTTTCGTTTCTGCGTAAAAACCCCGGTTCAGGGAATTTAAAACAGCCGTTTTAGCGGTTACCCTGTTCCGCGTCCCTTTAACACATTGCCCGTCGCGAGGAACTCGTCGTCATGAACTGCCGTGAAGGTTGTGGCGCCTGTTGCATTGCCCCTTCCATCAGCTCGCCGATTCCGGGCATGCCCGATGGCAAACCTGCCGGCGAACGTTGCGTTCAGCTCTCGGTCGAAAACCTGTGCAGCATTTTCGGCCAACCGGAACGTCCAGCGGTCTGTTCAGGGTTCAAGGCCGATGTCGAAGTCTGCGGAAGCAGTCAGGAAGACGCGATCAGACTGCTCGGCTGGTGGGAGCAGATGACGGCGGCGTGATGTGTCAAACGAACGGAACTTCAACAATAAGGAATAAGACTATGGGTTCGCTGCATCGTATCGCTGTGTTGTGTGGTTTGACTGCCGTGCTGGCCACTTCGGCTGCCCAGGCTGAAGACTGGAAAGTGGCCAAGAACGAAGATGGCATCAAGGTCTCCCTGAGCGAAGTGCCGGGTTCGGACTACAAGTCTTATCAGGGCGTGACCTTGATGAAGACCACCGTCGCCAAACTGCGCGCATTGCAGGAAGACGTTTCCGGCGCCTGTGCCTGGATTCACGAGTGCAAGACCCAGAAACTGCTCAAGCACGAAGGCGACCAGAGCTGGACCTACACCCAGTTCAACACGCCGTGGCCAGTGACCCCGCGCGACTCGATCCTGCATGTCACCACCGTTGAAGGCGCCGATGGCAGCCTGACCCGCAACCTCGAAGGCCTGCCGAAGTACCTGCCGGAAGAAAAAGGCTTTGTCCGCGTAGCTCAGGTCAAAGGCTTCTGGAAGTTCGTGCCAAAAGGCGATCAGGTCGAAGTGACCTATCAGGTCCACACCGAACCAGGCGGCAGCGTGCCGTCGATGATTGCCAACAAGTTCGTGGTCGATGCACCGTTCAATACCTTGAAAGCCCTGAAAGAGCGCGCCGAGAAGTAAGTATCGCGTTCCTCTGCAAACGCCCCGAAGAACTCGGGGCGTTTTGTTTTGTAGGTTTATTGTGTTTCCGGATATGCGTTGAACGAAATTTTCACAAAGTCTTCAAGACAATTCGCCCGCGCTGTTTGCAGCTGTCCGGGTATGCCGTGCCTTTAATGAAAGAGTCCGGCAGCGGGGCAGTAATCAATGGCAATGCCGCCGGTGATCGTGCAACATTTGCGCACCGCGCAAGCCCCGGGGCCTGGAATGGCCAACAGAGGGCAGGGCGCAGCTGTATTTTTGCAACTTCAACTTCCAATGGGTCCTAAAACGACATGGCAAACCCGGACGCCCTGAATCAGCAGCGATCTTCCAGTCGCCTGCTGCAACCGACCGTCAAATCGCATCTGGCCTACACGCTCTTGTGCGCGCTGGTCATGATGGTGATGTTTTCCGTGCTGCGCCTCGCGCTGCTGGTCTACAACCGCGAGATGATCCTCGACACCCCGGCTTCGACGTTCCTCGAAGCCTTCGCCAACGGCCTGCGTTTCGATCTGCGCCTTGTGGTCTACCTCTGCGTTCCGATGGTGCTGGCGCTGTTCAGTGCCCGGGCGATGGCCGCGCGCGGGTTCTTCCGTCTATGGCTGACGGTGACCTCCAGCATCGCGCTGTTCCTCGGCCTGATGGAAATGGACTTCTACCGCGAGTTCCACCAGCGCCTCAACGGCCTGGTGTTCCAGTACGTGAAGGAAGACCCGAAAACCGTGATGAGCATGCTCTGGTACGGTTTCCCGGTGGTGCGCTACCTGCTGGCCTGGGCCGTGGGCACTGTGATCCTGACGCTGGCGTTCAAGGGCGCCGACCGTCTGACCCGTCCGCGTGGCCCGTTCAGTGGCGGCAACGTCGGCACTCGTCAGGTAGCGCCATGGTATGCGCGTCTGGCGGTGTTCGTGGTGTGCCTGCTGATCTGTGTGGTCGCCGTGCGTGGCACCCTGCGTCAAGGCCCGCCGCTGCGTTGGGGTGACGTGTACACCACCGAATCGAACTTCGCCAACCAGCTCGGCCTCAATGGCACCCTGTCGCTGATCGCGGCCGCCAAGGACCGCATGGGCGAAGACCGCAACAACATCTGGAAAGCCACGCTCCCGCAGGATCAGGCGCAGAAAGTCGTGCGCGAGATGCTGGTCATGCCGGACGACAAACTGGTCGATGCCGACATCGCCGCCGTGCGTCGTGACTACACGCCGCCAGCCGACAAGACCCTGCCGATCAAGAACGTTGTCGTGATCCTCATGGAAAGCATGGCCGGTCACTCGGTGGGCGCTCTGGGCGCGCCGGGCAATATCACGCCGTACCTCGACAAACTGTCGAAGGAAGGCCTGCTGTTCGACCGTTTCTTCTCCAACGGCACCCACACCCACCAGGGTATGTTCGCCACCATGGCCTGCTTCCCGAACCTGCCGGGTTTCGAATACCTGATGCAGACCCCGGAAGGCAGCCACAAACTGTCCGGCCTGCCGCAGCTGCTCAGCGCGCGCAAGTATGACGACGTCTATGTCTACAACGGCGACTTCGCCTGGGACAACCAGTCCGGTTTCTTCAGCAACCAGGGCATGACCAACTTCGTTGGCCGCAATGACTTCGTCAACCCGGTGTTCTCCGATCCGACCTGGGGCGTGTCCGACCAGGACATGTTCGACCGTGGTCTGGTGGAGCTCAAGGCACGTGAAAACGGCAAGCCGTTCTACGCGCTGCTGCAGACCCTGTCCAACCACACGCCTTACGCCTTGCCGACGCCATTGCCGGTCGAGCGCGTGACGGATCGTGGCACGCTCAACGAGCACCTGACCGCCATGCGTTATGCGGACTGGGCACTGGGCCAGTTCTTTGAAAAGGCCCGCAAGGAGCCTTACTTCAAGGAAACCCTGTTTGTCATCGTCGGCGACCACGGCTTTGGCAACGAGCGTCAGATCACCGAAATGGACCTGGGCCGCTTCAACGTGCC
This sequence comes from Pseudomonas sp. GW821-FHT09E04, assembly GCF_059416185.1. NCBI lineage: Bacteria > Pseudomonadati > Pseudomonadota > Gammaproteobacteria > Pseudomonadales > Pseudomonadaceae > Pseudomonas > Pseudomonas sp. GW821-FHT09E04. Next base: position 81,945 of record NZ_JBWKOR010000008.1, read on the forward strand.
GATGCTGATGATCGCACCGGGCATCCAGGAAAAATTCGGTACTCGTGACCACACTGTGGGTACGCAGATCGACATCGTGCCGACCATCATGGGTCGCCTGGGTGGCGAAGTGCGTCATCAGTGCTGGGGTCGTGACTTGCTGAACCTGCCGGCAGGCGACACCGGTTTCGGTGTGATCAAGCCGTCGGGCAGCGAGCAGACCACCGCCATCGTCACCGCTGACCAGATCCTTGTACTGCCGAAAGAGAAGGAAATGGCGCCGAAGATCTACCAGTACCAACTGGGCGCGAATCCTTCCGCCGAAATCATTCCGGACGCACCGCGCACCGCCGAGTTGAAACTCAAACTCGAAGCGTTCCTGCAAACGGCCACCAAGAGCCTGCTCGACAACACTGCCGGTGTGATTAACGGCAAGCCGGACTGATCATCTGGCGCAATAAAAAGAGGCCCTTTTCAGGGCCTCTTTTTTTGTCGGTCAAAAGGTCATATCCGACCGAGCAACAGCAGAACCAACAGTACCACCAGCACTACACCGATAATGCCCGAAGGACCGTAACCCCAACTTCTGGAGTGTGGGAAGACCGGCAGACCACCGATCAGCAACAGGATCAGGATAATGATAAGAATTGTGCCCATGTCGATTTCCTTGTTGATAGTGTCTGGGAAGTCTTGGTGTTCAAGGGCGGCTGGAAGTTGAACTAAATCCAGACGGCTTACAAATTCCGACTGGCGCAAGTGAAAGAAAATTCAATGTTTTTTCAGTGTATTTGGTTCACGGTCTTATTTCGTTTGATGCCACGGTTTGCTCCCGCCATTCAGCAATCTGATGGAGCGTGGGTCGCTCCGGATCCTTCGCTACACTCCGCGCATCTTCCCCGGAACAACAAGGCTGTTTGCTATGCAAAATCGCATGATGATCACTGGCGCGGGCTCCGGCCTGGGTCGCGAAATCGCGCTGCGCTGGGCGCGTGAAGGCTGGCAATTGGCCTTGTCGGACGTCAGCGAGCCCGGCCTGCAGGAGACCCTCAAACTGGTTCGCGAGGCCGGCGGCGACGGCTTCATCCAGCGTTGCGACGTGCGCGATTACAGCCAGCTCACCGCGTTCGCCCAGGCCTGTGAAGTGAAATTCGGAGGTATCGACATCATCGTCAACAACGCGGGCGTGGCGTCGGGCGGATTCTTCAGCGAGTTGTCGCTGGAAGACTGGGACTGGCAGATCGCGATCAACCTGATGGGCGTGGTCAAGGGCTGCAAGGCGTTCCTGCCGCTGCTGGAACAGAGCAAGGGCAAGATCATCAACATCGCCTCGATGGCGGCTCTGATGCAAGGCCCGGCGATGAGCAACTACAACGTGGCCAAGGCCGGTGTGGTGGCGTTGTCCGAAAGCCTGCTGATCGAACTGGCCCAACAGGAAGTCGGTGTCCACGTGGTGTGCCCGTCGTTCTTCCAGACCAATCTGCTGGACTCCTTCCGTGGCCCGACGCCGGCGATGAAAGCACAGGTCGGCAAGTTGCTGGAAAGTTCGCCGATCACTGCCACCGATATTGCCGACTACATCTACAAACAGGTCGCCGCCGGCGAGTTCATGATCCTGCCCCACGAACAAGGCCGCATGGCCTGGGCGATCAAGCAGAAGAACCCGCAGTTGCTCTACAACGAAATGACCGCGATGGCCGAAAAGATGCGCGCCAAGGCCAAACAGAACAACAGCTGAACTTGCACCGCCAAAGCCCCGTCGTTAGGGTGACCGCCACAGTCACCCTGACGAGTCATCTGCATGCTCAACTACTTGTGGTTTTTCCTCGCCGCGCTGTTCGAAATCGCCGGTTGTTTCGCATTCTGGATGTGGTTGCGCCAGGGCAAGAGCGCCTTGTGGGTGATCCCGGCGCTGCTCAGCCTGACCTTGTTTGCACTGTTGTTGACGCGCGTTGAAGCGACCTACGCCGGTCGCGCCTACGCCGCTTACGGCGGCATCTACATCATTGCTTCGATTGGCTGGCTGGCGGTGGTCGAGCGCATCCGTCCGCTGGGGTCGGACTGGATCGGTGTCGCCTTGTGCGTGATCGGTGCCAGCGTGATTCTGTTCGGGCCACGGTTTTCGGCGACCTGAAACACCGACTTGAAGGAAACGTCTGAAGGCCAAAGCACCCGGGCGCGTAGGGTTTGACTGATTTGCCCGCAGCGCATTGTAGGGCGCTCGAAAGCCGCGCATCTTCAAGGCTCGAAAACCTTGAAGGACACCCCCCATGCTTGTACTCAGCCGTGTTGTCGGTGAACTGATTTCCATCGGCGACAACATCACTTTGCGCGTTCTGGCGGTCAACGGCTCCAGCGTGCGGTTCGGCGTTGAGGCGCCAAAGCAGGTCAACGTACACCGCGCCGAAGTCTACGAGCGGATCCAGCGCAAACAGGCCAACGGCAAGGGCCACTGACCGTTTCAGTCGAACAGGTGCTTGGGCACGTCGTGCTTGAGCATCAACTGGCACTGCTCGCTGTCCGGATCGAAGACGATCAGCGCCTGACCTTTGGTCAGGGCCTGGCGAACCCGCAATACGCGGGTTTCCAGTGGGGTGTCGTCACCGTTGTCGGTGCCGTCGCGAGTGACGAAGTCCTCGATCAGGCGGGTGAGGGTGTCGACTTCGAGCGCGTCGTAGGGAATCAGCATGGGCACCTCGGCTAAATCAATGTCGGGATGCTACGGCGAATGACCGCCGAGGGCCAGACTCAACTGTCCGAGCGTTGCCCCACCAGGCTGTCCACCGAGGGCACCCGGGTGTCGCTTTCCATTTGCGTCTCGTGCTCGATCTGGTGACTGAAGCGATCCAGTGACGCGTTGGCCGGTTGCGCATCGCTGGCGAACACCGGCGGACTCAGGATGTACGCCCCCAGCAGACGACTCAGCGCGGCGAGGCTGTCGATGTGCGTGCGTTCGTAGCCGTGGGTCGCATCGCAACCAAAGGCGAGCAGGGCGGTACGAATGTCGTGGCCGGCGGTGACGGCCGAATGGGCGTCGCTGAAGTAATAGCGGAACAGGTCACGGCGCACCGGCAACTCATGCTCACCGGCCAGACGCAGCAGGTGTCGCGACAAGTGATAGTCGTAAGGCCCGCCGGAATCCTGCATCGCCACACTCACCGCGTGCTCGCTGGAATGCTGGCCGGGCGCAACTGGCGCGATGTCGATCCCGACAAATTCGCTGACATCCCACGGCAACGCCGCCGCCGCGCCGCTACCGGTTTCCTCGGTGATGGTGAACAGCGGATGGCAATCGATCATCAACTCCTGACCGCTGTCGACGATGGCTTTCAGTGCTGCGAGCAGCGCCGCGACCCCAGCCTTGTCGTCCAGATGTCGGGCGCTGATATGGCCGCTTTCGGTGAACTCCGGCAGTGGATCGAACGCCACCACATCGCCAACACTGATGCCCAGCGAATCGCAATCGGCGCGGGTCGCGCAGTAGGCGTCCAGGCGCAGTTCGACGTGATCCCAACTGATCGGCATTTCGTCGACGGCGGTGTTGAAGGCGTGCCCGGAAGCCATCAGCGGCAACACGCTGCCTCGAATCACGCCGTTGTCGGTGAACAGGCTGACGCGGCTGCCTTCGGCGAAACGGCTCGACCAGCAACCGACCGGCGCCAGGGTCAGGCGCCCGTTGTCTTTCACCGCGCGCACGGCGGCACCGATGGTGTCCAGGTGCGCTGACACCGCGCGGTCCGGGCTGTTTTTCTTGCCTTTGAGCGTGGCGCGGATGGTGCCGCGACGGGTCATTTCGAAGGGGATGCCGAGCTCTTCCAGCCGCTCGGCGACATAACGCACGATGGTGTCGGTGAACCCGGTAGGGCTGGGAATGGCGAGCATCTCCAGCAGGACTTTTTGCAGGTAGTTCAGATCCGGTTCGGGAATGTGGGTGGTCATGGAAACTCCTGTTGCGGGGCGTCATTCCCGCGTTCGACACGGGAATGACGCTGAAGAGAGATCAAACGGCCGGCTGACTGTGCGGAAACAGCAGATCGACAAACCGCTCGGCCGTCGGCTGCGGTTCATGGTTGGCCAGGCCCGCCCGTTCGTTGGCTTCGATGAACACGTACTCCGGCTGATCGGCGGCGGGCACCATCAGGTCGAGCCCGACCATCGGAATGTCCAGTGCTCGCGCCGCACGCACGGCGGCATCGACCAGAGTCGGATGCAGAATCGCCGTGACGTCTTCCAGGGTGCCGCCGGTGTGAAGGTTCGCCGTACGCCGCACGAACAGATGCTCGCCGGCCGGCAGGATGCTGCTGTAGTCGTAACCTGCCGCGTGCAAGGTGCGTTGGGTTTCGTGGTCCAGCGGGATTTTGCTTTCGCCGCTGGTGGCCGCTTGCCGGCGTCGGCTCTGGGCTTCGATCAGCGCGCCGATGGAGTGATGGCCGTCGCCGACCACTTCGGCAGGACGCCGGATCGCCGCGGCAACCACGTCGAAACCGATTACCAGAATCCGCAGGTCGAGGCCTTCGTGGAAGCTTTCGAGCAACACGCGGCTGTCAAACTGCTTCGCCGTTTCGATGGCTTGCTGCACCTCTTCGATGCTTTGCAGATCCACCGCCACACCCTGGCCTTGTTCACCGTCGAGCGGTTTGACCACCACCCGCTGATGCTCGTCGAGAAACGCCAGATTGTCGTCCGCATTCGCTGCCAGTTGCTGTGCCGGTACATTCAACCCGGCGTTTTTCAGCACTTTATGGGTCAGGCTCTTGTCCTGGCACAGATTCATGCTGATGGCGCTGGTCAGGTCGCTCAGCGACTCGCGGCAACGTACCCGGCGACCGCCATGGCTGAGGGTGAACAGCCCGGCATCGGCATCGTCCACTTGCACATCGATGCCACGCCGATGGGCTTCCTCGACAATGATCCGTGCATAGGGATTGAACGCGGCCTCCGGCCCCGGCCCGAGGAACAGTGGCTGGTTGATGCCGTTCTTGCGCTTGATCGCAAAGGTCGAGAGGTTGCGAAAACCGAGCTTCGCATAGAGGTTTTTCGCCTGTCGGTTATCGTGTAGCACCGACAGGTCGAGATAGCTCAGACCCCGACTCATGAAGTGCTCGATCAGATGTCGCACCAGCACTTCACCAACCCCGGGCCGCGAACACTGCGGATCGACCGCCAGGCACCACAGGCTGCTGCCGTTTTCCGGGTCGTTGTAAGCCTTCTGATGATTGAGGCCCATGACGCTGCCGATTACCGCGCCGCTGTCCTCGTCCTCTGCCAGCCAATACACCGGGCCGCCCTGATGATGCGGAGTGAGCAGGGTGGCATCGATCGGCAGCATGCCGCGTGCCTGATACAGCTGATTGATCGATTGCCAGTCCTCTTCGCTTTGCGCACGACGGATGCGGAAACCGCGAAACACCCGTGTTGCCTGACGGTAATCGCTGAACCACAGGCGCAACGTGTCGGACGGATCGAGAAACAGTTGAGTCGGTTCCAGGCCGAGAACCTGCTGCGGCGCGGCCACGTACAGGGCGATATCGCGCTCGCCGGGCTGCTCGTTGAGCAGCTCTTGGGCGAGGCTGGCCGGGTCGGGAAAGGTGTGGCCGATCAGCAAGCGGCCCCAGCCGCAATGCACGGCGATCGGCTCGGCGCTCGGTTGGTTGCCATCTTCGGCCAGCCGCGCCTGCAAGCGTTCGTAGGACGGTGTCTGACCGCGCAGCAGCCGTTGGCTGTAAGCCGTGGCGTGAGGTTTCATCGATCAGATTCCTTGTTCGCTGAGCCACAGGTTCAGGGCCGCCAGTTGCCACAGCTTGGAGCCACGCAACGGGGTCAACTGGCCTTGTGGATCGGTCAGCAATTTGTCGAGCATGGCGGGGTTGAACAGGCCGCGATCCTGGCTCGGATCCAGCAGCAGTTCGCGTACCCAGTTCAGGGTGTCACCCTGCAGATGCTTGAGACCCGGCACCGGGAAGTAACCCTTCTTGCGATCGATCACTTCGCTTGGGATGACCAGTCGCGCGGCCTCTTTCAACACTTGCTTACCGCCGTCGGGCAGTTTGAATTTGCCCGGAACACGGGCCGACAATTCCACCAGGCGATAGTCGAGAAACGGCGTGCGCGCTTCCAGGCCCCAGGCCATGGTCATGTTGTCGACGCGTTTGACCGGGTCGTCCACCAGCATCACCGTGCTGTCCAGACGCAGGGCCTTGTCGACCGCTGCATCGGCGCCGGGTTGTGCGAAATGTTCCTTCACGAAGTCGCCGGCAGCGTCATTCGCTGTCAGCCATTTAGGCTGCACCGTGACGGCGTAATCGTCGTAGCTGCGGTCGAAAAACGCTTCGCGATAGGCCGCGTACGGATCGGCCGCGCCGTCCACTTGCGGATACCAGTGATAACCGGCGAACAATTCGTCGGCGCCCTGGCCGCTCTGTACCACTTTGCAATGCTTGGCCACTTCGCGGGACAGCAGATAGAAGGCGATGCAGTCGTGGCTGACCATCGGCTCGCTCATGGCACGGAAGGCGGCGGGCAGTTGCTCGATGATTTCCTTTTCGTCGATGCGCAGTTGATGGTGCTGGGTGCCGTAGTGTCTGGCGATCAAATCCGAATATTGAAATTCATCACCGCGTTCGCCGCCGGCATCCTGGAAACCGATGGAAAAGGTCGACAGGTTTTCCACGCCGACTTCGCGCAACAGGCCGACCAGCATGCTCGAATCGACACCGCCGGAAAGCAATACGCCGACATCCACCGCCGCCCGTTGGCGGATCGCCACGGCTTCGCGGGTGCTGTCGAGCACGCGGTCGCGCCAGTCTTCCAGGGTCAGATTTTTCTCGTCGTCGTGTGGGCCGTATGGCAGCGTCCACCAGGTTTTCTGCTCGGTGCTGCCGTCCGCTTCAATGCGCATCCAGCTTGCTGGCGGCAGCTTTTCGATGCCGGCCAGCAAGGTGCGCGGCGCTGGCACCACGGCGTGAAAATTCAGGTAATGGTTGAGCGCCACCGGATCAAGGATCGGTTTGATGTCGCCACCCTTGAGCAGCGCCGGCAGGGACGAGGCAAAGCGCAGGCGCTGGCCGGTGCGCGACAGGTACAGCGGTTTGACGCCGAGGCGGTCGCGGGCGATGAACAGGCGCTGGGCATCGCGCTCCCAGATGGCGAAGGCAAACATGCCGTTGAGTTTCGGCAGCAGCGCTTCGCCCCAGGCGTGATAGCCCTTGAGCAGCACTTCGGTGTCGCCGCCGGAGTAGAACGCATAACCCAGCGCTTCGAGTTCGGCACGCAGTTCCGGGAAGTTGTAGATCGCGCCATTGAAGGCCAGGGACAAGCCCAGTTGGCTGTCGATCATCGGCTGCGCCGAGCCGTCCGACAGATCCATGATTTTCAGGCGCCGATGGCCCAGGGCAATCGGCCCCTGGGCATGGAACCCCCACGCATCAGGGCCGCGAGGCGCCAGGTGATGGGTGACTCGCTCGATGGCTGCAAGGTCTGCAGGTTGTTGATCAAAACGTAACTCGCCAGCTAATCCGCACATAAAGTCCTTACCGGTTTTTCCGTTGGGGAGAGGGTGTCGCTGAACCGCGCCGAAATGGCCGGTACCCAGAAACTGACCCGGCTCGGATGTGGGAGTTTTAGAACGATCAGTTATAAGTGCGTTGGCCTGACCGGTGGGCCGTTACCAGTCTGGCTGAAGTGTCAGGTAGTAGATAAGTATTCGAAACATACGGATTGCTGCTTGTTTGCAGGCCCGATCGGGCAGTTATTCGTGTTTTTTATTTGATGACGGGATCGCTAGGGTGAAGGGACTCAACAGCAATAAAGGAATATTGCCCATGTCCACTACACCAGCGTCGGTCACACCGATCACCCTCACGGAAAAACAGAAACTGAGCTTTTTGCTGGAGGCCACAGGCGATCTGGACACCGCCAGGGCATTGCAGAAAAGCTTCCCCCCTGTGCTGCTCAAGGCCAGTGCCGACACCTTGGCGGCACTGGACAAGACCGCGCGTGACTTGCACACAACCCAGGCTCAAGTCGAGACGGACTTGAGCCGGTTGCAATCGCTCAAGCATTTTTGCATCGAACAGTTGAATCGCGCCCTGACTGCGCGCTGGCTGGCTGTGTTCGATGTCGAGAAAGACCATCTGGAGTTGCCGGGAAGCTATTGCGGTTGTGAAGCGGTGACCCCGTCTGGAGGTGGGGAGAAAGTCATTCCGCCGGCGACCCCGACGCTGCTCGAAGCGGCCATGCAGAACTTCACGGAAGACGAGGCGCAAGCCGATTATTTCCCTGAAGGCAGCGTCGTGCGGATTGCCAGCAAACCTGATGGCGTTCCCGGTCTGACACCGACGGCGTTCGCCGCACTCTGCCGGGAGCTGGATCTGGGCCGGCTATACCAGGAACATTTTCAGCAGGTGTTCGGTGTCGGGGAGGTCAATGGCAGTCGGGTCGCTACCGGCCCGATGGTTCGCAATATCTCGGTGATGAAAAAGCAGATGCTGCAACTGGATCTGCACCTGGCGCTGATGAAGGAACACGTTTCCCGGGACGGTTTTCAGACGATTCAGCGCTTGATTGATGCCGGTGGCGTCGTCGATGCCCAAAGCCTTCAGTTCAAGGGCCGGCCGCTGATCATGCAGGGCATTGAAGCGCTCGACAGCTGCCTCTGGGGTGTCGTGGTGTTCTCTGAAAAATCGATCGAGCTGGATCCCGATCAATGGTGTGTGGTGTACATGCCCGGCGAACCCGGCCAGCCACTCTATGAGTACACCAGCTTTACGGCGTTCGTCGCGTACCTGGAGTTCAAACTGGGGGTGGGCAGTTACAAAAGTTACTTTACCCACTGCATTGGAGAGGTCGACAAGGTCGACTTTTTCAAGACGTTTGCCGACACCGAGAGCCTGGGGCATATCAAACAATTGGAGATGACCGGTCCGCTGTTCGAATTTATGCTCAAGAGCCATGTCGGCAAGTTGCAACTCGATGCCCGTGCGCTCGCCGTGCCGACGGCCGATGTCGATGAAGAAGAGCGCAAGAAACGATTGATCCAGTACCTGGAAATCGGCATGACGATCGCCAATGTGGCGGGGTTCGTCGTTCCGGTATTGGGGCAATTGATGATGGGTGTCGCGATTGGACAAATGCTCGCCGAGGTGTACGAAGGGATCGAGGACTGGAATCGGGGTGACCGTCAGGAAGCCTTTTCACACCTGCTCAGCGTGGCGGAAAACCTTGCCTTGATGGCCGCCGTGGGTGCCGGCGTCAAGGCCCTGAAATCCCTGGCGATCAAGACGATTCAAAAACACCCGGATTTCTTCCAGCCTTTCACCGCCATTCTTGACCGCAATGGACAGTCCCGATTGTGGAAGCCGCAACTGAGTGCCTATGAACAACCTTTACCGGCAGGGGCAGGGGCAGGGACTGAATCTGACGCGACAGGCTTGTATCAGGCTGACGGCAAGGTCTTTGCCCGTGTCGACGATCGAGCCTACGCCGTGGTGTCGGATCCGCTTTCCAGGACCTGGCGCATTCAGCATCCTGTCCGCCCGGAGGCTTATGCCCCGATACTCAAGCGCAATCAGCACGGGGGCTGGCGTCATGCCTCGGAGCCGAGCGAGCAATGGTCCGGGGCTTACACACTCAAACGCATCGATCCGCTGTTGGCGCGACTCGATGACAGTCGTCTGGAGATGATCCGGCGTCTGTCCGACACTCGCTTCGATGAACTGCATCGGCTGAGCGACGACAGCCTGCCACTGCCCCCCCGTTTGCGAGATGTGATCGAACGGTTCGGCCTTGAGCGCAGGGTGCGTGACTTCATTGCCGCCATGGAGCGTGGCGAGGCGACTGATCCTCGTCATGTCCAGGAACAGCTGCAGGCTTTACCCGGACTTTCCAACTGGCCACAGGATCGCTACATCAAGGTCGTTGACGAAGACGGAGGCATTACCGCGACCTTTCCACCCGGCTCGATTGACGATGACACTCTGAGCGTTATTGTCAGCAACGCCCAACTGGAAAAGGGTGAATTGCTGCAGACCGTCATCGACGGCCTGTATCCCAAAGAAGTGGACGCTTTGGTCGGAGCGAACGTTGCGCCGGCCGATCGAGGAGTGACGCTGGCAAAACTGATCGGGGCGGCGGTCAAGGCCGATCGTCGCTCGATGTTCGACCACCTGTACCGGCGCTATGACCAGACCCTGGACAGTGCGGTGCTCAAGGCAAGGCAAGCATTTCCCGATGTGCCGGCGCGTTATGCTCAGGAACTGATCCGACAGGCTTCGAGTGTCGAACGCTCGCTTCTGCGAACCACCGGGCGAGTGCCCATGGGCGTTGCGCAACGGTTGAGTGAGGCGACGAGCAATGTTCGCCTGGATCGGGCGTTGACAGGGTTCTACCTGGCTGAAGTCGCCAATGCCGATACCGAGAAGCTGGCCATCGGGCTGTTGCCGCAACACAGCGGTTGGGATCCGCAGCTTTACGTGGAACTGCGGGCGCAGTCACTCAGGGGAAATCTGCTGGAGATCCTTGGCAAGAAACCCCTCGCACCCGGAAACTCGCTCACGCTGGTCAGGCTCGACAACGGTTACGAGGTGTTCGATAGCCAGACCCGATCACTCGGCAAGATGTTCGGGCCGGACAGCCTGTATCAGGCAATCCTCAAAGGACTCTCGCCTCGCCAGACCAAGGCGATTGGACTGTCAGGAGTCAGGCCAGAAGACGGCTGGCGCCTGCGCAACCGATTATTGAGTAGCGCACTGGATGAGCGTGAAGGTTGTAACCGGTTGTTGAACGGTGACCGGTTTGAACCGATGAATCGTGAACCCGTGTGTACGCTCGCCAACCCATCCGGGGAGGCGACGAGTCATCCACAGCGTTTGTTACGCAAGGTGAAAAAACTCTTCCCGCTGTTTTCCGATATGCAGGCCCGGGAGTTTCTTGACCAGTTGGGCAGCGACCATCTGACTCGGGCACTTCGGGTCAGGCAATTGCAGGATGATCTGGAGCGACTGCGCAATGTGCTCGACACTTGGATGGATGATGTGGCGGCTATCAGGGCACAGGGCGGGGTGCTGAGCGAGGTGCGCGAATGTCGGCATCTTGTCGCGTACGAGATCGAGGACAGTTTTCGCCGACTGATCTTCCTGCCCGACGAATTCCATCGTTCGGCGTATGGCCTGAAGCTCGATGGCATGCGGTTCGGAAAGCTGCCGATCCTGCCCCCCGGGCTGACCTTTGACCATGTCAGGCATCTGTCTCTGCAAAACATGCATCTGGACAACGATGTCGTCTATTTCCTCAAAGCCTTCAAGAACCTCGAGACGCTTGAACTGGGTCGCAACAGGCTTACGCAATTGCCGGAGGTGATCTCGCTCATGCCGAATCTCAGGCGTCTGGGCCTGGGGCAAAACCGGATTCAGTTGACTGAGCAGGCCCTGGTGAAACTGTCGCGGATGCGCAGTCTGCAAAGCCTGGACCTGAGCGAAAATCCCCTTGGGGCCACGCTGGATGTCAGCGAGATGTTTGAGCTGACTGACCTCAGCGTGCGTAACACCCGCACCACGGAGTTGCCTAAAGGTTTGCAGCGCTTGCCCCATCTGGATCGGGTAGACCTGCGTGACAACGACATTCGTGATTTGCCGCAATGGCTGTTTGAAACACCCCGGCGCTTCAGTGAAACGATCAATCTGCGCAACAACCCGATTTCCGAACTCAGCAGCACTCATCTGGACAACTATCGCAAGAAAGTTGGCGTCGGCATGGGCTATCTGGAAAACGATATCGCGCGCCTTGACGAGCATCAGGCACGTTCGATCTGGCTGACCGAAACGGGAGGAACCGTAGGCGCCAGACGCCTGCAAACATGGACTGCGATCAACGACGACCCGATGGCCGAAGGCTTGTTTCATTTGCTGGCCGAGCTGGGCAATACCGCCGACTCCGAATATGTGCGCGAGGATATGTCCCGGCGGGTCTGGACGGTACTGGAGGCGACGCAGGCCGATGCCGAATTGCGCGAGCAGATTTTCGATCTGGCGGCCAACCCGATCAATTGCACGGATAACGCGGCGTTGAACTTCAGTCATCTGGAGGTCGCCGTGCATGTACGCAATGTGTTGCGCGTTTCCGGGGGGCGGCAGGTGTCGGCGGCAGTGCTGATGAGGCTTGCGCGAGGCTTGTTCCAGCTTGAGCAAATCGACCTGATCGCCGCGGAGCACGCCCGGGATCAAGGATCACCCGACCCGCTGGAAGTGACCCTTGCCTATCGCACGGGGCTGGCGCGGGCATTCGATCTGCCGGGGCAGCCCTCGCACATGCGATACGCTGAACTCGCCGATGTGACGAGTGATGATCTGGTAACGGCTATCAATCAAATCCAGACGGCTGAACTGTCCCCCAAATGGCTGGATTTTCTGGTTCGCCAGCCGTTCTGGAGCAACTACGTGAAGAACAGTTTTGCGCAGCAGTTCGACGATGCCCGGGTGCCTCATCAAGTGGAGGTTCAGGCATTGTTCGACAGGGCTGAAGAACTCAGCTCTGCCGATTACCTCAGTGAAATGAACCTCTGCGCCACCCGGCTGGAACAGACCGAAAATGCCTTGCTGCAACGGTTGACCCTGCAGGTGACGGAGTTGATCGAGAGGGGGACCTGCATTGCGCCCGGTGACTGATTGCCTTCGCAGAGGGCGTCATTTGCCACGAATCAGTCGGCGCAGGGCAAAGCGGTTGGGATGACAGGCTTCGGCCACGGCTCTGGGCAGCGGCAGCGGTTCGTTGTCCAGCCATGCCGCGAGCAACTCGCCAGATAATGGCGCGGTGATCAAACCGCGTGAACCATGGCCACTGTTGACGTACAGACCGTCCAGCCACGGGCAGGGAGTGTCCGGCACTTGCCGGGCATCCTTGCTCAAGGCGCGATAAGCCTCGGTGAAGGCTTCGCGGTCGGCCAGTGGACCGACAATCGGCAGGTAGTCAGGGCTGGTGCAGCGGAAGGCTGCGCGGCCCTGAAGGCTGTCAGCATCGAGCTCGCTGAGGTGCAGACGGCTGACCAGATCCGTGGAGATCTCTTCGAGCATCGCCAGATTGCCCAGATGTTCGGCGGTGGTCGGGGTCAGGTCGTCGCTGTTGAAATCGAAACTGGCACCGAGGGTGTGTTCGCCCAACCGTGCCGGTGCCACATAGCCTTCGGCGCAGACCACCGTGGCCAGCGCCTGGCTTTGCGCGGTCTGCACCAGTCGGGTGATCTGCCCGCGAATACGCTTGAGGGGCAGGTCGGCACTCTGGGGGAAACGCTTGATCTCGGCGGCACCGGCCAGCACCACGACGGGCGCTGTTGCGATCAGTCGTTCACCGTCGAAGGCTTGCCACTGACCTTCGACCTTGCGCAGCTCCACGGCTTCCTGATGGGTGAGCAGCGTGACGCCAGGCTGTGCGGATTGTGCCTGACACAGGGCCGGCGGATGCACCCAGCCGCCCTCGGGATAATACAAACCGCCGTGCGCCAGACCGATCCCGGCGCGGGCCTGAGCCTCGGGTTGATCGAGCCATTGCAGAAGGTCTTCGGGAAACGCGGCCGCCAGTTGCGCCTGCCGTTCGCGTTCCTTTTCATTGAACGCCAGTTGCAGCACGCCGCAGTCATCCCAGTCGGTGCCACGTTGCAGGGTTTCCAACAGGCGGCGGGTGTAGCCGAAACCGCTGACGATCAACTGCGACAGCGCTGTGCCGTGTGCAGACAATTTCAGATACAGCACGCCTTGCGGGTTACCCGAGGCTTCCTGCGCCACCGCCGCATGCCGTTCCAGCAGACTGACCTGCCAACCCCGCGCCGCGAGGCTGGCCGCCGTGGCGCAACCCGCCAGACCGGCACCGATCACCAAGACGCGACGCTCACTGCTCAACGGAGCCGGGCGGGCGAACCAGGGTTTGTCTGCCGCCGGTGGTGGAGCCTCCTCTGGCCAGCCGAGAAACTCGCCGCGCAAAATCTCCCATTTGTGACCGATGCCCGGCGTGCGCTTCATTTTGAAGCCGGCGGCGTTGAGCAGTCGTCGCACCCAACCGGTGCTGGTAAAGGTGCTGATAGTCGAACCGGGCGCCGCCAGCCGCGCCAGTTCGGCGAACAGTTCGGCAGTCCACATCTCCGGGTTTTTCGCCGGGGCGAAACCGTCGAGAAACCACGCGTCGATCTGGCCGTCCAGTTGCGGCAACTGCTCCAGCGCATCACCGATCAACAGCGTCAGGGTCACTCGACCGTGATCCAGAACAATGCGCTGGAAACCCTGATGGATTGCCACGTAATGCTTGAGCAGTTGATCGGACAGTGGCTTGAGGTCCGGCCACAGCGCCAGCGCCCGCTGCAGGTCGGCAGGGCTCAACGGAAACTTTTCGACGCTGACGAAATGCAACCGCGCACCGGCCACCGCGTGCTGTTCGAACAACCGCCAGGCGCAGAGAAAATTCAGCCCGGTGCCAAACCCGGTTTCACCGATCACCAGTCGCCCGCCCGCCGGCAACGCGGCAAAGCGCTCGGCCAGACGGTTCTGTTCGAGGAACACGTAGCGGGTTTCATCCAGCCCCGACTGATCGGAAAAATACACATCGTCGAACACTCGCGAACGCGGGCGTCCCTGGTCATCCCAGTCGAGTTGGGCGTGGGGCATTACAGGTTTCATGGCAGGCTCGGCAACGGCAAGGCGGCCATTCTAGCCGATCACGCGGGCGGCGCTTGATCCATGGCAAGCCTTGCCGCTGATGACTCAAGGACAATCCGCCGCCGGCGGGAATTTCTGTGCCGTGTCTGTGCCCAATCCGCTAGTCTTGCTGAATCCTGGAAGGAGCCGTCCCTATGTTCGAATCCGCTGAAATCGGTCACGCCATCGACAAAGAAACCTACGAAGCCGCCGTGCCCGCCCTGCGTGAAGCACTGCTTGAAGTCCAGTTCGAATTGCAGCAGCAAAAGCGCTTTCCGGTGATCATTTTGATCAACGGCATCGAAGGCGCCGGCAAGGGCGAGACGGTGAAGCTGCTCAACGAATGGATGGACCCGCGCCTGATCGAAGTGCGCACCTTCGACCAACAGACCGACGAAGAACTGGCACGACCACCGGCCTGGCGTTACTGGCGGATGCTGCCGGCCAAGGGGCGGATGGGGATTTTCTTCGGCAACTGGTACAGCCAGATGCTGCAGGGCAGGGTGCACGGCTTGTTCAAGGACCCGCGACTGGATCAGGCGATTGCCGGCGCCGAGCGTCTGGAAAAGATGCTGTGCGATGAAGGCGCGCTGATCTTCAAGTTCTGGTTCCACCTGTCCAAGAAACAGATGAAGGCGCGCCTCAAGGCCCTGGCCGACGACCCGTTGCACAGCTGGCGGATCAGTCCGCTGGACTGGCAGCAATCGGAGACCTACGACAAGTTCGTCAAATACGGTGAGCGCGTGTTGCGTCGCACCAGCCGCGATTACGCGCCGTGGCATGTCATCGAAGGGATGGACGCGCATTACCGCAGCCTGACGGTCGGCAAGATTCTGCTCGAAGGCCTGCAGAATGCGCTGAAGCGCCCCGACGTCCACCCGCACGATGTCAACGCCCAGCCGCTGGGCACATCGGTGGATCAGTTGAACCTGCTCGACAGCCTCAACCTGACCCAGCGCCTGGAAAAGAAAGACTATGAAGAACAACTGATCACCGAGCAGGCGCGACTGTCCGGGCTGATGCGTGACAAACGCATGCGCCGGCATGCGCTGGTGGCGGTGTTCGAAGGCAACGATGCGGCGGGCAAGGGCGGGGCGATCCGTCGAGTCGCGGCGGCGCTCGACCCGCGTCAGTACAACATCGTGCCGATTGCCGCGCCGACCGAAGAGGAACGGGCGCAGCCGTATCTGTGGCGCTTCTGGCGGCACATTCCGGCCCGGGGCAAGTTCACTGTGTTCGACCGATCCTGGTACGGCCGGGTGCTGGTGGAGCGGGTCGAGGGTTTTTGCAGCACCGCCGACTGGATGCGCGCCTACGGCGAAATCAACGACTTCGAGGAGCAACTCGCCGACGCCGGCGTGATCGTGGTCAAGTTCTGGCTGGCGATCGACAAGGACACGCAGATGGAGCGTTTCCAGGAGCGCGAAGAGATCCCGTTCAAGCGCTTCAAAATCACCGAAGACGACTGGCGCAACCGCGACAAGTGGGACGCATACCGTGGGGCCGTGGGCGACATGGTCGACCGCACCAGTACCGAAATCTCGCCGTGGACGCTGGTCGAGGCCAACGACAAGCGCTGGGCCCGGGTCAAGGTGCTGCGCACGATCAACCGTGCACTGGAAGAGGCCTTCGAGAAGTCCGACAGGCACGCCAAGAAACACAAGGACTGACCGATGTGCACGCATACGCGAGGTGAATGATTGTCGCAGTCGGCGATTGGGTGGACTTATGCTCGGTCCACTCTCAACCGACTACAACAATGAGGTATGCCATGCGTGAAGTGGTGATCGTCGACAGCGTACGGACCGGCCTGGCCAAGTCCTTTCGCGGCAAGTTCAACCAGACCCGTCCCGATGACATGGCGGCCCATTGTGTAAACGCCTTGCTGTCGCGCAACGACGTCGACCCGGCCAGCGTCGAGGATTGCATCGTCGGTGCCGGCTCCAACGAAGGCGCCCAGGGCTACAACATCGGCCGTAACGTGGCGGTGCTTTCGCGACTGGGCACCGGCACGGCGGGCATGACCCTCAACCGTTTCTGCTCTTCGGGCTTGCAGGCGATTGCGATTGCCGCCAACCAGATCGCTTCGGGTTGCAGCGACATCATCGTCGCCGGCGGTGTCGAGTCGATCAGCCTGACCCTGAAAAGCGTCAACACCGACCACCTGATCAACCCGTTGCTCAAGCAGCAGACGCCCGGCATCTACTACACCATGGGCCAGACCGCCGAAGTGGTGGCGCGTCGTTATGGTGTCAGCCGCGAGGCCCAGGATCGCTACTCGCTGCAAAGTCAGATCCGCACCGCCCAGGCGCAGGCAGCCGGCCTGTTCAACGATGAAATCGTGCCGATGGCGGTGAAGTACCGCGTTGAAGACAAGAACAGTGGTGAAGTGCAGATCCTCGACGGCATCGTCGATCGCGATGATTGCAACCGCCCGGATACCACCTATGAAAGCCTTGCCGGATTGAAACCGGTGTTTGCCGAGGACGGTTCAGTGACCGCCGGCAACTCGTCGCAGTTGTCCGATGGTGCCTCGATGACGCTGGTGATGAGCCTGGAAAAAGCCCTGCAACTGGGGCTCAAGCCGAAGGCGTTTTTCCGCGGTTTCACCGTGGCCGGTTGCGAGCCGGACGAAATGGGCATTGGCCCGGTATTCTCGGTGCCGAAGCTGCTCAAGGCCAAAGGTTTGCAGGTAGCGGACATTGATCTGTGGGAGCTGAACGAAGCGTTTGCCTCGCAGTGCCTGTACGCCCGTGACAGGCTGGAAATCGACATCGAGAAGTACAACGTCAACGGGGGATCGATTTCCATCGGCCATCCGTTCGGCATGACCGGATCGCGGCAGGTCGGGCATCTGGTGCGCGAGTTGCAGCGACGCAACCTGCGTTACGGGATCGTGACCATGTGCGTGGGCGGTGGGATGGGCGCGACCGGGTTGTTTGAAGCGGTGCGCTAAAACGGTCTGCCGGAATCCATCATTTGCATCCGCGCGATGTACGCGCGGATTTCCTGCTCGGCTTTCTCGGGGCTGTCGAACGGCCCTTCGAGGGTGTTCTCCCGGGTGCTGAAAAACAGTTCGCCGTTGACCCGGCACACCCGGTCGCTGCGAAAGTGCGTGGCGGGGGCGGTGTCCTGGGCGCGCATTCCGAACATGATCGATCTCCTTGAGCGCTGCGCTGGATGGGATCCAAAGAGCTTATGCCTGAACCACTTGCAGCGCTTCGTCGGCCGATCAACGGCAACGCGTCAATTTAATGCTGCGACCTGCACAGTTTCATTAGCGGCTTGAGCGCAACTGTTCCTGTGTCGGCCGGAGCTCTGCGCCTAGAATGAGCGCTCCTGTCATTGGCTTTCGGGGTTCTCATGCACGTTTCGTCGGGTCGCTGGGTGTACGGCATGTTCCTGGCCTTGTTGACCGCGTTTCTGTGGGGAATCCTGCCGATCAAACTCAAGCAGGTGCTGCAGGTGATGGACCCGATCACCGTGACCTGGTTTCGCCTGACGGTGTCCGGCGGCTGTCTGTTCATTTATCTGGCGGCGACCAAGCGGTTGCCGAGTCGCAAGGTGCTCGGGCCCAAGGGCGGCTGGCTGGTGCTGATGGCGGTGCTCGGGCTGGTGGGCAATTACGTGCTGTACCTGATGGGCCTGAACCTGCTCAGCCCCGGCACCGCTCAGTTGGTGGTGCAGATGGGGCCGATCATGTTGTTGATCGCCAGTCTGTTCGTGTTCAAGGAACGCTTCAGTATGGGTCAGGGCATGGGGCTGGCGGTGCTGCTGATCGGCTTCGCGCTGTTCTTCAATCAGCGTCTGGCTGAATTGCTGACGTCTTTGTCTGACTACACCGCCGGTGTGTTACTGGTGCTGCTGGCATCGACGGTCTGGACGTTCTATGCGCTGGGTCAGAAGCAATTGCTGACGGTATGGAATTCGTTGCAGGTGATGATGGTGATCTACCTGTTCTGCGCCTTGTTGTTGACGCCTTGGGTGCATCCGCTCGAAGCGCTGGAATTGAGCCCGTTGCAGGGCTGGCTGCTGCTGGCGTGCTGCATGAACACCCTGATCGCCTACGGCGCGTTTGCCGAGGCGCTGGCGCATTGGGAGGCCTCGCGGGTCAGTGCGACGCTTGCGATCACGCCGTTGGTGACGTTTGGCGCGGTGGCGGTGGCGGCCGGGGTGTGGCCGGAATATGTGCATGCCGAGCAAATCAATTTGCTGGCGTATGGCGGGGCGGTGCTGGTGGTGCTGGGGTCGGCGCTGGTGGCGCTCGGGCCTTCGCTGATTGCCGGGCTCAAGGCCCGGCGGGCGAAACTGTTGGTCGGATGATCCTACCCGCGCCAGGCGTGGGAAGGATCGGGATGACTCAGCCCTTGGCGCCGGCCTCGATCATGTTCTCCGGCCGCACCCAGGCATCGAACTCTTCATCGGTCAGATACCCCAGTTCCAGCGCTGCCTCGCGCAAGGTTTTGCCTTCGCTGTAGGCCTTCTTGGCGATTTCTGCCGACTTGTCGTAACCGATGTGCGGGTTGAGCGCCGTCACCAGCATCAGGCCGCGTTCCAGATGTTGCGCCATGACCTTGGCATCCGGCTCCAGTCCGGCGATGCAGTGCTGCTGGAAGTTGCTGCAGCCATCGGCCAGCAGGCGGATCGATTGCAGCAGGTTGTGGATGATCACCGGTTTGAACACGTTCAACTGCAAGTGACCCTGACTGGCGGCGATACCGATCGTCACATCGTTGCCCAGCACCTGGCAGGCGAGCATCGACAGCGCCTCGCACTGGGTCGGGTTGACCTTGCCGGGCATGATCGAGCTGCCCGGTTCGTTGGCCGGCAGCCGCACTTCGGCAAAACCTGCACGTGGGCCGGAGCCGAGCAGACGCAGGTCGTTGGCGATTTTCATCAGCGCCACGGCGAGGGTTTTCAGGGCGCCGGAAAGCGTGGTCAGCGGCTCGTGGCCGGCGAGGGCGGCGAACTTGTTCGGCGCGGTGACGAACGGCAGGCCGGACAAGGCCGCGAGTTCCGCGGCAATCGCTTCGCCGAAACCGTGTGGCGAGTTGAGCCCGGTACCGACGGCGGTGCCGCCCTGCGCCAGTTCGCAGACCGCCGGCAACGCCGCGCGAATCGCCCGTTCGGCGTAATCCAGCTGCGCTATGAAGCCGGAGATCTCCTGGCCGAAGGTGATCGGCGTGGCGTCCATCATGTGGGTGCGACCGGTCTTCACCAGCTTCATGTGCCGCGCCGACAACTCGGCCAGGCCGCCCGACAGCTCGGCGATGGCCGGCAGCAGTTGGGTCTGCACAGCCTGTGCGGTGGCGATGCTCATGGCGGTGGGGAAGCAGTCGTTGGAGCTCTGCGAGCGGTTGACGTGATCGTTGGGATGCACCGGCGACTTGCCGCCGCGCGGGTTGCCGGCCAGTTCGTTGGCGCGGCCGGCAATCACTTCGTTGGCGTTCATGTTGCTCTGGGTGCCGCTGCCGGTCTGCCAGACCACCAGCGGGAACTGGTCGTCGTGCTGGCCTTCGAGCACTTCGTCGGCGGCCTGTTCGATCAGGCGGGCGATGTCGGCGGGCAGATCGCCGTTGCGGTCATTGACCCGGGCCGCGGCTTTCTTGATCAGTGCCAGGGCGTGCAGCACCGGCAGGGGCATGCGTTCCTGACCGATGGCAAAGTTGATCAGCGAGCGTTGCGTCTGAGCGCCCCAGTAAGCGTCGTCCGGGACTTCGATCTGGCCCAGGCTGTCGGTTTCGATACGGCTCATCGTGCACACTCCTGTTGGTCTGTTTGCGCAGTTTAGGCCCGGTGGGGCCCAAGTGGTTCCATCCGTTCGATTGTTGCCCCGCCAGGCTCCGCCAATCAAGCGCGGCAAGGCTCGGGGGTTGAGCCGCAGCGTTATTCAGGCGCAGAATGGTCGCCCTTGGGGTTTTACCTCGCCTAGCTGAAAAGGAAACTCGATGACTCGTCTTCGTGCCATCTGCACCGCGGTTGCCCTGGTTTGCGCCAGCGGCCAGGTGTTCGCCGATACCGCCAGCCACAACGCCAGTGCCGAAACTTTCCTGACCCTGGCGCACGCTGACAAGCTGGGCACTCCGGTGTACATGCAGGTTCAGCAGATGTTCGCCCAGCGTTTTGAACAGACCAAGGCGCCGGAATCCAAGAAAGCCGTACTGGATACCTACCAGGCCAAGGCCAACGCCGCCCTGGACCAGGCCATCGGCTGGAACAAGCTGAAGCCGGACATGGTCAAGCTCTACACCAGCACCTTCAGCGAACAGGAATTGAAAGACCTGGTCGCGTTCTACCAGTCGCCACTGGGCAAGAAAGTCCTGGAAAAAATGCCGCAGCTGACTCAGCAATCGGCCCAGATGACCCAGGCCAAACTGGAAAGCGCAGTACCGGTCGTCAACAAATTGCTGGACGACATGACCAACGAGCTGGCACCGAAAGGCGCTGCTCCGGCCAAGAAGAAGTAAGCGGAGTTCGTGATGACCATGCAACAACGCATCGAATCGACGCTGGCGCTGCTTCAGCCTGAGCATCTGCAAGTGCTGGACGAAAGCCACATGCACAGTCGCGGGTTGCAGACCCACTTCAAGGCAGTGGTGGTCAGCGCGCAGTTCGAAGGTCTGAACCGGGTCAAGCGCCACCAGAAAGTCTACGGCACGCTCGGCGAGCTGATGGGCGAGTTCCATGCGTTGGCGCTGCACACCTACACCCCGCAGGAATGGTCAGAGGTGGGCGCCGCTCCGGCGTCGCCGACCTGTGCCGGCGGCAGCAAGCATTAAACGTCGGTTTTTTGCTAGAATCCGCAACGCGCCGCTCACCCGGCGCGTTTTTTTTCGCATCCGGTTCACCCTTTACGAGGGTAGCCACCTGGAGAAATACCCATGACACAACCGATTGTCGTGGCGGCACTGTACAAGTTCGTCACCCTCGAAGATTACGTCAACCTGCGCGAGCCCCTGCTGCAAGCGATGGTCGACAACGGCATCAAAGGCACCCTGCTGATCGCCGAAGAAGGCATCAACGGCACGGTGTCCGGCAGCCGTGAAGGCATCGACGGCCTGCTGACCTGGCTGCGCAACGATCCGCGCATGATCGACATCGATCACAAGGAATCGTACTGCGACGAGCAGCCGTTCTATCGCACCAAGGTCAAGCTCAAGAAAGAGATCGTGACCCTGGGCGTCGAAGGCGTCGACCCGAACAAGAAAGTCGGCACCTACGTCGAACCGCAGGACTGGAACGCGCTGATCAGCGACCCGGAAGTGCTGCTGATCGACACCCGCAACGACTACGAAGTCTCGATCGGCACCTTCGAAGGCGCCATCGATCCGAAAACCACCAGTTTTCGCGAATTTCCCGACTACATCAAAGAACACTTCGACCCGGCCGTGCACAAGAAGGTCGCGATGTTCTGCACCGGTGGCATCCGCTGCGAGAAAGCCTCGAGCTACATGCTGGGCGAAGGCTTTGAAGAGGTTTACCACCTCAAGGGCGGCATCCTGAAGTACCTTGAAGAGGTGCCGCAGGAAGAGACCAAATGGCAGGGCGACTGCTTTGTGTTCGACAACCGCGTGACCGTGCGCCATGACCTGAGCGAAGGCGACTACGATCAGTGCCATGCCTGCCGCACCCCGGTCAGCGTTGAAGATCGCGCTTCCGAGCATTACGTGGCCGGCATCAGCTGCCCGCACTGCTGGGACACCCTGAGCGAGAAGACTCGCCGCAGCGCCATCGACCGCCAGAAACAGATCGAACTGGCAAAAGCGCGCAACATGCCGCACCCGATCGGCTACAACTATAAGCAAGCATCCACCGAGGCTTAATCATGTCTGCACGCCTGCTCTATGTGATGGATCCGATGTGTTCGTGGTGCTGGGGATTTGCCCCGGTGGCCAAGGCATTGGTGGAGCAGGCGCAGGCAGCCGGGGTGGAGCTGCACCTGGTGGTCGGCGGGTTGCGCACCGGCAGCGGTGCGGCGCTGGAGCCGACCACCCGGCGCTACATTCTCGAGCACTGGCAGGCGGTCACCGAGGCCACCGGCCAGCCGTTCAAGTTCGAAGGCGCGCTGCCGGACGGTTTTGTCTACGACACCGAGCCTGCCTGCCGGGCCATTGTCACCGCGCGCAGCCTGGCGCCGGATTGCGCGTGGAAACTGGTCGGGTTGATCCAGCACGCGTTTTACGCTGAAGGTCGCGATGTCACCCAGGCCAGCGTTCTGGTGGAGCTGGCAGAGAAGGCCGGCGTCCCCCGCATCGAATTTGCTGCCCTGTTTGATCATGCCGATCAACACAAGGCGACCCAAGCCGATTTCAGTTGGGTTCAGGACCTGGGAATCGCCGGATTTCCGACCCTGCTCGCCGAGCGCAATGGTCAGCTGGCGTTGCTGACCAACGGTTACCAGCCGCTCAGTGAACTGTCGCCGCTGCTCGGCCGATGGCTGGAGCGCGCCGCCTGTGTCTGACCCGGCCGATGACACGCCAGCCGTCAAGCGTGTCGACCGGCTGAGCTGGGCTGAAGTCCGGCGACTGGCACTTCATCACAAAAAATCCCTGTGGATCGCCAACGGCGTGGCCGTACTGGCGACGCTGTGCAGCGTGCCGATTCCGTTGCTGTTGCCGTTGCTGGTGGACGAAGTCCTGCTCGGCCATGGCGATGCTGCGCTGAAAGTCATGAACCACGTGCTGCCGTCAATGTGGCAGCAGGCGGCAGGCTACATCGGCCTGATGCTGGTGGTGACGCTGACCCTGCGCTGCAGTGCTCTGTGTTTTGGCGTGTTGCAGGCGCGGTTGTTTGCGCGGCTGGCCAAGGACATCGTTTATCGAATTCGCGTGCGGCTGATCGAGCGTCTGAAACGGATCTCGCTGGGTGAATACGAAAGCCTGGGCAGCGGCACGGTCACCACGCACCTGGTCACCGACCTCGACACCCTCGACAAGTTTGTCGGCGAAACCCTCAGTCGTTTCCTGGTGGCGATGCTGACGCTGGTCGGCACGGCCAGCATCCTGATGTGGATGCACTGGAAACTGGCGCTGCTGATCCTGTTGTTCAACCCGCTGGTGATCTACGCCACGGTGCAGTTGGGCAAACGGGTCAAGCATCTGAAGAAACTGGAGAACGACAGCACCTCGCGTTTCACCCAGGCGCTGAGCGAAACCCTTGATGCGATCCAGGAAGTGCGTGCCGGCAACCGACAGGGCTTTTTCCTCGGGCGCCTCGGCCTGCGAGCCCAGGAAGTGCGCAATTACGCGGTCAATTCGCAGTGGAAGACCGACGCCTCCAACCGTGCCAGCGGTCTGTTGTTCCAGTTCGGCATCGACATCTTCCGCGCGGCGGCGATGCTCACTGTGCTGTTCTCCGACCTGTCGATCGGCCAGATGCTCGCGGTGTTCAGCTACCTGTGGTTCATGATCGGCCCGGTCGAACAACTGCTGAACTTGCAATACGCCTATTACGCCGCCGGCGGTGCGTTGACCCGGATCAACGAACTGCTAGCCCGTGCCGACGAGCCGCAATACCCCGGCGGCGTCGATCCGTTCAAGGGTCGCGATACTGTCGGGATCGAGGTTCAAGGCCTGAGCTTTGGTTATGGCGATGAGCTGGTGCTGGATCAGATGAACCTGTCCATCGCACCGGGCGAGAAAGTGGCGATTGTCGGCGCCAGCGGTGGCGGCAAAAGCACCCTCGTGCAATTGCTGCTGGGCCTTTACACGCCGCTGGCCGGCACCATTCGTTTCGGCGGATCGACCCAGCAGGAAATCGGCCTGGAAACGGTTCGGGAAAATGTCGCGGTGGTGCTGCAACATCCGGCGCTGTTCAACGACACCGTACGCGCCAACCTGACCATGGGCCGCACCCGCAGCGATGAAGCCTGCTGGCAGGCACTGGAAATCGCCCAGCTTGAAGCGACTATCCGCGCCTTGCCGGATGGACTCGACAGCATCGTCGGCCGCTCCGGCGTGCGCCTGTCCGGCGGCCAGCGACAACGGCTGGCGATTGCGCGGATGATCCTCGCCGAACCCAAAGTGGTGATCCTCGACGAGGCGACGTCAGCCCTCGACGCCGCCACCGAATACAACCTGCACCAGGCCATGGCGCGCTTTCTCCATGGACGCACCACGCTGATCATTGCTCACCGCTTGTCAGCGGTTAAGCAGGCGGACCGGGTGCTGGTGTTCGACGGCGGGCAAGTGGCCGAGGATGGCGACCATCAGCAACTGATTGCCGATGGCGGGTTGTACGCCAAGCTTTATGGGCATTTGCAGCGGTTGTAGGTTATTACCACAGCACCTCCAGCGCGTTGGCCGTGCCGTCGTAGCCAAACTCTTTGACGATCACCGAACAACTGGTGCATGGGGGCATGGTCGTGGCCACGTCGACCGAAGCGATCATGTGTTTTTCGGGATACTTCTGGCGAAGCACGCTGATCAGTTTGGCCTCGCTGTCCAGAGAGGTCGGCCGGCGGGTCACCGCAGGCGTGTAGGTGTCGATGTCCTTTATCGTACGGGGAATCGCCACCAATTGCCCTTCGCTCGAGACTTCCAGTGAGGTTCTGTTGAAGGTCTTGCCAAAGTCGATGTTGAAGTAGGTGGTATCGCCGACAATCACTTTATCCGGCGCGAACGGATGCTTGAACAGTGGCAGTTCCGAGGTCAGTCCCTGTGCACCGGAAACGCTGACGTACACCTCACGGGTGCCGGTCGATGTCACGATGTCGGCGTAGGCGATGTTGCGCAATTTCTGTCCCTGGAAATGAGGCGGGAGCAGCGCCTGAAGCTTGATCATCGTCTGATTGATGTTCAAGTCGGCGCTCTGTTGGATATCGATGGTCTTCTCGGCAAACAGCGTATCGAAGATGTCGGCAGTTCGTTGGCGAAACGTATCCGAAGCGCCCTGACTGCTCGACCAGGACGCGGCGCCGTCCTTCCGCTGTCTGACAATCATGCGCGTCGAATGGTCGAACATCACCGCTTCGCCCGGGCTGGTATCGACCTTGAGCAGCTTGAGCGTATCGGGTGGGTTCGTGTGACCGCCTATGCGAATGGCAATTTTCTCCATGGTTTCCATGGCACGTTCGACCGCAGCAGTGCCGTGGATCCTCGCCATGTTATTGGCATTGAGCGATCCGGTATAAACCGTCATCAGCTCATCCTTCAGATCGGCAGGCAGGGTATTGGCCTTGCGCAAAGTCAGCGGTGTCGCGAGGCTCTGTCCCTTGGGCACTTCGGCGACGTAGAAGGCTGCGGCGTCCAGTCGGGTGAACACGTAGTGCTTTGAGCCATCCATGGCCGGGACGATAGTGGCGCCGGCTTCGAACCTGTCGAACTGATTCCGTGTGCCGTAGGGGACATCAACCTTGATTCGGCCATAAATCCCTTTTTGAAAGGCTATCGTCCCCTGGTGCCGGGTCTTGCGCTTCAGGGTCTTGAGCAGCATCGCCCGACCTGGAAAGGCCGGCGTATAACGGCTGTCCCCGAACCACGGTGCCCAGCCTTTTTCCGTGTCAAAGCTGCCATTGGCGGGCGTCGGTGCCGGATCGCGGGTGACGTAACTGGTTTTGCACGTGGCTTTGCCCGGCATACGCCGCACCCTGCAGGGTACGGTTTTAAAGATCGACGGGTCATCAATCAGGTCGGCGCGGCGCAATTGATCGCCGTCCAGCCGATAAGGGATGTCATCAATCAGCAGTGTGGTGCGTCCATCGACCTCAAGCACTTCCCGGATACGTGCCTGTTCCGGAACTCGCGCTATCACGTGGGATTCGGTCGGGGGCAGGGTCTTGAAGGCCGATCGGCCCTGTTCGAGGTTTTTGCCGTTGTGGCGTAGACGCGGGCCGTAGGGCAGGGCTGTCATCGGGTCGACCAGATGAAAGCGCTCCAGACCGGACGCGCTTGTATGACGTATCAGGACGTCATCAATGCCGTTGACCGTCGCCAGTCGGTCGCCGTTTGTCAGCGGCTTCCAGTGCCCGGGATCGATGACCTGGGGCAGGTCCTGGATCAGTCGGTAGTGCTCGGCCGTTCCCGTCAGCTTCTTGATACCGCCGATTCCGGCGCGGCCGACAAAGAACAGTCCTTTGCCGACTCCGCTCACCAGACCTTTGAGGAGTGACGGCACACCGTCCAGCGGATTGAAGTTTGCCAGTGAGGTGGTCAGCAGTTTGCGGGCCAGTATCGAGAAGGACGGCAACGTCGCCTGGACCGCCAGGCGAGTGGTGCCGACAGCGGCACGGATCAGGCGAACCGAGCCGGAGATGAATTTGCCGATCGGGCAGAGGAAAGAAGTCAGGTCGAACAGCAGTCCGACCCCGCCCAGGACTTTGCTTTTGACATCGCCCGAGAGCAGGTCCTCGATGCTGCCCCAGAAGGGGACGAACCCTTTGACGATTGTCACGAATATTTCCAGACGCCTCTCGGTTTTGGCCCGGATGGTGTCGAAGATCGTCATCCCCCGGGCTTGCAGGCGCAGGTGTTCTTCATCGACATAAAGGAAGTTTGTCGCGATGTAATGGGCCAGTGCGTCCAGTCGTGATGTCAGCGTCGCGGCATCGGTCCCGGCATCACTGGAGGCTGCGGCTATATTGCCTACGGTGTCGAGATAACCGACGTAGTACGCCTGGGCGGCTGGTGCCCTGCCGTGGACATGGGCCGACCAATCGAGCAGCAACGAAGCGCTGATGTCGCGCTCGGGGGAATAGATTTGTCCGGGGATGGTGGCGTGCAATGGAAACTCGGTCCGAACGCCATTGACGGTTGAAAACCTCAAGGTGGGTCGAAGGCGAATGACACCGGCACTCGGGATCAACTCGTGGTAGGCAATATTCCCCTGGTGGGTCACTTTTATAATGAAACCCTTCCTGGCCCGCGTCAGATCCGACGGTTCGTTGGGTGCTGATTTTCGACGCAGCCCCAACAACTCGATTTCACCCATTGCCAATGCCTGGCGGTCGCTCGCTGGCAGTGAAGTCAGCAAGCTGGCAATCAAGATCTGATAAGGCGGCCTGATAGTCGCCAGATATTGGTTGAAGGCGCTTTCAAACTGCGCATTGATATCCGGCAAAGCCTTTCCAGCCCAGCTGTAGTCACCTGAATTCACCCGGTCATAACCACCTCGCGAGTTTTCGCGCTCGGCGTAGAGGACGCGTTGCTTATCCAGTCTGAGTGCTGTCGTGGATCGGGTAGTGCCATCGGACAGCGAGACAATCCATCGTTTGCCGCCATCGAGCTGACCGTCTGCGTAGAGGTCCAGCAGGTCATGGCCGATCAACTTCAGATCCGGGGTTGACCGGAATCCGCTGTAGCTGCCATCGGCTGTCAGCAATTTGCGCCCGTCCCGCTTGAACGTAAAACCGCCGAATCGATCCGCCAAAATCTCCCTGGCCATTTTCAGTCGATCGGGCGGGGCCAGTTCCAAAGTCATCACGGCGCTGTTCAAGCGTTGACTTTGTGCTTCCAGCGCCGTTAGCGCCCGCTCGATATCATCCTGGTCATAATCGAAGGCCGGTCGCGCCTGAACGACGCCCGTGCAGACCGCCCATTCAAGGGCGGGACTTATCCGCAGTCGGGCAATTGCCTCCAGTTCTGCAGCTGAGGCGCCAGCAGTACGCTCAATGGGCAGGTCGACGAGTTGCTGGAAGGACAACGGCTGCGACTGATCCAGCCCGAGCGTCTCGGCCAGCAATACACCGTGCATGAAGTTCACCCACACCACCGAACTCTTGTAGCGAAGCTCGGGCGGGATATCGGGCACGGCAAAGTCTTTCGACAGCCGAGTCTGGAATATTCGGGCCAGAAGGATCGACTCCTTGGTGTTGGCAACCCGACGCGTGCGCAGTAAATGCTGTTCGAAATCGCTGCGCAGGGTCGAGTAGCTTTTGCCCCAGTGGATCGAGTCCTGCCAGCGGAAACCGGCGAGTTCCTGCTGCTCATCGGCTGAAGGCGCATGCAGATAGAGGCAGATGGCTTTGCATATCAATTGATGACGAACGGACGCCGACGTCTGTTCGCCAGCGGATGCGCCGTACCATTTGAGCTTTTTCAGCAGCCGCTCGGTCAGGTCCAGCGATTCTGGGGAACTGAGTATTCGCTGGAGGAAAACCGAGGGGGTTGCGCGCAGTTCTTCCGTATCCGCAAGACGCAGGATATCGCCACTCAAATGACGGATCAGCGAAGGTTTGCCGATCAGAAACATCCTGACCGTGTCGATCATTCGCTCATTGATGCGTTTTGCCTTGTACTGTTCCAGCGTCGTGGAGGGTGCAAGGGGCGGTGTCGCGAGCTGCGCGGCCCTGAACTTTTTCCTGTCCCGGCCGGTCGGTTGGGGAACCAGGGAATCGATATCCGGGCCGGTGTCCAGTCCAAGCGCCTTTCTGGCGCTGGATTCGGCGGTTGTCGACAGGTTGGTTGAAGCTGAAGACGTCGAGGGCATGTCACACTCCTTGTGAGGCATTCCCGCCACAGTGGGGGAGGCCTGAAGTGCCCAGTAAATCGATCCCGCCGGTGGCCGTGGCTGTACATATGTCTATCCGGCGTTTGTCCTGAACTGAGGCGGATCCGCCGCTTGCCGGAACCCCGAACGCCTCCTAGTCTTTGGAGGTTGGTCTGATAGAGACGGACAATCAGGCAGTGACCACGCAAGGAACTCCATGAAGCAAAAGCGGACTCTCGGAACGCCTCGGTTGCTGGGCATCGTCTGGCCATTCATCGCCGTTGTGTTGTTTCAAGCCTTGCTGGGAGGCGTGAGTCTCTACGTCCTGTCGGCCGTTCGCGGGTATGTCGCCGGTGAAAGCCTTTGGTCCAAGGGCCAGAAAGACGCAATCTATTACCTCAACCTCTACGCGGACAGCCGCGACGAGGCGATTTATCTCAAATACCAGAACGCAATCGCCGTGCCTCAGGGCGGCCATCAGTTGCGCCTGGCGCTGGACAAGCAACCGCCCGACCTGCAAGCCGCGCGCGAGGGCATCCTCAAGGGCGGCAACCACCCGGACGATGTCTCCAGCCTGATCTGGCTGTACCTGAATTTCCGTCACTTCAGTTATCTGGAAACCGCCATCGACCGCTGGACGCTGGGCGATGCCTACCTGGTGGAGCTCGATGACGTGGCGCAGGAGATGCACCGACGCATCACCGCCAATGCCGCCACTGATGCCGATATCCGGCGCTGGAAAGACCGGATCTTTGCGATCAACGATGGCGTGACGCCTGCCGCCAAGGCTTTCAGTGATGCGTTGGGTGAGGGTTCGCGGGTAATCCTGCGTCTGCTGTTATTCACCAACCTCGCCACGGCGCTGGGCCTGATCGTGCTGGCGCTGCTGCGCACCCGCAAACTGCTGAAGCAGCGGCATGCCTTCGCCGAAGCACTGCAACTGGAAAAGGATCGCGCGCATGTCACGCTGCATTCGATTGGCGATGGGGTAATCACCACCGATGTGAGCGGTGCGATCGACTACATGAACCCGGCCGCCGAGGCGTTGACACACTGGAAGGCCGAGCAGGCTGCCGGTCTGCCGCTGGCGGCGTTGTTCAATTTGCTGGATGACAATGCCCAGACCGAAGGGCTGACCCTGATCGAGCACATTCTCAGTGGTCAGCTCACCGGCGGCAGCGAACACTCGAAGCTGATCCAGCGACTGGACGGCAGCACCGTTTCGGTGACTCTGGTCGGCGCGCCGATCCGCAATGCGGGCAAGGTCAGCGGGACGGTGCTGGTGTTGCACGACATGACGCAGGAGCGGCAATACATCGCCAATCTTTCATGGCAGGCCACTCACGATGCGTTGACCGGCCTGGCCAACCGCCGCGAGTTCGAGTATCGCCTCGAGCAGGCCTTGCACAATCTGACCCGGCAGCCCGGGCGACATGCGCTGATGTTCCTCGATCTCGATCAGTTCAAACTGGTCAATGACACCTGCGGGCATGCGGCGGGCGATGAGTTGCTGCGACATATCTGTGCGTTGCTGCAATCAGGCCTGCGCGAGGGCGACACACTGGCGCGGCTGGGCGGCGACGAGTTCGGCATCTTGCTGGAGAACTGCGCACCGGAGGCGGCCGAGAAGATCGCCGAGAGCCTTCGCCAGACCGTACAGAACCTGCATTTCGTCTGGAAGGGGCGGCCGTTCCTGACCACTGTCAGCATTGGTCTGGTGCATGTCGCGCAAACACCGACCACTCTTGAAGCCTCGCTGCGGGCGGCCGACATGGCCTGCTACATGGCCAAGGAAAAGGGCCGCAACCGGGTGCAGGTCTACCATGCCGACGACTCGGAGCTGTCCCTGCGTTTCGGCGAGATGGCCTGGGTACAGCGCCTGCACATGGCCCTGGAGGAAAACCGCTTCTGTCTCTATGCCCAGGAAATCGCCCCGTTGGGTTCGGTTGCCGGTGGCGCGGGCGGGCACATTGAAATTCTGTTGCGCCTGCATGACGAGGCGGGTCGGATGATTCTGCCGGACAGTTTCATACCGGCGGCCGAGCGTTACGGTTTGATGACGTCACTCGATCGCTGGGTTGTGCAGAATGTATTTAAGGTAATTGCTCAATGTATTAACGAAGAGTGCGAACGGCCTCTGGCAATGTGTGCGATTAATCTTTCAGGCATTACTATCGGAGATGACGCGTTCTTGCACTTTCTGCGCGAACAGTTTGATAACTATTCCGTTCCGCCTGAAATGATTTGTTTTGAAATTACAGAAACCAGCGCCATTGCAAATCTCGGCAGTGCTATCCGATTTATTAATGAACTCAAAGGCTTGGGTTGTTACTTCTCATTGGACGACTTTTGCGCCGGAATGTCTTCATTCGCTTATTTGAAACATTTGCCTGTAGACTTCCTGAAGATCGACGGGAGTTTCGTAAAGGATATGCTGGACGACCCGATTAACCGCGCTATGGTCGAAGTGATCAACCACATCGGGCATGTCATGGGTAAGCAGACAATTGCCGAGTTTGTCGAAACAGCCCAGATCGAGCAGGCATTGCTTGAAATCGGCGTCGATTACGCTCAGGGTTATGTCATCGAACGCCCGCAATTGTTTACCTGCGACAGTTTGCAAAGTCGGCCCGCCAGACCGCAGCCGCTGTTGTTCAAGGCGCCTGGCACGTTCCGTTGAAGTCTCTCGCCGATCCTTACAATCACAAATCAAAAGGAGCCGAACAGTGATCGACACATTCAACCGAACCGGACCACTCATGGAAGCTGCAAGTTATCCTGCCTGGGCACAACAGTTGATTCAGGATTGCAGCGAGAGCAAACGCCGGGTTGTCGAACATGAACTTTACCTGCGCATGCGTGATAACAAGCTCAGCGCCAAGACCATGCGCCAGTACCTGATCGGGGGCTGGCCCGTCGTTGAGCAGTTCGCGTTGTACATGGCGCAGAATCTCACCAAGACCAAGTTCGCCCGTCACCCGGGTGAAGACATGGCGCGGCGCTGGCTGATGCGCAACATCCGCGTCGAACTCAACCATGCCGATTACTGGGTGAACTGGAGTCGGGCCCACGGCGTGAGCCTGGAAGACCTGCAGGCCCAGCAAGTGCCGCCGGAATTGCACGCCCTGAGTCACTGGTGCTGGCACACCAGTTCGGCGGATTCGCTGATCGTGGCCATCGCCGCCACCAACTATGCCATCGAAGGCGCGACCGGGGAGTGGTCGGCGCTGGTCTGTTCGACCGGTGTGTACGCCGCCGCCTTCCCTGAAGAGGACCGAAAGCGGGCGATGAAGTGGCTGAAGATGCACGCCCAGTACGATGATGCCCACCCGTGGGAAGCGCTGGAAATCATCTGCACCCTGGCCGGGATGAACCCGAGTCGGGCCTTGCAGGCGGAACTGCGCCAGGCCGTGTGCAAGAGCTATGACTACATGTACCTGTTCCTCGAGCGCTGCATGCAGCTCGAGTTGACGGAGCGGGTGCTGGTCGGGCGCGAGCGACGGGCGCTGGTCGAGAGCTAGTTTCGGCGACATCCATAAAAAAACGGGAGCCTGTGTGCTCCCGTTTTTTATTGGCCTGATAAGGCTCAGCCGGCCATTGTCAGGCGATTGCGCCCCTCGCGCTTGGCCACGTACAGCGCGCTGTCGGCGCGGCGCAGCAGGCTGTCGGCGGACTCGCCCGGCAGCAGGGTCGAACAACCGAGACTCACGGTCAGTTCGATCAACTGGCCATCGGCGTAGTAGTCCTGGGCTTGTGCTGCATAGCGCAGGCGTTCGCCAACCATCGCGGCGGCTTCGCGGCTGGTGTTGGATAGCAGGATCAGGAACTCTTCCCCGCCATAGCGAAATACCATGTCGACGTTGCGCAACTGGTCCTTGATCGATGCCGCGACGGCTTTGAGCACTTCATCGCCGGCCGTGTGGCCATGGCTGTCGTTGACCTGTTTGAAATGGTCGATGTCCAGCATCAGCAGCGACAACGGTTGCAGGTGTCGACGCGACATCTCGATTTCCCGCTGCAGGGTCTGCTCCATGGCGATGCGGTTGCCGGCGCCGGTCAATGGATCACGCAGCGCGGTTTGCGTCGCGACACGATAGAGCAACGCATTGCGCATCGGGTACAGCAGGGACGACAGGAGCGATTCCAGATTGCCCAGTTCCTGCTCGCTGAAACGCTGGTTGCGGCGAAACACCAGTTCGCCCATGTGCTCGCCGTCGTGGCTGAGGCTGTAGCTGGCGGAATGATGACCACGGGCACCGAATTCCAGGCGCAAGTCGCTGCCGCTGTGCACATAGCTCAAGGCATCGAGCGGCACCAGACGCTGAACTTCGCGGAAGAACAGACCCAGGATACGTTGGGGCTCAAGGCTGGTTTGCAGTTGCAGGCTCATTTGCTGGCGCAATTGCGCCAGGCTGACAGGTCGCTCCAGAAGCGGAGGCAGCTGACCAAAGCCCAGGCGTTGCAATTTGGCACTATCGAAGTCAATTGCAGTGGTCTGGGAGGGTGATTTCATATGGCGTGAGCCCCTAAGCAGTAAGTCTGTCTTACAGGCTGGGTGAGAGCGGCTATGGGCTGCGCGTCATACTGATCCATCAGTCCCGTAGGACATTTGGCGTAAGTTTAGTCTGCCCGATGACGATTAGTCAGCTATCGAATCAGGCCTTGCCCGACTGCCTTCACTCGGCGTGCTTTCAGGGAATGTAGAGCGAAAGTCGTGCCATTCAGTTCAGGTTTTATTAAAACCGTTGCGAATCAAAGGCTTGAGTTTTGTGTGAGGAGAGAGGTGGTGGTTATTTGACTGAAACAGGCCTGCGCAAAGCGGCAAATGCCTGCCGCGACGGGAATCCGCCGCGGCAACAAATGCGACGTATGGCACTACTGAGCGTTGAATGCCTGGCCGTTGATACCCGTGCTGTCCGGGCCCATCAGGTACAGATAGACCGGCATGATCTCTTCCGGAGTCGGGTTGTTCAGCGGGTTTTCGCCCGGGTAAGCCTGAGCGCGCATGCTGGTGCGGGTGGCGCCCGGGTTGATGCTGTTGGAACGCACCGGGGCGACGTTTTCGACTTCGTCGGCCAGGGTTTGCATCAGCCCTTCGGTGGCGAACTTGGACACGCCATAGGCGCCCCAGTACGCGCGGCCCTTGCGCCCGACGCTGCTGGAGGTGAACACCACCGAGGCATCCTGGGACAGTTTGAGCAGCGGCAGCAGGGTGCTGGTCAGCATGAACATCGCGTTGACGTTGACCTGCATGACGCGCATGAAGTTTTCACCGGACAGCTGTTCGATCGGCGTACGCGGGCCGATGATCGAGGCGTTGTGCAGCAGACCGTCGAGGTGGCCGAACTCGGTCTCGATCATCGCCGCCAGCTCATCGTATTGATGGGGCAGGGCGGTTTCGAGGTTGAACGGGATCACCGCCGGCTGCGGATGCCCGGCCGCTTCGATCTCGTCGTAGACCTGGGTCAGGTTGGCTTCGGTCTTGCCCAGCAGCAACACGGTCGCACCGTGGGCCGCGTAGGTCTTGGCGGCCGCCGCACCGATGCCGCGACCGGCACCGGTGACCAGAATGACCCGATCCTTGAGCAATTCGGGGCGAGCGGAGTAATCAAACATATAAAACCTCTAATCCATTAACTTCTGATCAGTCCCACGACCGGCATGGGAATGCAGTGGACACGATTCAGCAACTGCAGAGTGCGTTATCCAGCACCTTGCGCAACTCCAGCGGATGATCCACCACCACGTCCGCGCCCCAGTGCCGCGGGTTGTCGTCCGGGTGAATGTAGCCGTAGGTCACGGCAGCGGTCCTGGTGCCCGCGTCACGGCCGGATTCGATATCGCGCAGATCATCGCCGATAAACAGAACGCTCGATGGATCCAGATCAAGCATCTTGCAGGCGAGGATCAGCATCTCGGGATCCGGTTTGCTGTTCTTCACGTGATCCGGGCAGATCAGCAGGGCCGAGCGCTCGGCCAGCCCCAGTTGCTGCATGATCGGTTCGGCGAAGCGCAATGGCTTGTTGGTGACCACGCCCCAGACCAGATTGGCTTTTTCGATGTCGGCCAGCAATTCGCCCATGCCGTCGAACAGCTTGCTGTGCACGGCGCAGCCGGCGAGGTAGCGCTCGAGGAACTCAAGGCGTAACTCCTCGAAGCCCGGTGATTCCGGATCCATCGAAAACGTCACTGCGACCATGGCCTTGGCGCCGCCGGAGATTTCGTCGCGGATGTGCTTGTCGTTCATTGGCGGCAAACCGCGATCCGCGCGCATCGCCTGGCAAATGGCGATGAAATCCGGCGCGGTGTCGAGCAGCGTGCCGTCCATGTCGAAAAGGACTGCTCTGATGGCCATCGGCTTACTCCTCGCGCAGGGTCTGGATCATGTAGTTGACGTCAACGTCCGCCGCCAGCTTGTAGTGCTTGGTCAGCGGGTTGTAGGTCAGACCGATGATGTCCTTGACGGTGAGGCCGGCCATGCGGCTCCACGCACCCAGCTCGGATGGGCGGATGAATTTCTTGAAGTCGTGGGTGCCGCGTGGCAGCAACTTCATGATGTACTCGGCGCCGACGATGGCGAACAGGTACGCCTTCGGGTTGCGGTTGATGGTGGAGAAGAACACCTGGCCACCAGGCTTGACCATGCGGAAGCAGGCGCGGATCACCGACGATGGGTCCGGCACGTGTTCGAGCATTTCCAGGCAGGTGACGACGTCGAACTGCTCGGGCATTTCTTCGGCCAGGGCTTCGGCGGTGATCTGCCGGTACTCGACGTTCACGCCGGACTCCAACTGATGCAGTTGCGCGACCGCCAGCGGCGCTTCGCCCATGTCGATGCCGGTCACGGTCGCGCCGCGCTGGGCCATGGCTTCGCTGAGGATGCCGCCACCGCAACCGACGTCGAGGACTTTCTTGCCGGCCAGGTTGACGCGCTCGTCAATCCAGTTGACCCGCAGCGGGTTGATGTCGTGCAGCGGTTTGAACTCGCTTTCGCGGTCCCACCAGCGATGGGCCAGTGCTTCGAATTTGGCGATTTCGGCGTGGTCGACGTTGCTCATGATTCAATCCTCTAAAACTTGAAAAAGGCTGTAGCCCCGGAGTTTGCCCCGGGGTGTTTACGATTCGGTGTGGCCGCTGATGCGACGGCCCCAGGCCCGGGCGGTTTCGCCCAGCTGCTGTTCGTCCAGGCGCGTCAGGCGCCGGTCGTCGAGTAATTGCTTGCCGGCGACCCACAGGTGTTTCACACAGTCCCGGCCGGTGGCGTAAATAAGTTGCGAGACCGGGTCATAGACCGGTTGCTGTGCCAGGCCGGACAGATCGAACGCGACAATGTCCGCGGCCTTGCCGAGTTCCAGGGAGCCGGTCTCGGCTTCGATCCCCAAGGCCCGCGCGCCGTTCAGCGTGGCCATGCGCAGCGCCCGATGGGCGTCCAGCGCGGTGGCCGAGCCAGCAACAGCCTTGGCCAACAGTGCCGCCGTGCGGGTTTCGCCCAGCAGGTCCAGATCATTGTTGCTCGCCGCGCCATCGGTGCCGACCGCGACGTTGACCCCGGCCTGCCACAGGCGCTCGACCGGGCAGAAGCCGCTGGCCAGTTTCAGGTTCGACTCCGGGCAATGGATCACATTGGTGTTGCTTTCTACCAGCAACGCCAGGTCGTCATCGCTGATCTGGGTCATGTGCACGGCCTGGAAGCGCGGCCCGAGCAGGCCCAGTCGGCCGAGGCGGGCCAGCGGGCGTTCGCCGCGCTGTTCAACGGCCTGTTGCACTTCGAAAGCGGTTTCGTGGACGTGCATGTGAATCGAGGCGTCCAGCTCTTCGGCGATCACGCGGATTTTTTCCAGGTTCTCATCGCCGACGGTGTAGGGTGCATGAGGGCCGAAGGTAATCTTGATGCGTTCGTGATGCTTCAGGTCGCCGAACAGTTCGACGCCCTGACGAATGGCTTCATCGGCGCTGGCAGCGCCCGGAATCGGGAAATCGAGGATCGGAATGGCGATCTGCGCACGGATTCCGCTGTTGTGCACGCGCTCACTGGCAACCTTCGGGAAGAAATACATGTCCGAGAAACAGGTGATGCCACCTTTTATCTGCTCGGCGATGGCCAGGTCAGTGCCGTCACGCACGAAATCTTCATCGACCCATTTGCCTTCGGCGGGCCAGATGTGGTTTTCCAGCCAGGTCATCAACGGCAGATCGTCAGCGAGGCCGCGGAACAGGGTCATGGCGGCATGGCCATGAGCGTTGATCAGGCCGGGGCTGAGCAGCACGTCCGGCAATTCGCGGACTTCGGCGGCGTTACACTTCAAGGCTTCGGCACGCGGGCCGATGAACACGATGCGACCGTCGCGGATGCCCAGGCCATGCTCCTTGAGCACCACGCCTGCGGGTTCGACGGGTACCAGCCAGGTCGGCAGCAATAATAAGTCGAGCGCAATGGCAGGTTTCGGCATCGAGGGTCGGTTCCAGTGCTTTTGTAAAGGATGGCGAAGTATACCCGAGCGTCTTCGCGGGGGGATCGCTATAATCGGCGGCTTTTGTTCATGAGTGCGGGGTGAGGGATGCGCGATCGACTGTTGGCTGCGGAGAAAGTGAAGGCCATCGATTGGCGTGATGGCGCGCTCCACCTGCTGGATCAGCGCGTTTTGCCATTCGAGGAAAACTGGATCGCCTACACCAGCGCCGCCGGCGTGGCCGAAGCGATTCGCTCGATGGTGGTGCGCGGTGCGCCGGCGATCGGCATCAGTGCTGCGTACGGCATCGTGCTGGCGGCCCGTACCCGGATTGCCGAAGGTGGCGACTGGTATGCGGCGCTGGAAGAGGATTTCATGCTGTTGGCCGATTCCCGTCCGACCGCGGTCAACCTGTTCTGGGCGTTGAATCGCATGCATGACCGGCTGGATCGCCTGAAGGACAACGCCGATCCGCTGGCGGCGCTCGAAGCCGAAGCCATCGCCATTCATGAAAGCGATCGTGAAGCCAACCTGACCATGGCTCAGCTCGGCGTCGACCTGATCCGCAAACATCAGGGCAATGCTCAGGCGATCCTGACCCACTGCAACACCGGCGCCCTGGCCACCGGCGGTTTCGGCACGGCGCTCGGGGTGATCCGCGCGGCGTTCATCGAAGGTATGGTCGAGCGTGTCTATGCCGACGAAACCCGGCCGTGGCTGCAGGGTTCGCGCCTGACCGCGTGGGAGCTGGCCAACGAAGGCATTCCGGTAACGCTCAATGCCGACTCCGCCGCCGCGCACATCATGAAAACCAAAGGCGTGACCTGGGTGATCGTCGGCGCCGACCGGATCACCGCCAACGGCGACGTGGCGAACAAGATCGGTACCTATCAACTGGCGGTCAACGCCATGCACCACGGCGTGCGTTTCATGGTGGTGGCACCGAGTTCGACCATCGACATGAATCTGGCCAGCGGTGATGACATCCCGATCGAAGAGCGCGACGGTGCCGAACTGCTGGAAGTCGGCGGCAAGCGTGTCGGGGCGGATGTCGAAGCGTTCAACCCGGTATTTGACGTGACGCCGGCGGACCTGATCGATGCGATCGTCACCGAAAAAGGCATCGTCGAGCGCCCGGACACCGCGAAAATGGCCCAGTTGATGTGTCGCAAGCGCTTGCATTAAGGGTGTTCACTGCCCGCTAAATGGCCATCGCCAGCAGGCTGACTCCTAC
Source organism: Pseudomonas sp. GW821-FHT09E04 (assembly GCF_059416185.1). Classification (NCBI taxonomy): domain Bacteria; kingdom Pseudomonadati; phylum Pseudomonadota; class Gammaproteobacteria; order Pseudomonadales; family Pseudomonadaceae; genus Pseudomonas; species Pseudomonas sp. GW821-FHT09E04. The sequence goes on from NZ_JBWKOR010000008.1 coordinate 120,704, forward strand.
AGGTTTTGTGTCCGATACGGATCCTGTGGGAGCCGGCTTGCCAGCGATGGGGCCTTGAAAGTCAATAAACATCCGCAATTTCGTCTCGAAATTTGCATTCGGAGAAGCTCTGAGCCTCTCTCGTCCCCGTTAAGCCTGTCATCGGTCATCTAACTATGCTCCATGCGCATCTGGGGGATAGGTGCGTGGCGGCTCTTGTGATAACATCCGGCGTTTTCCGAGGCAGTCCCACGGGGTTGTCTTCACTGCGCAAATCCAGGGTCAACTTGTTGATTTGTCGTAAGTCGGCGCAAGGCACTCAGCCTGCATCGACGAGCTTCGTGCGTCCCCTATGGATATGGCGAAGTTTCACCAGAAAAAGGAATCAGGCTTCTCATGGGCGAACTGGCCAAAGAAATCCTCCCGGTCAATATCGAAGACGAGCTGAAACAGTCCTATCTCGATTACGCGATGAGCGTGATCGTCGGCCGTGCACTGCCGGATGCGCGCGATGGCTTGAAGCCCGTGCACCGTCGCGTGCTGTTCGCGATGAGCGAGCTGGGCAACGACTTCAACAAGCCGTACAAGAAATCTGCCCGTGTCGTCGGTGACGTGATCGGTAAGTATCACCCGCACGGTGATACCGCGGTGTACGACACCATCGTTCGTATGGCGCAGCCATTCTCGCTGCGTTATCTGCTGGTGGACGGTCAGGGCAACTTCGGTTCGGTGGACGGCGACAACGCCGCGGCCATGCGATACACCGAAGTGCGCATGACCAAGCTGGCGCACGAACTGCTGGCCGACCTGCACAAGGAAACCGTGGACTGGGTGCCGAACTACGACGGCACCGAACTGATCCCGGCGGTCATGCCGACCCGCGTTCCGAACCTGCTGGTCAACGGTTCCAGTGGTATCGCCGTGGGTATGGCGACCAACATTCCGCCGCACAACCTCGGTGAAGTCATCGACGGTTGCCTGGCCCTCATCGACAATCCCGAGCTGACCGTCGATGAGCTGATGCAATACATTCCCGGTCCGGACTTCCCGACCGCCGCGATCATCAACGGTCGCGCCGGCATCATCGAAGCCTACCGCACCGGCCGTGGCCGCATTTACATGCGCGCCCGTTCGATCATCGAAGACATCGACAAGGTCGGTGGCCGTCAGCAGATCGTCATCACCGAGCTGCCTTACCAGCTGAACAAGGCGCGTCTGATCGAGAAGATCGCCGAGCTGGTAAAAGAGAAGAAACTCGAAGGCATCACCGAGCTGCGCGACGAGTCCGACAAGGACGGTATGCGCGTCGTGATCGAGCTGCGTCGCGGCGAAGTGCCTGAGGTGATCCTCAACAACCTCTACGCCCAGACCCAGCTGCAATCGGTATTCGGCATCAACATCGTTGCGCTGATCGACGGTCGTCCACGCATCCTGAACCTCAAGGATCTGCTGGAAGCCTTCGTCCGTCACCGTCGCGAAGTCGTTACCCGCCGTACCGTGTTCGAACTGCGCAAGGCTCGTGAGCGTGGTCACATCCTCGAAGGTCAGGCGGTAGCCCTGTCGAACATCGACCCGGTGATCGCGCTGATCAAGGCTTCGCCGACGCCGTCGGAAGCCAAGGAAGCGCTGGTCAGCACGCCGTGGGAGTCCTCGGCTGTGGTCGCGATGGTCGAGCGTGCCGGTGCCGATTCGTGCCGTCCGGAAAACCTCGATCCGCAATACGGTCTGCGTGAAGGCAAGTACTTCCTGTCGCCGGAACAGGCGCAAGCCATTCTGGAACTGCGTCTGCACCGCCTGACCGGCCTGGAACACGAAAAGCTGCTGGCCGAGTATCAAGAGATCCTCAACCAGATCGGCGAGCTGATCCGCATCCTCAACAGCGCCGTGCGCCTGATGGAAGTGATCCGCGAAGAACTGGAAGTGATCCGTGCCGAATACGGCGACGTGCGCCGCACCGAGATTCTCGATGCACGCCTCGACCTGACCCTGGGTGACATGATCCCGGAAGAAGAGCGCGTCGTGACCATTTCCCACGGCGGCTATGCCAAGACCCAGCCGCTGGCTGCGTACCAGGCCCAGCGTCGTGGCGGTAAAGGCAAATCGGCTACCGGCGTGAAAGATGAGGACTACATCGCTCACCTGCTGGTTGCCAACAGCCACACCACGCTGTTGCTGTTCTCCAGCAAGGGCAAGGTGTACTGGCTCAAGACCTACGAGATTCCGGAAGCGTCCCGCGCCGCTCGTGGTCGTCCGCTGGTCAACCTGCTGCCTCTGGATGACGGTGAGTACATCACCACCATGCTGCCGGTCGATCTCGAAGCCATGAAGCGTCAGGCTGATGAAGAAGAAGCCGAAGGCGCCGAGGCTGATGTAGAAGAAATCGAAAACAGCAACGAAACCGAAGAAGAGCGCAAGGCACGTATCAAGGCTGCCGACCGCAAGAAGGCACCGTTCATCTTCATGTCGACCGCCAACGGTACCGTCAAGAAGACCCCGCTGGTGGCCTTCAGCCGTCAGCGCAGCGTCGGTCTGATCGCGCTGGAGCTGGACGAAGGCGACATCCTGATCTCCGCTGCCATCACCGATGGCGAGCAGGAAATCATGCTGTTCTCCGACGGCGGCAAGGTGACGCGCTTCAAGGAATCCGAAGTCCGCGCCATGGGCCGTACCGCTCGCGGTGTGCGTGGCATGCGTCTGCCGGAAGGGCAGAAGCTGATTTCCATGCTGATCCCGGAAGAAGGCAGCGAGATCCTGACGGCTTCCGAGCGCGGCTACGGCAAGCGCACGGCGATCACCGAGTTCCCTGAATACAAGCGTGGCGGTCAGGGCGTTATCGCCATGGTCAGCAACGAACGTAACGGCCGTCTGGTCGGCGCGGTTCAGGTGCAGGATGGTGAAGAGATCATGCTGATTTCCGACCAGGGCACGCTGGTGCGTACCCGTGTCGACGAAGTCTCCAGTCTGGGTCGTAACACCCAGGGCGTGACCCTGATCAAGCTGGCCAAGGATGAAACCCTGGTTGGTCTGGAGCGGGTCCAGGAGCCTTCGGAAGTCGAGGGTGAAGAGTTTGAGGGTGAAGAAGGTGTCGAGCTGGAAGAAGGCGTGATCGGCGCCGAACCGGACGATGCAGTCGACAACCTGCAGGCGGACGCCGCAGACGAAGAAGAGTCGCAAGACTAACCAAACCGTAGCAGGGCAGAGTGTTTGCTCTGTCCGCTACCGTGATTGCATAGCGAGAGTGGATGTGAGCAAACGAGCCTTTAACTTCTGCGCAGGTCCCGCTGCGCTGCCTGAAGCTGTCCTGTTGCGTGCCCAGTCCGAGCTGCTCGACTGGCACGGCAAGGGTCTGTCGGTCATGGAAATGAGCCATCGTAGTGATGACTACGTGGCCATCGCCGAGAAAGCCGAACAGGACCTGCGCGACCTGCTGTCCATCCCCTCCAATTACAAAGTGCTGTTCCTGCAGGGCGGCGCGAGCCAGCAGTTCGCCGAGATTCCGCTGAACCTGCTGCCCGAGAACGGCACTGCCGACTATGTCGAAACCGGCATCTGGTCGAAGAAAGCCATCGAGGAAGCGCGTCGCTTCGGCAAAATCAACGTTGCCGCCAGCGCCAAGCCTTATGACTACCTGGCCATTCCTGGTCAGAACGAGTGGAAGCTGACCCCGGGTGCGGCCTATCTGCACTATGCGTCAAACGAAACCATCGGTGGCCTGCAGTTTGACTGGGTTCCCGAGGCCGGTGACGTTCCGCTGGTGGTCGACATGTCCTCCGATATCCTCTCGCGCCCGATCGATGTGTCGCAGTACGGTCTGATCTACGCCGGTGCGCAGAAGAACATCGGCCCGAGCGGTCTGGTGGTGGTGATCGTCCGTGAAGACCTGCTGGGTCGTGCCCGCAGTTCGTGCCCGACCATGCTCGACTACAAGGTCTCGGCCGACAACGGTTCGATGTACAACACCCCGGCCACCTATTCCTGGTACCTCTCGGGCCTCGTCTTCGAGTGGCTGAAGGAGCAGGGCGGTGTCGCCGCGATGGAGCAGCGCAACAAGGCGAAGAAAGATCGCCTGTACGGCTTCATCGACAACAGCGATTTCTACACCAACCCGATCAGCGTCAACGCCCGCTCGTGGATGAACGTGCCGTTCCGCCTGGCTGACGAGCGTCTGGACAAGGCGTTCCTGGCCGGCGCCGACGCCCGTGGCCTGCTCAACCTCAAGGGGCATCGTTCGGTCGGCGGCATGCGTGCCTCGATCTATAACGCCCTGGGCCTGGATGCGGTTGAGGCTCTGGTTGGTTACATGGCTGAATTCGAGAAGGAGCATTCCTGATGTCCGAGCAGGAGCTCAAGGCGCTGCGCGTTCGCATCGATAACCTGGATGAGAAGATCCTCCAGCTGATCAGCGATCGTGCACGCTGCGCCGAAGAGGTTGCACGGGTCAAGATGGCCAGTCTGGCCGAAGGCGAGCAGCCGGTGTTCTATCGTCCGGAGCGCGAGGCGCAGGTCCTCAAGCGCGTGATGGAACGCAACAAGGGGCCGCTGGGCAACGAAGAGATGGCGCGGCTGTTCCGCGAAATCATGTCCTCGTGCCTCGCCCTCGAGAACCCGCTGAAAGTAGCCTACCTCGGTCCGGAAGGCACCTTCACCCAAGCGGCGGCCATGAAGCACTTCGGTCACGCGGTGATCAGCAAGCCGATGGCGGCGATCGACGAAGTGTTCCGTGAAGTGGCGGCCGGTGCGGTGAATTTTGGCGTGGTGCCGGTGGAGAACTCCACCGAAGGTGCGGTCAACCACACCCTCGACAGCTTCCTCGAGCACGACATGGTCATCTGTGGCGAAGTCGAGCTGCGGATTCACCACCATCTGCTGGTCGGTGAAAACACCAAGACCGACAGCATCAGCCGCATTTATTCCCACGCCCAGTCGCTGGCCCAGTGCCGCAAGTGGCTGGACGCCCATTACCCGAATGTCGAGCGCGTGGCGGTGTCCAGCAACGCCGAAGCGGCCAAGCGGGTCAAGGGTGAGTGGAACTCGGCGGCGATCGCCGGTGACATGGCGGCCGGGCTGTATGGCCTGACCCGTCTGGCCGAGAAGATCGAGGATCGTCCGGACAACTCCACGCGCTTCCTGATGATCGGTAACCAGGAAGTGCCGCCGACCGGCGACGACAAGACGTCGATCATCGTGTCCATGAGCAACAAGCCCGGCGCGCTCCATGAGCTGCTGGTGCCGTTCCATGACAACGGGATCGACCTGACCCGGATCGAAACCCGTCCGTCGCGCAGCGGTAAATGGACCTACGTGTTCTTCATCGACTTCGTCGGCCATCACCGTGATCCGCTGATCAAGGGTGTGCTGGAAAAGATCAGTCAGGAAGCAGTAGCACTCAAGGTGCTGGGTTCCTACCCGAAAGCAGTTCTTTAAGGGGTGGTAGCAATGAGTGGCAACTTCCTCGCTCTGGCACAGCCGGGCGTGCAACAACTTTCGCCATACGTTCCGGGCAAGCCCGTGGACGAACTGGCTCGCGAACTGGATCTGGATCCGGCGAGCATCGTCAAACTGGCGAGCAACGAAAACCCGCTGGGCGCCAGCCCGAAGGCGCTGGCCGCGATCCGCGAAGCGCTGGACGAACTGACCCGCTATCCGGACGGTAACGGTTTCGCACTGAAATCCCTGCTGGCCGAGCAGTGCCGTGTCGAGCTGAACCAGGTCACCCTGGGCAACGGCTCCAATGACATTCTCGAGCTGGTGGCGCGCGCCTACCTGGCGCCGGGCCTGAATGCCGTGTTCAGTGAGCACGCGTTCGCGGTCTATCCGATTGCGACCCAGGCGGTCGGTGCTCAGGCCAAAGTCGTTCCGGCCAAGGATTGGGGGCATGACCTGCCAGCGATGCTGGCCGCCATCGACGCCAACACTCGCGTCGTGTTCATCGCCAACCCGAATAACCCGACCGGTACCTGGTTCGGCGCCGAGGCGCTGGACGAGTTCCTGCAGGACGTGCCGGAGCACGTGCTGGTGGTGCTGGACGAGGCTTACATCGAATACGCCGAAGGCAGCGATCTGCCGGATGGTCTGGATTTCCTCGCGGCTTACCCGAACCTGCTGGTCTCGCGCACCTTCTCCAAGGCCTATGGTCTGGCGGCCCTGCGGGTTGGCTACGGTTTGTCCACGCCAGTGGTGGCGGATGTGCTGAATCGCGTACGTCAGCCGTTCAACGTCAACAGCCTGGCCTTGGCCGCGGCGTGTGCGGCGTTGAAGGACGAGGAATATCTGGCGCAGAGCCGTCGGCTCAACGAGTCCGGCATGCAACAGCTGGAAGCGGGTTTCCGCGAGCTGGGCCTGAGCTGGATTCCGTCCAAGGGCAACTTTATCTGTGTCGACCTCGCTCAAGTAGCCGCTCCGGTGTTCCAGGGCCTGCTGCGCGAAGGCGTGATCGTGCGTCCGGTGGCCAACTACGGCATGCCGAACCATCTGCGGGTGACCATCGGTCTGCCGGCGGAAAACAGCCGCTTCCTCGAAGCGCTGCGCAAGGTTCTGGCTCGTGGGTGATGTCACTGCGCTGCAATCTGCTGCACCTATGATCGGGCGCCTGGTGGTGGTCGGTCTGGGGTTGATCGGTGGTTCGTTTGCCAAAGGCTTGCGTGAAAGCGGTCTGTGCCGCGAAGTGGTCGGGGTTGATCTCGACCCGCAATCGCGCAAGCTGGCGGTCGAGTTGGGTGTGGTGGATCGCTGCGAAGAAGACCTGGTGGCTGCCTGCCAGGGCGCGGACGTGATCCAGTTGGCGGTGCCGATCCTGGCCATGGAAAAAGTGCTGGCCCGTCTGGCTGGCATGAATCTGGGGCGGGCGATCCTGACGGATGTCGGCAGCGCCAAGGGCAATGTGGTGCGCGCGGCGACCGAAGCGTTCGGCGGCATGCCGGCGCGTTTCGTGCCGGGTCATCCGATTGCCGGTTCCGAGCAGAGCGGGGTGGAAGCCTCCAACTCAGAGCTGTTTCGTCGTCACAAGGTGATTCTGACCCCGCTGGAGCAGACCGATCCGGCTGCGCTGGCAGTGGTTGATCGCTTGTGGCGCGAGCTGGGTGCCGACGTCGAGCACATGCAGGTCGAGCGTCACGATGAAGTGCTGGCGGCGACCAGTCATCTGCCGCACCTGCTGGCCTTCGGTCTGGTTGATTCGCTGGCCAAGCGCAATGAAAACCTTGAGATCTTCCGTTACGCTGCGGGCGGTTTTCGCGATTTCACAAGAATCGCCGGAAGCGACCCGGTCATGTGGCATGACATCTTTCTCGCCAACCGCGAGGCTGTCCTGCGCACACTCGATACATTTCGCAGCGACCTCGACGCCTTGCGCGACGCGGTCGATGCAGGGGATGGGCACCAATTGTTGGGCGTCTTCACGCGCGCCCGGGTTGCCCGCGAGCATTTCAGTAAAATCCTGGCCCGCAGGGCCTATGTGGACGCTATGAATTCCAACGATCTGATTTTCCTGGCTCAACCTGGTGGCCGCCTGTCCGGTCGGATTCGCGTACCAGGTGACAAATCGATTTCCCACCGTTCGATCATGCTCGGTTCTCTGGCTGAAGGCGTCACTGAAGTCGAAGGCTTCCTCGAGGGCGAAGATGCCCTGGCGACCTTGCAGGCGTTCCGCGACATGGGCGTGGTCATCGAAGGCCCGCATCACGGCCGCGTGACCATCCACGGTGTCGGCCTGCACGGCCTGAAACCTGCGCCGGGCCCGATCTATCTGGGCAACTCCGGCACTTCGATGCGTCTGCTGTCCGGCCTGCTGGCCGCGCAGGATTTCGACAGCACTCTGACCGGTGATGCTTCGCTGTCGAAGCGTCCGATGAATCGCGTGGCCAACCCGCTGCGGGAAATGGGCGCCGTGATCGAAACCGCTGCCGAAGGTCGTCCGCCGATGACTATTCGTGGCGGTCACAAGCTCAAAGGCCTGACCTACACCATGCCGATGGCTAGTGCCCAGGTGAAATCCTGCCTGCTGCTGGCGGGTCTGTACGCCGAAGGCAAGACCACCGTGACCGAGCCGGCGCCGACCCGTGACCATACCGAGCGCATGCTGCGCGGCTTCGGCTATCCGGTAAGTGTCAATGGTGCCACGGCATCGGTTGAGTCCGGCGGCAAGCTGAACGCGACCCACATCGAAGTACCGGGCGACATCTCGTCGTCGGCGTTCTTCCTGGTGGCAGCGTCGATCGCCGAAGGTTCGGAGCTGGTGCTCGAGCACGTCGGTATCAACCCGACACGTACCGGTGTGATCGACATCCTGCGCTTGATGGGCGCCGACATCACCCTGGAAAACCAGCGTGAAGTGGGCGGCGAGCCGGTTGCAGACCTGCGCGTGCGAGCAGCTAAACTCAAAGGTATCGAGATTCCGGAAGCGCTGGTTCCACTGGCCATCGACGAGTTCCCGGTACTGTTCGTGGCGGCAGCCTGTGCCGAAGGGCGCACCGTGCTGACCGGCGCCGAAGAGTTGCGGGTCAAGGAATCGGACCGTATCCAGGTCATGGCGGACGGTTTGCTGGCGCTGGGCGTCAAGTGCGAGCCGACCCCGGACGGCATCATCATCGACGGCGGCCAGATTGGCGGCGGCGAAGTGCATGGTCATGGCGATCACCGTATCGCGATGGCTTTCAGCGTGGCCTCGCTGCGCGCCACTGCACCGATCCGCATCCATGATTGCGCCAACGTCGCGACATCGTTCCCGAACTTCCTGGCGCTGTGCGCGCAGGTCGGCATTCGTGTGGCGCAAGAGGCTCAGTCGTGAACAACATTGCTCCGGTCATCACCATCGATGGGCCAAGCGGCTCGGGCAAAGGCACCGTAGCCGGGATTCTGGCCAAGCGTCTGGGCTGGAACCTGCTGGATTCCGGTGCGCTGTATCGCTTGCTGGCGTTTGCTGCGCACAACCATGGTGTCGACCTGACCAATGAAGAGCTGCTGAAGAAACTGGCCGCTCATCTGGATGTGCAGTTCATCGCGGCGACCGACGGTCAGTTGCAGCGCATCATTCTGGAAGGTGATGAAGTCAGCGATGTCATCCGCACCGAGAGCGTCGGTTCCGGCGCTTCCCAGGTGGCTGCATTGCCGGCCGTGCGTGAGGCGCTGCTGCAGCGCCAGCGTGCTTTCCAGGAAGCGCCGGGCCTGGTGGCCGATGGCCGCGACATGGGAACGGTGGTATTTCCGAATGCGCCCTTGAAGATTTTCCTGACCGCCAGTGCCGAGGAGCGGGCGCGCCGTCGATATTTGCAGTTGAAGGGCAAAGTCGAGGGTGTTAGTCTGTCGAGTCTGCTAGATGAGATTCGTGCGCGCGATGAGCGTGATACCCAGCGAGCGGTGGCCCCGCTCAAGCCGGCGGCCGACGCGATACAGCTGGATTCCACGGAGTTGTCCATCGATCAGGTGCTTGAACGCATCATGAGCGAGATCGCCATTCGCGATATCGCCGGGTGACCAAGAAGGCCACAGGGGACCAGTCATAGTCCTGCGGTGCTTCTTTTTAATGAAACTAACCCACATCGTCTGGGATGTGGAGATGGGCGTACTTTTTCGCCCTAATCAACAGGAATTAAAATGAGCGAAAGCTTTGCGGAACTCTTTGAAGAAAGCCTAAAGACCCTGAACCTTCAGGCAGGCTCCATCATCACCGGTGTTATCGTTGATATCGATTACCAAGCTCGCTGGGTAACCGTTCACGCTGGCCTGAAGTCCGAAGCACTGATCCCTCTGGAGCAGTTCTACAACGACGCTGGCGAACTGAACATCAACGTCGGTGACGAAGTTCACGTTGCTCTGGACTCGGTTGAAGACGGTTTCGGTGAAACCAAGCTGTCCCGTGAAAAAGCCAAGCGCGCTGAATGCTGGATCGTTCTGGAAGCAGCCTTCGCAGCTGAGGAAGTGGTCAAGGGCGTTATCAACGGTAAGGTTAAAGGCGGCTTCACTGTCGACGTTAACGGCATCCGTGCGTTCCTGCCAGGTTCCCTGGTTGACGTCCGTCCAGTGCGCGACACCACGCACCTGGAAGGCAAAGAGCTGGAATTCAAGGTCATCAAGCTGGACCAGAAGCGCAACAACGTTGTCGTTTCCCGTCGCAGCGTCCTGGAAGCCGAGAACTCCGCCGAGCGTGAAGCTCTGCTGGAATCCCTGCAAGAAGGCCAGCAAGTCAAAGGTATCGTCAAAAACCTCACCGATTACGGCGCATTCGTCGATCTGGGTGGCGTGGACGGCCTGCTGCACATCACCGACATGGCGTGGAAGCGTATCAAGCACCCTTCCGAAATCGTCAATGTTGGCGACGAGATCGACGTCAAGGTTCTGAAGTACGATCGCGAGCGCAATCGTGTTTCCCTGGGCCTGAAGCAACTGGGCGAAGATCCATGGGTTGCTATCAAAGCCCGTTACCCAGAAAGCACTCGCGTTACCGCTCGTGTAACCAACCTGACCGACTACGGCTGCTTCGCTGAGCTGGAAGAAGGCGTTGAAGGTCTGGTACACGTTTCGGAAATGGACTGGACCAACAAGAACATCCACCCTTCGAAAGTCGTACAAGTCGGCGACGAAGTGGAAGTTATGGTTCTGGACATCGACGAAGAGCGTCGTCGTATCTCCCTGGGCATCAAGCAGTGCAAGTCGAACCCATGGGAAGACTTCTCTGGCCAGTTCAACAAGGGCGATAAAATCTCCGGCACCATCAAGTCGATCACCGATTTCGGTATCTTCATTGGTCTGGACGGCGGCATCGACGGTCTGGTTCACCTGTCCGACATCTCCTGGAACGAAGTGGGCGAAGAAGCCGTACGTCGTTTCAAGAAGGGCGACGAGCTGGACACCGTTATCCTGTCGGTTGACCCAGAGCGCGAGCGTATCTCCCTGGGTATCAAGCAACTGGAAAGCGATCCGTTCTCCGAGTACGTCTCGGTTAACGACAAAGGCGCAATCGTTACTGGCACCGTGAAAGAAGTTGACGCCAAAGGCGCCATCATCGTTCTGGCCGACGATATCGAAGCGACTCTGAAAGCCTCCGAAATCAGCCGTGACCGCGTTGAAGACGCGCGCAACGTTCTGAAAGAAGGCCAGCAAGTAGAAGCCAAGATCATCAGCGTTGATCGTAAGAGCCGCGTAATCCAGCTGTCGATCAAATCGAAAGACGATGCTGAAGAGAAAGAAGCCATCCAGAGCCTGAAAGCAGCTCCGGAAGGTGAAGCAGCTGACACCACTATGGCGGCACTGCTGCGTCAAGCAATGGCCAAACAGAACTGAGTTCTGTCTGATCATTAAAAAGGGCGACTTCGGTCGCCCTTTTTTGTGCCTGCGATTTGGTGTACTGGATTCCCTATTGCTCCTTGTGTGTGAAACCAAAGTCTTCGCTTGGTGGTCTGTTTCTTTAATCGGATCAATCGCCTATTCGCGACTAAGCTTGGTCTTAGGTGTGTAGTAGTCGGGCTGTTGCCTGGCATAAGGAAGTGGATGAACAAGTTTATTCTCCTCGTGGCTGTGCTGGTTTTGGCGGGTTGCACCACAAGTGCCAAAACCCACGCGGTGCGTGGTGTCAGCGGTATAGAGATCGACTGTTCGGGGTTGGGGTCGGGCTGGGAAAAATGTCAAAAGCGTGCGGCGAAGGAGTGCAAGGGGGCAGGTTATAAGGTGCTCACCCGATCTGATGAAGCGAAAGATGAAGATGAATTCCCTTTTGGCTTCAATCCCGCAGGCTACGTGACTCGGACCATGCTGGTGATGTGTCGCTGAGTGTCTGCTGGCGTGGATGTATGGTTTTTCGCCCTGAAAACGGGCGTTTTGACGCTGAAGAAGATATGTCAATCCCTGGGCTGTTCAAAATCTTCCGGGCATGCTAAAACCTTTCAAGCGCTGATCTAGCTGCTTGAAAAAGAAGGGAAAAATATGACGAAGTCGGAGTTGATCGAACGAATTGTCACCCATCAAGGGCTGCTCTCATCCAAGGATGTGGAGCTGGCCATCAAGACCATGCTTGAACAAATGTCCCAATGTCTGGCCACTGGTGATCGGATCGAGATCCGTGGTTTTGGCAGCTTTTCCTTGCACTATCGTGCGCCGCGGGTCGGCCGCAATCCGAAGACTGGTCAGTCTGTCAGCCTTGACGGCAAGTTTGTTCCGCATTTCAAGCCGGGCAAAGAGTTGCGTGATCGCGTGAACGAAGAAGAGGAGGAGGGGGTTTGACAGCCACGACCTTTCAGGGGGTTGCCCATGCGTAACCTCAAACGCATGCTTCTTGGCGTTTTCATTCTTTTACTGATGTTGGTGATCCTGGCGTTTGTGCTGGAGAATCAGCAGTCCATCTCGCTGATGTTCCTTGGCTGGGCGGGGCCGCAACTTCCAGTATCTCTGGTGATGGTTCTCGCGCTGCTCCTTGGGATGCTTGTCGGTCCTGTTCTGGGCTGGTTTCTGGGACGCTCGTCCCGCGCTGTGCGCAAGCGCCTTGTCTGAAAACGACAGGCGCGGGACATCCATCGAATTTGCGGCGCTGCCTGTCTATATCCATTAGTAAAACGTTAATTAAGCTGTAAAATGCAGCCCTTGTTCGATAGTGGCATCGTTACCACATTGATTCAGACTGACTCTGACGGAGGCCTGGGTTATGACGGCTTTCGCATTCATGGATTAGGCTGCGCTCGTTGTGGGCGCGGTCCGTAGCTCAAGGGTATGGTTTCGCGTGAAAATTCTAGTAACCGGCGGCGCTGGGTTTATCGGCTCGGCAGTCATCCGTCATATCATTTCCAACACTAACGACGCTGTCGTGAACGTTGACAAGCTGACTTACGCTGGCAACCTTGAGTCGTTGGGTGAAGTTAGTCAAAACTCACGTTATGCCTTTGAGCGTGTCGATATCTGCGATCGTGATCAAATTGATCGTGTCCTTCGGGAACACCAACCGGATGCAATCATGCATTTGGCTGCTGAATCCCATGTTGACCGTTCGATTTCCGGTCCGTCCGAATTCATCCAGACCAATATCATCGGCACCTACACGTTGCTGGAAGCTGCACGCCAATACTGGTCTGCGCTGGACGATACCCGCAAAGCCGCGTTTCGCTTTCATCACATTTCCACTGATGAAGTGTACGGCGACCTCGAAGGCCCTGAAGATCTCTTCACCGAGACCACGCCTTATCAGCCAAGCTCGCCATACTCTGCCAGCAAGGCCAGCTCCGACCACCTGGTTCGTGCCTGGGCCCGTACCTACGGCCTGCCGACACTGGTCACCAACTGCTCGAACAACTATGGTCCGTGCCACTTCCCTGAGAAGTTGATTCCGCTGATCATTCTCAATGCACTGGAAGGCAAGCCACTGCCGGTTTACGGCAAGGGCAATCAAGTGCGTGACTGGTTGTACGTAGAAGATCATGCACGTGCGCTGTACAAAGTCGTCACCGAGGGTGTCATCGGTGAGACGTACAACATTGGTGGTCACAACGAAAAGCAGAACATCGAAGTGGTTCAAACCCTTTGCGCGCTGCTGGATGAGCTCCGTCCGGACTCAGCTCATCGCCCGCACGCAAGCTTGATTACTTATGTTCAGGATCGTCCGGGACATGATCAGCGTTATGCGATCGATGCGAGCAAGATTCAGCGTGAACTCGGCTGGGCGCCAGAAGAAACCTTCGAGACCGGTATTCGCAAGACGGTGGAATGGTATTTGAACAACGCGCAGTGGGTCGAGCATGTGAAAAGCGGCAGCTATCAGCAGTGGATTGATCAGAACTACAGCGATCGCTCCAATAAAGCATGAGAATCCTTCTTCTTGGAAAAAATGGTCAGGTGGGTTGGGAGCTGCAGCGCTCCCTGGCGCCGCTAGGTGAACTCATCTCGCTGGATCGCCACCTGCTCAACGGCCTGCAGGGCGATCTGTCGGATCCGGAGGCGTTGCGCGCAACGATCCGGCATCTGAAGCCGGACGTGATAGTCAACGCTGCCGCCTACAACGCTGTCGATAAAGCAGAGTCCGAAAAGGAACTCGCTGCCCTGATCAATACCCAGGCAGTCGCCGTCATGGCGGATGAAGCATTGGCTCTGAATGCCTTGCTGGTTCACTACTCTACTGATTATGTGTTCAGTGGTGAGGGTGATGTTCCCTGGAAGGAAGATGACCCTGTTGCGCCCCTTAATCAATACGGAATCAGCAAGCGCGCTGGCGAAGAGGCAATTGTTGCTTCCGGCTGTTCGCACTTGATCTTTCGTACGAGCTGGGTCTATTCCGTCAGAGGCAACAACTTCGCGAAAACCATGTTGCGTCTGGCCAGGGAGCGTGAGGCGTTAAATGTGATTTTCGATCAGGTGGGTGCGCCAACCGGTGCTGACCTGATTGCCGATGTCACTGCCCACGCCATTTTGAAAGTGAAGCAAAGTGCCGATTTGGCGGGCATCTACCATCTGGTTGCCGGTGGTGAAGTTTCCTGGCACGGCTATGCTTCCCATGTCATAGAGTTCGCGCGAAAGATTGGCGAGCAATTGAAGGTGACTGAAGTAAACCCGATCGAGTCGGCGGCCTACCCGACTCCGGCCCGTCGTCCCTTGAATTCACGCCTGAACACCCAGAAACTGCGAAATAATTTTGCCCTTCGCCTGCCGGAATGGCAAAGCGGCGTAAACAGAATGCTGATGGAAGTTTTTAATAAATGATCAAGACAAATCGAAAGGGAATTATTCTGGCCGGTGGTTCGGGAACACGCTTGCACCCGTTGACGTTGGGTGTTTCCAAGCAAATGTTGCCGATCTATGACAAACCGATGATTTTTTATCCGTTGTCCGTGCTCATGCTCGCAGGTATGCGAGAAATCCTGATCATTTCCACCCCTGAAGATCTGCCAAACTTTCGCAAGCTGCTCGGTGACGGCAGCCGCTACGGTATTCAGCTGACCTACGCCGAACAACCAAGTCCTGATGGTTTGGCTCAGGCCTTCATTATCGGTGAGGAGTTCATCGGTAAGGATCCGTGCTGTTTGATCCTCGGTGACAACATATTTTACGGTCAGCACTTCTCCGATAACTTGCGTTCCGCCAGCACTCAGGAAAAAGGCGCGACGGTCTTCGGTTATCACGTTTCTGATCCTGAGCGTTTCGGCGTCGTTGAGTTCGATGCGACTGGTCGGGCATTGAGCATCGAAGAAAAACCGCTCAAGCCTAAATCCAGTTACGCTGTCACCGGTCTTTATTTCTACGATAACCAGGTTGTCGATATTGCCAAGGGCATCAAGCCGTCCGAGCGAGGCGAGCTGGAAATTACAGACGTTAACCGTGCCTATCTCGAGCAACAAACCCTCAATGTCGAAATGCTCGGTCGAGGCTTTGCATGGCTGGATACCGGTACTCACGACTCGCTGCTTGAGGCGAGCCATTTCGTGCACACCATCGAACACCGCCAGGGTTTGAAGGTGGCGTGCCTTGAAGAAATTGCATACAACAATGGCTGGATTACGTCGGATCAGTTGAGCGAGCAGGCAGAGGCCCTCAAGAAAACAGGCTACGGGCAATACCTGAAAAAATTGTTGGATTCGACTTCTTTCTGAGTCTGGAAAGTTCGACATTCAAACAAAGCGTTCAATCCGTGCAAGCAGGAACGGCATGCCAGTAGAACATCCGAAGGTTGCAGTTTTACTGGCTGCCTACAATGGAACACCGTGGATTGAGGAGCAGCTTTCCTCAATCCTCAATCAATCAGCAGTTAATGTAACTGTTTACATCAGTATTGATCCCTCTTCAGACGGTACGGAAGCGCTGTGCCGAGCATACGCCGTTGAGCATCCCGGTGTGGTGATCCTCCCTGAATCCGGACGATTTGGCGGCGCATCGCGTAACTTCTTCAGACTCATCCGTGATGTCGACTTCGATCACTTCGACTTCATCGCTTTTTCGGATCAGGATGACATCTGGCATTCGAACAAGCTGTTTCGTGCAACTCAAAGCATTGCAGAGCAAAGCGTTGATGCGTACTCCAGTAACGTCACTGCATTCTGGCCTGATGGCAAGACTGTCCTTCTGGACAAAGCGCAGCCACAGGTCGATCTGGACTATTTGTTCGAGGCTGCCGGGCCGGGTTGTACTTACGTTATGAGTAACGCTCTGGCGGGCTCGTTAAAGGCTTCAATGCTTGCGAACTGGCAGCAACTGCAAGGCGTCAGCCTGCACGACTGGTATTGCTATGCCTATGCACGAAGCAACGGCTATCGCTGGTATATCGATCCAGGGGCATCTATGGATTATCGCCAGCACGAGCGTAATCAAGTCGGTGCCAATACCGGTCTTCGGCCATTGATTACCCGCTATAAAACCATCCATGACGGCTGGTGGTTCAGTCAGGTTGAACTCATTGCAACGTTGGTGAAGCCGGAGCGCGCGTCATCGGTCGTCAGTGGTGGGCAGTTGCGTGGGATGCAACTGGTCAAGCTTTCCTTCAGGGCCTGGCAATGCAGGCGTCGGGTAAGGGATAAGGTCTTCTTCTTCTTTATCTGCTGGGCTAGCGCATTGTTGGGGAACAAGTCTTGAGCATCATGCCAAAACCGAGCATTTTTGTGTCCGGTGCCAGCGGGTTCGTCGGGCAGCGGCTGATCATGCGCCTGTTGCTCGATAAAAAATACGCGCCTATCGCTGCCGCGCGTCGTGCTACGCAATTGCAGGGATTATGCCCGACTGTGTCTTTTGACATGGATAACCCGAGTCACCGGCCTGATTTGAATGGCGTGGATGTAGTTGTTCATACGGCCGCGCGAGTGCATGTGATGAATGAACTTGCCGAGGACGCCCTCGCTGAGTTTCGCAAGGTCAATGTGGAAGGAACCTTGCGACTGGCGAAACAGGCAGCAGAAGCAGGAGTGCGACGCTTCATTTTCATCAGTTCGATCAAGGTCAATGGGGAAGGCACGCTCCCGGGGAAACCGTTCAGCGCAGATGATGCGCCTGCTCCTCAAGACCCTTATGGGGTCTCCAAGTACGAGGCCGAGCAAGCACTGAAGCAACTGGCACTCGAGACTTCAATGGAGGTTGTGATCATTCGCCCTCCACTGGTCTATGGACCTGGAGTCAAAGCCAATTTTCTGAACATGTTGCGCTGGCTCGACAGAGGGGTTCCGCTGCCGTTAGGTGGCATACGCAACCAGCGAAGTCTGGTTGCGCTTGGCAACCTGGTGGATTTTATCGTCACGTGTATCAATCATCCTGCAGCAGCCAATCAGACATTTCTGGTTAGCGATGGTCGGGACCTCTCCACGCCTCAGTTATTGAACAGCCTGGCGAACGCTCTGGATAAGCGATCCCGGCTGATTGCCTTGCCAGAGTGGCTGATACTCTCTATGGCGACGCTGCTGGGCAAACAAGCGATTGCAAGTCGGGTCTGCGGTTCTCTGCAGGTTGACATCTCCAAGAACTATGAGTTACTGGGGTGGACTCCACCGATACACTCAGATCGAGCCATGCGTCAGACGGCCATTCACTATCAGGAAACATTGGTAAAGCACCGTGCCTGATACCCTGAAGATTCTGAATTCTCTTTCTTCGGTGCCGCAGGCGCGAATGGCGCTCTATAGATGTAACGCACGATTGATGACGGGAATGTTTTGAATGTGAAGCTTTGATTGAGTCTCGCGGCGCGCGGCGGGATACTTCGGATTAACGGTTTAGACTATTTTTACTACTATGGATTATGTATGTCATTCAGCAAAATAAATTTCTGGATTGAAGGTGATATTTCGACCACAAGGATTGTATCGCGCCTGCTGAATGATGTGAGTGGTGAAGGTAGTTGCGATACCCGACTGCTAAGCACTGTTGGCTGGTCATCCCTCGTCAGCGGTGTCAACATCTTTTGCCGGAGTTGTGATCCAAGATACGCCTGGTTGCCGACATACTTGCGCGAGCATGGCATTCCCTATGCGTATTATCTCGATGACAATTTCTGGAAAATCACCGGCTCGGGAGAGTTGGCACGCTATTACAAATCGGCAGAAGTCGTCATGTCGCTTGACGCTTTTGTTGAGAATGCCAGTTTCGTGATTACGCACAACAAAACATTTGCCGAATTTATCAATCGAAGATTTCCCGATGTGAAGTGTGAGTTGTTACCTGTCCCTTTTGACACTTCGCTGATCCATAAGATTGCAAAAAAACTTGCAGTAAAACCTGCAAGAGACGCCGTGGTCGGGTACGCCGGTGGCTATAAGGAAGAAGAGTTTGCGCTGCTTCAGGAAGTGGTTGAGCAGTTAGGGAAAGAGCGGCCGGAAATTCGTTTTGAGTTCATCGGTGGTGTTTCTGATGAATTACGCAGCTTGAATAATGTGCAGTGGTTCCCCGGATTTTCGGACTATTCAAAATTTCTTGAGTTCAAAATGGGGCGAAACTGGAGTGTCGGGTTGGCGCCGTTGATGGAAAGCCAGTTCAACGCTTCCAAGACGAATAATAAGTTCAGAGAGTACGGTGGCTGCGGGATATCCGCGATCTATAGCAATACGACGCCCTATGTCGAGTGCGTAGTGTCGGAGCGCTCCGGTCTGTTGGTTGATAACAATGTTGCCGATTGGGTGGAGGCTATCAAGCGTCTCGTTGATAATCCTCAATTACGCGAAACGATAAAGGAAGAATCCTTCAAATATGTCGAATTGAACCATTCGCATGAGTCGATTATTCCAGCCTGGCGCGAGGCACTCGACAGAATTTCTCATAATTCTGAACGCTTGATGTCTTCCAGAATTAGATTCAACTATGTAAAACATTTCCATCTGAGCGGCATGTCACGCGTCGCCAAGAGAATGGAAGGCGCGACAGCGACTTCGATATATGGATTCGTATTGAAAGGAAAGTTGAAGTCGCTCTTGAACAGGGCTCCTGTTCGAAAAGTGATAAAAACCTTTGCTTTTGTTGCACTGATTGCTGCCGGTTTGTATCTCCTGAAGGCGGGCATAATGTGAGGAAAAAAACTGTTTTGATCGTCTGTAATGATGTCGTCGGGCTAAAAATGGCCGGGCCGGCAATCAGATGTGTGGAAATGGCAAAGGTTCTCTCACAAAGCTTTGACGTTAAGCTATATGCACCGAAAGTTCAGCCGTTGGTTGACGTATTGTTCGAAACAAAAAAGTTCTCGGACGCGGATTTCAAGTCGACAGCAGAAAATGCGGATTTTCTGATAGTTCAAGGTGACGCTTTAAGATCACATCCTTTTTTAAAGGAATCAAAAGGTTGCCTTGTGGTAGACCTTTATTGCCCGGTTCCACTTGAATATCATCAGGCCTCCGAGGGTGTAAGCCTTGATGTAAGAGGAATGACCAGCAATTTTTTATGCGATGTGCTGCTTGAGCAACTCGTGTACGGAGATCACTTCCTTTGTGCCAGTGAAAAACAGCGAGAATTCTGGCTGGGTGCACTGACGTTGGCCGGACGAGTCAACGCAGATCGTTGGCCGCAGGCGAGTCACGCCGATGTTTCCGACCTGATATCGCTGCTGCCATTTGGATTGTCGTCGCAGCGGCCGGCGCTGACCAGGCGAGCGATACGCTCAACCTTTAATATCCCTGCAGATGATTTTGTTCTTGTATGGGGAGGTGGGTTGTATCAATGGTTTGATCCATTGACGCCTATCAAGGCCGTCCACCGCCTGGTTTCGGAAGGTGCACGAGTGCATCTCGTGTTCATTGGGGTCAAGCATCCAAATGCCAGCATTGCTCAGCATGATATGTGTGCTTGCGCAGTCGATCTGGCCACCGAGCTCGGGTTGATCGATAAATTTGTCCACTTTAATTTTGGCTGGGTGGACTATGACGATCGCCATAATTTTCTGCTTGATGCAGATGCCGGTATAAGTTCTCACTTTGATAACCCTGAAACGCGCTTCTCGTTTCGAACCCGGATGCTGGATTATCTCTGGTGTGACTTGCCGATCATCGCAACACAAGGCGATGTGTTTGGTGATTCTCTGATTCCCGAGGGGACGGGTATATCCGTCGGCTTTGAAGACCTTGAGGGCTGGGTTCAGGCTATAACGGTCTTGATGACTGATAAAAGCGAGCATAAAAGATACCAGGAAAACGTTCGCAACTATTCAAAAGGCTTCCGCTGGGACTCTGTAGTACATCCTTTGCTTGAAAGGCTTGGGACAATGACTGTTGCGCCTGATCGATCACTGGTCCGGTCGCACTACGTGAGTGCCAATCAATCAACGGGTTTTTTCTTTCGTTTGCGACGTCGCTATGCTTCAGGCGGGATTCTATCGATTCTCGCGGCTGTGTGGAGACGTTTACGTTAAATGAGGAGTTCCAGGATTGAGGTCGCGTAGTTTGACGTTCCGTAACTATATAAATGGGCATGAGCAGTCGAGTTTTATATGAAAAATCAAGTCCCATCTGTATGTGCAGTGATCATTACCTTCTTTCCAGATCTGGGCAATTTGAGGAATTTGATCGAGTCTTTAAGCGCGCAGGTCGATAGCATCGTTATTGTGGACAATGGGTCGTCGGATTCGATGGAGCTTTTTGTCAGCAAGTTAAGTATTGAAAACAGACCTGTTGTTCTCAGTCTTGGTGAAAACCTGGGTATCGGTCACGCACAGAACGTTGGTATTGAATATGCCAAGACTTCCGACGCAGCCTACGTCGTACTGTTTGATCAGGATAGCTGTCCCGAGAAGAATATGGTTGTGAAGCTGCTTTCGGCAGCGAGGGAGCTGGAGTCATCTGGAGTTCCCTTGGCAGCGGTTGCGCCAGGTTACAAAGACTTCGACGGCGGCAAATTGTCCAGTTTTGTACGTATCGGGTATTTCGGTTTTTCTCGAATAGACTGCGCCCCTGACAGCGGAGTCGTCGAGGCAGACTTTCTAATTTCCTCCGGATCGCTGATTCCCCTTTCGGCAATCGCCAAGGTCGGGGGCGTGGATGCGAGCCTGTTTATCGATCACGTCGACACTGAATGGTGCTTGCGCGCGAAGTCTATGGGACTCAAGCTATTTGGCGTAAACGACGCAATCATGCTGCATTCGTTGGGTGATCGCAGAGCCAGATTCTGGTTTCTTCGTTGGCGAACCGTTCCGTACCATTCACCTTTCCGTTATTACTATATGTTCCGTAATAGCATTCTGCTTCAGCAAAGATCCTATATGCCGCTTCGTTGGAAAATAGCCGACCTTGCACGATGCCTGAGGGCGCTGGTTTTTTTTGGTGTTTTTTCTTCGGATCGAATGGCGTGCGTTAAGATGATGCTCCGTGGTACGCGAGATGGAATAGCCGGTGTTACTGGAAAGATGAAATGAACGCTGTCAGGGGCGCCCGGTGATTCGGGTGTGTAAGGTAAGTGGCTTGCATCGTGATCTACGTGTATAGCGCTTAGAGTCATATCAAATATGAGTAGGTTTTATTTATGGTAGTTCTTGATATTGGCTGTGGAAGGAAAAAAATCACCGGGGCAATCGGCATTGATTTTTCTGCGATGAGCGATGCCGATATCACGCTTGATCTCAATAAGGAACGCCTCCCGTTTGAGGACAGCAGTGTTGATTTCATTTTTTCATCGCATACTCTAGAACATTTGACGATCGAGGGCTTTCTTCATGTCATGGAGGAGTGCTATCGGGTTTTGAAGCCGGCTGGTCAACTCAAGATCGTTGTTCCCTATTTTACAACCACGGCTAACCTGGCCAATCCATTTCACAATAACAACATCTGTTTCAACGAGCATACGTTTCGGTTCTTTTCCTCTGATTCGGAAACAGATGCAATGGCGAAGCACGAGTATGCATCACCCAGTTGCCCGCATTGGGGGCTGAGATACTCTGCGAACAGTGAAATCGGTATTGAGTTCAAGACCTTGTCAGTATCCTATTTCTACTTTCCAGAATATGTGGACTCTTCTGACAAGGAGAAATTTTTGGCACGCTCCTCGAAAATGAATGTGGTGGATCAGATCGCCTATTCCCTGGAAGCGGTCAAGCCGTGTCCTGTGCGTCCTGAAACAGGTCCTGTCGGGACCAAGGATGACCCGTTTGCATTTGTTGAGCAGCAGCTCCAGCACATCAATAATCAGATCGCCTATCTTGAAGCTAGAGAGGTGGATGAGTCAGAACTCCTTACTGCGAAGCGTGTAGTGACGACTACGAGAAAAGACGGAAGTATTTTCAGTGTTGACGGGGTTCTGACTCCAGTCAACTTCCTGGTTTATGAGCTTGATGCCGTCATTCAGGATCTTCGTCGCAAGATTGATGCTCTGGGGTAGTCGAGCGAAGACGCTACGATCATCTGTCTCGCACCTCTAAGTCCCGACAGAATGCTTACTGTTTTTAGTGAGCAAGATGCCGGGATTTTTTGATTCCGTTTGTATTAGACCGAATGAAACGCTCGCCGAGGATCTCGCCGGTGGGTAGGTGGCCGCCTTTTGTCTGGATTCAGGATAGGGGGCGTGGCGGTGTTACTGCGTCCCCTCCCAACCACTCCTTCGTACAGGGCAAGCAGAGACGGAGCCTTGTCGGAAGGCGGACGGTTTTGTTCACCCGGCGCCCTGCACGACGGTACAATTCAGAAACTATTTAGCCAAGCCAGAGGATTGTCTGCAATGGGTTATATCAAGGAGCACTGGGGCTATTTGACCGGTGCGGGTGCGTATCCGGGCGTCGATTGCTTAAGGGCGCTGGCGGTTGCGCTTGTAGTTCTCTACCACTTCCATTTGTTTCCTGTCGGTTGGATAGGCGTAGACATATTTTTTGTACTGAGTGGTTTTTTGATCGGTGGAATTATTCTCGATAAAACAACATCGGGTCGTTTCGATTTTGTGGAGTTTTACAAGAAGAGAGCTTTACGAATACTTCCAATTTATTATTTTATAATGCTTTTGTGTTTTGTATTGAAAGCGGGTGGGGTGTTCGATTTTATAGCTGTAAAAAGCATGCTTTCGGGGATGTTGTTTCTGCAGACAACGGGGCCTTACTTCTTTCCGGGCTATTTCAATATCAATGAGGCTTACATCCCTGGCGGCTCGTGGAGTCTGGTCATTGAGGAGATGTTCTACCTGATTGCCCCATTGGTGATTGTCCTGGTTTCTTACCTTTCGGGTAAAAAGCCATGGCCGATGCTGGTTGTGCTGGTGGTTGCTTATCTTTCAGGTATTGCAGTACGGGCCGCAATGACATCAGGTTTTGCACCCGATGATTCCAGTTGGTACTTCGCAAGTTTTATTCAGTTCCATTCTCGATATGATGAACTGGCAGTCGGTGTCCTAGCGGCGGCTTACTTAAGGTTTACCCGTGATGTAAGATCGCAATCCGCGTGGTGGATTTCGGCGGCAATTATTCTGAGTTTTCTTTTTCTTGTTTATATCTATGGAAAGCCTGAGTTTCTTGCGAAGCCGTTCCTGATAACGCGAGACACCCTTTGGCTGCCAACACTCTTGGGGGCGATAGGTGCTTGTTTTGTGCTCGGTGCTTACTGGATGCCTCTACAAGTAAAACCCATTGTGTTGCTTGCCAGGTTGTCGTACCCGCTTTACCTGGTTCATATATTGTTTCTTGAGATCACCAATAGGTACATCGGTGGCGGTTTGCTCAAGTGGTTGGCTGATACATTTACCGAACACGGCTTGTCTATAATCCGGATAGCAATCTGTGTTTTTCTTTCTTATCTTGTTTCCTTGTTGGTGGAATATCCATTTATCAGGATGTACAAGAGGAAAGATAACAAGAGGGTAAGCAAGGAGGGGATGGAAGTGGCTCCCGTGTAAGCCGGTTTCTCGTCTTTGACATTCTGCTCGTGGGGCAGTGTGTGGTCGAAGAGGATCGCGACTTGTATGGGAAACCTGGCCGGGAAGGAAGAACTTCCTCCTCGGCCAAGCTATCCTGAGATGCTAAGTGTTTACGCGGTTCTTGACAGGATTTCGATCATCGCTTCTTGAATGCCTGCTTCTCGAAGTCTGTTTTTATAGGCATCGATATCATAATTTGCTCTGAAGAACTCTACAGTTCTTGAGTGCGCATCGATAGACGCGTAACACGCTCCGGGAATTCTGTCCCTGGCCTGGCCTACAGAACCCGGGTTGACGATGATTCCGGCTCCGGCTGGCCGTTGCATTGGATGGTGCGTGTGTCCGAGCACCAGGTAGTCCATTGCGTCGGGCCAGGCAAAGCCTATCTCCGTATCCTTATAGATGTACTCTTCAGCGTTATGTGGGCTTCCGTGCGCTACATACATGGCTGTATCGACAGGCGTGCTTTTTTCATCGGTCGAAAAGCGCAGCTCCAGAGCGTCCGGAAGTGATGAAAGCCACTTCAGGTTCTCGTCGGTCAGCGATTCTCGTGTGCTCTGTATTCTGTACTTCGATTCTCGGCTATCGGAATAGCTGAGCTCGCCCAGTACGTATTTGTCATGATTGCCTTTTATGCAATGTACTTTGCGTTCTCGCAGTAACTGGCAAACCTCGTTCGGCTCGGTGTAGTAGCCCAGGAGGTCGCCAGCGCAAACGATATCCGCCGAGGGCGGTATTGAGTCCAATACCGCTTGCAGGGCGGGGAGGTTGGCGTGTACATCGGCAATGATGTACACGGGCGCTCCACGATAAGGTAACAGCAAGGGGAGGCTGCTCATTATTCGAAGTACAGCTCTTCGTAGTAACGCAGGAATCGGCCAGACTGTGCAATCTTCCAGCCATTGAAAGGTTCTTGTTTGACGATGTTGTATACAAAGGCTGCGCACGAGTTGTAGCCGTAGTATGCCTTGGAGGCCTCGGTTGAACTCAAACGACCATTGATTTCAAACAAAACGGGACCGGTTTCGGTCTGGATCAACTGAACGTTGAAGTGGCCAAAGTCCAAGCCTTCTTCAATCAGTGCCTTGCCGATATTATTCAGATAAGAGGAAATGCTTTCATCCAGGACGATTTCACCATAGGAGGTGGCGCCGTCCGGCGTCAGTGTTCTCTTGAAAATGATATGGTTGATTTCTTTGGTGTAACGGTCAACGTAGCAACCGCAAGTGTACTCGTTGCCTGTCAACAGTTCTTGAACCAGGAAGGAGTCAACTTTGATGTTTTCTTCCGCGATCAGCTTCTTGGCTTCAGCGAGCCCGGAAACCTTATAGATGCTGCGAGAAGAGGAGCTATGGTTCGGTTTGATTACAATCGGGCCGGAGATGTTGCCGGACTCCAGGTACTCACTCAGCGAGCTGGTCTTTGGAACTCTGATGCCATGTCGCTCCAGCACGGCTGACGTGGAGACCTTGTCCATGCAGATGTCAGTGATGCTTGAGGAGAGCGTTGCGGCTCGCAGTGTTTCATCGCGATAGTTGGCTACCGCCGCCAGCTCGTGCTGTGTGCCGGAGAACACAATTTGAATGTCGTGCTCTTTTACATAGTTTCGCAGGTGGCTGTGATACTCAGGGGATGCCGCCAGAGGAAAGATAGGCGTCTTGACTACAGGTGCTGAGGGCAGGGAAAAAAAGCGCCCGGCACCCAGCTCTTCACTGTTGGCGAAGTGGATGTTCAGAGGCTCGCCAAAGTCGTGAAATGCCAAGGCCTTGTAAATGCTCTGTCCCATTACAGAGCCCGCACCGGTAATCAGAATATTCATGTTCTATGTTAAACCTGTAAATTGATTTCTTCGACATAGCCAGCGAAAGCACTTTTGAAAGAGTTCCACTGAGGGGCATAGCCTGGCAGGATTGTCGGCTGCATGGTTCTGACATCAAAAGCCGACAGATCATTTTCTATGTGTTTGTTGATGACTTCCAGCCCGGTCATTTCGGCTGCCAGCGCCACGATTTCAGCAATGCTGGCAGAGTCCGGGTAGCCAGTGTTCAGAACGCGTGTTGTCGATGCCAGATCAAATCCGTCTGTCGCAATCCATTTCAGTAATTGGACCAGTTCAGTGATGTGGACATACGTGCGTCTTTTGAGGCCTGCACCGTACTGAGCGAGACTGCTCTTCTGGCGGATGCCTTGCTCGATCGCCTTGAAGAAGTTTCCGTGTTTCTGGCCTACGCCAAAGACATCGGCAATTCTTACCGAGACAAAGGGGACTCTGATCAGATCTTCGAACAGTTTTTCGCCGAAAACCTTGGAGGCAGAGTAGTAATCGTTGCAGCGCAGCTTATCGCCAGTGCGGCAGTTCAAGGCGTAGGGGTAGACGTTGTTGGTGGAAGCGTAGATCAAGCCACGATGTTTTTCGTTGACCTGTTCCAGTACCAGCGTGTCGATAAGGGTGTTTTCAGAAAGTGCGCTGCTTGTATTGTTCATGTTTGCCGCAAGATGAACAATCAATGAGCCAGCTGGAAGTTGAGTAAAGTCAGTCTCAACAAAATCTGGAGTCTCGAAAGACTCCAGAAATTTGCTTCCGACATATCCGGTTGATCCGGTTACCGCAATGCGGTAACCGGCTGAATATTTGCATCGGAGATTCATGGTCAGAGACCCGTTCTGACTACTTTCTTCAGAGTCTCTACGATGAACTCTACGTCATTCTTGGTAACGCCCATGTGCATCGGCAGAGAGATCAGCTCATTGCTGGCCTTGTGTGCGGCAGGGCATTTGCCGGCGCCCGAGCTGTACAAGCGGTATTCGGTGTTGTCGCGATAGTGCACGCCTGGGTAGATCTCGTGCTCATTCATGGCCATCAGTACTTCATCGCGTTTTGCAACACGAACCTGGAACAGGTGGCGGGACGATTCGCAGCCTGGCGAAACCAGAACCGGCTCGATCAGTGTTTCGCCTTCCAGGGCTTCCAGGTACCAGTCGGCCAGTTGGCGGCGATAGGCGTTGTCGCGGTCAAGGTACTTCAGCGAGACCAGGCCGATGGCGGCCATGATGGAGTTGCCGTGATATTTGAAACCCAGCTCTTCCACGTCGTACTTCCATTTGTAGGCACCCTGACTGGCGGTGCGTGCAAATGTGTCCTTGTTGATCCCGAGCCATGCCAGCTTGCGTGCACGTTCGTCGTCTTCCTTGTCGCGGAAGCAGATCATCCCGGAGTCGGCGGTTGCCAGGTTTTTTACGGCCTGGAAGCTGAATACGGTGACGTCTGCGTCGTGGCCAACGTGCTTGCCGTCAACACGGGTACCCGCCATGTGAGCGGCGTCCAGAACGACCTTGATGTCGCGATCCTTGCACAGCTTGAGCACTTTTTCGTACTGGCCGACGTTACCGCCCAGGCCGACGAAGATGATCGCCTTGGTCTTGTCGGTGATCTTGCGCTCTACATCGACCGGGTCAAGGCAGAGGTATTGGTCGACATCAGCGAAAACCGGGGTGAGTTCGGCTTGGATGATCGCGTGGTTGGTCGATACGAAGGTCAGCGCCGTAGTGATGACTTCGGCATCGTCGCCCCAGCCATACTTCGTCTTCATCATGTGGAATGCCAGGTGCAGACCAACCGTGTTGGAGCTCAGGAAGTGCGCATGCGGCAGGCCTGTGTAGGCTTTCCAGGCCTCTTCCATTTCGACTGTCTTGAAGCCCAGACCGGTCCAGCCTTTTTCCAGGCATTCGCGGATGCCTTCAAGGCATTCGTCGACTCGGAAGTTTGGAACAAAAAGTTGCGTTGCCACAGTATCACCCCGCGTGATTATTCAAATATTTGTTAATAACGACATCTGGCTCACCATCTTCGACGATGCTGCCGTGATCGATCCAGATAACTCTATTGCACAGCTTGCGCAGCAAGTCGGGCTGATGGGATACGAATACCATGATGCTAGAGCTATCAATGAAATCATGCATGCGTGCCAGTGCCTTATCGATGAATTCTGCATCACCACCGGCAAAAAGTTCATCGAGAATAAGAATGTCTGGATGAACGGCGGTGGCGATAGCAAAAGCCAGGCGCATGTACATCCCTGTGGAGTAGTACTTCACAGGGGTGTCAATGAACTCGGCCAAACCCGTGAATTCAATGATTTCGGGTTCGATCTTTTTGAGCATGGACTTGCTGTAGCCGAGAATCGCGCCGTTGAGGTAGATGTTCTCACGGCCGCTCAGCTCAACGTTGAAGCCTGCTCCAATTTCCAGCAGAGGGGCAATTCGGCCATTGACCGTTACAGATCCCTCTGTCGCGCAGTAAATGCCGCAAATGGCTTTCAGCAGCGTACTTTTTCCTGCTCCGTTGTGACCCACAATCCCGATCCGGTCGCCATGAACGATCTCGAGATTGAGGTTTTTCAGTGCGCGGAATTCCGTGTATTTGCTTTTGTTGTGGCGCTTCAGCAGCCCAGCAAAAAATTCCTTCAGCGACTGACCTTTATCATGGTACAGGCGGAAGTTTAGATTTAGATCTTTTATCGAGATACTTGAGTTCATATCGATCACAACTTGAATACTATGTATCGATCATGCTTTTTGAATATGTACATACCAAAAAGCAAGCTGAGAATTGCCAGTGTCACAACCTTTGCATAAACATCGGGTCCGGCGAGGGAGCCTTCATAGATAGGCAGTCGGAAGATTTCGATGAACAGGGTCAACGGGTTCAACGCAAAGATCCATCTGTAGGTCTCCGGAACGAAAGAGAGCGGGTAGATGATCGGCGTCAGATAGTAAAGGGCTTGCAGCACCACGCCCACGATGTTGGGCAGGTCACGGAACGAAACGGTCGCGATGCTCAATGCCAGTCCCAGGCCTACTGCAAAGGCGAACAGCAACAGGAAGTTTATTGGCAGGATAAAGAGCGAAGCAGTAAAAGGAGCGCCGATGGCAAGGGCGATGATGAACAGGCAGATCGTGCTGAAAATAGCGTCGACCAGCAGGCTTATCGAGGTGGAAATGACGAAAATCTGTTTCGGTATGTGGATTTTCTTGATTAATGACTCGTTGTTCAGCAATGCCTGCATGCCTTGGGCCAGGCAGTTCGAGAATAGCGTGAAGGGTACGAGTCCCGAGAACAGAAAGATTGCAAACGTCTTGAGTGGCCATCTCATGATCATCGAGAATACGATAGAGGTCACGACCATGGTCAGTAGCGGGTTTAACAATGTCCAGAAAAAACCGAGGGCGGTTCTTCTGTAACGCATTGTCAACTGTTGCCAAATCAACTGCTTGAGCACTAATTTGTATTGGAATAGCTCTTTAAAAAAAATGCTGAACACAATGTTTTATTCCGAGGCGAAAGGCCAGATTGCATGTTTCTCAAAAAGAGGTCGCCCTTGCATGTGGACGGCCTGCCAAGTGTTTTACTGATACCGTTGTGTTGAACGTTGCCCGGGTATCAGGAAAACATATCCATGTCCGCAAAATAATCATGCTCCGAAAGCGTGGTGCATGATGCAGTTGAGTTTGATTGTTTCAGCCGTTCGCTGATAATCGCTTTTTCGGCTTTACACATGCTTGCACCTCCATTTCTTTCGGAATTCCGAATCAGCCTGCCTGGACCGCGCGACAGCATACCAGCATGCATCGGTCGAATGAAGCCAGCCACCCATTTAGGCGAGGGGCGACGAGCGGTGAAAGCCACGCTGTGCGAGCGATTGGCCAGGTTTGGCCGGTGTACGGTCAATGGGTGGTCCGTGTGTATTCGGGCAGGTGCTCTGTGGACTTGTCTTGCGCAGCAGCCAGGTTCGATGTGCTTGATGTGAAGGTGTGGAGGTTCTCTCGAGGGGGCATTATCCTTGGCTGTCGTTGAAGGAGCGGCTGACCGTTCACGAAAGGCAATCATGTGCCGGTGGCACTGATCAATAACACCTGCGCTGTTGCGGTCACCTTCCAAAGGAAGAGAGTACTCCGGCAAGATCAGGTTGAAGCCTGACAGAGCATTCTCCTGGGGTTGTCCGAGCGCAGTGTTGTATCAAATTAGCCGACTTTTTCGGAGCCCGGTCGAGTATGAGTTTCTGGTGGTTTTTTATTGGCGCGGGTGTCGCATCGTTCGTGCTCACGGCCCTTTTGCGCCAATATGCGCTCGCACGCAGTCTGATGGATATTCCCAATGCCCGCAGTTCGCACTCGGTTGCGACGCCGAGGGGCGGCGGCGTTTCGATTGTGATCGTGTTTCTTCTGGGGCTTTGCGTTCTCTATGGACAATCGCTGACAAGCCTTGCCACCTTTCTCGGGATGGCGGCGGCGGGAGTCGTCATAGCGGTTATCGGGTTTATGGATGATCACGGCCACATTGCCGCTCGCTGGCGGCTTGCCGGGCATTTCTGTGCGGCAGCCTGGATGGTTTTCTGGCTCAACGGTTTCGAGACGATCAAGCTGTTCGGGCTGACCGTTCATCTGGGCTGGAGCGGTGCCGTCATTGCGGCGATCTATCTGGTGTGGATGCTCAACCTCTACAACTTCATGGACGGTATCGATGGCATTGCCAGCGTCGAGGCGATCAGCGCCTGCGCAGGGGCATGCCTGCTGTACGCGCTTGATGGTCAGCCGGTGTTGATCTGGGTTCCGCTATTGTTATCCCTGGCGGTCGCAGGTTTTCTGATCTGGAACTTTCCGCCCGCCAGAATTTTCATGGGCGATGCAGGCAGCGGGTTCCTTGGCATCATTCTGGGTGGTATTTCGCTGGCGGCTGCTAGTGTTGACTCCAGGTGGTTCTGGGTCTGGAACATTCTGCTGGGCGTTTTCATCGTTGATGCGACATTTACGCTGTTGCGCCGATTGGTGCGGGGGGACAAAGTTTATGAGGCTCATCGAAGTCATGCTTACCAGTACGCCTCTCGCCTCTACGGCAAGCATCTCCCGGTGACGCTTGGGGTCTTGTTGATCAATGTATTCTGGTTGCTGCCCGTGGCTTTTTCGGTTGTGTATCTTGATGTCGATGGTGCAGCGGCTCTGACGATTGCCTATGTGCCCCTGTTACTGATTGCCATCAAGTATCGCGCGGGTGAGCTGGAGCGTCCCGTCCCTACAGCGTAGCGCACAATACATTTGGGTCCGGCCGTCATGAATTCCCGTAAAATGCCAACACATCGTCGTCAGGGAAAGGGCCATCCGGTTGAGGTTTATGGATAAGATACGAGCGTTTTTGTTGGGGTTACCGAGGCGGCAGAAGCGCCTCATCCAGGTCGCTACGGACATTTTTCTGGTCTGGATGGCTTTGTGGCTGGCGTTCATCGTTCGTCTCGGGATTGACGATATGTACAACCCGCTGCGCATTCATTTCTGGCTATTCGCTTGCGCTCCCGTCATCGCCGTTCCTCTTTTCATACGATTCGGTATGTACCGTGCCGTGATGCGCTATTTCGGCAACGATGCGCTGATTGCGATCATCAAGGCCGTCAGCCTTTCTGCCTTGATCCTGGCACTTGTGGTTTTCTGGTACAGCAATCATGAAGCTGTCGTCCCGCGCTCGATCATTTTCAACTACTGGTGGCTGAGCCTTGTGATCATCGGTGGGCTGCGCCTGTGCATGCGCCAGTACTTCATGGGTGACTGGTTCACCGCAGCGCAACATGTACCGTTCGCCAGCCGGGATGATGGCCTGACCAAAGTGGCGATCTACGGGGCGGGTGTCGCGGGCAACCAGCTTGTCGCGGCATTGCGCATGGGGCGGGTCATGCGTCCTGTCGCGTTCATCGACGATGATTCCAGTATTGCCGACCGGTCTATCTCGGGTCTGCAGGTCTACAAGCCAAAACACATTCAACAGATGATCGATGTCACCGGGGCGCAGGAAATTCTCCTGGCGCTGCCTTCATCGACTCGGGCGCGTCGCAGGGAAATCCTCAATCTGCTGGAGGGTTTCCCCCTTCATGTGCGCAGCGTGCCCAATTTCACGGATCTGGCCAGTGGCCGGGTCAAGGTCGAGGATATCCAGGAGGTCGATATCGCCGACCTGCTGGGGCGTGACTCGGTGCCGGCTCAGCCGGACCTGCTCGAGCGCTGCATCCGGGGCAAGACCGTGATGGTCACCGGGGCGGGTGGATCGATCGGTTCGGAGTTGTGCCGGCAAATCTTTGTGTTGGGGCCGACCACCCTGTTGCTGTTCGAACACAGCGAATTCAATCTTTACAGCATTCTGTCCGAACTTGAGCAACGGGGATGCCGGGAGGCGGTGCGGGTGCGGTTGCTGCCCATCCTCGGTTCGATCCGTCAGCCGGAAAAGTTGCTCGACGTAATGAAAACCTGGAAGGTCGACACCGTTTACCACGCGGCGGCCTACAAGCATGTACCGATGGTTGAACACAACATTGCCGAGGGTGTGTTGAACAACGTGATCGGTACGCTCAACACGGCGCAAGCGGCGTTGCAGTCCGGTGTTTCGAACTTTGTACTGATCTCGACCGACAAGGCTGTTCGCCCGACCAACGTCATGGGCAGTACCAAGCGTCTGGCAGAGTTGACCCTCCAGGCTCTGAGTCGGGAAGTGGCTCCGGTGCTGTTCGGCGACAAGGCCAATGTTTCCCGTGTCAACAAGACCCGCTTCACCATGGTGCGTTTTGGCAACGTGCTGGGTTCGTCCGGTTCCGTGATCCCGCTGTTTCACAGCCAGATCAAGTCCGGCGGGCCGCTGACCGTGACTCATCCGAAGATCACCCGCTACTTCATGACGATCCCGGAGGCGGCACAACTGGTGATCCAGGCAGGTTCCATGGGGCAGGGCGGTGATGTGTTCGTGCTGGATATGGGCGAGCCGGTCAGGATTGTCGAACTCGCCGAGAAAATGATTCACCTGTCGGGTTTGAGTATTCGTTCCGAGCGCAATCCTCAGGGCGACATTTCCATCGAGTTCACAGGTTTGCGCCCGGGTGAAAAGCTCTACGAAGAATTGCTGATCGGCGACAATGTTGCCGCCACGCCGCATCCGATGATCATGACGGCCAATGAGGACCACTTGCCCTGGGACGTTCTGAAGTCCCGGCTGAGTGAACTGCTCGCGGCTGTCGAAGCGGATGACTACTCCCGCGTCCGCCAGCTTCTGCGCGAAACGGTCAGCGGCTACACGCCGGACGGCGAGATTGTCGACTGGATCCACCAGCAACGCCGCCTCGAGCCCTGATTGTTTCACATCCTGTAACGGACGCATTTTTGACTTGTCCCGATCATCGCCTAACTTTGAGGAGCAGCTTCGGAAAAGCTGCTTTCTCAATTGATGATGGAGCGTCACATATGCGTACCGGTTATTTCTACTCCCTGATTTTTGCCCTGCTGACCAGTGCCTCGATTGCCGCCATCGCTGCGCCTGTGGCGCCGTCCGATGCGAACAAGGTCCCAATGGTGATGGATTCGTCAGCCACTTCCGACGTCCACAAAGTCGATCTCAACGGGGCCGATGCAGCCACCCTTCAAAAGGAGCTGGCGGGTGTTGGAGAGGCCAAGGCCAAGGCAATTGTTGCATATCGTGAAACAAACGGGCCGTTTGCATCCGTCGATGAGTTGCTGGAAGTGAAAGGCATCGGCAAAGCGATCCTGGATCGCAATCGCGACAAACTGGAAGTGAACTAAGCTGATTGTTCAACGCCAAGGGGCCGGTCATTGACCGGCCCTTTTTGCTTTCCGGTTCTGAAGGACTGTGAAGAGGGCTGAGGGCCTTTTCGTCGGAACATGTAAAATTATGGCTATCATATTGCGATGAGATTATGCCTATAATAATTTCGCCCTCCCCGGAAGCTTTCCTGCTTTCAGAGGCTGCTCATTCCTCACGCATTCCAGGAGTATCGTCATGAATTCCCCGAAATCCCAAGGTACGGCGCTTGTCACGGGCGCGTCTTCCGGCATTGGTGCGGTGTATGCCGAGCGGTTGGCGGCGCGTGGTTTTGATCTGTTGCTGGTGGCTCGCGATCAGGAGCGCCTGGAGTCTGCTGCGGGCAGGCTGCGGGACGCTCACGGTGTCCAGGTCGAAGTATTGAAGGCTGATCTGACGCAAAAGGACGAAGTGCTCAAGCTTGAGCAGCGCCTGCGCAGCGATTCCAGCATCAGCCTGCTGGTGAACAATGCAGGGGTGGCGGTCAATGGATTGCTGGCCAATGCCGATCCCGAGGTGCTGGAACAACTGATTCAATTGAACGTCACCACACTGACCCGATTGGCAGCCGCCGCAGCCGCTGCGTTTACCAAGGCCGGGCGCGGCACGATCATCAATATCGCGTCAGTGGTCGCCTTGTTCCCCGAACGTTTCA
Organism: Pseudomonas sp. GW821-FHT09E04; assembly: GCF_059416185.1. Lineage (NCBI taxonomy): Bacteria > Pseudomonadati > Pseudomonadota > Gammaproteobacteria > Pseudomonadales > Pseudomonadaceae > Pseudomonas > Pseudomonas sp. GW821-FHT09E04. Next base: position 154,723 of record NZ_JBWKOR010000008.1, read on the forward strand.
ATGCCACCTACAGTGCCAGCAAGGCCTACGTGTTGAGCCTCACTCAGTCGCTCAATACGGAGCTCGAAGGCACCGGGGTCAAGGTGCAAGCGGTATTGCCGGGTGTGACCCGCACTGAAATCTGGGAACGTTCCGGTTTTGATGCCAGCGGTATTCCGGCGGAGATGGTCATGGAGGCGGGCGAGATGGTGGATGCCGCGCTGTCGGGGCTGGATCAGGGTGAGCTCGTCACCATTCCTTCGCTGCCCGATGCCGCAGAGTGGCAAGCCTTCGTTGCCGCACGTCATGTGATGGCGCCCAACCTGTCCCACAGTTCGGCGGCCAGCCGTTACAAGTAAAAAACTTAAGAGTCGTGAGAGGTCAACCCGATATGGATCAGCGTCGAATAGTTGTCACGGGTATGGGCCTGGTATCGCCCTTGGGCAGTGGTGTCGAAGTCGTCTGGCAGCGTCTGCTTGCCGGGCGCTCGGGCTTGCGCCAGTTGCCGGAAGCGGTGGTTGCCGATCTGCCGGCCCGGGTCGGTGGTGTGGTGCCGACGACGGAAGAAGACGCCGAAGCCGGTTTCGATCCGGATCGGGCGACGCCGCCCAAAGAACAGAAGAAGATGGACCGTTTCATTCTGTTCGCCATGGAGGCTGCCCGTCAGGCGCTGGAGCAAGCTGGATGGCAACCTTCGGACGCCAATGCTCAGGAACGCACGGCCACCATCATCGGTTCGGGTGTCGGTGGCTTCGGTGCGATTGCCGATGCCGTGCGTACCACCGACAGTCGTGGGCCACGGCGTTTGTCACCGTTCACCATTCCATCGTTTCTGGTCAACCTCGCGGCAGGCCATGTCTCGATTCAGCATGGGCTCAAAGGTCCGATTGGTGCACCGGTCACCGCGTGTGCCGCGGGTGTCCAGGCGATCGGTGACGCCGCTCGGCTGATTCGCGCCGGTGAGGCCGATATTGCGGTGTGCGGTGGTGCAGAAGCGTCTATCGATCGAGTCAGTCTTGCCGGTTTCGCAGCGGCGCGGGCGTTGTCCAGCGGCTACAACGAAACACCCGAACGAGCCTCGCGGCCGTTCGACAGTGGCCGGGACGGTTTTGTGATGGGTGAAGGCGCAGGGCTGCTGGTGATCGAATCGCTGGATCACGCATTGGCCCGTGGTGCCAGGCCACTGGCTGAACTGGTCGGCTACGGCACCAGCGCCGACGCCTATCACCTGACTGCTGGACCGGAAGACGGCAGCGGAGCTCGACGAGCCATGACGTTGGCGCTGGCTCAGGCCGGTATCGCGCCGGATCAGGTGCAGCATCTGAATGCGCATGCGACCTCGACGCCGGTTGGCGACCTGGGTGAACTGGCTGCAATCAAGTCGGTGTTTGGAACGCAGAACAAAATCGCCGTGACCTCGACCAAGTCCGCCACCGGGCATTTGCTGGGTGCTGCCGGCGGCCTTGAGGCGATCTTCACGCTGCTGGCTATCCGCGACCAGGTCGTTCCGCCGACCCTCAACCTGGACAATCCCGATCCGGCCAGCGAAGGCGTGGACATTGTCCACGGTCAGGCGCGGTCGATGCCGATCGAGTACGCGCTGTCCAACGGGTTCGGATTCGGTGGGGTCAATGCGAGCGTGTTGTTCAAGCGTTGGCGGGATTAGTCTTCGGAGCGCTTGAGGTGTTCGCGGGTGACGTCGAGGATCTGTTGGGCAAGCCCGGCATCCGCGACGCTGCGTGAGAGCAGGAGCGCGCCCGCCAGTGTGGCCATGATGACGATGCTGCGTTCGGCCGCGTCCTCGCCTTCGAGGGTGTTCTGGATCTGATCCAGACGCGCTTTCAGCACGGCGTCGCTGGTCGGGCTCGGTTGGCCGCGCAATCCCAGTTCCGAAGAAATGGTCAGCAGCGGGCAGCCTTCATGAGGCGAGGTCTGGTGCCACTCGGACAGGTACGTATCGATGAAGGCTTCCAGCGGTTTTTCCTGGGCGAACAGTTCCTCGCACAAGCCTGCGACCTGATCGCCGGCGGCTTGCAGGGCTTTTTCGACCAGGTCGTCCTTGGATTTGAAATGCGAATAAAAGCCGCCGTGGGTCAGGCCCAGCGCTTTCATCAACGGTTGCAGTCCGGTCGCGCTGATGCCGTCCTTGCGAAACCGTTCGGACGCTTCCTTGATGATGCGCTGATGGGTCTGGGCTTTATGATCTTGCGAGTAACGCATTTAAACTCTCCGCAACAAGAGCACCATCTTAACCAATGAGAATTGAATGGTGACTGTACTTCTACTTCTAAAAAGCCTGCCGATGAATCCAACATGTTCGTAACAGCCATCAACGGTTGGCACGGATAGTGGTTGCAGCTCACAAAGTTGCCATCACCGAAGGAGCAGGAGAACCATGTACAAAGACTATCCGGCCGCCTATCAAGTCAGTAAAGGCTCGGCCTTGCAGGTCAATGCGCCGTTTTATGAGCGGATTCGCGACCAGAAGGCTGCGCGGACCCTGATCGAGCAATTCGAAGTGCCGATCCGCACCGGCCGCGCCTGGCATGTTCCGGCGGGGCATGTGTTTCGTGTCACCACACCGGTGGGGCCGCAGGTGGGCGACTTCAATGTGTGGAATGCCCACGACCCGCGCGAACGGATGTGGGCGGCCCGGACCCGTCAACTGCAGGGCGCCCATGTCAGCACCCACGATCGCCTCTGGTCGAACCTGCCTTTTCTGCGGCCAATGGTCACCATCACCGATGACAGCCTGGCCGGTTATGGCATCGACGAGCACGGCGGGCGCCTGCACGATTTGCTCGGTACGCGCTGCGATCCCTATGTGAACAAAATGCTCACCGGCGAAGACTTTCATCATCACTGCCACTCCAACCTGACCCGCGCCGTGCTACCGCACGGTCTGACCGAGTTCGACGTGCATGACGTGCTCAATATCTTCCAGTGCACGGGCCTTAACCACGATGACCTGTACTTCATGAAAGCCTGTCCGGCGCAGAAGGGTGACTATCTGGAGTTCTTTGCGGAAATCGACTTGCTGTGTGCGTTATCGACCTGTCCTGGCGGTGATCTGTCGCTGGCGATGTGGGGGCCGGATGCGCAGGATCCGTTGAGTGTGTGCCGTCCGCTGGGTGTGGAAATCTATCGGCTGGAGGATTCGCTGCTCGAAGGCTGGAGCCAGCCAGAACGTGCGGCGTACAAAGGCCTGCATGGCTTGCACATTGCCAAGGCTGACTGGGAAAAGTAACCGCAATAGAAAAACAAACCCCGCCGATTCAGGCGGGGTTTTTCGTTCAGCGGTCCTGCGCGTCCTTGACGTCCGCTTCGGCATTGCGTTGCGCGACGCGTTGACGTTGTTCCTCGGTCAGTTCGACCTTGTTGGCGGTGTCACGCAGCATCATCAGACCCCCCACGATCGAGCCGATTGCAACGACCAGAATCAACCAGGCATACCAGGGCATAGCGGCTCTCCTTAATGGCAGGTCGCCGGGCGAGGATTTCGCCGGGCGATGCTGCTTACCACGTTTGAGCGATGGAAAATCGCAGTGGTTCCATTCTAGGCCGGTTATGCCCGGTACACCCGCACAGCTTCTATTGACCGGTCAGCATCGCATCGGCCGGCGCGTTCGCGCGCAACTGGCCAGTGAGCAGGAAATAGCCGAATCCGACCGCCATGAAACCGAGGAAGATCAGCCCGATCAGTGCGTTGAACCAGGCCATCGCCACCAGGCACACCACCGCCAGCACCAGCGCGATGAACGGGATCAGCGGGTAGCACGGCGCGCGAAACGTGCGCTCCAGATTCGGTTCGGTTTTGCGCAGCTTGAACAGACTGAGCATGCTCATGATGTACATCACGATGGCGCCGAACACGGCCATGGTGATCATTGCGGCGGTGAGGGTCATGCCGCCGAGGTTGATCAGACCGTCGCTGTAAATGGCGGCAATGCCGATGATTCCGCCGGCGATGATCGCCCGGTGCGGCGTCTGGAAACGCGACAGCTTCGCCAGCGAGGCAGGCAGGTAACCGGCGCGGGCGAGGGCGAAAAACTGCCGCGAGTAACCAAGAATGATCCCGTGGAAACTCGCCACCAGACCGAACAGGCCGATCCACACCAACATGTGCAACCAGCCGGAATTGTCGCCGACCACTGCTTTCATCGCCTGCGGCAACGGATCGTTGATGTTCGACAGGGTGCGCCAGTCGCCGACGCCGCCGGCAAAGAACATCACGCCCATCGCCAGCAGCACCAATGTCAGGATGCCGCTGATGTAGGCCTTGGGAATCGTGCGTTTCGGATCCTTGGCTTCTTCGGCGGCCATGGCCGCGCCTTCGATGGCAAGAAAGAACCAGATCGCAAACGGAATCGCCGCGAACATCCCGGCAATTGCCGGTGCGCCGAAAACGTCCGAGCCGGCCCAGCCATTGAGCGCGAAGTTGCTGAAGCTGAAGGCCGGTGCAACCACGCCCATGAACACCAGCAACTCGGCGACGGCCAGCACGCAGACGATCAACTCGAAGGTCGCTGCCAGTTTCACACCGAGGATGTTCAGCCCCATGAAGACGATGTAAGCGCCGACCGCTGCGTGTTTCGGATCGAGGGCCGGAAACTGCACGTTCAGATAGGCACCGATTGCCAACGCAATCGCGGGCGGGGCGAAGACGAATTCGATCAGCGTCGCCAGGCCTGCGATCAATCCGCCTTTTTCACCGAACGCCCGGCGACTGTAGGCGAACGGCCCGCCCGCGTGAGGAATCGCCGTGGTCAGTTCGGTGAAGCTGAAAATGAAGCAGGTGTACATGGTCGCGACCATGAATGACGTCACCAGAAAACCCAGTGTCCCCGCGACGCCCCAGCCGTAACTCCAGCCGAAGTACTCCCCGGAAATCACCAGCCCCACCGCGATACCCCACAGATGCAACGTGCCCAGCGTGGGTTTGAGTTGTGTATTCATGCCTTTGCTCCCTGAACGGTTTGGAAAGCTCGGGGGAGGGCGTGTGCAGTGGACGTGCCATTTTGTATTGGCGGGTCGTAATGCGTTGAAAGCTGTCGTATCGGGGATGTTCGCCACTCGATAGCGCACATTTCTGTGCGCCAGTCAGGTGCACCGCCCACCAGATGCCGTCGTAAAGAAGGCATAAACCCACTCTTTACGCTTTCTTTATGTCCCGCACGCACCCTCGGTCTCGTTCCTTTACAGCCTCCTTTCCGACAATGCCTCCACACGCGGCAATACGCCGTAACACGGAGATCTTCCATGAGCGTTCTGGACGGGGTGTCCCTGCTGCTGGCAGTGGGGCTGTTCATTTATCTGTTGGTTGCGCTGTTGCGCGCGGACCGGAACTAGGAGCGGCTATGCACAGTTATGACTATTGGCAGATCCTCGCGTTTTTCGCGTTGGTGTTGCTGCCGGCGCCGTTCCTCGGGCGCTTCTACTACAAGGTAATGGAAGGTCAGCGCACCTGGCTGACGCCGATTCTCGGCCCGGTCGAGCGCGGCTGTTATCGCGTGGCCGGGGTCAATCCGCAGGACGAACAGAGCTGGCAGAAGTACACGCTGGCGCTGCTGGCGTTCAACCTGGCGGGTTTCCTGCTGCTGTTCGCGATCCTGTTGTTCCAGGATCACTTGCCGCTGAACCCGCAAAACCTGCCGGGCCAGGAGTGGACGCAAGCGTTCAACACCGCCGTCAGTTTCATGACCAACACCAACTGGCAGTCCTACAGCGGTGAAGCGACCCTCAGCTACCTGAGCCAGATGGTCGGCCTCACCGTGCAGAACTTCGTCAGCGCCGCCACCGGCCTCGCGGTACTGGTTGCGTTGTGCCGTGGCATCGGTCGCAAGTCCACCAAGACCCTCGGTAACTTCTGGGTCGACATGACTCGCGCCACTCTCTACGGCCTGCTGCCGCTGTGCCTGCTGCTGGCGCTGTACCTGGTGTGGCAGGGCGTCCCGCAGACCTTCGCGCAATATGTGAATGCGGTGACGATGCAAGGCGTCGATCAAGTGATCCCGCTCGGCCCGGCGGCCAGCCAGATTGCAATCAAGCAACTGGGCACCAACGGCGGTGGTTTCTTCGGCGTCAACTCGGCGCATCCGTTCGAGAACCCGACCGCGTGGAGCAACCTGTTTGAAGTCACCTCGATCATCCTGATCCCGGTCGCGCTGGTGTTCACCTTCGGCCATTACGTGAAGGACCTGCGTCAGAGCCGCGCCATCATCGGTTGCATGCTCGCGCTGTTCCTGATCGGCGGCGCCACTTCGCTGTGGGCCGAGTATCAGCCGAACCCTGCGCTGAACAACGTGGCCGTCGAACAGACCGCGCCGCTGGAAGGCAAGGAATCGCGCTTCGGCACCACCGCCACCGTGCTGTGGTCGGTGACCACCACCGCGGCCTCGAACGGTTCGGTCAACGGCATGCATGACAGCCTCAACCCGCTTAGCGGCATGGTCGCGCTGGTCAACATGATGGTCGGCGAGGTGATCTTCGGCGGTGTCGGTGCCGGGCTCTACGGCATGTTGCTGAACGTGCTGATCGCGGTATTCCTCGCCGGCCTGATGATCGGCCGCACCCCGGAATACCTCGGCAAGAAACTCCAGGCCCGCGAAGTGCAATTGCTGGTCGTGACCTTGCTGGTGATGCCGGTCGGCGTGCTGGTGCTGGGCGCGATTGCCGCTGCACTGCCTGGCCCGGCGGCGACCATCAGCAACCCTGGCCCCCATGGTTTCAGCCAGTTGCTGTACGCCTACACCTCGGCCAGCGCCAACAACGGTTCGGCGTTCGGTGGCCTGAGTGCCAACACACCGTTCCATAACCTGATGCTGGGTCTGGGCATGTTGATCGGTCGCTTCGGTTACATCCTCCCGGTACTGGCCCTGGCCGGCAGCCTGGCGATGAAGAAAACCGCACCGATCGGCCAGAACAGCTTCCCGACCCACGGCCCGCTGTTCGTGACCCTGTTGACCGTGACCATTTTGCTGGTGGGCGGCCTGACCTTCTTGCCGACCCTGGCGCTCGGCCCGATTGCCGAACACCTGAGCATGGGCTTCTAAGGAATCCATCATGAATATGCATGTTCCAGCTTCAAAACCTGCGGTAGCTGCCAAGTCGGCAGAAGCGCCCAAAACCGCGATCAGCGCCCTGTGGCGTCCGGCGCTGGTGCAAGCGTTCGTCAAGCTCGACCCGCGCCAACTGGTGCGCTCGCCAGTGATGCTGGTGGTCGAACTGACGGCGATCTTCACTACCGTGTTGTGCTTCATTCCGGACAACGTCGTGCCGACCTTCGTCGCGGCGCAAATTGCCCTGTGGCTGTGGTTCACCGTGCTGTTCGCCAACTTCGCCGAAGCGCTGGCCGAAGGTCGTGGCAAGGCCCGCGCCGACAGCCTCAAGGCTGGCAGCGAAGGCCTGAGCGCCCGTCGCAAACTGGCCAACGGCAGCTTCCAGGTAGTGCCGGCCGCCAGCCTGCGCAAGGGCGATGTGGTGCGCGTCGAGGCCGGGGAAATGATCCCCGGTGACGGCGAGGTCATCGAAGGCATCGCGGCGGTCAACGAAGCCGCGATTACCGGTGAATCGGCGCCAGTGATCCGCGAGTCCGGTGGCGACCGTTCCGCCGTCACCGGCAACACGCGTCTGGTGTCTGACTGGCTGATGGTGAAAATCACCGCTAACCCTGGTGAGTCGACTCTGGATCGCATGATCGCGCTGGTCGAAGGCGCCAAACGCCAGAAGACCCCGAACGAAGTGGCGCTGGACATCCTGCTGATCGGCCTGACCCTGATCTTCCTGCTGGTGGTCGTGACCCTGCAACCGTTCGCCCACTTTGCCAATGGCAGCCTGCCGCTGGTGTTCCTGGTGGCGCTGTTGGTCACGCTGATTCCGACCACCATCGGCGGTCTGCTGTCGGCGATCGGTATCGCCGGGATGGATCGTCTGGTGCGCCTGAACGTGATTGCCAAGTCCGGTCGTGCAGTGGAAGCGGCGGGTGACGTGCACGTGTTGCTGCTGGACAAGACCGGCACCATCACCTTCGGCAACCGTCGTTGCAGCGCGGTGTATGCCGCTCCCGGCGTAAGCGGCCGCGAGCTGGCCGAAGGCGCGCTGTTTGCTTCGCTCGCCGATGAAACCGCCGAAGGCAAGTCCATCGTCGAGTACCTGCGTGGCCTGCATCCGCAAGCGGAACCTGCGCTGGAGGTATTGACCGCCGTGCCGTTCAGCGCGGAAACCCGCTTGTCCGGTGTCGACTATCAGGGCCGCGTATTCCGCAAAGGTGCAGTGGATTCGTTGCTGGGGTTTATCGGTCAACAACGTTCGGATCTGGCCCCGAGCCTGTCCCGTGAAATCGACAAGATCGCCCAGAGCGGTGGCACGCCGTTGCTGGTCTGCGCCGACGGCAAACTGCTCGGTGCGATTCATCTGAAAGACGTGGTCAAGCCAGGTATCCGCGAGCGTTTCGCCGAGCTGCGCAAGCTGGGGATTCGCACGGTGATGGTCACCGGCGACAACCCGCTGACCGCTGCCGCGATTGCCGCTGAAGCAGGCGTCGACGACGTGCTGGCCGAAGCGACACCGGAGAAAAAACTGGCACGCATCCGTCACGAGCAGAACGACGGTCGCCTGGTCGCGATGTGCGGCGACGGCGCCAACGATGCCCCGGCGCTGGCCCAGGCTGACGTCGGCATGGCGATGAACGACGGCACTCAGGCGGCGCGCGAAGCGGCCAACATGGTCGACCTCGACAGCGATCCGACCAAGCTGCTGGACGTGGTGCAGATCGGCAAGGAATTGCTGGTGACCCGTGGCGCGCTGACGACCTTTTCCATCGCCAACGACGTGGCCAAGTACTTCGCGATCCTGCCGGCGCTATTCGCTGCGATCTACCCGCAACTGGGCGTGCTGAACATCATGCACCTGAGCAGTCCGCAGAGCGCGATCCTGTCGGCCATCGTCTTTAACGCCCTGATCATCGTCGTGCTGATTCCGCTGGCCCTGCGCGGCGTGCGGGTGCAGGCCGCGAGTGCGGCGGCGCTGTTGCGACGCAACCTGCTGATCTATGGCCTGGGCGGGATTCTGGTGCCGTTCGTGGGGATCAAGGCGATCGACATGCTGTTGACGGCGTTGCATCTGGTTTGAACCTGAACAGCGGTGTGCCGGGCACACCGCTTCAAGCACGAATTCGAGGAGTCTGAAATGTCCACAATGATCCGTCCGGCCCTGAGCCTGCTGGTGCTGATGACCCTGGTCACCGGCGTTGCCTATCCACTGGTGGTGACTGGCGTCGCGCAAGTCGCCTTCCCCGAGCAGGCCAGCGGCAGTCTGGTGCACGACGCCGAAGGCAAGGTACGCGGCTCATCACTGATCGCTCAGGATTTTGTCGGCGATGCCTGGTTCCATCCGCGTCCATCAGCCGGTGCCTTTGCCACTGTTTCGAGCAGCGCGAGTAACCTGGCGCCGAGCAATCCGGCGTTGGCCACCCGGGTGATCGATGACGCCAACAAGTTGCAGGTGCCCGGTCAGGGCCCGGTGCCATTGGCGCTGTTGACCACGTCCGGCAGCGGTCTCGATCCGCACTTGCCACCGGCCGCGATTGCCTATCAACTGGCGCGTGTTGCGGCAGCGCGCAATGTGCCGGTGGCGACTCTGCAGCAGTTGCTGGACGCACACATCGAACAGCCGCTGGTGGGCCCGCCGGTGGTGAATGTGCTGGCGCTGAACATGGCGCTGGAAAAGTTGTAATGAATCAATCAGGAAGAGACCTTCAAGCATGAGTGACTCCGGCCGCGCCGATGCGCTGTTAGCAGACCTGCCCCGCGACGGCCGTGGCCGGCTCAAGGTTTTTCTCGGCGCCGCGCCGGGCGTGGGCAAGACCTACGCGATGTTGCAGGCGGCTCACAGCCAGTTGCGTCAGGGCGTGAAAGTCATCGCCGGCGTGGTCGAAACCCACGGCCGCGCCGAAACCGAAGCGCTGCTCGGCGGCTTGCCGCAACTGCCGCTTGTGCGTTCGGAATACCGTGGCGTGACGCTGGAGGAAATGGACCTCGACGGTCTGCTCGCAGCAAAACCGAAACTGGTGCTGGTCGATGAACTGGCCCACAGCAACGCCCCCGGCAGCCGTCACGCCAAACGCTGGCAGGACATTCAGGAATTGCTCGCCGCCGGCATCGACGTCTACACCACGGTCAACGTCCAGCACCTGGAAAGCCTCAACGATCAGGTGCGCGGCATCACCGGTGTGCAGGTGCGCGAAACCCTGCCGGACTGGGTGTTGCAGGAAGCCTACGAACTGCTGCTGATCGACCTGCCGCCTCGGGAGCTGCTCGAGCGCTTGCGCGAGGGCAAGGTCTATGTGCCGGAGCAGGCACGGGCCGCGATCGATGCGTTTTTCACCCAGACCAACCTCACCGCACTGCGTGAACTGGCGATGCAGACCGCCGCGGCGCAGGTCGATAACGATCTTGCCCAGGGCTATCGCCAGCTTGGCCAGGCTGCGCCGGCGGTGCGCGGACGTTTGCTGGTCGGGGTCGACGGCAATGCCGATGCCGAACGGCTGGTGCGTCATGCCAGTCGGGTCGCCCAGCGTCGGCATTTGCCGTGGAGTCTGGTGCACGTCGATAACGGCAGCGTGCGCGATGAACAAACACGCCTGCGCCTGCAAAGCGCCCAGCAACTGGCCGAGCGGCTTGGCGGCGAAGTGGTGTTGTTGCGGGCCGGCGAAGTGGCGAAGACCTTGATCCAGCACGCCACCGAGCGCCGGGCAAGTCTGGTGCTGGTCGGCCAGTCGCGGCCGAGTTTGCGTCGGCGTTTGTTTGGCGGTGGTCTGGCGGCGCGTTTGTTGCGTCAGTCCCACGGTCTGGAAATCAACGTGCTGGACAGCGATCACAAACAACATTCGGCACGCCTGCGGCCGGCGCCGGCTCTGGTGTGGTTCGACTATGCGCTGGCGCTGGTGGCGACCATTCTGGCCAGTGCGCTGGCGTGGGCGGTGTCCAGCGTATTGCCGTTGCCGAACATCTCGCTGGTGTTCCTCGCCGCAGTATTGCTGGTGGCGGTGCGCAGCAGCCTTGGGCCGTCGCTGGCCTGTGCGGCACTGTCGTTTCTGACCTATGACTTTCTGTTCATCCCGCCGAATTTTTCCTTCGCTATCCAGCGTGAAGAAGACGTACTGACCTTGCTGTTCTTCCTGCTGATGGCGGCGCTCACCGGTAACCTGGCGGCGCGTCAGCGTCGGCAATTGCAGGCGTTGCGCGATACCCAGGAAGAGACCACCGAGTTGCTCGACCTGTCGCGCAAACTCACTGCCGCCACCGACCGTCAGGCCGTGGTCAGCGCCGCCGCCCAGCACCTCAATGGCTGGAGCGATCTGCAATTGTGCCTGCTCAATCGTGATGGCCAGGGCGGCTGGAAAGTCGAGACCGGCGGGCCGTTGCAATTCACCGAAGCGGAACGCGCCGCCGCCGACTGGGCCTGGCAACACGATCAACCGGCGGGCATGGGCACCGGCACCTTGCCGTTCGGTCGCTGGTGGTGGTGGCCGCTGTCGGTGGAGGACGGGCCGCTGGCGCTGCTCGGTGTGTGTGCCAAAGAAGGCCAGACATTGAGTGGGCAACGCCGCCGCTTGTTGACCGCGCTGAGCCAGCCGCTGGCCCAGGCACTGGCCCGGGCGCAACTGGCCGATGACCTGGAAGCCGCGCGCCTGCACGGCGAAACCGAACAGCTGCGCAGCGCCTTGCTGGCCTCGGTGTCACACGATCTGCGCACGCCGCTGACGTCAATGCGCGGCAGTATCGACAGCCTGCTGGCGCTCGGCGAAGCGATCCCGCTGGAGGATCGCCGCGAGTTGCTCGAAGGCACTCGCGATGAAGCCGAGCGTCTCGACCGTTACATTCAGAACCTGCTGGACATGACTCGCCTCGGTCACGGTGCCCTGAAACTGGCGCGGGACTGGGTGTCGCCAGCGGACATCGTCGGCAGTGCGCTCAATCGTCTGCGGGCGGTGCTGTCATCGTTGCAAGTGAGCACGGATGTGCCGGCCGAGTTGCCGCTGCTGTTCGTCCATGCCGCGTTGATCGAGCAGGCGCTGGTGAATGTGCTGGAGAACGCCGCGCGGTTTTCGCCGTCCCACGGCCGTCTGCAATTGCGTGCCGGGGCGGATGACAGCGAAGTGTTTTTCTCGGTCAGCGATGAAGGGCCGGGGATTCCGGTCGATGAGCGGGCGAAGATTTTCGACATGTTCTACACCGCCGCCCGGGGTGATCGTGGCGGGCAGGGAACCGGCCTGGGGCTGGCGATCTGTCAGGGCATGGTCGGTGCCCATGGCGGGCGGATCAGTGTCGGCGACGGTATCGACGGACACGGCACCTGCATCACCCTGCACCTGCCTTTGCAGGCGCAACCGGGGATGGACGGTGAAGCCTGATCCGCGCTGCGCTACTCTCTTGCCACTCTTTTGTGTTGATGTGAACTCATGACTCAGACCGCGACCATTTTGGTCATCGATGATGAACCGCAGATCCGCAAGTTCCTGCGCATCAGCCTCGTTTCCCAAGGCTACAAAGTGCTGGAGGCCGGCACCGGTGCCGAGGGCCTGGCCCAGGCTGCGCTGAACAAACCTGACCTGTTGGTGCTCGACCTCGGCCTGCCGGACATGGACGGCCAACAAGTTTTGCGCGAGTTTCGCGAGTGGGCTACGGCGCCGGTGCTGGTGCTCTCGGTGCGCGCCAGCGAAGGGCAGAAGGTCCAGGCGCTGGATGGCGGCGCCAATGATTACGTGACCAAACCCTTCGGCATTCAGGAGTTTCTCGCCCGGGTCCGCGCGTTGTTGCGCCAGGCGCCGGCCGGAGAAGCGCAGCAAGCGGCGTTGGTGTTTGGCCCGCTGACGGTGGACCTGGCCTATCGCCGGGTGCTGCTCGACGGCGTCGAAGTCGCCCTGACCCGCAAGGAATACGCCGTGCTGGCGCAACTGGCGCGGCATCCGGGACGGGTGATCACCCAGCAGCAATTGCTCAAGGACATCTGGGGCCCGACCCATACCGAGGACAGTCACTATTTGCGGATCGTGGTCGGACACCTGCGGCAGAAACTGGCGGACGATCCGACCCGGCCACGATTCATCGTGACCGAGGCCGGCGTTGGTTATCGGTTGTTGAACGAGAACAGCCTTTAGTTCTGTTCACTCTCGTAGCGGTCGAGGGTGTCCCGGGCGATCTCGCGGCCCAATGCGATCAGCTCCGGCGCCTTATAGAACTCGAAGAACCGGCAGACCCGCTTCGGCACGTTGATCAGGATGTCCGGCGGATACCCGGCGATCTTGTACTGCGCCAGCGAGGTCTGCATCACCTCGAAACTCTGGTTGATCAAGTCCAGCAATGACGCCGGCCCGACGTTATCGATGATGAACGAACCGGTGGCGGATTTCGGGGCGCCGTCGCGTTCGGGGGCTGCGGCCGGTTGCTGGGTTTCAGGCTCGGCGCCTTCGACCCACGGATTGATTTCCGCCGCTTCGGCGCGCAGCGCTTCCTGTTCCAGCAACAGCAATTGCTCGGCCTGTTTGCGGCGGAACGGCATCTTCGATCCCAGCGAACTGATCAGGCTGTCGAAGCGTGTGCGAAACGCCGCGGGACGCTGTATCACCGGCAATTTGTAATGACGCTGGTTGGTCGAGTTGAGGTTGACCGCGATGATCAGATCGCAGTGGCTCGACACCACCGGCACGATCGGCAACGGGTTGAGAATCCCGCCGTCCACCAGCATCCGGTTGCCTTGCATGACGGGCGTGAACAGGCTGGGAATCGCCGCCGAGGCACGCATCGCCTGATGCAGGCAACCTTCCTGAAACCAGATTTCCTGTTGATTGGTGAGGTCGGCGGCCACCGCCGTGTAGGGGATGCGCAGGTCTTCGATGTTGATCTCGCCGACGATCTTGCGGATCTGGCCGAAGACCTTTTCGCCACGGATCGCGCCGAGTCGGAAACTCACGTCCACCAGACGCAGCACATCGAGATAATCCAGGCTTTCGATCCAGTTGCGGTATTCGTCGAGTTTGCCGGCGGCGTAGATCCCGCCGACCACGGCGCCCATCGAACAACCGGCAATACAGGCGATGTCGTAACCACGCCGTTCAATCTCTTCGATGACCCCGATATGGGCATAGCCCCGGGCGCCACCGGAGCCCAGCACCAGTGCGACACGCTTTTTCATCAGACTTCCTCCCGACAGGTTTCCACAATGCACCCATCGAGGGCCGGGCTACAATCGTCACGGTCGCTCGGGGTGGCAGTGGCGTCGTTATTTCGATACTTCATGACCCGCTGGCGTTATCTTTCGCAGTGCGGTGGATCCACAGGGCACAAGGCACTTTTTCGCCGCCGAACCGTCTTAACTGCACGACTGTTGACCTATCTTTGAGGTGTAAGTGATGAAAGCCTGGATCTGTGTGCCCTTGATTGCCCTGGCATTGGCCGGTTGCGCTGGCAAGACCGCCTACCGCGACAGCTGCGGCAGCCAGCTCGACGCGGCGTGGCATGAACTGGATCTGGCCAAGGCCGAAGGTTTCGCCGGCACGGTCAGCTACTCCAAAGCCCTGTCGTTGCTGACAGCGGCCAAGACTCAGCAGCAATTCGAGGGATTCGAGGGTTGCAGCAGAAAAGCCGAGAAGGCGCGTTTCTACATTCGCGAATCCCGCGCCGGGCGCTAAGCTGCTGACGTAGCGCAAGTGCGGGTGCCTTGCGCAGGTGCACACTCATGCAGCGTCATTGAATTCAGGAGCAAGTAATGTCTGCGTTGGTTGATCGGTTGGTGGCTCATGTCCTGAGCCTGGAAGTCAGGCTGCTGGCCTGTCAGGCACGTTTGACCGCTCGGACCGACCCAGAGGCGCTGCATGATCTGCGAACCACCGTGCGCCGCTTGCGCAGCCTTTTGCGGCCGTTGCGCGGTTTGCCCGGTGTCGAGCAACTGGAAGTCGCAGCGGCCGGCGTCGGGCAACTGACCACGCCATGGCGCGACCGCGAGGTGCTGGCGGCGTACCTGCTCGAACATGGTCAACCTGAGGCCGCGCAGCGGCGCATGGCGCAGATGGCCGAGGCTTATCCGGCATTGGCGGCGAGTGCGGAAGTGGCTTCGCTGCTGATGATCCTCGACGCGTTTCCGCGTTTCCTGCGGGCGTCCCAGCGTCAGGGATTGCTCAATGATCTGGACAAACGCATCGAAAAACGCCTGGGCAAACAATGGAAGAACCTCGACGTGGCGCTGCACGATCCGGCCCACGACCGTCATCGCCTGCGCCTGCTGATCAAGCGTGTGCGTTACGGCATCGAAGCCTATCCCGAACTCGATCGCCTGCCGAAACCCGCGTTGGAGCGTCTGAAGTCCGCACAGGGCGCGCTGGGTGACTGGCACGATTGCTGGCAATGGCTGGCGAAGGCCGAACAGGAGGCGGATCTGCAACCCTGCGTCGCCACTTGGCAGGCAACCATGATCAAGGCCGAAAGCAAGGCTGACCGGGTGCTGGAAAAGCTCAGCGCCGCCTGCTTCAAGTCCTGAAACCCTCTTCAGCTCGGCGCGCTGTCTTATCTGTCAGTCTCTTTGACCGGAATGGACGCTGCGCCGCTCTGCCGCGCTGGTTAAGATCCGGTCATTCCCTTTTTCGTGTCCGAGGTTCCCATGCGCTTTTGCGATCTGATCGATGCTGTCCGTCGTCAACCGGAGGTCACCATTCCGGCCGAGTGGGGCCAGGGCCGGGCCAGTTTTGGCGGATTGGTTGCCGCGCTGCAATTTGAAGTGATGCGCACCAAGGTACCCACCGATCGGCCGGTGCGTTCGCTGGCCATCAGTTTTGTCGGCCCGGTCGAGCCCGAGGTGCCGGTGAGCTTCGAGGTCGAGGTGCTGCGCGAAGGCAAAGCGGTCATTCAAGTGCTGGGACGCGCCGTGCAGAACGGCCAGGTGGTGACGATGGTGCAAGGCAGCTTCGGTGCTTCGCGCCCCTCGGAAGTGGCGGTTGAAGCCTATCCGGCGCCCGAGATGAAGCATTGGGACGACTGCCAGGAGTTGCCGTACATCAAAGGTGTGACCCCGGAGTTCATGCGCCATCTGGCGATGCGCTGGAGTGTCGGCGGTATGCCGTTCACTGGTAATCAGTCGCGGCTGATGGGCGGTTGGGTGCGCTTGCGTGGGGATGTGAAGGAAGAACCGGTCAACGAAGCGCATCTGCTGGCGCTGGTCGATGCCTGGCCGCCCGCGCTGTTGCCGTACCTGAAAAAACCGGCACCGGGCAGCACGCTGACCTGGACCATCGAATTCGTTCAGCCATTACACGACTTGAGCACGCTGGACTGGTGCCAATATCTGGCGGACATCGAGTATGCCGCCGACGGCTATGGCCACGTTGCTGCCAAGCTGTGGAGCGCCCAGGGTGAGCTGATCGCCATGAGCCGGCAAACGGTGACGATCTTCGCCTGACTCAATGACGGCGGTGGCGTTCGCGCCAGGCGCGATACCAGCCACCGCTGAGTAAGAACCGTGGGAAGGTCAGAAACTGTTCGACCAGCAGGCGCGATACCGCGTCCTTGCGATCACTGAACGGCTCGGAGGCTTGCGCCTCCAGGCTGTGGCCGTGGCGCTGCAGACCCAGCGCCGCGACGATCCCGATCACGCCAATCGCCACGCTCGCCAGACTCAGGCTGAACACGCCCGAGACGATCAACAGAAACGCAACGATAAACAGCGGCACGGCGATCAGGTGCAACACCAGATTGGTCGGGTGCTGATGATTGGCCGGGTATGCGCGCCATTGCCACGCGGGAAGGTTGGGGTGACGTTTGCCCATGTTGTTGCTCCTCAATCCATGTTCGATTCATGGTTGAAGAATAGGCCCGGGCGGGCAGGGCGGCGAATCAAGGTTGGCTATTGCAGTGATAGGGACAATGGCCATTCTTGATGTTGTCCCTAGAGCTTCAACTGACCGATCGCCTTGTTCAATTCCCCGGCCAGCGTCGCCAGCTCGTTACTGGTGGTCGCCGAATCCACGGTCTGCTGCACCGTGTTCTCGGTCACATCACGAATGCTCACTACGGCGCGGTTCATCTCTTCGGCTACCTGACTCTGCTGTTCTGCCGCTACCGCAATCTGCGTGTTGCTCTCGCGCATCTGCGCCACCGCCCCGGTGATCTCCGCCAGCGCTTCTCCTGCCTCTTGCGCTTGCTGCACGCAGTCGTCCGCCTTGTAGGAACTCTCCTGCATGAAGTCCACCGCATCGCGAGTGCCGGCCTGCAGCGCCGACACCATGGTGGTGATTTCATCGGTGGAGGTCTGCACGCGCTTGGCGAGGTTGCGCACCTCATCGGCGACCACTGCAAACCCGCGGCCCATTTCCCCGGCGCGGGCCGCTTCGATGGCGGCGTTGAGCGCCAGCAGATTGGTCTGTTCGGCGATGCTGTGGATCACGCTGACCACGCCGTTGATCTTCTGGCTGTCCTCGGCCAAGCGCTGAATCATTTCGGCGGTCTGCTGCACGCCGCTGGACAGGCCGGCAATCGAATGCTGAACGCGGGTCACCACTTGTTGACCGCTGCCAGCCAGACCGTCGGCGGTCTGCGACAGGTCGCGGGTGGCGCCGGCGTGCTGGGCGATGTGGTAGACGGTGGCGGTCATTTCGTTGATCGCTGTGGCAGCCTGATCGGTTTCGCTCTGCTGGCCGAGCATGCCGTGGCGCACTTCGTTCATGCTCGATGCCAGCCGCGCAGCACCGACGTCCAGTTGCCGCGCGGTGTTGGCCACGGTGGTGACCACCCGCTGATAGCCGGCCTGCATCGCGTTGAAGGCATTGGCCATCTGGCCGACTTCGTCCTTGCAGGCCAACGGCACCCGGGCCGAAAGATCGCCGGTTTTTTCCACGTGCAGCATCACGTCTTTGAGCGTGTTGAGCTGGCTGAGCAGGAAGCGGATCAGCAACTGTGAAGCGCCGAGCATCGCCAACATCAAAATGAACACTGCCACCGCATAGTTGGCGAAACGCTCACTGAATACCTGGCTCAGGCTTGGCGCGAAAGCAATGACTGCAACCTGGCCGTCGGCACGGCTGAACACCTCGGCGCCGAGCAACGGGTTTTCGCCGAACAGCGGCAAGTGGCTGATGTCGACCCAGCCGTTGCTGTCGGTGATTTCCAAAAGCGGTTGATCGTTGAGGCGCGGCGCTTCACCGCGTTTGAAGGTCAGCACCTGATCGCTCTTGGGCAGTGCCTGACCTGCGGGCCAGGCCTTGAGCAATTGCGCTTGCGCCTGCGCCGAGGCCTGAGCGGCATGGCTGCGGGCCTGCTGTTCGAGCTGTACCGCGTACAAGACCAACAACAGGGTGGTGACGAAGGCGACCGCATTGACCGCCCAGAATTTGTATTTCAGCGAGATATTGCTAAGCCAGGCACCCATGGAGGTCTTCTCTGATAGCGGAAACAGTTTTGGCAAGGTGCCATTATTGTGCCGCTACGCAGGTGTCCGGATCTTGATGTGCATCAACAAGTGATGCGTTCGCATGGATTTAGGGCAGGGAGGGCAAACCGTAGAACGCCCGGGCGCAGGCGGTGGTGTGGGTCGCGAGGTCTTCCTCGCTTTCACCTCGATGCAGCGCCACTTCACGCAACACTTCGGTCAGATACGCCGGCTCGTTTCGTCCGTTCTTCGGTTTTGGCCGTAGTGTGCGCGGCAACAGGTAAGGCGCATCGCTTTCCAGCATCAACCGACCCCGCTTGATCTCTTTCACCAACGGGTGCAAATGGGTGCCGCGACGCTCGTCACAGATCCAGCCGGTGATACCGATGTGCAGGTCGAGGTCGAGGTAACTGAACAGTGCTTTCTGCTCGCCGGTGAAGCAATGCACCACGGCGGCAGGCAACTGATCACGAAAATCACGGAGGATTTCCAGCAGGCGCAGGTTGGCATCGCGCTCATGCAGGAACACCGGCAATTGCAGTTCCACGGCCAGGGCCAGATGTTCTTCGAGGACTTTTTCCTGCTGCGGGCGCGGCGAGAAATCACGGTTGAAATCCAGCCCGCATTCACCCACCGCCACCACGTTCGATTCCTTCAGCAGACTGCGCAGACGCCGTGCGCTGTCGGCGTTCCAGTCACTGGCCGAATGCGGGTGAATACCGGCGGTGGCGAACAGTCGCTGCCCGTCCGGATCCAGTTGCTGGCACAGTTCCAGCGCCTGTTCGCTGCCCTCGACGCTGGTGCCGGTGAGCACCAGTTGGCAGACCCCGGCAGCGTAGGCGCGGTCGAGCACGGCCTGGTGTTTGTCGGCGAAACTGGGGTTGGTCAGGTTGACGCCGATATCGATGAGTTGCATGGTGCTACCTCGGGCCGAAGGCCGGAAAGCATATCAGAGCGGTAGATTTAAAAGAAAAGCCAAGAACTACAACGGCTTATGGCTGTCTGTTGAGGCCGCGAGACAGGATGGGGTGACAGAGTTGCCATCACTGTGCCAGTCTCTCGCACTTTATCAGCGCTTCAGGCGCTCTGTTTTCGTCGGTGTTTTGCGACCGCTCAGCGGTGAAAACACCCCGTATTCTTTCCGGAGAGTGGATGGTTCGTCCCTCGGTTTTGTTACTGCTGTGTGGTTCGTTGCTGCTGCCGATGACGGCGGTCGCGCGCCTGCCCGGGCCGCTGCAAGCCGTGCCGGCCACCAAGGTCCGCGACCTGACCGAAATCCGCAACAGCCGCGTGCTGCGGGTGCTGGTCAACCAGAGCCGCAACAGCTCCGGCGAAGTTCAGGGCCAGACCATCGGCGTCGAATATCACCGTTTGCGCGCCTTCGAGCAGTACCTCAATGGCCACGCCCGCGACGGCCAGGAAATCACCCTCAAGATCATTCCCAAAGCCAAGGATCAATTGCTCGGCGCGTTGCAGCGTGGTGAAGGCGATCTGGTAGCGCCGGGCGAGCTGCTCGATCTGCAACCGGGTCACGCGGTCGCCAGCAGCGAGCCGATCGCCAGCAACGTGCCGCTGGTGCTGGTCGGCATCAAGGGTGAGAAGCGCTACACCAAGGTCGAGCAACTCGCCGGCAAAACCCTGGCGCTGCCCACCGGCAGTGCGGCGGGGGAGGCGGTCAGCCAGCTCAACCAGAAACTGGCGCTGCACAAACTGGCGCCGATCAAGATCGAATGGGTCGATCCTACGTTGGCCGTCGAGGACGTGCTGGAAATGGTCCAGGGCGGGATCTTCCACCTGACCATCGTCGAGCAACCGATTGCCGAGCGCTGGGGGAAAATTCTGCCCAAACTGCGCTTCGACCGGCAGTTGATGATCAGCGAGCCGGGCGAGGAGTACTGGTTCGTGCGGCGCGATGCCGCGATGCTGCGAGCGAGCATCGACCGCTTCCTGACCGGCTACAAGACGCCGTCGAACGAAGATGCAGCGTTTCTGCGGATCTACCGCCGCCTCTATCAAGTGCACTATCCATTGGCCAAGGCTGACCGCCAGCGCCTGGAAAAACTGCGTCCGACCCTGCAAAAACATGCCGAAGCGCAGAACATGGACTGGCTGAACCTGGCAGCGCTGGCGTTCAAGGAGTCGGCACTGCAACCCAGTGCACGCGGCGGCGGAGGCCCTACCGGGCTGATGCAGATCACCCCGTCCGCGGCGCAACGGGTCGGCGTCAACAACATCCAGAATCTCGATGCGAATGTGCAGGCCGGGGCCAAGTACCTGGCGATGATCCGTCGCAAGTTCTTCAACAGCCCCAAGCTCAACGAGCGCGAGCGCATGGCGTTCACCCTCGCCGCCTACAACATCGGCCCGGAGCGTGTGCAGGGCATGCGCGCCGAGGCCCGGCGCCGTGGGCTGAACCCGAACCAATGGTTCTTTCAGGTCGAGCGCATCGCGATGGAGCAGGTGGGCATGGGCGCCGTCAGCTATGTTAATAGCGTGAACAAGTATTACTTGGCGTTCGACCGGGAGCGGGAGTCGTTGGAGCCCCGGGGACAGAAAGTTGTCTCACGCAAATGATCTAATAAATTGATTGTTATGGCGGAATATTTGCGCTTTTAACATAAATTTAACTGATTAATATGGCGGCCAACCAACAAGCACTTCTCACAACAAGGAATCGAAACATGAGCTCTCTGATCAACAAGGTCCTGTTCACCCGCGCTGGCTACGGTCTGACCATTCTGCGCATTGCCGTCGGCGTGATCTTCGCCGCCCACGGTTCGCAGAAACTCTTCGGCCTGTTTGGTGGCTACGGTCTGGCCGGCACTGCGCAATACATGGAAAGCATCGGTCTGACCCCGGGTTACCTGATGGCGACTCTGGCGGGCGGTACTGAGTTCTTCGCCGGTCTGGCATTGATCATCGGTCTGCTGGTTCGCCCGGCGGCACTGGGGCTGACCTTCCTGTCGCTGGTCGCGATTTTCTCGGTGCACATCCACAACGGTCTGTTCATGGCCAACAACGGTTACGAGTTCGCCCTGGCCCTGCTCGGTGGCAGCCTCGCGGTGCTGATCGAAGGCGCCGGCAAGCTCTCGGTGGATCGCGCCATCGCCGGTTGATCGCTCTGGTTCAAGCAAAAGGCCCGCATTGTGCGGGCCTTTTTTGTTGTGGCTGATTCTTGACACTGGCTGGTCACGTTCTCTAGGATGCCGCTCATGCGCCGATTTAAACAGCTACTTGCGGGGCGCCAGGTGACTATTCTTCAGTTGCCGTCAGAAGCCGGAACAGGGCTTCGAAATACCGCTAAAGCGCTGGTTCGGTGTTGCCTCTCACCTGCCATGCAGACTTTTGAGGCAGAGACACGACACGATGAATGCACTTCGCCCTCCAGCACGTCCCGCGCCGATCACGGCACATATCACCCAGCGCAATCCAAAAATCCTGCTTGGCGGCAAACACCAGCCGACGCTGTTGCGTTATCTCGATGGCTGGCCACGTCGCAGCGGCGGTCCTGCCGCCTTCCTGATCCAGTTTGTCGAAGATGGCGAGTCGCTCGCGCGTTTTGCCGATGACAGTTTCGACCTGGCGGTGATCCAGTCGCCCAACGCTGAAGACGCCCCGGAAATGATCCGTCAACTGACCCGCGTTGCCCGCCAGGGGCTGATTGCCCGACGCTGAGCGTCAGGGATAGTCGATCGCCACGATGTAAACGAATTGCTCGCCGGTTGGCGTCTGTACCCGAACTTCGGCGTCCAGCGCCTTGCCGATCAGGGCGCGGGCCAGTGGTGAGTCGATGCTGATCAGGCCCAGTTTCAGATCCAGCTCATCCGGGCCGACGATACGGTAGCGCGACTGTTTGCCGTCTTCGTCTTCGATGGTCACCCAGGCGCCGAAGTAGACCTTGTTCGGGTCGCTCGGTTTTTCACTGACGACCTTCAGGGCTTCAAGGCGTTTGGTGAGAAAGCGCACGCGGCTGTCGATCTCGCGCAGCATCTTCTTGCCGTAGGTGTACTCGGCATTCTCCGAACGATCGCCCTGAGCCGCCGCTTCGCTGACCGACTGCGTCACCTGCGGGCGGCGCACATGCCACAGCTCATGGAATTCGGCGCGCATCCGCGCTTCACCTTCGGGGGTGATCAGCGCGGTGCCGGCGGTGCGGGGAGGGCGATAACGGCTCATGGCAACTTCTTGTGGTATTGAGGGCTGGAGTCTATCAACCCTCGCGCAACACTGTCAGCGGGCTCGCATTCAGTGCCCGACGGGTGCCGAACACACCGGCGCCACCGATCAGGGCCGCACCGATCAACGGCAGCACCAGCAACCATGGATGCGGGTGCCAGGGCAGGTCGAACGCGAAGCGATACAACACCAGACTCACCACTTCCGAACCGATGGCCGCCAGCAAGCCGCTGACCGCACCGAGCAGGCCGAACTCGATCCGCCGTGCCTTGACCAGCAACTGCCGTTCCGCCCCCAGCGCACGCAACAATGCGCCCTGGCGAATGCGTTCATCGAGGGTTGCCTGCAACCCGGAAAACAGCACCGCCATCCCGGCCGCCAATACAAACAACAACACGTACTCTACCGCCAGGGTGACCTGAGCGAGGATGCTGCGCAGCTGTTCGAGCAAGGCTTCGACTTGCAGGATGGTCACCGCCGGGAATGCTCGTGACAACTCGACAATCTGCTGGTCGTGACCGGGCGCCAGATAGAAGCTGGTCAAGTAGGTCGCCGGCAGATCTTTCAAAGTGCCGGGCTGGAAGATCATGAAGAAGTTCGGCTGGAAGTTGTCCCAGTTGATCTCCCGCAGGCTGGTGACCTTCGCTTCGCGATTCACTCCGCCAACGCTGAACACCAGGTGGTCGCCGAGTTTGAGCTTGAGGCTTTCGGCGACTTTGCCTTCCACCGACACGCCGGGCACATCGTCCTGTGGCTGATCTTTCCACCACTCACCGGCGGTGAGCTTGTTGCCTGCTGGCAGGTCAGCGGCCCAGGTCAGGCTCAGGTCGCGCTGGATCGCCCGGTCACCGGCCGAGTCCTTGCTGACGATCTGCTGCACCGCTTCGCCGTTGATGCTGATCAGTCGTCCCGGCACCACCGGATACAACGGCGCAGCCTGGGCCGAGACATTGATCAGGTGATCGGTGAAGGCCTGCTTGTCCGCCGGCAGGATGTTCAGGGCGAAATAGTTGGGGGCATTTTTCGGTAGCTGGTTTTGCCAGGTGTCGAGCAACTCACCGCGCAGCAAAGCGATCAGCGCCATGGACAACAGGATCAGACCAAATGCCAGGGACTGTCCGGCCGCCGCCAGCGGGTGACGCAGTAACTGGCCCAAGCCGAGACGCCACGGTAGCGGTGCACGAGCCAGCAGACGACGCAGGCTGTTGAGCAGCAGCAACAGCAAACCACCCAGCACCAGTGCGGCGACCACGCCACCGCCAAGCAAGGCAAAGGTCAGCAACAGATCCAGGCTCAGGCGCCACATGATCAACCCGAGCGCACCGAGCGCTGCACCGTAGACCATCCAGGTGCTCGACGGAATCGGCAGCATGTCCCGGCGCAAAACCCGCAGCGGTGGAACGCGGCCCAATGCGGCCAGCGGCGGCAAGGCAAAACCGGCCAGCGCAACGAGCCCGGTGCCGATCCCCGCCAGCGCCGGCAGCAAGCCACCCGGCGGTACGTCGGTCGGCAGCAGATCATGCAGCAGCGCAAACAATCCCAACTGAGCAAGCCAGCCAAGCAGGGCACCGCTGAGGCTGGCGAACAGGCCGAGCACCGCCAGTTGCAGGCTGAACAGCACCATGGTTTCCCGGCGAGACAGACCCAGGCAACGCAGCAGGGCACTGGCATCGAAGCGACGGCTGGCGAAGCGATTCGCCGACAACGCCACGGCCACACCGGCCAACAGCACGGCGACCAGGCTGGCCATGTTCAGATAACGCTCGGCCTTGCCCAGGGCACCGCCGATCTGCCGGTTGCCGTCGCGGGCATCCTGAATCCGCTGGTTAGCGGCAAGGCCCGGTTTGATCAGTTGGCGATAGGTTTCCAGCGCGTTGGGTTCGCCGCGCCACAATTCGCGGTAGCTCACCCGGCTGCCAGGCTGGACCACGCCGGTTGCGGCGAGGTCGTCGAGGTTGATCAGCACCCGTGGCGTCAGGCTGTAGAAGTTGCCGGCGCGATCCGGCTCGTAGGTCAGCACCCTTGTGAGCTTCAAGGTCTTCATGCCGACGTCGATGCTGTCGCCAATCTTAAGGTCCAGCGCCGTGAGCAGGCGCGATTCGACCCAGGCTTCTCCCGGCTGTGGTTCGCCGCCCGACGTTTCGGCGGCAAACGGTGCCGGGGCACTTTTCAATTCGCCACGCAGCGGATAGGCGCGGTCGACGGCCTTGATGCTCGACAACTGAATGCCGTTATCGGTGGCGATGACGCTGGAGAATTCAACGATCTGCGCATGGTCGAGGCGCAGCTCGGTGCCGCTCTTGATCTGTTCCGTTCGGGCGGGAGAGCTGCCTTCGAGCACCAGGTCCGCGCCAAGAAACTCGGTGGCGCGCAAGGTCATGGCGCCATTCAGACGAGCGCCGAAGTAGCCGATGGCGGTACTGGCGGCAACCGCTACCAGCAAGGCAAAGAACAGCACCCGCAACTCCCCGGCGCGGGCGTCGCGCATAAGTTGGCGCAGGGCAAGACTGAACAGACGCAACAGCGGCAGACGTGCCATCAAGGCTCCAGGGGGGCGACCAGCAGGCCGGCTTCAAGTCGAATCAGACGCCGGCAGCGATGGGCCAGGCGTTCATCGTGGGTCACCAGCACCAGGGTGGTGCCGCGTTCCTTGTTCAGTTCGAACAGCAAGTCGCTGATGCGCTCGCCGGTGTGGCTGTCGAGGTTGCCGGTGGGTTCGTCGGCGAACAGCACATCCGGTTCGGCAGCGAAGGCTCGGGCAATGGCGACACGCTGCTGTTCGCCACCGGAGAGCTGGCGCGGCGAGTGCGTCAGGCGCTGACCGAGGCCGACCCGCTGCAGCAATTCGGTGGCGCGGCCGCGGGCGTCTTTGCGGCCGTCGAGCTCCAGCGGCAGCATGACGTTTTCCAGGGCGTTGAGACTGTCGAGCAACTGGAACGACTGAAAGACGAAACCCACGTGTTCGGCACGAATGCGTGCGCGCTGGTCTTCGTCGAGGTTGCTCAGGGACTGGCCGGCGAGAACGACTTCGCCGCTGCTTGGCAGGTCGAGGCCGGCGAGCAGGCCGAGCAGGGTGGATTTACCGGAGCCGGACGCGCCGACGATGGCCAGGCTGTCGCCCTTGTTCAGTTCCAGGCTGAGTTCGTGCAGGATGGTCAGTTCACCTTCCGCGCTGGGAACCACTTTGCTAAGGTTCTTCGCGGTGAGAATGCTTGCGCCCATGGAGAATCCGATGCGTGTGTGGTTTTTGAGTGCTGGCCTGGCCTTGATGTGCATGGCCCAGAACGCAGCGGCGGGTACAGTCCTGATCGTTGGCGATAGTATCAGCGCCGGTTTCGGACTGGATACCCGGTTGGGGTGGGTGTCGCTGCTCGAGCAGCGGCTCAAGGCCGAAGGTTTTGACGATAAAGTGGTCAATGCCTCCATCAGCGGCGACACCAGTGCCGGAGGCCAGGCGCGCCTGCCGGCGCTGCTTGCAGAGCATAAGCCGGAGCTGGTGATCCTCGAGTTGGGCGGCAACGATGGCCTGCGCGGAATGCCGCCGACGCAATTGCAACAAAACCTTGCGGCGATGATCGACAGCTCCCGTCAAAGCGGTGCCAGGGTGCTGTTGCTCGGCATGCAATTGCCGCCCAATTACGGCAAGCGCTACACCGATGCGTTCGCGCAGGTGTACGGCCAACTGGCCGAGGAGAAAAAGATCCCGCTGGTGCCGTTTTTCCTCGACGGGATCGGTGGACATCCCGACTTGATGCAGGCCGATGGTCTGCACCCGGCGGTCGGGGCCCAGGGCAAGTTGCTGGAAAATGTCTGGCCTACGCTAAAACCGCTGCTATGAGGCTTTTCTAGCGGCAGGCTTTCGGCTAATGTGGCGCCCCCCTAAATGGAGCCCCCGATGCCGCGTTCTGCCTGGTCCCTGTTTGCCTACCAACTGATCGAGCCTGACGAACAGCTGGATCTGTTCGCCTGCCAGGAAGTGCGGGTGCATCTGGTGACCCGTCAACTGGAGCTCGGTGGCTCGGCTGACCGAACCCTGTGCGGCAGTCTGCTGCCGGCGCAACCGCGCTGGTCGAGCGTGGATCGCCGGGTGTTTCAGGATCAGCGCCTGTGCTCGCTGTGCCGGGCGATTCTCGAATCGCAGAAGCGTGGAACCTCGCCGATCTGGCCTGAGCTGCGTTTCGAGCTTTAAGCGCAAGCATCTTCCGAACGCAGCCCGACCTGGCGGTGGCTTCAATTATGAAGAGTTCTGCCTGCCCATCGGCGCATCTCCCCGAATTCCCTGGGCGCGGTGTACAATCGCGTTCTTATACCCTTGTCGATCTTGCGAAGGATTCTCCGGATGTTGCCGCGTTTCCCTGCCGTCACCCGCTGCCTGTCTCTTGCCGCCCTGTGTGTGGCCGGCCCCGTTGCCGCATTGGAGTTTCCCCTGCCACCACCTGGTGAGGACATCATCGGCCAGGTGCAGGTGATCAAGGCCAAGTACGAAGACACCTTTGCCGATCTGGGCACCACCTACGATCTGGGCTATTCGGAAATGGTCGCGGCCAACCCGGGCGTCGATGCCTGGTTGCCGGGGGCGGGCACCGAAGTGGTCCTGCCGACCCGTTTCATCCTGCCGCCGGGTCCACGTGAAGGCATCGTGATCAACCTGGCCGAGTACCGCCTCTACTACTACCCGAAAGGCCGGAACGTGGTGTACACCTTCCCGCTGGGTATCGGTCGCGAAGGCTGGGGCTCGCCGATTGCCCACACCACGATCACTGCCAAGACGCCGAATCCGACCTGGACACCGCCAGCCTCGATCAAGGCCGAGCACGCTGCCGATGGCGATCCGCTGCCAAACGTGGTGCCGGCTGGTCCGGACAACCCGCTGGGTCCGTTCAAGTTCACTCTGGGCACACCGGGCTACCTGATCCACGGTTCGAACAAGAAGTTCGGCATCGGCATGCGTACCAGTCACGGCTGCTTCCGCATGTTCAACAATAACGTGCTGGAAATGGCCGGCATGGTGCCGGTGGGCACGTCGGTGCGAATCCTCAACGATGCGTACAAGTTCGGTCGCAGTGGCGGCAAGGTCTACCTGGAAGCGCACACGCCGATCGACGACAAGGGCAACCCGTCGGTGGTCGACAAGCACACCGCCGTGATCAACGCGATGCTCAAGCGTGAAGACATCACCAACAACCTGCGCATGAACTGGGATGTCGTCCGTGATGTAGTCGCGGCCGAAGATGGCCTGCCAACCGAAATCGGCACGCCGAACACCTCGGCGCCGATCGTCTCCAGCGCACCGATCGACTTGCAGCAGTAAGCCGATAAAAAGAACCCGCCGATGCTTGCGCGTCGGCGGGTTTTTTATTGCATGAAGAAAATTTCAGGCAAAAAAAAGCCGACCCGAAAAACGGGTCGGCTTGATAACAATCCCGAAGGACTATTACTTGCGGCTAGCTTTTTCCAGCATGCGCAGAGCACGCTCGTTAGCTTCGTCAGCAGTCTGTTGTGCTTTTTGAGCAGCAGCCAGAGCTTCATCAGCTTTACGGTAAGCTTCGTCTGCACGAGCCTGGGAGCGAGCAGCTGCGTCTTCAGTAGCGGTCAGACGTGCTTCGGTTTCTTTCGATGCGCTGCTGCAACCGGTAGCCAGAACTGCGGCCAGAGCCAGAGCAGAGAATTTCAGAACGTTGTTCATCGTGTTCCCCTTCAAGGACTTTCAATTAAGTGGCTGTCTCCTCCGATTGAGGAAATAGCCGGCGTACATACTACCCATTACTTGTAGTAAGTAAACTGACGTAAGGCAAGAAGCAAAAAAAATTGTAGGCGTTGATTCTTTTTCGAGCAACTTTTAACTGGGTTGTATAAAAAATATTCAGCTGCAAGGCCCGAGATGAGCGAGTTAATGAGAAAAAGTTCCCGTGGTCCGGTGCTGTTTTGCGGGTAGTGGCTAGAGTCTGTCTATATGGATTCGTCCACACTTTTGTTGCGTTTTTGTGCAGCGTCTCACCTATCTTTGTCCATGTTCAGGTGACTTTAAAAAACCAGGCACGTCTTAAGTCTCAACATCCGGCGATGTTCAGCCTTTCGGCTCGGGACGAGCGTCTCCCGAACCGGCCCTGAGTCCACCGGAGCTGCCCCGTCAATCAGCACGATGACGAGTGCGCCTTGAGCATTTTCGCCATTGGTGCCTACTATTTGATACGTGCTCGGGTTGCGCGAGATCGGTGCAGTTCTTCTCGGTGTCCATCAGGCACGGGGTGGCGTAGATGTTCCTTCGCCGGGAAAACATCGGTAAGGTAGGGGTCAGAATTCGAGACCCGCGAGGAGTAGTGATGAGCGAGGCGTTGTCCATCCACCATGACCAGGCTGGTCATCAGTTCGAGACCAATGTGGACGGTCATCGTGCCTACCTGACCTATATGGATCTGGGGAAACAGA
Organism: Pseudomonas sp. GW821-FHT09E04; assembly: GCF_059416185.1. Lineage (NCBI taxonomy): Bacteria > Pseudomonadati > Pseudomonadota > Gammaproteobacteria > Pseudomonadales > Pseudomonadaceae > Pseudomonas > Pseudomonas sp. GW821-FHT09E04. The sequence goes on from NZ_JBWKOR010000008.1 coordinate 183,721, forward strand.
CCCTGGATATCTACCGCACCTTCGTGCCCAACGCATTGCGTGGCCGAGGTATCGCGGCAGCCCTGACCGAACGGGCGCTGCAGTACGCCGATGAAATGGGCTACACGGTGATTCCGTCGTGCTCCTACGTGGAGCGCTACATGGAGCGTCATCAGCGGCGCACCGCCAAGATCTGACTGACCTCACACCGCACACACAAAAACGCCGGGCAATGCCCGGCGTTTTTTTATGCCTGCGAAACGGCTATCAGCTGCGCTGACGTTTCGGCAGCACATCCTTGAGCTTGGCGTGCATGCTGCGCAAGGTGTTTTCGGTGGCCGACCAGTCGATGCAGGCATCGGTGATCGAGACGCCGTATTGCAGGTCGGCGAGGTCTTTCGGAATCGCCTGGCAACCCCAGTTCAGGTGGCTCTCGACCATCAGGCCGATGATCGACTGGTTGCCTTCGAGGATCTGGTTGGCGACGTTCTCCATCACCAGCGGTTGCAGGGCCGGATCCTTGTTGGAGTTGGCGTGGCTGCAATCGACCATGATGTTCGGCTTGATCTTCGCCTTGTTCAGCGCCTGTTCGCACAGGGCAACGCTGACCGAGTCGTAGTTCGGCTTGCCGTTGCCGCCGCGCAATACCACGTGACCGTAGGCGTTGCCCTTGGTGGTGACGATCGACACGCCACCTTCCTGGTTGATACCCAGGAAACGGTGCGGGCTGGAGACTGACTGCAAGGCGTTGATCGCCACGGTCAGGCCGCCGTCGGTGCCGTTCTTGAAACCGACCGCCGAGGACAGGCCGGAAGCCATCTCACGGTGGGTCTGGGATTCGGTGGTGCGAGCGCCGATGGCCGACCAACTGATCAGATCCTGCAGGTATTGCGGGGAGATCGGGTCGAGGGCTTCGGTGGCGGTCGGCAGGCCTTTCTCGGCCAGGTCCAGCAGCAACTGGCGACCGATGTGCAGACCGTCCTGGATCTTGAACGAGTCGTCCAGGTACGGGTCGTTGATCAGGCCTTTCCAGCCGACGGTGGTACGCGGTTTTTCGAAGTACACGCGCATGACCAGATACAAGGTGTCCGACACTTCCGCCGCCAGCACCTTCAGGCGCTCTGCGTACTCGTGGGCAGCCTTGATGTCGTGGATCGAGCAAGGCCCGATGACCACGAACAGACGGTGGTCGGTGCCATCGAGAATGTTGCGGATGACTTCGCGACCCTTGGTGACGGTGCGCAGGGCAGCGTCGCTCAGAGGGATATCACGCTTGAGCTGATCGGGAGTGATCAGTGTCTCGTTGGAGGCGACGTTTAGGTCGTTGATCGGTAAATCAGCCATCGTTTACTCGTCAGGTCACGGGTGCCGGCCGCCAGCGATCCCCGCGCGGCGGAGCACAGCAGATTTAAGCGCGTCGGGGAGCCGAACCTTATCGCGTTAGACGCCTGCTAGACAATGGGCAAGTAACTGTTCAGTCCAGCTCTGGTTACGCAAAAGCCTTGCGAACGCTGTCGTGGGAGAACTCTTCGGCGTGCTGCTCGACCCATTGCAGCGCTCGCGCCTGGATATCCTGCAGGTCATCGTGGGCATCGTTGATTCGGCAATAACGCTCGATCTGACACACCTGCTCACCCATTCGCGCACTGAACAGCGTCTGTTCATCGGTGAACGCAATGCCCACCAGATAACCTTTTTTACGGCGCAGGCACCAGGCTACATAGCCCGGATAGGCGAAGTCGGCATTAAGTGTGGGCATGCGCACTTGCAGCGCGGTGCCATGACGCCAGGCGCGGTGGTAATTGCAAGCGATGCCGCCGAGGCTGATAGTGTGCAGCTGTTGCCGCGAAATGCACTCAGGTTTGAGCAACGTTAATTCGACGGGCACATCATCCGGATGAGGAATAAACCGTCCCATGAGCACAGACTCCCTGTGTCGGCCATTTGACATTGTTTCCCCCAGTATAGTGTTCGAATCGGAACTGACCGATTTCGACGCCGACCAACGGCTGCTGGCGATGAACGGCATTTCGCTGGTGATTTTCACCAGTGTCGGCTGCGCCAGCTGCCGCTATGCCCGCGAAGTGTTGCCAGGGCTCGATCTGGCGGTCGATCGCGTGTGCTGGATCGACGCTGGCAACAACGGCGGGCTGGTCGAGCGTTATCAGGTCTTTCATTTGCCGGCGCTGTTCGTGGTGCGCGACGGCGAGTTCTTTGGGGCAGTACACACGCGCTTGAACGTCACGGAGCTGAACGCAGCCGTGGCCCAGGCGCTGGGTCGAATTGCAGAGGAGTTGCCGTGATGGGAGCAGTGAACAGACCGGTCGTGGGGATTATCGGTACCGGCGCAATTGGAGGGTTTTACGGCTTGATGCTGGCCCGGGCCGGGTTCGATGTGCACTTTTTACTGCGCAGCGAGTTTTCCGCCGTCGCCGAACGTGGTTTGCAGGTGGACAGTGCGGTTCACGGCACGCTGACGCTGAATCCGGTGCAGGCCTATTCCTCGGCTGAAGACATGCCGCCCTGTGACTGGTTGCTGGTCGGCGCCAAGACCACCAGCAATGCCGGGCTGGCGCCGTCGATCATTCAAGCGGCCAAACCCGACGCGAAAGTGCTGGTGCTGCAGAACGGCCTGGACGTCGAGGACAGTCTTCGCGCATTGCTACCCGATTCACTCCACTTGCTGGGCGGCTTGTGCCTGATCTGCGTTCACCGGGAAGGCCCGGGCCACATCACTCATCAGGCGCTGGGGGCGGTGAACGTGGGTTATCACAGCGGTCCGGCAGCCGATGATGCGGCGCGCATGGCGATCGTCGAGGAGGGCGTTGGTCTGTTCCGCACTGCGGGCATCGACTCCCAGGCCATGCCGAACCTGCATCAGGCGCGCTGGCAGAAACTGGTCTGGAACATTCCCTACAATGGTCTTTCGGTGCTGCTCGGTGCGAGCACCACACCGCTGATGGCCGATGCCGACAGCCGCATTCTGATTCAGGCGTTGATGGCCGAAGTGGTGCAGGGCGCCAAAGCCTGTGGTCATGACATGCCGCCCGGTTACGCCGAATATCTGTTCATGATGACCGAGAAAATGCCCGACTATTGGCCGAGCATGTACCACGATTTTCTGCACAAACGACCGCTGGAACTGGACGCCATCTACGCTCGACCCTTGGCAGCGGCAAAAGCGGCAGGTTGCGAGCTGCCGCGCATCGAAGCGTTGTACCGCAATTTGCGTTTCATCGACCGGCGTAACACCTGAGTCGGTTTCTTGAGGGGATTTGGGGGAAGGCATGGCCAAGAACATCGATGACAAACTGGTGCTGGCGATTTCGTCCCGTGCCCTGTTCGACCTGAGCGAGAGTCACAAGGTGTATCTGTCGAGCGGCGTCGAAGCCTATCGGCAATATCAGATCGAGCACGAAGACGAAATCCTCGCGCCGGGCGATGCCTTTCCGCTGGTGGAAAAACTGCTCAACCTCAACAGTCGCCTCGGCCGTGCCCGGGTCGAGGTGATTCTGGTGTCGCGCAACAGTGCCGACACCGGCCTGCGGGTGTTCAACTCGATCGATCATTACGGCTTGGCGATTTCCCGCGCGGCATTTGTCGGCGGGCGCAGTCCTTATCCTTATCTCAAAGCGTTCGGTTGCGACCTGTTTCTTTCTACCCATGCTGAAGACGTGCGCTCGGCGCTGGATAACGGCTTTGCGGCGGCGACCATTCTTTCCGGCGGCGCCAGCCGTGCGGCCAGCGATGAATTGCGCATCGCCTTTGACGGCGATGCGGTGCTGTTTTCCGACGAATCGGAGCGGGTCTATCAATCCGGCGGCCTCGAAGCCTTCCAGGCCAAGGAGCGTGAATCCGCTCGTGAGCCGTTGCGTGGCGGGCCGTTCAAAGGCTTCCTCGCGGCGCTCAATCTGTTGCAGCGCGAGTTCCCGGACGACGCCTGTCCGATCCGCACCGCGCTGGTCACCGCGCGTTCGGCGCCGGCTCACGAGCGGGTGATCCGCACTTTGCGCGAGTGGGACATCCGTCTGGACGAGTCGCTGTTCCTCGGCGGCCTGACCAAATCGGCGTTCCTCGAAGCCTTTGCCGCCGACGTGTTTTTCGACGATCAGGCCGGTCACTGCGAGCTGGCCCGGGAGGTGGTTGCCACCGGCCATGTCCCGCACGGCATCAGCAACGAACCGGCGGTCTAAAGCCCACGTGGTTCAAGACGTTGCGTCGCACGTCGTACTCGCCAAGGCACTGCTAAGCTGAATCAAATCTCCGCCATGTTGGCTAGCGAGGAGGTCATATGATTCGTTCGATGCTGTATGCCACTGACCTCGGTCTGTACGCACCGTTAGTGATGCAGCATGCCTTGGCGATGGCTCGAATATTCAATGCCGACTTGTATGTGGTGCACGCGGTGGAACCCATGGGGCTGTTTGCCGAATCGGTGTTGCAGAGCTATCTCGACGAGCAGGCGTTGAACGAATTTCACAGTCAGGGTCTGAAAACCGTCATCGCCAATATCGAGCAGCGGGTGCTGGACAGTTTTCGCGAGGAACTGGGGGACGAAGGCGAGCAGGATCTGCTGCGGATTCGTGCGGTGCGGGTGCTGCAGGGTGATCCGTCGCAGGTGATTCTCGACCAGGTACAGAAACTCTCCGTCGATTTGCTGATCGTAGGAAGTCACAGCCACGGGGTTGGGGCGGAAACACCGTTGGGGCGCACGGCGACTCGCTTGCTGCAATTGTCCAAGGTGCCGGTTTACATGGTGCCGCTGGTGGAGCGTCGGCGTCGGGAGGATCGCTGAGGCGGGAATAATGGCGTTTTGATAAAAAAGTTCTAGATTTATTCTTCAAACCATTAATATAGTTATATACCGTCGCTGATGCCCGTGGCGTCTACCTGCTTTGAGGGATTCATATGAAGCTTCAACAATTGCGCTACATCTGGGAAGTGGCGCACCACGACCTCAACGTTTCCGCTACAGCCCAAAGTCTCTACACCTCGCAACCGGGCATCAGTAAGCAAATCCGTCTGCTGGAAGACGAACTGGGCGTCGAAGTGTTCGCCCGCAGTGGCAAGCACCTGACCCGTGTCACTCCGGCCGGCGAGCGCATCATCACCACCGCCGGTGAGATTCTGCGCAAGGTCGAGAGCATCAAGCAGATCGCCCAGGAATTCTCCAACGAGAAAAAAGGCACCCTGTCGATCGCCACCACTCACACCCAGGCACGTTATGCACTGCCGCCGGTGATCAGCAATTTCATCAAGCAATACCCGGACGTGGCGCTGCACATGCACCAGGGTTCGCCGATGCAGATCGCCGAAATGGCCGCTGACGGCACCGTCGATTTCGCCATCGCCACCGAAGCGTTGGAGCTGTTCGGCGATCTGGTGATGATGCCGTGCTACCGCTGGAACCGCTGCGTGGTTGTACCGCAAGGCCACCCGCTGACCAAGCTGCCGAAGCTGACCCTCGAAGCGCTGGCCGAATACCCGATCGTGACTTACGTGTTCGGCTTCACCGGCCGTTCGAAACTCGACGAGGCTTTCAGCCATCGTGGCCTGACGCCGAAAGTGGTGTTCACCGCCGCCGACGCCGACGTGATCAAAACCTACGTGCGCCTGGGGCTGGGTGTCGGCATCGTGGCGAAAATGGCCGTCGATACCAAACTCGACAACGACCTGGTGGTACTCGATGCCAGCGAACTGTTCGAGTCCAGCGTGACCAAGATCGGTTTCCGTCGCGGCACTTTCCTGCGTGGTTTCATGTGCGATTTCATCGAGAAATTTGCGCCACACCTGACCCGCGAAGTCATGGCCAAGGCCATTCAGTGCCACAACAAGCAGGAACTCGAAGAGCTGTTCGAAGGCGTTGAACTGCCGGTTCACTAAGCCCCTGTCTACAGCACCTCGGTGACAGCAAACTGTTGCCGGGTGCCCGCCACCAGAATCTCCACCTCATCGCCCTCGAACTTGCCCAGCAGGCTTTTGCCCAGCGGCGAGCGCGGGGTGATGACGGTAATCGGCTGACCGACCACGTCGACTTTCAGTCCCGCCGCATCCGGTGCCAGAAACAGCCATTGCTCGCGACCCTTTTCGTCTTCCAGACCGAGCAGGGCGCCGATTTCAATTCCGCGTTGATCGTCATAGGCCCGAAGCGTCAGGTTCTGGCAGACCGCCAGTGACTGGCGGATCTCCTCGACCCGTTTCGCTTGCCCGGCCGCCAGGTACGACGCCTCAAGTCCGAGAGTGTCGTACTTGTTTTCGGCGATGTTCTCTTCGTGGGTCGCGGTTTCGTAAGCGGTTTGCGCGGCGCGTTCGGCGATATCGAGGTCGACGCGCAGTTTGTCGAGAATCAGTTGATGGACGGCGTGCTTGTTCATGATCAATCGCAGAATTGCAGGACGTTGGCGCGGCTTTTTTCGCTTGGGGCCGTCTGATCCTGCTGGAGCCAGAACTGGCATTTCGGGTTCGACTGGTTGCGCGTGCTGCTGCGGGCCTGATCGAGGCGGTTCTGCTGCTCGTTCTTGCGCAGGTTTTCTTCGTACTGCTCGAACAACGGGCTTTGTGGAGGAATATCCGGCACCGCTCGTACCGCCGGTGGATTGGCCAGTTGTTGTACGGCCTGGGCAACCGGCGCCAGTTGTTCATTGAAGACAAAGCGTGAAATGAGCCAGCAGGTCAGCGCAATGGCCAGGAAACCCAGCCACAGGCCCAAGGCAATGCTGCCGGTCAATTGCAGCGCGCTAAGCTGAACAGGCAAGGGGCGACGCGGGTTTGGGCGGTAGGGCATGGCTGCCTCCTGGCGGATGATTGCGGGCAAGTGGCGATTGTCGCACGAAGATTAATCGTCGTCGGCTCTTCTGCACGCAGACATTTATGCGGACAATCGTCGCTTTTGCCAACGGGAGTCTTGAATGCCGCAACCGAAAACCCGCTGGGACATCTTTTGCACCGTGGTCGACAACTACGGCGACATCGGGGTGACCTGGCGTCTGGCCCGGCAACTGGTGGCCGAGCATGCATTGGCAGTGCGGCTGTGGGTCGATGATCTGCGCGCGTTCGAACGGATTTGCCCGGAACTCGACATCAATCTCGACGCGCAATGGCAACAGGGCGTTGAAGTCCGGCACTGGCCGGCAGAATGGCCGGAAACGGACGCCGCCGATGTAGTGATCGCCGCGTTCGCCTGCCAGTTGCCGGGTGCCTACATGGACGCCATGGCCGAGCGGGGAAAGCCGCCATTGTGGATGAACCTCGACTATCTCAGCGCCGAAGACTGGGTGGCCGGCTGCCACGGCCTGCCTTCGGTGAAGTACAAGTCCGTGCAGAAGATCTTTTTCTTCCCGGGATTCCAGGCGGGCACTGGCGGGTTATTGCGTGAAAGCGGATTGCTTGAGCGACGTCAGCGGTTTCAGCAGGATCCCGAGGCGCAGCGACAATTCCTGCAGGCGTTGGGTGTGGTTCCGGCGCCCGATGCGCAACTGATTTCGCTGTTCGCCTACGAGAATGCCGGGCTCGCCAGTTGGCTGGATGTACTCACGGCCGATTCGACGCCCACTCATCTGCTGGTGCCGGAAGGGCGGATTCTCGGTGATGTCGCACGTTGGCTCGGCGTCGACTCGCTGGCTGTCGGCGCTGTGCATGTCGATCGATCGCTGACCGTGCAGGTGCTGCCGTTCGTCCGTCAGGATCAATACGATCAACTGCTGTGGTGCTGCGATTTCAACGCGGTGCGCGGCGAAGACTCGTTCATCCGGGCGCAGTGGGCAGGTCGGCCGATGCTGTGGCACATCTATCAGCAGGACGAAGATATCCATCTGGACAAGCTCGATGCCTTCCTCGCGCTCTATGGAAAAGGCCTTTCGACGGAAGCTGCCGAGGCGATGAACGGTCTCTGGCGAGCCTGGAGTGCCGGGCAGCCTATCGGCAAGCACTGGCTTGAGGCCCGTAAATACTGGCCCGAACTGCAAAAAAATGCCGAAGCATGGTGTCTGGAACAGGCCTTGCAGGCCGATCTTGCGACGGCGCTGGTACAGTTTTACCGAAATTGGATATGATACGCGGCCTAGATTTTTGTAAATCCCATCCAAATTCGGATATTCGCAATGAAAACTGGTAAAGAACTCAAACCCGGTACCGTGATCCGTATCGACAACGATCCTTGGCTGGTTCAGAAAGCTGAATTCACCAAATCGGGCCGTAACAGCGCGATCATGAAGACCAAGCTGAAGAACCTGCTGACCGGTTACAAGACCGAAACCGTTTACGGTGCGGACGACAAGCTGGACGACGTGATCCTGGACCGCAAAGAAGCGACCCTGTCCTTCATCAGCGGCGACACCTACACGTTCATGGACACCAGCGACTACACCATGTACGAGCTGAACGCCGAAGACATCGAAAGCGTTCTGCCTTTCGTTGAAGAAGGCATGACCGACGTTTGCGAAGCCGTGTTCTTCGAAGAGCGTCTGGTTTCCGTAGAACTGCCGACCACCATCGTGCGCGTAGTTGACTACACCGAAGGTTCGGCTCGTGGCGACACTTCCGGCAAAGTCATGAAGCCAGCCAAGCTGAGCAACGGTACTGAGTTGCAGGTTGCCGACTTCATCGAAATCGGTGACAAGATCGAGATCGATACCCGCGAAGGCGGTTCCTACAAAGGCCGTGCCAAATAAGCACTGGTTTTTGCGGAAAGAAAAAGCCCGACCATTGAGTCGGGCTTTTTTGTGCCTGATGAAAATTACTGCTTCAGGTGTTGTTTCAGTTCTTCCGAGGCCTGCAACATCGCCGAGCGCACCGCCGGCACCTGGCTGACCACGTTGAGCAAACCGTAGTCGTGGATCATGCCGTTGTAGCGCACCGAGGTCACCGGCACGCCGGCTTCGTCGAGTTTGCGGGCGTAGGCTTCACCTTCGTCACGCAACACGTCGGCCCCCGCAGTCTGGACCAGTGCGGGCGGCAGACCTTTCAATTGCGCGGTCGTGGCCCGCAGCGGCGAGGCGTAGATCTCGTTACGCTGGTTGGCGTCGGTGGTGTAGTTGTCCCAGAACCACTTCATCATGTTGCGGGTGAGGAAGTGCCCCTCGGCATATTGGTTATACGAGCCGGTATCGAAACTGGCATCGGTCACCGGCCACAACAGCACCTGGAACTTGATCGCTGGCGTGCCTTTGTCCTTGGCCATCAAGGCGACGACTGCCGCCATGTTGCCGCCGACACTGTTGCCCGCCACCGCCAGACGCTTGCCGTCGACGTTGATCTCTTTGCCGTGTTCGGCTACCCATTTGGTTGCCGCGTAAGCCTGGTTGATCGCCACCGGGTAATGCGCTTCCGGCGAAGGGGTGTAGTTGACGAACACCGCCGCGGCCCCCGAGCCGACCACCAGATCCCGCACAAGACGTTCGTGGGTCGGGAAATCTCCCAGCACCCAGCCGCCGCCGTGGAAGAACATGAACACCGGCAACTCGCCCTTGACCCCGGCCGGCCGGACGATGGTCAGGCTCAACGGTTGGCCATCGACCTGGATGGTCTTCTCGCTGACGTCTGCCTTGGGCAGCGTCAGTTTGACCCCCGACTGAGCGCCCGTCAGCACGGCGCGGGCATCCTTGGGCGTCAGTTGTTCCATCGGTTTGCCGGTGCCGGCGTTCAGCACATCGAGGAACGCCTGAGTGTTGTGCTCGACGTCACCGGCGAATGCGCTGTGAACGGACAGGGCGAGAAGGGTACCGGTCAAGACTTTGCTGAAAGTGTTCATGTTTATTTCCTGTTCGGGCCTGGGTGTCAGTGATTACACGGTGACGTGCAGGCGCACATCGACATTGCCACGGGTGGCGTTGGAGTACGGGCAGACCTGGTGGGCGGCGTCGACCAGGCTTTGTGCGTCAGCCTGTTCCAGGCCCGGCAGGTTGATGTGCAGGTCGATGTCCAGACCGAAACCACCAGGAATCTGACCGATGCCGACGTGAGCGGTGATCGAGGCGTCGTCCGGGATTTTGCGTTTGGTCTGGCTGGCAACGAATTTCAGCGCGCCGATGAAGCAGGCCGAGTAGCCGGCAGCGAACAGTTGCTCAGGGTTGGTGGCTGCGCCGCCGGCACCGCCGAGTTCTTTCGGGGTGGCCAGTTTGACGTCGAGGATGTTGTCGCTGGAGATCGCACGACCGTCACGGCCGCCAGTGGAGGTTGCGATTGCGGTGTAGAGAGTTTGCATGGTGTGAGCCTCATTGAGTGTGATTTATTGCGCTAATTGTTTGCGCGCTAACTAGGTGCGAAGTAAATGTACTTCGCGAATATTTAGCGCGCAAGATAAATTTTTGAAAAATGATGAAGCCGAGACATGGATCAGGCTGAGAAGAGATCTCAACTCTTTGATATGAAAGGTTTTTACGAAGGGAAAACGAGAGAGAAAAAATTTTGCGGGAGAGGGGGAAAGCAGAGAAAGGCGCGATTTCCCTGTAGGTGCGAGGTCGCTCCTACAGGGAAAGGGGGAGGCTTAAGTGAGGCTGTCCTGCAAATGACCGCGCAAGGCCTGCAACTCGGCTTGCAGGTTTTGCAGGCGCTCCAGCGTGAAGCCACTGGCCCCCAGAATGCATTGCGGAACGGTTCGGGCCTTGTCTTTCAAGGCGCGGCCCTGTGCGGTCAATTCGACGATCACCACCCGTTCATCCTCGCGGCTTCGAGTTCGGCTCAGCAAACCTTCACCTTCCAGGCGCTTGAGCAGCGGGGTCAGCGAACCCGGATCGGTCAGCAGGCGCGTGCTGATTTCTCCGACGGTCAAACCATCCTTCTCCCACAGCACCATCATCGCCAGGTACTGCGGATAGGTCAGGCCAAGTGCTTGCAGCAGCGGTTTGTAGACCTTGGTCATCATCAGCGAAGTGGAATGCAGGGCGAAGCAGGCCTGATTGTCGAGCAGCAGCTCTTCGCAGTGGTCAGTGGTGTCGCGGGTGGTGGTCATGTCGGTGCCTTGAACAGTGATGCAGATGAATCTAGCGCTCGAATCTTTAATGCGCCAGACAATTGTGCCCGGTGGCGAATCGGTCAGTGCCGGCCCAGTTCCCGTTGCAGTGCCAGATCCCACGGTGGCACGGGGCTGAAGCGGGTCTTGAGGTATTCCAGCAGCAGGCGGCTGCGGGAGCTGGCCTGCTGTTCCAGTCGCAGCGCATAGATACCGGTGCTCTCCGGTTTTGGCAGGCCGTTTTCACAGAACAGCGGCAGCAGTTCGCCGCGCAGCAAGTATTCGCTGGCCAGCCAGGTCGGCAGATGCGCGATCCCGAGGCCCGCAAGTGCACCGCACACCAGAGCCTCGGCGTTGTTGGCGCTCATGCGGACCCGCGCCGGGCGGTGCAACTGCATCTGCCCGTCCTGTTCGAATCGCCAGGCGAAGGGCGGGGCGAGGCCGTCCCAATCGAGGCCGTCATGTTCACCCAGTTGTGCCGGCTCGCTCGGCACACCCCGACGCTTGAGATAGTCGGGGCTGGCGCAAGCGATGCGTACCATGCTCGCCAGCGGTGTGGCGACCAGTCGGGTATCGGCCATTTGCCCGGCGCGCAACACCAGATCGACCTTGCCCAGGTTCGAGCCGTCCATGTCGACGAAGCTGTCGATTAGATGCAGCTGCACGTCCAGCCCCGGATACAGCACCAGAAAATCGGCAATCACCGGCGCCAGATGCCGACGCCCGAACGCTGCCGGCGCATCCACCCGGATCAAGCCTTCCGGCGCGCTGCTCAGGGAAACGGCTTCAGCGCGGGCCAGTTGCAACTCGGCAACGATCCGCCGCGCCCGTTCGGCAAACGCCAGACCGGCCGGTGTGGCGCGCACCGCATGAGTGCTGCGGATGAACAACTGGCTGCCGACAGCGCTTTCCAGGCTGTCGATACGCCGGGCGACGGCTGATGGCGTCAGCGGATGCCGGCGCGAGGCGGCGGAAAAACTGCCACTCTCCAGCACATCGAGAAACAGCCCGAGTTGTTCGGTCAATTGATTGGGATTCATGAATCAGCTCAGTGCCTATGCGAATTTGGCACAGCCATTGTGCGTTGCTGTGCGTTTCCGTGCCAGCGCCGACTGCGTAGGATGAATCCCCTGACGTATGAGGAATTCTGCTGTGATCGAGTTTTTGCTGTACCTGTTGTTTGGCGCCGCCCTCGGCACCCTGGGTGGGATATTCGGAATCGGCGGCGGCTTGATCGCCATTCCGCTGTTGGGCGTGTGGTTCGGGCTCGATCAGCAGATCGCCCAAGGCACGGCGCTGGTGATGGTGGTGCCGAACGTGATGCTGGCGCTGTGGCGTTATCACCAGCGCAATCGCATCGAACTCAGGCACGCGTTGCCGCTGGCAGTGATGGGGTTCTGCTTTGCATGGATCGGCTCGATCTGGGCCGTGGGCATCGACGCGCAAACCATGCGCATCGGTTTTGTCGCGTTCCTTGTGGCATTGTCAGCGTACAACCTCGTGCGCATGTTCGGCGCGCGTCCGGCGGCGACTTCCGAGATGCGTTATTCATGGCCGTGGCTGGGCGTGCTCGGCGCGGCGTCGGGCACTATGGGCGGCCTGTTCGGTGTCGGTGGGGCAGTGGTGGCGACGCCGGTGCTGACCAGCCTGTTCGGCACCACTCAGGTGGTCGCTCAAGGCCTGTCGCTGGCGCTGGCATTGCCGAGCACCGGTGTCACGCTGGTGACGTACGCGGTGCACCACGAAGTGGACTGGATGATCGGCCTGCCGCTGGCCATCGGCGGTCTGGCCAGCATCAGTTGGGGCGTGAAGGTGGCCCACGCGATGCCGGAAAAACTCCTGCGTGGGCTGTTCTGCGGGTTCCTGGTGCTGTGTGCGGTGATGCTCGCCTTTAAAGTTTGAAACCTTCGACGATGTGCTCGGCCAGGCATTCGGTGATCGGCGACGGATTGTTCAGATTGCGGATCAGCATGATGCTGGCCTCGGGCAACAGCGGCAGATCTTCGGCGGCACCGAGAATTCGCAAGTCCGGGGTGATCAGGCTTTCCAGTTGCGCGGTGATCGCCAGACCCGCGCTCACCACCGCCATCAACGCCGACAGGCTGGTGCTGTTGTAGGCAATCCGGTATTCACGGCCCATGGCGTCCAGCGCATTGCAGGCCCACAGGCGGCAGAAGCAATCACTGTTGAACATCGCCAGCGGCAACGGCGTCTGCTCGTGGGCGCTGAAATTCTGCGCCTCGGCCCAGACGAAACGCTCCTTGCGCAGCAACTGGCCAATCTCGTTGCCCGGCTCGCGGGTGACGATCGACAGATCCAGGTCCGTGCGCTGCAGCAACTGTTTGGTCGACTCGCAATGCACTTCGATCTGGATCAGTGGATAGAACTGGGCAAAGCGCGACAGGATCCCCGGCAGAAACCGCATTACGTAATCGTCCGGCGTACCGATCCGCACCGTGCCGACCATGTGTGGTTCGCGCAGGGTGTTGAAGACTTCGCTGTGCAATTTCAGGATGCGCCGCGCGTAGCCGAGCAACACCTGGCCTTCGGCGGTGAGGCGCACCTGACGCCCGTCGCGCTCGAACAACTGGCGCTGCAACACGTCCTCTTCCAGACGCTTCATCTGCATGCTCACCGCCGACTGAGTGCGGTTGACCATTTCGCCGGCGCGGGTAAAACCGCCCTGATCGGCAATTGCGACAAAGGTACGCAGGACATCGGTATCGATACTGGGGTACGCCGACAATTGATGAATCTCCGTGATGCTTGCCATCAGAAACATTCGTTGGATTGATCGTAGCCCCGGCGCGAGACTTGAGCCATCCCTAAAGGAGGGCAACACGATGAAAGGTCAAAAACTGTATGTGAGCGATGAAAGAGTGCCGGTCCATCTGATTTCCGATCTGCTGCACAAGTTTAGCCGCTGGTACGAACTTCACCGCGAACGCGAGCTGCTCGCCAGTCTGAGCGACGAAGCGTTGAAGGACATCGGGGTCAGCCGTGCCGATGTCGAGCACGAAGCGATTCGGCCGTTCTGGGACGATCCGATGCATAAATGATGAGGCCATCGCTACACAAACCACTTTCAGGTGAGGTAGGTTGCGAGCAGACATGGAGGTACACATGCCCGCGACATTGTCCTTTTCCCTTAAACAGGCTCGACGTCTGGCACTGGCTGCCCAAGGGTTTCACGGGCGCCAGCCGCCGGCTGTCAAGGCGATGCACGTCAACCGGCTGATCGAACGTCTCGGCCTGTTGCAGATCGACTCCGTCAACGCCGTGGTGCGCTCGCACTACCTGCCGCTGTTTTCCCGTCTCGGTTCCTATTCTGCTGACTTGCTCGACCAGGCTGCCTGGAGTTCGGGGCGACGTCGTTCGCTGTTCGAATACTGGGGCCATGAAGCGTCATTGCTGCCGCTGTCGATGTACCCATTGATGGGCTGGCGCATGCAGCGAGCCAAGCGGGGCGAAGATATCTATCAGCAACTGGCGCGTTTCGGCCGTGAGCAACAGGACACCATTCGCCGGGTGCTGGCGTCGGTCGAAGAGCAGGGCGCACTCGGCGCCGGCAGCCTGTCGACCCGCGAGGAAAAGGCCGGGCCCTGGTGGGACTGGAGTGCGGAAAAACATGCGCTGGAATGGTTGTTTGCCGCCGGCGAAGTCACCGTGGCCGGGCGGCGCGGCTTCGAAAGGCTGTATGACCTGCCGGAACGAGTGATTCCGGCGTCCGTGCTGCAACAGCCATTGCCCGATGAGGCCGAGGCGCAGCGCGGTTTGCTGCTGCACGCGGCTGAGGCGTTGGGCGTAGGCACGGAAAAAGACCTGCGCGATTACTTCCGCCTGAACCCTGCCGATGCCCGACCGCGCCTGGCGGAGCTGGTCGAGGCCGGGCAACTGCTGACCTGCGAAGTTGCTAGCTGGCGGCAGATTGCCTACTGCCTGCCCGAACCGAAAGTCCCGCGCAAAGTCGAGGCCAGCGCATTGCTGTCGCCGTTCGATTCGTTGATCTGGGAACGCAGTCGCACCGAGCGGCTATTCGACTTCCGCTATCGGCTGGAGATTTATACGCCGCAGGACAAGCGGGTCTACGGCTATTACGTGCTGCCGTTCCTGCACAACGAACGGATTGCTGCGCGGGTTGATCTGCGCGCCGAGCGGGCGGCGGGGCGATTGGCGGTGCACGCGGTGCACGAGGAAGAGCCGGGGCTGGATGAGGCGGGGATGCTGGCGTTGGCGGGGAATTTGCGGCGGATGGCGGATTGGTTGGGGCTGGAGCAGGTGCTGCTCAATTGCCAGCGCGAAAGTGCCGGGCGGTTGCGGGTGGCGTTGGCTCAAGTCGAAAACGACCGAGCCAACGTCATCGCGGTTTAGCGTTTGACCTGTTTCAGCGTCTCGGCAATCAGAAACGCCAGTTCCAGCGACTGATCGGCGTTCATCCGTGGGTCGCAATGGGTGTGATAGCGATCCGACAAACCATCTTCAGTGATCGGCCGCGCACCACCGATGCATTCGGTGACGTTCTGCCCGGTCATTTCGATGTGGATGCCGCCAGCGTAGCTGCCTTCCGCTTCGTGAACCTGGAAGAACTGCTTCACCTCGCCAAGGATCTGCGCGAAGTCGCGGGTCTTGTAGCCGCTGCTGGCCTTGATGGTGTTGCCGTGCATCGGGTCGGAACTCCACAGCACCTGCTTGCCTTCACGCTGCACCGCGCGGATCAGCGCCGGCAGGTGATCGCCGACCTTGTTCGCGCCCATCCGCGCGATCAGGTTGAGGCGGCCCGGATCGTTGTCCGGGTTGAGCACATCGATCAAGCGGATCAGGTCGTCGGGGTTCATGCTCGGGCCGACTTTGACACCGATCGGGTTGTTCACGCCGCGCAGGAATTCGACGTGGGCGCCGTCGAGCTGACGAGTGCGGTCGCCGATCCACAGCATGTGCGCCGAGCAATCGTAGTAATCGTTGGTCAGGCTGTCGCGGCGCACGAAGGCTTCTTCGTAGTTCAGCAGCAGCGCTTCGTGGGCCGTGAAGAAACTGGTCTCGCGCAGTTGCGGCGAGCTGTCCATGCCGCAGGCGCGCATGAACGCCAGGGTTTCATCGATGCGGTCGGCGAGGTGGCTGTACTTCTCCGCCAGCGCCGAGTTGGCGATGAAATCGAGGTTCCACTTGTGCACCTGATGCAGGTCGGCAAAACCGCCCTGGGCGAAGGCGCGCAACAGGTTGAGGGTGGCGGTGGACTGGTGATAGGACTGCAGCAGACGCTCCGGATCCGGCACGCGGCTGGCCGAGTCGAAGCCGATGCCGTTGACGATGTCGCCACGGTAGGCCGGCAGGGTCACGCCGTCGATGGTCTCGTCGTTGGCCGAGCGCGGCTTGGCGAACTGGCCGGCCATGCGCCCGACTTTCACCACCGGGCAACCGGCGGCGAAGGTCATGACGATCGCCATTTGCAACAGCACTTTAAAAGTGTCACGAATCTTCGCGGCGGAGAACTCGGCGAAGCTTTCCGCGCAGTCGCCGCCCTGCAGCAGGAACGCCCGGCCCTGGGTGACTTCGGCAAACTGACGACGCAGCTCCCGCGCTTCACCGGCAAACACCAGCGGCGGATAGCTGGCTAGCGTCTGCTCGACCTGGCGCAGGTGCGCGGCGTCGGGGTATTGGGGTTGTTGCTGGATCGGCAAGGCGCGCCAGCTGTCAGGGCTCCAGGGTTGGCTCATCACGGTCTCTATGGTTCTACGCACGGACGGCCATGTTAGCAGCAATTAGTGCGTGACCTGCTCCCGCCGCATCGCCGACAATCGCCGCTTTGCCACGGCGCCACAGCGGTGCCATCGCGTCACCGCGCCCGGTGACCACCAGGAGACGAAATGACTGAGGAGCGCGTCGAGCTGTTGCTCGCCGAGGTACAGGATGAGTTCGGCGTGATTCGCGTGCTGGAGGTGGCCGACTACCGCTTTCTGGAGTTCGGCGACGCCATCGAGCAAAGCTGCGTGTTTACCGCCGACCCGAGCTGGCTGGAGTACGACTACACCCGGGCGATGCTGATTGGCGCGTTGTGCCATGAGCAACCGGAGAGTGCACTGTTTCTCGGCCTTGGCGCTGGCACGCTGACCCAGGCCTGCCTCAAGTTCCTGCCGCTGGAAGATGTCGAAGCCATCGAGTTGCGCCCGGATGTGCCGCGTCTGGCCATCGAATACCTCGGTCTCGATGACGATCCGCGGCTGTATATCCGCGTTGGCGATGCAATCGAACTGCTGCCGACGGCCGAACCGGCGGATCTGATTTTCGTCGACCTCTACACCGATGTCGGCCCCGGTGCCGCGCACCTTGCGTGGAATTTCCTCGGTGACTGTCAGAAACGTCTGAATCCCGGCGGCTGGCTGGTGATCAACCAGTGGGCCACCGATGACGGCAAGCCTCTGGGGGCGGCGCTGTTGCGCGGGCTCTATCACCGGCATTACTGGGAACTGCCGGTGAAGGAGGGCAACGTGATTCTGATCGTGCCGGCGGATCTCGATCAGGTGCTGGACATGCAGGCGCTCACCGCCCGGGCTGAAGCGCTCGCGCCGAAGCTGGGGTACTCGTTGCAATCGTTGATCAAGGCTATTCGCCCGGCGACCTGAGCCTCAAATGCCTTTGAAGACCCCCGGTCTGCGCTCCACCAGCGAGCGCACGCCCTCCTTGGCATCCTCACTGGCCAGCAATTTCTTCACCAGCGGCGGCAAGCTCTGCGCCGCTGCAGTCTCGCCTTCATAGCGCGCCTGGCGTGCCGACATCAGCGTCGCCTGCACGCCCAGTGGCGCCTGTCGGGCGATCCGTTCGGCCAGTTCGATGGCGCGTGGCAGCAAGTCTTCGCTGGCCATGACTTCCTGCACCAGGCCCAGGCGCAACGCATCATGGGCATCGAACTCGTCGCCGGTCAGCAGCCAGCGCATGGCATTGCCCCAGCCGGCTATCTGATGAAAGCGCAACGTCGCACCGCCGAACGGAAAGATCCCGCGCTGCACTTCCATCTGCGCGAATCGGGTGTTGCTGGCGCACAGGTTGATGTCGGCGGCGAGCATCAGCTCGATACCGATGGTCAGGCAATAGCCTTGCGCGGCGACGATCACCGGTTTGCTGACCCGTGGCCCGACAAATACGCCCCACGGATCGCAACCGCCGGGCGGCACCTGCCAGCCCTGGGCGAGGGCGGAACTGGCGTTGACCAGATCGAGCCCGGCGGTGAAATGCTCACCATGCCCGAACACCACGGCCACCCGCGCGTCGCTGTCGGCCTCGAATTCACCGTAGGCCAGGGCCAGGTCATTGAGCAAATCCAGATCGAAAGCATTGCGCTTGGCTGCACGGTCCAGGCCAATCAAATGGACGTGACCGTGGCGCGCACGGCTGACGCGGCCGGGGCAGGGCTGATTCATGGGTGTTTCCTCGGACGGGAAGAAAGGGTGCAGCGACCAGATGCCGCACGTCGGTGAATCGTTTAAGCGCCATCGCCCGCAGGGCCGGGGTCTTTGAAAAATAGACCTTTGCCCGATTATCCGCAAAACCCCGTTACACAGCGGTGACAACTGTATTTCACCGATAAAAAAAGCTCCCTTTTTTGGCAAATTCCGGTATAGTGCGCGCCGGCCTTTAACCGGGCCGCGTTTAGGTAGCGCAATTCCCCGAAGTCAGCTTCGGCTGCACGTCCGCACTGCGGGCTCTTCCTTGACGATTCTTTTTCATTCATTCGTTTTCGCAAATCCCCGCCGACAAAGCTGCCAGGGCGACTCTTGAGTCTCAACACGGCATGTGCAGCTTTGGAGCATGGGTCTTTGCGGATGCACTTAGAGGCAGACCCATGACCCAGGAAATCGGCGGCTTCGCCGCTCTTGAACTTCATCCCAATATTGTCGCTGCAGTAGTCGCTACCGGCTATGAAGAGCCTTCGGCCATTCAGCAGCAGTCGATCCCGATCATCCTCGCCGGTCACGATATGATTGGTCAGGCGCAAACCGGTACCGGTAAAACCGCTGCCTTTGCCCTGCCTATCCTGCACCGCATTGATCCGTCCAAGCGCGAGCCGCAAGCTCTGATCCTGGCCCCAACTCGTGAGTTGGCGCTACAAGTTGCAACCGCTTTCGAAACCTACGCCAAGCAAATGCCGGGCGTAACTGTTGTGGCTGTCTACGGCGGCGCGCCGATGGGCCCACAATTGAAAGCAATCCGTAATGGCGCACAGATCGTTGTCGCCACTCCGGGCCGTCTGTGCGACCACCTGCGTCGCGACGAAAAAGTGCTGCAGACCGTGAACCACCTGGTTCTCGACGAAGCAGACGAAATGCTCAAACTGGGCTTCATGGACGACCTCGAAGTCATCTTCAAGGCCATGCCGGAAACCCGTCAGACCGTATTGTTCTCGGCTACCCTGCCGCAATCGATCCGTGCCATCGCCGAGCGTCACCTGCGCGATCCAAAGCACGTGAAGATCCAGAGCAAGACCCAGACCGTTACCGCGATCGAACAGGCTCACCTGTTGGTTCACGCTGACCAGAAGACCTCTGCCGTTCTCAGCTTGCTGGAAGTGGAAGATTTCGACGCTCTGATCATGTTCGTGCGCACCAAGCAAGCGACCCTCGATCTGGCCAGCGCCCTTGACGCTAAAGGCTACAAAGCCGCAGCGTTGAACGGCGACATCGCCCAGAACCAGCGTGAGCGCGTCATCGACTCGCTGAAAGATGGCCGTCTGGACATCGTTGTGGCGACCGACGTAGCCGCCCGTGGTCTGGACGTACCGCGCATCACCCACGTATTCAACGTGGACATGCCGTACGATCCGGAATCCTACGTGCACCGTATCGGCCGTACCGGCCGTGCCGGTCGCGAAGGCCGCGCGCTGCTGCTGGTGACTCCACGTGAGCGCCGCATGCTGCAAGTGATCGAGCGTGTAACCGGTCAGAAAGTTGCCGAAGTGCGTCTGCCGGACGCCCAGGCCGTTCTCGATGCCCGCATCAAGAAACTGACCAACAGCCTGTCGCCGCTGGTGGCTGACGCCGAATCGACTCACGGTGATCTGCTGGATCGCCTGACCGCCGACATCGGTTGCACCCCACGTGCCCTGGCTGCTGCTCTGCTGCGCAAGGCCACCAATGGTCAGGCGCTGAACCTGGCAGCGATCGAGAAGGAACGTCCACTGGTGCCGAACAGCGCTCCACGTGGCGACCGTCCTGAGCGTTCCGGTGATCGTCCGGACCGTGGTGATCGCGAGCGTCGTGCTCCGATGCCACTGGGCGAAGGCCGTGCCCGTTGCCGTACCGCGCTGGGCGCGCGTGACGGTATCGCGGCGAAAAACCTGCTGGGCGCCATCCTCAACGAAGGTGGTCTGGCACGTGAAGCCATCGGTCGCATCCAGGTGCGTGACAGCTTCAGCCTCGTCGAGCTGCCGGAAGATGGTCTGGACAAACTCCTGACCAAGCTGAAGGACACTCGCGTTGCCGGTAAGCAGTTGAAGCTGCGTCGCTACCGCGAAGATTGATCCGCCCTTGGGCTGATTGATCGAACATAAAAAATCCCCGACTGGTTCGGGGATTTTTTTTGCCTGCGATTTGAGGTGGGAACGAACTCGTCAGCCGAAGCGGTAGATGTCCATGCCCAGCGCGCCCATGGTGAACCCTTGGTGCGCAATGCTGAACTCACCGCCGGCGCCGCGAGCGAAGTACAGCGGCAACAGATGCTCGTCGCTCGGATGGCTGCGCACGGCGTTTGGCGCTTGCTGGCGGTAATCGTGCAGGGCGGCTTCATCATTGGCCGCGAGCTTGTCGATTATCCAGTCACGGAAGTCCCGGGCCCACGGCTCGACGCTTTCCGGGCCGGCATGCCAGTCCAGTTCACGCAAGTTATGGGTGATGCTGCCGGATCCGATCAGCAGAATGCCCTGGCCGCGCAGGCTGGCCAGCGCCTGGCCGACGCGGGTCTGCAACGCCGGGCCACCACGGCTGGGCAGGGAAACCTGAACTACCGGGATGTCGGCTTGCGGATACATCAGCGACAGCGGCACCCACACGCCATGGTCGAACGGTCGTTGCGGGTCGAGACGCGCGGGCAGGTTGTTGGCGGTCAGCCGTTCGGCGACCTCTTGCGCCAATTGCGGATTGCCCGGTGCGGGGTATTGCACTTCAAACAATGCACGGGGGAAGCCGCCGAAATCGTGCCAGGTTTCCGGTTGCGGATGGCTGCTGACCAGCAGCTCATGGCTTTCCCAGTGGGCGGAAACGATGACGATGGCTTTCGGGCGTGGCAGTTCGGCGGCCAGGCGCGCCAGGGCCGGGCCGCTGGCGCCGGGTTCCAGCGCGAGCATGGGCGAGCCGTGAGAGATAAACAGGCTGGGAAGCATGGAAGGGTTCCTGAGCGTTAAGATGGTTCATCTTCAGTCAGTTCATTGATCTAATTCCAATATAAGTTTTAACGCTTTTTGATCGAATTCTTAGGAGGAAGCATGCAGCCGGAGTTTTGGCACAAGAAGTGGGAATCGAACCAGATCGGCTTTCACCAACCCGAGGTGAACCCGTATTTGCAACGGCATTGGCCCGATCTGGCCATCCCGGCGCAGGCGCGTGTGCTGGTGCCGTTGTGCGGGAAAAGCCTGGATCTGTTGTGGCTGGCCGGTCGTGGGCATCGGGTTCTCGGCGTCGAGCTGTCGCAGAGGGCTGTCGAAGACTTCTTCCGTGAACAGCAATTGCAGCCGCAGATCAGCGAAGAGGGCGGCTTCAAGGTTTATCGGGCCGGGGCGATCGAGTTGTGGTGCGGGGATTTCTTCGCCTTGTCCGCGAGCGATGTGGCCGATTGCACGGCACTGTATGACCGCGCGGCGCTGATCGCCTTGCCGCCACCGATGCGTGAGCGCTACGCGACGCACTTGCAGAATATCTTGCCGGCAGGCGTACGCGGTTTGCTGATCACGCTGGATTATGATCAGGCGCAAATGCCCGGGCCGCCGTTTGCGGTGGAAGATGCCGAGGTGCAGCGTCTGTTCGGTGGCGGCTGGCAGGTGCAGGTGCAGGCGCTGGAAGAACAGGACGTGTTGAGCGAAAGCGGGAAGTTCCTGCAGGCGGGAGTGACGCGCCTGGAAGAGCGGGTGTACCGGCTGACTGGCCAGTAACAGGCACAAAAAAGGCCCGCATCACTGCGGGCCTTTTTTTAGCCGGGCTGATCAGCCGCGACGACGCAGGGCGTCGATACGCTCTTCCAGCGGCGGGTGGCTCATGAACATGCGGGCGAACCCTTGTTTGATGCCACCGTTGATGCCGAAGGCATTCAGGGTGTCAGGCATGTGCACTGGCAGTCCCTGCTCGGCGCGCAGGCGTTGCAGGGCGCCGATCATCGCGCTGGTACCGGCCAGACGGGCGCCGGCTTCGTCGGCACGGAACTCCCGTTTGCGCGAGAACCACATCACGATCGCGCTGGCCAGGATGCCCAGAACCAGTTCGGCAAAGATGGTCGCGATGTAATACGCGATGCCCTGGCCTTCCTCGTTCTTGAAGATCACCTTGTCAACGAAGTTGCCGATGATCCGCGCGAAGAACATCACGAAGGTGTTCACCACGCCCTGGACCAGTGCCAGGGTGACCATGTCACCGTTGGCCACGTGGCCGATCTCGTGGGCCAGAACGGCTTTCACTTCATCCGGAGAGAAACGCTCCAGCAAGCCCTGGCTGACCGCGACCAGCGCGTCGTTCTTGTTCCAGCCGGTGGCGAAGGCGTTCGCTTCGTAGGCCGGGAAAATCCCGACTTCGGGCATCTTGATCCCGGCTTCGCGGGACAGTTGCTCGACGGTTTGCATCAGCCATTGCTCGTGGCGGGTGCGCGGCTGGGTGATGATCTGGGTGCTCGTGCTCATCTTCGCCATCCACTTGGAGATGAACAGCGAGAACAGCGAACCGGCGAAACCAAAGACGGCACAGAAGACCAGCAGCTGACTGAGGTTGAGGTCAACCCCGTTGGCCGCCATGAACCCGTTGAAGCCGAACAGGCTCAGGGTGATGCTGGCTATCAGCACGACCGCCAGGTTAGTGGCCAAAAACAGCAGGATGCGCATCATGGTTGTAGAAATCTCCTCAAGCTAAAGATGTAGCGTACTGCGGGGTATATAAGGTGCGGCACCGGGCGATTCAACCGAGTGACTATTTCAAACTGTGTCCTACATCGGATTCTCCGGTGTGCGGGACAATTCCCACCCCTGAAGACGACAAGGATGACAGCCGCGCGCCACCCACCGGCATTGCATCAGGCGCATGTGATCGGTACGAATCGACAGTGTAGAAGGCGTACGGAAGGGGGCGGGGCAGAAGTGTTGCTGAATCAGACAGTGCGCAACGAAAGGCTCGTTGCGCACGGATCGCCGGTTACTGGCGGTAGGACTTGAGGAAGTTGCCGATGCGCCCGATGGCCATGTCCAGGTCATCGACACGCGGCAGGGTCACGACACGGAAGTGATCCGGCCACGGCCAGTTGAAGGCCGTGCCCTGAACCACCAGCAGCTTCTCGGACAGCAGCAGGTCGAGGACGAATTTCTCGTCGTTGTGGATCGGGCAGATCTTCGGGTCGATCTTCGGGAAGGCATACAGGGCGCCCATCGGCTTCACGCAGCTCACGCCGGGAATGTCGTTGAGCAATTCCCAGGTGCGGTTGCGCTGTTCCAACAGGCGACCT
The DNA here is from genome assembly GCF_059416185.1 of Pseudomonas sp. GW821-FHT09E04. Classification (NCBI taxonomy): domain Bacteria; kingdom Pseudomonadati; phylum Pseudomonadota; class Gammaproteobacteria; order Pseudomonadales; family Pseudomonadaceae; genus Pseudomonas; species Pseudomonas sp. GW821-FHT09E04. The sequence goes on from NZ_JBWKOR010000008.1 coordinate 207,332, forward strand.
TGCGGCAAGACCAGGTCGTTGATGCTCTGATAGCCGCCGAGGGCGGTCTGGATCGCGTGCTGGCTCGGCACGTTGGCACACAGGCGCATGTTGGCCAGCATGTCGATGCCTTCGATGTAGCTGTGGGCGTTGTGTTTCGGCCCGGAAATGGCGATCCAGCCGGAACGGAAACCCGCCACGCGATACGACTTCGACAGACCGTTGAAGGTCAGGCACAGCAGGTCCGGCGCCAGCGAAGCGGTGCAGATGTGCACGGCGTCGTCGTAAAGAATCTTGTCGTAGATTTCGTCGGAGAACACCACCAGGTTGTGCTGGCGAGCCAGTTCCAGCATGCCCAGCAACACTTCCTTCGAATACACCGCGCCGGTCGGGTTGTTCGGGTTGATGATCACCATGGCCTTGGTGTTCGGGGTGATCTTGGCCTTCATGTCGGCCAGGTCCGGGAACCAGTCGGCGCCTTCGTCGCACAGGTAGTGCACCGCGTTACCACCGGCCAGGCTTACGGCAGCGGTCCACAGCGGATAGTCCGGCGCCGGCACCAGCACTTCGTCGCCGTTGTTGAGCAGGGCCTGCAACGACATCACGATCAACTCGGATACGCCGTTGCCCAGGTAGATGTCTTCGATGCCGACACCTTCGACCTGTTTCTGCTGGTAGTACTGCATCACGGCCTTGCGCGCGCTGAACAGGCCTTTGGAGTCGCTGTAGCCCTGGGCGGTCGGCAGGTTGCGGATCACATCCTGGAGAATTTCGTCCGGCGCTTCGAAACCAAAGGGCGCCGGGTTGCCGATGTTCAGCTTGAGGATGCGATGGCCTTCCTCTTCCAGGCGTTTGGCGTGCTTGAGCACTGGGCCGCGAATGTCGTAGCAGACGTTGGCGAGCTTGTTCGATTTGCTGAACTGCATGGCGATGTGATCCCGAAAATGAACGATCCAGGCGGCGAATGGACAACCGTGCTGGGAATCCTGCGTCTTCACACAGGCAAGCGTCTTGAGCGGCGGTTTCCAACAATCCGTTTGAATGCGCAGGATCCCGCTGCCAGACTGGCGTGTGACGAGGCGCAATCATACGTGCCGCCCGATCCGTGGAAAAGGTACAGATCGGGCTTTTTCAGCCGCTGAGGTGTGATGATGGAAAAGATAGAAAAGACCCTGGAAGAATGGCGCGCGATGCTCGACCCGGAGCAATACAACGTGTGTCGTCTCAGTGCCACCGAGCGACCGTTCTCGGGCAAATACAACGCCACCAAGACCGACGGTGTCTATCACTGCATCTGCTGCAATGAGCCGTTGTTCGATTCCAAGACCAAATTCGACTCCGGTTGCGGCTGGCCGAGCTTCTACGCGCCGATCGGCGAGAGCGCCATGACTGAAATCCGTGACACCAGCCACGGCATGATCCGCACCGAAGTGAAATGCGCCCGATGCGATGCGCATCTGGGTCACGTGTTCCCCGATGGCCCGCCGCCGACCGGTCTGCGTTACTGCATCAACTCGGTGTGCCTGGACCTGGTGCCGCGCGAATAACCGATGCGGGCGATCCCTGGATCGCCATTCGGATAATTAAATTGCACACAATTCAATTGCTCGCTATTTTTACAGCTTCTCAACTTTCCAGAGTGCGCACCATGAGCGATAACCTGCTGACCATCCCGTGCACCACCATCAAGGGTGAGCAAAAGACCCTGGCCGATTTCGCCGGCAAAGCGGTGCTGGTGGTCAACACTGCCAGCAAGTGCGGCTTCACCCCGCAATACAAGGGCCTTGAGGAGCTGTGGCAGACCTACAAGGATCAGGGGCTGGTGGTGCTGGGCTTTCCGTGCAACCAGTTCGGCAAGCAGGAACCCGGCAACGAGGGTGCGATCAGCGAGTTCTGCGAGCTCAATTACGGCGTCAGCTTCCCGCTGTTCAAGAAGATCGAAGTCAACGGCAACGGTGCGCATCCGCTGTTCGTGCAGTTGAAGAAGCGTGCGCCAGGTGTACTGGGTTCCCAGGGCATCAAGTGGAACTTCACCAAATTCCTGATCGGCAAGGACGGCCAGTTGGTCAAGCGCTTCGCCCCGGCCACCAAGCCGCAGGACCTGAGCCGCGAGATCGAAGCCCTGCTCAAATGAACGATCTGTCAGCCGATGCGCTGAAGCTCGACAGTCAGTTGTGCTTCAAGCTGTACGCCGCGTCCCGGGCCGTGATTCGTGCCTACAAGCCGATGCTCGATCAGCTCGGTCTGACCTACCCGCAATACCTGGCGATGCTGGTGTTGTGGGAATGGCAGGGCGCGGCGCCGGAACAACCGACCGTCAAGGCACTGGGCGAGCGTCTGGCGCTGGATTCCGGGACGCTGACGCCGCTGCTCAAGCGCCTGGAGCAACTGCAACTGGTGCAGCGTCAACGTTCGGCGCGGGACGAGCGTGAGGTTCACCTGAGCCTCACGCCTCAGGGCCAGGCGCTGCGCGAGCAGGTCGGGCCTTTGAAGGACCGCTTGCTGTGCGACAGTGGCGTGGACCTGGATCGTCTCAACGAACTGCGTACCGGGCTTGATCATCTGCTGGGGCAAATCAAAGCGCTGTCGTAGTCGGTATCCACTGATCCAGCAGCGCTGCCAGTTCTTCGCGACGGAACGGTTTGGCCAGGTAGTCACTCATGCCTGCCGCCCGGCAGCGCTCCCGTTCCTCGGACATGGCGTTGGCCGTCAACGCCACGATCGGCAAGTGTGGCCAGCGACCGCTCTGACGGATCTGCCGGCTTGCTTCGTAACCGTCCATCACCGGCATGTTGCAGTCCATCAGCACCAGATCGAACTCATGGTGTTCCAGTTGATCCAGCGCTTCTGCGCCATGGGCCGCCACCACCACCTCGCAGCCGAGTTTGCCGAGCATTCCCTTGGCCACCAGTTGGTTGACCGGGTTGTCCTCCACCAGCAACACCCGCCCGCGACGCTGAGATGGCACGCTTTCAAGACGCGCACGGTCGATGGTGGTGATGTCCGGTTGCAGGGTTCTGCGCAGATTCTGATACAGCGCGTTGCGTGCCAGGGGACGAGCCTGCTGCTGTAGCGGGGCAAGGGCCGCAGCTTCTTCGCCCGGCATGAAACTGCCGTAAGCGGTCACCAGCAGAATCGGTGCGGTCATGGTCGGGCGCAGGCCAAACAGGCATTCGGGGCAATCGGTGATGATGATGTCCGGTGACGGGCCGAGGAGTGACGCTTCAATCGTGCGCTGTTCGTACGACAGACCCCAGACCGGCAACAGACTGCCGAGCAGCTCTGACAGGCCGCTGGCCGCCGTGGTGATGGCGAGCACGCTGCCATGCAGCGGGGCCGGGATGACTGCGCGGGTGTGGCAGGGCAACGGCAGTTCGGCACAGAACTGACTGCCGAAACCGACTTCGGAACTGATCGTCAGGCGCCCCTGCATGGCCTCGCAAAGGTTGTAGGTCAAGGCCAGGCCCAGCCCGGTGCCGCCGTACTGGCGGGTGATACCGGCCCCGGCCTGGGTGAAGGGCTGGAAAATCTTCACCTGGGCTTCCTGGGCGATACCGATGCCGGTATCGCAGACCTCGATGCGCACGCCATCCTTCCAAGTCGACAAACGCACATCGACCCGACCAAAACGGGTGAACTTCAGGGCGTTGGACAGCAGATTACTGACGATCTGCCTGACCCGGGTCGGGTCGCCGAGCACCAGCGCCGGAAAGTGCGGATCGATCAGACACGTCAGCTCCACGCTTGGCGCCGCGTTCTGCGACAGCAGGTTGGCGGTGTCTTCGATCAACGAGCCGAGGTCGAACGGGATGTGTTCGAGTTCCAGTTGCCCGGCATCGAATTTCGACAGGTCGAGAATATCGTTGAGCAACTCCACCAGCACTTTGCCCGAGTCGTGGGCAATGGACAGTTGTTGCTGCTGTTCGCCATTGAGCGGGCCGTCGAGGGACAGCGCGATCATGCCCAGCAGGCCGTTGAGCGGGGTGCGGATCTCGTGGCTCATGTTGGCAAGGAACGCCGAGCGGGCCTCTGCCATGTCCAGTGCGGTGCTGCGGGCGACCTCCAGTTCCTCGTTGGACTGGCTGAGGCGGGCGTTGATCGCTTTGAGTTCGGCGGTGCGTGCCGACACGATGTCTTCGAGTTGAGCGAGGTAGTCGGTGAGACGGTTTTCCGCGGTGCGCCGTTGCTGGATTTCCGTGGCGATGTTCTCGAACTGCTGGTTGGCGACCTTCACCAGCACGCCGATCTCATCGTTGGCGTGTCCACTCGGACATTCAAGCGTGGTCGGTTCGGCACTGCGCGGATCGCGCCCGCTGAGTTCACGGATCACCCGCACCAGCGGCTTGGTCAGCATCACGTAGAACAGTGCCAGCAGGATGCCGGTCAGGATCAGGCTGCGGGCAAAACCGTTGAGCAGCGTGACTTCGGCCCGACGCAGGAAGCGGCTGCCGAAGGCATAGGTGTCGACTTCCAGGCTCAGGGTGCCGAGGGATTCGTTGGGCAAATGGTCGAGATAGAGCCGATCTTCGAACTCGCGTTTGGCGCCGAACAGAAAGTCGCTGATCAACCGATAGCCGCTTTGCAGCTCCGGGCGCTTCACGCTGGCCAGAACCGTCTGATTGTTGTCGGTCAGTTGTGCGGAAATGATGGCCGGCGAGCGCAGCAGGCCCAGCGTGAGTTCCTGGGCCAGCTCGGCATCGATGTTATAGGCGATACGCGAGGCCGGGTTATGGCTGATTTCCAGCAAAGACAGGATTTCACGGTTGATGGACGCGTCTTCACTGGCATAATCGATGCCGATTTGCAGCAGGCTGAGCAGCGTGCCCAGAATGAACCCGACCAGCACGGTAAGCCGGGCCTGTTTGTATGACAGCCGGTGGGTGAATTTGATATCCATGGGGTGTTGAACCACTTCCGTTTCCCTTCGCTGCTCAAGCATAGTCGATCATGTATGGATACCGTGGTTCCCGAATCGCCTTGTAACAAGGGCCGGGGCGGGTGTCGAACGCTATCGGTCGTCGCTGTATCGCCATCATTACTGTGAACCAGCCCGAGGAGAAGACGTGGATTCCCGATTGAATGCTTTTCTTGAGCGCGCCGAGTCGGTTCTGGCGCGGATCGAACCGCTGCTGCCGGCACCACGCCCGGTCATCGACTGGGGCACTTGCCTGGCCGCACGCTGGCAGCGTGACGGTCGCAGCGGCTATCTGCTGCCGCTGGAAGTCAGCCTCGACATGCGTCTTTCGGACTTGATCGGTGTCGATCGGCAACTGGAGCAACTGGGCCGAAATACCCAGCAGTTCCTCGACGGCATGCCGGCCAACCATGCGTTGCTCTGGGGTTCGCGCGGTACCGGTAAATCCTCGCTGGTACGGGCGCTGCTGGCCGAGCACGCCAAGGCCGGTCTGCGCCTGATCGAGATCGAACGCGATCACCTGGCCGACCTGCCACGGGTGGTGGAGCAGATCGGCAAACTGCCGCAACGTTTCGTGCTGTTTTGCGATGACCTGTCGTTCGAGTCCGGCGAAGGTGATTACCGTGTGCTGAAAAGCGTGCTGGATGGCTCGCTGGAGCAGGCGCCGGACAACGTGTTGCTGTACGCCACCTCCAACCGTCGCCATCTGGTGCCGGAAAAGGAAAGCGACAACGAAAACTGGAAGCGCGTCGATGGCGAACTGCACCCGAGCGAAGCGGTGGAAGACAAGATCGCTCTGTCGGACCGCTTTGGCCTGTGGCTGTCGTTCTATCCGTTCACCCAGGAACATTTCCTCAACGTCGTCGAACATTGGATCGGCCAGTTGGCCGCCAAGGCCGGCCTGAGCTGGCAGCGCGACGAACAACTGGACATTCTCGCCGTGCGCTGGGCGACCGGCCGTGGCAACCGCAACGGACGTTGCGCGTACCAATTCGCCCGTTACTGGGTGGGACTGAAATTGCTGGAGCACAAGGCATGATTGATTTGCAACAGAGCGGCCAGGGCCTCGAAGGCTATGGCATGTTGGCCGCGCAATTGGAGTCGCTGCTGGCGGACGAGCGCGATTTCATCGCCAACGCCGCGCAGTTTTCGGCGTTCCTGTTCAACCAGCTCGATGACCTGAACTGGGCCGGTTTCTACCTCAATCGCAATGAGGAGCTGGTGCTTGGCCCGTTCCAGGGCCAGATCGCTTGCGTACGCATTCCGTTCGGTCGCGGTGTGTGTGGCGCGGCGGCGGCCAGACTGCAGACACAACGGGTCGAAGACGTTCATGCATTCCCCGGCCACATCGCCTGTGACAGCGCGTCGAACAGCGAACTGGTGGTGCCGTTGGTCAAGGATGGTCGCCTGATTGGCGTACTCGACCTCGACAGCCCGAAGCTTTCGCGTTTCGGCGCAGACGATCAGGCTGGTATCGAACGACTGGCGGCGATCTTCCTGCGCCTGACCGACTGCTGATCACGCCGCAAGCCCCGCCTTGCGCAGCACGCCGGCAGGGTCGACAGCATCGATCTGTTGCGGGTCGAGGAAACGGCTGGCGTATTGCAGATACAGGCCTTCGCGGATGAACAGGCCGAACAGCTCGGCATCGATATGTGCCTCGCGGCACATGGTGGCCATGATTCCCAGCGCTTCGCTGAGGGTCTTGGCCTTTTTGTACGGGCGGTCGGCGGCGGTCAGCGCTTCGAAGATGTCGGCAATCGCCATCATCCGTGCCGGCAGGCTCATCTCCTCGCGTTTCAAACGTTTCGGGTACCCGGTGCCGTCCATTTTTTCGTGATGGCCGCCGGCAATCTCCGCCACGTTGTTCAGATGCCCGGGGAAGGGCAGATGACTGAGCATCAGGATCGTCTGCACCATGTGGTGGTTGATGATGTAACGCTCCTCTCGGGTCAGCGTGCCGCGAGGAATGCTCAGGTTGTACAGCTCGCCACGGTTGTATTTGTAGCGCGGGACGTCGAGTTTGAACCCCCATGGGTTGTCTTCCGGAATCAGTTCGCTGTCGGCACGTTCGAGCAGATGCTCGGGCTTGTCCGCCAGTAACCTTTCGCTGACCGGAAGGGTAGGCGCCGATGTGCGTGCCTGGCGCCGGTTTTCCTCCCAGGACACGCCCAGGCGATCGTCCAGCGTACGTGTCCAGGTGCGCTGCGCAATGCCCTCAAGACGCTGAAGGTCGGCGTCCGCCATGGCCTCACTGCCCAGATTGCAGCGGGCGACAAAACTGAAGTCATCATCCAGCGCTGTCAGCATCGCGTCGCGCAGGCTGGCCAGTTGTCGTTCGTCGCCACCCGACGCCAGGGCCTGCCAGTAGCTGATCCACGCATCGCGCTTGAGCACTTCGAACCGGGTGCGGACTTCATGGATGCGATCGTTCAGGGTTTCCAGTTTGGTGGCTTTGTCGACGACGTATTCCGGCGTCGTGACTTTGCCGCAGTCGTGCAGCCACGCGGCGATGTGCAAGGCTTCCCATTCGTCCTCACTGGGCTGGTAGTCGCTGAAGGCGGGGGCCTCGCTGGCCGCGGCGGCGTGGGCGAGCATCAGGGTCAGTTCCGGCACGCGTTGGCAATGCCCGCCGGTGTAAGGGCTCTTGGCATCGATGGCGCCGGCGAGCAGTTGAATGAACGCATCCAGCAGTTGTTTCTGCCGGGCTTGCAGACGTTGGCTCTCGATACTCACCGCCGCCGCACCGGACACCGCTTGCAGGAACGCGATGCGGTCGGGTCGCAGCTTCTCCAGGTCGGCCGGGGTGCCGCTGTCATTGATCAGCAACACCAGCAGGCCGATTGTTTCGTTGTGCTGGTTGTGCAGGCGGATCCCGATCAGGTGGACGCGCGGCGTGTCCATGGCCAGCAGAACCTTTTGCAGGTCGGCGGCCTGTTCGAAGCCGAGGTTGCTGACCACGTTGTCGGCATGCGCCAGTTGCTCGAACCATTCGGGACCCTGCGCGGTATCAAGGTTGTGGCCTTGAATATCGAACGCTGCCAGCGGCCGGGAAGTGCCGTCGACCACCAGCCCGTAAGGCTCCATGCGGTTGCCATCACTTTCACGCAGGTAGATCAGACCGGCCTGGGCCTGGGCAATCTGCACCGTTTCGAACAACACCCGTTGCAGCAGCGGGGCGAACCGGGTTTCGGCGGTCAGGCTGTCGGTGATGCGAAAGAAGCTGGCCAGGGTGTCCTTCATCCGCGCCATCGACAGGCTCAACTGGTCGACCTCCAGCACTGGTGAGCGGCGGGTCACGGGAAAGTTGAAATCGAAGCTGCGGATGGCATCGGCTTCCTTGACCAGTGCATGCAGCGGCTTGACCAGAATCCGCGAGATCAGCCAGCCCAGCGGCAGGCACAGCAACAGGGTGGCAAGGGTGATCAGCGCACCTTGCCAGCGCATGCGATAGGCATCGACCAGTAACTCGTCCTCCGGCACCAACAAGGCCATCTGCAAACCTTTCGGGCCGCCTTCCTGCAGGCTGCTGCGGGCGACGATCCAGCGTCGTCCGTCAGCTTTCAGGCGTTTGCCCTGATGATCGGCCGACAGCAGGGCATGCAGGCTCGGGCTCAGGTCAGCCGCCTTGGCCAGGCGCGCGGTGCGGTCATCGACGATCAGCCGGCTGCTGTCGGGATAGGCCACGGCGTTGCCTTCGGCATCGAAGAGGACGATTTCTGTCGCCGGCGTCACCACATGTTTGGTCAGGGTCGCCGACAGTGCGTCGAGGGTCAGATCGGCAGCGATCACCGCGTGCACGCTGCTGCGCCGGGCGAGGGTGGTGCCGACATTATGGGTGGAAAAAAACACATAGGGTTCGGTGGTGATTTGTTCGTTCTGTTGCTGCGCGCGGGTGTACCAGGTGCGGCTGCGCGGGTCGTAGGCATCGTCCGGATTGTCGTGACGACCCACCGCTGACAACGCCTGATCGAAAAACAGCGATTGCGATCTGACGCCGCCATCGGCGTCATGTTCGATGCTCCAGACCTGATACGCCGCTGCATCCGGAGCTTTCAGCAAGGTTCTCAGTGACGCGGTGCGCAAGGGGCGCACCATGAAGAAATCACCGTTGTCGTAACCCAGATACAACGAGGCCAGGTCCGGGTTGTCCGCCAGTGACTGGCTGAACGGCTTGAGCAGCGTCAGGCGTTGTCCAAGCGTTGAGGCCTGAGTCCCGGGGTTGTCCGCGAGCAGGCTCAGCAGGTGCCGGATTGGCGCGTAGGTCGATTGCAGGTCGACACGTACATCCTGTTCGATGCGTTCGAACAGTTTTTCGCTGCTCGACAGAATGATCTGTGTGGTCTGCCGGTAGTTGAACAGCCCCAGCACGACCCCGGTGAGCAACAGCAGAAAGGTGAACATGACGCTGATGTGCACGTGCAAAGGGAACCGGCGTTGATCCGGGCGCAGTGGGCTGGGCATTGCGGACTCTCCGTGTTGGTAAACACACTGCTCAGCGACCAAGCATAGTTAAGGCCCGGTCATTCTGCTCTGGTCGGTCAGCGTCAGTTGTTGCTCCAGTGCCTTCTCCAGTTCAAGGATGGCGAAGCTGCTCGCCTTGCAGCGGCGTTTGATCTCGTCCACCGGCAACGCTTGCAGGCAGGCCTGTTCCAGAGCGTCGCAACTGTCGATCAGGCGTGACGCCTGGGCAATGCGCGCGGCGCCTTTGATCTTGTGCGCCATCTCGGCCAGAGCCTGGTGATCCCGCCCCGGGGACAACGCCAGCAGATCCTGACGGTCAAGCCGACTGCTGTTGAGCAGTTCGGTCAGCAGTCGGCGGGTCTGAGCGGGGTTTCCTCCTGTCAGGGCGTGCAACCCTTGCAGATTGAACGCAGGCGAAATGAGCGCTGGCCGGACACTGTCGACCCATTGGCTCAAGGCACTCAGGCTCAGTGGTTTGAACAGGCACTCGTTCATGCCGGCCTGCTTGCAGCGAAGCACCTCTTCCGGTTGGGCATTGGCGGTGAACCCCAGCACGGTGCAGGTCGGGCGCTGCGTGAGTTTTTCGTGGCGCCGGATCGCTCGGGTCAGCTCATAGCCATTCATGACGGGCATGTTGCAATCGGCGATGACCAGATCGAATGCACCGTTTTTCCATTGTTCCAGTGCGCTCTGGCCTTCTTCGGCGATGCTGAAGTGGTGCCCCAGGAACTCGAGTTGCTGACACATCAGCAGGCGATTGGCCGGATGATCGTCGACCACCAGAACGTTCAGCGGGACAAGGGCGGTCTGGATCTGCGGTTCGTGTTTTCGGCCTGTCACTTCCGTGGGCAGGATAGCCAGCGGCAGCGACACACTTACCTGTGTACCGATCCCGGGCTGGCTACTCAATTGCAACTGACCTCCCATCATCTCGCACAGGCTGCGGCTGATGACCAGTCCCAGCCCTGCGCCACTGATTGCCCGATCCCTGCCTTGGCATGCCTGGGCGAAAGGTTCGAACAGCCGTTGCTGATCCTCGGCAGAGATGCCGATGCCGCTGTCCTGAACCGTCAGTTGTACCTGCGAGCAATCAGGAACATCGCTGGCCAGCAGGTGCAGCGTGATCCGGATCTGGCCTTTTTCGGTGAACTTGATGGCATTGCTTATCAGGTTCGACAGCACCTGTTTGAAGCGCAAGGGATCCAGATGTACGTCGACGTTGAGTTCGGGAGGGGAGACGTTCACCACCAGCGTCAGCCGTTTCTGCCGGGCCAGGCCTTCGAAGATCCGGACCACCGAGGCGATGGTATCGATGAGGTTGACCCGCTCGGGGCTCAGGCTCAGGCGCCCGGACTCGATCCGGGCGATATCCAGAATGTCGCCGATCAGCCCCAGCAGATCCTTGGCCGAACTGTAGGCGGTTTCGATGCTGGAGCGGTCCGGATGCACTTTGTCCATGCGCTTGAGTGTCAGTTCGAGCATGCCGATGACCGCGTTCATCGGCGTGCGGATTTCGTGGCTCATGGTCGCCAGGAAAGTGCTCTTGGCCCGGTTGGCATCATCCGCCCGTTCCTTGGCAGTACGAAGTTCGTCGAGCAGCTCGTGACGTTCACTGATGTCGATCCAGCCGCCGATGATCCCCTGGACATCGCCGCCGGAGTCGCGGTAAGGCAGGATCCAGTGATAAATCGTCAGGCGCCGGTTGCCGATATGCAACGGGCGGTCGAGCACCAGCGGCCTGCCCTCGGTCACCACCCGTTGATAGTCGGCCTGATAGGCGCGGGCTTCGAAGGCATTGTTCAGGGCACCTTCCATCACACTCTTGCCGATGACGTCTTCGCGCCGGGCATTGAAGGCTTCGAGATAGCTGTCGTTGCAGCTTTGCAGCAGGCCCTGTCGATCTCGCACATAGATCGGGTGGGGCGTGCCATTGACCAGCGAACGCATGAACTCCAGCTGATCGTTCAAGGCGCGTTCGGCCGATTGGCGCTGTTTGATCTGGCGACGCATGTAGGCATTCCAGAGCATCGACAGCAGCAAGAGCAGGCTGGCGCCCCCGATCACCTGATAGAACAAGCGTCGATACTGATGCCAGGTGCCTTGCGACAGGCTGGAGTAGCCCCGCCAGCGACCGTTGATGATGCCCAGTTCTTCGGGCGTTATGCTCATCAGCGTCTTGTCGATGATCGAGCCCAGTTCCGTGTTGTCCCGGGCGGTTGCCAGGGAAAAGGCTGCCTGTCGTGTGCCGATGGTGGTGGTGATCTGCAAGGGCTGTTCGAAGATGTGTGAGGCGATGAAATAGTTGGCGATCACCAGCGAGTTCACCGCGCCCTCGACCTGACCTTCGTCGAGTAATGCCACCGCACTGAAGGTGTCCGGGGTTTCGATCAACTGGATGTAAGGAAACTCGCGGCGCAGGTACTCGATCATCGGGTTGCCCTGGGCGATGGCCAGACGCTTGCGCTTGAGCTGGCCCAGGTGCGTCGGACTGTCGGCAGCCTTCCGAGTCAGCAGGACGTAGGAGTTTTCAAGGTAGGGGCGGCTGAACTTGAGCGTTTCCTCGCGCAGGGCGGTTGGCAGCAGGGCGGCGATCAAGTCGGCCTGATGGTTTTCTATCTGCTTGATCATCTCGGCATCGCTGCGGCTGCGGCGGACTTCGAAGCGCAGGCCGGTGCGCAAGCGGATGAGTTCGAGCAGGTCGGCGCTGATGCCGCGAAAGTTGCCATCGGTATCAAAGAAGCTCAGGGGCGCAAAGGCCTCGTTGACGACCACGCTCACCACCGGGTGTTTTTTCAGCCATTGTTCTTCGCGATGGGTCAGTTGCAGTTTCTGATCGGTCAGCAAGGTATCGCTGCCGGCACTCCAGCGTTTGGCGATGTTTTCCCGCTCGCTGCCCGGGACGGCCTTGAGCACGCTATCGATGATGCCCAGCAGTTGAGGATTGTCGCGGCGAACGGCAAAGCTGAAACCGTGGGCCTCGTGCTTGCCGAAATTGGCCATACGGATATTGTTCAGATACCCCTTGCTGATCATGTAGTGGGTGGAAATGGTGTCGCCGAGAAACACGTCCGCCTGATCGAAAGCAACCGCGTTGATTGCGTTCTGGTACGACGGATAGGACGTGATGAGGGCCTTGGGGTACAGGGCCTTGACCTCGTCCAGCGGCAGATAGTGATACAGCATGCTCAGCCGCAGGCCGGCCAGGCCATCGGTCAGTGAGCGGGTTTCACCGACGCGGGTGACCAGTACCGGTTGATCGATGGCGTAAGGGCTGGACAGCACGATGTCGGCGTTTTCCGCCTCCAGCCCGTTGGACGTACCGAGCATGTCGATGCTGCCATCGATCAATGCCCGTATCGCGGCGTCCCGTGTGGCAAAGCGCTTGACCTTGACCGGAAGACGGGTTGTCTGGCCAATGAGCCCGGCATAATCGGCCGTGAAACCTTCGTAGTCGCGGCCACTGGCGGTCATGTCAAAAGGCGGATAGTCGGGAGCGGACGTGCCCAGAATCAACTCGTTGCGATTGTGCAGCCAGTCCCGTTGCGAATGTTCAAGCAGGACCGGCAGCAACTTGTCGGACGAACGACTGAGCAGGGCCAGGTCTTGTGAAGTGACGGGCGTGGCTGTTGCATGAGCACTTAAACCAAGGCATGCACTCAATACAATCAGACAGGTTTTCAAGCGACTGGGCATGTTGGCTCTCACACGAGTGCGTTACGTTTGGCCATTTCGATAAGTTCTACAAGGGATTTGGCTTTGAGTTTCTGCATCAGGCGTTTTTTATAAGTGCTGACGGTCTTGTTGCTGAGGAACATGCCTTTGGCAATTTCCTTGTTTGTGCGACCTTGGGCAAATAGTTGCAATACCATTAATTCCCGGTCGTTGACGGCTTTGAATAGTTCCAGTTCCGTGTAACGCACATCATCGCTGCGAACCGGGTTCAGTGCCTGACTGGGAAAATAGTTGTAACCGGATAGAACAGCCTTGATGGCACTGACCAGTTCGCTGAGGTCTTCCTGTTTGCAGACATAACCCGACGCGCCGGACTGCATGCAACGAATGCCGAACAATGTGGGGCACTGTGCGGTCAGGACCAGTGTCTTGAAGGGCGAGCTCATGGCATTGAAGCGGGCAAGGACTTCCAGGCCGTCAAGCTTCGGAATACTGATGTCGAGGATGATCAGGTCAGGCGCGCATTCGCGGACCATTTGCATGGCATCGACCCCGTTATCGGTTTCACCGACGACTTTGTAGCCTTCATGTTCCAATAGCATTCGAACGGCAAGACGGATAACCGGATGATCATCGACGATAAAAACGGAGTTCATAATAAAGTCCCATGCGAGCGCGAATAAAGGGCGCACCTTAGCTCAGATGGATGAGCGGTCGCATGAACCGACAGTGCCTCAGTGGCAATCTAGGATTATTCCTACATATAAAGAAGAATGAGACTACGCGTGAACTAGTTTTGGCGTAGGTAGAGGGGGTGGGGCGTTAATTGAGTCTCGTCAATGGAGCGCCGTGCGTTATTGAAAGGTCTGGCTGTTTAATATTTATCGGATATTAAGGGGCTTCGGTTTTTTGTTTCAGTGATTCTTTTCGATATTTGGACGATGCATATAAAGAAAAATCGGAACCTGCAACAGACCCTGTCCTGAATTCTGTCTTGTGTGATGCGTGCGCCCGACCGATCAGCGCCTGACCGGTCGGAGCACGAGGCATCATTGGCTGGAGCGGCCTGTCATTTCCTGGGCCATGTCGCTGGCGTAACTGTCAGTCATGCCCGCGATGAAGTCGATCATGCGCAGGAACGATGCGTGCAACGGGCCGTGCGGATCCGGTGCATTGTTGCCCAGCAAGTCGAGGATTCTGCGGCTCTTGAACGACGGCGTACGGCCGTTGTGCTGTTCCAGGGCCGCGCCGCAGAACGCGTTGAGCAGAATTTCCAGTGTCGTGTAGGCACCAATCTCGTGCAGCGTCTTGCGCTTGTCCTGGAAGATCTTTCGGCGGGCGATGTCCTTGGCGTTCAAGACGCAACGTTTGGCCGGGCCATGCATGTGCTCCACGAGGTCCCCGTGCAGCGTACCCGCCAGCAGTGCGTCCTGTTGCTCGACGAAGGCCCGGGCGGCGGCGTTGGTCAGGTGCTCGATGGCCTTGCCCCGCAGGATCGCCAGTTTGCGCCGGCGCGAATCCTGAGGGCCCAGCAGGCGATAGGTTTCCGGCAGATCGTCGCCGACCAGACCCAGCAGCAGCGACTCGACCTCGGCGTAGTCCAGCAGCTCCATCTCCAGGCCATCTTCCAGATCGATCAGCGCATAGCAGATGTCATCCGCGGCCTCCATCAGATACACCAGTGGATGGCGCGCCCAGCGCTGCTCTTCGAGTTGCGGCAGGCCCAGTTTGTGGGCGATCTGTTCCAGCAGTGGCAACTCGCTCTGATAGCAACCGAACTTGTGTTTCTTGTAGCCCAGGGAGTCGGCGTGACGCGCGGTCCACGGGTACTTCAGATAGGTGCCGAGGGTCGCATAGGTCAACCGGGTGCCGCCGTCGAACTGGTGATATTCCAGTTGCGTGAGGACCCGGAAGCCTTGGGCATTGCCTTCGAAGTTCAGGAAATCACCGCGCTCGGCGTCACTCATCGCATCCAGCCAGCCGCGCCCGGCAGCCTGCTGGAACCAGTGACGAATGGCGTCTTCACCGGAATGGCCAAACGGCGGATTGCCGATGTCATGGGCCAGGCAAGCGGACTGGACGACCATGCCCAGATCGCTCGGCTCGCACCACTCGGGCAGATCGCGACGCAGGGTTTCACCGACGCGCATGCCCAGCGAACGACCGACGCAACTGACTTCCAGCGAATGGGTCAGACGCGTGTGGATGTGGTCGTTGCTCGACACAGGGTGCACCTGGGTCTTGCGGCCGAGGCGGCGGAAGGCGCCAGAGAAAATGATGCGGTCATGGTCTTTGTGGAACGGGCTGCGGCCGAGTTCCTGCGGGCTGTGCAGCGGCTTGCCGAGACGTTCGCGGTTGAGCAGGGTTTGCCAATCCAAGGCTGATTCTCTCCGTCGGGTGACTGGTGCCCTAGCTTCCCGGTTCGAGCGAGTGTCTGCAAGCGCAACTACAGTCCGGCGGCATCAATGTCGATCAACAGCAAGCGTTCGCCATTGTCGAAGAATTGCCCGGCGGTCAGGCAATACTGGTTGCTGGTGGCATCGCGGTAGGTGTTGGAAAGCGTCAGCCGCCGTTCTTCCCAGCCTTCGGCCAGCAGGTGGTAGAAGTAGGGGCGCCATGACCAGTTGTGGCCCAGATAACGGTTGTCGGCGACCCAGCCGCTTTGGCGCCATTCCAGATTCGGGGTCAGTTGCGTGCCCTGGCGGTCGCACTGATAGAACCGCAGCAACCACGGAAAGGCATCGAGTTGCGGCAAGGCGCTGAGCGGCGCGCGAGCCTGAGCCCAGGTCTGCAGGATTGTCATCAACTCGCCGAGCTGTTGGCGCATCGACATCAACTTGCCGCGCTCAGTGAGCTTCTGCTTCACATAGGCCTGGCGCAGTTCAGCGAAGCGCTGGACGAACGCATCCGTCGCAAAGAAAGCCTCCTGCGCCCGGGCGAACAGAAAACCCTGCACGTAGCGTGAGCCACACTCCAGCGCGAAATTGAGCTGCGCTTCGGTCTCCACGCCTTCAGCGATGATCCAGCAGCCGGTTTTTTCCGCCATCTGTGCCAGCGCCTTGACCACATCGCTGCTCGGCCCGCCGAGCGCGGCGGCCTGGAACAGGCGCATGTCGAGCTTGAGGATGTCCGGTTGCAATGCGAGCACACGATCAAGTTGAGAGTATCCAGCGCCGAAATCGTCGATGGCGATTCGCGCCCCGGCATCGCGATAGCGCGCGACCACTTCAGACAGACGCTGACTGTTGCCGCCCAGTTCGGTGATCTCGAAGACAATCCGCTGCGGGTCGACGCCATGCCGGGCGAGTTGTTTGAGGCTCGGCAGCGCCTGGTCGGCGCGCAGACGGCTGATCCAGCGCGGCGACATGTTCAGGCTGAGAAACCAGTCCGGTGGCGCTTCGTGCAATCGGCTCAGCGCATTGTCGCGAACCTGCCGATCGAGGCGGCGCAACGCGGTGGCTGGCGTTCGTGGATCGGCGAACAGCGGCCCGACCGATGTCAGTTGCCCTTGCGCCTGGCGCAGACGGCCCAGCGCTTCGACGCCTGCGATGCGTCCGGTGGCGGTATCGATGAAAGGCTGAAAGCAGGCGAGCGGTTGCCCGTCGATCACGGGGCCTCCTTGGTCGTTGTTGTTCGGGTGGGACCCTGCCGGCCGGATAGACGAGCGGGATTGAATCTCCGGATGAAGAGATTCAATCCCGCCAGCACTGCAAGAATGCAGCCAGATGTGCAGCTCAGCGCTTGCTGGTGTTCTGCATGACCAGTTTGATCAGCGGAGCGAGGCTGGTGCCGAGACGGATCAACCGACTCAGACCGCCGACGCCTCCACTCTTGGCACCTTTGCCGGTGAGGAAACCCAGCAGCGTCACGGCCGCCACGCCCCACAACGGCGCGTGCTTGATGCCGAAACCGTCCTGCAGGTTTTGCGTCATGCCGCGCATGCGTTGCAAGGGTTGCAGGACCTGGCCGGCTTCGTGACGGATTTCCTGACGATGCATTTCCATGCGCAGACGGATCAGGGCCTTGCGCATTTCCTGGCGCGAGCTGTTTTGTGGAAGTTCAGGCAGGCTCATGGCAGCAGGCGCTCCCGGTCGTTGGCCAGTTCTTCCAGGGTGCCGTGGAAGGGCGAGGATTCATCGAAGATCGCAGCCTTGAGACGCAGCGCGCAGAAGATCGCCGCCAGGGTGTAGAACACGCACAGGCCGATGATCGCGGCGAGACGATACGTGTCCCAGAACACGATCAGGACGAGGGTCGACAGGCCGACCAGCAACAGCAATGCAAACACCAGCGCCAGGCCTGCAAACAGCAACAGGCTGACGGTGCGTGCCTTCTGCTCCTGCAGTTCGATGCCGAACAGTTCGACATGACTGTGCAACAGACCAAGGACGGCTGCGCCCAGGCGCCGCGTGGAGGAAGTAGTGCCCGAAGTCGGGCCGGATTCACCGATCGACATGATTAGCGCCGCGTGGCCAGCAGGCCAATCAGAAAGCCTACGCCCGCCGCGATACCCACCGATTGCCACGGGTTGGCCGAGACATAATCTTCGGTGGCGGTGACCGCTGCCTGACCGCGCTCGCGCAGGGTGTCTTCGGTCAGTTTCAGGGTTTCCCGTGCGCGCAGCAGACTTTCGTGGATCTGTTCGCGCAACTCATCCGCCTGATCACCGGCCAGCGTGGCGGTGTGTTCCAGCAACCGTTCGGTGTCGCTGACCAGGGTCTGGAAGTCGTTCATCAGGATTTCTTGAGCAGTCTTTGCCTTGGTGCTGGCCATGGGGAATCTCCGTAAGTGGCTGTCTGAAACGGCTTCTGAAACTTTCGAGTATGAGCCTTGCGTGAAGGTTCAGTACAAATGACTGGTACATCTTTTGCTGTGTCGTGGTGCGTCACCGGACAGCAGTGCGCTGTTGCCGGGCGCGAAGCCGGGAAATCATAGCCCGGATGACACGGGTTCATATCAGGACATCGACCTTGTGCGCCAAAGCGGTTCGCCGGACCAGTGGATCGGTGACTGCGCGGTCGCATCTTGGTGCATGAAATGTCTGCATGAACCGCTTTGGTGCCTTTTTCAGCCTTGGGTCTGCCTCTTCATGGAAAATCTGCAAAGCGCTGTGGATACGCTCGTTCATAGTTCCAACACGTTGTTCATTCTGATCGGTGCGGTCATGGTGTTGGCCATGCACGCCGGTTTCGCCTTTCTGGAGGTCGGAACGGTTCGCCAGAAGAATCAGGTCAACGCCTTGTCGAAGATCCTCAGCGACTTCGCGGTGTCGACGCTGGCCTATTTCTTTATAGGCTATTGGATTTCGTACGGGGTGACGTTCCTGCAACCGGCGGCGGTGCTCAGCGCCGATCATGGTTACGGGCTGGTGAAGTTTTTCTTCCTGCTGACCTTTGCTGCAGCGATTCCGGCGATCATTTCCGGGGGTATCGCCGAGCGGGCACGGTTCGTTCCGCAATTGTGCGCGACGGCGCTGATCGTGGCGTTCATCTATCCGTTTTTCGAGGGCATGATCTGGAACGGCAACTTCGGTCTGCAAGCCTGGCTGGCGGCGCGGTTCGGTGCATCCTTCCATGACTTCGCCGGCTCCGTGGTGGTTCACGCCATGGGCGGCTGGCTGGCGCTGGCGGCGGTGCTGTTGCTGGGGCCGCGCAATGGGCGCTATCGCGATGGCCGGCTGGTGGCGTTCGCGCCGTCGAGCATTCCGTTTCTGGCGCTGGGCTCGTGGATCCTGATCGTCGGCTGGTTCGGCTTCAACGTGATGAGCGCGCAAACCCTGCAAGGCGTCAGTGGTCTGGTGGCGGTCAATTCGTTGATGGCGATGGTGGGCGGTACCGTGGCGGCGTTGATTGTCGGGCGCAATGACCCAGGCTTTCTGCACAACGGTCCGTTGGCCGGTCTGGTGGCGGTGTGTGCCGGCTCCGACCTGATGCATCCGGTGGGCGCGCTGGTGACCGGTGCGATTGCCGGTGCCCTGTTTGTCTGGTGCTTCACGGCGGCGCAGGTCAAATGGCGGATCGACGACGTGCTGGGTGTCTGGCCGCTGCACGGTTTGTGTGGCGTGTGGGGTGGCATCGCCTGCGGGATCTTCGGCTCGACCGCGCTGGGTGGGCTCGGTGGCGTCAGCCTGATCAGCCAGTTGATCGGCACGGCGTTGGGCGTGTTGGTGGCGCTGGTCGGTGGCTTCGCCGTCTACGGTTCGATCAAGGCGCTGCATGGTCTGCGCCTGAGTCAGGAACAGGAGTATTACGGCGCGGATCTGTCGCTGCACAAGATTGGCGCGGTAAGTCAGGACTAAGTCTCTTCATCTTCGGCACCCGGGTAGAAGCCATGCAGCAGGCGATAGCGGTCGATGCGCACCCGATCGACTTTCTCCTGCACCTGGTGTGCCGGCAGACCGAGCAGAATCAAGGCATGAGAGGCAAGCATCAGGCTTGACTCCAACAGCTCCGGCACCACTTCACTGGCGCCGGCGGCTTTCAGTTCGGCCCACTGACTGTCATCGCGGGTGCGCACCAGAATCGGCACCTTCGAGTTGAGTCGCCGGGCTTCCTTGAGCACCCGCAACGCCACATCGCTTTTATCCACGGCAATCACCAGCAGCCTGGCGCGCAGCAAACCGACGGCAGTCAGCAGGTCGCCGCGTGCAGAGTCGCCGTAATGCACGTCGCGTTCGACGGTGGCGGCCTCCTGTATACGTACGGGGTCGTTATCCAGGGCGATGTAAGGTTGCCCGGCATTGCGCATGAAGCGTCCGATCGACTGACCGACACGACCGTAACCGCAGATCACCACATGCTGATCGAGTCCGGCATTGAGGGCGCTGATGTGCTCGATCTGTGCTTCCTGATTGGGTTTGCGGTGCAGGGCGGCGGCGATACGCGGTGCTGCACGCAACATCAGCGGCGTCAGCAGCATCGAGCAGAATGTAGCAGCGAGGAGCAGCGCGCCGAGCTCGGCCGGCATCAGCTGGTTTTGCTGCATCTGCGCCATCAGGGCGAAACAGAACTCGCCACCCTGAGCCAGTGCCAGGCCGCTGCGCCACGCGGTTTCATTGTCGTTGCCGCGCCATTTCACCAGCAGCGCCACCACTGACCCCTTGATTACCAGCAAACCCAGGGTCATGGCGAGTATCAGCAGGCTGTGGCTGGCAAACAATTGCAGGTCGATCAGCATGCCGATGCTGACGAAGAACAGGCCGAGCAGGATGTCGCGGAACGGCCGGATATCGGCTTCGATCTGATGCCGATAATGACTTTCCCCCAGCAGCATGCCGGCCAGGAAGGCGCCGAGGGCAGGGGACAGGCCGAGCAGGTGAGTCAGCCACGCCGTGAGCAACACGATCACCAGCGCCAGCAGCACGAACAGCTCGGCCGAACGCGAGGCCGCCACCTCCTGAAACAGACGTGGCAACAGCCAGCGACTGGCCAGCAGCAAGCCGATGAACAGCACAACCGTCTTGAGCAGTGTCAGCGGCAACGCCCAATACCAGGCCTGATCGCTGCTACCGGCGAAGACGGGTACCAGCGTCAGCAACAACACGGCCACCACATCCTGAAACAACAGGACCCCCACGGCGTTCTGGCCGTGGCTGCTGAAGATTTCGCCGAGGCTGCCCAGTTCCTTGGTGACGATCGCCGTGGATGAAAGCGAAAGCCCCGCGCCGAGCAACAGCGCCGGGGTGAGGGGCATGCCCAGCAGCATCAGCATACTTCCCAGCAGCGCCGTGCTGATCAGCACCTGTTGGCTGCCCAGACGGAAAACCACCTGGCGCAGCGCAATCATTTTCGACAGGGAGAATTCCAGCCCCAGCGAAAACAGCAGAAACACCACACCCAGCTCGGCAAGGTCCGGCAGGTGTTCACTCTCGTTGATCCAGTCGAACGCCTTCGGTCCGACCATCAGTCCGACGCACAGATAGCCCAACACTGGCGGCAGGCGCAGGCGGCGGAACAGGGCAATCATCACCAGGGACGAGGCAAGAATGATCAACAGATTGGCAAACACAAAACACTCCGGCGGCAGGGTCTGGCTCTTCAAGCGTAGAGGCAAAAAACACCGGAGCATGCTGGAAAACGCATTTGTGCGGGCTGATTTGAGTCAGGGTTTTGCGAGGATAAACCCGCTTGATGGCTTGAGGCCTCTGATGGGTCGACGGGTTCACAGGTGAGGCCTAAAATGGCCAATCAAATTTTGGGATTGAACGCGCATGCTTCCTGAATGCCAGTTGTTCGGCACCCTGGGGTGCCATCTGTGTGAAGTCGCTGAAGCCGAGCTGATGCCGTTTGTCGAGCATGGCCTGCTGGTGGAACTGGTGGACATTGCTGACGATGAGTCCTGGTTCGAGGCCTACAGCCTGCGGATTCCTGTGCTGCGCCGGGTCGATACCGGGGCGGAGCTGGGGTGGCCGTTCAGCGCCGATCAGGTTGTGGCATTCCTGCGTTAGCCTTTTCCCTCGACGTTGTTCCGACCTGGCCATTCATCGCGACGGTCATCGATCCTTGGCACTCTCGGGTTTATTCGGTTACTGTATGTTCATACAGTAATTGAGTGGGCTCGTCGTGCTGTGTCCTTTTGGGGCATCAGGCAGGGCAGCCAGGACGTCAGAGGGATGAACCGTGGTCAATGTCGAACAGTTGAAAAGCAGCGTGAACCGGATGTCGGTTGACGTGGTGCGCGAAGCCGTCCACGAATTGCGCCTGGACGGTCTGGTCACGGAAGGCAAGACGCCGTTCAACAAGCTGCATTTCAATACCTGTTTTGCCGAGATCGAGGCGTTGTTCCAGCGCGCCGGATATCACAAGCAACTGGATGTGGTGGGTTATCAGGGCTTGTTGTACGCCTTGTACGATCCGGGCCGCTGGGAGGCCGTCGATGTATTGCGCTGGCTGAAGGAATTCACTGAGGCGGCGGCCCTCAAATCGATTCCCGCCTGATTCTGCGCTAGGTCTGCTGCTCTCTGTGTTGGATAATGCCGCTCTGCTTTAAGGGTTCGAGTTCTTCGTATGTCCAGCACATCTACATTTTCCGCCGCACAGAATCAGGCCAGCACGCTTTATCTGCCTCCCGGCGACTGGCGGACAGTGTTCGATTGTCTGTGTGATCACTTCAGTGCCATCGGACGCGATCAATGGCTGGACCGGATTGCCCGAGGCCGGGTGCTGGATGGTGAAGGCCAGCCGATTGCGCTGGACTTGCCGTACAAGGAAGGCCTGCGCATCCATTACTTTCGCGAAGTGCCGGATGAAAAGCCGATTCCGGTGGTCGAGTCGATTCTCTACGCGGACGAACATCTGGTCGTCGCAGACAAACCTCATTTCCTCCCGGTGACACCGGCAGGGGAGTACGTGGAGCAAACGCTGCTGCGCCGGTTGATTCGCCGACTGGACAATCCGCACCTGGTGCCGCTGCACCGGATTGACCGGCACACCGCCGGGTTGGTGATTTTTTCGGCCAATCCGCAGACGCGCTCGGCGTATCAGTCATTGTTCCCGACACGGCAAATCGAAAAACGCTACGAAGCCATCGCTGCTGCATTGCCGGAGCTGGATTTTCCATTGGTGCACAAGAGCCGCATGGTCGATGGCGAGCCGTTTTTCCGTATGCAGGAAGGCCCAGGTGTCAGCAACACCGAAACGGCAGTGGAAGTGCGGGAAAAGAACGGTGACCTCTGGCGCTACGGCCTGTATCCGGTGACCGGCAAGAAACACCAGTTGCGGGTGCATATGACGTCGCTGGGCGCCAGCATCTGTAACGATCCGTTCTATCCCGAGGTGCTGAAGGACGTTGAGGATGATTACGCCAAACCGCTCAAGCTTCTGGCGCAGGGTTTGCGGTTCATCGATCCGGTCACGGGTCAGGCGCGTGAATTTGAAAGCCGGATCACGCTGGACTGGTGATCCATAGCGCAATCCACTTTCAACCGCCCACGAAAAAGCCCGCAAAATGCGGGCTTTTTTGTATCTGGCGTCGCTTACAGCTCTTTAACGGTGCGAACCTGATCTTTGTTGATGCGAGTCTGCTTGCCGTCCAGTTGTTCGAATTCGTAGAAGCCCGAATCCTTGTCGTATTTAGGCGAGTCGACGGCCTGGATTTCGCGACCGTCATTCAAGGTGATCACAGTTGGCGAAGCGCAACCGGCGAGGGTGGCCAGGCCCAGTGCGAGCATGAAAGTGGCGAGAGTCCGTTGAGTCATGTGTTTGTCTCCGAAGGGAATTCTTTTGGTTACTGAGCTTGTAGACGTATACAAGGCGTGAGAGTTCCTTGAACGCGGTCAGTCTGACACAGTGTTATGAGAGCTTAACAGTTCCGGGGTATTGAGATTGGCCAGCCGTGGGTCGTTGTCCGGGCAAATCAGGGCCTGGGCGCCAAGGCTGCGCATGAGCCGGCCAGGGCTGCGCTCCCCCTCGTGCCAAGCCTCTTCGAATGCGGGCAGAAGCGCCACGGGAATCACGCAAAGCAGCGGTTCCCAGTGCTCGTCGTGACGCAGCATCAGAGGATTTTCAGGGTGCAGGCTGGCGGTCTCGCGCATGCTCTGCAACAAGGGAAGGTCGATTCGCGGTACGTCGCATGGCAACACCAGCAGATGCGTATGGCGGGCGGCTCGCAAACCTGCACGAATACCGGCCAATGGCCCGGGAAAATCTTCCTCGTCATCCGAGACCAATTGATCGGCAAAGGGTGCATAGCGTTCGCGATTGCGGTTGCAGGAAATGATCAGGTCGTCGGTCAGCGGACGAACCTTGCGCTGCAAATGAGCGATCAGTGGTTCCCCGTGCCATTCGATCAGCCCCTTGTCCTGACCGCCCATGCGCTGGCCTCGTCCACCGGCCAGCAACAGGACGGAACAGGGCGGCAATCGGGTATTGGAAGTCATGGCAACTCTCCGCAGGTTCGGCGAAAAAATGGGGCGCTGTGATATAACACCGGGCTGTTTCTCCTACAACTGGATGAGCCTATGAAAGCCAAGGCTGATGTACCTTTCGCACCGCTCAATATCGCGGTACTGACGGTCAGCGACACCCGCACTCTGGAAACCGATACCTCCGGCCAGGTCTTCGTCGACCGTTTGACGGCTGCCGGCCACAACCTGGCGGAGCGGGTATTGCTCAAAGATGACCTGTACAAAATCCGTGCGCAAGTCGCCCACTGGATTGCCGAAGACGTCGTGCAAGTGGTGCTGATCACCGGGGGCACTGGCTTCACCGGGCGCGACAGTACACCCGAAGCCGTTGGGTGCCTGCTGGACAAGCAAGTCGATGGTTTTGGTGAGCTGTTCCGCCAGATCTCGGTTGCCGACATCGGCACCTCCACTGTGCAGTCCCGTGCCCTGGCAGGGTTGGCCAACGGTACGCTGGTCTGCTGTCTGCCGGGTTCGACCAACGCGGTACGTACCGGTTGGGATGGCATCCTGGCTGAACAACTGGATTCGCGGCACCGCCCGTGCAATTTCGTCCCTCATCTGAAACAGGCGGCTTCCTGTGAATCCCGCGGGTAAGCCTGGCAAGACCGGCAGCCTGATGCCGGTCGAGGTGGCCCTGGCGCGTCTGCTGGACATGGCTGACGCCTCGCGGATTGTCGAATCCGAATATCTGCCACTGGCGCAGGTCGAGGGGCGGGTGTTGGCGCAGGATCTGGTTTCGACACTGGATCTGCCGCCATGGCCCAACAGTGCCATGGACGGTTATGCCTTGAGCCTGGCTGACTGGACCGGTGAGCCGATGCCGGTCAGCCAGAAGATTTTTGCCGGCCAGTCGCCTGAACCGCTGGAGCCGGGCACCTGCGCCCGCATCTTTACGGGCGCACCCGTTCCGCCGGGCGCCGATTGCGTCGAGATGCAGGAAAACGCGGTGATCGAGGCTGACGAACGAGTGCGGTTCATCGAGACCATGGTGTCCGGACAGAACATCCGCCCGCAGGGGCAGGAAACCACCGTGGGCGAGTTGATCCTGTCCGCGGGAACCCGGCTCGGTCCGATCGAGCAAGGGCTGGCCGCGTCTTTGGGCTGCGCCGGTCTTGACGTGGTCCGCAAGATCCGCGTGGCAGTGCTGTCCACCGGCGATGAGTTGGTCGAACCGGGAACGGCACTGGGCCCGGGACAGATTTACAACAGCAACCGGGTGGTGCTGTGCAGCTGGCTGCAGCGTTTGGGCTGTGAAGTGCTGGATGCCGGTATTCTTCCGGATGACTTGCCCACCACCCGCGCACGTCTTGGGGAGCTCAAAGAGGCCGACCTGATACTGTCGACCGGTGGCGTATCGGTTGGTGAAGCGGATTTTCTCGGTGTTGCACTGAGGGAAGAGGGTGAGCTGACACTGTGGAAGCTGGCGATCAAACCCGGGAAGCCTTTGACTGTTGGTCATTTCCGTGGTGTTCCGGTCATCGGCCTGCCCGGCAACCCGGCGTCGACCCTGGTGACGTTTGCCTTGTTGACCAAGCCCTATCTGCTGCGTCGTCAGGGTGTGCAGGATGTCGAGCCACTCAAGTTTCCAGTCCCGGCTGGATTTGTCTGGCCCCAGGCCGGCAATCGGCGTGAATTCCTGCGGGGGCGCCTGGAACAGGGACAGGCAACGATCTACCGAAACCAGAGCTCGGGCGTTCTGCGTAGCGCCGCCTGGGCTGATGGATTGGTGGAGGTGCAGGAGGGGCGCACCCTGACCCAGGGAGATATGGTGCCTTTCATTCCCCTGAGTGAACTTCTCGGCTGATCATTGAAATGCAGGCTCGTGTGGGCCTGCATTTCAGTCCGTCAGCGGCTGATCAGTGCAACGAGCTGATCGAAGCGACTATTGGCAACCCAGCCCAACAATCCAAGAACCACCGCTGTGGCACCTGCGGAGTAGGCGAGACGGTGCTTGATGGCTTTGACGTCTCCTCTTACTTCGTCCATGTCACGGCGGATGTATTTGAGGTGGGTTTCCAGCTCGGTGACACGAGGTTCCATAACGGTTTCTCCAGTGTTTTTGGCACAGCTGTTGAATTCGGCCCTTTGACTGGCACGACTGTCGGAGAGGGGAGCAACCGGGCCCAATGGCATTCTTGCTTCATGGCTGTGCATGCAAATTCCCGCCTGCTGCCATGAGTTTCTGCCGGCAGAAACGGCTACTCGAATGATCGAAAGTCCTGATGATGTATTGACTCATTACCTGCACATCCTTGTGTGATCGGGTTGAAGATTGTTGCCACCGACACACGGTGTACCAATGGCCAGGACGGGTCAATTGAGCCGATTCCTTACATTCCGTACGAAAAAATACCGCCTTGTAGGACGCGTGAAAGGGGGGCGCTGGAAATACTTGGGATTGCGGCGGCTCTTTTGCGTGCCGTGGGGGTCAAGATGTCCCGAACCGATTCAATTCCGGGAGTGACCAAAATGAGTGAACGCAGGGCATTGTTGATTCTACATGGCAAGCAGGCACTCAACGAAGCGGTTCGCGCCGCGGTTGAACGCAAACGCGGACAGGGCTGGGAATTGGCTGTGCGCCTGACCTGGGAAGCCGGCGATGCCCAGCGTCTGGTCGAAGAAGCGCTGGCTGCCGGATTCGGGCAAATCATTGCTGGCGGTGGCGATGGTACCTTGCGCGATATCGCCGAGGCCCTGGCGGCTCACCCGGGCAAGGCCAGTCTGGTGTTGTTGCCACTGGGAACCGCCAACGACTTTTCCCGCGCGGCCGGTGTTCCTCTGGAACCGGATGAGGCACTCGAATTGCTTGATGCGCCTGCCTGTGACATCGATCTGGGGGAGGTGGGCGGGCAGATATTCCTGAACATGGCCACGGGCGGCTTTGGCAGTCAGGTCACCGCCAATACCTCGGAAGATCTGAAAAAGGTGCTGGGGGGCGCGGCCTATCTGTTTACGGGCCTGTCGCGATTCAGTGAGTTGCACGCCGCCTATGGCGAATTGCAGGGGCCGGATTTCCATTGGCGCGGTGAGCTGCTCGCGCTGGGTATCGGCAATGGCCGCCAGGCGGGTGGAGGGCATGTATTGTGCCCAGAGGCACTGGCCGATGACGGCCTGCTGGATATCAGTATCCTGCCGGCACCTCAGGAGCTGGTCGGCACGCTGAAAACCCTGCTCAGCGACGGGTTCGGCATCGACAACATGTTTGTGCGCACGCGTTTGCCGTGGGTCGAAATCAAGGTGGCCGAAGGGCTCTGCATCAATCTTGATGGCGAGCCCCTGGAGGGAGACAGTCTGCGGTTTGCGGCGCGTCCGGCGGCACTGCGTGTGCATTTGCCGGAGAACTCGCCGCTGTTGGGCAGGACGCGGTGTTTCAGTCGTCCAGACTGATGATCTGTTCCCGCACGGCAAACAGCACCAGCCCGGCCACATCGTAGATCTGCAGGCGTTTCATGATCTGCGAGCGGTGGGTTTCCACGGTCTTGATGCTCAGGCCCAGACCATTGGCGATCTCGCGGGTGGACTTGCCGCGCACGATCAGGCGCAGGATTTCCAGCTGGCGCGCTGTCAGGTTATGTGAGTCGGCGACTTCCGGTTGCAGCTTCTGATTGCGGGTCAGTGCCTGATTGATCACCGTGTGGGCGATGGCCGGGCTCAGGTAGCGCTCGTTGTTGCGCAGGGCTTCCAGCGCGTGTTCGAGCTCGGTCGCCGTGGTGTCCTTGAGCAAGTAACCGTGAGCGCCGGATTCCAGTGCCTGCATGATCAGTGCAGGATCGGTGTGCATCGAGAGGATCAGCACTTTGCTGTGCGGACGAACCCGTCTGAGCCGTTGCAACGCTTCGAGGCCGCCGGTTTCTTTCATGGAAATATCCAGCAAGACGATATCGGGGTTCAGTTGCTCGACCATCTCAAGCAACTGCGAGCCGTCATTGGCCTCGCCGATTACCGCATAACCGGGAATATCCAGCACCAGAGCGCGCACGCCGGCTCTGATCAGCGAGTGGTCATCCACCAGAAGTAAGTTACAAGTCAACGCATAACCTTATTCGTACTGGCCCGCTCGAGTGCACGGGGCGCCCAGGGGAATAGTGCTTCGATTTGAGTGCCTTTGCCCGGTTCGCTCGTCACGCTCAGGGTGCCGCCCAGTTGCTCGATCCGTTCGGCCATCCCGGCCATGCCTCGTTGTCCTTCACGACCCGGATTGGCGGCCGGGGCAAAGCCCAGACCGTCATCGCTGATCAGCAGGGTCAAGCCTTGGGGAAGGCGTTGCACGCGGATCAGCAGGTTCTTGGCCTGCGCATGACGCAGGATGTTGGTCACGGCTTCCTGGGTGATGCGGAAGGCGGCGACTGCCATTTCCTCAGGGATGCCGTTCAAACGCTGCTGACAGTCCAGGCTCCAGTGCACCGAGGTGTTGGTCAGTGTCTTGAGCAGATGAGCGCGCAAACTGGCTTCCAGCCCCAGGCTGGTCAGTTGCCGTGGATTGAGAATGGCCGAAACATCGCGAACTTTGTTGAGGGTTTCCTCAAGGGTGTCGCAGAGTGCCGAACACTGTTCCTGCAAGTCGTCCGGCAGCCGTCGTTTGAGCCATTCGCTTTGCAGTTTGGCGGCGGTCAGCAACTGACCGATATCATCGTGCAGTTCACGACTGAGACGGTGACGTTCGTTTTCCTGGACTTCGAGCAATCGGTCGGCCAGTTCCTGAGGCTGGAACTTGATCGATTTGCGCGACAGGCGATGCTGGGTAAAGACGCAAGCGGCGGCTGCCAGATTGATCAGCAGCAGGCCAAACGACAGCGGCGCGGACAAACCATAAGTCAGCAGACTGCCCACTGCCGCGCCAATGCAAAGCGTGAGCGTGAACCTGCGCGCGTTTTCTCGGGAGGGTGGCCATGTGGCGATTGACTTGAGGCTGGCGTACATAGCGGATGGAGCCAATGGATGTTCGCTGCGGGCAGACCGGTCAGAGTGGCTGGCGGTCTCTGTCTGAAAATCTGTGGTTCAGGTTGTTGGTTTCAATACGGTTCAGTGATCGATAATTGACTGTCAACTTCGGAGCAGACCGATCATTGAAGTCACTGTGCCATTAAGTGAAAGCAACTAACGCGCGGCATAATACCACTTAACATACCGTTGGTCGCGTTCGCCCTATATGTCCAAAGAGTCAGGAAATACACCATGTTGGACGCGAGTTCCATAATGGAAAAAGTTGAATTATTGGAATCGATAATTATCGATGAAACCTGAAGTTTTCATTTTTCATACACAGGTAAACCCTGACTTCAGCGCTGGGCAGTCTGCATGTTGACGCGTAATTATTTATTTGAGGATGTCGCTGGCAGGCATGAGTTATTCAATTGCGACATTCGATGGCTCGAACTAACGGGCTGCAATGGGCCCGGCGTGCACTCGATTACGCTTGCCGCTCCGAATAGGACACGAGAGACAAGGGCTTGGCACTGAGCGGCGGTTGAAACTGGCTCTGACCCACCTGGAAGGCGAACGCTTCGATGAGGGACGTCTGCTCGCTTTCGTCCAGGCTCAACTGGCCGGTGCTCTGGTCGACCAGTTCAAGTTGCCAGGCCATCAAGGTGAAGCAATCTTTCAGGGCGTCGAGCGCCTGGGCATGCAGGTCGACATGATCCTGCGTCTGAGTGAGCAGGCCATGCAGGTGCAGACAGAACTCGGACACGGCCACCAATGCAAGGGCATCGGCCTTGTTCGCCAGTTTGAGCAGGGTGCTGAGCATGCAGTCGATGGCGTCCTTGTCATTGCTGATCAGTTGCAAATGACTCAGGCACTCTTCGGACTTGGCCAGGAGCGTTTCAGCCTCGACAAGAAATTCGGGGAAGCGCTGCGCCCACTCTTTACGGTCGTTCGGCATGCTTATCTCCACAACGTCATGTCTGATGAGCGAATGTCGTGTGTGTCGACGATCATGAACCGTCGTGAGATCGCGCCCTGCAGTGCCGAGGAGGCTTGTGCCGGGGGTTTCGAGAGGATGGGGTTCCACTGACCTGCGATCGCACACAAAAGCCTGACTCCGTTCATGCAATGAGAATGGCGTCACATTAATGGCTATTGGATATTGCGAACATCAGGTTGGGCCTGATTGTTACTAGGGGAATCCCTTAGACACGGGAACCTACCGCGCAAACCGAGGTCGCGCCGCAGAGAATGTAGCAGATGAAATCACGGGGCCAGTAAAGCATGATGTTAATGTGACATCAATGCCTTCTCATGGCATTTTGTAGGTGATTTGTATGGGGATCAAGATTGGCCGGAATCAGCCGATAACCCCCTTTAGTGAATTCACCAGAACAAGCCCAGGAGTCAT
Organism: Pseudomonas sp. GW821-FHT09E04; assembly: GCF_059416185.1. Taxonomy (NCBI): domain Bacteria; kingdom Pseudomonadati; phylum Pseudomonadota; class Gammaproteobacteria; order Pseudomonadales; family Pseudomonadaceae; genus Pseudomonas; species Pseudomonas sp. GW821-FHT09E04. The sequence continues at coordinate 237,599 of NZ_JBWKOR010000008.1, forward strand.
TGATGGCCGGCATTCTCGATACGGTAGACCAACGCACGCAACTGGTGGGTGAGAATCGCCTGGAAATTCTCATGTTCCGGCTGGCCGGGCGCCAATTGTTCGCGATCAACGTGTTCAAGGTTCAGGAAGTCCTGCAACTGCCGAAGCTGACCCTGATGCCTCAGCGTCACCCGTTTGTCTGCGGTGTGGTCAACCTGCGCGGCCAGACCCTGCCGGTAATCGACCTGTCCCAGGCGATCGGCATGCGTCCGCTGGTGCCGGGCCCCAACAGCACGATCATCGTCACCGAGTACAACCGCTCGGTGCAGGCTTTCCTCGTCGGCGGTGTGGATCGCATCGTCAACATGAACTGGGAAGCCATCCTGCCACCGCCGACCAGCGCCGGCCGCCAGCACTACCTGACCGCCATCAGCAAAGTCGACGATCAACTGGTGGAAATCATCGACGTCGAGAAAGTCCTCGCCGAGATCGTGCCGTATAACGCCAAGGTCTCCCGCGACAAACTCGACGATCCGGTCCTGGAGCGCGCCCGTGGCCGCGAAGTGCTGCTGGTGGACGACTCCAATGTTGCACTGTCGCAGTTGCGCGACACCCTCGGCCAGCTGGGCGTGAAGATGCACATCGCCAGCGACGGTCTGAAAGCCTTGAACATGCTCAAGGCCTGGGCCGACACTGGGGTCAACATGACCGACAAGTTGCTGATGATCTTCACCGACGCGGAAATGCCGGAAATGGACGGCTATCGCCTGACCACCGAAATCCGCAACGACCCGCGTCTGCGTGGCCTGTACGTGGTGCTGCATACCTCACTGTCCGGCAGCTTCAACGACTCGATGGTGAAGAAGGTCGGCTGCGACAACTTCCTCTCCAAGTTCCAGCCGGACAAACTGGTCGATGTGGTGCGCCAGCGTCTGATGCTCGACGAAGTACCGGCCTGATCACAAAGCGGTTGCAGTGGAAGCGAGCAAGTTCGCTTCCTCATTCTCTGGCCTTTGATTCGGCGACCCAGCTCGTATAGGGTGGCGTTTTTCACCCATCAGGGAGCTGGCCATGCTGCGTCTGAGCGCGCTTTATCGTTACCCGTTGAAATCCGGCAAGGGCGAGGTTCTGCAAGGGATCGGCCTGGACAAACTGGGGCTTGAGGGCGATCGACGCTGGATGCTAGTGGACGAGGCCAGCGGGCGTTTCCTGACTCAACGTGCCGAAGCGAAGATGAGCCAGTTGTCGGCGCTGTGGAATGCCGACGGTGGCCTGACCCTCGATGCGCCGGGGCATTCGGCGATTGATATCGCGTTGCCCGGCAACGAAGCCGAACTGCGCGGCGTGACCATCTGGCGCGACACCCTGCGCGTGCCGGATGCCGGCGAAGAAGCGGCCCGCTGGGTCAGCGAATTCATCGGCAAACCGACGCGACTGGTGCAAGTGCCGCTGGATCGCGCCCGCACGACTGCGGCCGGGTACGGCAACGATGACGACCAGGTGGCGTTCGCCGACGGTTTCCCGCTACTGCTGATTGGTGAGGCGTCGCTGCAACATCTGTCGCAGGAAGTCGGGCGTCCGTTGGAAATGCTGCGGTTCCGGCCGAATCTGGTGATCGAAGGCAGCGAGGCGTATGCCGAGGATGGCTGGAAGCGCATCCGCATCGGTGATGTCGAGTTCCGCGTGGTCAAGTCCTGCTCGCGGTGCATTCTCACCACCATCGACCCGAAAACCGGTGAGCGCAGCACAGACCGCGAACCGCTGGCGACTCTGCAGAAGACCCGCGCCCAGGCCGACGGTGCGATGTTCGGTCAGAACCTGGTCAATGACAGCAACGGTCGACTCGAAGTCGGCATGCCGGTGGAAATCCTCGAGTAATCTGCCCCGAAACGAAAAATGCCCGTGTCCAAGGACACGGGCATTTTTTATTGCCGCAGGAAACCGGGGTTTCAGCCGCGGTATTCGCACAGGTAAGCGGTGTCGACGGCCACTTTCAGCTGGAACTTGCTGTTGGCTGGCACGTTGAACTGGCTGCCTGCAGCGAAGGTTTCCCAGTCACTGCTGTCCGGCAGTTTGACGGTCAGTGCGCCGGACACCACGTGCATGATTTCACGCTGGCTGGTGCCGAATTCGTATTCGCCCGGGGCCATGACGCCGATGGTCGCAGGACCTTCAGCTGTGCCAAAGGCGATCGACTTGACGGTGCCGTCGAAGTACTCGTTGACTTTAAACATGGGCGATTCCTCTCGAAAAGGGCTTAAAAGGGTCAAAAAGGTCGGCCAGTATGCACAAGGCTCAGGGCGCCGTCACCTGCGCTAGAGCGGCAGCACCAGCGGTAATAATCGGGCGGTATTACGCGCATCTTCCAGTGCTCGATGCTGCTGACCGGTGAACTGCATGCCCGCCAGTTGCAGGGCGCCATTGAGTCCCAGAGGCCGTTCGAGGCGTCGGGCCTTGGCAAAGCGTTGTTTGAGGTTCATGTGCGGCACGCGGCTAAGGGCGCTGTCGAGTTGCAGGCGCTGCCATTCCTGAAGCAATTGCTTGCGGTCGTAATCGCCCCAGCTGGCCCAGCCTTCAAGGCGTGTCTGGTGCTGACCGAGCCAGCGCTCGAACGCCGGCCAGACGTCGGTCAGCGGTTGCGCCGCGTCGATGTTGGCCTGAGTGATATGCGTGAGCTCACGACAGAACGGCGTCAGCAGTGGCCGACGCATCGGTTTGACGAAGCGTTGAAAGTGATCCTGCTCGCGACCGGCACGGTCCACCAGGGTGGCGCCAATCTCGATGATCTCCATTTCCGTAACCGGCCAGCCACCTTCATCGGTGGTGGCTTCCAGATCAATGACCAGCCAATGGGGCATCGCAGGGTTCCTGATTTCCGCGTCCTGATTATTCAGAGCGTAGTCAAACCTTGCGGATGCGCGCGGCGACTACTCGACCTGCAACAGAACCTGACGATTTTTGACCTGATCGCCGACCTTGACCTGCACCCGCTTGAGCACGCCATCGATGCCGGCCTTGAGCGGGTGCTCCATTTTCATCGCTTCCAGCACCACCAGCAACTGGCCTTTGCTGACCGGGCTGCCTTCGCTGACAAGCACGTCGATGATTGCGCCATCCATCGGGGCTTTCAAGGTGCCGGTGCTGACGCTGGTCTGACTGTCGATCACGGCATGAGTTCGATCCACCAGGCGCAGGCTGCCGGGACGGGTGAACAGCCAGAGCTGGTCGTCGTGCAGGCGATAGGCGTGGCGCCGGCGCAGGCCTTCGATTTCGAGGGATATCGAGCGTTCGTTGTATTCGATGAGCTTCAGTTCGAAGGCACGTTCAGCCACCTGAACCCGAACGATGCCGTCCGGGGCAGCGAGCAACTGCACGCTCCACGTCTGGTCGTCGAGACCGAGTTGATAGTGCAATGGCACCCCGGCATTGTTGCGCCAACCGGCCAAGGGTGAACGATGCGCCCCGGCGCAGGATTGATAAAACAGCAACGCCGCCACCGCAAGTTCTTCGGCACTCGGTGTATGCGGGTGCAGGCATGGATGGTCGGCGAAGTGTTGCGGGATAAACCCGGTGCTGAATTCACCACTGATGAACTGCGGATGCTGCAACAGACTGGCGAGCAGTCGCTGATTGCTCTGCACGCCGAGCAACACGCTGTCCTGCACTGCGCACAACAGTTTGCGCCGGGCCTCTTCGCGGGTCGCGCCGTGGGCGATCAGTTTGCCGAGCATCGGGTCGTAGAACGGTGAGATCGACTGACCTTCGATCAGTCCGTGATCAACCCGCGCCCCCCGATCCAGTGCCGGCGCCCAGGCTTCGACTCGTCCGGTCTGCGGAAGAAATCCCTGGGCTGGATCCTCGGCGTAGAGACGCACTTCCATGGCGTGCCCATCGAGTTTCACCTGCGCTTGCGTCAGCGGCAGCGGACGGCCCTCGGCAACCAAAAGTTGCCACGCCACCAGGTCCAGCCCGGTGATCAACTCGGTTACCGGATGCTCGACCTGCAGCCGGGTGTTCATTTCCAGAAAGTAGAACTGGCCTCGGGCGTCGAGGAGAAACTCCACGGTGCCGGCGCCCACGTAGTTCACCGCACGTCCGGCCTTGAGCGCCGCTTCGCCCATCGCCTGACGCAGTTCTTCGGTCATTACCGGGCACGGTGCTTCTTCGATGACTTTCTGATGGCGACGCTGGATCGAACAATCGCGCTCGCCGAGGTAGATCAGGTTGCCGTGGTGATCGCCGAACAACTGCACTTCGACGTGGCGCGGTTCGATCAACGCCTGTTCGAGGATCAGTTCGTCGCTGCCGAAACCGTTCAAGGCTTCGGAGCGGGCGGTGCGCAATTGCGCCGCCAGCTCCTCGACGTGATGCACCAGGCGCATGCCGCGTCCGCCACCGCCGGCGCTGGCCTTGATCATCAGCGGATAACCGATGCGTTCGGCTTCGCGTGTCAGGGTCGCGTCGTCCTGCTCGGCGCCTTGATAGCCGGCGATGCACGGCACCCCAGCAGCGAGCATGGCAATTTTCGACTGGCGTTTGCTGCCCATCAGTTCGATGGCTTCGACGCTGGGGCCAATGAAGGTCAGGCCGGCCTGTTCGCAGGCTCGGGCGAACCCGGCGTTTTCCGAAAGGAAGCCATAACCGGGATGGATCGCGTCGGCACCGCTGCGCCGGGCGGCGTCGAGGATGGCCGGGATGTTCAGGTAGGACTGTTGCACTGGCGCCGGGCCGATGTTCACGGCCTCGTCCGCCATTTGGACATGCAGCGCATCGGCGTCGGCGTCGCTGAACACCGCGACGGTGCGATAGCCGAGGGCCTGGGCAGTGTGCTGGATGCGGCAGGCGATTTCACCGCGGTTGGCGATCAGGATTTTGTGGAGGGCGGGCATGGTGGTTTTTCCTGAATGTAGGCGGTGGATTGGAGGGCCTTATCGCGAGCTCGCTCCCACACGGTCAGGTGCTCCATCCGGGTTTGCGTTTTTGCACGAACGCCATCGTGCCTTCGATGCCTTCGGCACCGGTCACGGCTTCGCTGAACCACTGCGCCGCTTCATCCAGCAATTCACTCGACGGCTGGCCGGCGCTGGCCAGCAGTAATTTCTTGGTAGCGGCATTCGCTTCGGGGGCGCAGCACAGGACATGTTGCAGCACTTCATCCAGCCGTTCGGCCAGTGCCTGGGGATCCTGCTCGACAAAATGCACCAGCCCCAGGCGCCGCGCCTGATGGCCGTCAAAACGCGCGGCGGTCAGGGCCAGGCGGCGGGCTTCAGTGAGGCCGATGCGCTGCACCACAAACGGCGCGATCTGCGCCGGCAACAGGCCGAGGCTGGTTTCCGGCAGACCGAATTGCGCCTGATGATCGGCCATCGCGATATCGCTTACGCACGCCAACCCGAAACCGCCCCCGAGCACCGCGCCCTGCAACACGGTGATCAGCACTTGCGGCGCGTGCTGCGCTTCTTCCAGCAACGACCCGAAAGTGCGGTTCAACTCGCGATAGGCATCGCTGCCCTGAGCGCGGGCGTTGGTCATGTCCTTGATGTCGCCACCGGCACAGAAATGCCCGCCGGCACCGCTGAGCACCAGCGCGCGAACGCTGCGGTCATCGCGCACGGCGGCCAGCACTGCGCGCAGTTCGGCGACCATTTGCAGGCTCATGGCGTTGCGGCTTTCCGGGCGATTGAGGGTGATGTGCAGCACGCCGTTATGCGGCTCCAGCAACAGCGTCTGGCAATCGGGCAGGGTGCTCATTTCTTTTTCCCCGGCAGGATGCCCATCAGTTTGCAGATGATTCCCAGCATGATTTCGTCGGCACCGCCGCCAATCGACACCAGCCGCACGTCGCGGTAGGCGCGGGCCACCGGGTTGTCCCACATGAAGCCCATGCCGCCCCAATATTGCAGGCAGCTGTCGCTGACTTCGCGACCGAGACGCCCGGCCTTGAGCTTGGCCATCGAAGCCAGTCGGGTGACGTCCTGGCCTTTCACGTATTGCTCGGTGGCCTGATAGACCAGCGCCCGCAGGCATTCGATTTCGGTCTGCAATTCGGCGAGACGGAAGTGGATCACCTGATTGTCGATCAGCGCATTGCCGAAGGTTTTGCGTTCCTTGCAGTACTCGATGGTGCTGTCGACACAGTATTCCAGGCCCTTGATCATGTTGGCCGCACCGAACAGGCGTTCCTCCTGGAATTGCAGCATCTGCATCATGAACCCGGCGCCTTCATGGCCGATGCGATTGCGCTGGGGCACCCGCACGTTGTCGAAAAACACCTGGGCGGTTTCCGAGCTGCGCATGCCGAGCTTGTCCAGGTGCGAACTGAGGCTGATGCCCGGTGTGTTCATCGGGACCATGATCAGCGACTTGTTGACGTGCGGCTTGTCGTCCGAGGTGTTGGCCAGCAGGCAGATGAAGTCGGCGCTCGGCGAGTTGGTGATCCACATCTTGCTGCCGTTGATCACGTAGTCGTCGCCGTCCTTGCGCGCGGTGGTCTTGAGCCCGGCGACGTCGGAGCCGGCGCCGACTTCCGAGACGCCGATGCAGCCGACCTGCTCGCCGGTGATGGCCGGGCGCAGGAATTCGTCGCGCAATTCATCGGAGCCGAAGCGGGCGAGGGCCGGGGTGCACATGTCGGTCTGCACGCCGATCGACATCGGAATGCCGCCGCAATGGATGGTGCCGAACTCTTCGGCAGCGACGATCGAATAGCTGTAATCCAGGCCCATGCCGCCGAATTTTTCCGGCTTGGAAATCCCCAGCAGGCCGAGGTCGCCGGCCTTGCGGAAAATCTCGTGGATCGGAAAGCGCCCGGCCTTTTCCCATTCATCGACGTGCGGGTTGATCTCGTGTTCGACGAATTGGCGGACGGTGCGGCGCAGGGCTTCGTGTTCCGGGGTGAAGATCATTTTTATTGTTCTCCTTGAGTCCGTGGCAATCAGAACCGGCTGACGCCGAAGCTGTTGGGGGCCAGCGTGCGCACGGCGGCTTCGTGGCAGATGTCCAGCAGGTAGCCGAGCAGGGTGCGGGTGTCGCGTGGATCGATCAGCCCGTCGTCCCACAGGTTGGCGCTGCCGTAGAGGGCGGTGGACTGGCTGTCGAGTTTCTGCGCCGTGACCTGTTCCAGCATGTCGAGCATCTTCGGGTCGGGCACCAGACCGTCCTTCAACTGCTTGGCTTCGGTGACGATGCGCAGCACTTTGCCGGCCTGGGCGCCACCCATCACCGCGGTGCGGCTGTTGGGCCAGGCGAAGATGAAGCGCGGATCGAGCCCGCGTCCGCACATCGCATAGTTGCCCGCGCCATAGGAGCCGCCGACTACGATGGTCAGTTTCGGTACCCGCGCATTGGCCACGGCCTGGATCAATTTGGAGCCGTGCTTGATCACGCCGTGCTGTTCCGATTCGGTGCCGACCATGAACCCGGTGGTGTTGTGGAAAAACAGCAGCGGTGTCTGACTTTGGTCGCACAGCTGAATGAACTGCGCCGCTTTGCTCGCGCCGTTGGGCGTGATCGGGCCGTTGTTGCCGATGAAGCCACAAGCGCGGCCCTGAATTTTCAGGTGGCCGCAAACGGTCTGCTGATCGAACTCGCCCTTGAACTCCAGGAAGCGCGATTCATCGGCGATCCGCGCAATGATTTCACGCACGTCGTAGGGTTTTTTCGGGTCGTCCGGGATCAGGCCCAGCAGTTCGTCGATGGGGTACAACGGTTCTTTGAATTGCGGTTCGGGCAGCCACGGAAGCTGCTCGTTCCAGTTCAACAGACTGACGATTTCCCGCACCTGGCGCACGCCGTCGGCATCGTTCTCGGCCAAATATTCGGCTGTTCCGGCGACTTGCGCGTGCATCTCGGCGCCGCCCAGTTCTTCGTCGGTGGCCACTTCACCAGTCGCTGCCTTGAGCAAGGGTGGGCCTGCGAGAAACAGCTTGGCCTTGCCGCGTACCACCACCACGTAATCCGACAGCCCTGGCTGATATGCACCGCCGGCCGTGGCCGAGCCATGCACCACGGTGATCTGCGGCAGCCCCATCGCCGACATGCGCGCCTGATTGGCAAAGCTGCGTGCACCTTCGACAAAAATTTCCGCCGCGTAGTTGAGGTTGGCGCCACCGCTTTCGGCGAGGGTGATCACCGGCAGTTTGTTTTCCTGGGCGATCTGTTGCAGGCGCAGGGATTTTTTCAGACCCGACGGGGAAATCGTCCCGCCCTTGATCGCGCTGTTGTTCGCCACCACCAGCGCCCGCACGCCGGAAACGTAGCCAATGCCCGCAATCAAACCGCCACCGGCCGAGCTGCCGTCCTTGTCGTCGTGCAGTTTGTAGCCGGCCAGGCTCGCCAGTTCGAGGAATGGCGCGCCAGGGTCTAGCAGCAGGTTCAGGCGTTCGCGGGGCAGCAGTTGCCCGCGCTTGTCGAATTTCGGTTTGGCTTCGGCGGCCTTGTTCAGCAGGTTCTGTTCGAGCTGCTGGACTTGCTCGATGGCCGCGAGCATGGCGGTGCGGTTGCGCGCAAAGGCTTCGCTGTGCGGGTCAAGCTGGGACTGGATCTGCGGCATGGCTTACTCCTTGTCCTTCAAGACATCCGGCATGTAGGCCCGGTGGAAGCCGTTGAAGGATTCGCTGTGGGCCGCCTTGTGCAACGGCCATGCGCGACTGCCCAGGCTGGCAGCGCCGTCGATGCGCAAGGTGCTGCCGCTTATGAACGCGGCAGCCGGGCTGAGCAGAAACACGATCGCCGCGCTGACCTCGGATTCGGTGCCGATGCGCTTGAGCGGCACGTGTTCGCGCAAGGTCGGGATCACCGCCTTGAACGCGCCTTCATAGGTGTCCATGCCGCTGGAGGCGATCCAGCCCGGCGCCACTGCGTTAACCCGAACGCCGGCATAACCCCATTCGAATGCCGCGGTCTTGGTGAAGTTGTCCATACCCGAACGGGCAGCGCCGGAGTGGCCCATGCCGGGCATGCCGCCCCACATGTCGGCGAGCATGTTGACGATGCTGCCGCCGTGCTTGCTCATCGATTGATTGAACACTTCCCGAGCCATCAGGAAACCGCCGACCAGATTGGTGCGCAGCACGGTTTCGAAGCCTTTCTGATTGATCGAGGCCAAGGGCGACGGGTACTGGCCGCCGGCATTGTTGACCAGTCCGTGGATCGGCCCGTGTTCGCGGATCAGTTCGCCGACCAGCGTCTTCACGGCTTCTTCGTCACGAATGTCGCAGGCCTTCCAGTGCGCCCGGCCACCGTCCTCGGCGATTTCGGCAGCAACGGCTTGCAGCTTTTCCGGCTTGCGTCCGACCAGCACCACGGTAGCCCCGAGCGCGGCCAGTTCATGGGCGGTGCATCGCCCGATGCCGCTGCCGCCACCGGTGACGATCACGGTCTGGCCGCTGAACAGGTCAGCCCGGAAAATCGATTCGTATGCCATGGACAATCCTCTAGTCGAACTGCTCGGCGATGCTCTGCGGCACCGGGATCTGGATTTCCAGCAATTGTTGGGCGAACGCTTTGCCTTGCGGGTCGATGCGCAGGCTTGCCACGCCACCGCCGCCGAGGGCGTTTTCCAGCAGGAAATTCAGGCTGTGAGTACCCGGCAGATACCAGCGTTCGACCCGGCCGTGAATCGGGTCGAGGACATGGCTCATCCAGTCGACGACCACGGCCGGGGTCAGCGCTTCGGCGATCCACGGCAGGTATTCCGGCCGGCGTGGCATCACGCCGATGTTGCTGTGATTGCCCTTGTCGCCGGAGCGCGCCACCGCCAGTTTCACCAACGCTACGCTGGCGTCGGCGCGGCCATGGGGTTTGGGCGTTTCGTGGGGCAGGGGCAAATCCTCGCTGTCGAGGGTGGCCGAGGCGGGCAGGGCAAACGGGTGGCGCTCTCCGGCGATGTCGATCTGCAAGCTGCAGGCGCTTTTGTCAATCAGGAACGAGAACAGCCGGATCAGCGGATACACCGTCGGCCGCCCGCCGACGATGCCGGTCAGCCCCGGCGCCATGCCGGTGGCGGCCTGGGCGATTTCCCGGGAGAACAGGATCAAGGCCTGTTTGTTCGGGTGGCGCACGGCGAGTTTGATCACCACTTCGCGGCTGTCCCGACGCTGGCCGTGAGGGCCGTAGGTGGCTTCGCTACCAAGCAGCTCGATATGGGTTTCGCTGTAGGGGCCCCAGCCGCGTTGCTCGAGCATTTCAGAAGTCTTGTCGATGATCGCCTGACTGACGCGTCGGGCTTTTTCCACCGCATCGATGCCGGCGATCAGACAACTGGCGGTGCAGCGGAAACCGTCCGGGTACGTCGCACTGACCTTGTATTTGTCGCTGGGCGGCAAGCCTCTGGCGCCGTGGACGCGAACTGCGTTTTTGCCTTGCTGCTGAAGCTTGACCTGACTGAAGTCGCAGACCACATCGGGCAACAGATAGGCCTGTGGATCGCCGATTTCGTAAAGCATCTGTTCGCCGACGGTCAGCGGCGTGACCAGTCCGCCGGAGCCTTCGGGTTTGCTGACGATGAACTGGCCGTCGGTGCTGACCTCGACGATCGGAAAACCGATGTGTTCGTAATCGGGTACGTCGCGCCAATCGGTGAAGTTGCCGCCGGTGCACTGTGCGCCACATTCGATGATGTGCCCGGCCAAGGCTGCTTGCGCGAGTTTCTCGTAGTCGTGCCACGACCAGCCGAATTCATGCACCAGTGCGGCGCTGACCACTGCACTGTCGACCACGCGGCCGGTGATGACGATGTCGGCGCCCAGACGCAACGCTTCGACGATACCCGGTGCGCCGAGGTAGGCGTTGGTCGAAACACACATCGGCGGCAGCGGGGCGCCGCTGAACATTTCCGTGATGCCTTGGGTGGCGAGCTGTTTGAAGTGCGGTTGCAGGTCATCACCCAACAGCACGGCGATTTTCAGCGATACGCCGGCCTTGTCGCAGGCCGCTTGCAGCGCGGCGGCACAGGCCTGGGGATTGACCCCGCCGGCATTGCTGATGACGCGAATCTTCTGTTCGGCCAGTTGCGGCAGCAGGGGCGCCAGGACTTCGATGAAATCGCCGGCAAACCCTGCCTGCGGGTCCTTCATGCGGGCGCCGGCCATGATCGACATGGTGATCTCGGCTAGGTAGTCGAACACCAGATAATCCAGCTGTCCCGCGGCCACGAGCTGCGCGGCGGCGGTCGAGGTATCTCCCCAGAATGCGCTGGCGCATCCGATGCGGACGGTGGTGGGCATTTTCATCTCCGACTCAGCAACCTGTGACAGAAGTGCATCGAGGCTACCAAGCAAGCGCTTGGTTTGTAAACAGGCTGGATTATCTTCTGCCCAAGCGCTTGCTTGGTCGCGGCCGGCGGCTTAAATTGCCCGCGCAACCCTGCGGTTTCAGGGCGGCAGACGACTGAACGACTGTAGGAGAGAACGGGTGGACGAGCAAAAAGCCCTGAAGGTCATGCGCGAACTGGTCGATGAAGGCCGGTTGACCGACCCGGACAGCGCTCGCGGCAAACTGCTGCAAGTGGCGGCCCACCTGTTTCGCAACAAAGGCTACGAACGCACCACCGTGCGCGACCTGGCCGGCGCTGTGGGCATTCAGTCAGGCAGCATCTTTCATCACTTCAAGAGCAAGGACGAAATCCTGCGCGCGGTGATGGAAGAAACCATCCGCTACAACACGGCGCTGATGCGTGCAGCCCTGGCCGAAGCGGCCGATGTGCGCGAGCGGGTGCTGGCGCTGATCCGCTGCGAATTGCAGTCGATCATGGGCGGCAGCGGCGAAGCGATGGCGGTGCTGGTGTATGAGTGGCGCTCGCTGTCCGAAGACGGTCAGGCCAAGGTGCTGGCGCTGCGTGACATTTACGAGGACATCTGGCTGCAAGTGCTGGGCGAGGCCAAGGAAGCGGGGTTCATCCGCGGCGATGTGTTCATTACCCGACGTTTTCTCACGGGCGCATTGTCCTGGACCACCACCTGGTTCCGCGCCGGCGGCAGTTTGAGCCTCGATCAACTGGCCGAAGAAGCGCTGATCCTGGTGCTCGAAGAACGCTGATTACTTTCTATCGGCCCGGGAAACTGGCTAACTGGGCGAAACCGCCTAGCTTGAATGCATGGAACGGTACTTTTTCGGGGAGTGGGGTGTTTTGAAGTCTTCGTCAAATCGGACGGCCGCCGGGCTGATGCTCGCAGCGCTGGCTGCATCCTGGGTTTTGCCTGCTGAGGCGGTGCAAGTGGTTCGGGTGGGGGCGGCGCATTTCCCGCCTTACACCATTCGCCCGGAAAACGGTGCCGACACCGGGCTGCTGCCGGAGCTGGTCGCTGCATTGAACAGCTCGCAGAGCGACTACCGTTTCGAGCTTGTCCCCACCTCGATTCCGCGACGGTTCGGCGATTTCAAGGAGGGCCGCACGGACATGGCGATCTTCGAGAATCCGGACTGGGGCTGGAAAGACATTCCCCATACCACGGTCGACATGGGACTGGAGGACGCGGAGATTTTCGTCGCGGAAAACGAACCCGGTCGCCAGCAGAATTACTTCGCTGATCTCAAGGGCAAACGCCTGGCGTTGTACAGCGGCTATCACTACGAGTTCGCCAACTTCAATGCCGACCCCAAATACCTCGCGGAAACCTACAACGCCACGCTGACCTATTCCCACGACAGCAACCTGTTGATGGTGCTGCGCGGTCGGGCGGACATTGCCCTGGTCACTCGCTCGTATCTGTTCGATTACCTGCTGCGCAACGACAAGGTGCGTGACGAATTGCTGGTGTCGCAACGCATCGACCAGATCTATCACCATTACGCCATTCTCAGCCCGAAAGCGCCGATTACCGGCGAGGCGTTCGGCAAGTTGCTGCAAGGGCTGCGCGACAGCGGGCAGATGCTGAAGATCTTCGATCCGTACAAGATTGCCGTGGTGCCGGTGCCTCACCCATGACGGGCGGTTTTTCGCGTCCGGCCTAAATTTCCCGCCCCGGCTCACGTCCCATCGTTGAACTGTCGACGATTATCGTGAGCCCGACCCATGTCCAATCTGAATGACCTGACTGCCCTGGCCTTGCCTTCGGGCAGTCAACTGATAGCCGATGCCACCGAAAGCCGTCTGAGCCTCAGCCTGGACGGGCAGCCGCTGATTCGCCTGCGCCTCGATCGTGAAGGCCAGGGGCCGATCCAGATCGATGAACGCTATGCGCTGCCGCCAGGCCAGGCGCTGTGGGCGGCCTGCTATTGGCTGTTTGCCCGGGATCCGGCGCGTCAGCAATTGATCTGGCAACTGGATCAGCCGCCGACCGAAGCCTTGCTCAGCGGTTTGCTGGTGAGCACTGAAGTGGCGGGCGAATATCGCTGCGAGCGCACGCTGTTCTGGCAACTGCCGCAACCGTGGCTGGGGGCTTCGCTGACCGGCAGTTATCCGCAGCAGATGGTCATCAGCAACGGCAAGCGTCATCCGCTGCGGCCGGTGAAACCGCGTGGTGAGGTTTATCGGCGTTTCGATGCACGTCTCGGTGCGTGGATTTCCCTGCGAACGGTAGAAATCGAGCAGGATCTTGCGCGTTTCAACCGTTGGCAGAACAGCCCGCGAGTCGCCAGTTTCTGGCAGGAAGAGGGCAGCCTCGAACAGCATCGCGAGTACCTGAGCAAACTCGACGCCGATCCGCACACCCTGACCCTGATCGGTTGTTTCGACGACCAGCCGTTTGCCTATTTCGAAGCCTACTGGGCCAAGGAAGATCGCATCGCGCCGTTCTACGATGCCGATAACTACGATCGCGGGATTCACATGCTGGTCGGGGAAGAAAACCATCGCGGCCCGCACAAGGTGGCGAGTTGGCTGTCGGCGCTGGTGCATTACCTGTTTCTGGATGATCCGCGTACTCAGCGCGTCGTCGCCGAGCCGCGTGCCGACAATGCGAAGATGATCGGCCACATGCAAAACCAGTGCTTCCACTGCGAAAAGGAATTCGACTTCCCGCACAAGCGCGCGGCGTTGATGATCCTGGGGCGTGAGCGGTTTTTTGATCGCTGCAAACTGGCGTGACGCCTCGCTGAAACAAAAAAAGATCGCAGCCCTTCAGCGAAGGCTGCGATCTTTTTTTTGGCGGTGTGCTGTCAGCGACGGTTCGCAGTCACGGCATCTGCACGACTGCCCGACACCTTGCGGCAGTGCACCAGCGCATCACGAATCATGAAGTTGACCAGGGTCGGCGAAACGCCGAGTTCCTTGGCAATGTCCTTTTGCGGCACGCCATGCAGACGGTACATCTCGAAGGCGTAGCGGGTGCGGACCGGCAGCTCGGTCAGCGCATCGGCAATGTGTTCCAGGGTCGAGAAGTTGATGTGTGAGGTTTCCGGCGAGGCGCCCTGAATGACCACGTTCAACCCTTCCTCCTCGGGGCCGGCGTACTTCTGCTCCAGCGCCTGTTTGCGGTAGTGATCGATGGCCAGATTGCGCACGATCTGGAACAGATAACTCAGTTGGGCCTTGATCGACGACGTGATCGGCGGCGCCGATTGCAGTCGGAAGAACGCATCCTGCACCACATCTTCGGCGCGTGAACGGCAGCCGGTAATGCGGGCTGCAATCTTGACCAGAATCAGTCGATTGTCGACGAATGCCTGAAGTAGCGGTGAATCGCACCTGCTTGTGGATACTTGTTCCGTCATGGAAATCACCTTGCTGCCAATAGGTTAGTGGGACGCCTGGGGGACGGGGCCGTCCTACACATCGAGCGACAAATTATGTTGAATGATAATGATTGTCAATTGAGAAAGAGAACTAATGATCCATAACGGTGCGATCCGTGAACTGCGACACGCCGCCGCACTCGTCCAAGCGCCCAGCCCCATTGGCGATCCAGCCTGCCGACTAATTATTTCAAGACGTCATCCGTTCTCATTGGTGAATGGTTCCGGGTACACAGCCCCGGCCATACCGCATTCCAATGCCTTGCACGGTCGGCGAAGACCGTGTCCCGCATGCCTTGCACGGGCATGCCGCAGCCAACCCGATTCCACCAGCAAGCCGAATTCAGGCAGGAAACCTCATGACCGACGCGTTCGAACTCCCCAGCACCCTGGTCCAAGCCCTCCAGCGCCGCGCGGCTCTGACGCCGGATCGGCTGGCCTTGCGTTTTCTCGCTGAAACCGAGGAGCAGGCTGTGGTGCTCAGTTACCGCGAACTCGATCAGCGTGCGCGCACCATCGCGGCGGCGTTGCAGGCCGAGGCCGGATTCGGTGATCGCGCGGTGCTGCTGTTTCCGAGCGGCCCGGATTACGTCGCGGCGTTTTTCGGTTGCCTGTACGCGGGCGTGATCGCGGTGCCGGCTTATCCGCCGGAATCGGCCAAGCGTCACCATCAGGAACGCCTGCTGTCGATCATTGCCGACGCCGAACCGCGTCTGCTGCTGACCAGCGCCGACCTGCGCGAGGCCTTGCAGCAAATCGAAGGCGCGCCGCCGCTGTTGTGCGTCGATACCCTCGACGCTTCGCTGGCCGAGCGTTGGGTCGAACCGACCTTGCCGCAAGACCACATCGCCTTCCTGCAATACACCTCCGGCTCCACCGCGCTGCCCAAAGGCGTGCAGGTCAGCCACGGCAATCTGGTGGCCAACGAATTGCTGATTCGCCACGGTTTCGGCATCGACGTGAACCCCGACGACGTGATCGTCAGCTGGCTGCCGCTGTATCACGACATGGGCCTGATCGGCGGTCTGCTGCAGCCGATCTTCAGCGGCGTGCCGTGCATCCTGATGTCGCCGGCGTACTTCCTCGGCCGGCCGTTGCGCTGGCTCGAAGCGATCAGCCAATACGGCGGCACCATCAGCGGCGGGCCGGACTTTGCCTATCGACTGTGCAGCGAGCGGGTCAGCGAATCGGCGCTGGAGCGTCTCGACCTGAGCCGCTGGCGCGTCGCCTATTCCGGCTCCGAACCGATCCGTCTCGACACCCTCGAGCGTTTCGCCGAGAAGTTCACTGCGTGTGGTTTCAGCGAAAACAGTTTCATGGCGTCCTATGGTCTGGCGGAAGCGACCCTGTTCGTCGCCGGCACACCTCGCGGCACGGGCATTCCGGCCCTGCGCGTCGACGATCAAGCCCTGGCCCAGAACCGTGCCGAGCCGGGCGAGGGCAGCCCGATCATGAGTTGCGGCATCAGCCAGCCCGATCATGCGGTGCTGATCGTCGAGCCGACCACGCTGGCAGAGTTGGCCGACAACGCCGTCGGTGAAGTCTGGGCCACCGGCCCGAGCATCGCCCACGGCTACTGGCGCAACCCCGAGGCCAGCGCCAAGACTTTCGTCCAGCACGCCGGCCAGACCTGGCTGCGCACCGGTGACCTGGGCTTCATTCGCGACGGCGAACTGTTCATCACCGGTCGCCTGAAGGACATGCTGATCGTGCGCGGTCACAACCTCTACCCGCAGGACATCGAGAAGACGGTCGAGAACGAAGTGGAGGTGGTGCGCAAGGGCCGCGTCGCCGCGTTCGCGGTCAATCAGAACGGCGAAGAAGGCATCGGCATCGCGGCGGAAATCAGCCGCAGCGTGCAGAAAATCCTCCCGCCCGAAGCGCTGATCAAAGCCATCCGTCAGGCGGTGGCCGAGACTTATCAGGAAGCACCGAGCGTGGTGGTGCTGCTCAATCCGGGTGCGTTGCCGAAGACCTCCAGCGGCAAGCTGCAACGTTCGGCCTGCCGCAATCGTCTGGCTGACGGCAGCCTCGACAGCTATGCGGTGTTCCCATCGGTCTCGACTGAAACCGCTCAGGACTCGACTGCGTCCGACTCCGAACTGGAAGCCCTGATCGGCAAGATCTGGGCCGAGCAACTCAACGTCAAGCAAGTCAACGCCGACGATCACTTCTTCCTGCTCGGCGGCAACTCGATCGCCGCAACTCAGGTGATCGCCAAGGTACGCGAAGAACTGAGCCTGGAGCTCAATCTGCGTCTGCTGTTCGAAGCACCAACCCTGTCCGCGTTCGCCGCTGCCGTGGCGCAACAGCAGCAGGACGGCGGCAGCGCCCAGGGCGAAATCACCGCACTGTCGCGCAACGAAGCTCTGCCGCAATCGCTGGCGCAAAACCGTCTGTGGATCACCTGGCAACTCGATCCGCACAGCAGCGCCTACAACATTCCCGGCGCCCTGCGCCTGCGTGGCGAACTGGACGAAGACGCCCTGCGCGCCAGTTTCCAGCAATTGATCGAACGCCACGAATCCCTGCGCACGCGTTTCTTCGAGCGCGATGGCGTGGCCCTGCAACAGGTCGAAGCGGCGGGCGAGTTCAACCTGCAACTGATCGACATCAGCGATCTGGCGGCCGCCGAGCGTGAGGCACGCGCACAACAGATTCGCGAAGACGAAGCCCGCACCCAGTTCGATCTGGAGAAAGGCCCGCTGCTGTGGGTGACGCTGGTTCGCCTCGACGATGAAGATCACCAGTTGCTGGTGACCATGCACCACATCATCGCCGACGGCTGGTCGCTGAACGTATTGATCGACGAGTTCTCGCGCCTGTATGCCGCCGCTTCCCAAGGCCAGCGTGCCGAACTCGCGCCGCTGCCCACCCAATACGCCGACTATGGCAGTTGGCAGCGCCAGTGGCTGGCGCAAGGCGAGGGCGAGCGGCAATTGGCGTACTGGAAAGCACAGTTGGGTGATGAGCATCCGACGCTGGAACTGGCGACCGACCATCCACGTTCTGCTAAACAAGTTCACAGCGCCGCACGCCACAGCGTTCGCCTGGGAATCAGCCTCAGCGATGCCATTCGCCAGACTGCCCAGGCCTATCAATCCACGCCGTTCATGTTGCTGCTCTCGGCGTTCCAAAGCCTGTTGCATCGCTACAGCGGTCAACGCGACATTCGTATCGGCGTGCCCAACGCCAACCGTCCGCGTCTGGAAACCCAGGGCCTGATCGGCTTTTTCATCAACACTCAGGTACTGCGTGCTGACGTCGATTCGCGTCTGTCGTTCACCGAACTGCTGGCGCAAACCCGTCAGGCTGCGCTCGGTGCTCAGGCGAATCAGGACCTGCCGTTCGAACAACTGCTCGAAGCCTTCCCGCAGGCTCGCGAACAAGGTCTGTTCCAGGTCATGTTCAACCACCAGCAACGCGACCTGAGTGCGCTCAAGCGTCTGCCGGGCGTGCTCGCCGAGGAACTGCCGTGGCACAGTCGCGAGGCCAAGTTCGACCTGCAACTGCACAGCGAAGAAGACCGAAATGGTCGTCTGACGCTGTCCTTCGACTATGCCGATGAGCTGTTCGACGCTGCGACCATCGAGCGTCTCGCCGAGCATTTCAGCAACCTGCTGCGCGCTGTCTGCGAGCGCCCGGATCAGGCAATCGGTGACCTGCCACTGCTGACCGCCACCGAACACACTCAGCAAAACGCGTGGAGCGTCGCCCCATGCACGCCGGCTCAGCAATGGCTGCCGGAACTGCTCAACGAACAAGCCCGGCAAATCCCTGATCGCACCGCCCTGATATGGGACGGCGGCAGCCTCGACTTCGCCGAACTGCACGCCCAGGCCAACCGTCTGGCCCACTACCTGCGCGACAAAGGCGTCGGCCCGGACGTGTGCGTGGCCATCGCCGCCGAGCGTTCGCCGCAACTGCTGATCGGTCTGCTGGCGATCATCAAGGCCGGTGGCGCCTACGTGCCGCTGGACCCGGATTACCCGGCCGATCGTCTGGCCTACATGCTCAGCGACAGCGGCGTCGAACTGCTGTTGACCCAGACTGCATTGCTGGATCGTTTGCCGGCCAGCGAAGGCGTCAGCGTAATCGCCATGGATACCCTGCACCTGGAAAACTGGCCGAGCCAGGCACCGGGTCTGCACCTGCACGGCGACAACCTCGCCTACGTGATTTACACCTCCGGCTCCACCGGCCAGCCGAAAGGCGTGGGCAACACTCACGCGGCGCTGGCCGAACGTCTGCAATGGATGCAGAACACCTATCGCCTGAACGACACCGACGTGCTGATGCAAAAGGCGCCGATCAGTTTCGACGTGTCGGTGTGGGAATGCTTCTGGCCGTTGATCACCGGCGCGCGCCTGCTGATCGCTGGCCCCGGTGAACACCGCGATCCGCATCGCATCGCGCAGTTGGTTCAGCAGTACGGCGTGACCACGCTGCACTTCGTACCGCCGCTGCTTTCGCTGTTCATCGATGAACCGTTGAGCGCCGAGTGCACCAGCCTGCGTCGCGTGTTCTCCGGTGGTGAAGCGCTGCCGGCGGAATTGCGTAACCGCGTTTTGGCGCAACTGCCGGCGGTGCAACTGCACAACCGTTATGGCCCGACTGAAACCGCGATCAACGTCACCCACTGGCATTGCACCGTGGCCGATGGCGAGCGTTCGCCGATTGGCCGTCCGCTGGGCAACGTGGTCTGCCGCGTGCTCGACAACGATCTCAATCCAGTGCCGGCCGGTGTGCCGGGTGAGCTGTGCATCAGCGGTATCGGCCTGGCCCGTGGTTACCTCGGTCGCCCGGCGCTGACCGCCGAACGTTTCGTGGTCGATCCGCTGGGCGAGCAGGGTGCGCGTCTGTACCGCACCGGTGACCGCGCGCGCTGGACCAACGATGGCGTGATCGAATACCTCGGCCGTCTCGATCAGCAGGTGAAACTGCGCGGCTTCCGCGTCGAGCCGGAAGAAATCGAAGCGCGTCTGCTCGCTCAGGATGGCGTCGCTCAGGTCGCCGTGCTGGTGCGTGAAACCGTCGCCGGCCCGCAATTGATCGGCTATTTCACCGCCACCGATGCCAATGAAGATCAGGACGCGCAAATCGCTCGCCTGAAAACCGCACTGGCCGCCGAGCTGCCGGAATACATGGTTCCGGCACAACTGATGTGCCTGGACGCAATGCCCCTGAGCCCGAGCGGCAAACTCGACCGTCGCGCCTTGCCCGAGCCGCAATGGCAGGTGCGCGAACACGTCGAACCGGTCACCGAGCTGGAACAAGAGATCGCTGCGATCTGGCGCGAAGTGCTGGGCCTGAAACAGGTCGGCCTGCGCGACGACTTCTTCGCCCTCGGCGGTCACTCGCTGCTGGCCACGCAAATCATTTCCCGCACCCGTCAGGCCTGCGACGTCGAATTGCCGCTGCGTGCCTTGTTCGAACACAGCGAACTGGGTGATTTCGCCGAACAGATCCGCCAGATCCAGGCCAGCGGCCGTACCAACAAACAGCCGCCGATCGACAAGGTTGATCGCAGCAAACCGGTGCCGCTGTCCTATTCCCAGCAGCGCATGTGGTTCCTCTGGCAGATGGAACCGGACAGCCCGGCGTACAACGTCGGCGGCATGGCGCGCCTGCGTGGCGTGCTGGATGTCGGGCGTTTCGAAGCAGCGTTGCAAGCGCTGATCCTGCGTCACGAAACGCTGCGCACCACGTTCCCGAGCGTCGACGGCGTGGCCCGTCAGCAAGTGCATGCCGAGACCGGCGTGCGCATGGACTGGAAGGATTTTTCGAAATTCGCCGCTGACGTGCGGGAACAGAAAGTCCAGCAACTGGCCGACGACGAAGCGCACCTGCCGTTCGATCTGGAAACCGGCCCGCTACTGCGCGCTTGCCTGGTCAAGACTGCCGAGCACGAGCATTACTTCGTCCTGACCCTGCACCACATCGTCACTGAAGGCTGGGCGATGGACATCTTCGCCCGGGAACTCAGCGCGCTGTACGAAGCGTTCGTCGATGACCGCGACTCGCCGCTGGAGCCGCTGCCGGTGCAGTACCTCGACTACAGCGTGTGGCAACGAAACTGGCTGGAGTCCGGCGAGCGTCAGCGTCAGCTCGACTACTGGACCGCACAACTGGGTCGCGAACACCCACTGCTGGAATTGCCGGGCGACCGTCCGCGTCCACCGGTGCAAAGTCACCAGGGCGAACTGTTCCGTTTCGACCTCAGCGATGACCTTGCCGCTCGTGTTCGGGCGTTCAACGCGCAGAACGGTCTGACCCTGTTCATGACCATGACCGCCGCACTTGCAACGTTGCTCTATCGCTACAGCGGCCAGACCGATCTGCGCATCGGCGCGCCCGTGGCCAACCGTATCCGTCCGGAAAGCGAAGGGCTGATCGGTGCATTCCTCAATACCCAGGTGCTGCGTTGCCAGCTCGACGGCCAGATGTCGGTCGGCGAATTATTCGAGCAGGTGCGTCACACCGTGATCGAAGGCCAGTCCCATCAGGATTTGCCGTTCGATCATCTGGTGGAGGCGTTGCAGCCACCGCGCAGCGCGGCGTACAACCCGCTGTTCCAGGTGATGTGCAACGTGCAGCGCTGGGAATTCCAGCAGAGCCGGATGCTTGCCGGCATGACTGTCGAGTACCTGGCCAACGATGCGCGGGCGACCAAGTTCGACCTCAACCTGGAAGTCACCGACCTCGACCATCGCCTCGGTTGCTGCCTGACTTACAGCACCGACTTGTTCGATGAACCAACCATCGCGCGCATGGCCAGACATTGGCGCAACCTGCTGGAAGCGCTGATCGCCGACCCTCAACAGCGCCTCAGCGAATTGCCATTGCTCGATGCGCCTGAGCAACAACAATTGCTCGACAGCCTTGGTGTCGAGCCGGGCGAACACCGTCTCGACCAGTGCATCCATCACCTGTTCGCCGAACAGGCACTGGCGCGCAAAGATGCGCCGGCCCTGACCTTCGCCGGGCAGACCCTGAGCTACGCCGAACTCGATGCCCGCGCCAATCGTCTGGCCTGGGCCCTGCGCGAGCGCGGTGTCGGCCCGCAAGTGCGGGTCGGTCTGGCGCTGGAGCGTTCGCTGGAAATGGTCGTCGGCCTGCTGGCGATCCTCAAGGCTGGCGGCGCTTATGTGCCGCTGGACCCGGAATACCCGCTCGACCGTTTGCATTACATGATCGAAGACAGCCGCGTCGGCCTGCTGCTCAGCGACCGCGCGATGTTCAGGGCTCTCGGTGAACTGCCGCCGAACGTAGCGCGCTGGTGCCTGGAAGACGACAGCGCCGCGCTGGCCGATTACCCGGCCACCGAGCTGCCATTTATCAGCCTGCCGCAGCATCAGGCGTACCTGATCTACACCTCGGGTTCTACCGGCAAACCGAAAGGCGTGGTGGTGTCCCACGGTGAAATCGCCATGCACTGCCAGGCCGTGATCGAACGCTTCGGCATGCGTGCGGACGATTGCGAGCTGCACTTCTATTCGATCAACTTCGACGCCGCCACCGAGCGTCTGCTGGTGCCGCTGCTCAGCGGCGCGCAGGTAGTGCTGCGTGCGCAAGGACAGTGGGACGCGGAAGAAATCTGCAGCCTGATCCGCGAACATCGGATCAATATTCTCGGCTTCACCCCGAGTTACGGCAGCCAGTTGGCGCAGTTCCTCGCGACGCAAAACGACATCCTGCCGGTGCGCATGATCATCACCGGCGGCGAAGCGCTTACCGGCGAACACCTGCAGCGGATTCGTGCAGCGTTCAAACCGAGCCTGTTCTTCAACGCCTATGGCCCGACCGAAACCGTGGTCATGCCGCTGGCCAGCCTTGCACCCGAGGTGCTGGAAGAGGGTGCCGGTAGTGTGCCGATCGGCAGCGTGATCGGAGATCGCGTGGCCTACATCCTCGACGCCGATCTGGCACTGGTGCCGCAAGGCGCGACTGGTGAGTTGTTCGTCGGCGGCGCCGGCCTGGCCCAGGGTTATCACGACCGCGCCGGCATCACTGCCGAACGTTTCGTCGCCGACCCGTTTGCCGCCAATGGCGGGCGCATGTACCGCACCGGCGACCTGGTGCGTCAGCGCGCCGATGGTCTGGTGGAATACCTGGGGCGGATCGACCATCAGGTGAAAATCCGTGGTTTCCGGATCGAACTGGGCGAGATCGAAACCCGCCTGCTCGATCACGCTTCAATCCGCGAAGCGGTGGTGCTGGCGCTGGATGCGCCGAGCGGCAAGCAACTGGTCGGCTATCTCGTGACCGAGGTCGCTTCGCGAAGCGAAGCCGAGCAAGCAGAACTGCGCGAAGCCCTCAAGGCGCACCTGAAGACGCAATTGCCGGACTACATGGTGCCGACGCATTTGATTCTGTTGGCCAGCATGCCGCTGACCGCCAACGGCAAGCTCGACCGCCGCGCCTTGCCGGCGCCGGATCCGGAGCTCAATCGTCATGATTACGTGGCGCCAAGCAACGAGCTGGAGCAGACCCTCGCGCAGATCTGGTGCGAAGTGCTCAACGTCGAGCAGGTCGGCCTCAACGACAACTTCTTCGAACTGGGCGGCGACTCGATCCTGTCGATTCAAGTGGTCAGCCGTGCGCGGCAGCAGGGCATTCACTTCAGCCCTCGCGATCTGTTCCAGCACCAGACTGTGCAGACGCTGGCCGCTGTCGCCAGTCGCAGTGAAACCGTGACGGCCGAACAAGGTCTGGTCTCCGGCGAATCGCGTCTGACGCCGATCCAGCACTGGTTTTTCGACACCAAGATTCCCGAGCGTCAACACTGGAACCAGGCGTTGCTGCTGGAGCCGACTGTGGCGCTTGAACCGCATCGTCTGGAACAGGCGTTGCTGGCCGTGATCGAGCAGCATGACGCCTTGCGTCTGCGCTTCAGCGAGATCAACAGCGCATGGCAAGCAACCCATCAACCGGTGACCGATGCCGCGGTGTTGTGGCAAGTGCGCGTGCCGTCGATGGACAAGTGCGCCGCACTGTTCGCCGATGCCCAGCGCAGCCTCGATCTGGAGCAGGGTCCGCTGGTGCGCGCCTTGTTGATTGACGGGCCGGACGGCCAGCAACGGCTGTTCATCGCCATCCATCACCTGGTGGTCGACGGTGTGTCGTGGCGCGTTCTGCTCGACGATCTGCAAACCGTGTATCGCCAGCTCGACGCCGATCAGTCGGTGAAACTGCCGGCGAAAACCAGCGCCTTCAAGGACTGGGCGGCACGCTTGCAGGCCTACGCCGGCAGTGAATCCCTGCGTGAAGAACTGAGCTGGTGGCAGGCGCAACTGGCCGGTCCGGCTGCCGATTTGCCGTGCGAACGTCCTGAGGGTGGACGCCAGAATCGCCATGCGCAAACCGTCAGCGTGCGTCTGGATGCAGAAAAAACCAAACAACTGCTGCAACAGGCACCGAGCGCCTATCGTACGCAGGTCAACGACCTGTTGCTGACCGCACTGGCCCGCGTGCTGTGCCGCTGGAGCGGTCAAGCGTCGGCGCTGATTCAACTGGAAGGCCACGGCCGCGAAACCCTGTTCGACGAGATCGACCTGACCCGCACCGTCGGCTGGTTCACCAGTGCTTATCCGTTGCGCCTGACTCCGCACAACATCGAAGAAGCCGCCGGGCAGGGCGCTTCGATCAAGGCGATCAAGGAACAACTGCGCGCCGTTCCGCACAAAGGCCTCGGTTATGGTGTGCTGCGTTATCTGGCCGATGACGTCAGCCGTCAGAGCATGGCAGCGTTGCCGAACGCACCGATCACCTTCAACTACCTCGGCCAGTTCGACCAGAGTTTCGGCAGCGATGCGCTGTTCCGTCCGCTGGATGAATCGGTCGGTGCCGCCCACGATCCGCACGCACCGTTGCCGAACGAGTTGAGCGTCGACAGTCAGGTGTACGGCGGGGAACTGCTGCTGCGCTGGACCTTCAGCGCCGAACGTTACGACACCCAGACCATCAACGACTTGGCCGATGCCTACGTCGGTGAGTTGCAGAGCCTGATCGAACATTGCCTGCAGGACGAGGCCGGTGGTCTGACGCCGTCGGACTTCCCGCTGGCGAAACTGACCCAGGCGCAACTCGACGCACTGCCGGTGCCGGCGGCGCACATTGAAGATGTGTACCCGCTGACCCCGATGCAGGAAGGCATGCTGCTGCACACCTTGCTGGAGCCGGGCACCGGTCTGTACTACATGCAGGATCGCTATCGCATCAACAGCGAACTCGACCCCGAGCGTTTCGCCCAGGCGTGGCAAGCGGTGATCGCCCGTCATGAAGCGCTGCGTGCGTCGTTCTGCTGGAACGTCGGCGAAGACATGCTGCAAGTGATCCACACACCGGGTCGCACGCCGATCGAGTACCTGGACTGGAGCGCCATCGCTGACGCCGAGCAGGAGCCGAAGCTGCAAGCGCTGCTCAAGGCCGAGCGCGAAGCCGGGTTCGATCTGCTCAATCAGGCACCGTTCCACCTGCGCCTGATCAAGGTTGGCGCGGCGCGCTACTGGTTCATGATGAGTAACCACCACATCCTGATCGATGCCTGGTGCCGCTCGCTGCTGATGAACGATTTCTTCGAGATCTACACCGCTCTGGGCGAAGGTCGCGAAGCGCAATTGGCGGTGCCGCCGCGTTACCGCGATTACATCGGCTGGCTGCAACGTCAGAGCCTGGCCGAAGCGCGTCAGTGGTGGCAGCAGAACCTGCAAGGGTTCGAGCGCACCACGCCGATCCCGAGCGACCGTCCGTTCCTGCGTGAACACGCTGGCGAAAGCGGCGGCATGATCGTCGGCGACCGCTACACGCGACTGAATGTCGAGGACGGCGCCCGTCTGCGTGAGTTGGCCCAGGCCCATCAACTGACCATCAACACCTTCGCCCAGGCGGCGTGGGCACTGGTGCTGCGACGCATGAGCGGTGATCGCGACGTGCTGTTCGGCGTGACCGTGGCCGGGCGTCCGGTGGAGATGCCGGAGATGCAACGCACCGTCGGCCTGTTCATCAACAGCATCGCGCTGCGGGTGCAGATCCCGGCGGACGATCAGCGGGCCAGTGTTCGTCAGTGGCTGAGCGGTCTGCTCGACAGCAACATGCAACTGCGCGAGTACGAATACCTGCCGCTGGTGAACATCCAGGAGCAGAGCGAACTGCCGAAGGGCCAGCCGCTGTTCGACAGCCTGTTCGTGTTCGAAAACGCCCCGGTGGAAGTCTCGGTGCTGGATCGGGCGCAGAGCCTCAACGCGACGTCGGATTCGGGCCGTACTCACACCAACTTCCCGTTGACGGCGGTGTGCTACCCGGGTGATGACCTCGGTCTGCACCTGTCTTACGACCAGCGTTACTTCGACGAGTCGACCATCGAGCGCATGCTCGGCGAGTTCAAGCGTCTGTTGCTGGCGCTGGTCGACGGCTTCCATGGCGACATGGCTGACCTGCCGCTGCTGGGCTTTGATGAACAGGACTTCCTGCTCCACGGTTGCAACCAGAGTGAGCACGACTATCCGCTGGAGCAGAGCTACGTCGAGCTGTTCGAAGCACAGGTCGCGCAACATCCGCAACGCATTGCCGTCAGTTGCCTCGATCAGCAGTTGAGCTACGAGCAACTGAACCACAACGCCAACCGTCTCGGCCACGCGTTGGTCGCGGCCGGGGTGCAGATCGATCAACCGGTGGCGTTGCTGGGCGAGCGCAATCTGGATCTGCTGGGCATGATCATCGGCAGCTTCAAGGCCGGTGCCGGTTACCTGCCGCTGGATCCAGGCCTGCCGAGCCAGCGTCTGCAACGCATCATCGAGCTCAGTCGCACGCCGGTGCTGGTGTGCACCGAGGCTTGCCGTGAACAGGCGACGACCTTGCTGGATGAATTCAGCTGCGCCAACCGTCCACGCCTGCTGGTGTGGGAAGAGGTTCAGGCGGGCGCGGTGTCGTCGGCGAATCCGGGCATCTTCAGCGGCCCGGACAACCTGGCCTACGTGATCTACACCTCGGGCTCCACCGGTTTGCCGAAGGGCGTGATGGTCGAGCAGCGCGGCATGCTCAACAACCAGTTGAGCAAGGTGCCGTACCTGAGTCTGAGCGACGCCGATGTAATCGCCCAGACCGCTTCGCAAAGCTTCGACATTTCGGTCTGGCAGTTCCTCGCCGCGCCGCTGTTCGGTGCGCGGGTGGACATCGTGCCGAACACCATCGCCCACGATCCGCAAGGTTTGTTGGTGCATGTGCAACAGCAGGGCATCACCGTGCTGGAAAGTGTGCCGTCGCTGATCCAGGGCATGCTCGCTTCGGATCGCTTGAGCCTCGACGGTCTGCGCTGGATGTTGCCGACCGGTGAAGCAATGCCGCCGGAACTGGCGCACCAGTGGCTGCTGCGTTATCCGGAGATCGGTCTGGTCAACGCCTATGGCCCGGCGGAGTGCTCAGACGACGTGGCGTTCTTCCGCGTCGACCTGGCCTCGACTCGTGGCAGTTATCTGCCGATCGGTACGCCGACCGACAACAACTTGCTGTACCTGCTCGATGGCGCGCTGGATCTGGTGCCACTGGGTGCGGTGGGTGAGTTGTGCGTGGCCGGCACCGGTGTCGGTCGTGGTTATGTCAGCGATCCGCTGCGCACCGCGCCGGTGTTCGTGCCGAATCCGTTCGGTGCGCCGGGCGAGCGTCTGTATCGCACCGGTGACCTGGCGCGCCGTCGCAGCGACGGGGTGCTGGAATACGTCGGCCGGGTCGACCATCAGGTGAAGATTCGCGGTTACCGGATCGAGCTGGGTGAAATCGAGGCGCGTCTGCACGAGCAACCGGAAGTCCGTGACGGGGCGGTCGGCGTGCAGGAAGGCGTCAACGGCAAGCATCTGGTCGGCTACCTTGTGGCCGCAGATTCCGCACTGAATCAGAGCGAACGGCTGGAGCGGATCAAGCAGCGCCTGCGCGCCGAACTGCCGGAATACATGGTGCCGCTGCACTGGTTGTGGCTCGACCGGTTGCCGCTCAACGCCAACGGCAAACTCGACCGCAAGGCCTTGCCGGCGCTGGAGATCGGCCAGTTGCAGAGCCAGGATTACCTGGCGCCGCGCAGCGATCTGGAGCAGACCCTGGCCGATATATGGGCCGAGGTGCTGAAGGTCGAGAAGGTCGGGGTCCGCGACAACTTCTTCGAACTCGGTGGCCACTCGCTGCTCGCCACACAAATCGCCTCGCGAGTGCAGAAAACCTTGCAACGGGATGTGCCGCTGCGAGCGATGTTCGAGTGCAGCACGGTGGAGGAACTGGCCGAGTACATCGAAGGGCTGGCGGCCAGTGACATTACCGAAGAGAAGGTGGATCGGTTGAATGATCTGATGGCGGCGCTGGAAGGTTTGTAGTCTTCAGCGCCTGTGCGTTCAACACAATTCAACCGGTACATTCACGTACATTTCCAAGGTTGACGATCGAGAACCGGCAGCTCAGGCTGCCGGTTCTCTTTTTTTTGTCGCGGGGGTAGTCGATGCCTTTCTTCACGGTGGACGGACAAGCACTTCATTACATTGATCAAGGCACAGGCCCGGTGGTGTTGCTGGCCGGCAGTTACCTGTGGGATCAGGCCATGTGGGCACCGCAGATCGCTGCGTTGTCGCCTCACTATCGGGTGATTGCGCTGGATCTGTGGGGCCATGGTGAATCGGGGCGTTTGCCTGAAGGCACCACATCTCTGGATGACATCGCACGCCAGGCGCTGGCCTTGCTCGATCATCTGGACATCGACCGGGTGACGCTGGTCGGGTTGTCGGTCGGCGGCATGTGGGGCGTGCGCCTCGCTCTGTCGGCACCGCAGCGGCTCAACGGTCTGGTACTGATGGACACCTACGTCGGCGTCGAGCCGGAACCGACCCGTCAGTATTACTTTTCCCTGTTCAAGCAGATCGAAGAAAGCGGCGAGATCTCCGAGCAGTTGCTCGATATCGTGGTGCCGATCTTCTTCCGTCCGGGCATCGATCCGCAGTCGGCGTTGTATCAGGATTTCCGCGCAAAACTCGCGGGTTATTCCGCTGATCGCCTGCGTCAAAGCATCGTGCCGATGGGGCGCATCACCTTTGGCCGTGATGACCTGTTGCCGCGTCTGGGCGAGCTGAATGCGGCGACCACACTGGTGGTCTGCGGCGATCAGGACAAACCCCGTCCACCGTCGGAAGCCAAGGAAATGGCCGAGCTGATCGGCTGCCCGAGTGTGCTGGTGCCCGAGGCCGGGCATATCTCCAATCTGGAGAATCCGGAGTTTGTGACGGAGGTGTTGTTCAGCTTCCTGGCGGAGCGCCATTAACAAGATCGCCGCGTGTCGCAGCTTTTACAGGGGGGGTGTGTTTCCTGTAGGCGCTGCGACGCGCGGCGATCTTTTGGTCCTGCTTATTTCGGCCCGAGAATCTTCGCCAGCTTGTCCGGCGTCGGCGCGCCTTGCTGTTGTTGCAGCTCACCCTTGTCGTCCATATAGAAGATCGCCGGGGTGGCCTGTAATTCCAGGTCCTCCATCAACTGCATGTTCGCTGCGAGTTTGGTCTGCACGGCGGCCGGAATGTTCTTCAAGGCCTTGAGCGTGCTGGCTGTGCCGGCCTTTTCGTGTTCTTCCAGGGCCTTGGCCGGGTCTTTGGCGGCCAGCAGCGCGGCGGATTTGGCCGGGCTGTCTTCGCGGATGATGCCGACCATGATGTGGCGCAACTGCACCTTGCCGGCCTTGACCCATGGGCGGGCCTGTTCCCAGAACATGTTGCAGTACGGGCAGTTCGGGTCGCTGAACAGGTACACCGTGCGCGGTGCATCCTTGTTGCCGTCCTGAATCCAGTTGCTGGCCTCGAACTTGGCCCAGACTTCCTTGGCCATCGGCGCGTAGACCAGTTTTTGCAGCGGTGCGCTGCTCAGGTCGTTGCCGTCGGCGTCGTACAGATTGCCCAGCAGCACGTGCTTGCCGTCCGGCGTCAGGTACAGCGCCATGCCCCGGTTCTGGTATTGCGCGGCGTAGCCACGCAGGCCGTCGGGCGCGTCGAACTGGCCGACGATTTTTGCGCCCTTGGCTTCGATCTTCTTGATCGCGTCAGGCAATTCTTCAGCGGCCTGCACCGACGGCAAGTGCAGCAGGGCAGCGCCCAGAGTCAGCGTCAGCAGGTGGCGGAGGCGGGGCATGGCAGTTTCCTTGCAGAGGTGGCCGGTGCGGCGTTCGTATTCGGATTGGGGATGTCGAAGTTTTCCAGGGCTCGAGCCAGACTGGCGTTCGACAACTCGCCCAGATGACTGGCCAGCAATTGACCGTCGGGGCTGTAGAACAGCGTAGTCGGCAATGCCATGGAACCCACGGCCTGGCCCAGATGACCGCTACGGTCGAACAGCACGTTGTTCAGGCTCAGGCCCTGGGTCTCGAGGAAGGTCGCGACGCTTTGCATGCTTTCGGCCTGATTGACGAACAGGAACGTCAGGTCCGGGCGTTGCTGCTGGGCGTTTTCCAGCACCGGCATTTCGCGGCGGCATGGCGGGCACCAGGTGGCCCACAGGTTGATCACCAGCGGGCCGCCCTGATAGTCGGCGAGTTTCACGGTTTCCCCGGCGGCGTTGCGCAGAGTGATGTCCGGCAGACGTGTGCCTTGCTCGTAGAGGCTCAGCGACAGGGTGGCCAGCAACCAGAATGCCACGCCACTGACCACGCCGAACCCCAACGGTCGACGCAAACCCGGCCGCCGCCAGCCGCGATACAGCGCTGCCAGCAACAATACGATCACCCCAGGCCAGGCGAGAAAACCACCGTCGCGCAGGTCGATGATCTGCCACGGATCGTTGCGGTAATGTCCCCAGTACACGGCAACAAACGCGACGCGCGCCGCGAGCATCCCGAGCAGGAACAGGCTGAACAGCGCCGACTCGGGGTTATCGCCACCGCGCTTGGCCACCCGCCAGCCGACGAAGGTCGCCAGCGCCAGGGCGCTGATCAGCAACAGGTGGTTAAGCGCAATGGCAAAGGTGCCGAGGGTGAAAGTCAGCATTAACGGGCGTCTCGGGTGGTGGTCCAGTGTTGCAGGAAAGTGTCGGCATCGACTTCGCCGGTGATGCGCTGGCTGCGGCGCTCTTCACCGTCGGCACCGATCCACACAAAACTCGGTGGCCCTGGCACTTTGTAGCGGCCGAGCAGTTCGCGGCTGGCGGCATTGTCATCAGTGACGTCGAGGCGCAGCAAACGCACATCGCTCAGGGCTTGCATCACCCGCGCCTGGCCAAATACCTTTTTCTCCATGACTTTGCACGACGTGCACCAGTCGGCGTAGTAATCGAGCAGCACCCATTGGCCCTGAGCCTTGGCGGTGTCGAGTTCGCGCTGCAGGGCGGCTGGGTCCTTGATCGTAATGAATGCTTCGTGACCGTTGGGTGCAACTGTGCCGGTGCGTCCGGCGCTGTAGACCTGCAACGGCTGGAACGGATCATCGCTGCCACCCGCTGCACCCACGACCAGCAAACTGCCCCACAGTCCCAGCAGCAGCGAGCTGGCACCGAACAACTGGGCGACCCGGCCGAAGCCTTCGGACTGTTTCCAGGCGCTGTAGGCCGCGATCAGCAGCAATGCACCGCACAGCGCAAGCCAGAGTGACGAGTCCAGCACCGGACGCAGCATCAGCACCGCCGTGCCGAGGAACAGGAAACCGAATATGCCTTTGAGCAGGTTCATCCACGCGCCGGGTTTCGGCAGGAAACGATTGCCGACTGTCACCAGCACCAACAGCGGGATGCCGATACCGATGCCGAGGGCAAACAGGATCAAGCCACCGTGCAGCGCATTGCCGCTTTGCGCGATGTAGAGCAGAGCACCGGCCAGCGGTGCGGTCATGCACGGCCCGACCAACAGGCCGGACAACGCGCCCAACACACCGGCGCCAACCAGGCTGCCGCCGCTGCGACTGCGCGAGGCGTGCTCCAGTCGATCACGCAGTGCGACCGGCAATTGCAGTTCAAAGAAGCCGAACATCGGCAGTGCCAGAATCACAAACACCACTGCGAACGTCCCGAGCAGCCATGGGTTTTGCAACCACGCCTGAAGGTTCGCTCCCAACAGGGACGCGATGACGCCCATTGCCGCATACACCAGCGCCATGCAAACCACATAGCTGCTGGCCAGCGCAAAACCACGACGTGGCGTGGCACCGCTGCCAACCACCATACCGGCCAGAATCGGCAACATCGGTAACGAGCACGGCGCAAAGGCCAGCAACAGGCCGAGACCGAAGAACACCAGCAGGCTCCAGCCCAGCGAGTGCTGTTGCAGACCGCTGGCCAGCGCTTGATCCTGCGCCTCATCCGTCGCTGCAGCGGCCGCTTTGCCACCGAGGTCGATCACGCGAGTTTGCGGTGGATAGCACAGGCCGGCATCGGCGCAGCCCTGATAACTGACCTTGATCTGGCCTTTGGCTGCTGCAGGAATTTTCAGTTCGAGGCCCTGGCGATAGACCGGTTGCTCGCCGAAATACTCGTCACTGTGGGATTCGCCTTCGGGCAGCGCCGGGGCGTTTTCCGCCGCCAGCCCGTCGAATTTCAGGCGTTTCTGATACAGGTAGTAACCGTCGGCGATTTGCCAGAACAGTTGGGTTTCGCCGGAATCCAGACGTTCGGATGTCAGCACGAAGGCCTTGTCGACCGGGAGAAATTCCGGTTTTGTCGCAAAAGGATCGTTCCCTGCCTGGGCCAGACCCGAAATCAACAGTGCAAACAATAAAAAAATATGACGCATGGAGGAGCCTTGTCCCTGTGCAAGTGATGAGCACAATGGGCGGCGGCGATTAACCGATGATTAACCGCGGCGCCCTTGTCGCTGTGGCGTTCGGGGCATAATGTCAGCTTAATCGGCCAACCGCCTAATCGGCATTTTTCTACGGGACTCACCATGCACGTACTGGTTTGCGAAGACGATGAGTTGATCGCCAGTGGCATCGTCGCCGGGCTGACGGCCCAGGGCTTGACGGTCGAACACGTCAACACCGCCTCCAAGGCGCGGGCGATCCTCAAGGTTGCCGAATTCGACGTGATGGTGCTCGACCTCGGTTTGCCGGACGAAGATGGCCTCAAACTGCTGCAGCAACTGCGTCAGCAGGGCCTGGAAATTCCGGTGCTGATCCTCACTGCGCGGGATTCGGTCACCGACCGGGTCGACGGTTTGCAGTCCGGCGCCGACGATTACCTGCTCAAGCCGTTCGATTTGCGCGAACTGTTCGCTCGTCTGCAAACCCTGCTGCGCCGCGTGGCCGGGCGTAGCGTCAACCTGATCGAGCACGGCGCGCTGACTTACGACCCGAGCAGCCGCGAAACCACCCTGGCGGGCCGTTCGGTGGACCTGTCCCGTCGCGAGCAATCCCTGCTGCAAGCCTTGCTGCACAACCGTGGCCGGGTGCTGTCCACCGAGCAATT
This sequence comes from Pseudomonas sp. GW821-FHT09E04, assembly GCF_059416185.1. Lineage (NCBI taxonomy): Bacteria > Pseudomonadati > Pseudomonadota > Gammaproteobacteria > Pseudomonadales > Pseudomonadaceae > Pseudomonas > Pseudomonas sp. GW821-FHT09E04. The sequence continues at coordinate 270,659 of NZ_JBWKOR010000008.1, forward strand.
GAAGGACAGCGTCTACGGTTTCAACGATGAACTGGAGAGCAACGCGCTGAACGTGCACATCCACCACCTGCGCAGCAAACTCGGCAAGGGCATCGTCGAAACCGTACGTGGTCTGGGCTATCGCCTGGGCCCGGCCGATGGTGGAGAACCTGACAAGTGATGAGCCTGCGCCTGCGCCTGAGCCTGACCCTCGGCGCCGCATTCGCGCTGATCTGGGCCTTGGCGGCGGCCTGGATGCTCAGCGACCTGCGCAACCAGATGATGTTTTCTCTCGACCAGCGGCTGGTGGCTTCGGCACGAATGGTCGCCGGATTGCTGGAGCAATTGCCGGCGATACCGAGCAAAGGCGAGGGCACTCACTTCAGCGCCGAACAACTGAACATTCCCGGCGGGATGGCCTGCCAGGTCAGCTCGTTGCGCGGCGAAATCCTCGCCCGCAGCCACAACAATCCGGAACAGGCACTGGAAGCGCAGAAGATGGGCTTCCATGACCAGATGATCGACGGTGCACCGTGGCGCACCTTCACCCTGGCCCGGGGCGATGTGCGCATCACTACCGCTGACCGGGTGATCGAGCGTGAAGCCTTGAACATGTCGATCCTGCTGGCGGCTTCGGTGCCGGTGGGTGTGGCGCTGCTTGGCTGCCTGTGCCTGCTGTGGCTGGGGATCGGTCAGGGGCTGGCGCCGCTCAATCGCTTGCGCGAAGCCTTGATGCGGCGCAATGCCGACTCGCTCGAACCGTTGCAGTTGCAATCGTTCCCCAGCGAACTGAAACCGCTGCTTGAAACTCAGAACCAACTGTTCCAGCGCATCGGCAAGACTATCGAGCGCGAGCGTCGCCTGACCGGTGACGCCGCCCATGAACTGCGCAGCCCGCTGACGGCGATCAAGACTCACCTGCAAGTGGCGCGCATGACCGAAGGCAGTGCCCGCGATCAGTCCCTGGCCCGGGCCGAGGAGGGCGCCGATCGCTTGCACCGGACCCTGGAGCAATTGCTGTTGCTGGCCCGGGTCGAGGGCAGTCTGTCGTTCGACGACGGCGTGCAGTGCAGCGCCGAGCAAGTGGCGAAACTGGCGATTCAGGACTCTGCCAGCGGCGAGCGTCAACGGATCAAACTGCATCTGCCCGAAAAGTTGTCCGGCGCGCCTCTGCAAATGCCGGCAGTGTTGTCGATCGCGGCCTTGCGCAACCTGCTCGATAACGCCCTGCGCCATACCCCGACGGAAGGTGCCGTGGAGCTGAGCCTGGAAACCACCGGCAACCGTGTGCGCTTTGTGGTTCGCGATCATGGGCCGGGGATTGCGCCGGACGATCTGCAACACCTGACCCAACGGTTCTGGCGCAACGGCCAGAGCACCGGCTGCGGGCTCGGGCTGGCGATTGTCCAGGCAATTGTCCAACGCTGTGCCTGCACCCTGCATTTCGACAGTCGCCCGGATGGCTTGCGGGTCGAGCTGACCATGCCGCTGCAACCGGCCTGAGCCCGGCACATCAAATGTAACCTCTCTCCATTGGTCATCGGCCGGCCACGACGCTATTGTCGCCCCAGCCTTTGACTCAATGGATTGAGGGAAACAGCGCCATGGATGCATCCATCTACATTTGCCCGGCCACCCCGGCCGATGCCGGCATCATCAGCCGCATCATCGAGCGTTCGATCCGCGTCGGTTGTGCGCTCGACCATCGTAACGACCCCCACCTTGTCGATGCCTGGATCCGCCAGCAATCGCCGGAACACATCAGTGCCTGGCTCACCGATCCACAGCGTTATCTGAACATCGCCCTGATGCAGGGCCGACCGGTGGGCGTCGGCATGGCGCTGGCCGACGGCGATGTCACCCTTTGTCATGTGCAGCCGGAATGGTTTCGCCGGGGCGTCGGCCGGGCCCTGATGGCTGACCTTGAAGGCTGGCTGCTGACTCTCGGCAGCGCCCGTTCCGTGCTCACCAGCACCCGCACCGGTGAAGCCTTTTATCGGCGTCTGGGGTATCGCGAATCGGCGCCGCCGCTCATTCGCCACGGCATGCGCAGCCTGCCGATGCACAAGTCGCTGCCGCTGTCGGCATGACAACTCGCTCAAGGGTGTAAATCCTTGAGGGGCTGGTGCGTTTCCAGAACAGGAAAACCTGCATGTGCGCCCCGCGACCGGAACGCGCACCTGTGCGGTGTGCAGTTTTGGTCACTATCCATAGCGAATTGAGGGGTCGAGAGATGTCAGTCGCCACCAGCCTTATCGAAGAGTCGTCGGCCCGGATCGCCTCCGCGCCGGCGGAAACGCTGTATCAGTTCAATGAATCGCCGCTGCTGGCCCGCCAGAGCCAGCAGGAATCCAATGCCCGCAGCTACCCGCGGCGCATTCCCCTGGCGCTGAAGCGTGCCAAGGGGCTGTATGTCGAAGACGTTGAAGGCCGCACCTTCATCGATTGCCTGGCCGGTGCCGGCACCCTGGCGCTGGGGCACAACCATCCGGTGGTGATCGAGGCCATCCAGCAGGTGCTGGCCGATGAGCTGCCGCTGCACACCCTCGACCTGACCACGCCGGTGAAGGATCAATTTGTTCAGGACCTGTTCGGGTTGCTGCCGCCAGCATTGGCCAAGGAAGCGAAAATCCAGTTCTGCGGCCCGACCGGCACCGACGCCGTGGAAGCCGCGCTGAAACTGGTACGTACCGCCACCGGACGCAGCACCGTGCTGTCGTTCTCCGGCGGTTACCACGGCATGAGTCAGGGCGCGTTGAGCCTGATGGGCAGCCTTGGTCCGAAAAAACCGTTGGGCGCGCTGCTCAGCAACGGCGTGCAATTCATGCCGTTCCCGTACGACTACCGTTGCCCGTTCGGCCTCGGTGGCGCGGCGGGTGTGAAGGCCAACCTGAGTTACCTGGAAAACCTGCTCAACGACCCGGAGGCCGGGGTGCAATTGCCGGCGGCGGTGATCGTCGAGGCGGTGCAGGGCGAGGGCGGTGTGATTCCGGCGGACATCGAGTGGCTGCGCGGTCTGCGTCGCATCACCGAAAAGGCGGGTGTTGCACTGATCGTCGACGAGATCCAGAGCGGTTTCGCCCGCACCGGCAAGATGTTCGCCTTCGAGCACGCCGGCATCACCCCGGACGTGGTCGTGCTGTCCAAAGCCATCGGCGGCAGCCTGCCGCTGGCGGTGGTGGTTTACCGCGACTGGCTCGACACCTGGCAGCCGGGCGCTCATGCCGGCACCTTCCGTGGCAACCAGATGGCGATGGCCGCCGGTTCCGCGGTGATGCGTTACCTGGTCGAACACAAGGTCTGCGAACACGCCGCCGCCATGGGCGAACGCCTGAGCGAGCACCTGCACATCCTGCAGCGTGACTTCCCGCAACTGGGTGACATTCGTGGTCGTGGCCTGATGCTCGGTGTCGAGCTGGTCGATCCGAACGGTGCGCCGGATGCGCTGGGCCATCCACCGGCCTTCGCACGTCTGGCGCCGCTGGTACAGCGCGAATGCCTCAAGCGTGGCCTGATTCTGGAATTGGGCGGGCGGCATGGCGCGGTGGTGCGGTTCCTGCCGCCACTGGTGATCACCGCCGCTGAAATCGACCGCGTCGCCGAGATCTTCGGTCGTGCACTGAGTGCCGCGACCGCTGCCCTGTAAATTTTTCGCCGCGCCGAACGTTCCTTCTACATACCCGGCTGCACCCACCGTGCAGCCCACCCCTACAACGATGGAGACACAGCATGACGTCAGTATTCGACCGCGAGGACATCCTCTTTCAGGTCGTGGTCAACCACGAAGAGCAGTACTCGATCTGGCCGGATTACAAGGCTATTCCGGAAGGCTGGCGCACCGTGGGCAAGAGCGGCCTGAAAAAGGAATGCCTGGCCTACATCGAAGAAACCTGGACTGACATGCGTCCGCTAAGCCTGCGCCAGAAGATGGAAGCGCAAGCGGCTGCACAGTAAGTCACCGGCCAAAAAGAAACCCGCTGGACTGGAAACAGTCAGCGGGTTTTTTCATGTCCGGAGGAACGGTGTTACGCGCCGCTCAAGCCCTTGAGCAGTGCATCCACATTCCCTTCCAGTTCTGCCACAGGATCCGCCGCATCGGTGCTCAGCACCAGCAAATGACTGCCCGACTCGGCAATTGCCGCTTTCACGGCGTCCGACGGTTGCCGATGGTGCAGCACCACCGCCACGTCGTTGTCCTTGAGCGTGGCGGTCAACTTCTTCAGATCTTCCGGTGTCCATTCGGCATCCGGTCGCGGGTCCTGCCCGACCAACTCCAGATTCAGGCTGCCGATCAGATAGCCGAAGTGATCGCTCAGGCTCATCACGCTCAGATTGTCGGCACTGGCCAGGCGCGCTTCGCTGTCGGCACTGAGTTTCAGCAGGCGCTGTTTCAGTGCGGCCAGGTTGGCTTCGATCTTCGGTTTGTCCTTCGGTGCCAGGCGCACCAGGTCCGCCGCCATCACGTCGGCCATGCGCCCCATGTTGTTGCTGGCCAGCCACGGTTGGCTGTTCAGGCCATCGACGTTCAGCCCCGGTTGCACGGCGATGCCGGGCAGGGCGCCGTCCACCGGGCGGGCGGCATCGACTTCGACGATGCGGATGTTGCTGCGTCGGGCAATCGGGTACAGCGGATCATCGGCCCACAGCGAGCGCACGCCGATCACCGCATCGGCGCCGGTGGCCAGTTTGCTCAGCTCTGGAGCACCGCGCCCGGTGAAGTACGCGGTCTGGCGGCTGCCCGGCAGATTTGCCGGCGCTGCGCGTTCGAGGCTGATGTCGGTGCCCTTGAGCAACACTTCGCCCAGACCGTAGGTGATTGGCAACGAGGCCAGCACCCGCAGCGGTTTGGCGCTTTCGGCGGCGAATACGTTGGTCGTGGTCACGCTGCACAGGGCGATGGCCAGGGTCAGTTGTCGCAATGAAAAAGCCATTTATCCAAGGTTCCCTTTCAGACTGGGGACGACGCCCCGGGCAATCGCGGCGAGGGCGAAACCGATGCCGGCGACGAGGATGATCGCGGCACCGGACGGAATCGGCAGGTCGAACACGATCGGCGCAAGAATCCCGCACAGCGTACTGATCGTGGCAATCAGCACCGAACACCAGAAAAAGCCTTTGAGCGACTGGCTGAGCAGACGTGCCGCCGCTGCCGGAATCACCAGCAGCGCACCGACCAGAATCGCACCAATGACTTTTACCGCCGCGACGGTGATCAGGGTCACCAGAATCACGAACAGGTAATCCAGAGTCTTCACGGCAACACCGCGCACCGCTGCCAGTTGTGGGTTGAAACTGGCGAGCATGATGCGGTTGTACAGCGGCAAGGCCAGGGCCATCACCAGCGAACCGACGATGGCCAGCACCGCCAGATCATTGCCGTTGACCGTCAGCACCGAGCCGAACAGTACGTTTTCCAGAATGTGCACGTTGATCTTGCCCGCCAGGATCAGCAGCAGGCTGGCACCCAGCGCCAGGGACACCGACAGGAACACGCCGATCAGCGTGTCCGGGGCCAGGCCGGTACGGTTGCGCAGGTAATTGAGCAGGATGCCGAACAACAGGCAGTAGCCGAACAGGCTGCCGTACGGCCCGGTGTAGGGTTCGCCGAGCAGGATGCCGATGGCCACGCCGGTCAGCGCCGCGTGACCGACCGCCTCGGAGAAAAACGCAAAGCGCTTGACCACCACCAACGTGCCGAGACCGCCGAGCACCGGGCCGATCAACAGGCCGGCGAGCAGCGCGTTGACCACAAAACCGTAGGCCAGGGCTTCCGGCAGGTAACCGGAGGTGGCCCAGCCCTGCACCATCAAACGAAAGGCTTCGTAACTCATCAGGCAGCGCTCCGTGGATGGGTCGAGAACAGGGTCAGCAGGCGTTCCGGGGTCAGGGCCTGTTGCGGGGTGGCGTCGAACAGCACCCGGCGGTTGAGGCCGGTGACGCGATTGGCCAGACGCCCGACGGCTTCCAGATCGTGTTCGATCCACAGCACGGTGATGCCCGCCGCGCGCCAGTCGCCGAGCAGGCGTTCGAATACCTGGATCCCGGCTTCGTCCAGGGCCGACATCGGCTCATCGAGCACCAGCAATTGCGGGGCGGGGATCAGGCCTTGAGCGAGCAGCACCCGCTGGCGCTCACCGCCGGACAGCGCGCCCATCCTGCGCTTGCGTTTGTCCTGCATGCCGACCCGCTCCAGCGCCTCACCGATGGCGCCGGCGTAGCGTTTGCTCAGGCCGAGAAACGCCGGGCGACGCTGACACATGGCGGCCATGAAATCATCGACGGTCATCGGCAGACCTCGATCGAATTCCAGCGCCTGCGGCACGTAGCCGATAGTGCCGGGCTCGCCGGGCCATTGCAGGCTGAGCCGACCCTGATGCGGCATCTGCCCGAGCAGGGTCTTGATCAGCGAGCTCTTGCCGCCGCCGTTGGGGCCGACCAGTGCATGCACGCTGCCGGGCTGCACCTGGAAGGTCACCTTGTCCAGAATCGTGGTGCGACCGAGGGTCAGGCTGACCTCGGCAAATTCCAGGGTCGGGCCACTGCTGATGATTGAGAGGTTTTCCTGAGCCGTCATGCGCCGGACTCCTGAATTGCCCGAACGACGGTGTTGAGGTTGCCGGTCATTTCCTTTTCGTACTTGTCGGCGGTGTATTCGCCGTAGGAAATGTGCGACAGCGGGTACAGCTTCACACCGGATTCGCGTTGAATGGTCTCGACGTAAGTGGACGGGAAATCCATCTCGGAGAAGATCACCTTCACATCCAGTTCGCGCAGTTGATCGATGGTTTTCTTCAACTGGCTCGGGCTGGGCTCGATGCCGTGGGCCGGCTCGACCACCGCCGTCACTTCCAGGCCGAACTCGCGCAGCAGGTAGTCGTAAGCGGCGTGCACCGTGGCGACCCGCAGTTCGGCGTTTGGCGCCTGGGTCAGTTTTGCCAAGGCGTCGGCGCGCATCTGCCGCAGGCGTTTGCCGTAGGCGCGGGCGTTCTGCGTGTAGGTTTTGGCGTTATCCGGGTCGAGCTTGCCGAGTTCCCGGGCGATGTTGTTGACCTGGGCAATCGAGGCGCTGATCGACAGGAACGTGTGCGGGTTCACCACTTTGCCGGCACCGCGCGCTGCGACTCCGGTGGCGGCCAGCAGCGGCACGTTTTCGTTGGCTTCGATGGTCTTGATGTTCGGCGTTTCGCTGGCGGCGATCATGCGGTCGGCGAAGTCGTCATGGCCGACGCCGTTGAGCACGATCACGTCCAGCCCGCTGATGCGCTTGATGTCTTCGGCACGGGGTTCGTAGGCGTGCGGGTTGAAGCCGGCGGGAATCAGCGGCACGACGTCGGCCTTGTCGCCGACGATGTTCGCCACATAGCTGTAATAAGGGTGCAGGGTGATGCCGATGCGCAGGCGTTTGGCCGGATCGGCGCTGGCCAGCGGGCTCAGCAGGCAGGCGCACAGGCCGATCAGCAGCAGGCGCAGGAAAGGACGGCGTTGAGATGAACTAGGCATGGGCAAGCGGTCTTCTCTCGAATGAAGGCGAGGGTTCAATGACGATGTTCGCGGGTCACCCCGGCATCGAATTGCGCGACGATCTGTTTCCATCCGGCAGCGGTCAGTGCTGCGTCGGACAGGTCTGTCGGCGCTTGCAGATCGGCGGCGCGGTTGAGCCAGATGTCCGGCGTGGCGTCATCTGCAGCGTTCAGGCGCATCAGAAACGAGCCGGCCACGGCGGGTGCCTGGCTGTGGCCGAAGTAGGCGGTGTCGGCCAGCAATTGCCAGGCATGGCCGCCACGGCTCACGGAGCTGGCGTCCTGGGCGAACGGCGCGAAACCTTCATCCGCCAGGTTTTGCGGGGTCGGCAGCGCTTGCTGTTCTTCACGCAACAGGTGGATCTCGTCGAGGGTTACTCGCAGGTCGGCGTAGATGCCTTGCTCGCTGGCGCCGAGGTCGCGGCGGGCGTCGAGCTGATGGCTGGAAACCGGTTCGGGTTCGTGGGACACCCCGCGCCACGCCACCACGGAGCCGGCGACCGCGAGGATCAGCAGGCACATCAGCAGCACATTGAGGGTTTCATGGCCGGCACCGGCCGGGCGAACAACTTGAGTGGTCGGCGTGGTCATGGGGCTTCGATATCCGCTTGGTCGATTTCGACGACATGGCCGGGGCCAGCGTCGAACAGCACGTAGAACTCGGCGCCGGGTTTCTTGAAGGTCAGGGTCGAATCGGCGCCGAGCTTGCCCGGCACCAGGATGGTTTCGTCGTAGCCGATCACATCGAGGGTCACCCCCGGCGCGCCGCTGCCGTCGGAGAAACCGCCGGTGCATTTGATCTGCTCGGCATCGATGGCCTTGCACTCGCACATCGGGTTGTGGGCCAGGGCGCTGGCGCTGAAACCGGCACACAGCACCAGCAATGCAGTGCTCATGCTCAGACGGGAAGGGCGGCTCATGGTTTGGCTCCTTGTTTGTTCAGCCAGGCAATAGTGGCGGGGGAGGCCTGGCTCAGCGGAATCGAGGCTTGGTGCATGCTGCCGTCCCAGCCTTCCATGGTGATCCACAGTTCGGCGTCAGCTTTGGTTTTGTCCGGGACAGGCATTTGCGTGCCCATGCTGTAAGGCGTGCCGAAGAAGATCGAACCGGCGGCGCGCAGGCTGCGTGGCTTGCCGATGCGCAGGTAGGTGGCCTTGACCTGTTCGACACAGGCCTCGCACAGCGCGGCGCTAAAACCCTTCAGATAGCCGGCTGCGCCATCGGGAAGCGGCGCTTCGTTGCGAAACTCGGCCAGACGCAGGCTCCACGGACCCACCTGGACTTCGCCGATCTCGCGCTCACCCAGCCCGCTGTCACCGCGAAACAACGCCTGATCGGCGAAGTACCTGGGCATGAATCCCAGCGGAATCAGCAACAGCAGCACGTTGATGTGGAAGCGCCATTTATGCCAGATCGCGCTCAGCCGCGAAGGCTGAACCATGGGGGTGGACTTGCTCACAGGTTGGCCTCCGACGGTTCATGGTGCAGGGCCGGTTGTACCTGAACGCGCTGTTTCTTGTTCTCGCGCTTGAGGGCGTTGGCGGTCGCCAGCGCGGTGCGCTTGGTCCAGATCAACAGCCCGCTGAGGACCATCATGCTCAGCACCAGCCCGAAGAAGAACCAGATCAGCTTGATCCACAGTCCGCCGAAGTCGCCGGTGTGCAGCGGACGCATGGACTCGGTGACGAACTCCAGGGAGGTCCGATCGGAGAGCAGGCGCGAGGCGGCTACTTCACCGCTGTAGGGATTGAGCGTGGCTGACTGGAACATCAGCGGATACCAGCCGCGTCCCCGGATATCGAGGTGGCTGTAGGCGTTGCCGGGCAGATTGATGGTGCTGGCTTCGAACCCGGGAATCCGTTGCTGGGCGATTTCGATAGCGTGGTCCAGGCTGACCCGTGGCGGTGGCGAACCATCGGCGGACAACGGCACGCCTTCACGGGACATGGCCGCGATGATCGGCTCGCTGGAGATGGAAATATGGTTGTCGGAAAGAATGGCTTCGATCAGGAACCACACGGCGGTGACGGAGATCACCGCGATGAACCAGATCGACCAGATGCCACTGAGGCGGTGGAAATCGCCCCAGAAAATCCGCGCACCGTGACGCAGGCGCAGGGTCGGGCTGAAAAAGCCCTTCCAGAAACGTTTGTAGACCACCAGCCCGGTTACCAGTGACGCCAGCATCGGCAGTGCCAGAAACGACACCAGATACCAGCCCCAGCTGTAACCGTTGGTGAACGGCACCAGCCACCAGCCGTGCAAGGCTCGGGTGAAGGCACGGAAATTGAAGTCTGGTGCGGTGCCCTGAATCACACCGGTGTAAGGGTTGACGTAGACCGTCACCGAGCGCCCGTCAGGCTGACTGACGTTCACCTCCAGCGCGAAATGCGATTCGTCGGGGCGACTGATGCGTTCGACCAGCAACTGCGGCTCGGCAGTCTTGATCGCGGCGATGACCTGGTCGTAGCCCAGTAGCGGGGCATCGTCAGAGGGTTGGGTGGCGCGCATTTGCGGGTTCACCAGCCAGACGATTTCCTGGCTGACCACCGCCAGGGTGCCGGTGACGCAGACAATCAGAACAAAAAACCAGATCGGCAACGCCAGCCAGCTGTGTACCAGGAACCACAGTTTCGAGCGGGATTTCTTCGACATGATGACGGGTCTTGATTCGGTGAGAGGACTCGGCCACTACGGGCTTCGCAGCGCGGGAGTCCCTGATGGGCCGGTCGTGGCTTTTGCCTACGCGACTGGCCCGCATCTCTATAAGACGGATGACCGAAGCAAATCCCGATGAAGGATGTGAAAGTAAATGTTTCGCGACCGCAATCTCACCACGACGCCGGTCGGCGTTGTGGTGAGCGGTAGGAAAGGATGGCTCAGCGCAGGAATGCCAACGCTTCGGCGAGCAACAGTTCTGGGACTTCTTCGGCGAGGTAGTGGCCGGCGGGCAGAGACTTGCCGCGCACATCGGTGGCCACTTGTTGCCATTCCCTGAGCGGGTCGAAGCAACGACCGACCGTGCCTTCGGCGCCCCACAGCACCAGCAGCGGCAAGCTCAGATGATGGCCGGCCTCGAGGTCGGCGCGGTCATGTTCCAGGTCGATGTCGGCACTGGCCCGGTAGTCCTCGCAGATCCCACGAGCGCTGCCGGGCAGGCTCAGGCAACGCAGGTATTCAGCGAACGCTTCGTCAGTGAACGGCTTGAGCCCGGCGCTGCGGCTGCCCATGACGCTGCGCAGATAGGCTTCGGGATCGGCTTCGATCAGGGTTTCCGGCAGCGGCGCCGGGCGGATCAGGAAAAACCAGTGCCAGTAGGCCCGGGCGAAGGCTTCGTTGGTCTGGCTGTACATCGCCAGGGTCGGCGCAATGTCCAGCAACACCATGCGTTGCACGGTGGCGGGATGATCGAGGGCCAGGCGATGGGCGACTCGGGCCCCACGGTCGTGGGCGAGGATCGAGAACTGCGTAAAGCCCAGCGCTTGCATCAGTTCCACGCCGTCGCGGGCCATTTCGCGTTTGGAATAGCTGGTGTGCCGCTCATCGGCCGGCGGTCGGCCGCTGTCGCCGTAACCGCGCAGGTCGGCGGCGACCACGGTGAAGTGCTCCGCCAGTTGCTCGGCGACCTTGTGCCAGATGACGTGGGTCTGCGGGTGCCCGTGCAACAACAGCAGGCCCGGCCCGCTGCCTTTGATGCGGTAGGTGATGTCCACGCCGTTGACGTGGCGCTGGTCTTTGACGAATCCGGCAAACATCGGGGGTGATCCTTTATTCAGGCGGTTGGCCTGCATCCTGAAATCGCCGGGCGTTCATGACAAGGCGTGAAGCGTGGTTCGACGGTTCATGAATCGTGTTCGCCCATCCCCGCGCGTTGCGCGGGAATGGACATTCGTTGTTGCTAACCCTGCTGGAACAGCTCTTTCGCCCGCTGCTCGATCTGCTCCTGGGTCAGGTCCTCCTTGCGCGTTGCCAGAAACCACAGATGCCCGTACGGATCTTTCAATGTACCGCTGCGGTCGCCGTAGAACTGATCCTTGACCTCGGACACGGCTGTCGCCCCGGCATCCAGTGCGCGCTGGAACGACTTGTCGACATCGGTCACGTACAGATGCAAGCCGACGGACACGGCTTTGTCCGGATTGCTCAACGGACCTTGATCGCACGGCGAGCCGAGCATGATTGCGCTGTCACCGATGCGCAGTTCGGCGTGGCCGATACCGCCGTCGGGCATGGCCAGGCGCATGACTTCGGTGGCACCGAACGCCTTTTTATAGAAATCGATGGCCTCGGCGGCCTTATGGATGCCGAGATACGGGGTAATGCTGTGATACCCCTCGGGAATAGGTTGAACGCTCATGGCGTACTCCTTGTTTTTGTCGCCCTGATTTTATGGGGGGTTGAAGGTGTGCCTTCGCCGGGGTTACCGGTCGCTCAACTATAGGCGTGTGTCGCCGGCCCGACCGAGTACCCGACGAGCAGTGTTCAGCCATCGACAGTGAAGCAACAGAATGCGCGGGTTTTCATCGTTCTATCCTGCGGAAGTCCGCTGAAAGCCCCGAAAAACAAGGCCTGTCAGTCAGGCACAGAAGCTGCAATGACCCGGTACAACACCGATACCGAGAGTCATCCATGTCTGAATCTGCCGTTTATCCGATCAACCCGCCGGCCGCCCACCGTATCGCCGACGCCGCCGAAGCCTTGCGCGTGGCCGAACAGGTCGCCGCCGTTTTGCAGGAGCACGCCGCCGAGCGCGACCGCAGCCGTGAAGTGCCCGCCGAGATCGTCGACCTGTATTCCAACAGTGGTCTGTGGGGCATCAGCGTGCCGAAGGAGTACGGCGGCGCCCAGGTGTCCTACGCGGTGCTGGCCCAGGTGATCGCGATTATTTCCGCCGCCGATCCGTCCCTCGGACAGATCCCGCAAAACCATTACTGCCTGCTCGAAGACATCCGCCTGCAAGGCACGCCGGCGCAGCAGGCGCATTTCTTCGAACTGGCGCTGCAAGGTCATCGTTTCGCCAATGCGCTGTCGGAAACCGGCGGCAAGAACGTGCAGGACATTCAGGCAACCATCCGCCGTTATGGCGACGGATTCGTGATCAACGGCCGCAAGGGTTACTGCACCGGTTCGCTCTACGCCCACTGGCTGGCGGTGCTGGCGCTGGATGAAGAACAGAAGGGCCAGTTGGCCTTTGTCGAACGTGGCACGAAAGGGCTGGTGATCGTTGATGACTGGGACAGCATCGGCCAGCGCACCACGTCCAGCGGTACGGTGCTGGCAGAAGATCTGCAGGTGGCGCCGTTCAATCTGTTCCCGACTTATCGCTCCTACGAAAGCCCGACCCTGGCCGGACCGTTCGCCCAGTTGACCACCGCCGCCATCGACGCCGGCATCGCCCGGGCGGCGCTGCGCGACACCGTTGAATTCGTTCGTCAGTTTGCCCGGCCATGGATCGACGCGGGGGTGGACAAGGCCAGCGAAGATCCGCTGACGATCATTCAGATCGGCGCACTGGAAATCCGTCTGGAAGCCGCCGAAGCCCTGCTCGAACGCGCCGGTTGGGCGCTCGACGCCGCGCGCCCGGCGCCCGATGAAGACAACGTCGCGCTGGCGTCCCTGGCCGTGGCCAAGGCCAAAGTGCTGACCACCGAAATCGCCATCGAGGCCAGCAACAAGTTGTTCGAACTCGGTGGCACCCGCTCGACCCTGAAGAAGCACAACTTCGACCGTCACTGGCGCAACGCCCGGGTCCACACCCTGCATGACCCGGTGCGCTGGAAGTATCACGTGGTCGGCAACTGGCTGCTCAACGGCGTCAAGCCACCGCGCCACGACTGGTCCTGATCATGGCCGAGTGGTTCAAACACCTTTACTGGACCGACATTGCCCAGGCCTGTCTCGACACCCTGAGCATGCTCGGCGCGGCGCTGCTGTTCACGGTGTTGCTGGGCTTGCCGCTGGGGCTGCTGCTGTTTCTCACCGGCAAGCGCCAGTTGCATGAAACGGTCGGCGTGTACCGGGTGCTGTCGGTGATCGTGAACATGCTGCGTTCGCTGCCGTTCATCATTTTGCTGATCGTGTTGATTCCGCTGACCACGCTGCTGGTGGGCACTTCGCTGGGCGTGCCGGGCACCATTCCGCCATTGGTGGTCGGCTGCACACCGTTCTTTGCGCGACTGGTGGAAACCGCGTTGCGCGAAGTCGATCGCGGCGTGGTCGAGGCGACCCAGGCGATGGGCGCCAACACTTGGCAGATCATTCGCCACACGCTGTTGCCGGAAGCCCGGGGCGGGTTGCTGGCGGCGGTGACGGTCACCGCCATCGTGCTGGTGGATTACACGGCGATGGCCGGCGTGATCGGTGGCGGCGGGCTCGGCGATCTGGCGATCCGCTACGGCTATCAGCGCTTTCAGACCGACGTGATGGTGGTCACCGTGGTGTTGCTGCTGATTCTGGTACAGGTCCTGCAAATGACCGGAGACCGTCTGGTGGCGCACTTCAGCCGACGCTGACAAAAACAAGTTCAACCCATAAAAGGCCCCACGTTCACCCCACGACGGCCACTCAAATCTGCCTTGGAGCACAACATGAAAAAGACCCTGGCCGTTCTGGCTGCCGTTCTGTCGTTCGGCGCTCACGCCAACGAAAAACTGATCGTCGGTGCCACCCCGGTGCCGCACGCGGAAATCCTCGAGTTCGTCAAACCGACCCTGGCCAAGGAAGGCGTGGATCTGGACATCAAGGTCTTCACCGACTTCATCCAGCCCAACCAGCAACTGGCGCTGAAAAATCTCGACGCCAACTATTACCAGTACCGGCCGTTTCTCGATGATTTCAACAAGACCCGCCATACCAATCTGGTGCCGGTCGTCGGCGTGCACATCGAACCGTTCGGCGCCTACTCGACCAAGATCAAGAACATTTCGGAGCTGAAGGACGGCGCGAGCGTGTCGATCCCCAACGACCCGGTGAACACCGGCCGCGCCCTGGTGCTGTTGCACGAGGCGGGGCTGATCAAACTCAAGGATCCGAGCAACACCCTGGCCACCCAGCGCGACATCGTCGAAAACCCCAAGCACCTGAAAATCCGTGAACTGGAAGGTGCGTTGCTGGCCCGTTCCGTGAGTCAGGTGGACCTGGCCTTCGTGTTCGCCAACTACGCGCTGGAAGCCGGGATCGACACCAACAGCGCGCTAATCGTCGAGAAGGGCAAAAGCCTGTACATCGAGTTTCTGGTCGCACGTCCCGACAACATCAACGATCCGGGCCTGCAGAAACTGGCCAAGGCGTTGAATTCCGATGAAGTGCGTCAGTTCATTCTGACCCGCTACAAAGGGCAGATTGCGCCGGGCTTCTGATGGAGTGATCTGAGGGCTCCCACGAAAAGGGAGCCCTCAGGTGGGGATATCGAGAAAGTGCGCTCCTGGCCCCTGTTCGCCCAGCACATCCCCCTGATTGCGCAGCGGACACGCCTCCATCGACAGGCATCCGCAACCGATGCAGCCGGTCAGTCGATCCCGAAGCAGCATCAACTGATTGATTCGCTCATCCAGCTCCCGCCGCCACTGTTCCGACAACACTTTCCAGTCCGCCGCCGTCGGTGCGCGGTTGTCCGGCAACTGTTTCAACGCCTCGCCGATTTCCGCCAGTGGAATGCCCAGCCGTTGCGCCACCTTGATCAACGCCACCCGCCGCAACACTTCCCGTGGGTAACGCCGCTGGTTGCCGGCATTGCGCTGGCTTTTGATCAAACCTTTGGATTCATAGAAATGCAGGGCAGTGACGGCCACGCCACTGCGGGCCGCGACTTCGCCGACGGTGAGTTGCCTGTGCACATTTTCCGCTGCGACCATTTGAACATTGCCCCTTGACCTCTAGTTAACTCGAGGTTTTACCCTGCAGGCCTTCGAACCGCAAGATTCACCTGACAGAGTGGGGATGTCATGCAAGCACCAGCGAAAAACCGCAGCTTCACCCAATTGATCGAATTTGAAATCGAACCCGCCCAACAACCGGCGCTGGTCTCGGCGCTGACCGTGCAGACCGAGCGTCTGGCCCAGCGTTATGCCGGATTCGTCAGCGCCAGCGTTCAGGCCAGTGACGATGGCCGGCGTGTGTTGGGGTTCCTGCAATGGCAATCCCGCGAGGCGGGGGAGGCGGCGTTCCAGAGTTTCGAAACCGGCGAGCAGGACTTCTGGCAGTTGATCCGCACCCATCAGGCGCGCACCGTGACCTTCGGTTCATTCCAGGTGCTGAGCAGCATCGCCCGCAGTCATGACGATGGCTTGCACTGCCAATTGGTGGGCTAGATCGACAACTGGATCAAGCGTTCGCCTTGCAGGTTTTCTGTGGGTCGTCGCTTGTTGACTGCCAGTTCGCCGATCTTGATCAGCCGCGTGCGGGTCACGTTACGGCTCAGGCCGAGCAGCGCGGCGGTGTGCACCTGGTTGTAGTGGCAGAAGCGATAGGCCGAACGCAGCAACGCGTCCTCGACCTTTTCATGCAGCGCGCCGGCCTGTTGTTCGAAGAGCTTCTGGAAAGCGCGTTCGAGTAGCGCTTCCGGTGAGTCGTCGACATTGGAATGCTGGTCGTCCGGGCGATCGATACGCAAGTTCGACAGGCGCAGATCATCGCGCTCGATCACGCCGTTGCGGCAGATCAGCAGCGTGTGGTGGATGACGTTTTCCAGTTCGCGGATGTTGCCCGGCCAACTGTAGCCGCGCAGTTTGTGCTCGGCGCCGGGGCTGATGGTGATGCGTCCGTAACCCAGACGCTGACTGTAAGCTTCGATAAAGTGCCGGGTCAGCGGCAGGATGTCGCCGGGTCGGTCGCGCAACGGGCTCAGCTCCAGATTGACCACGTTCAGCCGGTAATACAGATCCTCGCGGAAATGCCCGGCGTTGATGGCTTTCTCCAGTTGCACGTTGGTCGCCGCCAGCACCCGTACATCGATGGGAATGCTCTTGCGCGAACCCAGTCGCACCACTTCACGCTCCTGCAATACCCGCAGCAATTTGACCTGGATCGCCATCGGCAAATCGCCGATCTCATCGAGGAACAAGGTGCCGCCATCCGCCTCTTCGAACCACCCGGCCTTGGCGCTGAGGGCGCCGGTGAAGGCGCCTTTTTCGTGGCCGAACAGTTCGGCTTCCACCAGTGATTCGGAGAACGCCCCGCAGTTCACCGCAATGAATGGTCGGTTGCGCCGGTTGCTCAGGTTGTGGATGTGCCGCGCCACCAACTCCTTGCCGGTGCCGGTTTCGCCGATGATCAGCACACTGGCTTCGCTCGGCGCGACTTGTTGCAGATGCGCGAGCAAGGCCTGGGACTTCGGGTCTTCGAAGACCTGGGCGGTGGCGCGAATCGAAGTGGCCAGGGCGGGTGAGGGCGGTAGGGTCAGCAGTTGCATGGGTCTCGCTCCACGAAAGGAAATCAGGAATAGAACGTCGGCACCGGCAGGGACTGGTTCAGCGCCCAGTCGCCCAGCTCGTGGAGTTTGTAATCCAGCGGGTCGTGCAGGGTTTGCGTGCGCAGGTTGCGCCAGTGGCGGTCCAGGCGCAGCGACGCGTGGGTTGAACGGGCGCCGGTGACTTCGAACAGCCGGCTGCAAATCTCCAGGCCCTGACGACTGGCGGCGACCTTGGCCGTGGCAATCGCCGTGGCCAGGTGACCGCGTTCTTCGGCGCTGAGGTTCGGGCCTTTGGCCCATGCCTCGTCGAGCAACGTGGCGGCGCGTTCCACCAGCAGACGGATGCCTTCGAGGGCGACCCAGAAATCGCCGTAATGGGCCAGCACATACGGGTCTTCACGCACCTCGCGCACCGAGGATTTGTGCCAGACGCGGGTTTCGCTGAGGGTGTATTGCCGCGCTTCTTCAAAGGCCCCTTCGGCGATACCGAGAAACATATGCGTGAACGTCAGTTGTGCAATCAATGGGCGCAAACAGGCGAACGGGGTACTCAACGGGCCCGGATCCAGCAGCAGTTCCGATTCCTCGACCCGTACCCGTTCGAACGTGGCGCTGCCGCTGTCGGTCTGGCGCTGGCCGATGTTGTTCCAGTCGTTGTGCAAGGTGATGCCGCTGCGCCCGCTGGGAATTGCCGCGATCAGCAGTTTGCCGCCGTTGCTTTCGTCCACCGCCGAGGCGATCAGCATTTGTGAATCGCTGGCGCCGGAGCAGAAGCTCTTCTTGCCGGAAAACTCGCGCCAGCCGCCCAGGTCCTTGACCACGGTGCGGGTGTCCAGCGGGTTGAGCGCGTTGCCCCAGAACCAGTTCTGCCGCGCGGTCTGTTCGAACCACGGTTGCCATTGTTCCGGGCGGGAAAACAGGCGCACGGTGGCCAGCATCAAATGATGAAAACCGAAGACGTGGGCGATCGAGCTGTCGACCTTGGCGAATTCGCGCACGACTTCCAGGGTTTCGCTCCAGCGCGCACCGAGGCCGCCGTATCGGGTGGGAATGCTCAGGGCCAGCAGACCGCTGTCGCGCAGGGCGTCGCGTTCGGCTTTCGGCGTACCGCCGCGTTCGTCGCGTTCGACGGCGGTCAGGGCGAATTCGGCGGCCAGTTGGCGGGCGGTCTGCAAGGGGGAGAGCAGGGTGCTTTGCGGTTTGGCGGTCACTCGGTCTTCCTCAGGCGTTGGCTTTGGCGGGCAGTACATCGTTGGCGATCATTTCGCCGAACGGCCCGGTGAGGTTGGTCACGCCGCGTCCGGCCAGGCTCGCATACGGCTCGGGCAACAGCGGGAACACCAACTCGGCAAAGCGGTAGGCCTCTTCGAGATGCGGGTAGCCGGAGAAGATGAAACTCTCGATGCCCAAGTCTGCGTATTCCTTGATTCGCGCCGCCACTTGTTGTGGATCGCCGACCAGCGCGGTGCCGGCCCCGCCGCGCACCAGGCCGACGCCGGCCCACAGGTTGGGGGCGATTTCCAGGTTGTCGCGGCGCCCGTCGTGCAGAGCGGCCATGCGCCGCTGGCCTTCGGAGTCGAAACGCGAAAAGGATTTCTGCGCGGCCTCGATGGTTTCATCGCTGATGTGTTCGATCAGTTTGTCGGCGGCTTTCCAGGCTTCTTCGGCGGTCTCGCGCACGATCACATGCAGGCGGATGCCGAACTTCACCTTGCGTCCGTGACGGGCTGCGCGCTCACGTACATCGGCGAGTTTCTCGGCGACGGCGGCCGGTGGTTCGCCCCAGGTCAGGTACACGTCGACCTGCTCGGCGGCCAGATCATGGGCCGCGTCGGAGGAACCGCCGAAGTACAGCGGCGGATAGGGTTTCTGCACCGGCGGATACAGGGCTTTGGCGTTCTGTACTTTCAGGTGTTTGCCTTCGAAATCCACCGCTTCGCCTTGCAACACGCGACGCCAGATCTTGAGGAATTCGTCGGTGACTTCGTAGCGTTCGCTGTGGCTGAGGAAACTGCCGTCGCCACGGTTTTCGTCGGGGTCACCGCCGGTCACGACGTTGATCAGCAAGCGACCGTTGGACAGTCGATCCAGGGTCGCGGCCATGCGCGCCGAGACCGTCGGTGAAATGATCCCCGGACGAATCGCCACCAGATAACGCAGGCGTTCGGTCAGCGGCACCAGCGCCGAGGCGATCACCCACGAATCTTCGCAGGAGCGCCCGGTGGGAATCAGCACGCCGTGGTAGCC
This sequence comes from Pseudomonas sp. GW821-FHT09E04, assembly GCF_059416185.1. Lineage (NCBI taxonomy): Bacteria > Pseudomonadati > Pseudomonadota > Gammaproteobacteria > Pseudomonadales > Pseudomonadaceae > Pseudomonas > Pseudomonas sp. GW821-FHT09E04. The sequence goes on from NZ_JBWKOR010000008.1 coordinate 289,814, forward strand.
AAGGCTGTCGGCGGCCTGCGCCACCTGTTTCAGGTAATTGAGTGTGACCGGGCGCGCGCCTTGGGTGGTGCCCAGATAGTGACCGTCGCCGTGGGTCGGCAGGAACCAGAAAACATCCATGAACAGCTCCTTAAGCGATTTTCAGCAACGGTTTGAAGTGAGTGCCAAACAGCGGCGCGGCGCGTTCGGCGGCCAGACGGATGCGCGCTTTTAGTTGCTCGCTGGTGATCTGGTAGTCGGCGAAATCGGCTTCGGTGGCGTACACGCCGATCGGCAGGGTCACGGCCTGGAAGAAACTGAACAGCGGGCGCAACTGATGATCGAGGACCAGCGCATGGCGTTCGCTGCCACCGGTGGCGGCGAGCAGCACAGGCGTGTCGATCAGCGCATTGAGATCAATCAGGTCGAACAAGTGCTTGAGCAGCCCCGGATAGGAGCCGCGGTACACTGGCGCCGCGACAATCAGCAGGTCAGCCTGTTCGATGGCTTGCAGCTCGGCTTCGATCTCGGCCGGTAGTTCCTGACGGGACAGCGCGGCGCCGAGCGGGCGGGCTATGTCACCGAGTTCGATCAAGTGACTCTCGACGGGCAAGTGCCCGGACAATTCGGTCAGCAGGGCCTGGGTCAGCACCAGGGTGCGGGATGGACGCCAGGTTCCGCCGGACAGGGCGACGACTTTCAGTGGACGCGACATGGTCAGTTCCTTTTTCAACAGTTGCTCGGCGAGCAGTGAGTAGTCACCGGAGCAGAGCAAGCGCTGTACCAATTCCTGTGAAGCCCGTATTCCGGGGCTTTGAGCGTTGTCGGTGGCTGCGCTCATGTGACTTTCAGGCCGGTTTGTTGAACCGCTGTTGCCTGGGAAACAGTTGCTGGAGCAACAGTGCCGAACGCGATGAAGGATTTATAAAGGCTGACTGTTATTCCGTAAAAGACTGTTAATTGATATTGATAGATCGTTTGTGAATATTCGGGACTGACCTGCCCGAATTCTGATAGCCACTATTGAGAGCGTTGATTTCTGCCGGAGCGTGCCCGGGCGTAGCCTTTCTCCATCGACCCACACTGCTCGCCAGGACGCTCCCATGAATCGTTTACTGACTGTTTCCCTGATGCTCGCTGTCTCTGTTCTCGCCGGTTGCGCGAGCCACGTTTCCCCGGAATTGCGTCCTTACACGGCGGAAGAAACCCGCGAGCTGGCGCTGGAAACCCTGAACCGCAGCGGCTTGTCGTTCGAGGAATACCACGCGAAGAAAGCCCAACTGCTTGGTCAGCCACAGAAGACTTTCGGGTTTGATAACAAGAGTGAAATGAGCGCGGAGCGGACCGTACAGCTGCACGGTCGTCCTAGCTGATTCGCAACTGTACTGCTCGAAGTTTTACCCAACTGTCCGTGGGTTTGCGCGGCGCCGTGGGATAGGGTCAACACCTGAATGACCCTGACGGACTGCCTGCCATGACCCTCTCGCTCGACCTGCTGCTGGGCTTTGCCCTGTTTGCCCTTGTCACCTCGATCACGCCGGGGCCGAACAACACCATGTTGCTGGCATCGGGCGTGAATTTCGGCTTTAACCGCACCATTCCCCATATGCTCGGCATTACCTGCGGCTTCTTTGTGCTGGTGGTGGCGGTGGGTTTTGGTTTGGGCGCGGTGTTCCAGACTTATCCTCTTCTTTATACGGTTCTGCGTTACGTCGGCGCGGCGTACTTGCTGTACCTGGCATGGAAAATTGCTCACTCCGGCCCGGTCGGGGAAAGTGAGTCAGGCGAGGCGAAACCGATCAGCTACCTCGGCGCGGCAGCCTTCCAGTGGGTCAATCCCAAGGCCTGGATCATGGCCATTGGCGCCATCAGCACCTACACGCCGATGCAGGGTTATTTCACCAACGTGATCGTGATTGCGGCGGTGTTTGCCATCATCAACTTGCCGAGCGTCGGCGTCTGGGCGGCGTGCGGGACCTTGCTGCGCAACGTACTGAAGGATCGTCGCTGGTTGCGGGTGTTCAACTGGGGCATGGCGGCGCTGCTGGTGATTTCGCTGTATCCGTTACTCCTTGAAAGCTTTAGCTGACGCAGTGCTACAACCGCCGGCCCGATGCCTGTTAAAGTCGCGTTCAGGAGCGTTCCTACGCACTTTTAATGAAGCCCTACTTCTTTAACGGCATCCGATCAGGTATTGATGACGCTCTCGAACCCGGGCGCAGCTCACAAGGCTGCGCCGTGCCGTTTGTAGACACGAGCTTCCTGATCCCGGAACACGCTCTGCGAGTCTTTTTATGAACACACGTCCGCTGTATTTCGATTACGCCGCCACCACCCCGGTGGATGAGCGGGTCATCCAGGTGATGATCGAGTGTCTGGGTTTCAACGGTAACTTCGGCAACCCGGCCTCCAGTTCCCACGCCTTCGGCCAACAGGCTCGAAAAACCGTCGAGAACGCCCGTCAGCAAGTCGCCGAACTGGTCGGCGCCCAGGCGCAACAGATCGTCTGGACCTCCGGCGCCACCGAATCCAACAACCTTGCTCTCAAAGGCGTGGCCCAGGCCCGTGGCGTGTCCGGCGGCCACATCATCACCAGTCAGATCGAACACAAGGCCATCCTCGACACTGCCCGGCAATTGCAGGACGCCGGTGTCGCCGTGACCTATCTGGTGCCGGACGCCGACGGCCTGATTACTGCGCAAGCGGTCAGCGAAGCGATGCGCGACGACACCTTTCTGGTGTCGTTGATGCTGGTCAACAACGAACTCGGCACCGTCAACGACATCCCGGCCATCGGCGAAGTGGTGCGTGGACGCGGGGCGTTGTTCCACGTCGATGCGGCCCAGGGCGCCGGCAAGGTCGCGATCGATCTGGCGCAATGGCCGGTGGACCTGATGTCGTTCTCGGCACACAAGCTCTACGGCCCCAAAGGCATCGGCGCGCTGTACGTCGGCCCGCGTGCGCAACAGCGCTTGCAGGCGCAGATTCACGGTGGCGGCCACGAGGGCGGATTGCGTTCCGGTACGCTGGCCACTCACCAGATCGCCGCGATGGGCTCGGCCTTTGCCCTGGCTGCTGCGGCTTTCGAAGACGAGAAACAAACCATCGTCGCGTTGCGCGAGCGCCTGCTCGAACAACTGTTGAGCCTGCCCGGCGTACGCCTCAACGGCAGCGCCAGCCAACGTATCCCGCATACCCTGAGCCTGACCTTCAGCGAAGGCGAGTTCAACCCGGCGGCGCTGAGCCATTCGATCGCGTTCTCTGCGACTTCGGCTTGTAACTCCGCCAGCAACACACCGTCCCACGTGCTGCTGGCATTGGGGCACGATGCGCATTTGGCTGGTCGTACCATTCGTCTGAGCCTCGGTCGTTTCACCACCGCCGAGGACATCGACAAGGCTGTAGATCTGATCAAGACCGCCTGCGCCAGTGCTCCGGCATTCTGGGCGACAGGGCTTTAACGAGCCGACTTCGAACGGCACCGAACAATAACGATGAAGTGATTGGCAGGAGACACGATGAGTACCCAGACTTTGACCGAAGGAACGGTTCCCCAGCGCCTGGCGCACACCCGCGAACTGATGCGTCGCGAAGGCATCCACGCACTGTTGGTGCCGTCCGCCGACCCGCACCTGTCGGAATACCTGCCGGGTTACTGGCAGGGGCGGCAGTGGTTGTCGGGTTTCCATGGCTCGGTGGGGACATTGATTGTCACCACTGATTTCGCCGGGGTCTGGGCCGACAGTCGTTACTGGGAACAGGCGACCAAGGAACTTAAAGGCAGCGGCATCGAGCTGGTCAAGTTGCAGCCGGGCCAGCCAAGCCCGCTGGACTGGCTGGCCGAGCAGACGCCGGAAGGTGGCGTGGTCGCGGTCGATGGCGCGGTAATGGCCGTGGCGTCGGCGCGGACCCTGGGCAGCAAGCTCGAAGCGCGCGGCGCCAGCCTGCGGACCGACCTCGACCTGTTGAACGAAGTCTGGAGCGACCGTCCGGGCCTACCGAACGCGCCGATCTATCAACACTTGCCGCCGCAGGCGACCGTCAGCCGTGGCGAGAAACTCGCCCAACTGCGTGAAACCCTGCAGGAACGCGGCGCCGATTGGCACTTCATCGCCACCCTCGACGACATCGCCTGGCTGTTCAACCTGCGCGGCGGCGATGTGTCGTTCAACCCGGTGTTCGTTTCTTTTGCCTTGATCGGTCAGCAACAAGCCACGCTGTTTGTGGCCTTGAGCAAGGTCGACACTGATCTGCGCGCAGTCCTGGAAAAGGATGGCGTGACCCTACGCGACTACAGCGAAATTGCTGACGCCTTGCGTGCGATCCCGAACGGCGCGAGCCTGCTGGTGGACCCGGCACGGGTAACCAGCGGCCTGCTGGGCAACCTCGACAGTGGCGTGAAACTGGTCGAAGGCCTGAACCCGACCACCCTCGCCAAATCACAAAAGAGCCCGGCGGATGCCGAGCACATCCGTCAGGCGATGGAACAGGACGGCGCGGCGCTGTGCGAGTTCTTCACCTGGCTGGAATCGGCCTGGGGTCGCGAGCGCATTACCGAGCTGACCATTGACGAGAAACTCACGGCGGCCCGTGAGCGTCGTCCGGATTATGTGTCGCTGAGTTTCAACACCATCGCTGCGTACAACGCCAACGGCGCGATGCCGCACTACCACGCCACCCCGGAAGAGCACGCGGTGATCGAGGGCGACGGCTTGCTGCTGATCGATTCCGGCGGCCAATACCTGGGTGGTACCACTGACATCACTCGTATGGTGGCGGTCGGCACGCCGAGCGAAGAACAGAAACGCGATTGCACCCGAGTGTTGAAGGGCGTGATTGCGTTGTCCCGTGCGCATTTCCCGAAAGGCATCCTGTCGCCGCTGCTGGATGCGATTGCCCGTGCGCCGATCTGGGCCGAAAACGTGGATTACGGCCATGGCACCGGTCACGGCGTGGGTTATTTCCTCAATGTGCACGAAGGTCCGCAGGTGATCGCCTATCAGGCTGCGCCAGCGCCGCAAACCGCCATGCAACCTGGAATGATCACCTCCATCGAGCCGGGCACTTACCGTCCGGGCCGCTGGGGTGTGCGCATCGAGAACCTGGCGATGAACGTTCTGGCTGGAAGCAGCGAGTTCGGCGAATTCCTCAAGTTCGAAACCCTGACCCTGTGCCCGATCGATACCCGTTGCCTGGAACCGTCCTTGCTGACGCAGGAAGAGAAACAGTGGTTCAACGCCTATCACGCCGAAGTGCGCGAGCGTTTGAGCCCGTTGCTCAGTGGTGAGTCGCTGGCGTGGTTAAACACGCGCACGGCCGCTATTTAAGAGGTTGAAGCTCGGGCGCTGCTGCCAGCGCCTGGGTCATGTAATCGACAAACGCGTTGACCCTGGCGGACTGGCGACGGTTCGCCGGGGACACCGCGTGTATCGGCAGTGATCGGGTCTGGTAGTCCTGCAACAGGGCGACCACTCGACCGACCTTCAAATCCTCGCTGAACAGCCAGATCGGCGACAGCGAAATACCCAACCCTCCCAAGACCATTTCACGGATTGCCTCGGAGTTGTTGCTCTGTGCATTGCCTTTGATGCGCACCTCGTAGCGTTGTCCGTCCTTTTCGTAAGTCCACAGATTCTGCGATTCGAGCAGGTTGAATTGCAGACAGTTGTGCTGCGCAAGATCCCGCGGCGATTGCGGATGTTCATGGCGTTGCAGATAAGCAGGTGCCGCGACGGTGACGCGATGGGTGGTGCCGATTCGACGGGCGATCATGCCGCTGTCGTTCAACTCGCCGATGCGCAGGCTGACATCCAGGCCTTCGCTGACCAGATCCAGGTTCTCGTCGTTCAGATGCAGGTCAATCTGCACTTGCGGGTAGCGCTCAAGAAAACCGGGCAGGCGCGAGGCGATGTGTAGCCGACCGAAGCTGACCGAGGAGCCGATCCGCAGCGACCCGGCCACCGTTTCTCTGCCGGACTGGAAGCTGTGTTCGGCAGCATCCACGGCTGCGAGGATATTTCGGCATTCGTTGTAGTACCGCTGCCCTTCATCGGTCAGCGACAACTTGCGTGTGCTGCGGGCAATCAGCTTGCCGCCCAGCTGGATTTCAAGGGCGCGCAGAACCTTGCTGATGGTGGGTTGGGTGGTCTGCAGCTCCCGGGCCACGGCGGAAAAACTGCCCCGCTCGACCACCCGGACGAAGATTGCCATTGCGTTGAGCTTGTCCACGGAGCGCCTCATTCATGCTGGTTTGGCATGATCACTATAGTCATTCGGCGTCTTATCGGCATGAGTCGGTTGGGAGAACATGGCTTCACTTTCTCCCACAGGAATGACCGAAATGACTGACTCACTGCACATGCGCGCGCTGATGGTGGACACCGCTAACGGTCCGCTACGCTTGGTTTCCCTTGAACGCCCCGTGGCCGGGGTCGGGCAGGTGTTGGTGCGGATCAAGGCCAGCGGTGTGAATCCGCTGGACCTGAAAATCCGTGCGGGGCAGGCCGCCCATGCCCGACAGTCGTTGCCGGCGGTGCTGGGGCTGGATCTGGCGGGGGTGATTGAGATGGTGGGTGAGGGCGTGCAGGGCTGGGCGCCGGGCGATGAGGTTTATGCGTTGGCAACCGGCATTGGCGGCGTGCAGGGTTCGCTGGCCGAATTTGCGGTGGTTGATGCGCTGCTTTTGGCGCGTAAACCGGCCAACCTGAGCATGCACGAGGCCGCAGGTTTACCGCTGGTGCTGATTACTGCCTGGGAAGGTCTGGTGGATCGTGCTCGGGTGAGGGCTGGGCAAAAGGTGTTGATTCACGGTGGTGCGGGTGGCGTTGGGCATGTGGCGGTGCAAATTGCCCGCGCGTTCGGTGCCGAAGTTTTTGCGACGGGGTCTGCGGGGCAGCGCGGAATTATTGAAGGTTATGGTGCGACGTTCATTGATTACCGCGAGATGTCGGTCGAGGACTATGTCAGCCAATACACGGCGGGGGAGGGGTTCGATATCGTTTATGACACGGTTGGCGGTGAAACGCTGGATGCGTCCTTCAAGGCTGCACGGATCTATCACGGCCATGTCTTGAGTTGCCTGGGCTGGGGGCAGCATAGTCTGGCGCCGCTGTCCTTCAGGGGGGCGACCTACTCTGGCGTGTTTACCTTGTTGCCGCTGCTGACTGGAAAGGGTGGCGAGCATCATGGCGAGATCCTGCGCCAGGTTGCCTTGTTGATCGAAGCTGGAGCGGTGAAGCCACTGCTCGATGCGCGTCGGTTCACGCTTGAGTCAGCTGGCGAGGCCCATGAGCTGCTTTCATCGAAAGCAGCCCGGGGACGTCTTGTAGTAGAGATCTAACGCAGGGCTTCTTCAACGAAGTCGAGCCGATCCTGACCGAAGAACAACTGGTTGCCGATGAACATGCTCGGCGCGCCGAAGACGCCACGCTTCACGGCCGTCTCGGTGTTGTCCTTGAGGGCAGCCTTGACCGCTTCATCATTGGTCAGTGCCAGTACCTGTTCAGGATTGAAGCCATGTTCGGTCAGCACGGCTGCCACCGTTGCCGGTTCATCGAGGCTGCGACCCTCAACCCACAGCGCTTTGAACAGGCAGTCGATGAACGCCAGAAAGCGTTCTGGATGACGCAGTTGAATACCTGTGACAGCGCGCATCAACATCAGGGTATTGATCGGGAAGTGCGGATTGAATTTAAGGGGCACGCCGTAGCGTTTGGCGTAGCGGTCCAGATCCTGAAACATGTAGCGGCCCTTGGCCGGGATCATCGCCGGTGAAGCATTGCCGGTGGCTTTGAACACGCCGCCCAGCAACATCGGGATATAGATCAGCTGGCTGCCGGTCTCGGCGCAGATTCCTGGCAGTTGGGTGTAGGCCAGATAGGTGGCGGGGCTGCCGAGGTCGAAGTAGAACTCCACGGTTTTGCTCATGGTCGCTGCACTCGTTGTTGTTATTGGAAGGGATTACCAGCGTTCGTTCCAGGGGCGCAGATCCAGCTCGAAGGTCCAGGCGTCCCTTGGCTGGCTGTGCAGGTACCAATAGTTCTCGGCGATATGCTCGGGATTGAGAATACCGTCCTGATCCTTGGTTGCGTATTTGTCGGGGAAGTTGCTGCGGATGAAGTCGGTGTCGATGGCGCCGTCGACCACGATGTGGGCAACGTGAATGTTCATCGGGCCGAGTTCCCTGGCCATGCTTTGCGCCAGTGCGCGGATGCCGTGCTTGGCCCCGGCGAATGCGGCGAAACCGGAGGCGCCGCGCAACCCGGCGGTAGCGCCGGTGAACAGAATGGTGCCACGTTGGCGGGTCACCATGCGCTTGGCCACTTCGCGGGCATTGAGAAACCCTGAGAAACAGGCCATTTCCCAGATCTTGAAATACTTGCGCGCCGTTTCTTCGAGAATGCTGCAAGGCACGTTGGCGCCGATGTTGAAAACGAACGCTTCGATTGGCCCGAGACGGGTTTCGATATCTTCGATCAGCGCAATGACGTCTTCTTCCTTGCGCGCATCGCAGGCAAAACCGTGGGCTTCGCCGCCGTCTGCCTGGATGGCTTCCACCAACGGTTGCAATTTGTCGGCGCTGCGCCGTGTGACGCAAGCGATGAAACCTTCCTTGGCGAACCGCCTGGCGATGGCGCCGCCTGTGGCATCACCTGCACCGACAACCAATACGACCTTCTTGTTATTCATGGGTGGATCCCTTTAGTAAACGATCGTTAAGTGAACGAACGTTATGCTAGGATTTGCTCAGCGTCAAGGCAGTCAATTGCGAGGATGAATGCATGCGGTACTCCGCCGGTCACAAGCTTGAAACCAAAGAAAAGCTGCTGCAAAGCAGCTCGCTGTCTGCGAAAAAAAGCGGATTTTCAACGATGGGTGTCGATGGCCTGATGAAGACGATCGGCCTGAGTGGCGCGGCGTTCTACAGTCATTTCTCGTCCAAGGATGCCCTGTTCGCCGCTATCGTCGAGCGCGAGTTGTGTCAGAGCCTGGAGCGGTTGGGTGGGCGCGGTGAGCAGGATCGTGAACGTTTGGAGCGATGCCTGAAACTCTATCTGAACATGGCTCATGTCGAGCAGCCTGAGCTGGGTTGCGCGTTACCTGCGCTGGGCGCTGAGATTGCTCGGTCGGATGTCGTCGTGCGGGAACAGGCCGAACTGTGGATTTGTCGGCTTCAGGAAAGTTGGGCGCAGATTCTGGAGAGCGACAGCCTGGCCTGGGCCATTCTGTCGCAATGTGTCGGGGCGTTGGTGGTGGCGCGGATGTTGGCGTCCCCGCAGATCCAGCAACGGGTGCTGGAGTCCAGTCACGAAGAGATCGGCCGCCAGCTCGCCGTTCAGCGAGCACAATAGCGGCGGCGGTTTATTTGCAGATGACGATCATGCTTCGGCTGGTATAGCCGGCGGGGTTGAGACCGAAGGGATAATCACCCGGCTCTTCCACCGCATCCCCGGACTTGGCGATGACTTTATAACCCTTTGGCGCACAGGAGTTGGCGGCACTGGTGTAGCACTTGTCCCAGGAGGAGGAGAGCCCTGAACAGTTGATGTGCAGCCCTTTTTTGCCGTGCTTTACCTGAGCCTTGGAGGTCGCCGCGCATCCCGAAATGGCGAGTACGGCGATCAGTATCAAAATTCGTTTCATTACCGTCCTTATGGCGGCCTCGAGTCTGGCGCTCGGGTCTGCCTGCATTCGCTCTCGCTTGACGCGTTCCGATGTCCCTATCCGAAAAAGTCCATATCTGGCACTGAGTTGCGAGGCTAAACATGGCCTAAATGAGCGGCAAATGCCAGACCTTCGTTACAACCGCTTTCAATCCGCCGCAATCACGGGCTTGGCATGGCTGCCCATGGTCATCGTTGCTCCGACGGAAGCCAGAATAATGCACAGGATGGCCATCCATTGTGACAAGGAGAGATATTCCTGCAGGAACAGCAGCCCTGATAGCGCACCAAATGCCGGCTCAATGCTCATCAGCGTACCGAAAGTACGAGCGGGCATGCGGGTGAGGGCGACCATTTCCAGGGTATAGGGCAGGGCTGTGGAAAGAATGGCGACACCAATGGCTATCGGGATCAATGCTGGCGTCAGCAATGCGGCGCCGGCGTGGACGATCCCGATGGGCGCAACGAACAGGGCTGCGATCATCACTCCCAGAGCTGCAGTCGTCACGCCGTTGTCAGCGCCAGCTTTCTGGCCGAAGAGAATGTAAAGCGCCCAGCAAACACCCGCACCAAGCGCATAGGCCACACCGGTAAGGTCTAGACCCGCTGTCGCTGCACCTGTAGGTATCAATAGCAGCAATCCGACGGCCGCGAGGGCAATCCAGAGGAAGTCGATTGCACGACGGGAAGCGTAGATGGCGACGGCCAGCGGCCCGGTGAACTCCAGCGCCACCGCAATGCCGAGCGGCACGGTGCGCAAGGACATATAGAAGAGGAAGTTCATGCCGCCCAACGCCATCCCGTACACGATCACGGTGCGCAGCGATTTGGCCGTCAGCTTTGCCCTCCAGGGTCTCAGCAATAGCAGCATGATCACGCTGGCGAACATCAGGCGTAGCGTCGTTGTGCCTTGGGCGCCCACGATGGGGAACATGCTTTTGGCCAGAGAAGCGCCAGACTGGATCGATGCCATGGCGATCAATATCAGGCCAACCGGAAACAGGATGGATACAAGACTGCGGGGTTGGTCGTTCATTGCGCGGCATCGTCCGATAGTAAAGGCAGTAGAAGGCACTAACTGAGTGATGGGCAATATACTGCGCATTCGCTGGTGTTGCGTCTATATATAAGCGGGCTTTTTGAGTCGACTGATAGAAAAATCAAATTAGGGGTTGACGGCAGATTCTGGAGGCCTATAATTCGCCCCACTTCCGGCGCAGTCGAAACGAAAAACTCCTTGAAACTCAATGAGTTACGCAGTTTTCGACAGCGGCTTGCTTCAGGTCATCGAAGCCTGGAAGGAGTT
>NZ_JBWKOR010000009.1:0-230107 GCF_059416185.1 Pseudomonas sp. GW821-FHT09E04
GTAGGTCATCGTCAAGATTAAATTCCGAAACCCCAATTGCGAAAGCAGTTGGGGTTTTGTTTTGCCCGCAGGAAAGTGCTCAAAGGGCTTCCGACCGTCGCGATGGCAACCATTGGGGAAATCCTTCTGAAATGACCGCTCGGTTTTTGGTATGGTGCAGCTCGTTTTTTAACGGACTGATGTCACGCCCAAGGATCGGCGCTCAATTTTTTGTCAACGAGTTGCTGCAGAAATGCCTGAACCAATCCCCATCAAGGATCACGAAAAAGAGACGCGTCTGGTCAACAAAAGGCTGGTCGCCTGTGCCTTGTTCGTCTTCGCGATCAGCTGTGCCCTGGTGGTGCGCCTGTACATCCTGCAAGTGGTTGAATTCGACTACCACTCGACCATCTCCGAAAACAACCGCGTCCATGTCCTGCCAATCCCGCCAACTCGCGGGTTGATTTACGACCGCAATGGCGTGCTGCTGGCCGACAACCGTCCCAGTTACAACCTGATCATCACCCGCGAACGTGCCACCGATGTGAATCAGGAGCTGAACGAAGTCATCAGCCTCCTGCACCTGCCAGCCGAAGATCGCACAGTGTTCGACAAGGCGATGAAGCAGTCGCGTCACCCGTTTACACCAGTAACGCTGTTCTATGAGTTGACCGAAGAACAGATCGCCGTACTCGCCGTCAACGAGTTCCGCCTGCCGGGCCTGGATGTCGAACCGCAGTTCGTCCGTAACTATCCGCTCGGGGCGCACTTCGCACACTCGATCGGCTACGTCGGACGCATCAACGAAAAAGAATCCAAGACCCTCGACTCGGTCGAATACCGTGGCACGCAGTCCATCGGCAAGACTGGCATCGAACGCTTCTACGAACCGCAACTGCACGGCCACGTCGGATACGAGGAAGTGGAAACCAACGCTCAGGGCCGCGTATTGCGGGTCCTGAAACACACCGATCCGATTCCCGGCAAAAACATTGTCCTGAGCCTCGACATCAAGCTCCAGGAAGCCGCCGAAGCTGCATTGGGTGATCGTCGTGGTTCGGTGGTTGCACTGGATCCATCGACCGGCGAAGTGCTGGCCATGGTCAGTAACCCGAGCTTCGACCCCAACCTGTTCGTGACCGGTATCAGCTCCAAGGAATACTCGGCGCTGCGTGACTCCATCGACCGGCCGCTGTTCAACCGCGTACTGCGCGGTCTGTACGCACCCGGTTCGACGATCAAGCCTGAAGTGGCGATTGCCGGACTCGACGCCGGCGTGGTCACGCCTCAGACCCGCGTCTTCGACCCTGGCTACTACCAACTGCCGGACTTCGACCACAAGTACCGCAACTGGAACCACAGTGGCGACGGCTGGGTGGACATGGATGCGGCGATCATGCGTTCCAACGACACCTACTTCTACGACCTGGCGCACAAGCTCGGCATCGATCGCCTGCACGACTACATGGCGATGTTCGGCCTCGGCGAGAAAGTCTCGCTGGACATGTTCGAAGAGTCTCCCGGCCTGATGCCTTCCCAGGCCTGGAAGCGCGCCACCCGACGTCAGGCCTGGTTCCCCGGTGAGACGGTGATCCTCGGCATCGGCCAGGGCTACATGCAGGTCACGCCGCTGCAACTGGCTCAGGCCACGGCACTGATCGCCAACAAAGGTGTATGGAATCGTCCGCACCTGGCCAAGACTGTCGACGGTGTACCGCCGGTGGACGAGCACCCGATGCCGAACATCCTGCTCAAGGACCCCCGCGACTGGGAGCAGGTCAACCACGGCATGCAGATGGTGATGCATGATGCTCGGGGTATCGCCCGGGCAGCGGCGGCCGGCGCTCAGTACCGCATCGCCGGCAAGAGTGGTACCGCGCAGGTGGTGGCGATCAAGCAGGGCGAGCGTTACAACCGCGAGAAAACCCTCGAGCGCCATCGTGACAACGCCTTGTTCGTCGGTTTTGCCCCGGCCGAACATCCGAAAATCGCCATCTCGGTGATGATCGAAAACGGCGAGGCCGGTGGCCGAGTCGCAGGTCCCGTGGTGCGGCAGATCATGGATGCCTGGCTACTCGACCAGGACGGTCACCTCAAGCCGCAATACGCGGCGCCGACCAAGGCACCGGGCGATCCACACGTGTAATCCGCCACAGCTTCACAGCACAGGCTCACGCAGGCTGAGCATGTGCTGGAAGCTGTCGAGGAACACCGTTTCAGCCTGAGTCATCTTCTGTTCGCGATTCCACAGCAGCTGGATATCGAAATCCACCACCCCGTCCTCCGGCGGCAAGCGCCACAGCAAGCCCTGTTCGACATCCCGTCGAACCAGGTGAATCGGCAAGCAACCAATCCCGAACCCCGCACAGATCAGACGGTATATTTCTTCGAAACTGGTGGAAGAGGCGACGATCTTGCCGGTAAACCCCTGCTGGTCGCGAAACAGCGTCAACGGCGACAGATTGCCGCCAAGCTGATCGCTGGTGAAGCTGACAAAGTTCTCAGCTGCCAACTGCTCCAGCGTCAGATTCTGCTGCCCGAACAGTCGATGCCGTTGCCCGCAAAAGTACGCGTAGCGCTCACGAAACAGGACCCGCTGCTCCAACCGAGGCTGTGGTAGACGACACAGTCCGACGCCGACCGTAGCCGTCTTTTGCAGCAGTGAACTGATGATGTTCGAGCTGCCCATCACCTCGACTTCCAGCTCGATTTTCGGGTGAGTTTCGTGGAAGTCCGCAAGAAACTCGTCGTAATGCCGAGCCTGCACACCACTGACGGTGAGGATGCGGATCTTGCCGACAACGTCGTCATGACGATTCTCGACCACGGTGCCCAAACGGGAAATATCGCCGTAGATATCCGCCGCAATCCGCAGCACTTCTTCTCCGGTTTCCGTCAGATCAAAGCGCCGTCCGCAGCGCGCAATCAACACACAATCCAGTTGTTCTTCGAGGCGTTTCAACGCCTGGCTGACCGCCGACTGGGTGATGTGCAGACGCGCAGCGGCGCGGCTCATGCTGCCTTCCTGACCGATCACCAGATACGTGCGCAGCAGGTTCCAGTCCAGCCGGTCATTGAGAAAACGCCGGCCGATCCAAGGATTCGAGGAAGAAGTCATGCAGTAGCCACGCTAATAGTAAAGATAAGTTTTTGAAAATTGACTAATCCTGTCACGGAAGCGATAAAGCCCACAAGCGCCACAGAGCGCGACCGTCAGCCGCCTCGACACCTGCCCAAAACTATAAATACACAGGGTTCTTGCATGCACACCACCGCTCAGCCGCGTCGCGCCGCGGCCGCTGCCTTCATTGGCACGACCATCGAATTCTACGATTTCTACATCTACGCCACCGCCGCCGCACTGGTGCTCGGGCAAGTGTTCTTTCCCAGCAACGACCCGGTGACCAGCACGCTCGCCGCGTTCGGCAGTTTCGCCGTCGGCTTCATCGCCCGCCCGATGGCCGGCATGGTGTTCGGCCATCTGGGCGATCGCCTAGGTCGCAAGAAAATGCTGCTGGTGACCATGGCGCTGATGGGCCTGGCCACCGCTGGCATCGGTCTGCTGCCGAGTTATGTCAGCGTCGGCATCTGGGCACCCATCGGGCTGATCGTGTTGCGCCTGATCCAGGGCATCTCCGTCGGCGGCGAGTGGGGCGGGGCGGTATTGATGGCCAGTGAACACGCGCCGGCCAAACGCAAGACCTTCTATGCCTCGTTCGCCCAACTCGGCAGCCCGGCGGGTTTGCTGCTGGCGTTGATTGCATTCCGTCTGGTGACGTCGCTTTCGCCGGAAGACTTCCTCGCCTGGGGCTGGCGTCTGCCGTTTCTCGCCAGCGGTGTGCTGATGATGGTCGGCTTGATGATCCGTTCCGGTGTGCATGAATCGCCGGAGTTCGCCAAAGCCAGGGACAACAACGAAACCGCCAAATACCCGGTGAAAGATGTGATCCGTCAGTGCTGGCGACAGATCCTGTTCGCTGCCGCCGCCGTGACCATCGGTTCGGCCGGATTCTTTTTCACCAACACCTTCATGATCACCTACGTCACCCAATATCAGGGCATCCCGCGGGCGACCATTCTCGACTGCCTGTTTCTGGTGACGGTCATTCAATTGCTCTCGCAACCGCTGTCGGCGCTGCTCGCCGAGCGCATCGGCGAAGGGCGGTTCCTGATGCTGGTCGCGTTGCTGTGCATGGTCACGCCGTACCCGATGTTCCTGCTGGTTGGCACTCAGAACATCCTGCTGATGACTCTCGGCATCGCCGTCGCGGTGGTGATTCTCTCGGCTTTGTACGCGGTGATCGCCGGGTACATGACCCAGGCGTTCCCGGTGCACCTGCGCTACTCGGGCATTTCCATCGCCTACCAGTTGAGCTGCGCCTTGGCCGGCGGCACCACGCCGCTGATCGGCACGCTGCTCGCCAGCAAGTTTTCCGGGCAGTGGCTGCCGTTGGCGGTGTTCTTCACGCTGCTGTCCGCCCTGTCGCTGATCGGTGTCTGTGGCCTCGCACGCCTGCGGGCCAACCCGGTTGTTCTTCACACAAGCAAAGAGGTGTATTCGTGAGTAAACCCGCCCACATTGACCCGATCGAATGGCAAGCCCGCTGCGAGCTCGCCGCGCTGTACCGCTTGATCGCGCACTTTCGCATGACCGACCTGATCGACACCCACATCACCCTGCGGATTCCGGGGCCGGAGCATCATTTCCTGATCAACCGCTACGGGGTGATCTTCGACCGCATGCGTGCCTCCGATCTGGTGCGCATCGATCAGGACGGGCGCATCGTCGACCCTGAATACGCCGGGCATCGGGTCAACGCTGCCGGGTTCGTGATCCACTCGGCTATCCACATGGCGCGGCCGGATCTGAACTGCGTGATTCACACCCACACCGCTGCGGGTATGGCCGTCGCCGCGCAGAAGCAAGGTCTGCTGCCGATCAGTCAGCATGCGCTGAAGTTCTACGGAAAACTGGCGTATCACACCTACGAAGGCATCGCGTTGTCGCTGGATGAGCGCGAGCGCTTGATCGCCGATCTCGGCCCGCATCGCGCGATGATTCTACGCAATCACGGCTTGCTGGTTGGTGGCTCCGGCGTGGCCCAGGCGTTTCAGGAAATCCACTTCCTGGAGCGTGCCTGCCAGGCGCAAGTGCAAGCACTGGCCGGCGGTTGCGAGCTGCATTACCCGTCGCCGGAAGTCTGCGCCCACACCGCCGAGCAGTTTGACCGCGACGAGCAGGACAACATCATCGACCTGGCCTGGGAGGCTGCCTTGACCCTGATCGAATCCCAGCGCGAGTCCTATCTGTCATGAACACCGTTGCACTGATGTCACGCGACACGCTGTTGCTCAAACAATTGCAGGAAGCCTTTGCCCGCCGCGCGCCGCAGCTCTCAGCGGTGCTGGCCGACGATCCCCAAGCGGCGAATGCGCAGATCGCGGCGTGCTGGTTTCCGCTGCCGGGCAGCCTTGCCGCGTTGCCCAATCTGCAAGTGATTCACTCGGTCGCCGCCGGCATCGATCATTTGGAGCACGATCCGTCGTGCCCCGATTTGCCGGTGTGCCGGGTGGTCGATCCCGGCCATCGCCAAGGCATGACCGAGTACGTGCGCTGGGCGGTGATTCACTATCATCGCGGCTTCGATCAAGTGCTTGAGCAACAGCGTCAACAGCATTGGGAGCGACCGTTGCAACGCCCGGCCCATGAATTCCGGATCGGTGTGATGGGGCTCGGTTCACTCGGCAGCGCGATTGCCCAAGACCTGGCCGCCGCTGGTTACGACGTACGTGGCTGGGCGCGCAGCAGCAAGGATTTGCCGGGCGTGCAGACCTTTGCCGGCACCGATGCTTTCAACCCGTTTCTCGACGGTGTGGAATTGCTGATCAATCTGTTGCCGCTGACTCACGAGACTCGCGGCATCCTCAATCGCCAGACCTTCGAACGACTGGCCCACGGCGCGGCGCTGGTCAACGTCGGGCGCGGTGGGCATCTGAACATCGACGATCTGCAACAGGCCCTGGCCCGTGGAAAACTGCGCGGTGCGCTGCTCGATGTCTTCGAGCAGGAACCGCTGCCCGCCGATCATCCGCTGTGGAAAACGCCGGGCGTGACCATCACCCCGCACATGGCTTCGGCGGCATCCCACGATTGCATCGCCGAGCAGATTGCCGAGAACTTCCGCCGTTTGAATGCTGGTGAACCTCTGATCAACAGCGCGGATCGACTGCTCGGTTATTGATCCGCCAGGCAGGCCTGCAAGCGCTCGATGAACAGCGTTTCGGCACGGCTCATGCGCTGCTCGCGGTTCCACAGCAGATGAATGTCGACGTCGGCAATGCCCTCGTGAGGCGGCAGGCGCCAGAGCAATCCGGCCTCGACGTCCGCCGCCACCACGTGCTCCGGCAAACAACCGATACCGAACCCGGCGATCACCAGTCGGCGCACTTCCTCCAGGCTTGGCGATGAGGCAACGATGCGTCCGCTGAAACCTTGCTGATCACGAAAAATTGTCAGCGGCGAGAGCATCCCGCCAATCTGATCACTGGTAAAACTGACGAAATTCTCCCGCTGCAAATCGCCTTCGCCAATGTCCTGTCGACCGAACAGCGCGTGGTGCTTGCCACAGAAAAATGCATAGCGCTGACGCAGGAACAGGCGCTGTTCCAGACGCGGTTGCGGGCGGCGATTGAGGCTCAGGCCGAGGGTCGCGGTTTTCTCCTGAAGAGCGCTGACGATGTCCGAACTGCGCATCACATCAACCTCCAGATCGACCCGTGGATACTGCCGGTGGAAGTCAGCGAGGAAATCATCGAAACGCTCGGAAAAGATCCGGCTGATGATGAGCAATCTGACCTTGCCGATCACTTCGTCGGCCGGTTGTTCCAGCAGGCTGCTGACCTGGGACATCTGCCCGTAGATCTCGCCCGCCAGTTCGAAGATCTGCTCGCCGACTTCGGTAAGGGCAAATCGCGGGCCGCGTCGGGCGATCAACTGGCGACCCAGTTGTTCCTCAAGACGCTTGAGCGCCTGGCTCACCGCCGGTTGCGTCAGGTGCAGGCGCGCGGCGGCGCGGCTGATGCTCAGTTCCTGGCCGATCACTCGGAAGGTGCGCAGCAGGTTCCAGTCGAGGCGGTCGTTGAGCAGGCGTTGCACATCACGTTCGGCCATGGCGGCTCTCGATTATAAGGTGAGGTAATAGTCGGAATAATAAATAGAAAATTGACTAATCATAGCCCCGGGACGATAAATCACCCCACGACAGGCGCCGTCAGAGTGCCTCGGATCGACCGTTTCCCTCCTGCCAGAAAAACAATCAAAGGAGCCCGACCCATGAAGCCTCACGCTTCGAACCAGCCGCGCCGTGCGGCCGCCGCTGCCTTCATCGGCACCATGATCGAGTGGTACGACTTTTACATTTACGCCACCGCCGCCGCACTGGTCTTCGGTGCGCTGTTCTTTCCTTCCGACGATCCACTGTTCAGCACCATGGCTGCGTTCGGCACCTTCGCCGTGGGCTTCTTTGCCCGGCCGTTGGGCGGGATCATCTTCGGTCATATCGGCGATCGCATCGGCCGCAAGAAATCCCTGATCATCACGCTGTTGATGATGGGCGTGGTCACGGTGTGCATCGGCCTGTTGCCGACTTATGCGCAGATCGGCGCAACCGCACCAGTGCTGCTGATTCTGCTGCGCATCGTCCAGGGCATCGCCGTCGGTGGCGAGTGGGGCGGGGCGGTGTTGATGGCCGGCGAGCATGCGCCGAAGGGCCGACGCAATTTCTTCGCGTCGTTTGCGCAACTGGGCAGCCCGGCAGGTTTGATCCTGTCGCTGCTGGCCTTCAGTGCCGTGACCCGTTTGCCGGAAGACGACTTGATGAGCTGGGGCTGGCGTCTGCCGTTCCTCGCCAGTGCGTTGTTGCTGCTGGTCGGTCTGGCGATTCGCCTGGGCGTGAACGAGTCGCCGGAATTCCTCGCCAGCCGCGAGCAGGCCAGCAAGCAAATCAAGAAAGAGCAGGCGCCGGTAATGGAAGTCCTGCGCACCGCGTGGCGTCCGCTGTTGCTGTGCATCGGCGCCAACACGCTGGGCATTGCCGGGGTGTATTTCACCAACACCTTCATGATCGCCTACACCACTCAGCAACTGGCGCTGCCACGTTCGCTGATTCTCGAATGCCTGTTCTTCGTCGCGATCATCCAGTTCTGCATTCAACCGCTGGCCGCGTGGACGGCGGAGAAGATCGGCGCGACGCGTTTCCTGTGTCTCGTGTCGTTGCTGGCGATGGCCTCGCCATATCCGATGTTTGTGCTGGTCAGTTCGGCCCAGGCGCCGCTGATCATCCTCGGCATCGCGCTGGCGGTGGTATGCATGGCCTCGTTCTACGCGGTGATCGCCGGTTACGTCAGCGGCATGTTCGAGACCCGCGTGCGCTACACCGCAATCTCGCTCGCCTATCAGATCTGCGGCGCGGTGGCCGGTGGGCTGACGCCGTTGATCGGCACGCTGCTGGCGCACAGGTTCACCGGGCAATGGTGGCCGATGGCGGTGTTCTACAGCCTGATCGCCGGCATTTCGCTGATCTGCGTGCTGTCCCTCGCCCGTCGTCACGCCAGCGCCCATCGCGCGGAAATGGCCCGCGCCTAACCCGGAATTTCAGGAGAACCTCATGTTGAAAATCAATGGCGAACGCCTGTGGGCGAGCCTGATGGCCATGGCCGAAATCGGCGCTACCGCTCGTGGCGGTAGCTGCCGCCTGGCATTGAGCGACGAAGACAAGGCCGGCCGCGAACTGTTCGCCCACTGGTGCCGGGAAGCCGGCATGACCTTGAGCGTGGACGCCATCGGCAACCTGTTCGCTCGCCGCGCTGGCACCGATCCGGACGCTGCACCGGTGATGATGGGCAGCCACCTCGACACCCAGCCCGAAGGCGGGCGTTTCGACGGCGTCTACGGCGTGCTCGCCGGGCTGGAAGTGGTGCGTTGCCTCAACGACCTGAACATCCAGACTCGCAAACCGCTGGAAGTGGCGGTGTGGACCAACGAAGAAGGTGCGCGCTTCACCCCGGCCATGTTCGGCTCGGCAGTGTTCACCGGGATCATGGAGCTGAACGCCGCGCTGGCGGTGCGCGATGTCGATGGCATCAGCGTTGCCGAGGCCTTGCAGCGTACCGGTTACGCCGGTGAGCGTCCGTTGGGCGGCGCGGTGGATGCCTATTTTGAAGCGCATATCGAGCAAGGGCCGATCCTCGAAGACAACGCCAAAAGCATCGGTGTGGTCACGGGCGGTCAGGCGATCCGTTGGCTCGATGTGCGTGTCGAAGGCATGGCCGCCCACGCCGGCACCACGCCGATGCCGCTGCGCAAAGACGCGCTGTACGGCGTGGCGCGGATGATTCAGGCGATTGAGGGTTTGGCAGCAGATTTTGCCCCCGAAGGCCTGACCACGGTGGGCGAACTGAGCATCAACAAGTCGTCGCGCAACACCATTCCGGGGTTGGTGAATTTCACCGTCGATCTGCGTCATCACCGCGACGACGCTATCGCCGCCATGGAGCAACAAGTCCGCGCCCGGTTGCAGGCCATCGCCGATGGCCGAGGCCTGAACCTGACGATCACCCCGCACTGGATCAGTCCGGCCACGCCGTTCGACGCCGAATGCGTGGCAGCCGTGCAAGAAGCGGTGGATGCGCTGGGCTACGCTCAGCAGTCGATTGTCAGCGGCGCCGGGCATGACGCCATTCATCTCGCGCGCTACTGCCCGACGGCGATGGTGTTCATCCCGTGCGTTGGCGGCCTGAGCCACAACGAAGCCGAAGACGTGTTGCCCGAAGACGCGAAGCAGGGCACCGATGTATTGCTCAACGCCGTGCTGGCCCGCGCCGGTCGAATCGAACAGGGAATCTGAACCATGCGCAGTTTTTTCCACCCCGAACAATTGCTCCACCATCCACGCAGCTATTACTCCCGTGGGCAAATGCGTACTCCGCAGGAGGTCCCCGAGCGTGCGCAACGTCTGGTGCAGGCCGCTCACGGTCTGGGTTTCAGCGTCGAGCAGCCCGCCGATGCCGGCCTCGCACCGTTGCTGGCGGTGCATGGCGCGCCGTATCTGACCTTTCTTCAGGAAGCGCACGCACGCTGGAAAGAAATCCCGGAAGACTGGGGCGACGAGGTGATGTCGAACATCTTCGTTCGCGAGCCCAACGCCTTGCGCGGCATCCTCGCCCAGGCTGCGCGCTATCTGGCGGATGGCAGTTGCCCGGTAGGCGAACAGACCTGGCGCTCGGCTTATTGGTCGGCGCAAAGCGCAGTGGCCGGGGCTCAGGCGTTGATCAATGGTGAGCCGGCGGCCTACGCCTTGTGCCGTCCGCCGGGGCATCATGCCCGGGCCGAAGCGGCGGGTGGTTTCTGCTACGTGAACAACGCGGCGGTGGCGGCTCAGGTGCTGCGCGACAAATTCGGCAAAGTCGCGGTGCTCGACACCGACATGCACCACGGCCAGGGCATTCAGGAGATTTTCTACGACCGTGATGACGTGCTCTACGTCTCGGTGCATGGCGATCCGACCAATTTCTATCCGGGTGTCGCCGGGTTTGCCGACGAGCGTGGCAGCGGCGCGGGGGTGGGCTTCAACCTCAACTTGCCGATGGCCCATGGATCAAGCGAAGCGGATTTCCTTGGGCAACTGGACGTCGCGTTGAACGCGGTGCGCGAGTTCGGCGCCGAGGTGCTGGTGCTGTCGCTGGGCTTCGATATCTATGAGCTGGACCCGCAAAGCAAAGTCGCCGTGACCCGGGAAGGCTTTGCGGCATTGGGTGAGCGGATCCGCAGCCTGGGCCTGCCATGCCTGATCGTGCAGGAAGGCGGCTATCACCTGGAAAGTCTTGAAGACAACGCCCGGGCGTTTTTCGTGAATGGCGAGGTGTGGCAGCGCTGAGACGATCCACCTGATGAAGTGCCCTGTGGTGCTTGCCATCGCCCTGACGTTAACGTAAACATTGGCGTCAGGGCGCTGAAGTAAAAAAGCGCAAAGCGGACCGCTCCGGAGCGCTTGATGACTCTAATAAAAACAACCGATCCCAAGTCTCACCACGAAGCCCGGCTGGCCCGGGAAAAACTCCATCTCGAAGGGCAGGTCCCGGATGGCGTGTTGCGTGCGGAGATCGATGCTTCGTGGCGGCGCAGCCTGAGCCACGGCGTGCATTTCAATGGCAAGCATGAGCTGGCGCTGGAATCGAGCGCGAGTCTCGATGTCTTGCTGGCGAGCAATCGCCTGCTGATCGATGCGGCGATACCGGCCATCGATTACCTGGCCGAGCGTCAGGGCAAGGAAGGTCTGATCATCCTCGCCAATTCCGACGCCACCATCCTCGCCGTCGAAGGGCGTGCCGATCGGCTCAAGGGCAGCGGTTTGCAAGACATCACCCTCGGCGCCTGCTGGAGCGAAGCCGCCCGTGGCACCAACGCCCTCGGCACGGCACTGGTGGAAGCGCGGCCCACGCTGATCGATTGCGGCGAACATTACCTCGACCGCCTCACTGATTTTTCCTGCACCTCGGTGCCTATCCATTGCCCCCAGGGCGAAATTCTCGGCGTCCTCGACCTGACCCGCGAAGGCCCTCTCGGCCGCGTCCATGACAGTACCGCGCTGCTGAGCATGGCGGTCAGCCAGATCGAGAGCCGGGTGTTCAACAACAGTTTTCCCGATCAGATTGTCCTCGCCTTCCACAGTCGCCGGCAGTATCTGGAGTCGCCGTGGCAAGGCTTGTTGGCGGTCAGTCTCGGCGGGCAGATTCTGGCGGTCAGTGCCCAGGCCTGCCAGTTGTTGCGGGCCGAGCGTTCGACATTGGTTGGCAAGCGCTGCGAAGAGTTTCTCGGGGTCGATGGCGTGCAATTGCTGACCCGTCTGCAACAGGGCGGCGTCGGCAGTGTGCAGACTGCCAAGGGCGAGTTTTTCTACAAGACCCTACGGGCCCCGGCGCGCTCGGTCAACCTCGGCGGCCCGCCACGCAGCGTGGCGAAAACCGCCAAACCGCAACCGGATCTGGAAGCACTGGCCGGCAACAATGCCCGCTACGCCCGCGCCCTGCGCATGGCTCGCCAAGGTCTGGCCAATGAGCTGCCGGTGCTGTTGCTCGGCGAAACCGGCACCGGTAAAGAGGTGATCGCCCGTGCCCTGCACCTGGCCGGCAGCCGTAGCGACAAACCCTTTGTGGCCGTGAACTGCGCGGCGATTCCCGAAGGCCTGATCGAGTCAGAACTGTTCGGCTACCGCGAAGGCGCGTTCACCGGATCGCGCCGTGGCGGCATGATCGGACGCCTGCAACAGGCCCACGGCGGCACGTTGTTCCTTGATGAAATCGGCGACATGCCGCTGGCCTTGCAGGCGCGTTTGCTGCGAGTTTTGCAGGATCGTAAGGTCGCGCCGCTGGGTGCCGGGGAAGAGCAGGACATCGACGTCGCGCTCATCTGCGCCACCCACCGCGACCTCAAGCGTCAGGTCGAGGACAAGCAATTTCGCGAGGATCTGTTCTACCGGGTCAACGGCATCAGCGTGATGCTCCCGGCCCTGCGCGAGCGCGATGACTTCAGCGCGCTGGTCGCTCGGCTGCTGAGCAAACTCGATGCGCCGAATGCTGTTCTGCACGACGACCTCAATCGCCTGCTCGGCGCGTATCACTGGCCGGGCAACATTCGCCAACTGGAGATGGTCCTGCGCACCGCCCTGGCCATGCGCGAGCCGGGGGAAACCGTGCTGACCCTCGATCACCTGCCCGACAGCATGCTCGACGAACTCTGCGCCACCGAGAAACCCCAGACCGGCAGCATTCGCGAAAACGAACTGGAGATGATCCGCCAGTCCCTCGACACCCATCAGGGCAATGTCTCGGCCGCCGCCGACGCCCTCGGTATCAGCCGCGCGACCCTGTATCGCAAACTCAAACAGTTGCGCTCGTGATGCAGCGCCTGTTCGTGCGGCTGATCGACAGCCAGAACCCCGCCGCGCTGCAAGCGGCGTTGCGCTGGTTGTACGGTTTCGTGCGGCCGCAGCGGTTGGCGATTGCCGGCCTGCTCGGTCTGTCGGTATGCGCGTCGCTGCTGGTGCTGGTGCAGCCGTGGCTGATCAAACTGCTGATCGATGACGGGCTGCTGGCGCGCAATTTCCCGATGCTGGTGCTGATTGCGGTGCTGATGATCATCGCCGGGTTGCTCGGCACGGCGTTGTCGGGGATCAACCGCTATCTGCACACGCGGCTGTCCGGGCGGATTCTGTTTGCCCTGCGCGACGACCTTTATCGGCATCTGCAAAAACTGTCGCCGAGTTTCTACGGGCAGCGGCGGATCGGCGATCTGATGTCGCGGCTCGACGGCGATGTGGCAGAGATTCAGCGCTTTGCCGTGGACTCGTTGTTCTCGGCGGTATCGAGTGTGATCGGCCTGGTGGTGGCGATCGCGATGCTGTTCACGCTGTCGTGGAAACTGTCATTGCTGGCGCTGGTGCTGATCCCGCTCGACGTGCTGTGGCTGCGCTGGATGCGGCGCAAGGTCGAGCGCGATGTGCGGCAATTGCGCGAGCGTTCGGCGGACATGTCGTCGTTCATGGTCGAGACCTTGCCGGTGATGAAGTTCATCCAGTCCGCCGGCCAGCAGCAGCGTGAAGCACGGCGTCTGGAAAGCCTCGGGCAGGGCTACATGAACCAGTTGCTGCGCCTGCAAGTCACCGAGTTTTTTACCCAGGCTGTGCCCGGCACGTTGACGTCGCTGTCCCGTGCCTGCGCGTTTTTGATCGGTGGTTATTGGGTGGTGCAGGGCACTTGGCAACTCGGTGCGCTGATCGCGTTTTCCACTTATCTGGGGATGGCGGTCGGGCCGGTGCAGAGCCTGTTGGGGTTGTACGTGGCGATCCAGCGCATGACCGTCAGTCTGGGGCGGGTCATGGAGTTGCGCGGCGAAGAGCCCACGGTGTTTTCTCCAGCCATGCCGAAGCCGTTTCCAACTTCGGGTGAGTTGCGTTTTGACGCGGTGCACTTCAGCCATCCGGGTCGTCCGAGCACGTTGAGCGGCATCGAGGCGACGATTCCCTACGGTTTGAAAGTCGCCTTGAGCGGCGGATCCGGCGTCGGCAAATCAACGCTGATCGACCTGCTGCAACGGCATCACGATCCGCAGTCCGGGCGAGTGCTGCTCGGTGAGGTGGATCTGCGTGAACTTGAACTGTTCGAGCTGCGCCGACGTATCGCCGTGGTCAGTCAGGACATCGTGCTGTTTCGCGGCAGCCTCGCCGACAACCTGGCTTACGCGGTGCCGGACGCCAGCCGCGAAGCCATCGCCGAGGTTGCACGGTTGGCGCAACTCGACAGCCTGATCGCCTCGCTGCCCGAAGGCCTCGACAGCCCATTGGGCGAGCGCGGTCAGCAATTGTCCGGTGGGCAGAAACAGCGCATCGCGATTGCCCGGGCGCTGTTGCAGGATCCGTTGATTCTGGTGCTCGACGAAGCCACTTCGGCCGTCGACGAAGCGACCGAGCGCGAGGTGATTGAAGCCATCGACCGACTGTTTGCCGGGCGCACACGGATTCTGATCAGCCATCGTCCGTCGACCCTGGCCGATGCCGACCTGCGTTTCGAGTTGCTCGACGGTGTACTCATTTCGAAAACGGTGCTGCATGAAGCCTGAATTGCGTATCGGTGTGGTCGACAGCGGACACTCGGCGGCGCAACGGGTGCAGGTGATTGCCGGGCGGCGTTTCTCGTTGCTGGAGGACGGACTGGCGGAATCGGATCTGCGCGACGATCCGCTTGGCCATGGCAGTGCGGTGATCGAGGCGATCAGCCGCCGCGCACCCGCCGCGCAGATGTGTGTGGCCCAGGTGTTCGATCAGCGCGGCGTCACCAGTGCCTTGCAGATTTCTGCGGCCATCGATTGGCTGGTCGCGCAGGACGTACGACTGATCAATCTGAGCCTGGGTTTGCGTCAGGATCGCAGCCTGTTGCGCGAGGCCTGCGCAGCGGCGGTGGCCCGTGGTGTTCTGTTGTGTGCGTCGAGTCCGGCGCAGGGCGCAGCGGTGTTTCCGGCGAGTTATCCGCAAGTGCTGCGGGTGACCGGCGATGCCCGTTGCACCGATGAACAATGGTCATGGCTCGACAGTGCGCAGGCGGATTTTGCCGCGTGTGTGCATGGCACCTATCCGGGGCAGTCCGGGGCAAGCCTGGGCTGTGCAGCGTTGAGCGGTCACATCGCCGGCTATCTGCTGGAGCATCCGCAGGCGAGCAACGCTGAAGTGATCGATTGGCTAAAACAGCACGCTCGTTATCGCGGCCCTGAGCGGCGTCTCGGCCCATGACTGCGATCCTGATTCTCGGTGCCGGGCCGGCTGGCGCGGCGGTGGCGTTGGGACTTCGGCGTTTGGGTTACGCCGTGACGCTGGTCAGCGAATGGCGGCGGTTTGCGGCGCTCGAAGGCGTCTCGCAGCGGGTGCTGGAGGCGTTGCGCAGCGCGGGATTGAATCACGGGTTGGCGAACGCTAGGTTGCCGTCCCAGCGGCAGGTTGCGTGGAACGGCCAGCAGCATGCGCAGAACATCGAGTGTCTGCTGGATCGCCCGGCCTTTGATCGTGGTTTGCGTGAAGATCTGCGGGTCGCCGGGGTCGAGGTGATTGAAGGGCGAATCCTCAATGTTCAGTCCTCGGCCGACGGCCATCAGGTAGAACTCGATGGCGGACAGAGGCTGGCGGCGGATTTTCTGGTGGAAGCCCGGGGGCGGCAGGCGCCGGCGTCCGGCAAAGGCTTGCGCGGGCCAGAGACGGTCAGCCTGCTCAATCGCTGGCAAGGTGCGTCGGGTGTGACGGCCAGCGCCGTGGAAAGTCTTGAAGACGGCTGGGCGTGGATGGCCCGGCGGGACGACGGCCAATGTTATTGGCAATGGACCGTGGACGTGGCCAGCGCCGGGTTGCCAGGCAAGGCGCAGTTGCTCGATCACTGCCGCGCGCGGCGTCAGGCTTCGGATTTTGCTCAAGCGTTCTTTGCTGGCGGCGTGGAGTCGGAGTTGCAACTGCACGCTCGCAGCAGCACGGCGATTCTCGCGCCACAGGTTTGCGGTGAAAACTGGATTCGCGTCGGCGATGCGGCGATGGCGGTGGACCCGCTGTCCGGCAACGGGATTTTTCAGTCGCTGTCCTCGGCGTTGCAGGCGCCGGTGGTGATCAACACGCTGTTGCGCAAACCGGAACGGGCAGCACTGGCTCAGCGTTTTCACTGTCAGCGAGTGGAGCAATTGTTCCTGCGCTTTGCGCGAATCGGTCGGGACTTCTATGCCGATGAACAGCGTTGGTTCGATCAACCATTTTGGCAGGCGCGGCGGCAGTGGCCTGACGCTGAAATGGCCCATGCAGCGGCGGATTTTGCCGCGTTGCGGATCGAACGGATGCCGGTGCTGCGTGACGGTTTTGTCGATGAGGCCGAGGTGGTGATCACGGCGGATCAGCCGATGGGGATCTGGCATGTGCAAGGTGTGGAGCTGGCTCCGCTGGTGCGGCGCTTGCGTGATGAGCCGGCGGATCGGGTGTTGGCGGGGTTGAGTGAAGAGCAGGGCCGTGTGATCAGAGGATGGTTGTTGAGTCAGGGATACCGGCCCTCACCCTAACCCTCTCCCAGGGGGAGAGGGGACTGATTGGGGGATATTGAAAAGTGACGCCGACCGGAGTGCTCGGTTTTGAATCCATAATCGACCCATTCTTTCAGGTCGATGTAACGCTCAGCACACTTCGGTCTGCTCCCTCTCCCCCCGGGAGAGGGTTGGGGTGAGGGTGGGTTTTTGATCTTGATCTACTACAACTTGATCAACACCGACTTCAACTCGGTGTAATGCTCGATCGCCGCATACCCCATCTCGCGTCCGACCCCGGACATCTTGTAGCCGCCAAACGGCAGCGCCGGATCCAGCGCGCTGTGGCAGTTGACCCACACCGACCCCGATTTGATCCGTGGAATCATCCGGTGCACCGCCGCCAGGTCGTTCGACCAGATGCTCGCGCCCAAGCCGTAAGGGCTGTCATTGGCCATGCGCAGTGCATCGGCTTCGTCATCGAACGGAATCGCCACCAGCACCGGCCCGAAGATTTCCTCCTGCACCAGCGAGTGTTGCTGATCGACATCGACAATCACCGTCGGTTTGACGAAGAACCCCGGCCCGAACTGCTCGCCGCCGCAGGCGATGGTCGCGCCGCTTTCCCGGCCCATTTCGATGTAGCGATAGACACGCTCCTGCTGGCGCGCGGAAATCAGTGGGCCCATATCGATGCTCGGGTCGAGTCCGTTGCCGAGTTTCATGGCATTGGCGATGTCGCTGATGTCGGCCACCACATTGTCGAAATGCTTGCGTTGCACGTACAGCCTGGAGCCTGCGCAGCAGACCTGGCCCTGGTTGAAGAAAATCGCACTGGCCGCACCCGCCGCAGCGGTTTTCAGGTCGGCGTCGGCCATGACGATGGTCGGCGATTTGCCGCCCAGTTCCAGGGTGACGCGGGTCATCGAGTCCATGGCGATCTTGCCGATTTGCTTGCCGACGGCGGTGGAGCCGGTGAAGGTCAGTTTGTCGACCAAAGGGTTGTGAGTCAGGGCGGAACCGGCCGTGATGCCGGTGCCGGTGACCACGTTGAACACGCCTTCCGGGTAACCCGCCTCCAGCACCAGCTCTGCCAGTTTCAGCGCGGTCAGCGGGGTTTCGTCGGCCGGTTTGAGCACCACGGTGCAACCGGTGGCCAGCGCGGGGCCGAGTTTCCAGCAGGCCAGCAGCAGCGGAAAATTCCAGGCGACGATGGCGCCGACCACGCCCACCGCTTCGCGGCGAATGAAACTGTGGAACTGATCGCCAGGCATCAGCGGCAGCGACACCTCGACGCTGGAACCCTCGATCTTGGTCGCCCAGCCGGCCATGTAACGCAGGAAGTCGATGGCCAGTTGTACGTCCATCACTTGCGCCACCGCCGCGCTCTTGCCGTTGTTCAGGCATTCGAGTTGCGCCAGCTGTTCGGCGTCGCGCTGCATGAGGTCGGCGAGTTTCCACAACAGGTTCTGCCGCTCACGCGGGCGGGTGCGGCTCCAGGCCGAATCATCGAAGGCTTGCCGGGCGGCGAGCACCGCGCGGTCGACATCTTCCGGGGTGGCGCGAGGCACCACGCACAACACTTCGCCAGTGGCCGGGTTGTGCAGCGGCATGGTCTGGCCGTCGGCGGCTTCGACCCAGTCGCCACCGATCAGCATGCGCGGCGGGCGCTGGATGAAAGCCGAGGTGGCAGGAAGCAGATAGGGCAGGGGCATGGTGAAGACCTCTTGTTGTTCGTTGTCGTTGAACAGGTCTTGGCAATGGCTGTGCCAGATACTCGAACGTGCTGCGCAGGCCCGCCGTGCAAGGAGATGGAGGGGGAAAAGGGGGCTTTGTGGAGTTCAGGTTGTCGCATTTCGCGACAGCGGCTGAGACTCAAGATACTGATTTCCAGTGGTTTGAGGCGCTGACTGACAGCAGCATCGGGCCTTCAATCAATGATGGCAAAGTGGAATTTCATCAAGGGATAGCGTATTTAATGCCGCTTTATTGAGAGGCCTGTGGGGGCATTGATGCGAGTTGGCAACATTTTACGTTCTGCGGCGCTTTTGCTGGCGGGCCTGACGCTGTCGGGATGCATCCACTTCACCCATGAAAGTGCAGAAGGCAAGCCTGTTTCGGATATCGCCACGATCAATCAGATCAACCCGGCGTTAACGATCGTCAGAGTCGATGGTAAAGGCACCTGGTTCTGGTTGAGCCGGCAGTCCCAATACTTCATCGGCCCGGGCATCCATCGCATCGAGGTACGCAGAGAACTTTCCCAGCAAAGCTATACCGGGACGGTGGAAAGAACCGTGGAACTTGCAGCGGGCCGTACCTATGGGCTTGATGGCAAGACCGGATACGGTCGGTGGGATTTCGAGGTCCGCGATATCGAAACGGGACAGCGGGTTGACAAGCCTGTCCCGGAGACGGCTGCTCGGTAATTGAACCCGACCCTGCGGCCTGTTTACCGCAGGGTCGAGCGATCATCGGTCAGACGTCAGGGTTGTCGTAGACCTTGTGCCCACCTTTCCAGGTTTCGCAGACGACGATTTTGCGGATTTTGCTGGCCGGGTATTGTTCGTCGAGGGGGTTATTCTCGAGAATCACGAAATCGGCGAAATGCCCATCCTGCAACGAACCGGTAAAGGCATCCGCATGGCACTGCCACGCAGCGTCATAGGTGATGGCTTTCAGCGCTTGCTGACGGGTCAGGCACTGGCCTTCGTTGAGCACCGGTTGTCGGGCTGCCTCTTTGACAAACGTACCGTCCTGGTTGCGTATGCCTTCCATCTTGCGGGTCACGGCCTGTTCCATTGAGCGCAACGGCCCCAGCGGGGTGACGGTGCAATCGCTGTGCAACGAGATGCGCAAGCCTCTGTCCAGGGCGTCCTGGCACAGGTCGAGCATCTGGCTGGCCTTTTTCTCGAAGATCGCCTGTTCGAACGCATACCCCCAATAGCCGACGTGACCGATCAGGAAGCTGGGAGAGATGCCCAGATCCTTCATTTGGTCGAGAGTGTCACTGGTCAGCATTGAGCAGTGTTCGATGCGATGGCGTTTTTCCAGGCCGCTCTGGCCGTTCAACGCATTTTTGTAGGCCTGCAAGGTGAATTCGATGGCGCGGTCACCGTTTGCGTGAATCATCAATGGCCAGCCAGTGCCAATGGCATTGTTCAGGGTGGTCTGATAAGCCGTCGGGAGCGTTGTCGGGTCCTGGGGGGCCGGGCTTGGGTCACAGAAGTTGAAGTTGCCTTTCGGCGATGTGGCCTCGCAGCAGTAATCGTCGATCTGATAACCCGTCAGCCCCTGGTTCGAGCCATCGGATATCAGTTTTACCGAGCCTTGATAAAACAGCCGGGCCGCTTCCTTGGTCACCGGTTTGTAGGGTTCGATTTTGCTGAAGTCCACACCATTGCAGGCCGCCGCATAACCGACGCGAACATTGCGCGGATGGGTCAGGCCGTAGGCTTCCAGAATCACCTTGGATACCGGGTCGACCATGGCGTCATACAACAAGGTGATGCCTCGTTTGGAGGCGGTCTCGAAGTAGTCTTTCATGTACTTGAAGATGTTCACCACGTCCAGCGCCTGAGCCAGCGGTATCGAGAGCAGGGCTGGTGTGATGCCGGCCTCTTCCTGCAGGTTGCCCTGGGTCTCTTTAAGGAACGTGTCGAAACTCTTGTATTTGTCTCGCAGCTTCTGGCTGGCCGCGTTGTTGTGGAAGTACACGGCTTTGCACGCAGGTGTATTCAGGTAAACGGTGTGCATCGAGGCGCTGATCATCAGCAACGGGGTTTCTTTGAGAATGCTGTCGAGGTTGCCAGTGTTGTCGGCGTGCGGATCGAAGTCACTTTTGCAATAGAAACGGGTGAGCTGGTTCTTGCCGTCAGGCACTACTTTGAACGGCATGAGAGCCGGATCGACCATCCGTCCCAAGAGCCAGCTCGTATTGTCCTTCGGCAGATTTTCGTAGATTTTTTCTTTCAGCGTGTCCCAGTCATAACGCTTGTTCAGCTGCTGAGTATCTTCGTCGATCGGCCCCAGATTCACCCATCCATCCATGACGCAGGACTGCACGATGTGCATGTGTGGTTCGATCAGACCCGGCAGCAGCGTTTTATCGCCCAACGAACGCGTTGTGTATTTGATGCCCTTGGCCTTCATGCGCTCCTGCACATGGGCGAGGGTGCCCGAGGCAACCACGTCGCCTCCATGGATGCCCAGCGCTTCGACCTGTTCATCCATGTTGCCGTTTTTCAGGGGGTAGATGGTGCCGCCGGTGAAGATCAACGATTCGCTGCCGGGTTCCGGTAGCAGTCCCGCAACCTTGCCTGCGAAGGCTTTAAGGTCGACGGTGTGTCTGAGTGTATTCCATACCGGGTTTTCGCAGCCGCAATGGGTGCAGCCTTGACCCTGTCCATGTGATCCCATGATTCCATTCCTCAGGTTTTCGGTGGTTTGAGGCGTGACGCACGGAGTGTGCGAACAGCAAGCGTAGCAGGCACTTTGATATCGGACGGTCAGTCGTCGGCCACCCGGCTTTGGGCGCTGCAACTGTGCTTGTCTCAGACTGCAACAGCTGTCGCGAAATTGGACGCCGGGAGGCCACGCAAAGATTGGCGCGACACCTTGATGAACGCGTAACTGCTTGATTGAACAGCTTATCGGCAAGCTGGCACGCTCCGTGTATTGCTCACCTCAGACGTTTCGCTTGCCTCCGTTCGTGCATCGCCGCGAACGGCAGAAACCATAAAAACGATAAGCCACAACAATAAGAAAGCACCGTGCGAGGTTCGACGTTGATGAAGAGAAAACTCCGATCAGGCATGAGCGCCAGTCTGCTGGCCGTGGCCGCTTGCGTGGCCCTGCATTCACCCCACAGCCTGGCAGCCCGCGACGCCCAGACCATCCTCAAGGAAACCTGCCAGGGCTGTCACACCCCTGAAGCCGGCGACCGGTTGAGCCGCATCAGCCACCAGCGCAAGACCCCGGAAGGCTGGTTGATGAGCATTGCCCGCATGCAGACCATGCACGGTTTGCAGATCAGCGATGAAGACCGTCGTACGCTGGTCAAATACCTGGCCGACACCCAGGGCCTGGCGCCGAGCGAAACCGATGGCGTGCGTTACGCGCTGGAACGACGGCTGAACACCGTCGAGCAGTTCGACGAGAAAACCGCGCAGATGTGCGGCCGCTGCCACTCAGGTGCACGGATCGCCCTGCAACGGCGTCCGGCTCAAGAATGGGAACGCCTGGTGAATTTCCACCTCGGCCAGTGGCCGTCGCTGGAGTATCAGGCGCTGGCTCGCGATCGCGACTGGTTCGATATCGCCCGCAAGGAAATGGTCCCGCTGCTGGCCAAGCGTTATCCGCTGGACAACCCGGCGTGGCAGGCCTGGATCAAAACCAGACCGAAGGCCGAGGCACTGGTCGGCGACTGGAGCTTCAGCGGCCACTTGCCGGGCAAGGGTGAACTGGCCGGCATCATGAGCGTTACGGCCGATGGCAGCGACACCTTCAAGGTTGCCGTCAAAGGTCAGTACGCCGATGGCAGCCCGTTCAACGGTGACGGCAACGCGATCCTCTACAGCGGCTACGAATGGCGCGGCAACGTGACTGTCGATGGCGTGACCATGCGTCAGGTGTTCGCCGCACAAGGCAACGCCATGCAGGGCCGGATGTTCGAGGCCGAGCACGATGAGCGCGGCCTCGACTTCGTTGCCGCCAAACAGGGTTCCCAGCGCTTGCTGGCGGTGCAGCCGGGTTATGTGAAGGCCGGCAGCGAAACCGAAGTGACGCTGGTCGGTAGCGGTCTGAGCGGCAAACCGGACTTCGGCAAAGGCGTGGACGTGGTCGAAGTGGTCGAGCAGAACGCCGACCGGATCAAAGTCAAAGTCAAAGCCGCGGCCAATGCCCAGCCGGGCTTGCGCGCGGTCAGCGTCGGCAACCTGAAAGGCCCGAGCCTGTCGGTGTACAGCACGATTGCCTCGGTCAAAGTGGTGCCGGAATTCTCGGTGGCACGGATCGGCGAGGGCGGCGGTTCGACGCCGAAAGTCCAGGGTCGCTTCGATGCCGAAGCCTGGGGCAAGGGCGCCGACGGCAAGCCGTATCGCATCGGCGTGTTCCCGGCGCAATGGAAAGTCGAAGCCTTCGACGAGCGCGCCAAAGAGGATGAAGACGTCAAGTTCGCCGGCACCATGCAGGCCGACGCGGGCGTGTTCACCCCAGGCGATGCCGGGCCGAATCCGGCACGCAAGATGTCCACCAACAATGCCGGTAACCTCAAGGTGATCGCCGCCGTCGACGACGCAGGGAAATCCCTGACCGGCGAAGGCCATCTGATCGTCACCGTGCAACGCTGGAACAATCCACCCATTCCCTGATGTTGAAACGTGAGTTGTGCTGAGCGACAGCGATTCAGACACTTTTCGGAATGACCGCAAGTCCCGCCAGGCGGGGCTTGCACAGGAGGTTTGCAATGGGCGCTATCTTGAATCTGGTCGAACGTAATCTGCACGAAGTGCACGTCGACGCCGACCGCATGCTGTTCCATATCCCCAGCAGTTCGCTGTTCGCCAGCGATGAACTGACCGGCACCATCATCGATGCGTTGCGCGGGCCCGGCTGTTCCTCGGAAGACTTGATCCAGCGCCTCGGCGCGCGGTTCAACGGCGAGGAAATCAACGAGACCCTGCGCGAGCTGATCTCGCTGGAACTGGTCAGCGACGGCTCGCCGCTGACCCCGGACATCGCGGTCAAACGCGTCGAGCGCACCGCGATCAACACGGTGGTGCTCAACGTCAACACCGGCTGCAACCTGAGCTGCACCTACTGCTACAAGGAAGACCTCGACAAGCCGTCCGCCGGCAAGAAAATGGACGTCGAAACCGCCATCGCGTCAGTGGAAATGCTACTGCGTGAATCCCCCGACGAAGAACGCTTCACCGTGGTGTTTTTCGGCGGCGAGCCGCTGAGCAATCGCAAGCTGATCGAATACATGGTCGATTACTGCGAGAAGCGTTTTGCCGAGGCCGGCAAGTTCGTCGAATTCGTGATGACCACCAACGCCACGCTGCTCACCGAAGAAACCGTGGACTACCTGAATGCTCACCGCTTTGGGCTGTCAGTGAGCATCGACGGACCGAAAACCGTGCACGACCGCAACCGCATCACGGTGGGCGGGCAGGGCACTTATGACGTGGTGCGGCGCAAGGCCGAGATGCTGCTGTCGCGCTACAACAGTCGCCCGGTCGGTGCGCGGGTGACCCTGACCACTGGCGTCACCGACGTCGAAACCATCTGGGATCACCTGTTCAACGAGCTGGGGTTTGCCGAAGTCGGGTTTGCCCCGGTGACGTCCGGCGATATCAGTAGCTTCAACCTTTCCACCGACGAGCTGATCGAAGTGTTCGCCAGCATGAAGCGCCTGGGTCGGCGTTATCTGGAAGCCGCGCTGGAGCACCGCAACATCGGTTTCTCCAACCTGCATCAGTTGATCACCGACATCCACGAAGGCCACAAAAAGGCCCTGCCGTGCGGTGCCGGGTTGAAGATGCTGGCGGTCGATCACAAGGGTGAGTTGAACCTGTGCCATCGCTTCACCGGCTCGTCGCTGCCGACCTTCGGCAATGTCCACAGCGGTGTGAAACAGGTCGAGTTGAATGACTTCCTGTCCCAACGTCTGGACCGCACCAACACCGGTTGCCACGACTGCCAGATCCGCAACCTGTGCTCCGGCGGCTGCTACCACGAAAGCTACGCCCGCTACGGCGACCCGGCCCACCCGACTTATCACTACTGCGAACTGATGCGTGACTGGGTCGACTTCGGCATCGAGGTCTACACCCGGATCATGGCCAATAACCCTGCGTTCATCAGCAGCTACATCACTCCGCGCAAGGCTCACTGATATGAAACATCTCAAGGCAATCAATAACAAAGCGTTGAAGCTGGATCAGGCCGCGGATGAAAACCGCATCGAAGAAGTGGTGGCGATGAGCTCCGTCGCCGGCTGTGCCTCGACCACCGACCCGGGTTGGGAAATCGATGCGTTCGGCGGGGTGTCGTCGCTGTGCCAGCCGATGGAAGCCGACCTGTATGGCTGCTCCGACCCATGCTGGTGGCCGGCCCAGGTGCCGGACATGATGAGCACCTACCCGGACTGGAACAAGGATGCCCAGGCGTCCAACGACAACTGGCGCAACCTCGGCACTGTCTTCCCGAAAGACAAGTGATCCCTAAGAAGAAGGATTCCAGCATGCCTAGCCTCAACAAAGCCTGCGGCCTTGCCGCACTCGCGGTCCTGAGCGCCTGTTCGCTCCCGGTTCTGGCCGATGAAAACACCGCGCTGCAGGACGGTCACGAGTACATGTTGACCACCAATTACCCGAACAACCTGCATGTCATCGACCTGGCGACCGACACCTTGTACAAGACCTGCAAGATGCCCGACGCCTTTGGCCCCGGGACCGTGCAGCTGTCGCCGGATCGCAAGACCGCGTATGTGCTGAACAACCATTACGCCGATGTTTACGGTGTCGAACTGGACAGCTGCAAGCAGGTGTTCCACGCCAGCATCACCCAGCAACCGGGGGAGAAAGCGCGGTCGATGTTCGCCTTCACCGTCAGCCATGACGGCAAGGAGCTGTACACCATCGCCAACCCGACGTTGATGCTCAACGACCACTACGAGGTCAAGCAGCCGCGTCTGGACGTTTACGCCACCGATGCCGGAATGAACGCCAAACCGGTGCGCAGCTTCCCGGCGCCACGGCAGTTGACGATCATGCAGAGCGGCGATGACGGCACGTTGTATGTAGCTGGCGCTGATGTGTACAAGGTCGATGTGAAGAGCGGAAAGTTCGACGTGCTGATCCCCAGCCGCCACTGGAAACGCCCGAATTACAGCGCGCCGGACGTGCTCTACGTGTGGAACCAGCAGACTTACCGCCACGATTTCTCGCTGCTGTACACCGCCGCCAAGTTCAAGGACAAGAAGCAGGATCCGGCCACTGCCGAGTATCTGTACGGACTGTTCAGCATCGACCTGAAGACCGGCAAGACCGAAACCACTGATTTTGGCCCGCTGACCGAAATCTATTTCAGTGGCATGCGCTCACCGAAGGATCCGAACCTGATGTTCGGTGTGCTCAATCGTCTGGCGAAGTACGACATCAAGCAGAAGAAGCTGATTCAGGCGGCCACGCTGGACCATTCCTACTACTGCATTTCGTTCAACAAGGACGGCAGCAAAATCTATCTCGCCGGGACGTTCAACGACGTGGCGATCTTTGATGCCGCGACCATGAAACAGACCGGCAGCATCAAATTGCCGGGTGGGGATATGGCGATTACCACGGCGCAGATTTTTGTTCGGTAATTTTGTATTGCCTGAGCTGCCGCAGTCGCGAGCAGCTCAGGTTTTGAATATCAGGCCCCTGGCACCGGGCAGCCC
Source organism: Pseudomonas sp. GW821-FHT09E04 (assembly GCF_059416185.1). Classification (NCBI taxonomy): domain Bacteria; kingdom Pseudomonadati; phylum Pseudomonadota; class Gammaproteobacteria; order Pseudomonadales; family Pseudomonadaceae; genus Pseudomonas; species Pseudomonas sp. GW821-FHT09E04. The sequence continues at coordinate 26,022 of NZ_JBWKOR010000009.1, forward strand.
ACATCCCCTTCCTCACACTTCAAATACTGCTTGAGAGCCTCGGTTCGACCCTTGGTCACACGCGTGATGCATACGCTGTAGATCATCGGGTACATACTTCCGCCCTTTACGCCCGACGCCGAAAATTCGCATTCGGCATCGCGAAACCCAATCCACGCCCGCTGAGCACTGACCAGCAGTTTCTTGCTGGCAGGTTCTTCTTTCAGCCGTGCGGTGATCTGCTGATACACCGTGTTCAACTCTTTATCCGCCGCTTTGCTCTCTTGCCCGGCGCACTGATTCATCGTCGCCTGATCGCTGGCATTGGCGCAGTCCACGGCCGCGTGGGCGACGGAAGTGAAAAGAAAGGGTGTCAGGGCCAGAAGCAGGCGTGGGGACATGGGGTTTCTCGCTGTTTGCGGTGAAGAAATGTGCAGTGTAGACAGGCGAAGGATGATTTTGATCAGTCGTTTGATACAACTTCGCATTGGACATGTGGTCATACAAGCCTACTGTTCAAAACAGGAGGTGACGTATGAAACCAGTACCCAACAGCTTTGAACGTAAAATCATGCTCAGGTCGCCACGCTCCCATGTCTGGCGTGCGCTGGTCGATGCCGAGGCGTTTGGCCAGTGGTTTGGCGTGGCTCTGGAAGGGCGGCGGTTTATCGCGGGCGAGTGGACGCAGGGGCAGGTCACGTACCCCGGTTATGAACATGTGCTCTGGAACGTGCTGGTGGAGCGGGTCGAGCCCCAGCAGTTGTTTTCCTTCCGTTGGCACCCGTATGCGGTGAACCCGAAAATCGACTACTCCCAGGAACCGACCACACTGGTCAAATTCGAGCTGCAGGACTACGAGAACGGCACGCTGCTGAAGGTCTCCGAGTCAGGTTTTGCGCACATTCCCGACGTCCGCCAAAAAGAGGCGTACTACATGGACAGCCGTGGCTGGGAAGAGCAATTGAGCCGACTTGAACACTTTCTGGCCGAGACCGACAGGGCACGCGAGCGTGAAGGTGGCTGACAGCGAATGGTTTGACCCGTGGTTGAAGCGTTGGGCACTGGTGCCCGACGGTGTTCCGATCATCACGCCGGGCAGCAAGCTGTTGCCGGTGCGTCAGGGCGACGTACCGGCGATGCTGAAAGTCGCGGTGGACGATGAGGAAAAGTACGGCAACCTACTGATGACCTGGTGGGACGGCGACGGCGCCGCTCGGGTGCTCGCTCATCACGAGGAAGGACTGCTTCTGGAGCGGGCCACGGGCCAACGTTCGTTGATGAATATGGCGCTCAATGGCGAAGATGACGAGGCGACCCGCATCATGTGCCGGGCCTTGGCGCGGTTGCATGCGCCGCGATCCACGGAGCCGCCTGCGTTAGTAGAGCTGGCACCGTGGTTTGCCTCGCTGCGAGTGTCCGCCGCCCGATACGGCGGCCAATATTCTGTTTGCCTGCAATTGGCTGAAACCTTGCTCGCCGAACCCCGGGACATTGTTGTGCTGCACGGTGACATGCACCACGACAACGTCCTCGATTTCGGCTCGCGCGGCTGGCTGGCCATCGATCCGAAACGGGTGCGGGGCGAGCGTGGCTACGACTACGCCAACCTGATCTGCAACCCGGAATTGCCGACGGCCGCTGACCCTGAACGCTTTCAACGGCAAGTCGATGTGATCTGTGAAACGGCAGGGCTGGACCGCCGGCGTCTCTTGCAATGGGTGCTGGCGTTTGCCGGACTGTCTGCCGCGTGGTTCATGGAGGATGACGAACAAAACGCCGCCGCCGGACAGCTGGAAGTCGCGTATCTGGCGGCTTGCGCGCTCGATGCCTGACACGTCTAAGGGTTTTCGGAAGGGGTGCTATGGCGAATGTCTTACACGCGGTGGTAGCTTTGTCGACTATTGCCGATTGGATCCAGAGCGTAATCTAGCCTCATCAACTGAAGCACAGGGAGTGTTTCAGGATCACGGATGATCGACCATTAGCAAGGATCGCTGCCGACAGGGAGTCGATAATGGTCTTGGGAAAAACCCGCTTCGGCGGGTTTTTTTTCGCCTATGGAAAAGTACCGTGCCCAAACAGAAACACCGCCGATTGGCGGTGTTTCTGCATCTGCAGGTTTTACGAGGCGATCAACTGCCGCAACACGTAATGCAGGATCCCGCCGGACTTGAAGTACTCCACCTCGTTAAGGGTGTCGATGCGGCACAGCACTTCGATTTTCTCCTGACGCCCGTCTTCTCGGGTGATCACCAGGGTCAGGTTCATCCTTGGCGTCAGCTCGACTCCGGTCAGACCCTGAATCTCCAGGGTTTCCTTGCCGGTGAGGTTCAGGCTCTTGCGGTTCTGATCCAGCTTGAACTGCAACGGCAGCACGCCCATGCCTACCAGGTTGGAACGGTGGATTCGCTCGAAGCTTTCAGCAATCACCGCTTTAACTCCCAGCAGGTTGGTACCCTTGGCGGCCCAGTCGCGGCTGGAGCCGGTGCCGTATTCTTGCCCGGCAATCACCACCAGCGGCGTGCCCGAGGCCTGATAACGCATGGCCGCGTCGTAGATCGCCAGTTTCTCGCCGGTCGGAATGTAGATCGTGTTGCCACCTTCTTCGCCGCCGAGCATTTCGTTACGGATGCGGATGTTGGCGAAAGTGCCGCGCATCATCACTTCATGGTTGCCCCGGCGTGAGCCGTAGGAGTTGAAGTCCCGTGGTTCGACGCCTTGCTCGCGCAGGTAACGCCCGGCCGGGCTGTCGGCCTTGATGTTGCCGGCGGGGGAGATGTGGTCAGTGGTCACCGAATCGCCCAGCAACGCCAGCACTCGCGCGCCTTTCACATCGGCGATCACCGGCAATGGCCCGGCGATGTCATCGAAGAACGGCGGATGCTGGATGTAAGTCGAATCTGCCTGCCAGACGTAGGTCGCGGCTTGCGGCACTTCGATGGCTTGCCACTGTTCGTCACCGGCAAACACCTCGGCGTACTCCTTGTGGAACATCGCCGTATTGACCTGATTCACCGCGTCGGCGATTTCCTTGCTGCTCGGCCAGATGTCGCGCAGGTAAACCGGATTGCCCTGCTGGTCATTGCCCAGCGGTTCGCTGCTGATGTCGGTGCGCACACTGCCGGCCAGGGCGTAGGCGACGACCAGCGGCGGTGACGCCAGCCAGTTGGTTTTCACCAGCGGATGCACCCGGCCTTCGAAGTTGCGGTTGCCGGACAGCACCGAAGCGACGGTCAGGTCGGCTTTCTGGATGGCTTTTTCGATCGGTTCCGGCAGCGGCCCGGAGTTGCCGATGCAGGTGGTGCAGCCATACCCAACCAGTGAAAACCCGAGCTGATCGAGGTACTGCGTCAGCCCGGCGGCTTTGTAGTAATCGGTGACCACCTTGGAGCCCGGTGCCAGTGAGCTTTTCACCCAAGGCTTGCGGGTCAGGCCTTTCTCCACGGCTTTTTTCGCCAGCAGGCCGGCGGCCATCATCACGCTGGGGTTGGAGGTGTTGGTGCAGGACGTGATCGCGGCAATCACTACGGCACCGTTTTTTAGGCGGTAGGTGTGGCCGTCGTACTCGTAATCCGTTTCACCGACCAGATCGGCATTGCCCACCGCGACACCGCCGCCGCCCTCGCTTTCCAGACGTCCTTCTTCCTTGCTGGTGGGTTTGAATTGCAGGTCGAGGAAGTCACTGAAGGCCTGGCCAACATTCGGCAGAGAAACCCGGTCCTGTGGGCGTTTCGGCCCGGCGAGGCTGGCTTCGACGCTGCCCATGTCCAGCGCCAGGCTGTCGGTGAACACCGGTTCCTGACCGGGCAGACGCCACAGGCCCTGAGCCTTGGTGTAGGCCTCGACCAGTTTCACCACTTCAGTCGGGCGGCCGGAGAGGCGCAGGTATTCGAGGGTTACGTCATCGACCGGGAAGAAACCGCAGGTCGCGCCATATTCCGGGGCCATGTTGGCGATGGTCGCGCGGTCGGCCAGCGGCAAGTCGGCGAGGCCGTCGCCATAGAACTCGACGAATTTGCCGACCACGCCTTTCTTGCGCAGCATCTGGGTCACGGTCAGCACCAGGTCGGTGGCGGTGATGCCTTCCTTGAGCTTGCCGGTGAGTTTGAAGCCGATGACTTCGGGAATCAGCATCGACACCGGTTGCCCGAGCATCGCGGCTTCCGCCTCGATCCCGCCGACGCCCCAGCCGAGTACGCCGAGGCCGTTGATCATGGTGGTGTGGGAGTCGGTGCCGACCAGTGTGTCGGGGAAGGCATAGGTGCGGCCGTCTTCGTCCTTGGTCCACACCGTGCGTCCGAGGTATTCGAGGTTGACCTGGTGGCAGATCCCGGTGCCCGGCGGCACCACGCTGAAGTTGTCGAAGGCGCTCTGGCCCCAGCGCAGGAAGGCGTAGCGTTCGCCATTGCGCTGCATTTCGATGTCGACGTTCTGTTCGAAAGCGCTGGCGCTGCCGAATTTATCGACCATCACCGAGTGGTCGATCACCAGATCCACCGGAGACAACGGGTTGATTCGTTGCGGATCACCGCCGGCCTTGGCCATGGCGGCGCGCATCGCGGCCAGATCGACCACGGCCGGTACGCCGGTGAAGTCCTGCATCAGCACCCGGGCAGGGCGGTACTGGATTTCCCGGTCGGAGCGGCGCTCCTTGAGCCACGCGGCAATCGCCTTGAGGTCGGCGCCGGTGACGGTTTTTTCATCTTCCCAGCGCAGCAGGTTTTCCAGCAGGACTTTCAACGACATGGGCAGCTTGTCGATATTGCCCAGGCTTTTGGCAGCATCCGGCAGGCTGAAGTAGTGGTAAGTCTTGTCATCGACTTTCAAGGTTTTAAGGGTGTTCAGGCTATCAAGGGACGGCATTACGATCACTCCTTTCAGGCTGTTTGAAAACTACTGCGCTCGGCAATCCTGCGTTAAAAACAGGCTCGGAATGCTCATTTACAACTCGTAGACTCCGCTTCCAAGCCTGTTTTTGCCTTGTCTTGCCTTCGCTCGCTACGTTTTCAAACAGCCTGTTTGAGTCCGCACGGCTACGGACTGAGGGGACGGGCAGAGCTATCAACGTAGCCCTGTTTTCAGTAGCTGGCTAATAACTGGACTCTATGGGCAAGTCCAAGGTTCCGACATGGGCTATCATGCGCCGGTTTTCGTGACAGGCTTTGCTTCAACGCAGGTCTGGGCATCGCGCAGGGGATGAATGATCGCCCTCTGCCCAGGAGTAAGAATGAACACCCTATTCATGCATTGCCGGCCAGGCTTCGAAGGCGAAGTCTGCTCGGAGATTTCCGACCTCGCCGCCCAACTGAACGTGGCCGGCTACGCCAAGGCCAAACCGGCGACCGCTTGCGCCGAGTTCGTCTGCACCGAAGAAGACGGCGCCGAGCGCCTGATGCGTGGCCAGCGTTTCGCCGAGCTGATCTTCCCGCGCCAGTGGGCGCGTGGACTTTTCATCGATCTGCCGGAAACCGACCGCATCAGCGTGATCCTCGCGCACATGGCCGAATTCCCAGTGTGCGGCAGCTTGTGGCTGGAAGTCGTCGACACCAACGACGGCAAGGAACTGTCGAACTTCTGCAAGAAGTTCGAAGGCCCGCTGCGCAAGACGCTGACCGGCGCCGGCAAACTGGTGGACGACGCCAACAAGCCACGCCTGCTGCTGACCTTCAAGAGCGGCCGTGAGGTGTTTCTCGGTCTGGCCGATGCCGGTAACTCGGCGATGTGGCCGATGGGCATTCCTCGTCTGAAGTTTCCGCGCGAGGCGCCGAGCCGTTCGACCCTGAAGCTGGAAGAGGCCTGGCACCACTTTATCCCTCGCGATCAGTGGGAAGATCGCCTGCACAGCGACATGACCGGTGTCGACCTCGGCGCGGCGCCGGGCGGCTGGACCTGGCAACTGGTCAATCGCGGCATGCTGGTGACGGCCATCGACAACGGCCCGATGGCCGAAAGCCTGATGGACACCGGCCTGGTGCAGCACTTGATGGCCGACGGTTTCACCTTCAAACCCAAGCAACCGGTGGACTGGATGGTCTGCGACATCGTCGAGAAGCCGGCGCGCAACGCCGCGATGCTCGAAGAGTGGATCGGCGAGGGTCATTGCCGGGAAGCGGTGGTCAACCTCAAGTTGCCGATGAAGCAGCGTTACGCCGAAGTGAAGCGTCTACTCGAGCGTATCGCCGATGGTTTCAAGGCCCGCGGGATCAAGGTCGATATCGGCTGCAAGCAGCTGTACCACGACCGCGAGGAAGTGACCTGCCATTTGCGCCGCCATGACGTGAAGAAAGCCAAAGCCCGCTGAGCGCGCGACAGGTGACCGAACACCCGGCATTGGGCGACAATGCCGGCCAGTTTCAGGAGTGAATCATGAGTGAAATGATCAATACGCCGGTCGACGGCACCCTTGACGCCACCGGCCTCAACTGCCCGGAGCCGGTGATGATGCTGCACCAGCACATTCGTGACCTGGTGCCCGGCGGCTTGCTCAAGGTGATCGCCACCGACCCGTCGACCCGCCGCGACATCCCCAAGTTCTGCGTGTTTCTCGACCATGAACTGGTGGGCCAGCACGAAGAAGCCGGGACCTATCTGTACTGGATTCGCAAAAAGTCCGGTTGATCGGAAGGCAAAAAAAAGACCTGCATGTGCAGGTCTTTTTTTATCGCCGATCAGCCCATCGAGCGGCTGATGCGAATGCGTTTGCGTGCGCTGCGCGTCAGGCGGATCGACAGCATCAGCGCCGCACAGCTCAGGCCGACGATCAGGCCTTCCCACAAGCCGCTCGGGCCGCGAGGCTCGCCGAGCCAGTCGGTCAGGCCGAGGGCGTAACCCACCGGCAGGCCGATGCCCCAGTAGGCGAACAGGGTGAGGATCATCGTTACCCGCGTGTCCTGATAACCGCGCAGGGCGCCGGCGGCGGTGACCTGAATCGCGTCGGAGAACTGGAACAGCGCCGAATACACGATCAGCATCGCGGCGATGTGAATCACCATCGGATCGGAGGTGTAGATCGCCGCAATGTGCTCGCGCATCAGCAGCATCATGCTCGCCGACAGGCAGGCGTAGGCCAGGGCAGTGCCCATGCCGACACCCGCCGCGAAACGCGCTTCACGGGGTTCTTCACGGCCCAGTGCCTGACCGACCCGCACGGTCACCGCCATGCCCAGTGAATACGGAATCATGAACACCAGCGAGCTGACGTTCAGCGCGATCTGGTGCCCGGCCACCACGGTGGCGCCGAGGCTGCCGATCAGCAGCGCGATCACCGCGAAGATGCTCGACTCGGCAAACACCGCGACGCCGATCGGCAGACCGATGGCCAGCAAGCGCTTGATCACCGCCCATTGCGGCCAGTCGAAACGGCTGAACAGTTCGCTCGACTTGTAGGCTGGCGCCCAGCGCTCGTAACCGGCCAGGCCCAGCGCCATCACCCACATCACGATCGCTGTGGCCCAGCCGCAACCGACGCCGCCCATGGCCGGAACGCCGAAGTGACCGTAAATGAACACGTAGTTCAACGGAATGTTCAGCGCCAGCCCACACAGGCCCAACACCATCGCCGGCCGCGTGCGGCCGAGGCCATCACTGGTGCAGCGCAGCACATGGTAGAAGGCAACGGCTGGCAGACCGCTGGCGATGCCGTGCAGGTACTGCATGCACGGGCCGATCAGCTCCGGATCGACTTTCATCAGGTGCAGGATCGGTTCGGCGCTGAACAGCATGCCGGTCGCCATCAGTCCGACCACCAGTGCCAGCCACAAGGCTTGACGCACGATCGGGCCGATCTCGCTGTGGGTGCCGGCGCCGAAGCGCTGGGCGACTTTCGGCGTGGTGGCCAGCAGGGTGCCGGTCATCAGCAGAAACACCGGCACCCAGATCGAGTTGCCCAGCGCCACGGCCGCCAGATCCTTTGGCCCGACGCGCCCGGCCATCACCGCATCGACGAAGCCCATGGCGGTGGTCGCCAGTTGCGCGATCATGATCGGCAGGGCCAGGCCGAGCAGATTCTTCAGCTCCAGGCGAACCCGGGCAGGGCGGTTGAGGGAAACGGCGTCAGGGCGTTCAGTTACGGAATTCACAGGCAAAGCGTCCACAGGGGTTGATGCGCAAGGCCGGGCATTCTACGCCGCTGACGTTATGGTCAGGAAAAATCCTCTGTTGCGGATTTGTAATCGTCCCGCCTTATCAAGAATCACAGCCTGCTGGCTCATCGCAGTGTCAGCGCCTACACTGCCGATCCGCCCAAGGAGCCCTGTCATGCTGATTGTTGCCGACGAAAATATCCCGCTGCTCGATGCTTTTTTTGCCGGTTTCGGCGAGATCCGCCGGGTGCCGGGCCGTTCCATTGACCGGGCCACGGTCGAACAGGCCGACGTGCTGCTGGTGCGCTCGGTAACTAACGTCAATCGTGCGTTGCTCGAAGGCAGCAAGGTGCGGTTTGTCGGCACCTGCACCATCGGCACCGATCATCTGGATCTCGAATACTTCAATGAGGCCGGCATTACCTGGTCCAGTGCGCCCGGCTGCAATGCCCGGGGCGTGGTGGATTACGTGCTCGGCAGCCTGATGACCCTGGCCGAAATCGAAGGCGTCGATTTGAGTGAGCGCACTTATGGCGTGATCGGCGCCGGTGAAGTGGGCGGTCGCTTGATCAAGGTGCTCAAAGGGCTGGGTTTGAACGTGAAAGTCTGCGATCCGCCGCGTCAGGCAGCCGAGGGCGGTGACTATGTCAGCTTGGAGCAGATCATTGCGCAGTGCGACGTGATCAGTCTGCACACCCCGCTGACCCGCAACGGCGATGGCGCGACCTGGCACTTGTTCGACGAGCAGCGTTTGCAGCAACTCAAGCCGGGCGCCTGGCTGATCAACGCCGCCCGTGGCCCGGTAGTGGATAACGCCGCGTTGCGCGAAGTGCTGCTGGAACGTGAAGACCTGCAGGCGGTGCTTGACGTGTGGGAAGCCGAACCGCAAGTCGATGTGGCGTTGGCTGAACTCTGCGTACTGGCGACGCCGCATATCGCCGGTTACAGCCTCGATGGCAAGCAACGCGGCACGGCGCAGATCTATCAGGCTTACTGCGATTTCATCGGGCAGCCGGCCAGCATTCAGCTCAGCGATCTGTTGCCGGCACCGTGGTTGTCGGAAGTTTCCCTGCATGCCGACAGCGATCCGGCCTGGGCGCTGGCGATGTTGTGCCGTGGTGTGTACGACCCGCGCCGGGACGATGCGGATTTCCGCCGCACCCTGTTGGGTAGCGTCGGTGAGCAACGTGCCGCGTTTGATGTGTTGCGCAAACAGTATCCGGTGCGCCGCGAGATCGAAGGGCTGAAAGTGCGGATCGAGGGGCATTCCCCGGCGTTGCAGCAGATCGTGACGGCGCTGGGCGCTGTGGCCGTTTAAATCGCGGGCAGAAAAAACCCGGCCTCCAGGGGCCGGGTCAGGAAGACGGTGGCGATATCACTTTTGTTCGGCAGGCTTGACCAATCGCTTCTCCAGTTCGCGGCAGGCGTTCTGGATCATGTCTTCAGTGATTGGCACTTCGCGCCCATCCTTATCGATAATCGAGCAACCCAGAGGTTGGCCGGGCTTGGTGCGGATCACTTGAATCTTGTCATCGCTGCTGTGTTGCAAGGACATGGCCTGTCTCCTCATCAGGTTGTGTATGCACAATAAAACCGTCAGGTGACCAGGCTGTGACAACTCCCTTCGATCTTTCCGGAACGGTATCTCCACTCAAGCAGAAATGACCGTTCGTCTCAACCCGGGCATTAGACCGATAGCATCTAGGGGGTAGTCTGGCCGGTCATAATTAACCTGACTCATTGTGATTTGCAGAGTTCCACCCCATTGAGTGTCCAGGCTGGCCCCATTAATCAGCACACGACGTGAACCTGAATGATCCCGATGCTTTCCTCGCGCCACCGCCGGGCCCTGCGCCTGACCAGTCATTTTCTTCAGCCTTATCGCTGGCAGGCCTTCGGCGCACTGCTCGCGCTGATCGTCACGGCCGGCATTACGTTGTCGATGGGGCAGGGCATCAAATTGCTGGTCGACCAAGGCTTCATGACTCAGTCGCCGCACCTGCTCAACCAGTCCATTGGTCTGTTCATGCTGTTGGTGTTGGGGCTCGCGGTCGGCACCTTTGCCCGGTTTTATCTGGTGTCATGGATCGGTGAACGGGTGGTGGCTGACATTCGCCGGCAGGTGTTCAACCATCTGGTGTACCTGCATCCCGGGTTCTACGAGGACAACCGCAGTTCGGAAATCCAGTCACGCCTGACCGCTGACACAACATTGCTGCAATCGGTGATCGGCTCGTCGCTGTCGCTGTTCCTGCGTAATTTGCTGATGGTCATTGGCGGTGTGGTGCTGCTGTTCATCACCAATCCCAAACTCACCAGCATCGTGGTGATCGCGCTGCCATTGGTGATTGCGCCGATTCTGATTTTCGGACGCCGCGTGCGTAACCTCTCGCGGCTGAGTCAGGACCGGATCGCCGACATTGGCAGTTACGTGTCGGAAACCCTCGGTCAGATCAAAACCGTGCAGGCCTACAACCATCAGGTGCAGGACGAACAACGTTTCGCCAGCACCGTCGAGCAAGCGTTCGAAACGGCGCGCAAACGGATTTTCCAGCGGGCCTGGCTGATCACGCTGGTGATCGTGCTGGTGCTCGGTGCCGTCGCGGTGATGTTGTGGGTCGGCGGCATGGACGTGATTGCCGGGCGTATTTCAGCCGGTGAGCTGGCGGCGTTCGTGTTCTACAGCCTGATCGTCGGCAGTGCGTTTGGTACGTTGAGCGAGGTGATCGGTGAATTGCAGCGTGCTGCTGGCGCTGCCGAGCGCATTGCCGAACTGCTGCGTTCGGAGAACATCATCCAGCCGCCGAAAGCCGGACTGGTGACCTTGCCGGAGCGGATCAAAGGCGAACTGGCGTTGCAGGATGTGCGCTTTTCCTACCCTTCGCGTCCCGAAAGCTTCGCCGTTGATGGCTTGAGTCTGACGGTCCACGCAGGCGAAACCCTCGCGCTGGTCGGGCCGTCCGGTGCGGGCAAGTCCACGGTGTATGACTTGCTGCTGCGCTTCTACGATCCGCGCGAGGGCCGGATCCTGATTGATGGCGTGCCGCTGACAAGTCTTGATCCGCTGGACCTGCGCCGCTGTTTTGCACTGGTTTCGCAGACTCCGGCGCTGTTCTTCGGCAGCGTCGAAGAAAACATTCGCTACGGTTGCCCGACCGCCACGCTGGAGCAGGTGCAGGAAGCCGCGAAAATCGCCCACGCCCACGATTTCATCGAACAAATGCCCGACGGCTACCAGACCCATCTGGGCGACGGCGGTCTCGGTCTGTCAGGCGGCCAACGCCAGCGCCTGGCCATCGCCCGGGCGCTGCTGGTCGACGCGCCGATCCTGCTGCTGGACGAAGCCACCAGCGCCCTCGATGCCCAGAGCGAACACCTGATCCAGCAAGCCCTGCCGAGCCTGATGCAAAACCGCACCACCCTGGTGATCGCCCACCGCTTGGCCACAGTGAAAAACGCTGATCGGATTGCGGTGATGGACCAGGGCAAGCTGGTGGCGATTGGTACGCATCAGGAGCTGATCGCGAGCAATCCGCTGTATGCGCGGTTGGCGGCGTTGCAGTTCAGTGATGGGCATCTGGCTTCGACCGACCCAGTAACCGACTAAGTAACCGACCATGTAGCCGACCCAGTCGAGCGCCATAAAAAATGCCCGCATCTCTCGATGCGGGCATTTTTGTTTACGTCGATCTTTGCACGATCACTGATCGTCAAAGTACCGCTCATGCCAGTCCACCAGCGGTTGCGGCGAGTTGAGTTTCTGGCCGTAGATCACCGAGTAGGACAGCACGTTCTGCACGTACTGGCGGGTTTCGTCGAACGGGATGCTTTCTACCCACACGTCGAAGCTCAGGTGATCGGCGCCACGCAGCCACTGGCGTACGCGGCCGGGGCCGGCGTTGTAGGCGGCGGAGGCGAGTACGCGGTTGCCGTTGAACTGGCTGTGCACCTGGCTCAGGTAGGCAGCGCCGAGCTGGATGTTCTTGTCCGGATCGAGCACTTGCTGCGGCGAGGCCAGAGGGATGCTGAACTTGCGCGCGGTTTCCTTGGCGGTACCGGGCATCAGTTGCATCAGGCCGCTGGCGCCGACACCGGAGCGGGCGTCGTCCATGAAGGCGCTTTCCTGACGGGTGATGGCGAACACCCAGCTCGAATGCAGGCCGCGCACCTTGGCTTCACGCACCAGGGTGTCGCGGTGGGCCATCGGGAAGCGGATGTCCAGGTCGTCCCAGTATTGCGCCTGGCTGATGGTGCGGATCGCCGGGAAGTACCACTTCAGGTCGTAGGCCAGTTTGGCCTGGGCGACCATTTCATCGCGGTTGAAGTGACGGCTGACGTGGTACCACTCGCGACGCCCGTCGACGATCTGCCCGCGGGCATGAAACTCCAGGGCGCGACGTACGCCGGGCGTGTTGCGCACCTTGTTGATGGTGGCCTGGCTGAGCACCAGCGGTTTGTTGACCAGCGAATAAGGCAGCTGCGAGCGATCGGCGGCAAGGAAACCGTAGAAGTCCCGTTCCCGTGCGAGGCTCTTGTACAGCGTCTGCGCTTCCGGGTTCTGCGGTTGCGCCAGTTCCAGGCTGCGGGCCTGCCAGTAACGCCAGCGGTTGGTGGTGGCCAGATCCTGCGGCAGGCGGCGGGTCAACTGATAGGCGTCGTCCCAGCGCGCCAGGCGCAGCAACAGGCGCAGGCGCCATTCGGATACCGTGTTGTCGCGCAGTTCCGGGTCATATTTGGTCATCACGTCCAGCGCACGGCTGTCGAAACGACGGGCGAGGGTCAGGCCGATTTCCCGGGCGATCGCGACTTTTTCATCGCGGGAGAAATGCATGCTGCTGGCGTAGCCGTCGAGCAGGTCCATGGCCTTGTCCGGATCCTGACGCGCCAGGCGGCGCAGGCCGAGGCTGACGATGTCCGACATCGGCTCGTCGGCCGGCGTGAAGCGCGACGGCTGGTTGAGCAGTTCCGGTTTCTGCGCGACATCCACCAGTAGACGCCCGCGTGGGGCAAGGGTGGTCAGGCCGTTAACCAGACTGTTGGCCAGCGGATAGTTGCGTGTCTGAGCGGCGAGCTTGGTGCGTTCCCAGCGTTTTTGCTCGGTCAACTGGCCGTCGGCAGCCCAGATCCCGAACAGCGCATCACACGCCGCCGGTTGGGATTTGCCGGTCAGCCAAAGCTTGTCGGCGTTGGCATAACCCTCGGCCTTGCGGCCGCTGCTGATCTGATACTGCGCATTCAGGCAGTCCAGTTCGGTGAAGTTGAGTTTCGGGTCGTAATACTTGACGAAGGTCGCCCATTCGCCACGGTCGGCCAGCCAGCGCAACCAGCGCAGCTTCATCCAGTTGGCCTGGGGCAGGTCACCGTGTTCGGCGAGGAATTTTTCGATTTCCGCATTGCTGGCGGTCTTCAGCCGGGCGGTCAGCTCGTCGTAGGCCAGGTATGGCTCCAGCGGATAATCGGCGAGGGCCTGGCTGTAGCGAAAATACGGGCCGGTGTCGCCCTTGGCCAAGGCGCGTTTGGCCTCATCGTAATACTGGCGCTGGGTGGACAAGTCCACCGCCTGGGCGGATTGGGCAGCAGCGGCGGTGAGTAGCAAACAGGACAAAACACTGAAAAGGCGACTGCGCATGAGACATCCGGGCAGAGAAATCATGACAAGTGCCGACAGTGGCGGCACTGAATTGTCTGTAGCTTAGCCTTTTGCCAGCAGCCGGCGAAAGCTTTGCGGGCCTTGCGGCACAAGTTCGCAACAATTGTTGTGCAGAGTGCGTCAGCGGCGAAATTGCCGGCCTGCTCGGGTCCCGATTCAGGTAGAATGCGCGCCCGGTTTTTGGAGAAGCTCATGACCCTGCTCAAATTCAGCGATGTGTCCCTTGCATTCGGCGCGATGCCGTTGTTGGACAAGGTGTCCTGGCAGATCGCCCGTGGTGAGCGGGTGTGCATCATCGGCCGCAACGGCACTGGCAAGTCCAGCATGATGAAACTGGTCAAGGGCGACCAGAAGCCTGATGACGGCTCGGTGTGGCGTGCCCCCGGTCTGAAAATCGGTGAATTGCCGCAGGAATTGCCGGTGGCCGACGAGCGGACCGTGTTCGACGTGGTCGCCGAAGGCCTCGACGGCGTTGGCGCCTTGCTCGCCGAATACCATCACCTGAGCCAGAACATCGTCACCGACGCCGATCTGGACAAGTTGATGCACGTTCAGCACGACCTCGAAGCCCGCGACGGCTGGCGCTTGCAGACCCTGGTCGACAGCACCCTGAGCCGCCTGCAATTGCCGGCCGACAAGACCCTCGCCGAGTTGTCCGGCGGCTGGCGTCGTCGTGTGCTGCTGGCGCAGGCGCTGGTGTCCGAGCCGGATCTGCTGCTGCTCGATGAGCCCACCAACCACCTGGACATCGGTGCGATTGCCTGGCTTGAAGAAGCACTGAAGGATTTCCAGGGCGCCGTGCTGTTCATCACGCACGACCGTTCCTTCCTGCAAAACCTCGCCACCCGCATCCTCGAACTGGATCGCGGCGGCCTGATCGACTGGAACGGCGACTACGCCAGTTTCCTGGTTCACAAAGAAGCCGCACTGGCGGCCGAAGAAACTGCCAATGCGCTGTTCGACAAGCGTCTGGCCCAGGAAGAAGTGTGGATTCGTCAGGGCATCAAGGCTCGGCGTACCCGTAACGAAGGCCGCGTACGTGCGCTGAAAGCCCTGCGCGTGGAGCGCAGTGAGCGTCGCGAGCGCACCGGCAAGGCCAACATCCAGCTGGATACCGCAGAGAAGTCCGGCAAGCAGGTGATGGTGCTGGATAACGTGAGCTTCGCGCATCCGGGCGGTCCGTTCCTGATCCGCGATTTCTCCATGGTGCTGCAGCGCGGCGACCGGATCGGTCTGCTCGGCGCCAACGGTACCGGCAAGACCACCCTGCTGAAACTGATGCTCAGCGGTCTGCAACCGACCAGCGGCAAGGTGGAAGAGGGCACCCGGATCGACGTGGCCTACTTCGACCAGTTGCGCCATCAGCTGGATCTGGAAAAGACCGTGATCGATAACGTCGCCGAAGGTCGCGACTTCATCGATATCGACGGCCAGAGCCGCCACGTGCTCAGCTACCTCGGCGACTTCCTGTTCAGCCCGCAGCGTGCCCGCACGCCGGTGAAGGCGTTGTCCGGTGGTGAGCGTGCACGTCTGCTGCTGGCCAAACTGTTCAGCAAGCCAGCGAACCTGCTGGTGCTCGACGAACCGACCAACGATCTGGACGTGGAAACCCTCGAACTGCTCGAAGAAGTGCTGTTGACCTTCAACGGCACTGTGCTGATGGTCAGTCACGACCGGGCATTTCTCGACAACGTGGTGACCAGCACCCTGGTCTTCGAAGGTGAAGGCAAGGTTCGCGAATACGTCGGTGGCTATCAGGACTGGATCCGTCAGGGCGGTTCGCCGCGCCTGTTGGGCGTGACCGAAAGCAAATCCGGCAAGGCTGACCTGAATTCGGCGGTGGTCACTGCCGAGCCGGCTCCGGTCGCCGCGCCTGTTGCTGCGGCCCCGGCTGCGAAGAAGAAACTGAGCTACAAGCTTCAGCGCGAGCTGGAAGCGTTGCCGGGCGACATCGACGCCAAGGAGCAGCAGATCGCTGCTGTCGAGGCTGAAATGGCTGAAGCCGGTTTCTACCAGCGTCCGCCGGCCGAAACGGCCAAAGTCATTGCTTCGCTGGAGCAGTTGCAGGCTGAGCTGGATGCGTTGGTGGAGCGTTGGGCCGAGCTGGACGCCTGATAGCTTCCGGTCATGAAAAAGCCCGGCGTCCAGTGATGGACGCCGGGCTTTTTGTAGATCGGATCAGCGTTTGACCAGGTGCACCGCCAGCACATCGCAAGGCGCGCCGTGCAGGACATCGTTGGCGGTCGAGCCCAATAGCAGCGCCAGGCCGTGCCGGCCATGGCTGCCGACCACGATCAGGTCGCATTCCTGATCCTTGGCGAAATGGTGGATTTCCTGGCGTGGCTGACCATAGGTCAGGTGGCAGTTGGAACCTTCCAGTTCGGTGTATTTGTGCTTCAGGCGCTCGAGGCGCTCCTTGGCCTGATCGAACTGCTGTTGTTGCAGTTGTGACAGATCCATTGGCACGTCACCCCCGAAGGCCATGGCCATCGGTTCGACGATATGCACCAGCGACAGCTTGGCGCCATTGCTCACCGACAGCTCTCGGGCGCGGTGGATCACAGGGTCGCACTCTTCGGTCAGATCTACGGCGACCAGGATATGGTGGTAGGGCATGAGGTGCTCCTCGTGAGGGATCAATATTGTTAAGTATGGCTGGTTTCAAGCGCATTGGTTCCAAAGTGACGCAATGGGCTCATCAAGATTCGGGAGTAGAGATATGACGGTCTGGCTGGTGGTGTCAATCCTGCTGGTGGTGTTGAGCCCCCTGGCGTGGTTGCGCCCGTCCCGTGCACAGAGTGGCCGGATAGCCTTGCGCACGGAGGCCCGGCGCATCGGGCTGGCCATGCAGCTGGCGCCTCAGGAATGGCCGCACTGGCTGTCTCAGGAGCCGCCCAATCCGTGTGCGCAATACCATCGGCCGCGGCGCAGCAAGCAGCCGGTGTGCTGGACGTACTGGCAGAAATCCCCGGGCATGTGGGTCAATCAGTGGCAGGAAGCCTGTGAAGACCCGCTTCTGCTGAATCATTTCGAGAAATTGCCGGGCAACGTTTTCAAGGTTGAAGCCGACAAGCAGATGATCGCGCTCTATTGGGGCGAGAAAGGCGAAGCGGCGGTTTTGCTGGAGATTGATGCCACGCTGAAAGCGCTGGCATGACTCGCGGACTTTTCGCGCTGCAACGGTGCGAAACGTCCGGCAGACGAGCAATAAAAAGCCCGACATGATTCATCGGGCGGGGTTGGCCAGGCAGGCCGGAAATTCTTTTTGGCGTTGATCCGGTCAGGTCCGGTCAGCAAAAGTGCGCCTGTTTTCCTTCCTAGTCCAGCCAGCGTAGCCTGTTAAACAAGGCCTGCAGCGAATTAGGGCGACTTTTCTAACTATTAATCTTATGAATGCCCTCACATGCAAGCATGTGTTGGCGGGCTGCGTCTTACAGAAATGACCGCAAAGTCGCATTTCAACCCGTATTTAGGGCGATTGACAATTGTCGGAAATTCCGTGAAGGTGGCGTACCCAAATCAAACGGGCGTATGAATTGAGCGTTTGTATTGCAGACTGCTCCTACAGAATCCCGACTATCGCGTTGGCGGGTGTGCCGGGTGGATTGGTGTCAGCATTGACGAAAAAGCGTCCTGCCGAGCCATTCGCCTGCGTCCGACGTGTACTGTTCAGCTTCCATATCGTGGAGATCAGTTGATGATTTACGAAGGTAAAGCCATCACGGTTAAAGCTCTTGAAAGTGGCATCGTCGAATTGAAATTCGACCTCAAGGGTGAGTCCGTCAACAAGTTCAACCGTCTTACCCTGAACGAACTGCGTCAGGCCGTAGACACCATCAAGGCAGATGCTTCGATCAAGGGCGTGATCGTCAGCAGTGGCAAGGACGTGTTCATCGTCGGCGCCGACATCACCGAATTTGTCGACAACTTCAAGCTGCCGGATGCCGAGCTGGTTGCTGGCAATCTCGAAGCCAACAAGATCTTCAGCGATTTCGAAGACCTCAACGTTCCGACCGTCGCCGCGATCAACGGCATCGCCCTGGGTGGCGGTCTGGAAATGTGCCTGGCCGCGGACTACCGCGTCATGTCCACCAAGGCCAAGATCGGTCTGCCGGAAGTCAAACTGGGCATCTACCCGGGCTTCGGCGGTACCGTGCGTCTGCCGCGCCTGATCGGTGCCGACAACGCTATCGAGTGGATTGCCGCCGGCAAGGAAAACCGTCCTGAAGACGCGCTGAAAGTCGGCGCTGTCGATGCCGTGGTTGCTCCTGAAAAACTGCAGGACGCGGCCCTTGAACTGATCAAACGCGCCATCTCCGGCGAGTTCGACTACAAGGCCAAGCGCCAGCCGAAGCTGGAAAAGCTCAAGCTGAACGCCATTGAACAAATGATGGCTTTCGAAACCGCCAAAGGTTTCGTGGCTGGCCAGGCGGGTCCTAACTACCCGGCCCCGGTCGAAGCGATCAAGACCATCCAGAAAGCCGCGAACTTCGGTCGCGACAAGGCGCTGGAAGTCGAAGCCGCAGGTTTCGTGAAACTGGCCAAGACCTCTGCCGCGCAGAGCTTGATCGGTCTGTTCCTGAACGATCAGGAACTGAAGAAAAAGGCCAAGGCCTACGACGAAATTGCCAAGGACGTGAAGCAGGCTGCCGTGCTGGGCGCCGGCATCATGGGTGGCGGTATCGCCTATCAGTCGGCCTCCAAAGGTACGCCGATCCTGATGAAGGACATCAACGAGCACGGTATCGAGCAAGGTCTGGCGGAAGCCGCCAAGCTGCTGGTCGGCCGCGTTGATAAAGGCCGCATGACCGCCGCGAAAATGGCTGAAGTGCTCAACGGTATTCGTCCTACGCTGTCTTACGGCGATTTCGGTCACGTTGACCTGGTCGTTGAAGCTGTAGTCGAGAACCCGAAAGTCAAGCAAGCCGTTCTGGCGGAAGTCGAAGACAAGGTCAAAGAGGACACCATCCTCGCGTCCAACACCTCGACCATTTCCATCAGCCTGCTGGCCAAGGCCCTCAAGCGTCCGGAAAACTTCGTCGGCATGCACTTCTTCAACCCGGTGCACATGATGCCGCTGGTGGAAGTGATCCGTGGCGAGAAGTCCAGCGAGCTGGCTGTTGCCACCACCGTTGCCTACGCCAAGAAAATGGGCAAGAACCCGATCGTCGTCAACGACTGCCCGGGCTTCCTGGTCAACCGCGTTCTGTTCCCGTACTTCGGCGGTTTCGCCAAGCTGGTCAGCGCTGGTGTGGACTTCGTCCGTATCGACAAGATCATGGAAAAATTCGGCTGGCCGATGGGCCCGGCGTACCTGATGGACGTGGTCGGCATCGACACCGGCCACCACGGTCGTGACGTGATGGCTGAAGGTTTCCCGGATCGCATGAAGGACGACCGTCGTTCGGCCATTGACGTGCTTTACGAAGCCAAGCGTCTGGGTCAGAAGAACGGCAGGGGCTTCTATGCCTACGAGGCCGACAAGAAAGGCAAGCAGAAGAAAGTCGCCGACCCGTCGGTACTGGAAGTGCTCAAGCCGATTGTCTACGAGCAGCGTGAAGTCACCGACGAAGACATCATCAACTGGATGATGATCCCGCTGTGCCTGGAAACCGTGCGTTGCCTGGAAGACGGCATCGTCGAAACCGCTGCCGAAGCCGACATGGGTCTGGTCTACGGTATTGGTTTCCCTCCATTCCGTGGCGGTGCGCTGCGTTACATCGATTCGATCGGTGTTGCCGAGTTCGTTGCCCTGGCCGACCAGTACGCTGATTTGGGCGCGCTCTACCACCCGACCGCGAAGCTGCGTGAAATGGCCAAAACCGGCCAACGGTTCTTCGGTTAAGCGTCCCAACTTTTGAGCGAGAGTGAAATTTTATGAGCTTGAATCCAAGAGACGTCGTGATTGTCGACTTCGGTCGTACTCCGATGGGCCGCTCCAAGGGCGGCATGCACCGCAACACCCGCGCTGAAGACATGTCGGCGCACCTGATCAGCAAACTGCTGGAACGCAACGCCAAGGTCGATCCTGCCGAAGTCGAGGACGTGATCTGGGGCTGTGTGAACCAGACCCTGGAGCAGGGCTGGAACATCGCGCGCATGGCGTCGCTGATGACCCAGATCCCGCACACCTCGGCCGGCCAGACCGTCAGCCGTCTGTGTGGCTCGTCGATGAGCGCGCTGCACACCGCTGCGCAAGCGATCATGACCGGTAACGGTGACGTGTTCGTGGTTGGCGGCGTCGAGCATATGGGTCACGTAAGCATGATGCACGGTGTCGATCCGAACCCGCACATGTCCCTGTACGCGGCGAAAGCCTCGGGCATGATGGGCCTGACTGCTGAAATGCTCGGCAAGATGCACGGCATCACTCGCGAACAGCAGGACGCCTTTGGCGTGCGTTCCCACCAGTTGGCCCACAAGGCAACCGTGGAAGGCAAGTTCAAGGACGAAATCATCCCGATGCAGGGCTATGACGAGAACGGTTTCCTGAAAACCTTCGACTACGACGAAACCATTCGTCCGGAAACCACCCTGGAAAGTCTGGCGGCTCTGAAGCCGGCGTTCAATCCAAAGGGCGGCACCGTGACTGCCGGTACTTCGTCGCAGATCACCGATGGTGCTTCGTGCATGATCGTGATGTCGGCGCAGCGTGCACAGGACCTGGGCATTCAGCCTCTGGCCGTGATTCGTTCGATGGCCGTGGCAGGTGTGGATCCGGCGATCATGGGCTATGGTCCGGTACCGGCTACTCAGAAAGCACTGAAACGTGCCGGCCTGGGTATCAACGATATCGACTTCTTCGAGCTCAACGAAGCGTTCGCCGCACAGGCTCTGCCAGTGCTGAAAGACCTGAAAGTGCTCGACAAGATGAACGAGAAGGTTAACCTGCACGGCGGCGCGATCGCCCTGGGTCACCCGTTCGGTTGCTCCGGTGCCCGTATTTCCGGCACCTTGCTGAACGTGATGAAGCAGAATGGCGGCACCTTCGGGGTGGCCACCATGTGCATTGGCCTCGGCCAAGGCATCTCCACCGTCTTCGAACGCGTTTAAGCGTCTCGTCGATGGAAGCCGGGGCCAAGTGCCCCGGTTTTTGTTTTTGCGGATTTATTTTTGTATTTATTTTGAAAAAATTTGAGTGAGGGCCGAAGCGTGCCGATACAACCTGGGCTCTACCAACATTACAAAGGTCCGCAGTACCGCGTATTCAGTGTTGCGCGGCATTCCGAGACCGAAGAAGAAGTGGTCTTTTACCAAGCCCTGTATGGCGATTACGGCTTTTGGGTACGTCCCTTGAGCATGTTCCTGGAGTCCGTCGAAGTTGACGGCGAGCAGGTCCCGCGCTTTGCTTTGGTGCAAGCCGAACCAAGCCTTTTTTCGAAGCCATAAGGCGAGTGCGCGCAAAACCCTGCGCTTGACCTCACCTTGTAGCCACTATATATAGCGGTGCCGCGTCAGGCGCCAACCGCCTTTCACTTCTAGAATTCAGGAATTTTCTGATCCATGGGCAAATCGCTGGTCATTGTGGAATCCCCGGCTAAGGCCAAGACCATCAACAAGTATCTGGGCAACCAATACGTGGTGAAGTCGAGTATCGGCCATATCCGAGACCTGCCCACCAGCGGTTCGGCTAGCGCCAGCAAGGAGCCTGCCGCCAAGCGCGGCAAGGCCGCCGCGGGCGAAGGGCCGGTGCTCTCGCCGAAGGAAAAGGCACGTAAACAGCTCGTTTCGCGCATGGGTGTCGATCCCGATCATGGCTGGAAAGCCAAGTACGAGATCCTCCCGGGCAAGGAAAAAGTCATCGAAGAGCTGCGCCGGCTCGCCAAGGATGCTGACACCATCTATCTCGCAACCGACTTGGATCGCGAGGGGGAAGCCATTGCCTGGCACCTGCGCGAAGCCATCGGTGGTGACGACAGCCGCTACAAGCGCGTGGTGTTCAACGAAATCACCAAGAAAGCGATTCAGGAAGCCTTCTCGGAGCCGGGCGAGCTCGATATCGATCGAGTGAACGCCCAGCAGGCTCGTCGCTTCCTCGACCGCGTCGTGGGTTACATGGTTTCGCCGCTGCTATGGGCCAAGATCGCTCGCGGCCTGTCCGCCGGTCGTGTGCAATCGGTTGCCGTGAAACTGGTGGTCGAGCGTGAGCGCGAGATTCGCGCGTTCAATCCGGAAGAATACTGGGAAGTGCATGCCGATCTCGGCACCACCAAAGGTTCGACCGTGCGTTTCGAAGTGGCGCGTGAGAAGGGCGAAGCTTTCAAGCCGCTCAACGAAGCTCAGGCCATGGCTGCGCTGGAGAAGCTGAAATCCTCCAGCTACAGCATCGTCAAGCGTGAAGACAAACCGACCAGCAGCAAACCGTCGGCACCGTTCATCACTTCCACCCTGCAACAGGCCGCGAGCAACCGCCTGGGCTTTGGCGTGAAGAAAACCATGATGATGGCTCAGCGTCTGTACGAAGCTGGCTACATCACTTATATGCGTACCGACTCGACCAACCTCTCGGCTGATGCCGTGACGATGGCGCGCGACTACATCGAAACCGAATTCGGCAAGAAGTACCTGCCGGAGTCGCCGAACGTTTATAGCAGCAAAGAAGGCGCACAAGAGGCTCACGAAGCGATCCGTCCTTCCGACGCCAACACCACGCCTAGCAAGCTCGCGGGTATGGAGCGCGATGCTGAGCGCCTCTATGAGCTGATCTGGCGCCAGTTCCTGGCTTGTCAGATGCTGCCGGCGCAATACCTGTCGACCACCGTCAGCGTGGCCGCTGGTGACTTCGAGCTGCGTGCCAAGGGCCGTATCCTGAAGTTCGACGGTTACACCCGCGTTCTGCCGCAGATTGCCAAGCCTGGCGATGACGATGTCCTGCCGGACATGGCGCAGGGCGACGTGATGAAACTGATCAAGCTTGATCCGACCCAGCATTTCACCAAGCCACCGGCCCGTTACTCGGAAGCCAGCCTGGTGAAGGAAATGGAAAAGCGCGGCATTGGCCGTCCTTCGACCTATGCGGCGATCATTTCGACCATTCAGGATCGCGGCTACGTGACCCTGCACAACCGTCGTTTCTACTCGGAAAAGATGGGCGACATCGTCACCGAGCGTCTGTCGGAGAGTTTCTCGAACCTCATGGACTACGGCTTCACTGCCGGCATGGAAGAGAACCTCGATGACGTGGCCCAGGGCGAGCGCGACTGGAAGAATGTGCTGGACGAGTTCTACGGCGACTTCAAGAAAAAACTCGAAGTGGCTGAAAACCCGGAAGCCGGCATGCGTGCCAACCAGCCGGTAATGACCGACATTCCGTGCACCACCTGCGGCCGTCCGATGCAGATTCGTACTGCCTCTACCGGCGTGTTCCTCGGTTGCTCGGGCTACAGCCTGCCGCCGAAAGAGCGCTGCAAGGCCACCGTCAACCTGGTACCGGGCGATGAAATCGCTGCGGACGACGAGGGCGAATCGGAATCCCTGGTGCTGCGCGGCAAGCATCGCTGCCCGATCTGCAGCACGGCGATGGACGCTTACCTGCTCGACGAAAAGCGCAAGCTGCACATCTGCGGTAACAACCCGGATTGCGCCGGCTATGAAATCGAAGAAGGCAGCTACCGCATCAAGGGCTACGAAGGTCCGAGCCTGGAATGCGACAAGTGCGGCAGCGAGATGCAGCTCAAGACCGGCCGTTTCGGCAAGTTCTTCGGTTGCACCAACGCGACCTGCAAGAACACCCGCAAACTGCTGAAGAGCGGTGACGCGGCGCCGCCGAAGATGGATCCGGTGAAAATGCCTGAGCTGAAATGCGAGAAGGTCAACGACACCTATATCCTGCGTGACGGTGCTTCCGGGCTGTTCCTGGCGGCCAGTCAGTTCCCGAAAAACCGTGAGACCCGTGCTCCGCTGGTGATCGAGATTCTGCCGCACAAGGATGAGATCGATCCGAAGTACCACTTCCTGTGCGAAGCGCCGCAGAAGGATCCGGATGGTCTGCCAGCAGTGATTCGCTACAGCCGCAAGACCAAGGAGCAATACGTCCAGACCGAAGTCGATGGCAAGCCGACTGGCTGGAAAGCGTTCTTCGACGGTGGCAAGTGGACAGTTGAAGACAAGCGTCCGGCAAAAGCCAAGGCTTGAGCAAACGCTGATCTGAAGGTGCGCTGATCAGGCGCCTTCAATACAAAAGGCCGCATGACAACCTTCGGGTTTTCATGCGGCCTTTTTGTTTAAAGCTTGCGGTCGGATCGGCTGATCCATGACACTGTCCGGCCTGTGTGAAGCAATTATTTCGTTGTGGAGAGTGCCGCTATGGCCCACGAACTCTATACCCGTACCAATCAGAAGATCTATTTCGCGGGTCTGTCGCTGGAAGCGCTGGCCAGGGCCGAAGAGGGGCGGGCGATGAATTCGCTGGCGCTGATTCAGGCCGGGCGCGAATCGGCGTTGTTCCATCTCTATGGTGCGCTGCTGGGGTTATGTCACGAAATTGCCGGGTTCTACAGGCTGCCGCAGGCCAATGCGCCGCGGGCTGAAACGCTGCTGGCGCGTGAAGTGCTGGAGTCGATTGCCATTCCGGAGTTGGCCGAGATGGTGGAGTTGGCGGGTAATCCGGAAACCTGGCTGGCTAAATTGCTGGCCGCGCATTCGGCGCTGTTTCAGCCACCACGTGTGCCACACAAGCCAAAGGGTGATGTGACCCAGCCGCTGATTCAGGCGGTTAATCTGGATGAAGAGCAGGCGCCCGAAGAGTTGAGTCGTGAAGAGCTGGAGAGCTGGCGGCAGAACCTGAAGGGTCTGGCCATCCGTTTCCGTGAAGGCTTGAACGAGTGCTGATGGCTTCCTGGCTGGCGGCGACGAGATGCGTGCTGCTGGTCAAGATCCTGAGCGAATCCTGAACGATCTCTATATAATCCCTGCCTTTCGTGGAGAACAGACCCATATGCCAACGTCCTTTCTAGAAATTGTCGAGCTACCAGACGGCCGAATCGAACTGCGCAGGGCCGAGGACGAGGGTTCTCTGGTAACTCTGGATTTCTCCGAGGATGCCAAGGCATTTCTGCAGGGCCAACACGTTGAAATTGCCAAGGCGATGCTGAGCGTCGGCGTGCAAATGGCCGGTCGAATGGTTGAAGGCGAGTTTGATAAGGAAGAGGGGCCGCGGGTTCTTCATTGAGCACCGCCCGTCGATTATCCCTTCGGTTCGGCTTCTCTATCCCTTGAGAAGCCCCGCGCTCGAAGTAGCGCGCATGCAGTCAGCCCAGTCGAATATTCAGGCTTTGAGCGTCCCCGGTGCGGGCGGCGCTGATCAGTTGTTGGCGTGAGCCTGAATTGAGCGGGTTCAACCATGTCACCACCGTATGGCTACGACCCAGGCGCAGGGCTTCGCAAGCCAATTGCTGAGCGCTCTGTGTGCCGCGCGGGTGCAACAGCAGGATGCGTTCGCGATTCAATCCGGCATCCCGCAACCAGGTTTGGGTCAGGCTCGCCGGTGGCGCGATCAGGGTCAGCCAGCGTGCGTCCTGGTCATCACTCAATTCGCGAAGAATCGGTGCCAGCAGGTTCAGGCAGTTCCCGGCCGCGCCGCGCAGCGACAGTTCACTGAACGCTTCGGGTTCGACATTCCATGGGCGCTCGGCTACATCCTTGAGGATGGGGGCCAGTGGTTGCGCCAGAAATGCCTCGAACAACGGCAGTTGTGTTTGCTGAGGTGCGTGTGGGAACTGCATAAAGCCTCCTTTAGCGGCGGATGACGCCGACACTCAAGCCTTCGATCACCAGTTCCTGATCTTTCAGGTTGACTTCGATAGGGGCGAACTCAGGGTTTTCGGCGATCAGCCAGACCTTGCTGCCATCGCGCTTGAAGCGTTTGACCGTCACTTCGTCGCCGATCCGGGCGACGACGATCTGACCGTTGCGTGCTTCCCGGGTCGTGTGAACCGCCAGCAGGTCACCGTCGAAAATACCGATGTCCTTCATGCTCATCCCGTGGACGCGCAAAAGGTAGTCGGCGCGAGGGTGGAAGAAGGCCGGGTTGATGTTGCAGGACTCTTCGATGTGTTGCTGGGCGAGAATCGGTGCACCGGCGGCCACGCGGCCAATGATCGGCAGGGTGGATTCGTCAACCTTGGCTTCGAAGCCTGGGATTCGAATGCCGCGAGAGGCCCCCGGGGTCATCTCGATCGCGCCTTTGCGGGCGAGCGCCTTGAGGTGCTCTTCGGCGGCGTTGGGGGATTTGAACCCCAGTTCCTGAGCGATTTCCGCGCGGGTCGGCGGGTAGCCGTTGTCTTCGAGGCAGCGTTTGATAAAGGCCAGAATCTCGGCTTGGCGTGGCGTCAGCTTAATCATATTGATCGCTCTGTCTTTTTATACAGTGACTGGGATTATATACAGTGAGTCGGTCTTGGCAATGGCCGTTTTTTGCCAGGCCGCCGGACGGTCAGTGACGGCGTCGATTAATGTGGCGTCCTTGTTGTGGTTAAATACCTGACCGACCATTCCCAAAACGAACTGGCAGGCTTGACAAGGCATAGGCTGAAACGTATGTTTCAAACAAGTGTTTGTCAGGCGGAGTAGCCATGGCCCAGTCGGAAACCGTTGAACGCATTCTTGATGCTGCAGAACAGCTGTTCGCGGAAAAAGGTTTCGCTGAAACCTCGTTGCGTCTGATCACCAGCAAGGCAGGGGTCAACCTCGCTGCGGTGAACTATCACTTCGGCTCGAAGAAGGCGCTGATCCAGGCAGTCTTCTCGCGTTTCCTCGGTCCGTTCTGCATCAGTCTCGACAAAGAGCTGGAGCGGCGTCAGGCCAAGCCGGAGAACAAGCCTTCGCTTGAGGAGCTGCTGGAGATCCTCGTCGAGCAGGCACTGGTGGTACAGCCACGCAGCGGTAACGATCTGTCGATCTTCATGCGCTTGCTCGGTCTTGCATTCAGCCAGAGCCAGGGCCACTTGCGCCGTTATCTGGAAGATATGTACGGCAAGGTATTCCGCCGCTACATGTTGTTGGTGAACGAAGCCGCCCCGCGCATTCCTCCTATCGAACTGTTCTGGCGTGTGCACTTCATGCTTGGTGCTGCGGCGTTCAGCATGTCGGGTATCAAGGCGTTGCGCGCGATTGCCGAGACCGATTTCGGCGTTAACACCTCCATCGAGCAGGTGATGCGCCTGATGGTGCCGTTCCTGGCGGCCGGCATGCGTGCCGAAACCGGCGTCACCGACACCGCGATGGCCACCGCGCAGCTGCGACCGCGCAGCAAATCGGCGCCGACGCCTGCCAAGGTTTAACTGTCCATGGGTGGGCGCGGCAGCTGACATCCGCTAAGCTAGCCGCCCATGCCGACTCTCGTTCTGAACCCGTTTCTCATTGAAATCACCGACCTGCCGGGCAATGCCCCTGGTGGTGGTTTCGTGGGCAACGGGTTTTTCGTTTTCAAGGAATCTCTATGACTGCTGGCCTGCAAGGCTCGTTGATGGTGGACGTCGCCGGTACCTGGCTGACGGCCGAAGATCGCCAATTGTTGCGTCAGCCCGAAGTGGGTGG
This sequence comes from Pseudomonas sp. GW821-FHT09E04, assembly GCF_059416185.1. Classification (NCBI taxonomy): domain Bacteria; kingdom Pseudomonadati; phylum Pseudomonadota; class Gammaproteobacteria; order Pseudomonadales; family Pseudomonadaceae; genus Pseudomonas; species Pseudomonas sp. GW821-FHT09E04. The sequence goes on from NZ_JBWKOR010000009.1 coordinate 53,268, forward strand.
CCTGATCATTTTTGCCCGCAATATCGAGCATCCGCGCCAGGTGCGTGAGTTGAGCGCGGCGATCCGTGCCATTCGCCCGGATCTGCTGCTGGCGGTGGATCAGGAAGGCGGTCGCGTCCAGCGCCTGCGTCAGGGCTTCGTGCGTCTGCCGGCCATGCGAGCCATTGCCGACAACCCGAACGCCGAGTATCTGGCCGAGCAATGCGGCTGGATCATGGCCACTGAAGTGCTGGCTGTCGGCCTCGATCTGAGCTTTGCCCCCGTGCTGGACCTGGATTACCAGCGCAGCGCCGTGGTTGGCACTCGTTCGTTCGAAGGCGATCCGGAGCGTGCAGCACTGCTCGCCGGTGCTTTCATCAAAGGCATGAACAGTGCCGGCATGGCGGCTACCGGCAAGCATTTCCCCGGTCACGGCTGGGCGGAAGCCGACTCTCACGTCGCAATCCCCAACGACGAGCGCAGTCTTGAAGAGATCCGCGCCAACGACCTGGTACCGTTCGCCAAGCTGAGCAAGCAACTGGCCGCCGTCATGCCTGCCCACGTGATTTATCCGCAAGTCGATGCACAGCCCGCCGGTTTCTCCCGGCGCTGGTTGCAGGACATCCTGCGTGGCGAGTTACAGTTCGACGGCGTGATCTTCAGTGACGACCTGTCGATGGCCGGTGCGCACGTGGTGGGCGATGCGGCCAGCCGTATCGAAGCCGCACTCAGTGCCGGTTGCGACATGGGCCTGGTGTGCAACGATCGCGCTGCCGCCGAGCTGGCCCTAAGCGCCGCGCAACGCATGAAGGTCAAGCCGTCGCCACGCATCGCGCGGATGCGCGGTCAGGCGTTCGCCAACACCGAATACCGTCAGGATCCGCGCTGGCTGACCGCTGTCGGCGCGCTCAAAGACGCTCAACTGATCGATTAAGGATTTTTCGCTATGACGGTTTATGCAATCATCGGTGGCACCGGCCTGACCCAGCTGGAAGGTCTGAGCATTCGTCAGTCGCTGGCGGTGGATACGCCTTATGGTGCGCCATCGGCCGAAGTCCAGATCGGTGAATACGCCGGCAAGGAAGTGCTGTTCCTGGCTCGCCACGGTCACCCGCATCGCTTCCCGCCGCACAAGGTCAACTACCGCGCCAATCTGTGGGCGTTGAAGCAGGCCGGGGCCGAAGCAATCATTGCGGTCAACGCCGTGGGCGGGATCCATCCTGCAATGGGTACCGGACATTTCTGCGTGCCGCATCAGATCGTGGACTACACCAGCGGTCGCGAGCACACCTATTTCGCCGATGATCTGGAACATGTCACGCACATCGACTTCAGCTTTCCCTACAGCGAGCCACTGCGTCAGCAACTGATTGCCGCATTGGCCGCCGAAGGTTGCGAATACAGCGATCAAGGCGTTTATGCCTGCACCCAGGGCCCGCGTCTGGAAACCGTGGCCGAGATCGTGCGTCTGGAGCGTGACGGCTGCGACATCGTTGGCATGACCGGCATGCCGGAAGCGGCGCTGGCTCGCGAGCTGGATCTGGATTACGCCTGTCTGTCGCTGGTGGTGAACCCGGCGGCGGGCAAGACCACGGCGGTGATCACCATGGCCGAGATCGAGCAGGCGCTGCATGACGGCATGGGCAAGGTGAAGTCGACGTTGGCGCGGGTACTCAAGGGCTGAGTCTGGCTCCGGAGTGACTCGAACGAACAGGCGCTGAGGATCTCAGCGCTTTTCAAACTTGTCCGGCAACGGCGCAAACAGCGCCTCGATATCATCACTCTGCAACTTCCAGTCCCCGGCCTTGCGCCCATCCAGCACGCCGGCCGCCAGGTCAGACTTTTCCTTCTGCAGATGCTGAATCTTCTCCTCGACCGTCCCCCGGGCAATCATCTTGTAGACGAATACCGGCTTCTCCTGACCTATGCGATACGCACGGTCGGTTGCCTGGTTTTCGGTCGCCGGGTTCCACCACGGATCGTAGTGAATCACGGTGTCCGCTTCCGTCAGGTTCAGACCAACGCCGCCAGCCTTCAGGCTGATGAGAAAGATCTGACGCTTGCCGCTCTGGAATTCCTTCACAGGCGTGCGCCGATCCCGAGTCTGTCCCGTCAGCAACGCATAGGCGACGTTGCGCTTTTTCAGCTCATCCTCGATCAGTGACAGCATCGAAGTGAACTGCGAAAACAGCAGAATTCGCCGTCCTTCCTCAAACAACTCCTCGAGCATTTCCATCAGACTGTCGAGCTTGCCTGAGGTGCTGCCGCGAGCGGGCAGGGTGGCGTCGTTGACCAGGCGCAAGTCACAGCAGACCTGACGCAGCTTGAGCAGCGCTTCGAGAATGATGATCTGACTGCGCGCCACGCCTTTGCGGGTGATCTCGTCGCGAACCTTCTTGTCCATGGCCAGGCGCATGGTTTCGTACACGTCGCGCTGGGCCTCGTTGAGATCGACCCAGTGGATGATCTCGGTTTTCGGCGGCAGCTCGGTCGCGACCTGTTCCTTGGTGCGGCGCAGCAGAAACGGTTTGATCCGACCGTTGAGGTGCTGAAGTCTGACTTCGCTGGCGCGTTTTTCGATCGGCACACGGTAATCGGCGTTGAAGCTTTTGACGTCGCCGAGCCAGCCGGGCAGCAGGAAGTGAAACAGCGACCACAACTCGCCCAGGTGGTTTTCCAGTGGCGTGCCGCTGAGGCACAGGCGTTGGCGGGCGTTCAGTTCACGGGCCGCCTGGGCGGCTTTGCTGTTCGGGTTCTTGATGTATTGCGCCTCATCCAGCACCAATACATGCAGCGGTTGCTGTGCGAGGCGCTCGACATCCTTGGGCAGCAGCGCATAGGTCGTGAGGATCAGGTCGTAATCGGCCAGATTCTCGAAATGTTTTTTGCGGCTGGCACCGTACAGGGCCACCACTTTGAGCTGCGGCGTGAAGTGCGCCGCTTCGTCCAGCCAATTCGGGATCAGGCTGGTGGGCATCACCACCATGCAGGGGCGATCCAGGCGTCCGGCATTCTTCTCGCTGAGAATGTGCGCCAGGGTCTGTAGGGTTTTGCCCAGTCCCATGTCGTCCGCGAGAATTCCGCCAACCTCAAGTTGCCGCAGCGACTGCATCCAGCTCAAGCCCTCGAGCTGATAAGGCCGCAGTGTCGCGTTCAACCCTTCCGGCGCCTCGGCACTGTAGTCGCGGATATCGCGCAGGCGTTGGGCGAAGCTGCGAATCTGCTCGCCGCCCTCCCACAGCAGGGGGATGCCTTCCAGCGAGTTGAGGCGGATCGCGTCAGCCTTGCTCAGGCGCAGGGTGGTTTCGCCCGGCTCTTGCAGATAGAACTCGCCCAGCGTTGCCAGCACCGGTTTCAACCGGCCGAGGGGCAGGGCGACTTGCAAGGGGCCGTGCTCGCTGTTGCGTTGCGGGATGTTCACCAAAATCAACTCGTCGTCCCGTCGCCGGGCAAGGCGTTCGGGGTTGAGGATTTCCGTGTGCGAGCGCATCAGGTTGAGCAGGATAGGTAGCAGGCTCAGGCGTTCGCCATTGACGATGATGCCCAGCTCAAGATCGAACCAGTCCCGTTCCGGGGTCTGCTCGACCGTGGCATACCAGTCATCGACGGCTGTCAGGTCGAAGCCGAATTCATCATCGACCAGCAATTCCCAGCCTTGGGTGCGCAGCTTTGGCAGGTCGTTCAGGGTAAACGTCAGCCAGGCGCTGTCATTGACCATTTCATAGAGTTCGCCCGCGCTTTCCGGCAGGGCTTTGCTCTGCCGGGTGGCGATGCGAAAGCCGAGAATCCGAAGTTGTTCGCGGTAGCTTTGCTCGACATCCGGATGGCGTTTGACCCGCAGGGTCTGGGCTTCCTGGCGAATCAGGATGTCGCTGTTTTTCTGGCCGCTGACGTATTCGTCGAGGTAGCTGAAAGACAGCGCGGCACGATGCTGGATGTAGCGCTGCATCTTGCCGTTGCGCGGCTCGAATGCGCTGAACTCGACACTGGCCAGCCACAGGCGCGGCACCGGTTGCACGTTGTCCACCAGTACTTGCGGCGGCGCCTTGGGGCTGCGGTTTTCGAGGACGGCCTGGAGTTTTTCCAGCAGTTCGGCGTCTTTGGCGGCGGCGGGGTATTCGAGGGTTTCCTGCACTTGCAGCAAGACCGCCGCACAGTGCTTGCAGTTGCTGTGAACCGGGCAGGTGCACGTGGCGTCGACCATCAGCAGTGTGCCTTTGGCCGACTCACGCAGATGAATCGTCTGACGATAAATGTTACCGCCAGAGCCTTCGCAACTGGCGGTAATGGTCGCATCGCCGACCTGCACGATCCGCACCCGGTTTTCCAGCGCGTAGCGGCGGCCACGCTCCAGGCTTTGTTCCTTGAATCGGCTGACCCAGGAGGAGGCCAGCGGTTTACTCAGAGGCGGGGACATAAGGACTTCAATCAGTCCGGTACGACTTCAGGCGCTTCCCGAGGCGCAGGCGCCGTCAGTGAAGTGATCTTGATCAGCAGGGCCAGGTGGCCGTTGTCCAGGTAGTTGAGCTGGCCGTTTTTGGTGTGGCTTTCCTGTTTCAGGCGTTCGCTGGCGGTGACCATGCCATTGGCGTCGATCTGGTTGACCCAGAAGTCGGCGTTCACGTCGGTGAAGCGCCCGAGCTTCATTTCGATCGTGCCCTCGATGGGGAACTGGCCGAACTGCTCCTGACCTTCGCTGACCGCGACCTTCGCGGGCGTCTCGCCCAGTGTCTGCTGCCAGGCTTTGTGCATCAGCACGCTGTACTCGCCGCTGGCGGTGAGTTTGGTGGCGACGTCGTTCAGCGCGGTGGTGCGCTTGCTGTCATCGCCCAGGCGTTGGGCGCCTGCGGCCCAGTCTTCGGGTGCGGCACGGCTGACGATGGCCGGCACGGCGTTCTGGCGCACCAGAATCATTTCGACCTGATACAGGTCATCGGCAAACACCGAGGGCGCTACCAGAGTCAGTAGCAAAGTCAGAGAGCGAAACAGGCGCATGCGGCGTCCTTCAAGCAGTTTTCGGGATGAGGCGCTCGAACAGCGCCTCCACAGTATTAAAGCGCTCTTCCGGGCGCTCCATCGGCACCTGGAACTTGAACATCGTGGCGCCTTCGAATTTGTAGCGTTTTGGCTGACTCTGGATCAGTTTGATCAGGGTCATCGGATCGACCGGCGTCTGCGCCGCGAACTCGATGCGTCCGCCTTGCGGGCCGCCATCGACTTTCTTGATGCCCAGCTGTTCAGCCTGCAATTTCAGCGCCGTGATGCGCACCAGATTTTTGGTCGGTTCCGGCAGCAGGCCGAAGCGGTCGATCATCTCCACTTGCAGATCCTTCAGGCCTTCCTCGTCGGTGGCCGAAGCGATGCGTTTGTAGAGGATCAAGCGTGCATGCACGTCCGGCAGGTAATCTTCCGGGATCAGCGCCGGCACCCGCAGGTTGACTTCCGGACCGCCGCCGAGCGGTTGATCGAGGTTCGGCTGTTCGCCCTTGCGGATCGATTTCACCGCGCGCTCGAGCATTTCCATGTACAGCGTGAAGCCGACCGCCTGAATCTGCCCGCTCTGTCCGTCGCCCAGCAGTTCGCCGGCGCCACGGATTTCCAGGTCGTTGGTCGCGAGCACGAAGCCCGCGCCCAGATCCTGAGTATTGGCAATCGCCTCCAGGCGCTTTTCCGCATCACCGGTGATCTGCTGGCGTGGCGGAGTCAGCAGGTAGGCGTAAGCCTGGTGGTGACTGCGGCCAACACGCCCGCGCAACTGGTGCAGCTGCGCCAGGCCGAACTTGTCGGCGCGCTCGATGATGATGGTGTTGGCGCTCGGCACGTCGATGCCGGTCTCGATGATGGTCGAGGCGATCAGCACGTTGAAGCGCTTGTGGTAGAAGTCGCTCATCACCTGCTCGAGTTCGCGTTCGCGCATCTGCCCGTGGCCGATGCCGATTCGCGCTTCCGGCACCAGTTCGGCCAGTTCGGCGGCGCATTTCTCGATGGTCTTCACATCGTTGTGCAGGTAATAGACTTGGCCGCCGCGCAGCAGCTCACGCAGCAAGGCTTCTTTGACCGTGCTCTTGTTCTGCTCCATGACGAAGGTGCGCACCGACAGGCGTCGCGCCGGCGGTGTGGCGATGATCGACAGATCGCGCATGCCCGACACCGCCATGTTCAGCGTGCGCGGAATCGGCGTGGCGGTCAGCGTGAGGATATCGACTTCGCTGCGCAGGGCCTTGAGCTGTTCTTTTTGACGGACGCCGAAACGGTGTTCTTCGTCGATGATCACCAGCCCGAGGTTTTTGATCTTGACGTCATCCTGCAGCAGCTTGTGGGTGCCGATGACGATGTCGATGTTGCCTTCGGCCAGCTCGGCCACCGCAGCGTTCACTTCCTTGGTCGACTTGAAGCGGCTCATCACTTCCACGGTTACCGGCCAGTCGGCGAAGCGGTCGCGGAAGCTGTTGTAGTGCTGCTGGGCGAGCAGGGTGGTCGGCACCAGGATCGCCACTTGCTTGCCGCCGTGCACGGCGATGAACGCGGCGCGCATGGCCACTTCGGTCTTGCCGAAACCGACGTCGCCGCAGACCAGCCGATCCATCGGTTTCGGCGCGAGCATGTCTTCGCGCACGGCTTCGATGGTGGATTGCTGGTCCGGGGTTTCCTCGAATGGGAAACCGGCGCTGAAGGTTGCGTAGTCGGCTTTCGGATCGGCAAACGCGTAACCCTCGCGGGCAGCACGACGGGCATAGATGTCGAGCAGTTCGGCAGCCACGTCGCGGACTTGCTCGGCAGCCTTGCGCTTGGCCTTCTGCCAGGTCTCGGAGCCGAGGCGGTGCAGCGGCGCCAGTGCATCATCGCTGCCGGTGTAACGGGCGATCAAATGCAGGTTGGCCACCGGCACGTAAAGCTTGGCGTTCTCGGCGTATTCGAGGGTCAGGAATTCCGCGGCCTGATTGTCGATTTCCAGAATCGTCAGGCCGAGATAGCGACCGACACCGTGGTCGATGTGCACCACCGGCGCACCTTCGCGCAGCTCGGTGAGGTTCTTGATCACCGCGTCGTTGTTGGCGTCGGCGCGTTTTTCGCGACGGCGACGCTGCATCACGCGTTGGCCGAACAGCGGACTTTCCGCGACCAGTGCCAGCGCCGGGTCGTCCAGCATCAGGCCTTCGTCGAGCGGGGCGATGGTGATCGCCAGGCGATCCTTGCTCGCGACAAAGTCCGGCCAGCTGTCGACGGTTTTCGGTCGCAGCTTCAAGCGTTCCAGCAATTCCAGCAGCACTTCGCGACGGCCGGCGGATTCGGCGGTGAACAGCACGCGCCCCGGGAATTCGTCGAGGAAGGCGGAAAGCGCGGCCAGCGGTTGCGTGGCCTTGGCTTCGATCGCCAGATTCGGCAAGGCCTGCGCCGGGAAGCGCTCACGGCCGGCACCGGTTTCCACGTCCTGCTGACTGGCGACCACTCGCGGCCAGTTCTTCAGGCGGGCGAAACAGTCTTCCACCGGCAGGAACAGTTCGGCCGGCGGCAATAAAGGACGCGATGGATCGACGCGGCGCTCTTCATACCGATTGCGCACGTCGTTCCAGAAGTTTTCCGCCGCTTGCTCGATGCCCGGCAGCGAGAACACCTGGGTGTCCTGGGGCAGGTAGTCGAACAGGGTCGAGGTCTCTTCGAAGAACAACGGCAGGTAGTACTCGATACCGGCCGGCGTGATACCGCTGCTCAGATCCTGGAAGATCGGGCAGCGTCGGAAATCGACGTCGAAGCGCTCGCGAAAGCGCGCCTTGAAGCGGGTGACCGCGTCCTTCTGCAGCGGGAATTCCTTGGCCGGCAGCAGCTTGACCGAATCGACCTTGTCGATGGAGCGCTGGTTTTCCGGGTCGAAGGTGCGCAGGGTTTCGATTTCGTCGTCGAACAGATCGATGCGATACGGCAGTTTGCTGCCCATCGGGAACAGGTCGATCAGTGCACCGCGTACGGTGAATTCGCCGTGTTCGTAAACCGTGTCGACGTAGCGATAGCCACTGGCTTCGAGCCGCGAGCGCATTTGCTCGACGTCGAGCTTCTGCCCGACATCCAGCACCAGGCTGCTGCCAAGCAGGAACTTGGTCGGTGCCAGGCGATGCAGGGCGGTGGTGATCGGCACCACCAGCACGCCATGTTCCAGTTCCGGCAGTCTATAAAGGCTGGCGATGCGCTGGGAGATGATGTCCTGATGCGGCGAGAACAGGTCGTAGGGCAGGGTTTCCCAGTCCGGGAAATGCAGCACCGGCAAATCCGGGGCGAAGAAACTCAGCTCCTGCTCCAGCCGTTCGGCACTCTGGCTGTCGGCGGTCAGTAGCAACGTGAAGCGCTTGGCAGCGCTGGCAGCCTCGGCAATGGCCAGGCTCAGGGCGGCACCGGGGAGGTTGCCCCAGTGCTGTTTACCTGCCGCGGCAGGGAGAAGCGGTAGACGCAGAACAGGCACGGAAGGTTGAGCTCCAGGCGTTGCGACAAAGTCGGTAATTGTAGCGGCGTCCGGTGCCGCCTGTCAGTTGCAGACTGCGTCTATCTGCGCTGTTTCAGCGAAATGTAGTGGTAACCATAAAAACGAGCACTTTTTTGACGATTATGTAGTGCCGAAAGTGGGCGGTGTTACGGAGGGTTACAGACATCGTCTAACAGTCGTCGAAAAACTGACTGCGCTGAAAGCCCCGGTTTTACTGGGCTGGCGGAGAGCGTTATTTTTTTGGACGGAATTTTGTTACCGTTTGCGCGACAAGCGCGCATTGCTACGAGAGCTTCTCGGCGGCATAATGTAGCCCCTTTTTTCTGCCCCTACATGTGGAAGGTTCCCGTGACTCAGAAGCCCGACCAGTGTCTTGGTGAATGGATCGACCGTGAAGCACTCGCAGAAGCGATGATTCCGCTTATCGGTCAGCTCTACCGCAATAACAACGTGGTGAGCTCGATCTATGGCCGCAGCCTGATCAACCAGTCTGTCATCGCGATTCTCAAAGCTCACCGCTTTGCTCGCCATCGTTCTTCCGACGATAGCGAACTCTCCGTCCACGAAACATTCCCTCTGCTGAAGGCCATGAGCGAGCTCAAGCTCGGCGCGGCTTCGGTAGACCTGGGCAAGTTGGCGTTCAAATTCCGCAACGAAGGCAACGGCCGTACCGCCGAGCAATTCGTTCGTGAAGAAATGGCTGACGTGGTTGGCCAGCAGAACGCTTCGGCCCGCAAAGGCACTGACGTTGTGCTTTACGGCTTCGGTCGTATCGGCCGTCTGCTGGCGCGCATCCTGATCGAAAAAACCGGTGGCGGCGACGGCCTGCGTCTGCGTGCCATCGTGGTGCGCAAAGGCGCCGAAAACGACCTGACCAAACGCGCCAGCCTGCTGCGTCGCGATTCGGTACACGGTTCGTTCAACGGCACCATCACCATCGACGAAGAAAACAACACCATCACCGCCAACGGCAACCTGATCCAGGTTATCTACGCGAAAAACCCTACCGAAGTGGACTACACCCAGTACGGCATCAAAGATGCGCTGCTGGTGGACAACACTGGTGTATGGCGTGATGCCGATGGCCTGGGTCAGCACTTGCAGTGCCCGGGTATCGACCGCGTTGTTCTGACCGCGCCTGGCAAAGGCAAGCTGAAGAACATCGTTCACGGTATCAACCACAGCGAAATCACTGCTGACGACAAGATCGTGTCCGCTGCTTCCTGCACCACCAACGCCATCGTGCCGGTGCTGAAGGCTGTGAATGACAAGTTCGGCATCGTCAACGGCCACGTCGAAACCGTTCACTCGTACACCAACGACCAGAACCTGATCGACAACTTCCACAAGGGCGATCGCCGTGGTCGTAGCGCCGCGCTGAACATGGTAATCACCGAGACCGGTGCTGCCACCGCTGCTGCCAAGGCCCTGCCTGAGCTGGCCGGCAAGCTGACCGGTAACGCGATCCGTGTTCCGACGCCAAACGTGTCGATGGCCATTCTCAACCTGAACCTTGAGAAAGCCGCTACCCGTGAAGAGATGAACGAGTACCTGCGCTACATGGCGCTGCACTCCGATCTGCACAAGCAAATCGACTTCGTCAATTCCCAGGAAGTGGTTTCGACCGACTTCGTTGGCTCGCGCCACGCCGGTGTTGTCGACGCTGAAGCGACCATCACCCAGGATAACCGCGTTGTTCTGTACGTCTGGTACGACAACGAGTTCGGTTACAGCTGCCAGGTGATCCGCGTGATGGAAGACATGGCCGGTGTAAACCCGCCAGCCTTCCCGCGCTAAGCCTTAGCTGCAAATGAAAACGCCCCGACTTTGGTCGGGGCGTTTTTGTTTGTGCGCGATTCAGGTCAGTTGGGGATAGCCGCTTGTGCCGTGCGCAGTTCGTGCTTGTTGCCATGGAACAGCACCAATGTCGCGATCAACCCCAGCACCGCTGCGCCGCTCAGCCAGATCCCCGGTGCCGCCTTGTTGTCCAGCACATGAATCAGGTAAGTGCAGGCGGCTGGCGTGAATCCACCGAAGGTTGCGGTCGCCAGGCTGTAGGCCAGTGAGAAGCCGGTCGTACGAACTTCTACCGGCATGATTTCGGTCAGCGCTACCACCATCGCGCCGTTGTACGAGCCGTACAGGAACGACAGCCACAATTCGACGATCAGCAAATGGCTGAAGCTCGGGTTCGCCACCAGCCACGACAGCGCCGGGTAGGCGGTCAGGATTGCCAGAATCGTCGCCGCCAGCAGCAGGGGTTTGCGACCGATCTTGTCAGAAAGCGCGCCCATCACCGGCAGCCAGAAGAAGTTCGACAGTCCGATGCATACCGTCACCAGTAACGCATCGAAGTCCGACAGGTGCAGTTCCGCCTTGCCGAAGGTCGGGGTGTAGGCGGTGATCAGGTAGAACGACACGGTGGTCATCACCACCAGCGCCATGCCGGCGATGACAATGCCGAAGTTCTGACCGATCGAACGAACGATTTCCTGCAGGGTAGGGCGATGTTTACGTGCCTGGAATTCCGGCGTTTCCTCCAGGGAACGACGAATGACGAAGATCACCGGAACGATCATGCAGCCGATCAGGAACGGCACACGCCAGCCCCAGTCGCCCATCTGTTCCGGGCTCAGCCAGTGGTTGAGGCCGACGCCGAGCAGACCGGCGAATACCACCGCCGCTTGCTGGCTGGCGGACTGCCAACTGACGAAGAAACCCTTGCGGCCAGGCGTGGCGATCTCTGACAGGTACACCGACACACCGCCCAGTTCCACGCCGGCCGAGAAGCCCTGGAGCAATCGGCCGAACAGCACGATCAGCGGCGCGGCAACACCAAGGGTGGCGTACCCCGGCACGCAGGCGATCAGCACCGTACCGGCCGCCATCAGTGCGAGGGTGATGATCAGGCCTTTGCGACGGCCGTGACGGTCAATGTAGGCACCGAGGAAAATCGCCCCCAATGGACGCATCAGGAAGCCTGCGCCGAACGTCGCCAGTGCGAGCATCAGGGAGGCGAAGGCGCTGTCGGTGGGGAAGAAGGTCTTGGAGATGGCTACGGCGTAGAAGCCATAGACCATGAAGTCGAACATTTCGAGAAAATTGCCGCTGACAACGCGAAAAATCGCTTTGCCTTTGCCCGTGGTGGAGGACATGTTCAGGTACTCACTTTTTTGATTTTGTATGAAAGCGTTGCATCCGTTTGGGAGCTAGCGGGCTCTGTGGTCATAATGGCGGGCTCGGTTTTGCTCGGAGATGAAGAATTGTTAACTGGACGGTTGGTGGTTTTCGTGATTCTTCTCGGCGTTTTGTCCGGCTGCGGCTCCGGCGACTCGATGGAGAGCTTCGGCGGCCCAACCATGGGCAGCACTTATTCGATCAAGTACGTGCGCCGCGCCAATCTGCCTGCCCCTCAGGATGTCCGCGTCGAAGTCGAGAAGATCCTCGCCGACGTCGACCAGCAGATGTCCACCTACCGTGCGGACTCCGATATTTCGCGCTTCAACGCGTTACCCGCCGATCGCTGTCAGACCATGCCGGCGCCGATCCTCGAATTGGTCCGGGTTGGCGAGCAGCTGTCGCAACAAAGCGAAGGTTCCTACGACCTGACCGTGGAGCCACTGCTCAATCTCTGGGGGTTCGGTCCGCAGGGGCGTGAAGAAAAGGTGCCCAGCGCGGCGGCGCTGGCTGAGGTGCAGAAACGGGTGGGCTACCGGCATCTGCGTGTCGATGGCGACCAGTTGTGCAAGGACGCGGCGGTCGAGGTCGATTTCAACAGTATCGCTGCCGGTTACGCGGTCGACACCATTGCCGCGCGACTCGACGCCATGGGGATTCATGATTACCTCGCCGAGGCCACGGGCGAGCTCAAGGCGTCCGGCAAGAAACTCGATGGCTCGCCATGGCGCATCGCGCTGGAAGAACCCCGTGACGATCAGCAGGTGGCGGAGCGGGTTCTCAGCGTCGATGGCTATGGCCTTTCAACGTCCGGCGACTACCGCAACTATTTTCAGCAGGATGGCCGGCGCTATTCCCACACCTTCGATGCCCGCACCGGGGCGCCGGTCCTACACGATCTGGCGTCAGTCACGGTAATTCATCCTTCAGCGTTGATGGCCGATGGACTATCGACACTGTTGCTGATTCTCGGGCCGGAAAGGGCCTGGGACTATGCCGAAAAACACGACATTGGTGCATTCTTTGTGATTCGTGCCGATACAGGTTTCGTCACCCGCACCAGTCAGGCTTTCGAGCGGCTCAGTGGCGCAAAAGTTGACTGAAGACAGTACGAAAACTGGCGTTGTAGTGCAGGCAAAAGTAGCCTACGACGCGACCAAGGGTTAATGTGCGCGGCGTTGACGCTTCTATAGACTGTGTCCGGGTTTTCTACTGGCCCCCAATTGTTCCTTCGCGCCGCCGTTCGGCGTGATTTAGCCGCCGGTGCTGCTGGCACCGCGGCCTGTTCTGAGGAGTACGCATGGCTGTCTACAACTACGACGTGGTGGTATTGGGTTCCGGCCCGGCGGGAGAAGGCGCGGCAATGAACGCCGCCAAAGCAGGGCGCAAGGTGGCGATGGTCGACAGCCGTCGTCAGGTCGGCGGTAACTGCACCCACCTGGGCACCATCCCGTCCAAGGCCTTGCGTCACTCGGTGCGGCAGATCATGCAGTTCAACACCAACCCGATGTTCCGTGCGATCGGTGAGCCGCGCTGGTTCTCCTTCCCGGACGTGTTGAAAAGCGCCGAGAAAGTCATCTCCAAACAAGTCGCTTCGCGTACCGGCTACTATGCCCGTAACCGCGTCGACGTGTTCTTCGGCACCGGCAGCTTCGCCGACGAGCAGACCATCGAAGTGGTCTGCGCCAACGGCGTGGTCGAGAAACTGGTGGCCAAGCACATCATCATCGCCACTGGCTCGCGTCCTTATCGCCCGGCGGACATCGATTTCCACCACCCGCGTATCTACGATAGCGACACCATTCTCAGCCTCGGCCACACCCCGCGCAAACTGATCGTTTACGGCGCCGGCGTGATCGGTTGCGAATACGCTTCGATCTTCAGCGGTCTGGGTGTACTGGTCGAGCTGGTGGACAACCGCGGTCAGTTGCTGAGCTTCCTCGACTCGGAAATTTCCCAGGCGTTGAGCTACCACTTCAGCAACAACAACATCACCGTGCGCCACAACGAAGACTACGACCGCGTCGAAGGCGTGGACAACGGCGTGATCCTGCACCTGAAGTCCGGCAAGAAGATCAAGGCCGACGCCTTGCTCTGGTGCAACGGCCGGACCGGCAACACCGATCAGTTGGGTCTGGAAAACATCGGCGTCAAGGTCAACAGCCGTGGCCAGATCGAAGTCGATGAGGCCTACCGCACCTGCGTGCCGAACATCTACGGTGCCGGTGACGTGATCGGCTGGCCGAGCCTGGCCAGTGCCGCCCACGACCAGGGTCGCTCGGCGGCCGGCAGCATCGTCGACAATGGCAGCTGGCGCTTCGTGAATGACGTGCCGACCGGCATCTACACCATTCCGGAGATCAGCTCGATCGGCAAGAACGAGCAGGAACTGACCCAGGCCAAAGTGCCGTATGAAGTGGGCAAGGCGTTCTTCAAGAGCATGGCGCGTGCGCAGATCGCCGGCGAGCCGCAAGGCATGCTGAAGATCCTGTTCCACCGTGAAACCCTGGAAGTGCTGGGCGTTCACTGCTTCGGTTATCAGGCATCGGAGATCGTGCACATCGGTCAGGCGATCATGAACCAGCCGGGTGAGCTGAATACCCTGAAGTACTTCGTCAACACCACGTTCAACTACCCGACCATGGCCGAAGCCTATCGGGTAGCGGCGTACGACGGCCTCAACCGGCTTTTTTGACGGGCTCCGGCCGGTGGCCTGAGCCGGCCGGGGAGACCGATTTCAGCTATTCCCAAGGGTGGCAGTGGCCAAACCGGGAAAGTCTGTAATCAGGCTGTCAACGCCGAAGTCGGCGAGTCTGCGCATCAGCGCAGGCTCGTTGACGGTCCACACCGACACGTGCAGCCCTTGGCGCTGCGCCTTCTGCAGGCGTTCCGGCGTACACAGCGTCCAGTTCAGCGCGAGAATCTCGCAGCCATAACTCTGAGCGACCTTCAACGGGTCGAGCCAGGCGTATTCGGCCACCAGGCCGCGCGATACGTCGGGCACCAGATCCAGCGCAGCCTTCAATACTTCCCTTGAGCTCGAGGTGATCGTCACCTTGTCGAGCAGCCCGTGCCTGACCGCCATTTCGCGGATGGCCAGCACGGTGGTCGCGGCGCGGGTGCGCGAAGCGCTTTTGACTTCGAGCTGCCAGTGATCGAAATCACATTGCTCGAACAGTGCTTCCAGCGTCGGAATCGGACACGGCTTGATCCAGCCCGGGCCGCCCTTGCGGGCGTCGTAGGTCACCAGATCGGCAGCAGAGTGCTCGACCACCTTGCCACGGCGCTCGGTGGTGCGCTTGAGGGTCGGGTCGTGGATGACCATCAACTCACCGTCCTTGGACAGGTGCAGGTCCAGTTCGCAACGGCGTACGCCGTGCTTGAGACATTCCTGAAAACTGGTCAGGGTGTTTTCCGGTGCTTCGCCCTTGGCGCCGCGGTGGCCGTAGATAAGGGTCACGGTTCTTCCTTAATTAAATGCCTGATTCGTTCTGTTCGCGGGCCAGACGTCGTTCCTGTGCCTGCTTTTGCAAGATATAGCGGGCGAGCAACTGGCGCTGGGCATCGGTCAAGTGTTCGAACTCGGTGCCGATGTCGTAGCCGTCGCCCTTGCGGTCGCAATGGGTCACCCGGGCGCGCAGCAACAGGCCAAGCGCCTGGGGCATCAGCACCAGTTTGACCGACAGGTGGGCGCCGGTGGCGATCGGGGTCGGGTACTGAAAGTCGATGCCGCCCTCGGAGATGATCACTGGCTGCGGCTCGCCGATGTGGCCGAGCACGGTCAGGGCGACCACCTGGCTGAGCAGGTCAATGCGTTTGTTCTGGGATTTCAGGAACGCGGCGATGGCGCGGTCACGTTCACTGATCTGGCGCAGCAGGTGCTGCGACTCGAATTCGCTCAGGTGCAGTTCGCTGAGCAGATTGAACAGTGGGGAAGCATCCTGCAACACTTCCTGGCCTGCGGCTTCGGGAGCGGACAGGGGCCTAATTTCCAGTGCGATCGTGTCCTCGATACGGTAGTATTCGCGGCGATCTTCTTCATCTAATGTCGACATGGCGAACCCATGGTAGCGGCGGTGGTCTGAGTGTAAAGCTGGTTATCGACCCCCGCCACAAGGACGTTCCTTTTCCCTCCGAACAAGCCCCGACATGTTCAGACCTCTCTTCGTATTTATCGGCACGCGTTATACCCGTGCAAAGCGTCGCAATCATTTTGTGTCATTCATTTCCCTGACTTCGATGATCGGGCTCGCCCTTGGCGTGGTCGTGATGATCGTGGTGTTGTCGGTGATGAACGGCTTCGATCATGAGATGCGCACCCGCGTGCTGGGCATGGTGCCCCACGCGACCATCGAGTCCGGTGAAGCCATCAGCGACTGGCCGAGCCTGGCCGCCAAGGTCAAGCAGAACCCGCAGGTGGCGGCCGTCGCGCCGTTCACCCAGATGCAGGGGCTGCTGACCAACAACGGCCAGGTGTCCAAGGTGTTGCTCAATGCCATCGATCCGGCGCTGGAGCGCAACGTCTCGATCATCGACAACTTCATGAAGCAGGGCAAACTCGACGACCTGACGCCGGGCAGCTTCGGCATCGTGATCGGCGACAAGGCCGCGACCAAGCTCGGCGTGGGCATCGGTGACAAGATCACCTTCGTCGCACCGGAGGTCAGCGTGACGCCGGCCGGGATGTTCCCGCGCATGAAGCGCTTCACCGTGGTCGGCATCTTCCATGTCGGCGCCGGCGAGCTGGACGGTTACCTGGGCGTGACCAACCTGCAGGATCTGGCGAAGATGCACCGCTGGAAGCCTGATCAGGTGCAGGGCCTGCGTCTGAAGTTCGACGACCTGTTCCAGGCACCGCGTGAAGCGTGGAACATCGCTCAACGGCTTGGTGAAGACCATTACTACGCCCGCGACTGGACCCGCACCCACGGCAATCTGTATCAGGCGATCCGCATGGAAAAAGCCATGATCGGCCTGCTGTTGCTGCTGATCGTCGCGGTTGCCGCGTTCAACATCATTTCCACGCTGGTGATGGTGGTGAACGACAAGAAGGGCGACATCGCCATTCTGCGCACACTGGGCGCCACGCCGGGCACGATCATGCGCACGTTCATGGTGCAAGGCACGGTGATCGGTGTGGTCGGTACGGCCATCGGCGCCGTGGTCGGGATCTTTGCCGCGCTCAACGTCAGCGCCGCGATTTCGGCCCTTGAAGGCGTGATCGGACATAAATTCCTCAACGCCGACGTGTATTTCATCGATTACCTGCCGTCGCAGGTGCAGAGCCAGGATGTGATCATGGTCTGCGCCGCTGCGTTGGTCCTGAGTTTCCTCGCCACCCTGTATCCAGCCTGGCGTGCCGCGCGCACCCAGCCGGCGGAGGCGCTACGTTATGAGTGAGTCGGGCATGAGTGAAAAAGCAATCTTGAGCTGCCGCAACCTGGGCAAATCCTACGAGGAAGGCCCGGAATCGGTAGAAGTACTGGCCGGCCTGCAACTGGAGTTGCACCCGGGCGAGCGTGTAGCGATTGTCGGTACCTCGGGTTCGGGCAAAAGTACGTTGCTCAACCTGCTGGGTGGCCTCGACACGCCGACCAAGGGCAGCGTCTGGCTCGACGGCGAAGAACTCTCGGCCCTCAGCGAGAAGAAGCGCGGCCTGCTGCGTAACCGCTCGCTGGGCTTCGTTTATCAGTTTCACCACTTGCTGCCGGAATTCACCGCGCTGGAAAACGTCTGCATGCCGCTGCTGATCGGCAAGACGCCGATCCCGGAAGCGCGTCAGCGCGCCACCGCGTTGCTGGAGCGAGTCGGTCTGGGCCATCGTCTGGAGCACAAACCGGCCGAACTGTCCGGCGGTGAGCGTCAGCGTGTGGCGATTGCCCGTGCACTGGTCAACAAGCCTGGCCTGGTGATGCTCGACGAGCCGACCGGCAACCTCGACTCCCACACCGCCCAGGGCATTCAGGACTTGATGCTGGAACTCAGCACGTCGATGCGCACGGCGTTCCTGGTGGTGACTCACGACATGAACCTGGCTCGCCAGATGGACCGCGTCCTGCATCTGCAGGAAGGTTGCCTGACCCCTATCTGACGGCTTGAAACCCGATGCCTGAAAAGGCCTCGGGTCTTTTATTTTTATACGGTGCCCCAGCGAATGTTCAGACCGTTATCGATCTTTATCGGCACGCGCTATACCCGCGCCAAGCGCCGCAATCGCTTTGTTTCGTTCATTTCGATGACCTCGATGATCGGTCTCGCCCTCGGCGTGCTGGCGATGATCGTGGTGTTGTCGGTGATGAACGGCTTCCAGCGCGAAATGAGCTCGCGCATCCTCGGCATGGTGCCCCACGCGACCATCGTTGGCGTCAAGCCGATCGATGACTGGCAACCGGTGGCTGCCGCTGCCCTGAAAAATCCCGAAGTGACCGCCGCCGTGCCGTTCACCGAGATGGAAGGCATGCTGTCCTACAAGGGCATGATGCAGCCGATCCAGATCAGCGGTGTCGACCCGGCCCAGGAAGGCAAGGTGTCGATCGTTGCGCAGCACATCGTGCAGGGCCGTCTCGACGCCTTGAAACCGGGCGAATTCGGCGTAGTGCTGGGTGAGATCACCGCCCGCCGCTTCCGCCTGAACGTCGGCGACAAGATCACCCTGATCGTGCCGGAAGTCAGTACCGCGCCGGGCGGCATTACCCCGCGCATGCAGCGTTTGAACGTGGTCGGTGTGTTCAAGGTCGGCGCCGAGCTGGACGGTTCCATGGGCCTGATCCACGTCGCCGATGCCGCGCAGATGCAGCACTGGGAACCGAATCAGGTGCAGAGCGTGCGCCTGGCGGTGAAAGACCTGTACGCCGCGCCGAAGGTCTCGTCGGACATCGCCACCGGCCTTGGCACTGACTTCAAGGCTGACGACTGGACCCACACCCAGGGCAGCCTGTTCAGTGCGATGAAGATGGAAAAAACCATGATCGGCCTGTTGCTGCTGATGATCGTCGCGGTGGCGGCGTTCAACATCATCGCGACCCTGATCATGGTGGTGAACGACAAGGGCGCGGACATCGCGATCCTGCGCACCATCGGCGCCACGCCACGGCAGATCATGGCGATCTTCATGGTGCAGGGCACGGTGATCGGGATTGTCGGCACCATCATTGGTGGTGTGCTCGGCGTGATTGCCGCGCTGAACGTCAGTGAGATGGTGGGCTGGATCGAACGAGTGTCCGGTCAGCACATCTTCAGTTCCGACGTTTACTTCGTCAGCAACCTGCCATCGGAATTGCAGGGTGGCGACGTGCTGCTGATCTGCTCGGCGGGCTTCATCCTCAGCTTCCTGGCCACGGTTTACCCGGCCTGGCGAGCGGCGAAGATCGAGCCGGCGCACGCGTTGCGCTATTCGTAAGTTCCCCCGTTGAGGCCGGCATTGCCGGCCTCAATCGTTTTTCGGCAACTCAATCACAAACCGCGTCCACCCCAGAGCTGATTCGCAATGAATCTGCCCGCCATGGGCCCGGATGATCGACTGAGTAATCGCCAGCCCCAGCCCCGCATGCTCCGAGCTGCCTTCCTGGCGCGCCGGGTCCGCCCGGTAGAAACGGTCAAACAAGCGCGGCAACAAATCCGAAGAAATGCCTTCGCCACTGTTTTCCACAGTCACCCTCAAGGACTTCGCCTGCTCGGCCACCCGCACGCGTACTTCGCCGGCCGCCGGTGTGAAGCGCAACGCGTTATCCAGCAGATTCGATAGCGCTCGGCGCAACATCGCGCGATCACCCTCGAACCGCCCCTGACCGTCACGACTCAGGTTGACCTGAGCGTCCTCGGCCAGCGGTGCAAAAAACTCCAGTAACGCATCGGCTTCTTCCGCCAGTTCCAGCGGTTCGCGCTTGGGAACCAGCAATCCGTGGTCAGCCTTGGCCAGATAAAGCATGTCGTTGACCAGTTGCGCCATCCATTGCAGCTCTTCGAGGTTGCTGTGCAGGGCCTCGCGATAATCCTCGAGTGGGCGAGGGCGGGTGAGGGTGACCTGCGTGTGGGTCAGCAGGTTCGACAATGGGGTGCGCAGTTCATGGGCGATGTCGGCGGAGAACGCCGAGAGACGCTGAAAGGAGTCGTCGAGGCGTCCGAGCATGGCGTTGAAGCTGTGGGCCAATTCCGTGAGTTCCGCAGGCATCTGCGCTTCCGGCAGTCGGGCATTGAGCGATTGCGCCGAAATCCCGCGCGCGACGGCACTCATGCGTCGCAGCGGGCGCAATCCGCTGCGCGCTGCCCAGGCGCCGAGCAGTGCGGTCGCCAGTGCCGAAAGACCGACGGTCAGCCAGATCAGATGCTGCATGCGTTGCAGGAAGTGCTGGTGGTGGGTGATGTCCAGCAGCAGGGTCAACTGTGGCGAGTCGGTTTGTTCCGGGTAGAGCGGAGCGTTGAGCAGGCGATAATCCGTGCCGTTGTCGTTGATGGTGGCCAGGCCGGGCTGCTGCGGCAGGTTCGCCGGCATTTGCAGGGAGCGGCCGAACCAGCGTTGCCCCTCAGGGCTGCTGATGCGCAGGGTAACATCGCCCTGTTGGCTCAATTCAGCAGTGATATGCGCGGCGTCACCATCACCCAGCAGTGTCTGACGCACATTGATCAGCTTGCCTTCGAGCAGTTGCTGATCGAGCTCGATGAAATGCGCCTCACTGGCCCGATTGAAAACCACGCCCGCCACCAGCGACACCGTCGCGGTACACGCGGCGAAGAGCAACGCCAGCCGACTGCCGAGTGACAGGCGGCGCATCAGTCGGCACGCTCTTCAAGGACATAACCCATGCCACGCACGGTGTGAATCAGCTTGTTGGGGAAGTCGTCATCGATCTTCAGGCGCAGCCGACGAATCGCCACTTCGATCACGTTGGTGTCGCTGTCGAAATTCATGTCCCAGACCTGGGAGGCGATCAGGGATTTGGGCAGCACCTCACCCTGGCGGCGCAGGAGCATTTCCAGCAGCGCGAACTCTTTTGCGGTGAGATCGATGCGCTGACCGCTGCGCTCGACGCGGCGGCGAATCAGGTCAAGACGCAGGTCGGCCAGTTGCAGGCAGGTTTCCTGCGGAGTGGCGCTGCCGCGTCGCAACAGGCTGCGCACCCGGGCCAGCAGTTCGGAGAAGGCGAACGGCTTGACCAGATAATCGTCGGCGCCGAGTTCCAGGCCATGAACCCGGTCTTCCACGGTGTCTTTGGCGGTCAGAAACAGGATCGGGGTTTCGAGCCCGGCACCGCGCACCGCTTGCAGAATCTGCCAGCCGTTGCGACCGGGCAGCATCACGTCGAGGATCAACAAGGCATAGTCACCGCTCAAGGCCAGTTGCTGTCCGGTGGTGCCGTCGGCCACCAACTCGGTGTTGAAGCCGGCCTCGGTCAGGCCCTGGCGCAGGTAGTGGCCGGTTTTCGGTTGGTCTTCGACGATCAGCAGTTTCATGGGGTGTGGAGCTCAAATAGACAGAACAAGGGCGTTATACCGTGGGCGGTGGTTATGCAGACCAACCTGACAAAGTTGTAATCTGGCTGTCAGGTAGCTGCCAGCGCGGGCGGGCTAAAGTTTCCCACAGGCTGAACCTTATCTAGTTGGAGTATGACTATGTTTTTGCGCAACCCTCTGGCCGTCGCCGCCTGTCTGCTGGCGTTGAGCTCATCCGTTTGGGCCGACCCTGCGCACACCTATGACTTCGGCCAACCCGCCCCGGCCGCCAAGGCCAGCCGCAGCATTGAAGTGGTGATGGGCGACATGACGTTCGATCCGAAGGCCATCGAGATCAAGGCCGGTGAGACCATTCGCTTTGTCTTGGTGAATAAAGGCCAGTTACTGCATGAATTCAACCTCGGCGACGCGGCGATGCATGCCAAGCATCAGCAGGAAATGCTGCAGATGCAGCAAAGCGGCATGCTGACGCCGACCGGCATGAAAGAAATGTCCCACGACATGGCGGGCATGGATCATGCCTCGATGGGGCACGTCATGAAGCATGACGACCCTAACAGCGTACTGGTCGAACCGGGTAAGACCGCCGAGCTGACCTGGACCTTCAGCAAAGCCGTGAACCTGGAGTTTGCCTGCAACATTCCCGGGCATTACCAGGCCGGAATGGTCGGCAAACTGACTGTCAGTCAGTAAGCACTCAAAGGCGGGAGCAAAGGCTGATAGAATCCGCTGATTCTTCAGTCAGGTTTCCGCCATGCATCCCGCAGCCGAACATTCGCCGCTGGGCAAGTCCAGCGAATACATCGCCACTTACACACCGTCCCTGCTGTTTCCGATCCCGCGCACCGCGAAGTGGGCCGAGCTGGGCCTGACCGCCGAGACCCTGCCGTATAAAGGTGTGGATTTCTGGAACTGCTTCGAACTGTCGTGGTTGCTGCCGTCGGGCAAACCGGTGGTGGCGATCGGCGAATTCAGCATTCCGGCGGACTCGCCGAACATCATCGAATCCAAGTCGTTCAAGCTGTACCTGAACTCGTTGAACCAGACGCCGTTCGCCGACGTCGCGAGCCTGGAAGCGACGCTGGTCAAGGACTTGTCCGCCGCTGCCGGCAAGCCCGTGGGCGTGCGGGTTCGCAGCCTGAAAGACGTTGAAGCCGAAGGCGTCGTCGCGCTGCCGGGCGTGTGCATCGACGATCTGGATATCAGTGTCAGCAACTACGAACATCCGCGTCCTGAACTGCTGCGTTGCGATGATTCGCGGGTGGTGGAGGAGAGCGTGCACAGCCATCTGCTCAAGTCCAATTGCCCGGTGACCAGCCAGCCGGACTGGGGCAGCGTAGTCGTGGAATACCGTGGCGCGGCACTGGATCACGCCAGTCTGCTGGAATACATCGTCAGCTTCCGCCAGCACTCGGACTTCCACGAGCAATGCGTGGAGCGGATTTTCCTCGACCTGCAGCGTTTGCTGAAACCGGAAAAGCTCACGGTGTTTGCACGCTATGTGCGCCGGGGCGGGCTGGATATCAATCCGTACCGCAGCACTGAAAGCGTGCAGTTGCCGAACCATCGTCTGGTTCGTCAGTAACCTGCAAAGCGGACATGAAAAAGCCCTGCCATTGCTGGCAGGGCTTTTTGCATTTCAGGGGAGGGCGATCAGATGCCCATGCTGCCCAGCGCATTGACGATATTGCGCAGGGTGCCCGCAATAGCAGGGTGTTCGAGCTCGAAGCGATCAACTGCCAGATTCACGCCATCGGCGATGCTGGCGTCCTGCGTCGCGCTCTCCAGTTTGATTTGGGATTCGATCTGCGCCATAAGCTCACGAAGATGTTCGCGCTCTTCTTCTGTAAGCGGCGGATTCTGATCCAGTTGCTCGCGCAGGGTGTTGAGCTGTTCTTGCAGTTCGCGGGCGGGCATGGTGTTTTCCTTTTATCGAGAGGCACTGGCATAGACCGCAGCCGTGCGCCAAAGGTCTATGGCTCTCCTTAAGACTAATCCACTCTCGATGAACCTGCATGATCCCGGTCAGGGCTTTTCGCCTTTGAGGCGGCGCAGGCTGATGTCTGCCAGGCAGGTATCGAGATCGCCCAGGTGATCGATCACCGAGTGCACGCCCAGGCCGAACAGTTGCACAGTGGCCTTGCCGCGCAGTTGTTCGCGTTCTTTCTGACTGAGGGCTTGCCATTCACCCGGGGCCAGGCCGCAGAGTGAGCCACAGGACGCCAGGCCAATGGTCCACAGCCCGGCATTCAAGCCCGATTGCAGCAAGCGCGGTTCACCGCTGACCAGCACGCAGCCGTCCAGGCGATCGACATTCAACGCCATCAAGGCTTGCCAGCAGGCATTCGGTGCCGGCCATGGATTGTTTGTTGCGGGATGTTGCGAGGGTTTGATCCAGCCCGGCAATCCGGATGCCAGTACCTGGGTGAGGGCAGGGGGCAAGTCATCGAGCCAGGCGCAGGGGATCAGTTGACGCTGCAGGCTGCGCAGGCTGTCTAGCGCGCCCGGCGTGGTGTCTGCGTGCTCTGTGCCGGGGCTGGCGTGGTGACGGGCGCGGGCGCCGAAGTCCACCAGGCAACCGCTGAGCCCGAACAGCACGGCCGTCAGGTTGGGGGCGGACAGGGGCAAGGCTTCGGCTTGAGGCATGGAAAACGTCCCTGAAATAGAAGTCAGGCTAAGCATCGCCGGTGACAGTTGGATGACAAGCGCATGACGCACCGTCCTACAGAGGTGTTCATGCTGGAATGCCTAAAACCTTGTTTCCGTCTTATACTGCACCTCTTATAACCGTGGCCCGCTTGCCGCGTATGTACAATCCAAGGAGTTTTCTATGCGCTGGAGCAACCCTCTCGCTCAGCTTTGTGTATGTGCCAGCGTGATGCTGGTGCCGTTCGCCGCTAACGCTGCAACGGAAGAAGACCCTTGGGAAAGCGTCAACCGTCCGATCTTCCAGTTCAACGATTTCGTCGACACCTACGCGCTGAAACCTCTGGCGCAGGGCTATGAATATGTAACGCCGCAATTCCTGGAAGACGGCATCCACAACATGTTCCGCAACGTCGGTGACATCACCAACCTGGCGAACAACATTCTGCAGGCCAAACCAGCCGCTGCCGGTGTCGACACCGCGCGCCTGATCTTCAACACCACCTTCGGCCTGCTCGGCTTCTTCGACGTCGGCACCAAGATGGGCCTGCATCGCAGCGACGAAGACTTCGGCCAGACTCTCGGCTACTGGGGCGTCAGCAGCGGTCCGTACGTGATGCTGCCGTTGCTGGGCCCGAGCACTCTGCGTGACGCGCCGTCCAAGTACGTCGACACCTACACCGCACCGTACCGCTACATGAACGACATCCCGGCGCGTAACACCATCTACGGCCTGAACATCGTCGACACCCGCGCCAGCCTGCTGTCCAGCGAGAAGCTGATCAGCGGCGACAAGTACACCTTCATCCGCAATGCCTACCTGCAGAACCGCGAGTTCAAGGTCAAGGACGGTCACGTCGAAGACGATTTTTGATCTCGATTGATCGACATGAAGGGGCGACCGCAAGGTCGCCTTTTTTGTGGGCGCGTCCAATGATTGGGTTACGGTTGAAGCCGTTCTTATAACTGCGAGTGATTTGACAAACAAAGTCTCCAAGCGACCATCGGCGCATGCTTGAAACGCCTCTCGGATGGGAGTACCGTCTGCGCCTTAGAAGGGCACCTCTGGTGCAACCGTGTACAGGGCGAACGCTCTGAAACGGTGCAGCAGAGAGGCTAGAAAGCGAATCCAGTAGTCTGCGCCGGGCCGTTGCCCCGCCTGCTACGCCAACCTAATTCTGGCGCCGTTTGCCCACATGCCAAAAACCAGTGCCACGCTGCTGATAATCGATGATGACGAAGTAGTGCGCGCGAGCCTCGCGGCCTATTTGGAAGACAGTGGTTTCAGCGTCTTGCAGGCCAGTAACGGTCAGCAGGGTCTTCAGGTATTCGAGCAAGACAAGCCCGACTTGGTCATCTGCGATCTGCGCATGCCGCAGATGGGCGGTCTCGAACTCATCCGTCAGGTCACCGAGCGGTCACCACAGACTCCTGTGATCGTGGTTTCAGGTGCCGGCGTGATGAACGATGCGGTCGAGGCCCTGCGCCTGGGCGCGGCGGATTACCTGATCAAACCTCTCGAAGATCTGGCCGTGCTCGAGCACTCCGTGCGCCGGGCCCTGGATCGTGCGCGCCTGCTGCTGGAAAACCAGCGCTACCGCGAGAAGCTGGAAAAGGCCAACCGTGAGCTCGAAGCCAGCCTGAACCTGCTCCAGGAAGACCAGAACGCCGGTCGCCAGGTGCAGATGAACATGCTGCCGGTCAGCCCGTGGACCATCGACGAATTCAAGTTCGCCCACCAGATCATTCCGTCGCTGTACCTGTCGGGTGATTTTGTCGACTATTTCCGGGTGGACGAGCGTCGGGTCGCGTTCTACCTGGCGGACGTCTCGGGCCATGGCGCCTCTTCGGCCTTCGTCACCGTCCTGCTGAAGTTCATGACCACGCGCCTGCTGTTCGAGTCCAAGCGCAACGGCACCTTGCCGGAATTCAAGCCTTCGGAAGTCCTTGGTCATATCAACCGGGGGCTGATCAGTTGTAAGCTGGGTAAACACGTCACAATGGTCGGTGGAGTCATCGACGAGGAGACCGGTTTGCTGACCTATAGCATCGGCGGCCATCTGCCGTTGCCTGTGTTGTACACGCCTGACAGTGTTCGCTACCTCGAGGGGCGCGGTCTGCCCGTGGGGCTTTTCAATGAAGCCACCTACGAAGATCACGTGCTCGAGCTGCCACCGACGTTCAGCCTGACGCTGATGTCTGATGGCATTCTGGATCTTTTGCCAGAACCCACACTCAAAGAGAAAGAAGCTGCCTTGCCCCAACGGGTCAAGTCGGCGGGCGGCAGCCTGGATGGCCTGCGGCAGGTTTTTGGATTGGCCACGCTAGGGGAGATGCCGGATGATATCGCCTTGTTGGTGTTGAGCAGGAATCTTTAATGAGTACCGGTAGAATCCAGTTCGCCGAACAGGACGGCACCTTCGTCCTGAAGTTCGTCGGTGAAGTTCGCCTGACCCTGTGTTCGGCGTTGGATGCGACTATTGAGAAGATCTTCACCGCGCTGAATTTCAACGCGATCGTGATCGATCTGACCGAAACCCGCAGCATCGACAGCACCACGCTGGGCCTGCTGGCCAAGCTGTCGATCCTGTCGCGGCAGAAGGTCGGCCTGCTTCCGACCGTGGTCACCACCCACGACGACATCACCCGTCTGCTGCAATCGATGGGTTTCGAGCAGGTGTTCAATATCGTCAACCATCCCGTGCCTTGCCCGGAATGTCTCGATGACCTGCCGGATCAGGATCAGTCGGAGGAAGTCGTGCGGATCAAGGTGCTGGAAGCGCACAAGATCCTCATGGGCCTGAACGACTCCAATCGCGAAGCCTTCCATGATCTGGTGAATGCCCTCGAAAGGCATTGATTCACCCGCCATCAGGCACAAAAAAGGGCGAACCTGTGAGGGTTCGCCCTTTTTGCGTTTGCCGTCAGCCCATTACAGCTTGGCTTGCAGCAGCGCCTCGAGTTTTTCCTGGTCGCGGGCAAACTGACGAATGCCTTCGGCCAGTTTCTCGGTGGCCATCGCGTCTTCGTTGGACAACCAGCGGAATTGCGATTCATTGAGGCTCAGGCGTGCTTCGCCTGCGTGACCTGGAGCCAGTTTGCGCTCCAGTTTGCCGGTGTCTGCCGCCAGTTTGTCGATCAGGTCCGGGCTGATGGTCAGGCGGTCGCAGCCCGCCAGTTGCTCGATCTGATTGAGGTTGCGGAAGCTTGCGCCCATGACCACGGTCTTGTAGTCATTGGCCTTGTAGTAGTTGTAGATGCGCGTGACGGACTGCACGCCCGGATCATCGGCGCCGGTGTAGTCGTTGCCGTTAGCCTTCTTGTACCAGTCGTAGATGCGGCCCACGAACGGCGAAATCAGGAACACGCCGGCATCGGCGCATGCAGCGGCCTGAGCGAAGGAGAACAGCAGGGTCAGGTTGGTCTGGATGCCTTCCTTCTCCAGCACTTCGGCGGCGCGGATGCCTTCCCAGGTCGAGGCGATCTTGATCAGCACGCGGTCACGGCCGATGCCGGCCTTGTCGTACAGCTCGATCAGACGGTGCGC
Organism: Pseudomonas sp. GW821-FHT09E04; assembly: GCF_059416185.1. NCBI lineage: Bacteria > Pseudomonadati > Pseudomonadota > Gammaproteobacteria > Pseudomonadales > Pseudomonadaceae > Pseudomonas > Pseudomonas sp. GW821-FHT09E04. The sequence continues at coordinate 80,543 of NZ_JBWKOR010000009.1, forward strand.
ACGCTTGAGCATCGCGTCCTTGTCGAACGACAGACGTGCATCCACTTCAGTGGAAATGCGGCCCGGAATCACTTTGAGGATTTCCTGACCCACCGCGACGCCAAAGCGGTCGCTGGCCAGGCCGACATCGCCCTTGCAGTCGCGAACAGCGGCGTTCAGCAGCTCGGCATAGGCCGGAATGGCCGCCGCCTTGAGGAGCAGGGAAGGGTTGGTGGTGGCGTCGACCGGTTTGACCCGGGCAATCGCTTCGAAGTCGCCGGTGTCGGCAACCACGGTGGTGAATTGTTTGAGTTGTTCCAGCTTGGAAGTCATGAGCGTGCTCTGTCCTATGGGTCTGACGACATTACCCGAGCGCTGACGGCCACTCAAGGGCATGTGGATGTATCGATTGCCCCGTGGGCAACAACCTGAAAACGGCTGTTTGAATGATCGGGGCGCGATGTCGATAAATACGATGCCAAAACCGGCCACAGGTTCAAGGCATCTGACCGTCAGTACTCTGTGGGCCAGCTGATTACATAGGATTGAGCTCGGCTTTAACCGTGACTTCCGCAGGTTTCGGCTGGCCGTCGGCGTTCAGCATGCCGAAGTTCCTTTCCCGGTCATTGCTGCCCGACGTGGTGTCTTTCCATTCGTAAATCGATGTCAGCGGGATGTTGAGCCTTTTCATATCGGTGACGAACGCGCCGATTTTGCTAGCCTGTCCCGCATTCCCGCCATTGGAGGCGAGTGACGACACGCCCCATTCACTGATGACGCCCGGCAGATGGAATTTCTGCTGGATGAACGTCTGTGCGTTGCTGATCTGCGTCGTGGTCATGCCGTACGGGTGATAGGAAATCGCACTCAAGCATTTGGGGTAGGCACTGACGATGCTGTTCAGTGCCGCCGTTGATGCAGAGCTGTCACTCGGTGGCCGGGCGAAGCCGAAGCCGATCAGGGGTGTCGACGGTGGATTTCCCTGCAGCGTTTTACACACAGCGGTCATGAAGGGCGCGAACGTAGTGCTGAAATTGCCGGTTGGCCAGTAGGTGTCCAGATCCGGCTCATTCCATATCTCGATGGCGACCAGTTGCGGGCCGTACGCTTTCTCCAGGGTCGTCACCGCGCGGGCGAACGTCTCACCGGCCGAGGTGAAATCGCGGTTGTTGCCGGGTGCAGAGGTCAGCGCCTGGGTCGAACGTACGGTCAGCAGCACCGGCAGGCCGGCTGCCCGGGCGGTCGCAAAGGCATCGTTGACCTGTTTTTGATAGCCGGGGTCACCCAGGCTGTCCGTCCAGACACCAAAACGCACGAAACCCAGGCCGGCCGCTTTGATCTTTGCAGCGTCGGTGGGGGAAAAGGTCTGGATCTTGACCTGCACACCAATGGTCTTGTTGGCGGGCAGTTCAGGGAACAATTCAGTGGCGTGAACCTGGCTGGTGACACCGAGCACCGACAGGGTCAGGGCGGCAAGCCGTTTGAGGTGTGTTGATTTCATTTCTGTGTTCCTTGTTAGAAATGACACTGGCCATTGGTTATCACATCGCACGTTTTTAGAGCGTCGCAACGGTACAAAGTGCATCGATGTTATTTTTTGTCGGAAAACTTCGGTCGGGAAAATACCCTGAAAATCACAGTTATTTTTAGTCCGGTAATTCTGGTTGGGTGACTTTTAGACCCCGTGGTACTTAATGCACCGGTACTAACAGGCGAATCTATTTCCGAATGCAGGAAAGTCCGGTGGGTTCATTTCAATCCACACGGCATGTTGGCCGATTGACATTACACGGGAATGTAAACCTTGTTCAGAAAGATCCTTGTCGTCTGCGTGGGCAATATTTGCCGAAGTCCGACAGCTGAGCTGTTGCTGCGTAACGCGCTGGCGCCCTCGACGATCACGGTCACCTCCGCAGGCCTGTCTGCACGGGTTGGCGAGTCCATGGAGAGAACGGCCCGCCAGGTGCTGGAAGACCGTGGACAGAGCGCCGAAGGGTTCAAGGCGCGGCAACTGACAGCAGACATCGTCAATGAATCAGACCTGATTCTGGTCATGGAAAAAGAACATGTAAAACAAGTACTGAAGATTGCCTCTCACGCCAGAGGCAAAGTGTTTCTTCTCGGCAAGTGGCAGAACGAGCGAGAAATACAGGATCCGTATCGTCAAGGGCAGGCCGCTTTTATTCATGCCCATGCATTGATTGAAGATGCTGTTGGCTCATGGGCACAACGCCTCGGGCATTGATGAATATTCTTCAGAACAGTGAATGGTAAGAAAGACTTATGCAGTTACCGTCAGTAGTCGGCACCCGTGACAACGATCAAGACAGTATTGATCTTCTCGGCATATTTGGCAGTTTGATCGATCAGAAATGGTTGATCGGCGCCTTCACCGGCGCGTTCATGATGACCGGCGTTGCCTACGCGATTCTGGCCACGCCGGTATATCTGGCCAACGCGCTGGTACAGGTCGAACCGAAGAAGAACGACATGCTCGGTTTTTCCGATCTCAACAGCATGCTGGGCGGGCAATCGCCGTCCGTGACCGAGATCGGGATCATCAAATCCCGTGCAGTGATCGGCAAGACGGTCGACGATCTGCGCCTGGACATCGATGTCACCCCGAATACTTTTCCGGTGATCGGCGGCTTTCTCTCCCGTCGTTATCGCGGTGAAACCGAATTCAGCGTCGCACCGCCGCGTTTCGGCCTGAACAGCTACGCCTGGGGCGGTGAGCGCCTGGAGTTTTCCCGGCTCGATCTGCCCAAGGAGCTGCTGGGCAAGAAACTCAGCCTGATCGCCGGCGAGCAGCATCGCTTCCAGCTATTCGATGACAACGACAACCTGCTGGCAGAAGGCGTTGCCGGCGAAGCCTTCGCGCAGGACGGCGTAGAAGGGCAGATCACGCAGCTGTTGGCCAACCCCGGTACCCGTTTCGAAGTGGTGCGCTACCCACGAATCGTGACCATCCAGGGTTATCAGGACGCGCTGGATATTTCCGAGCAGGGCAAGGAGTCGGGAATCATCCGTCTGGCCCTGGCCAGCAGCGACGCCGCTGAAGCGGTGAAGATCCTCAACAAGATCGCGTCGCTGTACGTCGATCAGAACGTACGACGCACCTCGGCCGAAGCGGCGCAGAGCCTGGCCTTCCTGCAAAGTCAGTTGCCGCAGGTCAAACGCGATCTGGCCAAGGCCAGCGATGCGCTCAACGCCTACCAGACTCGCGGCAAGACCGTGAATATCTCCCTGGAAACCCAATCGGTGCTCGGTCAGTCCGTTGCACTCGAAACGCGGATTTCCGAGCTGAAACTGCAGCAGGCGGAGATGGATCGCAAGTTCACCAAACAGCACCCGGCCTATCGTGCGTTGATGACCCAGATTGGTGAGTTGACCCAGCAACAGCGGTCGCTGGAAGGCAAGGTCCAGGACCTGCCAGCCACGCAACAGGAACTGCTCAACCTGACCCGCGATGTCGAAGTCGCTTCGCAGATCTACACCCAGTTGCTGAACAAATCCCAGGAGCTGGACATTATCCGAGCCGGCGCCGTGGGTAACGTGCGTCTGGTGGATACGGCAGACGTCGACCTGACCAGCCCGGTCAAACCGAAGAAAGCCCTGATCGTGTTGATCGCGACCTTCCTCGGCGCTTTCGTCGGCGTGGCCCTGGTGCTGTTGCGCAAGTCGCTGAGCAAGGGCCTGGAAGGGCCGGAAGCCATCGAACAGCTCGGTCTGCCGGTCTACGCGTCGATTCCCTACAGCGCCCTGCAACAGGAAGAGGACACCAAGAAAGTCCGCGCCAAGGTCACGGTGGATACGCCGGCGTATCTGCTGGCGCTGCGCAATCCGACGGACCTGTCCATTGAGTCGATCCGCAGCCTGCGCACCTGCCTGCATTTCGCGGCGCTGGATTCGACCAACAACCGCATCATGATTTCCGGCCCGAGCCCGCAGGTCGGCAAGACCTTCGTGTCGTCCAACCTCGCGGCGGTCATGGCGCAGAGCGGGCAGCGCGTGGTGCTGATCGATGCCGACATGCGCAAGGGGCATCTGCACAAATCGCTGAACACACCGATCACCAACGGCTTGTCGGACCTGCTGGTCAAGCGCTGCACCCTCGAACAGGCGATCAACAAGGTCGAAGTCGACAATCTGCACTTCATCAGCCGTGGCCAGGTGCCGCCCAATCCATCCGAGCTGTTGATGCACGCCAATTTCCGCGAACTGCTGGCGCAACTCAGCGAGCGTTATGACGTGGTGATCATCGACACACCGCCGCTGCTGGCGGTGACGGATGCGGCGATTGTCGGTCGCGAAGCGGGCATCAGTCTGATCGTCGCGCGCTTCGGGGTGAACCCGGCCAAAGAGATCGAACTGACGATTCGCCGCTTCGCCCAGAACGGCATCGAGTTGAAAGGCGCGGTGTTCAACGGCGTCGAGAAGCGTGCGGCCAGTTACTACGGCAACGGCAACTACGGCTATTACAACTACGAATACGCGTCCGACAAGTCCTGAAAATCAGCGATTGTCCTTACCGGCAAGAAAGTGGGTGGGTTGTGAAAAAAATACTGCACGTGGCTGAAACGATAAAAGGTGGCGTCGCGACGGTGATCCGCACGATTTCCGCGTCCCCGGAAGAGGATCGCGCCAACTACGAGCTGGTGTATCTGGTGCCGCAGGATCAGGAAAAGGAGCTGCACGGCATCGCGCCACAGCAGATCCGTACTTTCGATCGAACCGGGCGCAATGTGCCTTCGCTGCTGCGTTTTGCCTGGCGCCTGATGCAAGTGATGCTCAAGGAAAAGCCCGATGTCGTGCACCTGCACAGCACGTTTTCCGGGGTGATCGGCCGTTGCGTGTGCGTGCTTTTGCGGCCGTGGCGCAAACCGAAAATCGTCTATTGCCCGCATGCCTTTTCGTTCCTGATGGAAAGCTCGCCGATCAAGCAGAAAGTCTATGCGTGGATCGAGCGGGTGCTGCAGAAGGTCACGGACACGATCATCTGCGTCAGTCAGTACGAGATGGACAAAGCCGCAGCGTTCGGCATCGAGCGCAAGCGCATGCGACTGATCTACAACGGCATCCACCCAAAGGATGACGAGCGCAAAGCCGAGGATCCGCAGCCGATTCATCTGCTCTTCGTCGGTCGGCTCGACTATCAGAAAGGTTTCGACGTGCTGCTCAAGGCCTATGCCAAGGCCGGGCGCAACGATCTGAAACTGACGGTGGTCGGCAGTGCGGTCAACGAGGCAACAGTCGAGTGCCCACCAATGGACGGCGTTCAATACCTGCCGTGGGTCACGCCGGCCGAAGTCAACGCGCTGTATCAGCAGGCCGATGCGCTGATCGTCCCGAGTCGTTGGGAAGGCTTTGCCATGGTGCCGCTGGAAGGCATGGCGCTGGGCCTGCCGGTGATCGCCAGCGACTGCACCTCGCTGCCGGAACTGGTCACTCACGGGGTATCCGGCTACGTGTTCCCCACCGGTGACCACCACGCGTTGGCCGATCGCCTGAAGCTGATCCAGAAACCCGCGTTGTCGGTCCTTGGTCTCGAAGGTCGACGCATCGTCCGCGAGCGCTTCAGCGCCGCGTTGATGATCCGCCAGACCTACGACGTGTATTCCGCTCCCTCTTATTAAGTAGAAATCCGCTCATGAACGTAACGATTTTGCATGGCTACAGTGCCTCCAATTCCGGCGATGGTCTGCTGGTCGATCTGGCCATCGCGCTGGTGCAGCGCAACTTTGGCGAGGACACCGCGATCAGTGTCGTGGCCTCCGATCCGGACTCTTTCAAATACCTGCCGCACCCGCGTTTCGACGCGCCGGTCATGGCAGCCAAGGGCCTGGGTCGGGTCAAACAGGCAGTCTTCCTCAATCAGTCCTACGCCGGGCTCGCGGATCTGTTGAAGAAAACCGATCTGATCGTCGGCGTCGGTGGCGGCTACATGCGTTCCAAAAGCGCCTTCGAACACATCAAGCTGAAACTGGGCCACGCCAAGCAACTGGAAACGGCGATCCTCAGCAAAGTGCCGTCGGTGTACCTGCCGCAAAGCATTGGGCCGTTCCATGGCGAGAGCGACAAGATCGTCGGGCACTACGCCAGTGCCGACGCAGTGTTCGTGCGCGATAACCGCTCCTCGGCGTTGTTCGATGCCTGCGAAAATGTCTACCGCGCACCGGACCTGGCGGTGCAGGCCCTGGCCGGCAAAATCCTTCAGCAACCCAAGTTCACCCGCTGCGCCTCGACGCCAGCCACGGTGTGCGTGGTGCTGCGCAAACCGCCAGCGTGGAGCAAGGAAAAGAAGCTCGCCTACGTGGCCAATCTGAAAGTGTTGCTGCAGCGTTTGAAGAACAAAAGCAAAGTGGTCTGCGCGGTGCAGAGCGCTGTGCGGGGCAACGACGACGGTGCGTTCTATCGCGAACTGGGTATTACCGAAGACCTGCTGCCATTGAAGGCGACGCTGGCCAAATACCAACCGGACCTGGTGATTTCCGTGCGTCTGCACGGGGCGATCGAATCGCTGCTGTCCGGGGTGCCGGCGTACCACATCAGCTATGAGCGCAAAGGCTTCGGCGCCTATCAGGACATGGGCGTCGAGGACTGGGTGATCAACGGCGGCGACATCAATGTCGACACCATCATCGACACGGTTTTTGCGCCGAACGCGCTGTCGAACTTCGGCAAACGCCTGACCGACACCTGCCGTGAAATCGAGGCGAAAACCGTGGCCATGGACGACATCATCAAGGGCGTCATTCGATGATATTCCGCTTGTTGCTGCGCGGCGGAGCACTGGGCGCGAAGTTCTTGCTGGTGCTCGCCATCACTCATTACCTCGGTTACGAGGCGCTGGGTTTCTACGGGGTGGTGGTCGCGGCGTCGTTGATCGCGTCGAAGTTCTACAGCGTCGGTTTCAGCTCCGAGATCAATCGGCTGATCAGCGTCGGCGGCAGCTCGAAGCGGGTCGTCGACAAGGTTCTGCTGCTGTACCTGGCCGTGGGGTTGCTGTTGTCGGTGGTGACAGTGCTGATTTATTCACTGTTCCAGCAAGTTGAGGCGACGACGGCATTGATCGCCTGTGTGACGCTGGTGCTGCTGACCGAGCACCTGTCGTTCGAGATCAACTCGTTCGTGTTTTCCGCGCAGAAAGCCACGGCGGGCGCGTTGCTGTTCTTCATCAAGACTGGTCTTTGGGCGCTGCTGGCCGTGGGCGGGATGATGCTCGGCTGGGTGTCCGGGATCGCCAGCGTGTTGTGGCTGTGGGTCATCGCCAACGTGCTGGTGATCGTCGCCGGTTACCTGATTGTGGTGAACGTTCATCGCGGGCGCGAAGAGGGGACGCTGGCGACAGCGACCGTTTGGAAAGCCGGGTTGCCGTTTTACCTGGGCACCGGTCTGATCGCGTTGAGTCAGTATGCCGAGCGCTTTCTGATCATCGACCTCGAACCCTACGCCAGCCTCGGTAAATACGTGTACGCGTGGTCAGCGGCCAATACCTTGCAGGCGCTGTCCTACGCGGTGGTGGCGGTGGTTGGCATTCCGGTGCTCGCCAAGCGTTATCAGGCGGATCAACAACCGTTCACGGTCACCCAGTTGTTCGTGAACAAGTGGGTGATGCGTTCGCTGGTGGTGTCGGCCGGGGTGGCGGTGTTGATTTACCTGTTCTTCAACATCGTGCTCGATTACGTCGCAACGGCGGTGCCGCGTCCGGACAACGGGATCCTCGGCGTACTGATCTTTTCCTTCGCCCTGCGCGCCATTGGCGACATCGTCTGGGGTGGCTTGATCGCGTCGAAAAACAGCCGGGTATCCCTCGCCAGTTCGGCCATTTGCCTGCTGATTTCGGTGCCTGTCAGCTACCTGCTGATCAAGCACTATTCGATCTACGGCGCGGCCTGGGGCAACGTCTTCGGGATCATCGTGCAGCTCGGCGTGATTGCGCTGCTGACCCGTGCCACGCGCGCGAAAAAGGCTGTCGTGTCATGGGCCTGAAACTGCCGTGCATCGAGTTTCGCGGCAGGAAACTCGACTCGTCGCTGTCGTTCCTGATCCTGTTCACCGGCCTGTTTCTGTCGGTGGCCATGCCGTTGCTGATCCCCCGCGATCCGGGCCCGGATGCGATGACTTTGTGGTCGTCCTATGCCCGGGCCGACAACTGCAATTTCTGGAACCCGTTCTCGCCGGATCGCTCGTCCTACGAGTGTTCGGCGTTCCTGTTGCGGCCAACCGGGATCAACCTGACCAATGCCTGGGCCTACGGGATGTTCTGCAATTTCTTCCTCACGGCGATTCCCGTGGTGGTGTTCCGGCGCATGCCGCTGGCGATCTTCGGCACGCTATGCCTGTGGGGCATCGTCCGCTCGTTTTTCCTGGAAAACCTGACCAAGGAAATCATCGTGTCGGTGGCGGTGCTGAGCATTCTGTTCAGCTCGCTGACGCGCAAATACCGCGGCGGATTTTTCCTGTCGGCGGTGATCTACGGCGTGCTGATCCGGCCCTACTGGATTCTGTTTTCGCTGTCCTGGGTGGGCGTCTGCATGATGAAGAAGTACGTGTCGCGCATGACCTTCTTCCTGATGCTGTTCCTGTTCTATCTGGCGGTGGCCATGGCGATTCAGTTGGCGCTGGGCTTTCCGGTGTCGTCGATTCGTGCCAGCAACAACGAACTGCGCACGGCGGGCGAGGAGGGTTCCAAGTCGCTGATCGTTTCGTGGCTCAGCGGTAGCGACTTCGTTTCGCAGGCCCTGGATTCGATGATCATCTTCTTCCGGTTGTCGTTCCCCGTGGAGCTGATCCTGCTGTCCGGGCCGGGTCAGGTGATCTTCGTGGCGTTGATGATCATGACCGCGCTGCTGCTGTTCAAAGTCATCACCTCGACCGATTACAAAGGCGCGCCGATCCAGACCAAACCCAAGGAACTGATCGCGATTCCCTTGGCGTTTCTGTTGGTTCAAGGTCTGTTCGAACCGGACTTCGGCTCGTTCGCCCGGCACTTTTCGATGGTGGTGCCGGTGCTGTTCGTGGGCCTGGGGTTGATGTTGCGGGCGAACAAACCGGTGCAGGTCGAGTCAAGAATTCTGAATTGAGGCGGGTGTTTTATGTCGAGCAAGAAAAAGTCGCTGGAGATCGAAACCCTGCGCGGCCTCGCGTGCCTGTTGCTGGTGCTCTATCACGTGATCGGCCCGTTGGGCGGCGGTTTGAAGATCGACATCGGCTCGCCGTTCCGGGTGATCGCCGATTCGATGGTGTACGTGCGTATGCCGCTGTTCACCTTTATCTCGGGTTACATCTATTCCATCTACAAGATTCGCGGCAATGACTTTTCGGCGTTCTTCAGCGGCAAGGTGCGGCGGCTGATCGTGCCGCTGTTTTGCGTGGGTGTGCCGTTTTCCGTGCTGCAGGCGGTGGGGCCGGGCGTGAACAAGGACGTCGGCGTGATCGATGCGTTGTTGTCGTTCTTTGTGCCGATCAACCACTTCTGGTTCTTGCAGGCGGTGTTCATCATCTTCATGTTTGTCGGCCTGCTGGAATGGCGTGGCTTGCTGCGTTCGGCGACGCGTTTGTACCTGCTGTTCGCATTCTCCGCCGCCGTGTTTCTGCTGCCGCCGTTCAAGTTCGATGCGTTCGGCATCAATGGTGCGACTTATCTGTTGCCGTTCTTTGTGGCCGGGATGATTGGCCAGGAGAACGTCAGCGCGCTGAAGCAGCGATTCAAAGTGCTCGGCCCGTTGGTGTTCGTGCTGATTTCCCTGACGCTGTTGTACATCGCGGCGCTGGATCGCGAGCTGATCATCGATCGTCGCAGCCTGATCGGCCTGACGGTGGGTTGCGTGTCTTGCTTTGCGTTGCTGTCGAGTGACATGCGCTCGAAGGCGCTGACCTGGCTCGGTGGTTACTCTTACGCGATTTTCCTGTTTCATGTGCTGTTCGCCGCGACATCGCGTTCGGTGCTCGGACGCCTGGGCATCAAGGACGAAAGCGTTCTGGTGTTCTGCGGCGTGGCTTGCGGCTTGCTCGGGCCGGTGTTGCTGTCGACGATCTTCAGTCGGTTCAACTTCACTTCGGTGCTGTTTCTGGGCGAGCGTGCGGCGGCGAAAAAACCGGCGGGGAACGTCTCCCCGGCGCAAGTCTCGGCTAAAGGAAGTGTTTGATGGTTGCAGTGGGTGATGCCGCGCCGGTCGCGGCATCGGTGGTCGAAGTCGGCGACGCTCGCCAGCGGTTTGCCCAGTGGCGCGAAGGCAAGGCCGGGAAGGTTCTGTCGGTCTCGGTGATCGGCGACAGCTACAGCGCCGGGCAGGATTTCTATCTGAACAAACTGGTGCAGCGGCTGGTCGGGGAGGTCGGTTTTGCCGGCCCCGGTTATGTCGGTTTCAACCATGGCGCGGCGCTGGGCGGCAGCCATTTCAAGTACACCCGCAGCAGCGAGAAATACTTCGGTGGCGACTGGCAGGTGTCGAGCCTCGGCCAGGCCAGCCCCGACAGCCGCACCGTAACCGGAAGGCCCGGTGCATGGCTGCAAGTCGATGCTCATCCGAGCGAAACGATAAACACCGCCGTCACCCAGGCAAAACTGCTCTATCTCGGCAACGGCGAACCCAATGAAATCCGCTATCGCTGGGCGCCCTCGCAATCCTGGCAGCCGTTGAAACTGACCGGTGCCGGTGTTCAGGAAGTCCCGTTGTCAGGTACATCCGCCGCGACGGACTGGGCGTTCAGGCTGGAAGTGGTGAAGGGCGCGCCAACGCTGTTCGGTCTGTGGATGAGCAACGATCAGGCCGGTTTGCGGGTGTCGAAACTGGCGGCGTCGGGTGCGGCCTCTGCCGACTTTTATCATGGCGACGGTCAGTGGCAGGCGCAGTGGAAAGTGGTGGTCTCGAAGATCCCCGCAGACATCTACTTGATCATGCTCGGTGGCAACGATCAGGGTTTCGGGGTGAAACCCGAGCAGTACCTGAAAAACGTTCAAGGGCTGGTCGGGATGATCCACGAGATTCAGCCGTCAGCGAGCGTCAACCTGATCATGCGTCAGGACACCACGCGTTCCAGTGCCTATCCGATGTCGGCGTATGCGCAGGTGCTGGAGCCCTGGGCTCGTGAGCAGCATCTGGGTTACGCCAATCTGCAATGCGCGTTCGGTACGGATGTCAAACGTTACGCGGCGGCGATGATCGGCCCGGACAAGATACATCCGGTGCCGGCCACGGGAGGGAAGGTGATTGCCGATTACTTCTATCGGATGATCGTCGGCGGCAACCACGGGGCTTCCTGCGGCGCCGCCTCGGAATAAGGGTTCAGCCCTTGTCGAAGTTGTCCACGTGACCCAGAAGCTCTGCGGTCTTTTGTGGCATCAACTGCGTCACGCAACGGGTTTCCACAGTGATGATGATCGCCGGGTCGTTGCAGCAGATGCGCACCCGGAATCGCCAGTCGCTGAGAATCACTTTCAGGCCGTCGCGGTCATCGACCTCCAGCGCCTGTTCACCGTAGATCCGTTTCAGATGGGCGAGCAGGGGATAGGGATCGCGCAGCGGCCGGCGAATGTCCCCGGATGAAGGAAACATGCCGATCCGCTCCACCAGCAGGATGGTCCCGAGCCAGGATTCGTTGGCGCTGGGCAACGGCTGATGACGAGACAACCAGCTCATCACCCCGAGGTTGTCCACCTCCCGTTCAATGTCTGTCGAATGTTGTGCGATGTTCATGGTTGCCTCGTCGGATGTGCGCGGGGGCGGTTTAACGGCCCTTGAGGTAGACGTTCTCGTAGCAGAAGTTGGTCGCCTGCAGGTAACCCTCGGCGTCGCCGCAGTCAAAGCGCAGGCCCTTGAATTTGTAGGCCAGCACGCAACCGTTCTGCGCCTGTTTCATCAGGGCGTCGGTGATCTGGATTTCGCCGCCCTTGCCCGGCTCGGTGTCGGCGATCAGGTCGAAGATGTCGGGCGTCAGGATGTAGCGGCCGATGATCGCCAGGTTCGAGGGGGCGTCCTGTGGCGCGGGTTTTTCCACCATGTGATTGACCCGGTAGATACCGTCGGAAATCGCCTCGCCGGCGATCACGCCGTACTTGTGAGTCTGGTCGCGCGGGACTTCCTGGATGGCCACGATCGAGCAGCGGAATTTCTTGTAGAGCTGGATCATCTGCGTGAGCACGCCGTCACCTTCGAGGTTCAGGCACAGGTCGTCGGCCAGGACCACGGCGAAGGGTTCGTCACCGATCAGCGGGCGGCCGCTGAGAATCGCGTGACCCAGGCCTTTCATTTCCACCTGACGTGTGTAGGAGAAGGTGCAGGTGTCGATCAACTCGCGAGTGCCGGCCAGAAACTTCTCTTTCTCGGTGCCGCGAATCTGGTGTTCGAGTTCGTAGCTGATGTCGAAGTGGTCTTCCAGCGCGCGCTTGCCCCGTCCGGTGACGATTGCCATGTGCTGCAGGCCGGCGTCCCGTGCTTCTTCAACGGCGTATTCGATCAATGGCTTGTTGACGATCGGCAGCATCTCTTTGGGCATGGCTTTGGTGGCCGGCAAGAAACGCGTGCCATAGCCGGCAGCGGGGAACAAACATTTACGAATCATAGAAGTTTCCTGGACATTCATGGCATACAGCCATCGGTTACATTGCAATAAAGAAAAGTTGCAAGTTGATGAAGCTGTACTTTAATACCTGAGTCAGGTTGTAAGTGGCAATGTTAGCTTAGTGTAAAGCGGGGTAATGTTATTAGATGTCGGCTTGATAAATAACAGTTATTTTTAGTCGGTATCTGTCGATAGTGGTGAAAGTGCGAGAGTGCTAATAAGTACCGGGCAATACAGTTTGGCCTTTAAGAATATTTTTGGCCAGCGATGGAACTGTTTTTGTTTTGGATTGTTGTCGCCTTGTTTGTGTGAAGCAAGACACACATTAAACAAATGGGGCTTGACACGCTAGTTGGCACTTTCCCCACTATGGACCGCGCTATGAAGATTCTGGTAACGGGTGGCGCCGGGTATATCGGCTCGCACACCACACTTGCATTGCTTGAAGCAGGTTATGAAGTTGTTGTTCTGGATAATCTTTGCAACAGCAGCGATGCGGCACTGCATGCAGTGGAAGGCATTTGCGGCAAAAGTGCAGTGATGGTCCGCGGCGATGTGTGCGACCGGGCGTTGCTGGACCGGATATTCCAGCAGCATTCGATCGACGCCGTCCTGCATTTCGCCGGCCTCAAGGCGGTCGGCGAGAGCGTGCGCAAGCCGCTCGAGTATTACGAAACCAACGTCAGCGGCAGCATCACGCTGTGCCAGGCGATGGCAGCGGCGGGGGTTTTCCGGCTGGTGTTCAGCTCCTCGGCGACGGTGTACGGCGAGCCTGAGCAGATGCCGATCCGCGAGGATTTCCCTACGGGCATCCCGACCAATCCCTACGGCCGATCCAAGCTGATTGTCGAAAATGTGCTGCGCGACCTGAGCCTGGCCGAGCCGCGCTGGAGTATCGCGCTGCTGCGTTACTTCAACCCGATCGGCGCCCACGACAGCGGCCACATGGGTGAAGACCCGAGCGGCATCCCCAATAACCTGCTGCCTTACATCAGTCAGGTCGCGGTCGGCAGCCTGCAGGAGCTGTCGATCTTCGGCGACGACTACCCCACGGCAGACGGTACCGGCGTGCGCGATTACATCCATGTCGTCGATCTGGCGGACGGTCACCTGAAGGCCTTGCAGGCCATCGACGGGCGCACCGGCATTCATACCTGGAACCTCGGCACCGGCGATGGTTACAGCGTGATGCAAGTGCTGCGAGCCTTCGAACAGGCGTGCGGGAAGCCGGTGCCATTTCGGGTGATGCCACGGCGTTCGGGCGATATTGCCGAGAGTTGGGCCGACGCTTCCAAAGCGGAAAAAGAACTGGGCTGGAAAGCCACGCGTAACTTGCAGGACATGGTTACCGACACTTGGCGCTGGCAGTCGAATCATCCCAAGGGTTACCTGGAATGATGGCCTTTTAGTTCAATGTTATTTTCGGTCAGGTTGTTAGATATCGTCGGGAAATTACGCTGGCAATGCCTTTTGCAAGTCCGTAGATATAACCTGCCGTTCGACTTTATCAGTTGAGTCTGACTGTGAAAGAACAGCGGATCTTGTTCGCGCTTTTTGCGACTTGAACTCTACCACCTCTAACGAAACACCCGATGTAACGGTGCAATGTTAGAAAGGAGTTGATATGAAAAAAGTGATGGCGATTGCCTTGTTGACGATGTTGAGCAACTGGGCATCCGCAGCTGAAGCGCCGCTTACTGCGGTGACCAATGTATCGGGCAGTGTCGCGGCTTCTACAGCGCCTGCTGCCAGTACTGCAATGGTCGCCAGTGCCGTAGCGGCGTCCAACAGTGGTGGAAGTGCCAACGGCGGTACAACGGGTACCACCGGTACCACGGGTACAACCGGCACGCACAACTAACTGAAGTAACTGTTGGTGCAGTACAAGGTCGCCCGACGTAAGTCGGGTGACTTTGTTTTGGATTCGCCCTTGAATAGCGTAGTGCCATTATGACTCGTAGTTTTTCTCTTTTAATGCTGGCAAGTCTCGCTCTGCAAGGTTGCATGTTTTCCCCCGGTCAACACTTGAGCACCTTTGGCATCACCCGCCAGGGCGCCAGTGAAAGCAGCCGGGTCGAGTTGATTCCGATCACGCCCAAGCTGATCTCCATGAACCGGGCCACGCAGAAGCGTGAGTCGGTGCCTACGGAATTGCTGGCGACGCCTGCCGAATACCGCATCGGCAACAACGACGTGCTGTACATCACGGTCTGGGATCATCCCGAGCTGACCGCGCCGTCGGGCGCGCAGCAGCAGATCGACGCCAACGGTCGCCTGGTGCGCTCCGACGGTACGTTGTATTACCCGTACATCAAGGAAGTCCAGGCCGCCGGCCGGACCATCCAGCAACTGCGCGACGACATCGAACAACGGCTGTCGGCCTTCATCGCCGAGCCGCAAGTGGATGTTGCCGTGCTGCGCTTCGCCAGTCAGAAGGTCGTGGTCACCGGCGCCGTCGCCAAGGCCGGCCCGCAAGCGATTTCCACCAACCCGCTGAGTGTGGTCGAAGCCCTCGGTTCGGCGGGCATCGACACCAACAATGCCGACTTGTCCGGGCTGTTGCTGACGCGCAACGGACGGGTCTATCCGCTGAATCTGGATAACCTCAACCAGCAGGATTCCGAGTTGCAGAACGTCTACCTTCAGGGTGGCGACAAACTGTATCTGCCGTACAACGACAACAAGCGCATCTACGTGATGGGTGAGGTCAACCAGCCGCGCGCCCTGAGCTTCAAGACTGCCACGATGAACCTGTCCGACGTGCTCGGCTCGGTCGGTGGCCTGAGCCAGACCACCGCCAACGGCAACGCCGTGTACGTCATTCGCGGCGTGGAAAACCTCGATGTCGAGCCGGCAAAAATTTATCAACTGGAAGCCGAATCTCCCACCGCCATGGTCCTAGCCACGCACTTCGAAGTGCGCCCGCAGGACGTCGTTTATGTAGGGCCTGCCAACGTGACTCGCTGGAACCGTCTGATCAGCCAGTTGGTGCCATCGGCATCGATTGTCGGAACGGGTGCTTCCGCTGCGAAGAACTGGAGCGAATTCACCAACAACAGCAAATAAGGCCCGACTGTGAAAACGTTGAAAGTTGGCGTCTGCCTGATGGCGGCCTTGTTGCTGTGTGGCTGCAACCCGTTGATGGTCGCGTCGGTGACCAACCTCAAGTCGGCGGTAGTCGGCCCGGATGATATCGACGTGACGCCGGCCCAGGTGGCTGAGGTCAACTACCCGCAACTCAAACTGACCACGCCGTCCGGCTCCGGGGTATTGGCGCTGGTGCGTGAGCGTGAGGACCTGCAGTTCTGGGTCGCCTCCGGCAAACAGGTTCTGCTGCTGCGCGACGGTCTCGCCGTGCGCACCATCGGTCTCGGTGCGGAAGGCGATCTGGACGGCACGCGGCTGTCCGATGCGTCGCCGTTCAAGCGCGGTCTGCACAACGTTGCCGATGGCGACACCAGTCAGCGCTGGATCGATCTCTACAAGGGCCAGGAAGTCGGGCTGATCGTCAACAGCCGCTTCACCCGCAAATCCATGGAAACCCTGAAGATTCTCAACAAGGAATACGCCGTGCTGCGTGTCGATGAGCGTATCGACGTCCCGGCCATCGGCCTGCGGGCGACCAACCGTTACTGGGTCGATCCGGTTGACGGTTTCATTGTGCAGAGTGAGCAGCAACTGACCTCGCAACTGCGAGTGAAGATCGTGCAGCTGACCCCTGATCGCAGGCGCGTGCCATGAAGCGCTTGAGGGTTTTGTCGGCGGGTTTGATGTTGCTCGCCGGCGCAAGCCAGGCAGCGGTGACCGTCAGCGGCGACGTTGCCAACCCGGGGTCGGTCGAGTTGCCGGCAGGTGGGCGATTGACTGATGTGATCAGCGTCGCCGTACCGAATGCCGAAGGTTATTGGCTGGCGGGGGAGTTGCTGCGTCAGTCCCTGCTGGAGCAGCAGACCCGGCTCAAGGTCGGCGTGCTGTTCGACCTGGACGTGTTGCAACGCATGGCCGATTTGTTCGATCGACCGAGCCGCAAAGCCCTGGCGGTGCGCATGGCCGAGGACGTGCGGCAGATGCCGGTCACCGGGCGCCAGATCGCGGATCTGGACCCGGTGGCGCTGGAAGTCGGGTTCGCCCGCAACATCCGTCTGGACGATGGTGATCGCCTGATCTACCCGCAGCGGGTCGATGAAGTGCAAGTGCTCGGCGCCGTTGCCGGGACCTGCCGACTGCCTTATCAACCGTTGCTCGAGGCGCGCGAATACCTCAGCAGCTGCGTACTGCTGGAGGACGACGCCGACGCCGATTACCTGTGGCTGATCCAGCCCAACGGCGTTTCGCGGCGCGTCGGCATTGCCCATTGGAATCGTGAGAGCGGGCAGTTTCCCGTAGCCGGCAGCAAGATTCTGGTGCCCTTGAAAAACGATGATCTTGACCCGCCTATCCCTGAACTGAATCAGCAGTTGGCCGAATTTATTGCCACGCAGTTGGCTGAGGTGGTTCGTTGAATTTGCGTTTTGCAGCTGTGTTGTTATTGCCGTGCGGCCTGGCCCATGCCGAGCCGCGCATTACCCAGGGCGATTTTGGTGGCACCGGTCTGTTGCAGACGCCCACCGCGCGCATGGCCCCGGCCGGCGAGTTGAGCGTCAACGCCAACCGCACCGAGCCTTACAGCCGCTACAGCGTTTCGTTGCAGCCGCTGGACTGGCTCGAAGGCTCGTTTCGCTACACCGCCATCACCAACCGCCCTTACGGCCCGGAGTCGATGAGCGGCAACCAGAGCTATAAGGACAAGGCGGTCGACGTCAAAGTCCGGCTCTGGGAAGAAACCCATTGGGCGCCCGACATCGCGTTGGGCTTCCGAGACGTCGGCGGTACGGGTTTGTTCGCCAGTGAATTCCTGGTGGCCAACAAGCGCTTCGACAACCTGGATTTCAGCGCCGGCATTGCCTGGGGTTACATCGGCAATCGCGGAGATGTCGACAACCCGTTGGGCTATCTCGACGATCGCTTCAAGACCCGGCCGGCGATGGAAGGCACCGGTGACGTCAATGCCGGCTCGTATTTTCGCGGCCAGCCATCGTTCTTCGGCGGTGTGAGTTACCAGACGCCATGGGATCGCCTGAGCCTGAAACTCGAATACGAAGGCAACGACTACAAGCACGAACCGAAGGACAACGTGATCAAGCAGGACTCGCCGATCAACCTCGGCGCGGTGTTCAAGGTGACCGACTCCCTCGACGTGAGCGCGGCGTGGGAACGCGGTAATACGGCCATGTTCGGCGTCACGTTCCACACCAATTTCGTCAGCCGCAAAGCCCCGGCGAAGACCTTCGATCCGCCGCCGGAACCGTTGCCGGCCAAGGCACCGACCACGGCGCCGGACCAGGTCGACTGGGCCAACGTCTCGCAACGCTTGCAGCAGAACGCGGGCTATCAGGTCGAGCGCATAACCCAGCGAGACTCCGAGTTGATCGTGTACGGCGAGCAGCAGCGTTATTTCCATTCGGCGAAAGCGGTGGGGCGTGCGAGCCGGATTCTGGACAACAGCGTCAACGACGACATCAACTGGTTCACCGTGGTCAACAAGCGCTACGACCTGCCGCTGGAAGAAACCAGTGTGCCGCGCCAGACCTTCCGCGAAGTGATCAACAACGAGGAGCCGCTGCAAACGTTGCACCGCACCACCGAGGTCAACCCGGCGATGCCGCACAACGAGAAGACGCTCTACACCCAGGCGCCGCAGCACTTCAGTTATGGCGCCGGTCTGGGCTTCAAGCAGAACGTCGGCGGCCCGGATGGTTTGCTCTATCAATTCAGTGCCGACCTCGACGCCGAGTTCCGCTTCAACCGCAACACCTGGTGGAGCGGCATGCTCAGCCAGAACCTGGCGAACAACTTCGACAAGTTCAAATACGACGCACCCAGCGGTCTGCCGCGTGTGCGCACCGACTTGCGCCAGTACCTGACCACTTCAGAAACCACCATGCCGTTATTTCAGGTCAGCCACGCCGAGCAGTTGGACAAAGACTTGTACGGCATGGTCTACGGCGGTTATCTGGAATCGATGTTCGCGGGTGTCGGCGGCGAGGTGCTGTTCCGTCCGACCGGGGAGCGCTGGGCGATCGGTGCGGACCTGAACTACGTGCGTCAGCGCGAATTCGACCAGGGTTTCGACCTGCGTGATTATTCGGTGCTGACCGGCCACATCACCGGCTACACCGACTTGCCTTACGAAACGCTCGCGGCGGTCAGCGTCGGGCGTTATCTGGCGGGCGACTTTGGCGGCACGCTGGATATCTCGCGAGAGTTTTCCAACGGTGTGCGCTTCGGTGCGTGGGCGACCATCACCACCGCCGGCAGTACGGAATACGGCGAAGGTAGTTTCGACAAGGGCATTTACCTGTCCATTCCGTTCGACGAGATGATGAGCATGTCGACCATGCGCCGGGCCAATCTGGTCTGGGCGCCGCTGACTCGTGACGGTGGTGCGAGGCTTAATCGCAGCTTCCAGCTGCACTCGATGACCGATAGCCGCGAAGACGACATGTTCTATCGCAACTTCGGGAAGATTACCGAGTAAGTCCGGGAGACCGGGAAGCCAAAATGGGAGCCCTTCGGCTCCCGTTTTTGTTTGTGGTGGATGCCTTTGTTGATCCTTCCACCGTTGCCACAGGTTATTGGGTAATGCCTGATCTTCAGCATTGCCCGGAACCTTGTGGGAGCGAGCCTGCTCGCGATTGGCGTCAGTCCGGTCGGCATCAATTCAACTGCCCCAGCGTGCTCGCAAGCTGCCCGCCAACCCCCAAGTCCCGCCCACAAAAAAGGGGACTTTCGTCCCCTTGCGGTGTTGCTTTCTGCAGCTCTGCGTCTCAGTAAATATCCTTCGACAACAGGGTAAACGGCGTCTTCACCAGGATCTTCACGTCCAGCCACAGCGACCAGTTGTTGATGTACTTGAGGTCGATCTCGACACGCTTCTCCATCTTGTCGAGGGTATCGGTCTCACCCCGGCAACCGCTGATCTGCGCCAGGCCAGTGATGCCCGGTTTGATTCGGTGGCGCGCCATGTAGGCGAGGATTTTCCCCGAGTAGTAGTTGTTGTGCGCCACGGCGTGCGGGCGAGGGCCAACCAGTGCCATGTGGCCTTGCAGCACGTTGAACAGTTGCGGCAGTTCGTCCAGCGAAGTGCGGCGGATGAAGCGTCCGACGGCGGTGATGCGCGAATCGTTGCGGCTGGCCTGTTTGACGTCGCGGTCATCGTGCACGCGCATCGAGCGGAACTTCCAGACCTGGATCACCTTGCCGTTCCAGCCATGGCGATCCTGCTTGAAGAACACCGGGCCGGGGGAGCTGAGCTTAACCGCCAGGGAGATGAGCAACAGCACCGGGCTCAACAGCACGATGGCCAGCAGCGCGACGCT
Organism: Pseudomonas sp. GW821-FHT09E04; assembly: GCF_059416185.1. Taxonomy (NCBI): domain Bacteria; kingdom Pseudomonadati; phylum Pseudomonadota; class Gammaproteobacteria; order Pseudomonadales; family Pseudomonadaceae; genus Pseudomonas; species Pseudomonas sp. GW821-FHT09E04. Next base: position 100,507 of record NZ_JBWKOR010000009.1, read on the forward strand.
TTTCTCCATCAGGCTCTTGCTCAGGGCGGCGGTGGGGCGGCTGGTCAGCGGGCTTTCGTTGAGGTAGATCGCCGGCAGGCCGTCCACGACTTTTACCGAGTGATTGAGCAGCGTCAGGCTGTTCAGATCCGGCACCCAGACCACGTCCACGTTGGCATCCAGCAGATCGACATACATCGCTTCGATCTTCGCCGCTTCGGACAGCGACAGCGTGATGTACAGGCGACGGATGTCGTGGCGTTTGATCAGTTCCAGCAGGTTTTCCTGATCGCCGACGACGCGTGGTGCATTTGCGTCCAGAGCGGGCAGGGTGCCGTTGCTGACCAGACCCACCAACGGCAGGTTTTCGTGTTCGCTGAGCTTCTTCGCCAGGCCCAGGGCCAGTTCGCCAGTGCCGACGATCAGGGTCTTGTGCTCGCTTTTGCGCGAGCGCTGGTAGTACTTGGAGAACGCATGCAGCGGTGCATACAGCAACGCTTGTCCGAGGAAGCCGTACACCGCCCAGTCAAGGATCACCTGGCGCGAAAACAGCTCATCGGCCTTGCAGATGAACGCGATGAATGTCAGCCCGGCCATGGTCATCGACCAGCCCATGAACAGCCGTCCCAGACCGGTCAGGTAGTTGTCTCGCTTTCGGTAAGCGCCGCTGAAGGTATAAGCCGGAACTGAGGCCAACACCGCCAGCATGGTGCACATCCGGTAATAGAACTCGACCGTTCCCGTGTGCTGCTCAGCCAATATAAATAACAGTGAAACAATAAAGCACTGTGCCAGTGCCCATTGGCCCCAGAAGGTAAGTCCCTTGAGGCCCGTGTTTCGGTTGATGCGTAGAGTGAGATCCATATGCGATATCCCCAAAAGACTTCCATTCAGGTTTCGACAGTTGAAATCCGAGTTGTTAAGCAGACTTGTTTTTGTTTTAGGTGCCCATGTTCTGAGGTAACAACATCGGTATGCCGAACTGTCGTCAATCAATAGACTAAGTTATTGGGGAAGAAGCTGTCTGACGAGTTCTAACAAGATGGCAATGTGCCAATCATTTTAATTGAAGAATATCAAACGTTAGAAAAGGTCGAAGGGCGGAGGGTTAATAATCCCTGTTGTGTTTGCTATCGTAGGAAGGGTGAGGAGGGAGGCATTACTGACAAAGGAGGGTTAAACCAAGCAAAGTGCTTTTTTATTTTTGTAATTGCACTTGCTTCTGTTCATTGATGGGAAGGCTGTGCTTAGGCAACAACTTCCTGGATCAGGCAATAACCGCGATTGCGGACAGCGCGAAACAGTCGCTCACCGTTACTGGCACTTTTGAATTTGTCTTGAAGACGGCTCAGGCACATCTCCAGACCGCGATATTGTTCCGGTTCCCGACCGATGCTGAGAATCAGATCGTCGCGACTGACAACGCGTTCTTCATGGTGCAGCATTTTCCTGACGAGTGCGGTTTCGAGGCCGGTGAGACTGATCTCGATATCCTCCCGGACAAGTACGCCTTGATCATTGTCGAGGTGCCAGGCTTCTGTGACCGGCCGGGAAGTGTCGTTGACGTCCGACGTTATGGCCTGGGTGTTCTGGAATGAATGAGTAGATTGTGCAGCCAGCCATTCGGACTCGAGGGTGGCCAATATTCGCTGGGTATCATGTTCAATACTGCGAGCGACGCTTTTCCTTGTGCCGCGTGGGTAAGTGAACTCCATCAGCGTGGGAGTGGAAGAGGGCGAAGCAACACCTTCAACAAACATCTGTGCCTGAGACGTACCAAACGAATTGAAACGCTCACTGGAGAGAATGCTCTCGAGTTCGCGCTGCGACGCGGAATTGTTCGTCACGACAACAAAATATTTTCTTGGGAGGGTTGTACTGGTTTCCATGTCTCTCTCCTGAAATAACGCACCAAATATGGCTAAAAGGTATTCGGCAGACGAGTAATAACGCGCTCGGAAAAAATCGACAGGCAGGGTCTGGGCCCAATTATGGCCGCGATAAGTTCCACTTGGTCTGCTTTTAGAGTAATGATTTATTGTTATGTTTAAGTGTTGCAGCGCTCATTCAATTGACAGCTTTTTATTGGATAGATATTGCGGATAAAGCGGTGAGACGTTGGATTTTCATAGCGTTGCATCAGACGTTCCCTCGTATGCTGCAAATGATGATTTCCTGACTCAGGCGGTCGAGATCAACCCCCTCATCAGGCGGTAGCCATACCCGCGAATGCTCTGTATGGCGTTCGTACCGTACACGTCCTTGATTTTCCCACGCAAGCGGCTGATGGATTTTTCCAGTGCCCGGGGATCGTAGAAATTGCTGTTGAGCCCCATGATGCTGGCGATTTCATCATGGCTGAGTATGTGATTACTGGTCTGCGCAAACGCTTCCAGAATCTTCATTTCGGCAAAGGAAATGTCCAGTTTCTTGCTGGTGTCCGACAGGCAAATACGGGTCGGGTCCAGCACCAGGTCTATATCCCTGAGCCATTCTTCACTGCTGAAGAACTCACCGAACAACTCGGCGCCTTCGTCGGCAAGCGTATTGAGCTTGATACAGAAGTCCGCCCCCGCAAGATGGTATTTGATCTTGCTGTAGGCGCCTCGCCCTGTAATGACCGCGCAAATGATCGGCTTCAAGTTGTCGGCACGCAGGTTTTCCACCCGCGCCAGATTGTCTTCGAGTGCCTGGGGAGTGTCGATGATGATGAAGATGGCTCGATATGAGCCGTGATATTCATTTTGCTGATATGAACTAGTGAAGGAGTTGGCCTCTAGAGCCAGATCGGTCTGCACATGCTGCGCGATCAACGCTCTAAAATGTTCAGCCACAGCACGGGTACGGGCCAGAGTGAGAACGCCTGGCTCGTTGTTTGTCCGGTGTGGGCTGCTAGTCGCCAAGTTCCCTGTAAGCATGATGCGTTGACTCGAAAAAGTGCTGACATCGGGATGTTAAAGCACCGGTTCTCATCTGTGACTGACAATTGGTAACATTTACGCGGTTTTTAGACGTGGCTCCCGAGTTTTCTAACAATAATTAAGCATTTCAAGCTTTTAGTTGATTTTCTCGGGGCTGTGAACTAACGAAACGAAGGCCGTTAGATGGTGGCGATGTGCAATGGTGCCACTATTTTGTAATTATGGCGACCTGTTTTATGTCCTATGGCCACTATTGGTCGTGGCTTGAAACTGGAGAATGTGAGGTGGGTCACATTTTAGGGTGTGAGGGCTTTTTTTGCTACTAAGAGAACAAGTTCACAGACGGACGATTATTAACATGGCTTGAGTGTGTCTTTTGATAAGACATATTCTCCGTCACCGAGTCGGGCAATGGGTCTGGATCTACCAATTGTTTAACTTCAGATACCCAATGCCTGAATACAGTTGATCGGGCGCTCTTTACGAGCGTTCTGACGGAGGATTAATGGATTTACTGACCTTGTTCAAGGTGTTGATTTTAGGTGCGGTAGAAGGTCTCACCGAGTTCTTGCCCATCTCCAGTACGGGCCACCAGATTATCGTTGCCGACTTGCTCGATTTTGGTGGCGAACGCGCCATGGCGTTCAACATCATTATTCAACTGGGTGCCATTCTTGCCGTGGTCTGGGAGTTTCGCCCGAAGATCTTCGAAATCGTCAAAGGCCTGCCGACCCAGCGCAATGCGCAACGATTCACGCTTAATTTGATGATCGCATTCTTCCCGGCGGTCGTACTGGGCGTGTTATTCGCCGATGCCATTCATCATTACTTGTTTAATCCGATCACCGTCGCTGTCGCACTGGTGGTGGGCGGTATCGTGATGTTGTGGGCCGAACGTCGGGATCATGTGGTGAGCGTCGAGCACGTCGACGACATGGCCTGGTCCGACGCGTTGAAGATCGGTTTCGTACAGTGCCTGGCGATGATTCCGGGTACTTCGCGCTCCGGCTCGACCATCATTGGCGGCCTGCTGTTTGGCCTGTCGCGCAAGGCGGCCACCGAGTTTTCGTTCTTCCTGGCGATGCCGACCATGGTCGGTGCTGCGGTGTACTCAGGCTACAAGTACCGGGAACTGTTCCAGGCGGGCGACTTGCCTGTGTTCGCCCTGGGCTTCGTCACCGCGTTCGTGTTCGCGATGATCGCCGTACGCGGCTTGCTCAAGTTCATTGCGAACCACAGTTACGCCGCGTTTGCCTGGTACCGGATCGCCTTCGGCTTGCTGATCCTGGCGACGTGGGTGTTTGGCTGGGTGAACTGGACGGAAGCGGCGGCCTGATCACTGACTGCTGATCAGCGCCGCGACGGCGAGGTCGCTCAACTCCGTATCAGGCGATTCCTGACGAAAGCGCTGCAAGGCTGACGTGAAATACGCAGCCTTCAGCATGCCGTCGCTGGCGAGGTAGAGTCGCGCGTCTTCCAGCTCCTCGGCGGAGTAAACGCGTTTATGGCTTTCGGTGGTTTCTTGCGAGGCCGTAAAGGGCGTGAGCAGCAAAGAGACAAGCGTGAAACCAGACAGCTTGGTCACCTCCCATGGCGTATCGGTGTTACCCAGACACAGCCCGTCGCAGTGGGCCTGAACATTGGAAGTGATGCAAAACAAGGCAAGGAGGGTGCAGCGCTTGAAGCCAGGGAAATTCAACGTGGGCATAAACAAAAGACATCCTGTCAGTACATCAAAAGAATTACAGCAGCGGGCAACGGTCATTCGTTGCCCGCACATTCAACGCCTCGATCAACGACCGGCCAACAACTCCGCCGCCTGATCCAGCAACGCCAACGGATCCTTGGCCTTGTGGATATCCACCGACAACAACTGCCGAAACTTGCGCGCCCCCGGGAAACCGGTGCCCAGGCCCAGCACATGGCGCGTGATGTGATGCATCGCCCCGCCAGTCGCCAGATGCTCGGCAATATAAGGCCGCAGCTGCGCCAACGCCTCGGCGCGAGTGATCACCGGCGCTGAACTGCCGAACAACTGCTGATCCACCTCGGCCAGCAGATACGGATTGTGATAAGCCTCACGGCCCAGCATCACACCGTCAAAGGTCTGCAAATGCTCATGGCAGGCCTCCATCGTCTTGATCCCGCCGTTCAGAATGAACTCAAGCTCCGGAAAATCCGCCTTCAACCGCGCCGCCACGTCATAACGCAGCGGTGGAATGTCCCGGTTCTCCTTCGGCGACAGCCCCTCCAGAATCGCAATCCGCGCATGCACCGTAAAACTGGTGCACCCGGCATCCCGCACCGTGCCGACGAAATCACACAGCTCCTCATAACTGTCCCGCCCATTGATCCCGATCCGATGCTTCACCGTCACCGGAATCGACACCGCATCACGCATCGCCTTCACACAATCCGCCACCAACTGCGGATGCCCCATCAGGCATGCACCGATCATATTGTTCTGCACCCGATCACTCGGGCAGCCAACGTTCAGATTCACCTCGTCGTAACCGTGCTCCTGCGCCATTCGGGCGCAGGCGGCCAGGTCCAGCGGAACACTACCGCCCAGTTGCAAGGCCAGAGGGTGCTCGGCTTCGTTGTGGCGGAGGAAGCGCTCGTGATCGCCGTTGAGCAGAGCGCCGGTGGTGACCATTTCGGTGTAGAGCAGGGCGTTTTTCGACAGCAGGCGCAGGAAGTACCGGCAGTGACGGTCAGTCCAATCCATCATCGGCGCGACGGAGAAACGGCGGGAGAGTGGGGCGGGTGTGGCGGTGATTGGGGGCATTGGGGGTACGGAATCGGTGTGGCTGGGAGGTGGGGGAGTTTATCAGGAATGGAGGGGTGGGGCTTGGGGGGCGTCTGGGTGGTGTGTCGACGGATACAGCAGCTTGATAAAGGGGCGCGAATAATAAATCCGGCACCATTTCTAGAGAATTATTTCTCTCGGCGGCTTGAGTTTTCTTTAGATTGAACCATCGTGTTTGATGCCAATGATGGCAGATAACGGACTATAAATATGGCTAACGTATATGTGGAACCGCGCCCGAAGGGCAGGCCAGACGGCGCGGCAATCGATCACTATGTGCTTGAGCATGCCGGTGGAGCGAGCGTTGATGGAATTCGTCACAGAACGCAGGAGGCGGCCATCAAAGCAGCTAAAAGCTTGGGGCACAGTCCCTTGGTGGGACGTGTGCGTGATACCAGCAAAGGCAATCCTGACCATTGGAGATCGGCATAGCTGAGTTGAGTCGCGCAAACGGTTAGGGCAATAGCGTAAGGGTGGGCTCGACTCTGAGGTTCAAGCTACGTTTCCTTGTATAGCCGGTCCTGCTGCCTTTTTCGGGTAACAGGGCCTCTATGAAAAAAGTGAGCAGATTTTTTTTCGGATTTCTATGTGGTAAATAAACCAGTCCCTATTTCCTAGTGATTTCTAATAAATAAATCTGTCCTGTTTTTTGTCTATAGTTACTTTTTTGCTTTTTTTTCGGCGTTGTAAGCACAAGGATTGCAGAAATGCCCGACATAAGCAGTGCATATAACTGGACCGCAAATAATAACCATAATGTTCGCCTCTTCGCGCGCGCCACCATTGTCAGCGGGCGGCATGTCACAGAAAATTCACCTCAGATGTCTCAATGGCTGAATCGAGTCAGCATTGCCGCGAACAGTACTGACATGGTGTTGCAGACCCGGCCGATGTCTGGCGCCAATTGGAGTGCCGTAAACCCGGCGGTAAGCATCACGCAGGCGCAACTACTAGCCTTCGTCAACTTTATTAATCAAAACTCTTACGATGATCAAGCGCATCGAGGTGTGCTCACCAATGCAACATGGCGAGGCTTCTACAATGTTGCGCCGCGCGCCCTTGTCTATGTAGACCATGCTGGTGCACCCGCCGGCCCTCCAGGGCCGTTGCCAGACACCGTACCCTGCTACGACTGTTGGTTAGTGCATACGCTCGACAACATTTCAATTGACCACCAACGCCCCATTGGGGGTAATCCGTACGAAGCTATCTGCAAAGTCTTTCGTGCATTGGGTCTCACCCGTGGTACGGTCCAAGGCCCAAAAGGCGCGCATTTTCAAGCCATCCATATGGCCGCAGTGGGTGGTGTAGCATCTGTCTCTACTGCTAAGGCGGACAAGTACACGTTGAATACCCGAGGTGAGATTTATTACTCTCTTTTTTTTCACAGAAATATGCTTCAAGAGCTCGCTATTGCCTGTATGAATCACATTATTAATCTTCGTCCTCTCTGCAATGGTTGCAACACCCCTAACCGCAATACATCACATTACCCCTAGGTCCGTTGAAAAAATATACGAATTTGTCTTTTGCCAGTCTTCAGGAATGAAGGAAGATGAGACGGGTTTGTTTGTTTTAACGCTATAAAGTTAAAAGGGTGGGGATTCTGGGTGGTAATAAATTTATCCACATTTCCGGTCAGGTTTTCTTCTTGGTTTTGGTGTGTGGAAGGAAAGAAAGTTGCGGAAAAAAGGTTAAGGGTTTGTTTTTAGAATGCTCACCTTTGGTCTTGATACTGCTTTTCTAATTTTATCCAGATGTACCTGTATCTATTTTTCAACCACATCACTAGTAAATCATTGGTTTTGCTTTTAAGCCAGGTGCTCTTTTTCGTCCCCAGCATTTTTTCAATGTCGTCTTCCAACTCCTCCCTGTTGAAGCAAAGCCATGTAGTTGGAAGTGTGCTCTCAAGGTTGGAGTGGCAAATAGGTGCCACCTCTTCAAAAAGGATGCGTTTTATTTCATTTCGATCGAATTCTCTTGTCCGCCTTGCAATTGCAGTATAGTCGACGTCGTTATCAACGAATGCATCTGATAGCGCCCAGCGTATATCCGCTCTCTGCTGTTTTGTCATAAAGGTATCAGATTTAAAAAAACAAATTCTTTCAATGAGGTGTTTGAATTCATAGGTTTCAATGTGTGTCTTGTTAGTTGCAGGATTTATCTTAGTTATTAATGTTTTTTAAGATTTCTTTCCAGATATAGCTATAACTACGTCGAAGCCAAAGAACCTTCAGTTTGTCAAAAGCTCGACGCGCCCTGTTTTTTTCACGAGCTTGCAGTTCTTTTTCAATCTCGTCTAACAACCACTCATCTTTGAACCCTGTCCAGATGGGAGGTGCTGGCGTCTCAAGATTGCCAAAGCACACAGGAGCCACTTCTGAATACAGTATGTCTTCAACAATTTTCAGATCATAGGATTTAATTCGCTCCGCGATGTATGCATAGTCGACTTCGTTGTCAACGAAGGCTTCAGCCAATGCTATCTGGATCTTGGCTTTATCTTCCGGAGTTAAAATACTTCCCAATGGGAAAGCTCCTCTAATTCTTCGTCAAAAGTATCTGCAACTACGCTTCCAGCAATGCCACCTGCCATGCTGCCTAATAAAACTACGGCTACAGCGCACGCTGGTGCCGCTGGGCCGCAAATTGAGCTCACACCCCGCAAGGAAGCCGCCGGCGGCTCCCGGACAGCGAAAGGGGACAGATTTATTTTTCTCCAGTTATTCCTGCCTGCGTCATCACGAGTCATGCTGAACTCTCGGACATCAGCCGAGGAAAGGGGAAATTAAGGCTGCGCACCGCAATAGCACATTGCCCTCACTGCACGTTATCATTGCTCCCTTGCGCCAAGAAGCCACCAAGCCGTACCACTTATTACTCATGGATTAGAAAGCAGCATGGAAAGCAGAGCCCCTCTCGAACCACGCTGGGTTGATTACTACGCCTCGTTCGAAACAGTCGTCAACGATGGCGATACCCAGACCGATTTCGCCACCGTTGTGATCGACGCTATCCCAAAGTCTTCAGCTGTTGCCCTCAGAACGCTCAACGTTGATAGGGCTTTCGAAGATCTGGATAGGTACTTCCCGGTGTTCATGCTGACTGCGAAGCTTGAGGTGAAGCGAGCGAACGACCTTGTGGAAAATTCAGGTTGGATCGAATTGTCGATTAGCACTGACCCGCATGGCGACGAGGAAAGTTTCCAAGCCTCATCGATCACGTTCGAAGGCGATGAAGAACAAGCAGAAGCTATATTTTGGGTGCGGGTGCGATCGACTTCTGTTGCAAAGAGAAATCTGAGCGCGCTTGCAGCGATAGCGGAATTTCCCACGGTGGCGGATGCCACAGCTCCGACTCTGATCCCTTTCGACTGCGCGCACGACGCTGTAGGCGTTGCGGTTTATGACGTGGGCCAAGCGAGCTTTTGCGCTCTGGTAGACCAATATGAACACCCCTTAATGTTCTTCGATTTTGGTTGGCCGCTGTCATTCAACAAAAAGTCGTTGCGGTTGCCAGGTCCGTTTTCGCCTATTGATGAATCCTTGCAAAGAAACGGCCCACAGCCGGTAGTTTTGTCTCATCTTGACTGGGACCACTGGGGGTTTGCGCAACTTTCCGGTAGGGCCCGGTTTGATCATCAGAACGGCCATTGGCATTCAGTCCCCAAATACAAGGAAGACGCCCTAAAACGGCCATGGCTAATGCGCCGGCCACGATTTCATCGCCACAAGCTTGGTCCGAGCCATATTCATTTCCTCTTGACGCTGAGTCGTACTTTCCTTCCAGATGGGACGTGCGCTCTAACATTTTGGCCTGCAAAACATTCGAAGTTATCTTTCACCAACTACACAATTATCCGATGCGGCCCTCCAAAAAACGGGAAAGCGAACTCTGCGTATCTCAGGAACAATGAGTCGTTGGCGCTAGCGGCAAAGCTTGAGAGCCGCCCTGAAAAAGTATTACTGACCGGAGACTCAGATTTCCCCTCCATCCCCGCTCACTATCTTAAGGGGCTAACTGGCATGGCTGCCCCTCACCATGGAGGGGCAATTACCAGGCATTCCACGCCTGCGGCACCGCGATATAGCCGAATGGTTCGCTCCACCTACCCTGGCTGCTATGAAAACGTTCCTTCACACTTGGCAGAAACTGAGGCGACAAATCAAGGCTGGGAACTTCACGATACAAACGACCGGGCCCTATGCCATTGCGCGCCTAGGTGTAACACACACGGTAATAAACTCATTCCACTGAGTGCAGATAATCCTAAGTGCAGTTGTGGCAATGTGCCCTCGTTCGGCCTGTGTCTCAGATAACGCCCCACCGAGGTTTTGATGGTCTCCAAGGTGCGGATCAGAACAGGGCAAAAGGGGACCGATTTATTTTTATCGGATTTCTAGATAGTAAATAAATCAGTCCCCATTCTGTTCCGGGCTGGCTGTGAATCAGGCGTTGGATAACGTCGAAATCAAGGTGTAACGGAAAACCCTTCCGTGGCCCGTGCCACGGAAGGGCAGTGTTTCTTCAGATTTCCCCACCATGGACGACAACTTACGCATTCCATTCCGCGTTTTGAGTTGCCCATGAAAAAACTAGTTGTCGTGATGCTCGCCGTCCTGTTTCTCGCAGGCTGTGCCAATCAGAAGTTCAAACCCGAATACCGCACGCAGATCCACACGGTGAAGATCCTCCCGGTGACGTGGAGTAACAAGGAAATGACCTACATGGGCCGCGAGCAGGCCTGGGGCGCTGCAATCGGGGCCGGTGTCGGCGCGGGTGTCGGGATGGCGTCCCATGCCGGGAAGCTGGGTACGGCGGCGCTCAGTGGGGCCGGGTTTGCAGCGGGGTTGAAGGCTGGGGATCTGGCGTCGATGTCCACGGTCGAGGCGATTCAGTACAACATGGCGAGTGCTGATATCGACTTGGGCAAGTTGGTCAAGAAAGGTTTCGAAGATCAACTGGCGGCGACCGGCCGTTTCAAGGTGGTTGCCGAGAATGAACCGGCCGATGCAGAGATCAAGTTGACCGTGGTCAATTGGGGCTTTGCGCTGACTCAGGGTTTCAGCAGTGTGGTGTATCCGACGATTGTGGTGAACGGCTCGTTGAAGCGCGGCGAGGAGTTGATCTGGCAGCGCAATGAGCCGATTACCGCGTTCAACGGTGCCAACACTTACGGTTACGAGCCGCTGCGTTATCGCACCGAGCCGGAGCTGGTCCGTGAGGCGTTGACCGGTGTGTCGCAGATTGTCGGCAATTATCTGGTCAAGGATCTGAACGAGTAATGATCAGGCGTTGATGATCTGTTAGTGGCCGCTTTAGCCAAAAGTCAAAGCGGCCATTTCAATAAATCGACGAAACCAGGTAGTGATTAAAGTTAGCCGTAATTTCCTAAGCCCCGAAGTTAAAGGCTATGGAAATTCGCGGTCTCGTTCCTTCAAAACGTTGTACGGAATGCATCAACCAGGATGGAAACATGATGAAGGTTCCACTTTTGGCGGCGCACCTGCAACTGAAGCCGGCAGTCAGGCAATCTTCGACTCTCATTCGCAGCGCAGGATTGTAGGTCGATGCGACCATGCCCCGAGGGTCTACGAATTCCAGGTCGCCACCCACCGCTGCACCGTCCTCGCGGCCGCCGGCGTCGACCCAGTAAACCCCTGACCAAAAAGCACCGGGGTGCCCATGGAGGGAGTTGCTGTGGCCAGCCTCGTTAACGTTTGTCCACGCGTTGAGTTTCCACTCGAAGCTGGGTTCGGTTAATCCATATTGGTCGCTATGAACCGCTGTCAGTTGAATGGCAAAGTCGGTGGCGAATTTCACCAATGCATCGCAGGCTTCGCCACCCCATTCAGGGAAGTCGTTTGCAGACTGCCAGCCACCTTCATTACTCCGATGTGCGCCGCGGCGATCTTCCGCCATACGGCGGGTGATTATAACTTTCAGTTCAGCATTGAGTCTTTCTGCATCCGGGTATTGGATACTCGCCAGGGGTGTTGCGAACAGCCGTCTGATCTTTATCAGTTCAGGATCTATTAGTGTGTTATTCGACTGCATTGAGTCTTATCCAAGTCTCGCTAGTTGCAAAAAACTATACCGAGCGAAATGAATAACCGATGTAAACCTTTGTTAAAAATTGGTTGGTAAGTACAACAGACCATTATTGAGGCGGCGGGTGATTGACAGAGAAGTCCTCGCCTGCGGTTGCCCAAACCTGAACCCGCGCTGTCGATCAAGAAAGTTTCATCTTCCCAGCTCCCACAAGCGCCTACGATGCAGGCATAAGGTCGTGCTATTTCGCGTTTGATCCCAGGGGAGCCCCACCATGCGTGCCAATGTCGTCAAAGTGCTGTTGATCGCTGCAGCTGTCTCGGTATTGAGTGCCTGTTCGGGCTCCGGTGGGTTGACCACTACCAGTTGTTTTTCTTCGGATTGCCAGTCGCCGGAAGGGCGCGCCAGCGCCAATACGCTGAAGTTCGGCGGCACCGGTATTGGTGCCAGTCTCAACCAGTACAGCTCCGGCATGTTGCATGACGATTGAATAGAAAAGGGCGCCCATCGCGGGCGCCCTTTTTCGTATGGCCTAGATCGCGCCGATGCGCTCGACGACTTTCTGCAATGCCGGTCGTTTGGAAAGCCACTCATCTTTGGTAATCCCCAGCAGTACCACGTCAATCCGCTCACCATCCTTGAGGATGTTCTGCCGTCTGACGCCCTCCAGCTCAAATCCGAACTTCTGATGCATTTTCACCACCGCCGGATTGCTCGCCAGCACTTCGCAATTGAGCTTTTCCAGCCCCGCTTCGGCAAATGCGTAATCCAGCATCCAGAACTCGACCACGCTGCCCAGGCCTTTGCCTTGTAGTTGAACGTCGAGATAAAACGCCCAATCAGCCGTCTTCTGTACGGTGTTGATTGCATTGAGTGAAACAACGCCTACCGCGCGCTCTTCCTTGAGCACGACAAACACTTGCTGGCGCGAATTGCCTTTGAGGGACGTCAGCCAGTTCGCATGTTCCTGGTCGCTGATTTCATGGGAGGTGTACATGTATTTGCGCACGTCTTCCTGGTTTCGAAGGGTGCGCACGTGGGCCTGGATGGCGGGGTTGGCCTCGGTGAGGGGGACGAACTGCATGGTGCTTTCCTTGTCTCGCGGGCGCCTGAGCTGAACCCGCGGGGTCGATCGTTGATGTTTCAGGTTGTGTTCCCGGGCAGGCGCGCGGGAGGGGTGGGATTTGGGGGTATCGTTTTTTCCAGAGCAATCGCGAAATAAACACCAAATGTTTCAAGGCGTTATTGAACGGCGTCAGTGTTTTGCTCATAAAAAAGGGCGCCTATGGAGGCGCCCTTTTTCGTTTTACGTATTTCGTCCTGAAAGACTCACTGCGGCCCTGCCAGCCACTCGCCAATGACCTTCTGATACTTCCCGGTCACCTTGCTCAAGTGCAGCCACTGATCGACATACAGCTTCCAGCTCATGTCATCACGCGGCAGCAAGTAGGCCTTTTCCCCGTACTGCATGAACTGCTCCGGGTTGACCGCGCAGAGACCGGGTTTCTGTTTCTGTTGATACCGCGCTTCGGAGGCGTCGGTGATCATCACGTCAGCCTTGTTGTCGAGCAGTTGTTCGAAGATCGTCACGTTGTCGTGCAAGGCCAGTTGGGCCTTGGGCAGGAAGGCGTGGACGAAGGCTTCGTTGGTGCCGCCAGCGGGTTCGACCAGGCGCACGTTCGGCTGGTTGATCTGGTCGATGGTCTGGTACTTGGACTGGTCGGCGCAGCGCACCAGCGGGATCTTGCCGTCGACGTCGAGGGTGTTGCTGAAGTAGGCCTTTTTCTGCCGCTCCAGCGTTACCGAAATGCCGCCCATGCCGATGTCGCACTTGCCGGCCTGCATGTCCGGCATCAGGGTTTTCCACGTGGTCTGCACCCATTCGATCTTCACGCCGAGACTGTCGGCCAAGGATTGCGCCATGGCGATGTCGATGCCTTCGAAACCGCCGTCTGCGCGCTTGAAGGTGTAGGGTTTGTAGTCGCCGGTGGTGCAGACGCGCAACTGGCCTTGTTGCTGGATGGTGTCCAGGTGTGAGACTGGCTCTTGCGCATGGGCGGTGCTGGCCAGCGCCAGCAAACCGCAGAGGATCATCGTGTTTTTTCGAATTGTCATGGAGATCGGGCTTGTGCAGTGGGAGTGCGGGCCAGTGTAGTGAAAGGGTTTGCCGGGTGTCATCCCGCGTCCGGCCCGAGCGTTCCCAGCCATGCCACCAACCCCACAATCAACAGCGCAATAACCAGCTCAAATAACACGCTGCGGCGTAGAGCATTGGCCGCCACCTGATGTTGCCCCGCGCGCAACGATTGTTCCAGCAACGGCCCGAGGTGAAAACGGTTCAGCGCTGCTAAAACCAGCATGCCGGCAAACAGCACGACCTTGATCGCCAGCAGCATCCCGTAGGTGCGGAGCAAGACGTCGTCCAGTGTCGGGCCAACGATGAACAGGTAGTTCAGCACGCCGGTCACCGAGAGGATGAACACAATCGCCGCGCCCACGCCTTCGAAACGTTTGACGGCCTCGGCCAGCGAACGAATACGTGTTTCGCTGAACAGAGCGTCGAGCCGCGACATCAAGATCAACGCCAGCATGGCGCCCATCCACGCACCTGCCGCGAGCAGGTGCAGGATGTCGCTGAGCAGATGCCAGGCGTTATCCATCGCGCCGTGCCCGCTCCAGGCCAGAGAGGCGAGGGCGAGTGCGCCGGCTATCGCCGCCAGCCACACACCCGGCCAGATCATCACGACGATCAGCGCAATCATCCGTACCGCCCACGCCAGCCCGACATCGGTTTCAAACAGCATCATTTGCAGATGCGGCCACAGCGCCGCGAATTCCGTTTCGCCGCTCATGGCGCGGGTCATCAGCACCAGGCCCGCCACAGACAGCAGTGCCCCGATCAACGCCATCCCGCGCAGCATCGGCCGACACCGCAGCGTCGCGTCAACGTTGTACAACCCAAACAACGCCACCCCGAACAACAGCAGCAAATCCACGTACAACGCCATCCGCAGGAGGATGTTGATCAGGTCGGCCATCGGTCACTTCACTTTGAACGTGACGTTGCCGGTGATCGGGTGAGTGTCCGACGACACCGCGCGCCATTCGACCTTGTAGGTGCCGGCCGGCAAAGGCGAGAGCGGGGTGACAAGCATGGTTTTCGGATCGCTGCCGGCGCTGACTTTGGCCTTCATCGGCATCGGCGAGTGGGCCATGCCGGGCATTTCGGTCATCACCAGTTTGGCGCCGGAGAACTGGGTCATCAGGTTCTCCGAGAAGCGCAGTTCGATTTTCTCCGGTGGCGCGCCGTCCGCGCCTTCGGCGGGGGTCGACGACAGCAGTTTCGGGTGGGCCTGAGCCAGGGAGCTCAAGAGCAATCCGGTGGCGAGGATGAAGGTTGTCTTGATCATGCGCATGCGAGGCCTCTTACCGCTCTTCGGCGGTGGTTTTCAGGGGTGGATGAAACGGATTCAGAACCACATCCGCACGCCGAGGACGAGTCGCGCTTCGCTGCGATCCTCGCCTTCTTCCCGTGCGTAATCGGCGGTGTTGCCGTAGGTGCGGTTCCAGGTCACGCCGATGTATGGCGCGAATTCGCGGCGGATTTCATAGCGCAAGCGCAACCCGGCTTCGGTGTTCGAGAGACCGGAGCCGAGGCCGCGTTGCGGGTCGTTTTTGCCATAGACGTTGAGTTCGGCGGTCGGCTGCAGGATTAGGCGATTGGTCAGCAGGATGTCGTAGTCGCCCTCCAGCCGTACGGCGCTCTGGCCGTTTTCGCCGATGAATGCCGTGGCTTCGGCTTCGAAGTTGTACAGCGCCATGCCTTGCAGACCGAACGCGGCCCAGGTTTGCGGGGCGCCGGGTTTGAAGTCCTGGCGCACGCCGCTGACCACGTCCCACCACGGCGAAATCGCGTGGCCCCACAGCGCCTGGATCTCCGCGTCTTCGGTCTTGCCGTTGCTGCGTTCACCCTCGGAACGCAGCCACAGACGATCGATGTCGCCGCCGATCCAGCCAGACAAATCCCAGGCCAGGGTGCTGGCGTCGTCGCCGTTCTGCCATTCGAGTTTGTCGGCGAGGAAGTAAGTGTTGAGGGTGCTGTCGTGCACCTGGTGGCCACCGTGACTGGTGAACACGGCGGCGCGGTCGGCGTCGGTCAGCTTCGGGATCGGCGTGCGGCTTTCAGTTGGCGCGGCGGGCTGCATCATGCCGTCATCCATGCTTTGCATATCGCCCATCTGGCTATGGTCCATGCCCTGCATGTCGTTGGCGGCAAACGCCGAGGCCATCGACAGGAGTGACAACGAAAACACGGCAAATCGAGTCATGGTCGGCGTCCTCATTCTTCCACCCGCACTTCACGGAACATGCCCATTTCCATGTGATAAAGCAGATGACAGTGAAAGGCCCAGCGGCCCAGCGCATCGGCGGTCACGCGATAGCTGCGGCGCGTGCCGGGGGGCATGTCGATGGTGTGTTTGCGCACCTGGAAGTCGCCGTTTTCGTCTTCCAGATCGCTCCACATGCCGTGCAGGTGAATGGGGTGGGTCATCATCGTGTCGTTGACCAGCACCAGCCGGATGCGCTCGCCGTACTTCAAACGCAGGGGCTCGGCGTCGGAGAACTTGATGCCGTTGAACGACCAGGCGAATTTCTCCATGTGGCCGGTGAGGTGCAGTTCGATGGTGCGGCTCGGGTCGCGGCCGTCGGGGTCTTCGAAGGTGCTGCGCAGGTCGGCGTAGGTCAGTACGCGGCGCCCGTTGTTGCGCAGGCCGAGGCCAGGGTCGTCGAGTTTGGGGGCGGTGGTCATGGCTTGCATGTCCACCAATGGATTGTCTGATTCGCTGTCGGGGTGCGACTGCATCGGGCCCATGTTCATGCTGGCGTGGTCCATGCCGCTCATGTCCATCGAACCATGATCCATGCCGCCCATGCCCATGCCGCCCATGCCCATGTCGTCCATGGTCACCAGCGGGCGCGGGTCCAGCGCCGGCACCGGGGCCGACAAACCGGTGCGGGCGGCGAGGGTGCCACGGGCGTAGCCGGTGCGGTCCATGGCCTGGGCGAACAGGGTGTAGGCGTCGGCGGCAGGCTCGACGATCACGTCATAGGTTTCCGCCACGGCGATGCGCAACTCGTCGACGGTCACCGGTTTGACGTGCAAGCCGTCAGCGGCGACCACGGTCATTTTCAAGCCGGGAATACGCACGTCGAAGTAAGTCATGGCCGAACCGTTGATCAGCCGCAGACGCAGCTTTTCACCGGGCCGGAACAGCCCCGTCCAGTTGGAATCCGGTGCGTGGCCGTTCATCAGGAAGGTGTACGTGGCGCCGCTGACATCGGCGATGTCGGTGGGATTCATCTTCATCTGCGCCCACATCGTGCGATCAGCGACGGTGGCGCCCCAGCCTTTTTCGCCGACGTCATGGATGAAATCGCCGACGGTGCGCTTGTGGAAGTTGTAGTAGTCGGACTGCTTTTTCAGGGTTTTCATCAGGCCGGCCGGGTCTTCGTCGGTCCAGTCGCTGAGCATCACCACATGCTCGCGGTCGTATTGGAACGGCTCCGGCTCCCGGGCGTCGATCACCAGCGGCCCGTAGACGCCGGCCTGCTCCTGCAACCCGGAATGGCTGTGATACCAGTAGGTGCCGTGCTGGCGCACCGTGAATTGATAGACGTACACGCCACCCGGTTCGATGCCGTGAAAACTCAGACCCGGCACGCCGTCCATGTTGGCCGGCAGCAGAATCCCGTGCCAGTGGATCGACGTGGTGTCCTTGAGCCGGTTGCGCACCCGCAGGGTCACGGTGTCGCCTTCGCGCCAGCGCAGCAGCGGGCCGGGCACGCCACCGTTGATGGTCATCGCGGTGCGCGGCTGGCCGGTGAAGTTGACCGGGGTTTCGCCGATGAACAGTTCGAAGTCTGTACCGCTGAGCTCATTTACCTGGCCGGGGCTGTTCAACGCCCAGACCGGCGTACGCCACAGACCGAGGCCGCCGAGCAGACCGCCGGCGGCCAGGCCTTTGACAAAGGTGCGTCTTGAGGTGGTGGAAGGCATGCGCTGGAAGTCCCCGTTTGACGAATGACGGGGAGGCTAACCAGCGCCGGCTTTCAGTTGGCTGAGGCGCGGATTACAGTTGTGTCAGGTTCGGCGGGCGAGGTTGTCCGCCAGGTCTCGTGCCTGTTGCGATGCGGCGAACCGTGAATCGCGATCCACCTCATCACCGAAGATCGTTTTCTCGACGATCAGCGCATGCACATCGCTGACGCCGATGAACTCCAGCCACGCTTCCATGTACGGTTTCTGAAAGTCGAAACGCTCGGCCGGCGTGATCGACTGCGCGGAAAAATCCATCCCCCGCGCATAGGCCACGACGGCTTTCTTGCCTTGCAGCAAACCTCGCAACCCGCGCTCCGGATCGAAGCTGAAGAGGATGTCTTTCTGCGACACCAGGTCGATGAAGTGCTTGAGCTTGTAGGGAATGCTGAAATTCCACAGCGGCACCGAGAACACCAGCACATCGGCCCCGCGCAGGTGGGCGGCGAGGTCTTCGAGGGTCTGCCAGGCCGATTGTTGCGACGGCGTCAGCGGCGTTCCACTCAGGCCTGCGTATTTGGCGTTCATCGCGTCCTCGTCGAACTCCGGCAGGTGCAGGCTCCATAAATCGAGCGTGCGAACCTGGGTCTGCGGATCATTTTGCCGATAGCGCTCAATGAAACGGTGCGCCACTTCAATGGACGCGGAGCGCTGTTTGCGGGGAGAGCATTCGATGTGCAGGAGGGTGGTCACGGTGAGCCTCGACATTCGGGTAGGGAAGGCGAGGCATTGCAACATAGCTGGCTTCTCACTATAAATCGTAAATAAATCGGCCATTGATCACGTATTCAACTATGTTCGACGCCCTGTTGTTGAAGACCTTTGTCACCGTTGTCGACGAGGACGGCTTCAGCCGTGCCGCCGAAAAACTGCACCTGACCCAATCGGCGGTCAGCGGTCATCTGAGACGGCTGGAAGAGCAGATCGGCAAACCGTTGCTCAAACGCACGACCCGCTCCCAGCAATTGACGGCGGATGGCGAGCGCTTGATCGCCTATGCGCGCACGATTCTGGCGCTGAATCGTGACGCCTGGGCACAGCTCACGCGCACGCCGTTTCAGGGACGGGTGCGGATTGGCGTGTCGGAGGATTTTGTCGAGCCACGGTTGCTGAGGGCACTGCAGGACTGCGCGGCGCAGCATCCGGGCATGGAGATCGATGTGCAGGTCAACATTCCCGGTACGTTGTTGAACCAGATGAAGCAGGGCAATCTGGAGTTGGTCATCGGGTCGCTGTGCGAGACCCGAGAGCCGGGGTTGTTGCTGTGGCAGGAACCGCTGGTGTGGGCGTGGTCGGCGCAACCGGTCGTCCAATTGCCGACGCCGTTGCCGCTGGCGCTGTTCCCCGAACCCTGTCCATATCGCGAAGCCGCGTTGACCCGCCTGGCCCAGGCCGGCATTGCCCAGCGCACCGCGATGCTCTGCACCAGCACCGCTGGCTTGCGTGCTGCGGCGTTGGCCGGGTTCGCGGTGGCGCCGATGGCCGCCAGCCAGTTGGGGCAGGGCCTGGCGGCGCTCGGTGTGGAGCTGGGTTTGCCGACGCTGCCGGACGCGGAGTTTCGCCTGTTCACGGCGAGTCATGCCGATCCACAGATGATCGAAGCGGTTTCCCGGGTGATCGTCGACTATTGCTCGGCGCGACGGGAGTGAAGCGTCCTACAACCCGAGACCTTCCTGAACCACCAGCAGCAGGTTGTTTTCCGTCAGGGCAATCGCATCCAGCTGTTGCCCGGTCTCGATCGTCTGCAACCACCAATGACTCTCGCCGTGTTCGTCGACGGTCCGCAGCAGGGAAGTGTCCCGGCCCGGCAGGACGATCTGCACGCGACCGGCACCGTCCTCGGTGAAACGCGCGATGGGATCAAAGGTCAGGCTGTGATGGTTGGCCTCGATGATCAATTGGTCGATGGCGTAGTCGTGCGTCTCGCCTTCCGGCGAACTTTCGCAAACATGGGTAGGATTTCGCCGAATCTTCAGTCCCACCTCGGTGACCGGTTGCAACCAGCCCTCGATGCGGTGATACAGGTCGTAGACCACCGCCGGCCAGCAATCGATTTCCAGTTCGGCGCAGGTGATGTCGTCCGCGTGGGTGTGCCGGGTTTGCTTGAGCTTCGCGGCGAGTTCGTCTGCTTTACTCATTTCGGGATCCCTGTTTTTGGTGTCTGCTTATTAATCGTAGACCTTTCAACGTAGTACAGCTTTGCCTTGCGTCATGCGCTTGCAATACTGGCATGACTCAATCAGCCCCTGACCACTTGACGGTCAGATCACAAAAACCATGGACGCCAGCGTCCCAAGGAACGGGAAGATGAAAAAGCTTTTTACAATTATGGCGCTGATGGCGCTGACGGTCGGTAGCATCGGTCTGAGTTCGGCGCGTCAGTCGCATGCCAACAAGGCACCCACGGAATCAGTGGCGGGGGTGTTCGATTACTACCTGCTGACGCTGTCCTGGTCGCCGACGTTCTGCCTGACTCACAAGGATGATCCTCA
Source organism: Pseudomonas sp. GW821-FHT09E04 (assembly GCF_059416185.1). NCBI lineage: Bacteria > Pseudomonadati > Pseudomonadota > Gammaproteobacteria > Pseudomonadales > Pseudomonadaceae > Pseudomonas > Pseudomonas sp. GW821-FHT09E04. The sequence continues at coordinate 120,856 of NZ_JBWKOR010000009.1, forward strand.
GTGCACCGGCAAGGGCTACGGTTTTGTCCTGCATGGCTTGTGGCCGCAATACGCCAAGGGCGGCTGGCCGGAATCCTGCCCGCCGCTGACCAACCTGTCGGCCGCCGAAACCGCCAAGGGCCTGACGCTGTTCCCGACCAAAAAACTGCTCGATCACGAGTGGAGCAAGCACGGCACCTGCAGCGGTCTCGGGGCAATGGGCTATTTCGACGAAGCGGATAAAGCCGTGGCGGCGGTGACAATCCCGCAAGAGCTGCAACCGTTCAGCAATTCTTATTACTTCGAAGCGCAGGAAATCGCCGACCTGTTCCGCAAGAGTAATCCGGGTATCCCGGCAGACGGTATTGCCGTGATCTGCAGCGGCCCGGAACTCTCGGAAGTGCGGGTGTGCATGGGCAAGGACCTGCAATTTGGCGCCTGCGGCAAGGGTGTGAAAACCCAGTGCCGGGCAGGGGATATCCGGGTTCCACCGTCGCGCTGACCTGAGCGGTAACCGACCACAAAAACAGGCGCCTTTTCAGGCGCCTGTTTTTTTGTGTTTACACGACTGGACTTATGTTGCACGGCAATACGCCGATACCGTTTGGCGGCACGGAAGCACCACTGACTCCATAGAAGGCAAGAAACTGAACAATGTTTGAATATATCTGGCGCAGCATCAATTCCCCAGGCTACTTCCCCAACGTACTGGATTGGATGATCCATATTCTCCTCAACCCGCTCATGGTGATGATGTGCCTGATGGCCGGAGCGCTGACCGGCAAATGGTGGAGAGCCATCCCCTACGGCAGCCTCACGTGTTATGTGGTGTTTCTGAGCCGGTCGTCATTTTATCGGTGGGGAAGCATTTTTCCCTCAGCCGGTCTGCCTGCGCTGTTCATTGATGGCGCACTGTTGGCCCTTCTCGGCTTTTATTTGAACGGCGTACTCAGAACTCGCTCGGAAGCTAAACCCGAAGGCCATTGGTTGCGCTGGCTTTATAAAAACCTGAAGGTCGTCATGCAGATACTTGTGGTGATGTTCTGGGTGCTCGTGGTGCTGTTTGTCGTGGCCTTCACCGTCTCGGTTGCTACCCAACCGTCACTGGTGAACTGACTCACCTCCTGCTAGCCAGCGGCTGTACGAAAAATCGCCGAGTGTCGATCAGGCAGTTTTCGTACATAGCCCAGGCCGGTCGCCGGCGAGCCTCTGCATTAACACAGGCAGGCCTTTCCTGTTTCAACGACGTTTACATTCTTCAAGCTCTTGCTGGCTGGCTAACTGAGTAGAGATACCAAGTCGATACCAGCAGTAGTCCATGACTTGCGTTCTCTCTTCATCATTGAGTTCGGACAGTTTTTTATCGTCTGACTCGTACGCGAAGATGTTCACGAATCTCAACTTGAGCGTCGGGTGCTTTTTGATGAAAAAAACTTTCTCTGGATACGCATCTTCCAATTTTTTGTAGTAACCCACAAAAAAGAGTGCTGAGGTCAATGCTGCTAGTGCGAGGACGATCAGTAATCTCATGAGGCCGGTGGCCGTAGCCGTGCAATGCCACTGGAACAGGTATCACCCTGGCGTGCAGCCGCCAGGCCATCGAAAAATACGTCCGGAGAGCCAGTCGCTATCGCATTGGTCCCGTGTCCGGGGAGTGGGCATTTGCTGGGATCGGTAAGACGGGCGGCAGGCTTTGCCATCATTTGACTCCTGTCATCACGTTTGTGGGGGAGAACTGTATCAAAGAAAAATAAATTACATCGCAGGTCATCCATTTCCGCTGCGCGCCGATATCAACGGGGTCGGGATTGTCTCGGTGGCACTTGGTTGCCCCGCACTATCCGGTGGGCTACGCTCACAAAAAACAAGGGTTTCGGGCCTTTGCCCCTGTCGTACCTGCCCAGGACACGCTTTTGCCTATCCCCATTCACGATCCGCATCAGGCCCCCGGCGGCACACTCAAGCGTTTGCCGCTGCGCAAGGCGGCGGTGCTGTTCATCGTTGCGGTGTGTCTGTGTCTGTCCGGTCTGCTGTATTTGCAGATCGAGCAGTCGCGCCGGCAGGATCTGGCGAATGCGCAGATGTCCTCGGCCAACCTGACCCGGGCGATGGCGCAGCAGGCCGAAGACACCTTTCTGGCCGCTGATCTGGTGATGACCAGCCTGGTCGACTGGATTCAGGAAGACGGCTATGGCGCGGCGCAGAAGCCGCGTTTGCAGAGAACCTTCGCGCGCCGGGTGCAGCAACTGGAGCAGTTGCACGGCATGTTCCTGTTCGATCGCGAAGGGCAGTGGGTGATCACCTCATTCCCTGATCTGCCGCGAGGCAACGGCGTGGCGGATCGCGAGTACTTCAAGTTTCACCAGCAGAACGTGTCGGCCGTGGCGCACATCGGCCCGGCAATCCGCAGCCGCGAAATTGGCGAGTGGATCATCCCGATCTCCAAGCGGGTCAACGATCGCGCCGGAAATTTCCAGGGCGTGTTGCTGGCCGGCATCAAGATGTCGTACTTCGACCGGTTCTTCAAAAGCTTCAGCCTGGATGACAACGGCACCATGTTCCTCGGACTGACCGACGGCACTTTGCTTGCGCGCCGGCCGTTCGACGATGCGTTGATCGGTACCTCGCTGGCCAAGGGCGAGATCTATCAGACGCTGCTTCCCAACGCCTCAGCCGGCACGGCGATGATCGATTCTGTGGTCGATGGGGTCACACGACTTTACGGTTATCGGCAGCTCGAAAGTTATCCGCTGGTGGTGTCTGCCTCTTCCTCGCGGGACACGATTCTCAAGGGCTGGCATGACCGCGCCTTCCAGTCCAGCGTCATCGTGGCGCTGGTGATGCTTGGGGTTGGGCTGTTTGGCTGGGTGTTCATCCATCAGGTGCGTGACGGCGAGCGGATCGAGAAAAACTTGCTCAAGGCCCAGCGGGCGCTGGAGCTGATTGCCACCCACGACAGCCTGACCGGGCTGGCCAACCGGCGCCTGTTCGAGCAATCGCTGGAGATTGAATTCGCTCGGGGCGCCCGGCAGTCGAGTCCGGTCAGCCTGATCATGCTCGATATCGATTTCTTCAAGCGCTACAACGATGCCTACGGCCATGTGGCCGGCGATCATTGCCTGACCCAGGTCGCTCTGGTGGTGAAGAACTGCTGCCAGCGCAAATCCGATCTGGCGGTGCGCTACGGCGGCGAAGAGTTTGCGGTGCTGTTGCCGGACACCGACATCAACGGCGCGCTGGCGATTGCCGGGCAGATCCGCCGCAGCGTCATGGACAAACACATCACCCACAGCGGCTCGCCCACCGGTTATCTCACCGTGAGTCTGGGCTGCTATTCGTTCATTCCGCTCGGCAACGACAGCCCGGAATTGTTCATCCAGCGTGCCGATGCGGCGCTGTATCAAGCCAAGAACGCTGGTCGCAATCGCGCTGCGGTGTTGTCGATGGACGGCGGCATTGGTGAGTTGATGCGTTCGGACCGCTGATCGCCAACATAAAAAAGAGCAGGCCACGGCCTGCTCTTTTTCGTTGGGGCGGCGGATGAAGTGCCGCGACTCAGAAGTCCACAGTCGCCGAGACTTTCAGCGTGCGCGGCGTGCCCTGGGTCAGGTAGCCGCCGTTGGCCGAGGCCCAGTAGGCTTCGTTGGCGACGTTTTCCAGATTGGCTCGCAGGGTGATCTGTTTTTCGTCCAGTTTGAAGGCGTAGCGCGAGCCGAGGTCGAAGCGGGTCCACGCCGGAATGCTCTGGGTGTTGGCCGCGTTCAGGTACTGTCCGCCGGTGCGCAACATTCGGGCGCTGAGGGCGGCGCCTTCGAGGCCCGGAATGTCCCAGTCGGCACCGAGGTTGAATTGAAAGCGCGGCACCCCGACGGCGCGGTTGCCGTCATTCACGCCGTTGGCGCTGCCTTCGAGCTCCGTCTTCATCAATGTCGCGCCGCTGAGCAGGCGCAGGCCGTCGAGCGGTTCGCCATAGACGTTGAGTTCCACGCCTTTGTTGGTCTGCTGGCCGTCGACCCGGAAGATCCCGTCCTGGGTGTAACTCGACGGCTGTTCGATGCGGTAGACGCCGAGGCTGGCGCCGTAGCTGCCCATGTCCAGGCGCACGCCGGCCTCGACCTGTTTGCTGCGCACCGGGGCGAAGGTTTCGTCGCGGTTGATCGCGGTGGTCGGCGGCGTCGGGCCCTTGGCCAGGCCTTCGATGCGGTTGGCGTAGAACGACACGTGTTCCCAGGGTTTGATCACCAGGCCGTAGACCGGGGTGGTGATCGATTCGTCATAACTTGACGTGCGTGCCCCGGTGACGGTGCTCCAGCCGTCGACTTTCAGTGTCTGACGGCGCACGCCGAGGGTCAGCAGGATGCGGTCATCGACGAAGCCGAGAGTGTCGGAAATCGCCTCGCTGCGCAGGGTGTTCTTGCCGGTGATGCGCGGGTCGTTGATGTCGCTGGCAAACGAGGTGGCGGGCGGGCGCGGCTTGTCGGTGACGTTGTACAGGTTGGTGCTGTAGCGTGCGGCGCTGCCGATGGTTTCGTAGGCCGAGCGCTGCTCGCCCCAGATGCCGGCCCAACCGAGGTTCAACTGATGGGTAACGGGACCGGTGTCGAAGCGACCGTTGAGCCCGGCCATGGCGCTTTGGTTGTCTTCGTCGTGGGGCGAATAGAGCATGCCGCCACGGGCGTTGCCGTTGAGGTCGGTGACGGTCAGCGACGAGTACACCCCGTTTTCCCGGGTGTGTTTGGCACCACCGGACACATAGGCGGTCCAGTTGTCGTTGAGGTCATATTCGGCGCGGGCCATGCCGAAGGTGTCTTCGAGTTGCGAATAGCTCCAGCGCTGGGCGTAGCTGGCGTTGGCGTCCGGCACCTTGGGAGCTTTTGTCAGGCTCGAATCGACATAGATCACCGAGCGCCCCTGATTGATCACCTGCTTCTGATAACCGAAGTCGGTCGAGACCCGCAGGCGTTCACCGCGATAGTCCAGGCCGACGCTGAACAGCGACGAGCGCTGGTCTTCGTCATCGACGGCGGTGTCACCTTCGCGCTGCATCAGGTTGACCCGCGCACCGAAGCGGTTGTCTTCGCCAAAACGCTGGCCCAGATCCAGATGCCCGCCGACCCGACCGTCAGCGCTGTAGTCGAGGGTGACGCTGCGCGTTGGCGTGTCCATGGCGCGTTTGGGTTGCAGGTTGATCCCGCCCCCAATGCCGCTGCCGCTCGGAGTCACGCCGTTGACGAACGCGTTCGGGCCCTTGAACAGTTCCACCCGATCCAGCGCTTCGACGGCGATGATCTGCCTTGGCAGCACGCCATAGAGGCCGTTATAGGAAATGTCATCGGAGGCCAGCGGCAGACCGCGGATCATGAACATCTGCGAGAAGTTGCCGAAGCCGTTGGACTGGCGCACCGAGGCATCGTTGAGCAGCACATCGCCGACGGTTTGCGCCTGTTGATCGGCCATGGTCTTGACGGTGTAACTGGTGACGCTGAACGGCAGGTCGTTGACTTCCTGGTTGCCGAGCATGCCGACCTGCGCGCGGCGGGCGACCTGTTCGCCGCCGTAGGTGTCGCCGCTGTCGTCGCGCAAGGCACTGACATTGGTGGCGCCCAATTCCAGTGCGCCGTCCGCCGCGACTTTCGGGGCTACCGTGTAACCGTTGTGGCCGGTGCTGATCAGCTCGAAACCGCTGCCTTCCAGCAAGCGGGCAAAACCGCTCTGGGCGGTGTAACTGCCTTGCAGGCCGGGGCTCTGGCGATTGCCCAGTTGCGCCGGATCGAACGACAACGGCACGCCGACGCTGACCGCAAATTGCGCCAGCACATGGCTGAGCAGGCCGGGGCCGATGTTGACACTTTGGCTGGCGCTTTCGCGGGTGCTGTCGGCGGCGTGGCCGAGGGTCGGCAGCAGCGCGCCGAAGGCCAGGGCAAGGCTCAGGTTCAGGGCCTTGAGCGGGAAAGTGGCGGGGCGGGACGTGGGCAATGCGGTCATTCGGCGATCCTGTCGAGCGCGTGGAATTAAAAGGTCTATCCACTCACCGAACGAGACGCGAAAAGGTATCAGTGAACATCGAAAATAATTTCACCGGGTTCAGACACGGGGTTCGACCGACAGCCAATAGCGGGTCAGGCTGTCGATGTTCAGCGGCAGGGTGTCGCTGAGTAGACGCAGGCTGGCGTCGGTGTCGCGCAGGGAAAACGCCCCGGACACGCGCATCGCTGCGACGTCCGGATGACAGCGCAAGACGCCCCGACGATAGCGGCTCAGTTCGCCGAGCAATTCGTCCAGGCGCATGTTGCTGGCCAGCAGCATGCCTTTGTCCCAGGCCAGGCTCGCGGTGTCGAAGGTTTCGGCGCTGTCGAAGCCGTTCAGTTTGAAGCGCTGGCGCTCGCCGGCCTTGAGCATTGCGTTTTGCTTGAGCAGTTCCGGGGTGATTTGTACTTGCCCCTCCAGCACCGACACCAGGCTGCGCGACCCCTCGGTGCGCACGCAGAACCGCGTGCCGAACGCACGGGCCACGCCTTGTGGGGTTTCGACCATGAACGGGCGGGCGGCGGCATCGCTGGCGGTGTTGATCAGTACTTCGCCGTTGAGCAGCAGGACCCGGCGCTCGACCGGGCTGAAAGCGATGTTCACGGCGCTGTCGGTGTTGAGCAGCAACTGAGTGCCGTCCGGCAGTTGCAGCGTTTTTTGCTCGCCGACGGCGGTGCGCTGATCGGCGGTCCATTGCTGCCAGGGCACATGTTGCGAGGCGATGCCCAGTGGTCCCGCCATCAACAGCAGGCCGAGGCGGGTGAGCGTCTGACGACGGCTGAGGCCTTCTTTGCGCGAAGCCCGTTGCAAGGTCTGGATCGCCACATTGGCCGGCACACTGCGTAAATCCCCCAGCAACGCTTCGGCCCGCAGCCAGGCCTGGGCGTGCTCGGTGCTGCGGTTGCGCCACTGGGCGATGGCCTGATGATCGGACGGCGAGGCGCTGCCCGAATGCAACTGCACCAGCCAGTCGGCGGCTTCACCGAGAATCTGCGGATTGATCATCGACGAACTCATCAGGCGACACTCAGGCAGGCAATGAACGCGGCGCGCATGTGGCGTTTCACGGTGATCAGCGAAACACTCAGGCGCGTGGCGATCTGCGCGTAGGTCAGGCCTTCGATCTGCGACAGCAGGAACGTGTCGCGGGTCTGCGCCGGCAACTCGCGCAGCAACGCTTCGATGCGCCACAGGGTTTCGAGAATCAGATAACGGGTCTCCGGCGACGGCACCTCGTCGGCGGGGAGGCTGGCGATGGTTTCCAGGTAGGCGCGCTCTATGTCCTGACGGCGCCAGCGGTCGATCACCAGACCTTTGGCGATGTGCGTCAACAGCGCCCGGGGTTCGCTGCCCAGCGGTTTGATCACCTGGCGGGTGAGCAGGCGCAGGAACGTATCGTGCGCCAGGTCGGCCGCATCGCAGCGATTGCCCAGCTTGCGCTGCAACCAGCCCTGCAGCCACCCGTGGTGTTCGCTGTAGAGCGTCTGGACTTGCTGATTCAAGGGCTGATCGAGGGACGACATGAAGGGCAGATACTCGTTTCGGGCGTCCGTTGCCTGGTTGCAATGTAGAGGTGCAATCGAGAGTGCGAAAAGTGTGCAATTAAGAATTGATCGCATTCTAGTGGCACGGAACGAGCGCTGGCAATTGCCCCCCGACACTTTCTTTTCTGACGCCAACCAAGTGGCCTACTCGTCTTCCGGGAGATTGGCTATTTGCCTGACCCACCCCCGGGACTAACGTAGCCACACATTCACTCGCCCCGGAGAACCACCATGAAACCTCGTGCCGATTTCTACACCGCTTCCCCAGACGCCCTGAAAGCGATGATCGCCCTGGAAACCGCCGTCTCGAAACTGCCGCTGGAAAAGACCCTGATCGAACTGGTCAAGCTGCGCGCCTCGCAAATCAACGGCTGTGCGTTCTGCATCGACATGCACACCACTGACGCGATCAAGGGCGGCGAAACCCCACGTCGATTGTTTGCCGTGACGGCCTGGCGCGAAGCCCCGTTCTTCACCGACCGTGAACGCGCCGCGCTGTTGTGGACCGAATCCCTGACCCAGCTGAGCCTGACCCACGCCCCGGACGAAGATTACGAAGCGGTCGCTGCCCAGTTTTCGCCGAAAGAAATGGTCGACCTGACCGTGGCGATCAGCACCATCAACAGCTGGAACCGTCTGGCCGTGGGCTTTCGCAAAACCCCACAAGCCTGATCGGTCAATGTGCATCGGCACTCGGCGCGGCCGGTGGTTGTACCTTGCGCATCAAGGGCACCATCGCCGTGGCGATCACGAAGCACACCATGATCATCAGGAACGTGTCGCCATAGGTTTGGGTCTGCGCCTCGCGGTAGGTCAGCAGCCATAGCTGATGCAGGCCGGCGGTGATGCCGACGTCACCGCTCTGACCCAGTGCGGCGAAGTTGCCGCCGACCTGGGCCAGCCACTGATTCAACGCTTCGTTGCTGCTGTTCAGATGCTCCGCCAACCGCGTGAAGTGCAGGTTGGTGCGGTCGTTGAGAATGGTCGCGCACGCCGCAATCCCGATCGCACCGCCCAGGTTGCGCATCAGGTTGAACAGGCCCGAGGCGTGTTTCAAACGCGCCGGGGCCAGCCCGCCAAGCGTCAGCGTCACGGCCGGCGGCACCGCCAGTTGCTGGGCAATCCCGCGCAGGGCTTGCGGCAGCATCAATTGCCCGGCACCCCAATCGTGGGTGATCGGGCTGAATTCCCACATCGACAACGCAAACAACGCCAGGCCCGCCATCATGATCCAGCGCAGATCGATGCGATTGGCCAGAAAGGCGTACAGCGGAATCGCCATGATCTGGAACACCCCGGTGGAAAAAACCGCCAGACCAATGTCCAGCGCACCGTAGCCACGCACCCGGCCGAGAAACAGCGGCGTCAGGTAAATCGTCGCGAACAGGCCGATCCCGGTGACGAAGGAAAAGAAGCAGCCGAGGGCGAAGTTGCGATCCTTGAGCGCGCGCAGGTCGACGATCGGATTGGCCACGTGCAGCGTGCGGCCAACGAACGCCACGCCGGCCAGGGCGCTGATCCACGCGGTGGTCAGGATGGTCTGGTCGCTGAACCAGTTCCAGCGCGGGCCTTCTTCGAGGGTGTATTCCAGGCAGCCGAGAAACAGTGCGAGAAACACCATGCTCAGATAGTCCGCGCCCTTGAGCAGCGACAGTTCCGGCTGATCGATCTTGACCAGCATCGGCACCGCCACGGCGACGAAAATCCCCGGCACGAGGTTGATGTAGAACAGCCAGTGCCAGGACGAGATGTCGGTGATCCAGCCACCAATCACCGGGCCCAATGTCGGCGCCAGCGAGGCCACTGCACCGATGGTCGCAGCGGCGATCACCCGTTGTTTGCCGGTGAAGAAAAAGAACGCCGTGGTGAACACCAACGGAATCATCGAGCCGCCGAGAAACCCTTGCAGCGCCCGAAAGGCGATCATGCTCTGGATGTTCCAGGCCGCGCCGCACAACAGGCTGGCGAGGGTAAAACCGACGGCCGAGGCGCAGAACAGCCAGCGGGTCGAGAACACCCGCGACAGCCAACCCGACAGCGGGATCACGATGATCTCGGCGATCAGGTAACTGGTCTGCACCCACGCCGTTTCATCGGTGCCGGCGGACAACCCGCCGCCGATATCCCGCAGCGAGGCCGAGACGATCTGAATGTCCAGCAACGCGATGAACATGCCGATGCACATCGTGGCGAAGGCGAACACTTTGGTTGCCGTCGCCATCTCGGCGGCATTGAACGGCTGCGCAGGGACGGCGAGGGCGCGGCTCATGGCGCGCTGGCCACGGCGGTGGTTTCAGGCTGGCCACGGGTGTCGACTTCAGCCGTCACCGACAGGCCCGGACGCAGGTGACCGAGCACGCCGTCGGCGGGGTCGAGCAGGATCCGTACCGGCACACGCTGGACGATCTTGGTGAAGTTGCCCGTGGCGTTTTCCGGCGGCAGCACGCTGAACTGCGAACCGGTGGCGGGGGCGAGGCTGTCGAGGCGGCCGTGGAATTCCTGACCGGACAACACGTCGGCGCGGATGCTCACGCGCTGGCCGGGTTTCATCCGCGCCAGTTGGTCTTCCTTGAAGTTGGCATCGACCCACAGACCGCTGGCCGGCACCACCGACAATTGTTGCGAACCGGCCTGAGCGTAGGCGCCGACCCGTGCGCGGCGGTTGCCGATCACGCCGTCGACCGGGGCGCGCAGTTCGGTGTAGCCGAGGTTGAGTTGCGCCAGATCACGCTCGGCCCGGGCTTGCTGGAGGGCGGCGCGGGCCTGTTGTTTCTGGGTTTCGATCACGGTGAGTTGGCGTTGCGCAGCCAGCAGTTCGGCCTGGGCCTTGGCGCTCAAGGCTTGCGCGGTCTTGAAGGTGGCGTCGGCCCGTTGCGCACTTTCCACCGAGACTGCATTGGTGGTCACCAGGCGTTTGTAGCGTGCGTTGTCGTCCCGGGAACGGGCGGTTTCGGCACCGGCAGCATCGATGCCGGCGCGGGCCTGACCGATCACCGCTTGTTGCAGTTGTTCGGTGGCGTCGAGGTTGGCCAGCAGCGCTTCTTCAGCGGCGACGGCGCCTTCGGCCTTGGCCAGATTGGCGCGATAGTCGCGGGCGTCGAGGCGGATCAGCACGTCGCCGGCCTTCACCGGCTGGTTGTCGCTGACCAACACTTCCTCGATGTAACCGGCGACTTTCGGCCCGATCACCGTGACGTCACCGCCAATGTAGGCATCGTCGGTCTCTTCGAGAAATCGACCGGCACCCCACCAATGCGCGGCGTACAACCCGGCGAACACCAGCGCGGCCAGACCCGCAGTGGGCAACAGCAGGCGTTTGAGCAGGGGAGGTTTGGAAGCGCTGACCGGAACGGCGAGATCGGGTTCAACGGTGGGCATGCTGGTCATGGCGTAATACCTGCGGCTGATACCGGCAAAAACGGGTTGTTATTACGGCTGTAATATGACGCAGGTAATATTTTGTGGCAAATGATTTTTGCTGCCGGTCGTCGTTTGCTTATCGCAGCCAGGTGCCGGGCGTCGTGCCGGTCATGGTCTTGAAGAACGCAATGAATGCGCTGTCGCTGGCGAAACCCAGTTCAAACGCGCAATAGCCGAGGTTACGGCCGGTAGCGAGCAATTCCATGGCGCGCATCAATCGCCATTGCTGGCGCCATTGTTGATAGCTCATGCCGGTTTCCTTCTGGAAGATCCGGCCGATGGTGCGGCTGCTGGCGCCGATCTGTTGCTCCAGCACTTGCAGCTCCGGTGGCAGTTGTTCGGGGCGTGCAAGCAGAGGCGCCAGGCGTTTGTCTTGCGGCAATGGCAAAAGCATCGGCTGCTGCGCCGCGTCACGGATTTCACTCAGGCACAGCCCCAGCAGATGGACGAATTTGCCCTGCTGCCAATCGGTGGCGAAATCGGCAATCGCCATCGGTTCCAGCACGGCGCGCAGCAGCGGGCTGACCTCGATCACGCAGACCTGTTGCGGCAGCTCGCGACACAACTCGGGCGTCAGGTAGATGGAGCGATAGTCGACGCTTTGCTGCATCACCGCCCGATGCGTGACGCCACCGGGAATCCACGCCGCCCGCGACGGCGGCAGCAGACACAGCTGCTGCGCCAGCGTGATGCGCGTGCAGCCCTGTCGGGTGTAGAGCAGTTGCCCGCGCTGATGCCGATGCAGGCCGGAGTCGTGATCGCCGAGGGTAGAGGCGATGCCGATTACCGGCGCCGGGAAGCGATCCGGGTCAAAACGGTCGTGGGCTTCGAGCCAGGCCATGGGTTGTCCGATTTCAACGATAAATTGTCAGGATTTGGATAATACGTCAGTCGCGACTTTTTAAACTCCTCGGCGTTTTTGTTGAGGAGTCATCGTGATGAACCCTGGAAAGTTGTTGATGTTGGCGATTGCGCTGCTGATGTTTCCGCAGATCGCCCAGACCCTGTTCAGCCCGGCGCTGGGGGATATCGGCCGTGCATTTGATGTTGGCCCGCAAGCGGCGGCGCAAACCCTGTCGGTGTACTTCCTGGCTTTCGCGTTTGGTGTAGTGACGTGGGGCCGGGTGTGCGACCGGATTGGCCGGCGGCCCTCGATGCTCGCCGGTCTGGCGATTTATGCGGTTGCCTGCGTACTCGGCTTGAGCGTGCGCAGTTTCAACGGTCTGTTGATGGCCCAGGCGCTGGCGGCATTTGGCGCCGCCGTCGGCTCGGTGGTGACCCAGACGCTGTTGCGTGACCGCTATCGCGGGAGCGAACTGGCCCAGGTGTTTTCTCTGGTGGGCATGGCGCTGGCGGCCAGCCCGGCCATCGGTCTGTTCAGCGGCGCGAGCCTGGTTCAGGGCTTTGGTTATCGCGGCGTGCTCGGTGCGCTGCTATTGCTGGCATCGGCCTTGTGGATTTGGAGTTGGCACGCCTTGCCGGAAACCCGTCCACCACAACTGACCTCCGTTGGCCTGTTCGCAACCATGGGCGACATGTTGCGCGATCCCGGTATCTGGCGTTCGACACTGTGGATCGCATCGTTCAACGTCGCGTTGTTCAGCTATTACAGCCTCGGGCCTTTTCAGTTCGAACGTCTCGGCTTGAGCGGCGAGTGGTTCGGCTACAGCGGCGTGATGCTCGCATTGGCCTCAGGGTTTGGAGCATGGCTCAACAAACGCTTGCTGCACATCGGTTGCAGGCCGCTGCAGTTGATTCGCCTTGCGGCCCTCACTGGTTTACTCGGTGGCATCGGCGTGTGGCTGTTGCAGACGCATGTCTGGTTCGTGCTGCCGATGCTGCTGGTGGTACTGGCGTTCGGCATGGCGATCCCGAACATTCTGGGCGCAGCACTGAGCAATTACACCGATCGTTTGGGCACCGCCGGTGCATTGCTGGGGCTGTTTTATTACCTGCTGATCGGTGCGGGATTGATGTTGGCAGCGTGGTCTCAGGCCCTCGGGGAAACCCTGATGATCTGCAACTTGCTCGCGTTATCGCTGGCGATTCGCGCGAAAAAGGCATTTGTTTAAGAAATGTAAGCAATGTAGGAAGCGTCTTGCAATTGTGTGGGAAGGCTCTGACTATCACTGCAATTGATGGGATGGCATTAAGCCATTTGATTGCAAGGATGTTGAGTGCCGTATTCGATTCGCGCTGTTACCCGTTGTAGTTTCCTGCCTCGCCCGCTGTTGTCGGCCTTGTTGTTGAGTGTGTGTGCGCCCAGCGTTCTCGCCGCCGAAGCTCCAGCCCCGGGCCAGGAAGTGCTGCGCCAGCAACAACTGCAACAGCGTGATCTGCAACAACTGCAACTCGAACAGCGCAAGCGGCAACTGGAGCGCGGTGCGTTCGGCCCGGCGCCTGCCACCCCGGCCATTGCTGAAACGATCAAACCCGACGAACGCTGCTGGCCCCTGAGCGGCACGCGCATCGGCGGCGTCACGCTGATCGATAAGGACAAGCTCAACGCCCGGATCAAACCGCTGCTGGCACCGTGCATGGGTGTCGGCCAGATCAACCATTTGCTGGCGACCATCACCGCGCTCTACGTGGAGAAGGGCTACATCGCCAGCCGTCCGTACCTGAGCAGTGCGCCGGCGGCGGGGCAGTCGCTGGATATCCTGATCGACGAAGGCTACATCGAATCCATCGAACTGGCCGACCAGAGCCTGCCGGTGTCCCTCGGCGGTGCATTCCCGGGCATGCTCGGCAAGCCGCTGAACCTGCGGGATCTGGAGCAGGGGCTGGATCAGTTGAATCGTCTGCGCTCGCTCGATCTGACCGCCGACATTGCTCCCGGCAGCCAGCCCGGCGCGTCAAAAATCATCTTGCGTTCGCGGACCTCGGGGCAGTCGCGCTGGGCACTCGGGGCCGGTTTCGACAACCTCGGCAGCGCCAGCACCGGCCGTGATCGCGACACGCTCAGCCTGACGCTCGACAGTCCGCTCGAACTCAACGACCTGTTGAGCCTCAGTGCCAGCGACACGCTCAATCAGGGCGACCGCTACAGCCGCAACGCCAGCCTCTATTACGCGATCCCCTACGGTTATTGGACGTTCAGCACCTTTGCCAGCCACGCCGAATATCGCGCGCCGTTCAAACTCAGCGCGGCGACCCTGCACAGCACCGGCATCACCGATCAGCTCAGCCTGCGCGCCGACCGCGTGTTGTGGCGCGACCAGAGCCATCAGCTCAGCGCCAACCTGCAACTGGCGCACAAGGACGTCGACAGCTACCTGGAAAACGTTCGCCTCGGCATCCAGAGCCCGACCCTGACCGTGGCCGAGGCCGGGCTCAATCTGTTCTGGCTCGATCGCGCGGTGTGGAACCTGGATTTCAACTACGCCCAGGGCCTGCGCTGGCTGGGTGCCGACGACGATGCCGATCATCAGGTCAAGAACCTGCCCAAAGCACAGTTTCGCAAGTACCGCGCCGGCCTCAGCCAGTGGCGCAACGGCCAGCTCGGCGCGCAAGCCTGGCAATGGCAGAGCCAACTGAACGTGCAGTACAGCCCGGATCCGTTGCCGGCGATCGAACAACTGCTCGGCACCGACGATTCCGCCGTGCGCGGTTATCGGGTCAGCAGCGCGTCCGGCGCCAGCGGTGCGATTTGGCGCAATACCTTGCGCCTGCCGCTGCGCAGTGATTTTCCCGTGCAGCTCACCCCGCGAATCGGACTCGACCACGGCTGGATCAAGGCCGACCACGGCGCCTCGGTTCAACGCCTGAGCGGCGCCAGCATCGGCCTCAACCTGGGCTGGAAAAACCTGCAAGTGGATGTCGATTACCAACGCAGCCTCAACACCCCGACCGGTCTGCACAGCGAGCCTGAAACCTGGCTGATGCGGGTCGGATTACAGATATGAACGTCAGTGAACAACAGCCATCGGACCTGAGCGCGACAGCCGTGGCCTTCTACTCAACGCGCAACGTGATGCCGCACTACATGGAGAGTTTTTTATGCCAATGAATACCTTTGCGTTTCATCTTTCCCCACGGGGCAAACTGCGCTGGGCCATCGCCAGCCTGTTCCTGGTCGCTCATCTGCCGGGCGCCATGGCCGGCGGTGTGGTGGTCGCACCCGGCCCCGGCGGCACCGCGCAACTGCAAACCCAGGGCGGCGTCCCGATCGTCAACATCGTCGCGCCGAACGGCTCGGGCCTGTCGCACAACCAGTTCCTCGACTACAACGTCGACCGTCAGGGACTGGTGCTGAACAACGCCTTGCAGGCCGGGCAATCGCAGCTCGCCGGGCAACTGGCGGCCAACCCGCAATTGCAGGGCCAGGCCGCGAGCGTGATCCTCAACGAAGTGATCAGCCGCAACCCGTCGGCCATCAACGGCGCCCAGGAAATCTTCGGTCGCGCCGCCGACTACGTGCTCGCCAACCCGAACGGCATTTCGGTGAACGGCGGCAGTTTCATCAACACGCCGAACGCCAATCTGGTGGTCGGCCGTCCCGAGCTGAACGACGGCAAGCTGCAAGCCCTGAGCACCCGCGATGCCAGCGGCCAGCTGCAGATTCAGGGCGGCGGGCTGCGCAATGGCGAAGGCTCGATCAACCTGATCGCCCCGCGCATCGACAGCCAGGGTGCGATCACTGCACGTGATCAACTGAACCTCACTGTCGGACGCAATCAGATCGACTACGCCAGCGGCCAGGTGAAAGCCGTGGACCCGGCGGGCAACACCACCGATCAGCGGATCGACGCCAGCCTGTTCGGCGCGATGCAGGCCGGGCGCATCAACATCGTCAGTACCGCCGAAGGTGCAGGCGTGAAGGTCGGGGCTGTGCAAGTCGCCGGGCGTGACGGCGTACAGATTCGTTCGGCTGGCGACTTGAGCGTCAGCGGCCAGGCGATCCCGGACAGCCTCGATGTGACCCGCGCCGGCATCCGCAGCAGCCAGGGCGACGTCGGCCTGCACAGCGGCAAGGACCTGACGCTGGCCGCCACCGACGTCAGCGGTCGTGACGTGAAGGTCGATGCCAAGCGCAATCTGACCTTGACCACCGTCGAGAGCCGCAAGCTCCAGGAACAGCGTGAGAACTGGAACAACAGCACCATCGGCATCACCTGGGAAACCTACGAGCGCACCAAGACTGACAGCGATTCGCGCCAGCACGGCAGCCAGATCGTCGCCAGCCGCGACGCGCAGCTGTCGTCCGGCAAAGACACCGAACTGAAAGCCGCCAAGGTCGAAGCGAAGAACAACCTCAGCGTGCAAAGCGGCGGCGACCTGCGTTTGACCGCCGCCACTGAAAGCCACACCCAGACCGATCAGGGCAAGCACCGCAAGCACCTGTGGAAAGCCGATTGGGACAGCAGCAGCGAAGAGCAGCGCAGCGTCACCAGCCAGTTGAAAGGCGGCAACATCGCCCTGCAAACCGCCGCACTGTTGCGCTCCGAAGGCGCCGAACTGAACAGCGCCGGCGATCTGCAACTGGCCGGCAAGCAAGTTGAAATCACCACCGCGACCCGCACCAACCGCAGCAGCGACAACCGCTATTCCGGTGATCTGGTCGGCGGCGGTTTCTTCGGCAAGACCGGCGACGCCGACAAGGGCCAGACCCAGCATCAGGGCAGCAAGATCAACGCGGCCGGCAAACTGGTGGTCAAGGCAGACGACGTGCGCATCAGCGGTAGCCAGGTGCGCGGCGGCCAGGACGCCAGCGTGATCAGCGACAACGGTTCGCTGACCATCGACGGCGTGCAGGACACCTCGCACAGCAACAACCACGACAAGGACAGCAAGTTCTTCGGCATCACCAAGGACGAGTCCCGGCAGAACAGCAAGGACAGCACCACGGTGCGCAGCGAGCTGGTGTCGGACAGCAACCTCAAGCTCAAAAGCGCCAAGGACATCGAAGTCGCCGGCTCCACGGTCAAGGCCGGCGGTTCGCTGACGGCGGATGCGGCGGGTGATGTGAATGTGCATTCGACGCAGAACACCCACGACAGCAGCAACAGCACGCAGACTCGTGGTTTTGACGCTTACGCCAAGGAGCAGACGGCGGAGCAATATCGCGCCGGCGTGCATTACGAAGACAAGGCGCAAACCGTCACTGCCAACGACGTCACGCAGCAGGGTTCCAGCCTCAGCGGCGGCACTGTGCAAGTGAAGGCGGGCGGCGATGTGACGCTCAAGGGCGCTGAGGTGAAATCCACCGCCGGCGACACCACCCTGAGTGGCAAGAACGTTTCGTTGCTGGCCGAGCAGGACAGCCACAATACTTCGACCGAGACCCGCAGCACCGGCGGCGGTTTCTACTACACCGGCGGCCTCGACCGCGCGGGCAGCGGCGTGGATTTCTCGCACAGCACTTCGCAAGACACCACCGGCAAAACCACTGCGCAAACTACCGGTGTGCAGAGCAGCGGCAGCCTGAACATCAACGCTGACAAACTCGTCACCGAGGGTGCGCAACTCAAGTCTGGCAACGGTCTGAACGTCGCCGCCAACGAAGTGGACAACCGTGCTGCCAGCAACACCGAGAGCAGCACCCACAAGGAGAGCAACTGGTCGGCAGACATCGGCGCCAACGTCGAGTACAAAGACATCGCCCGGCCGATTGCCGGCGCGGTGAAAGACGTGCTCGACGGCAAAGTGCCTGACAAGGACGCATTGGCCAATCTCGGTCAGCCGAACGTCGGTATCGACGTGGCGGTCGGTCATGCCAGCGCGGATAAAACCGAGCAAAGCAGCAACGCCGTGGTCAGCCAGTTCGATGGCAAGACCGTGGACGTGAAGGTCGGCGGCACGCTGCACGACCAGGGCACCCAGTACAACGCCAGCGCCGGCAAAGTGAACATCAGCGCTGACAAACTGGTGGCCGATGCCGCGAACAACATCCGCAGCAGCACCGAAAATTCGGTGGATGCCAAGGTCGATGTGCGCGTCTACACCAAGACCGGTGAAGACGTGAACGTGGCCGGCAGTGGCGCGGGCGGCAGCAGCCAGTCGAGCAAGAACAGCGCCACGGCGGTGGTCGGTGGTTACGCTGGCAATCAAGGCGTGAACATCAATGTCGCCCGCGACGCACAGCTCGAAGGCAACCGTTTCGACGGCGGCCAGGGCGGTGTCAGCGTCAAGACCGGCGGTGATCTGGCCCTGAATCAGGCCAACGACCGTCAGAGCAGCGACAGCTCCAGCCTGCGTGGCAACGGCTCGCTGACCGTCGGCACCTTGCCGGGCACCGACGGCACCAATGTCGATCTCGGCGCCGGGTTCCAGCTCGATCACAAAGGCAACAAGACCACTGACAGCCAGGCGCATGTCGCCAGTATCAGCGGCAACGGCCCGGTGCAATTGAGCAGCGGCGGCAACCAGGTTCAACAAGGCACGAAAATCGACAGCGTCGGCAACATCGACCTGAAGGCCGACGGCAAGCTCGACCTGCAAGCGGCCACCGACACGCACGTCGCCACCGGCAGCAATCTCGGCGGTGGCCTGAAGGCGGGCGGCAGCAAAACCAGCAGCGAGAAGAGCCGTGATCAGGGCGGCAACCTCAGCGGCAACTTCAACATCGGTCGGGTCAACGAGAACACGCAGACCCTCACCGGTGGTCAGCTCAACAGCCAGAACGGCATTGCGCTGAGCGGCGACTCGGTGCGCCTGCAAGGCACTCAGGTCAGCGCGCCAAACGTCAACATCGACGCGCAGAAGGGCGGCTTCGTTCAGGAGTCCGCACAGTCCAGCGACAACCGCAACAACTGGAACGTTGCGCTGAACGCCGGCGGCAATCTGAGCAAAAGTACGCCTACCGCCGCCGATGAAAAAGTCAGCAGCGATCACGGCTTCAATGCCGGGGCCAAAGTCGGCGTGGACTACCTGCAAGGCACCACCCAGCAGAACAGTCAGATCAAGGCTGACACTGTGGTGCTGAACAGCGCGGGCGATGCGAGCCTGAGCGGTGCGCGGATCGATGCGCGCAATGTCAGCGGCAAAGTGGCCGGTGATCTGACGGTCGAAAGCCGTCAGGACACCAGCACTCATGCCAAGGTCGATGTGGATCTGGGCCTGACCGCCAAGAAGACGCCCGCAGATGACAAAGGCAAACTGGCCGGCACCGACTACAAGCCAACGCTGAAAGTCGACGGCGAATACGCGCACAAGGACAGCGTGAAACAGGCTTCCGGTATCAGCGGCAGCCAGGGTGTGAACCTCACTGTCGGCGGCGCTACGCAACTGACCGGCGCGCGGATTTCCGCCACCGGGGGCAACGTCGATCTGGGTGGTTCGAAGGTCAGCAGCAGCGACCTGAGCAACCGCGACTACGGCGTGAAAGCCGGGTTGGATCTGCCGCACAAAACCGAAGAAAACGCACCGAAGGTTTCCCTTGAAAACGGTAACCTGAAAGTCGGCCCGGTGACCTTGAGCGGTCACCTGGACAGCCAGTCCCTGCAAGCGGGGATCGACGAAAGAGGTTGATTCGTCGGCAATAAAAAAGGTGGGAGCCCGGTAACGGGCTCCCACCTTTTTTTGTAGCGGTTAAACCGCGGTCAGCGTTTGAACGGTCTGCCGCTTGAGCAGTTCCTCCACAAAGCGTTTGCCGAATTGCTCCAGGTACTGACGCTGCAACAGGCACTCGTGGGGGGCTTCGACGTCATGCCGGATCAGCTCGCCGCTGATGTACGGCGACCACAGCGACGGCTGCTGTTCATCCTGACGCAGGATGTCTGCGGTGGCACGGATGAACAACATATCGCCCCGGTACTGTTCGTACTGCGTCCTGCCCAACAACTCCAGCATCCGCTTCGAATCGTCGACCAGACGGCTCAGGAACTCGTCGCCGATCTGCCGGCTGCCGAGCACTTCTTCCATCGCACTTTTCAGACCCTTGAGACCGGCCCGTGGCGTGCCGACGATGGCGCGGGTCATACGGCTGATGATCATCGCATCGTCGAGTTTCAGCGACGCCGGGCCACCCTGCAGCGGATAGCTGTCGAACATGCACAGGAAGCTCACCTCACGTCCCCGGGCCTGCAACATCGCCGCCATGCGCAACGCCAGGTTGCCGCCCACCGACCAGCCGGCCAGTTGATACGGCCCCTCGGGATACAGCTCGATGATGCGTTGCAGGTATTCCTCGGCCAGTTCATCCAGCGACTCGATCACCCGCGTCGGATCGCGCAGGATCGGCGATTGCAGCGCGTACAGCGGTTGATCCTCGGGCAGGTACGGCAACAGTCCTGCGTAGGGCCAGGCAATCCCGCCGCCGGGGTGGATGCAGAACAGCGGCGGCCGCTTGCCTTCGGTGCGCAGCGCCAGCACGGCATCGAACGGATCGCTGGCACCGGTGTTGTGTTGCAGGCGTCGGGCCAGTTGTCGCGGGGTCGGCCCTGCGAGGAAATCGGCGATGCCGAGTGCGATGCCGAACTGTTCCTTGATCCGGCTGACCAGTTGCAACCCGAGCAACGAATGCCCGCCGAGGTCGAAGAAACTCTGGTTGGCGAACACTTCGCTGCAACCCAGGGCTTCGGCGAACAGGTTGCACATCGTGGCTTCTTCCAGGGTCTGCGCAGGCGACAGTTCGGCTGCGTCCTGCCGCGTCGGCGCGGGCAGGCGATCGACAGCCAGTTTGCCGTTGGGGGTCAACGGGAATTCGGCCACGCGCATGATCACGCTCGGCACCATGTGTTGCGGCAGGTGTCGGCCGAGCGCCTGTTTCAGTTGCTGGCTGTCGAGGCTTTCATCCTTGCTCGCCACGTAGCCGACGATGGCCGGGCCGTGGGCCAGTTCACGCAGCATGACCGTGGCGTCATCGACACCGGCGCAACCGAGCAGGACGTTCTTGATCTCGTCCAGCTCGATGCGCAGACCGCGCAGCTTGATCTGGTTGTCCTGTCGGCCTAGGTAGTGAATGCGCCCGGCATGATCGAAAAACACCCGGTCGCCCGCGCGGTACATGGTGTCTTGCGCGTCGAGCAGGTCGGCGACAAAGCCCTTGGCCGTGAGGTCGGGACGATTGCGATAGCCCCGCGCGACGCCCGGCCCACCAATGAACAGATCGCCCCAGGCCCCCGGCGGCAACAAGCGCTGGCGGTTGTCGACCACGTACAGGCGGGTGTTGGCGGTGGCCGGTCCGATGGACAGATCACCGGCGCCGTAGCAGGCGTTGATCGAGGTGGCGAAGGAGGTTTCCGTCGGGCCGTAAACGTTGAGCAGGCGGCAATGGGAGAAACGCGCCAGCAGCGCCGGGGTGCACGGCTCGCCGCCAAGCATGAGTACGGTGTCCTGAGGGAAGTCCTCGGTTTGATGACAGGCCAGCAGACTCGGTGTCATCACCAGCAAATCGATGGATTCACGCTTGACCAGTTGCGCCAGGGCCCGGCCGGGAGCACTGGTGACTTTGTCGGTGATCACCAGTTCGGCACCGGCCAACAGGGTCATCATGATTTCCAGCACCGACATGTCGAAACCGGCGGCGATGAATTGCAGCACCCGCGCGCCGGGCTGCAACTGCGCGGCGTCGATGGCGGTGCGAGCGATCGGCACCAGATTGCGCTGGGTGACTTCCACGCCCTTGGGCTTGCCGGTGGAGCCGGAGGTGTAGATCAGGTAGCCCGGCAGCCCAGCTTCGAACGGCGCCAACGGCTCGTTGGCTGGCGGCAGTTGCGCCAGGAACTCGGTGTTCAGCCACAGCTGTTTGTCGGCGGCGATCTCGACTTTGAGCTGACTGCCGGGGGCGACGATCACCACCGCCGGATCGGCATCGCTGAAGATGTGTTCGATCCGTGCCTCGGGCAGGTCCGGGTCCACCGGTACATAGCAGGCACCGAGTTTGAACAGGGCCACGGCGGCCACCGCCCATTCGAGGCTGCGGGAGAACATCACCACCACGCAGTCACCGGCCTGCACACCGCGTTCGCGCAAATGCGCGGCCAGTCGGGTGGCCTCGTCATCGAGGCGTGCATAGCTCAGGTGTCGCCCACCCTGGCTCAGCGCCGGGCGCTGGGCATGTTCGCGGACGGACTCGGCGAAGGCCTCGGCGAAGACCGGCAACGGCGCATCGCTTTGCGGGTGCGAGTAGAAACGCTGCTGTTCGTCGGGCAGAAACAGATCGTAGTCGGCCGCCAGGGTTTCGGGCGCAGTGGCGAAACGTTCGAACAGCGCGGTCAGGCGTTGGTAATGCAGCTCCAGTGCTTCAGGGGAATACAGGTCGGCGTTGGCATTGAAGCCGATCTCCAGTCGGCCATCGGCGTGACGGTCGAAGATGTCGATGCCCAAGTGATCCGCCGGCCCGTTGGCGACGTTCTGCAGGGTGGTTTCGCACCCGGCAAACCCCGGCCCCTGATCGTAGGCGACGATGTTCAGCAGGGTGTTGAACAGCGGCTTGTTGCCGCGCTCGGCGTGCAGGTCGCGGATCATGCTTTCGCTGCGGTAGCTCTGGTGCAACAAGTGATGGCGCAGTTGCCGCTGAAGGTTGGCCGCCACCGTCAGCACCGTGCTCTCGGCGTTGAACGACAGGTGCAGCGGCAGGATGTTGGCGACCATCGACGGCACATTGCGCAGGGCCTTGAGCTGACGCGCCGCCACTGGCATGCCGAGCGCCAGTTCGTCTTGCCCGGTCATGCGCTGCAAGTAAGTCGCGCACAGTGCCAGCAGGATGCTCGACAGCCGCAGTTGGTGTTCGCTGGCGGCGGCGCGCAGGCGTTGCAGGGTTCTGCCGCCGAACACTTTGCGCAGGCGATTGAGCCGGATCAGCGGCGCATCGCCCGGCACCAGTTGGGTCGGTTCGGGCATCTTCAGGCAGTACTGGCGCCAGTAGGTGCGATCCTTGTTGTGCATCTCGCTGAGGCGATATTCCTCCTGCGCCTCGAATACGCTCGACAACGGCGCCAGCGTCAACGGCTCGACCCCTTCGCCGCGACTGAGGGCGTTGTAGTGGGCAGTGATGTTGCCGAACAGAATCCCGTGGCCGAACCCGTCCACCACCAGGTGCGAGGCCAGTTCAATCATGCGGTGGTGGTGGGGTGCGAGGCGGATCAGCACGTAACGGATCAACGGGCCGTGTTGCAGGTCCATGTCGGTTTGCAACAGGTGGTCGAGCACCTGGCGCCCGGCGGCTTCGGGGTCAGGCTGGTCGCTGACGTCCAGATGCTCGAAGGCCTTGGCTGGCAGAGTATCGATGGGCTGGATGTACTGGGCGAAGGTGCCGGTCTGCGGGTCGGTCCTGAAGGTGGCGCGCAGGGTGTCGGTTTGGCGGAACTGCGCGCCGATGGCGGCTTCGAGCCAGGTCAGGTTCAGCTCGCCGCGCAGTTCGATGACATCGCACAGATGGTAGTTGAGGTTGCTGTGGTTCTGGCTGATGGCCAGGCAGACTTCCTGCTGTGCCGTGGAAAGCGGGCACGAGTGTACGTCACGCATAAGAGTCATCCTTTCTTCCGTTGCGTCGGGTTTTCGGCAGGCAATACCGTGCCCATTCCGGTTGGCGCGAAAGCGACAGGTCCGGAATCGACGGCAAGCGCCGTTTTCAGTTTTTCAGGGGTGCGCCAGGTGTGTCAGGCGGGGCTGGAACCGTTGCATGACGCCAATCCTTGGCGGTGTTTCTTGTTGTGAGGTTGAAGCATTTGGTAACACTTCGCGGGGTAACGTAGGCGCATAAAACAGCCCTGTCAATTAACTGATTTGTGACTTTTGCCAGGTCTTCAAAAAACGGCAGCCATTGTCGCTTACCGTCAAGCACGGGCTTTTCAGGCGTCTACAGTGGACGAAAACCCCTGCCTGCCGGGAGCGCCCGAGCCATGAACGACAGTATCCCGACCCTGAGAATCCAGATGGCCTGCGCCCTGCGCTGGGCCGCGCGACTGAACCTGCACGAGTCCATCGCCAATCATTTCAGCGTGGCGACGTCACCGGACGGCCGCGAGTTTCTGATCAACCCTTACGGCAAACACTTCTCGCGGATTCGCGCCAGAGATCTGCTGCTGCTCGATGCCGACGATCCGGCCAGTCTCGACCGCCCGGACGCCCCGGACATCACCGCCTGGGCCTTGCACAGCGCCTTGCACCGCAACCAGCCCCAGGCCCGCTGCATCCTCCACACCCACAGCAAATACGCGACGACGCTGGCCTGTCTGAAGGACTCGCGGCTGCCACCGATCGAGCAGAACAGCATGCGGTTTTTCGAGCGGGTGGCGATCGATGACGGCTTTGACGGCATGGGGCTTGGGGAAGAGGCGGAGCGGGTGAGTCGGTTGCTCGGCGACAAGCCGATCCTGCTGATGGGCAATCATGGATTGCTGGTCGCGGCGCCGAGCGTGGCTCAGGCGTTCGATGATCTGTATTACTTCGAGCGGGCTTGCGAGGTGTACATCACCGCGTTGGCCACCGGGCGTGAGTTGCGGGTGGTCAGCGATGAAGTGGCGCGCAAGACGTGTCGGCAGTGGCTGGATTATCCGGGGTTTGCCGATAAGCATTTTGCGGCGTTGATGAACATCCTCGATGAGGAAGAGCCGGCTTACCGGCAGTGACTCACTCCTGCGGCAGGTGCGCCTTGCTCAACGGCTGGCGCATCACCGGCGCGCTCCACGCTTGGCGCCGATCTTCGCTTGGCGGGCAGCCAAACCGCGCACGGTAAGTGCGGGAAAAATGCTCTAGCGAACCGAACCCCGAGCACGCCGCCACCTGGGCCACGCTCATCTGCGTCTGTTGCAGCAGGTTGTGCGCCCGGGCCAGGCGCAGGGTGATGTAGTACTTGAGCGGCGAGAGCCCGGTCTGATGCTTGAACTGGCGCTCCAGTTGCCGTCGCGACAGGCCGACTTCGCTGGCAATTGCTTCGCAGTCCAGCGGTTCCTCCAGAGCCTTTTCCATCAACTGCACAGCGCGGCGGATCTTGCTGCCGTACATCCCGCTGTTACCCAAGCCACCGTCGAGCTGATTGTCCGCCGGGGCGCGCATCTGGCCCATCAACAGGTGCAGGCCGATTTCCCGGGCCAGGTCCGCATCGAAGCGCTGGCCGATCCAGCCCAGCAGCATGTCGAGAATGGTGGTGGCGCCCGCGCAGGTCAGGCGCTGGCGTTCGAGGGTGTAGAGCTGCGGTCGGGCGCGGACCTTGGGGTAACTCTCCTGAAAACCCTGCAGGTTGTCCCAATGCACCGCCGCCTCGTAGCCGTCGAGCACGCCGGCAGCGGCCAGCAGTTCGGTGCCGGTTTCCACGCCGATCAACACCGAACCGAACAGCGCCTGCTTGCGCAACCAGCTCTTGAGCGACGGGTTGCGGCTGTGTTGATGCACCTCGAAACTGGCCAGCACCACGCAGGCGTCGAAGGCCTGTTCAGTGTTCAAGCCAGCTTCGGCGATGCTCACCAGACCGTTGCTGGCGGTTACCGGGCCGGGCTGCAAGGACAACAGCGTCCACTCGAACAGCGTGCGCTGGCTCAGCCAGTTGGCGATGGCCAGCGGTTCCAGCACCGCCGCCAGCCCGAAGTTGGAAAACGCCGGCAACAACAGCACCGCCACTCGCAGCGGTGCGCCGTTTTGCAGTACAGCTTCAGCGGATCGGGTCATCACCATCTCGGCTTCATCGTTGTCCGGTCTGCCAGTGCGGGTTGATCCACACCGGTACATCGAGGGCTGGCAACGGCGCGAGGTTGCGGATCAGGTCGCTGGCCTTTTCCGCGATCATCACCGTCGGTGCGTTGGTGTTGCCGCTGACGATCACCGGCATGATCGACGCGTCCACCACCCGCAAACCGTCGAGGCCATGCACCCGCAATTGTGGATCGACCACCGCTTCAGGGTCGCCCGCCGGCCCCATCTTGCAGGTGCCGCTGGCATGGTAGCCGGTTTCCGTGACCTGCCGCGCCCAGGCGTCGAGCTCGGCGTCGGTCTGCACTGAACGTCCCGGTACCAGTTCTTCACCTTTGAACGGGGCCATCGCCGGTTGGTCGAGGATTTCGCGCACCAGTCGTGCGCCGGCGCGCATGTCGGCACGGTCCTGTGCGGTCTTCAGGTAGTTGAACAAGATCCTCGGCGGCCGCCGCGGTTCGGCGCTGTGCAACGTCACGCTGCCCAGGCTGGTGGGGCGCATCAGGTCGATGTGGATCTGGAACGCGTGGGTCGGCACCAGCTCGACGCTGCCCGGTTGCACCGCCAGCGGCATGAAGGTCAGTTGCAGATCCGGGTGCTCGACGCCGGCCCGGGAACGCAGGAACGCGCCGGCCTCGAAATGATTGCTTGCCGCCAGGCCATCGTGACGGACGAACCAGCGCGCACCGATCCACCATTTGCCCGGCGCGGTGGTCCAGCGATACAGCGACACTGGTTGCTTGCAGCGAAATTGCACCACGGCATCCGGGTGATCGTTGAGGCGTTTACCGACGCCGGGCAGGTCGTGAATCACGCTAATTCCGAGGTCGCGCAACTCTGCCGCCGGGCCCACGCCCGAGAGCATCAGCAACTGCGGCGAGTTGATCGCCCCGGCGGTCAGCAGCACTTCACGACGGGCGCGAACGGTGCAGGTTTCGCCGCTCTGTTCGTAATCGATGCCGACGGCCCGCCGGCCCTCGAACAGAATGCGCAACACCAGCGCATCGGTGATCACCCGCACGTTGCCCCGAGCCAAGGCTTCGCTGAGATAACCGCGTGAAGTGCTCCAGCGCCGACCGTGGCGCGTGGTGCGATCGACCGGGCCGAAGGCTTCCTGCCGATAGCCGTTCAAGTCCTCGCTGACGCCATAACCGGCCTCGGCGCCGGCCGCGATAAACGCTGCGCACAACGGTGTTTCGACATCGCCGGGAGTGACGTGCAAATGGCCGCTGGCACCGCGATAGTCATCGCCGCCGTCGGCGTGAGTCTGCGCACGCTTGAAGTACGGCAGCACTTCGCGATAACTCCAGCCGGTGCAGCCCTGTTCGGCCCAGCCGTCATAATCCCGGGCATGGCCACGGATGTAGACCATGCCGTTGATCGACGATGAACCGCCGAGGGTGCGGCCTCTCGGCGTACCGATCCGCCGGCCGTCGAGGTACGGCTCCGGCTCCGACTGATAGCGCCAGTTGTAGCGCGACCCGCCCACCACAAGGCCCACGGCGGACGGCATGTCGATCGTCCAGCTCTTGTCCTCGGGGCCGGCTTCCAGCAGCAGGATGCGTACGTTCGGGTCTTCGCTCAGGCGATTGGCCAACACGCAACCGGCCGAGCCGGCGCCCACGATCAGGTAATCAAACCCGGTTTCGTCCATGGTTTGCTCCTTTTTAACGAATGGCGAGGGAAGGGCGGATCAGTCCACGGTGTGGCCGTGAATGCCGTTGAACACCAGGCGATGAAAGTGATGCACCAGATGCTCGCTTTCATTGCTGCGCTGGGCATCGATCATGTAGCGGCCCTGGTCGTAGCCGAGCGAGCGCAGGCCTTTTTGCACCGAGATGTTCAGGGCGATGTCTTCGGGGCCGAGGTCTTCGTTCATCCACTTCATGCACGCGGTGCTGACCGCAGCGGTCTCGGGGTTGCTTGAGTAGTAACCGAAGCGCAGCAGCGAGCGTTCGGCATCCAGCGGAATCATGATGAACGAGCCGAGAAACTCGGAGAACGGGAAGGTGTAGAAGGTGTTGTTCGGCCACATGCCGATGTTGAAAAAGCATTCTTGCGGATTCGGCTCGCTTTTCAGCGGTACGCCATAGGCTTCGGTCGCCGACAGATTGGCCGGCGCGGCATAGGTCCACCAGTTGTCGCGTTTGATCAACTGGTAACCCTTGAAGTCGATCAGCCGGGCGAGGTCGATGTGGCACGGGCCGGACAGCTTGAAGTGATAGCCCTCGATGGAATTGTCCATGATCACTTTCCAGTTGGCCGGCACGATCACGTCCTGTTCCTCGATCAGTCGCATGTCGGTCAGGTCTGGGAACACCCGGCGCATTTCTTCGTCCGCGCCGGGGAACAGATCCCGCAGCGACGGCGCATTCGGGTCGAGGTTGAAGTAGATGAAGCCGCCGAGTTCTTCGATGCGCACTTGCGGAATGTTGAACTGCGCCAGCTCGAAATTCTTCATCCGCTCACAACGCGGCGCACCGCGCAGGCTGCCGTCCATCTCGTAGCACCACGAGTGATAGGCGCAGCGCACCACGCCGCCGGTGGTGCCACGGCGCTCCTCCAGCAAGCGATTGCCGCGGTGCTGGCAGACGTTGTGAAAACCGTGGATCTGCCCCTGCCGATTCTTCGCCACCACCACGCTCTGGTCGAACAGATCGGTGACCACGAACTGCCCCGGTTCGGCGAACTCACTGACATGCCCGGCGACATGCCAGGCCTTCATGAAAATGTTGTCGCGCTCGGCACGAAACAGGCTGTCGTCGTAGAAATAGCGCGAGGGCAGGGTGAAGGCCTGCTCCGGATCCTGCTGATCCCAGGCGTCGACCGGGCTGTGCTGCTTGCGGGTCTGGAAACTGTGCATGAGGCGATCTCCACGGTAGCGGGCCGCTCGGGGCGGCGTGTTGTTGTGGGATCTAATCTAGGGCGCGGGACGGGGGTGGGGTTGATGGATTGCGACCAGTTGATGGGTGGAATGATCAATCCCATGCTGTACCGGGGAGGCCTTGACAGCCCTGCGATAATGAAACTTCACCGCGATCATGATGCAGAGGAAGGTTTTCCATGGACAATCAAGCACTCAAGGCCTTGTTCGACCAGCAGTCCGCTGTCTATGACAAACAGTGGAGCGGGATGGCGCCCATTCGTGATGCGCTGTACCTGCTGCTGGATTCGGTGTTCGCGGGCCTGCCGGAAAATGCCCGAATACTCTGTGTTGGCGTGGGTACCGGTGTGGAAATTGCGCACCTGGCCCAGCGGTTTCCCGGCTGGCAATTCACGGCAGTCGACCCTTCTGGCGCCATGCTCGATGTCTGCCGCCAAAGAGCGACGGAGGGCGGTTTCCTTGCCCGTTGCCGTTTTCACGAGGGCTATCTCGATACGCTGACGGATGAATCGGGTTACGACGGCGCGACCTGTTTTCTGGTGTCGCAGTTTTTGCTCGAACCACAGGTTCGTATCGACTTTTTCCATGAGATTGCCCGTCGTCTGGTGCCGGGCGGGGTTCTGGCGAATGCGGATCTCGCCTCTGACACCGCATCACCAGTCTACGAGGCATTGCTGCGTCACTGGATGACGCTGATGGCTTCGGCCCAGGTGCCGCCGCAAATGCTCGAACGAGCGCGTGCGGCGTATGCCAGCGATGTGGCGATCCTGCCGGCGCCGCAAGTCGCCGGGCTGATCGAGTCGGCCGGGTTCGAGGCGCCGGTCCAGTTCTTCCAGGCGGGTTTGATGCATGGGTGGTTTTGCCCGCGCAAGGCCCGGATCGATGCGAGTCAGAGCGCTGGAGGCCTCTCACGGACCCATTTCGCCAAATCCTGAGAGGGTAAAGGACGAGCGATGCAATAACCCTGTGCGATCTGGTACCCCAGGCCGCGAAGAATTTCCAGCTGCGCATCGTTTTCAACACCTTCGGCGACGATGTTCAAATGCAGGCTCTTGCAGATCCCGGCAATCGACTGGGCCAATGTCCGGGCACTGGCGCTGTCTTCGATATCGTCGATGAAGCTCTTGTCCAACTTGATGGTGTTGACGGGCAGGCGCAGCAGGTAGCTCAAGCTGGAATAACCGGTGCCAAAGTCGTCGATGGACAAGCTGACACCGGATTGCCGGACTTCGGTAATGACCGATATGACAGTGTCGGTGGCGTCCAGTATGAAGTCTTCAGTGACCTCCAGTGTCAGGCAGGAGGGCAGGAGCCGATACTTTTCCAGCAGCGTTTCAATGAGTTCAACAATGGCTCTGTCGCGAAAGGCGACGGGGAAGATATTGACCGACATATGAGGCACTTCGAGCCCGGAATCGCGCCATTGCGCCATTTGCCGACAGGCTTCGGTAAGTACCCATTGATTGAGTCCGGGCATCATTCCCGCGTCGCGCACCAACGGGATGAATCGACCGGGAGGAATATCGCCAAGCTCGGGATGACACCAGCGGGCCAGCGCCTCGACACCAAAGAGCTGGTTGTTATCGAGGATTATCTGGGGTTGGTAATGCAGCGCCAGCTGGTTGGACTCCAGGGCACTCTTGAGTGCCATGCTGAGTGTCAGTTCGTCATCGGCTGAATCGCTGATCACTGGATCGAATACTTCAATGGCCTGGCGTCCTGCGGACTTGGCTTTGTACATCGCCTGATCGGCGTGCAAAAGCAAGGAATGAATGTCGTTACCGTGGTCTGGATAAATACCAATGCCAATACTGGCGGACGGTGTGATTTTTACATCGTCCAACATCACGGGTTCCGACAGTTTGTTGATCATTCTTTCTGAAAAGGCAATGGCTTGTTCAGTATTGGAGGGGGACAGAATAACGACGAATTCATCTCCCGAAAGACGGCTGACAAAATCATTTCCCCGCACAGAGCTCTGAAGCCTGTTGGCTATTTCGGACAGAAGCGAATCCCCGGCGGCATGCCCGAGGGAATCGTTGATCTGCTTGAACTTATTGATGTCGATGAACAGAACTGCCATGGATGATTGTGACCGCTGCGCATTCGCGATCATCGTGTTTGCTTTCATCATCAACAGTCGTCGATTGGGCAACGTCGTCAGGCTGTCATAGTAGGCCAGTCGTTCGATATCGTTGATGAAGCTGTCCCTCTCGAGGGCGAGGGCGCAAAGCTTCAGGCTGGTTTCAAGCAGTCTGTGGTGCTGGACAGCCGGGAGGTGGTTCTCGCGGTAATAAAGCGTGAATGTGCCTAAAGTACGTCCGTTGTTGGAGCGAATGGTGTTAACCCAGCCAGCCGTGAAACCGAATGATTGCGAGAGCTGATGATCGACGCATTCGCCATTGTCCGACGCAGGGTCAGTGAAATTCAGCATGATGCTTTTTTTCACGTCCATCTTTTTCAGGATGGATCTTTCAGCGAGGCTTTCCAGCGACTGAATCAATCCCGCCGGCAGGTTGAACTCCGCTACCAGTGGAAGGCAACCCTGCTCGTCGAACTGCCTTATTGAAATACCGATTTCAGGTGCAATTCGGCCAATCTCCTGGCAAATCAATTTCATGACGTCGGGAAGCGATTCTTCACGGGCCATGGCACTGAGTACCTTGAACTGCAACTCATCATTCATCTTGGCCTCGGTGATGTCAGTCACGATTGCCACTACGTCCTGTTGGACACCTTGTGGATCGAGCACCGGATTGGCGATCACTCGTACCCACAGAGGATTCTTCGATTTGTTGTAAACCAGTAATTCAGTGGTATGGCTTTTTCCGCTCTGGATACTGTTCCTGAAAGACAGGACCGCTTCCGGATCGGTATGCCGGCCATAAAAAA
This sequence comes from Pseudomonas sp. GW821-FHT09E04, assembly GCF_059416185.1. Taxonomy (NCBI): domain Bacteria; kingdom Pseudomonadati; phylum Pseudomonadota; class Gammaproteobacteria; order Pseudomonadales; family Pseudomonadaceae; genus Pseudomonas; species Pseudomonas sp. GW821-FHT09E04. The sequence continues at coordinate 152,173 of NZ_JBWKOR010000009.1, forward strand.
CTTCATCCGGCCTCTTGCCCACCAGGTCGTCTGTTTCATAACCCAGCATGCGCACGAATCCCTCGTTTACATAAGTAATCATCCTGTTCGGATCGGTGACGATAATTGCACTGTCAGTTCGATTTACGGCAATTTTAAGAAGTCGGCTTTTCTCAACCTTTTTTATGATGTAGAGCAGGAAGAATGTAGTTGCCAATACCAGTAGAAGTATCATTGCGGCGGCAGCGATATATATCTTGAAACGATCACCCATGGACTGAAGTGAAGTCTGGCTGATGCTATTTCCGTACTTGATGAAGTTTTTCTGTTCCACCAGGAACTGCTCTTGGATGTCCTGTACCGGCTGGGCAAGAGCCCATTGCACATCGCCAGCCCCGGTGTACCGGACCAATCGATTGAGCACGTCCACATAACGTGAATACACGTCTTTTAATGCCTGTACACGGATGTGATTTTCTTCATCAACCCTTGTACTTGTCAGAAAACGGTCGAAAGATTCATTCGCCAGTGTCAACTCCGTGCGGGCGTGTTGCACCATTTCATGTGGAATTGTGTTGAACAGTACGATGCGGGTGTTGGCGCGCGACAGCGAGAGTCGCGCTTCCATCAAGTGTTGAACGGTTTCTGCTACAGCATCGACTTGATCGACGGCAACACTGGAAAGATTGCCGATGCTCGACTGGTTGCTGGTCACCAACCAAAAGCTGAGGACTAAAGTTGCACATTGGAATACCAGTGCAGTGGTCAGGATCGTTCTCAAGCCATGAGGCGGTGCAAACTTGCGCAGCAAATAATCCTCCTCTGTCGCAGACAGATAGGGAAAGGTTGGAAAAAACGAGCAGTCGGGCAGAAAGTGTCTGGCCGGTCGTTCAGGGTTGTGGCGAAGGAAGTTGTTTTTCGGGGTTGTGCCGGATGACGTCAAGACGAGAAGCAGCAGGATGTGGCATGTTTTTCAGATTCAAGAGTTCGTCAAGCTGTCAGGGTTGGTGGCTACGAGCCATTAAGGTGGCGTAGCTTATAAGAAATGCGGGTTGGAATGAAATGGAGGAAGCGTTGCAACGAGGAGAATTTTTTCTTCCGTTATTGGCTGACTGGTCAGGAAAGTTAATAAAAAAGCTTTAGCGTTAGATGCTTATAAAAGTCTGTCAGACAATCAGTCATTAAGGCTTTCAAGCGGCTGTTATTGTCGACCATTATTCATGGAAGTGATTATCTGTCGGGCTCTGTTGTGAACGCTGATGCCGGATCGAGCGCGATCACCCAGGCCTATGAAAACCCGTGGTGCCAAATCGGGCGCGTGTTTACATTTCTTGAGTGCCTGCGGTCGGTATCCCGAGTAATGCATTGCTTCGGCTTAATACGAAGCATTACTATTCACGCCCCTTTCCCCAGCACGCCGCAATGATCCCCATGCTGCCCCGCAGACCCGGCTTTCTCGAGCATTACGAAGAGTTGATCGGCACCTGGACCCGCCGCCTGCGCAATCGCTCGCAGGCCGAGGATCTGGCGCACGACACCTTTGTGCGGGTGCTCGAGTCCGATTCGTCGGCGGTGCAGCAACCCCGGGCGTATTTGCACCAGACGGCGCGCAACATCGCGGTGGACGGCTATCGGCGTGAGGACCGGCGGGGCGCCATGGAGTCGGAGGCGATCGATCTCAGTGAGTCGCCGACCGGTGACCCGGAGCATTACATGCATGCGATCCAGCTGGCCGATTCCATCGAGCGGGCGCTCACCGAATTGCCGGTCAACTGTCGGCGAATTTTTGTCTGGCAGAAGATCGAAGGCCTGACTCAGGCGGAAATCGCCGAACGCCTGGGCCTGTCCAAGAACATGGTGGAAAAGTATATGATCCGCACCCTGCGGCATCTGCGTGATCGCCTGGACGGGGCGCAATCATGAGCCGCGGCGTCTTTTCATCCCCAGCCAAACAGGACATTCCATGATGGATACTCGTGATTGCGCGTGCGGGCAAACAACGGTGCGCGATGACGCGGCACGCTGGTTTGTGCGTTTGCAGGAACCAGCCGTCGATGCCGAACAATACCGGCGCTTCGACGCCTGGCTGAACGAACATCCGCAGCACCGTGACGAATTCCAGTTGCTCCAAGGCCTGTGGACAGCGGCGGATCTGCTGCCGGCGCCACGGCTCAAGGCTCTGTGCGAAACCCCGCCAGCGCGTCGCGAACGCCGTCCGCTGTTGCGTTATGCCGTGGCGGCCAGTGTGGTCGCGGTGGCCCTTGGGCTCGGTCTGTTCAGTGGCTTGAATCACCCGGCGGGTTACCGCGCCGAATTCGCCACGGCGCTGGGCGAGCGTCGCCATGTGGCATTGCCGGACGGCTCGGTGATCGACCTCAACAGCCGCAGCCGCTTGCAGGTACGTTTCGAGAAGGATCGGCGGCTCATCGAGTTGACCGAAGGCGAAGCGATGTTCAGCGTCGAGCACGATACCTCGCGCCCGTTCGTGGTCGAGGCCGGCAGCGGCAAGGTCACGGTCACCGGCACCCGCTTCGATGTGCGCCGCGACGTGACGCAAACCCGGGTTGCGGTGGAGCAGGGCACCGTCAAGGTGCAGGGGCGTAATGCGCCGGACAACGAGTTCATCAACCTGACGGCCGGCCTCGGTACCCATGTCGATGCCCACGGTGTGGTGGCCCAGGCCTATGCGGTCAACCCGGCGGAACTGACGGCGTGGCGCAGCGGCAAACTGGTGTTCAACAACGCCAGCCTCAGCGAAGTCGTCGAAGAGATTTCCCGTTATCGCGAGAAGCCGCTGACCGTCGCCAACCCGACCGTGGCCAGACTGCGCCTGACCAGTGTGTTCAAATCCGACAACACTGACGCCTTGCTCAAGGCCTTGCCGAATATCCTTCCGGTGGCCGTGCGGACCCTCGCCGACGGCAGCCAGGAAATAATTTCAAAATAAAATTCAGGTTTTTTTCGAGTTCGTCGTCTTCCTGTTCAACTGCAACTGGTTTGCATTAACAGCCGCACACTCTTGCGATCCACAGGACTACGTACGACGTGAAAAACACCACTGCCAACAACAAAAAATCCCCTTGGTTGCCGCTGGCGCTCGCGCTGGCGGTCAACGCTGCGATGCCGATGGCATTTGCGGCCGACGCCATTCATATCCGCGCGCAGCCACTGGGCCAGGCGCTGAGCGAACTGGGTCAGCAAACCTCGCTGCAGGTGTTTTTCAGCCCGGATCTGGTTGCCGGCAAGCAGGCCCCGGCCGTCGATGGCAACCTCTCGCCGGAGGACGCACTGCGCCAGTTGCTGCAAGGCAGCGGCCTGAACTATCAGATCAATGAAGGTTCGGTGACCCTGTCGCCGGCACCGACCGCAGCCGCCAACGGCCCGCTGGAATTGGGCGTGACCGACATCAAAGTGGTCGGTGACTGGCTCGGCGACGCCGATGCCGCCGTGGTGCAGAACCACCCGGGCGCGCGGACGGTGATCCGCCGCGAAGCCATGGTCGAGCAGGGCGCGATGAACGTCAGCGACGTCCTCAAACGTGTACCGGGCGTGCAGGTGCAGGACTCCAACGGCACCGGTGGCAGCGATATTTCGCTGAACGTCGGCGTGCGTGGCCTGACTTCGCGTCTGTCGCCGCGCTCCACCGTGCTGATCGATGGTGTGCCGGCAGCGTTCGCACCGTACGGTCAGCCACAACTGTCGATGGCACCGATTTCCTCCGGCAACCTCGACAGCATCGACGTCGTGCGCGGCGCCGGTTCCGTGCGCTATGGGCCACAGAACGTCGGCGGCGTGATCAACTTCGTGACCCGTGCCATCCCGGAAAAAGCCACCGGTGAAATCGGCACCACCCTGGAAACCACCCGCTACGGTGGTTGGAAACACATCGACACCGCGTTCCTTGGCGGCACGGCCGACAACGGCATGGGCGTGGCGCTGTTGTACTCCGGCGTCAACGGCAACGGTTATCGTGAGCGCAACAACGGCAACGACATCGACGACGTGCTGCTCAAGACCCACTGGGCGCCGACCGATCAGGACGATTTCAGCCTCAATTTCCACTACTACGACGCCAGTGCCGACATGCCCGGCGGCCTGACGCAGAAGCAGTACGACGACAAACCGTATGACTCGGTGCGCGACTACGACAACTTCAGCGGCCGCCGCAAGGACGTGTCGTTCAAGTGGATCCGCCAGATCGACGAACGCACCCAGGCTGAAGTGCTAACCTATTACACCGACAGCTTCCGTGGCAGCACCATCGCCGCCCGCGACCAGAAAACCCTGAGCTCGTACCCGCGCTCCTACTACACGCTGGGCATCGAGCCACGCGTCTCGCGGGTATTCGATGTCGGCCCGACCACTCAGGAAGTCAGCGTCGGTTATCGCTACCTGAAAGAGGCGATGCACGAGCAATCGAGCCGTCTGGCGCTGGTCAACAATGTGCCGGTGGTCACCCCGTCGTCCGACGGCCATGTGTTCCAGGACCGTACCGGTGGCACCGAGGCCAACTCGGTCTACGTCGACAACAAGATCGACGTCGGTAACTGGACCATCACCCCGGGCATTCGCTTCGAGCACATCAGCACCGACTGGCACGACCGCGCCGTTCTCGACACCGCCGGCAAACGCGTGCCGGAGAAAAACCGCAGCATCGAGAGCAACGAACCGCTGCCGGCACTGAGCGTGATGTATCACCTGTCGGATGCGTGGAAGCTGTTTGCCAACTACGAAACCTCGTTCGGTAGCCTGCAGTATTTCCAGCTCGGTCAGGGCGGTTCGGGTGATCAGACCGCCAATGGTCTGGAGCCTGAAAAAGCCAAGACCTACGAGATCGGCACCCGCTACAACGATGACGTGTGGGGCGGTGAAGTGACGCTGTTCTACATCGACTTCGATGACGAACTGCAATACATCAGCAACGACGTGGGCTGGACCAACCTCGGCGCTACCAAGCACCAGGGCATCGAGGCTTCGGTGCACTACGACATGGCTGCGCTGGATCCGCGTCTCGATGGCCTGACCGCCAACGCCGGTTTCACTTACACCCGCGCCACCTACGAAGGCGAGATTCCGGGCTTCAAGGGCCGCGACCTGCCGTTCTACTCGCGTCAGGTGGCAACCGTCGGCCTGCGTTACGACATCAACCGCTGGACCTACAACATCGACGGTTTCGCCCAGTCCAAACAGCGCTCGCCGGGCACCGGCGTGAATGCCGACGGCAGTTTCAGCAACAACTACATCACCGAAGGCACGGCGGACGGGCAGTACGGCGACATTCCGGGTTACGTGACCTGGAACGTGCGTGGCGGCTATGACTTCGGTGCGCAGCTGTCGAACCTGAAGCTCAGTGCCGGGGTGAAAAACATCTTCGACAAGCAGTACTTCACCCGCTCCAGCGACAACAACTCGGGGATGTATGTCGGCGCGCCGCGTACGTTCTTCGTGCAGGCGAGCGTCGGTTTCTGACGCTGCTTGGCTCGTTCCCACGCTACGTGGGAACGAGCTGGCTCAGACCTTCAGCGCTTTCCCGCCAATTGCCACCGCTACCAGCAGCGCTGCCATCAACCCGAAGGCGAAACTCAGGCTGCTGGCATGGGCGACAAACCCGATCACCGCCGGCCCCGCCAGAATGCCTGCATAACCCAGCGTGGTGATCGCCGGTACCGCGATGCTTTCCGGCATCACCGTCTGCTTGCCGACCGCCGTGTACAGCACCGGCACAATGTTCGAGCAGCCGGCGCCGACCAGTGCATAACCGACCAGTGCGGCTTCCCAGCTCGGCGCGAACGTCGCCAGAAACAACCCCGCCGCTGCCAGCAGACCGCCGAACAGAATGACCCGCGTTGCGCCCAGTGCGCGAACGATCCGGTCACCGGTCAAACGGCCCACCGTCATCGTCAGCGCAAACGCTGCGTAACCCAGGCCTGCATATGCCGTATCGATTCCGCGTTCCTGCGCCAGAAACACCGCGCTCCAGTCCAGCGCCGCGCCTTCGGTGAGGAACACGATGAAGCACATCCCGCCGATGAACAGCACGATCCCGTGGGGTACCGCGAACGCCGGGCCCGAGCTTTCACTGCCGTAAGGCAGCATGTGCGGCACAGCTTTGAACAGCGCCGCGATCAGCACCACGACCACCACAAGCATCGCCGCCAATGGCGACAACCCAAGGCCGAGCAGGGCGCTGACGCCTGCCGCACCGACGATCCCGCCGAGGCTGAACAGGCCGTGAAAGCCCGACATCATGTTCTTGCCGCTGGCCCGCTCGACGATCACCGCTTGCAGGTTCACCGTCGAATCCACCGTACCCAATCCGGCGCCGAACATGAACAGCGTGGCGATCAACGCCGGGATCGACGACACCGTCGCCAGCAACGGCAATGCCGCGCAGATCAACAAGGTGCCGCCGGTGGCCACGCGCCGACAGCCGAACCGCGTGGCCAGAATCCCCGCCAGCGGCATCGCCAGAATCGAGCCCACGCCAAGGCACAGCAACAACAGCCCCAACGTCCCTTCATCGAGCCCGGCCCGTGCCTTGGCATACGGCACCAGCGGCGCCCACGCGGCGATGCCGAGCCCGGCGATGAAGAAGGCGATGCGCGTGGACATCTGTTGCAGGCGTCCGGGGGCGAGGGGAGGCGGGGTGTTGATGGCAGTCATGAAACGTCCTTGGTCTTGCGGTCAATGGCGTAATGCAGGGCAACATCCTTGCATATCAGTCCATGGGCCGCGACCTTGAGTTCCTGGAGCGGGTGGTTTTACTCGGCGTGATTGGCAGTCCCTTGCAGACAAGGGACTTCGATCAGTTTGTGGCGGTCACGCCCGTACCAGATTGCAGTCGAAAGCTTTTCAGTGTGTTCAAGAAGTCTTCCTTAGTCTGTTCAAACGATGTGCTTTGGGTTGAAGAGTAATTCTCGACCTTCAACACCATGCTCGGTTCGTACCCTTTGTTAGCGAGGCCGGCAGTCATCACGAATCGCTCGGATCCGGCGCCGTCAACGTCCTTGAAGGACTTGCCACCCATGATGCCTGTGCGGGTACCGATCTGAACCGATGTCGGGCCGAATGTCTGGATGGCGCCGGCGGCCGGGAACGGGTTGCCTTGAATGGGCGAGGCCAGTACCGGCAACAGGTTCAACGCTTTTCCGATGTCGTCACTCAAACTCAGGCTGTAGAGCGTGTCCGGGGTGTTTGTCGGGTGCCAGGCCATGGTGATCGAGTAGTGGGGCTTGCCATCATCGGCAATAAAACCGAAGGGCAGGCAGAACCCGCTTTCCTTGGGGATTTCAAACTCGGCACGCGTGCGAAAGCGCGAGAGCACGTCGCGGGCGGCGGGCAGCAGTTTTTCGAACGAGCTTCTGTGTTCGGAGTAGTTGCTTTGCTGGCCGAATGCAAAACGATAGACGCGCTCGTCACGCCACAACAGGACAATGAGTTTGTCGGGATAACGAGCGCCGTAGGCGTCCGGCATGCCGAAGTCGAAGGCGGACTGTTCGGCGTAGAGTTCGTCTGTGGGGTAGGTGTCGAATTCTTTTTTGTAGGCTTCCAGTTCAATCTCGAATTTTTCGTAGGGGCGGTTTTCTCTTTTGAATTGGGCGATTATGTCTGGCAGTAAAACAAGCTCTATGGTTGCTTTATCTAGTTTTTCCAGGTTTTCCTCAAGTTCGCTTCGTTCCTTTTTTAACGAGTTGTATTTAACAGGGTCAGAACGCCATAGTTCGCCTGTCATTGTGTTTGAGATTTCGTTTATCTTGTTTTTTATTACTCGTTCTTTAGCCTGGTGCGGGCTTGGGCTATGTCTGTCGACCAGTTTCTTGAAGGTTTCGAGATTTGTCTTTGGGCTAACTTCAATAGCGACGAGGCCGTAGGCATCATTTGTCGGGTCACTGCCGTAACTGAGCTGTTTGTCAGCTAGTCTGATGTCCGGTGAATAATCAGGGAAGTTGATGCCGTCGGTATAAGTCCACTGGTCGTTAAGCAGGTGCCATGTTATTTCGGGTTTTATGTCAAAAAGAGAGCGCCCCAAACATTCCGTTTGTGATTGCTGGGTGATATGGATAGTTTCTGCTTGCGTAGTTTGAATGGTAAGGAAAAAAGCACTGGCTAGAAGGTAAGCTATTTTTTTGCAATGCATCATGAGTTGTTGCGGGTCCTTGTGCTTTTACTCGGGGAACAGATTCATTCATGTCGTCCTGATGAACAAAACTGCCCCCTCCTTGAATGTCAGAGTCAGGCTTAGCCCCCGGATTTGTTGTCCACACCAGGTAGAAGCCGGAAGCTTTTCAGAGTGTTGAGGAAGTCTTCTTTGGTTTGTTCAAACGATGTGCTTTGGGTTGAAGAGTAATTCTCGACCTTCAACACCATGCTCGGTTCGTACCCTTTGTTGGCGAGGCCGGCAGTCATCACGAATCGCTCGGATCCGGCGCCTTCAGGGTCCTTGAAGGACTTGCCGCCCATGATGCCGGTGCGGGTACCGATCTGAACCGATGTCGGGCCGAACGTCTGGATGGCGCCGGCGGCCGGGAACGGGTTGCCTTGAATGGGCGAGGCCAGTACCGGCAACAGGTTCAACGCTTTTCCGATGTCGTCACTCAAACTCAGGCTGTAGAGCGTGTCCGGGGTGTTTGTCGGGTGCCAGGCCATGGTGATCGAGTAGTGGGGCTTGCCATCATCGGCAATAAAACCGAAGGGCAGGCAGAATCCGCTTTCCTTGGGGATTTCAAACTCGGCGCGCGTGCGAAAGCGCGAGAGCACGTCACGGGCGGCGGGCAGCAGTTTTTCGAACGAGCTTCTGTGTTCGGAGTAGTCGCTTTGCTGGCCGAATGCAAAACGATAGACGCGCTCGTCACGCCACAACAGGACTATGAGTTTGTCGGGGTAGCGAGCGCCGTAGGCGTCCGGCATGCCGAAGTCGAAGGCGGACTGCTCGGCGTAGAGTTCGTCTGTGGGGTAGGTGTCGAATTCTTTTTTGTAGGCTTCCAGCTCGATCTCGAATTTTTCGTAGGGGCGGTTTTCTCTTTTGAATTGGCTTATAAAGTCTGGAAGTACGACGAGCTCGGTGCTTATTTTTCTTACTCTGTCTATTTTTTCTCGGAGTTCGAATCTTTCATTTTGTAGTGACTTGTATAGGGCCGGGTTGGAGCGCGACAAATCTCCTGTCATTGTTTCTGATATTTTGTCGATTCTACTTTTTAAAACACGTTCTTTAGCTTCTCTTATGTCTGGGTGGTGCCTGCCGACTAGATCGTTGAAGGTTTCTATATTTGTTTTTGGGCTGACTTCTATAGTGACAAGCCCGTAGGCGTCATTTGTGGGGTCACTGCCGTAACTGAGCTGTTTGTCAGCTAGTCTGATGTCCGGTGAATAGTTAGGGAAGTTGATGCCGTCGGTATAAGTCCACTGGTCGTTAAGCAGGTGCCATGTTATTTCTGGATTTATATCAAACAAAGAACGCCCCAGGCATTCGGTTTTTGTTTGATTTTTTATGCTATGGGTTTCTGCTTGTGTAGTTTGGATTGATAACAAAAGGCAGCTGGAAAAAATTAAAATTAATTGAGTGGGGTGCATTAGGAGTTTTCCGTGACTCGATCATTAGTTAAAGCTGCGATAGCTTTGTAATCACTGTCCTGTTTGTTGGGCTGTATTTGAGCAAGGATAGTCAAATTGAATTCGGAATCATTATTTTCGTCTTTTGTCCAGTTGACGGGAAGTGCCGTAATAAACCCGAGGATTTCTCCAGGCATTCCGCTGGGTGTGTATTTCTTCCAGAATTCAGCCTCGAATGGCATTGGTTTTTCTTTTTTACCAGTTGAATAGCTCGTATTTGCTTCTTGCTTTTTGAGTGCTTTTTTCCAAGTCGGCCAGATTGACATATTGTCGCTAGGGATAAAAGGGAAGGCCTCTTTGTATGCGTCAGAGTTTATTTGTGCCTGCTCTTGAATCGCCTTCCAAGTTCCCGGTGATGCAGGCTCATTGATCAGGCTGCCCAACAGCGTAGCGGGCCGGACTTTGACGTTTTTATCGGTGACGTCAAGAGCAAATAGCTTGCTCCAGAGTTTGCTTCGAAGCGCCTTGATCTCAGGACAGACTGGATGTTGCTTTTTGCCGTTCACTGGTGCAGGCGTCGAAACGGTGCCTGACACGATCACAGCCAATTCGGAATCTCGATCACCCAGTTGGCTACGATCATTGATGTTTGCACTGCCAAGTATTGCCACACGATCATCTGCAATCAGCAATTTACTGTGTACGTAAATTTGTTCCGTCACTGGCCGATCAAGACTTTCCCAAGAGCGGAGGTTCAACAAAGTCAAATAGCGGGTCCACTTCATCGTTTCAAAAACTCGAAGTTTTTTATTTTCACCGGAAGGGACCTCCACGCCAGTCTTGGCCTGCTCCTCCGTTCTGCCTCTATCCATTTGCTCCTTGATCGCCATCGCCCGCTGCACCCGTTTTATCAAACTCTGCTCACCCAGCGAAATACTCTGCATCGTCAAGTGAACCTGGGTCATCAGGTTGATCGCGTTGAGCGGGCCTTCAGGGTGGACGGGAAGCACCATGTAGACGTGAAAGTTTTCGCCCATTTCAATCGCGCGTACAATCCGGTCGGCGAGTGCTTCGCACAGCGGGTTTATCAATGCTTTTTGTGGCGTCTGGAAGAGCTTCAAGCCTTCGACGGTCGCCTGATTGCTCAGCACCTGCATGATGCCTTGGGTAAAGGCTTCGGCTTCCTTGTTTCGTATCATCTCCGCCAAAGCGAAATAATCGATTTTGTGCAGTTTTTTGGGATCTTTATCGACCTCGTCCAGCCGCAGGCGTTTTTTATAGGTTTCATAGCCCGGCAACCCGGAGATGCTCATCAGGCTTTGCATCGGTCCATTGATGACCGTAGGCGCTGCCTTGTTGTCTTTGCCATAAGCGCTCTGAAAAAACTGGTTTTCAATGTAGATGAAATGCTGGGCCCCGGAGATCGCCTGCAACATGGCCTGCATGCAGTTCGCCTGAACGCCCGTCGGTGATGAGGCAGGACTGGTTGCGCCTGATTTTCTGGCGCCCTGGCGCTCTTCGTTTTGCAGATGCAGCGGGGCACTTCGCAGAACCTGCATGCTGATGTTTCCCTTGGGTGCGACAGGTTCAGGTTGAGCAAGGTAGCGCGCCTTGAACGGAACCGGTTCCAGTTTTTTGTCGGCAAACTTCAGGAGGCCGATCAGCGCGCTTGGCATCTTCTGCACCTTGCCGTCGAAGCGTGCCTGCAAACTGTTCCAGCGATCGATGAAGTTGCGTGACAGGTCAAAAACAGAGCTGCCCTCCAGACGCATGTGCACGTCGTGCCAGGGCATGCGCGGTTGTTTCGCGCTGTCGAGCATCATCCCCCCGCGCGGCAGCAAACGGGTCGCGGGATCCGCCAGGAAAGAATAGGGCTTGCCCACCTGGGCAGTACTCAAGCGGTCGAGAACTGAATGCAGGTAGAGGATGAAGGGGGTTGAGATCTTCTCGAACTCATCAATCGCCTTCGCCGTGAGGATCGGGGAGGGCGTGTTGTTGATCCAGGCGTAAAAGGCTCCCAGCCCGGTTTGCTGAATCCACAAACTGGCAATTTCGCTGCCCTTGTTCAACAACTCGTCCGTGATGTTCTCTCCGGACTTGATGATCTGGGTGGCCCATGCCGACAAGTCCTTTTGAAGTTGGTCAGCCTGTGGCGCGACTTTTTGCGACCAGGTTTGTACTTCGCCCTTGAGCCGGTTCACCTGTGTCTGCAACCTGGCACGCCCCGGTTGAGTGACGGAAGTCACCACCGGGATTTTCTGCTGCGCGCGTGCCAGCCAGTTCTCGACCCGCTGCTGAATCGCCGACGCTTGTTCCGGTTTGTCGAGCGCCACGCCGATGGCCGTGCTGATGGACTTGGCTTCCTGGCGCAGCTCAGTCAGCGCGCTGTCGGTTTTTTGCAGCGTCTGGACTTCTTGATCCATGGTGCTGACCGCGCCATCAAGCGAAGTTTTCCATTGGCGCAGAGTCTTTTTCCAGGCCTCCAGGTTGTCACCGGTCAACTGTTTCTGAACAAACTCGGCAATGTAGATCACGCCGCCGGTGGAGTACGCCGCGCCTGCTCCGAGCAAGCGCAAACCATCCTTGCCCTTTTCGGCGAACCATTCGCCAGCGTCTTTTTTTGCCTCGCGCATGACGTTGAACATCTTGTTGTCCATGGCCCACGCATACGTGCGCTGGCCTTTGCTCAGCGCATCGCCTTCCATCAGCGCGGCGCCGATCAGTTCGACGGTGGTCATGTAAGGGTATTGCTTGTGTGCCTCGATTTCCGTGAGTGGCGGGATGCACGGGTTGTAAAACTCGTTCGCGGTTCTCCCGTTCGCGGCCAGACGAAAGTTGTTGTCATCACGGCGACCGTAAGCCAGATCGATCCCGCCGACGTAGGCGATTTCGTTGTCGATCACCACCATTTTCTGGTGATGAGAAAAGAACAGTCCCAAGGTGCCCATGTCACTTTGTTGAATCGCCGGCAGGCACCAGACTTTTTTCTTTGGCAGACCGGCGTTCAAAACGAAGGCGGCTACCATGGTCTCCAGGTCACCGGTATCGACGGCAGCCTTGGGTGACAGCCAGGGCATCAGATAAATGTCGGGCGTTTCGCCTGGTTTGCGCAGCGCGTGATTCAAACAGTCCCAGAGACGGACATCACCTTCCAGCCGCACTTCGTAGTTGATCTGCCAGCCGGAAATGAAGATCGATTTTTTGGCGTTTTTTATCGCATTGGCAACGTCTTTGAAGTAATCGCTACCGGTGGTGAAGAACTTGACCTGGTTCCCCGAGCGCTCAGGTGAAAAGGCTTCACCGAACCTGGCATTGTGTTGTTTGATGAACCAGCCTGGGGCGGAGGTCGAGGTATAGGCTTTGCCGTCTTTTGAAATCAGTTGGTTCAATTGTTTGGGCTGAACGCCATTCAGATTGCTCATGCCTTGAATTCCTTAAACTTGTCGAAGAGTGCTAGGCCGTCCGCCAGAGACAGGTTTTCCAATGCACTGTTTTTATCCGTACCGGCTTGCGGGTGATGAGGCGCGGCATGAGGTTCGCTGCTGAAGTCCATGCTCGCCAGCGCCAGCAGTTCCCGTTGTTCGTCGCTCCAGCCATTGTCTGTGTGGGCCTTCAGGGCGACGCACTGGCCGGGATAAACCAGCCAGAACATTTCCGGGTTTTGCGGATACTCAAGGGAGAGTTTTTTCTGAGCGGCGTCTGACAAGGTGACACGCCCCGTGTCATCGGTTTCGCCTTGGGCAATCACATCGCTCTCTGGTACACGACCGAGTTTTTTCCAGCTCGGTTCGCTCATCCTGATGATTCGCCACGGCGTGTTCGCCAGCGCAAAGGCGCCTTCGCCCGGACGGTCGGCCAGACGAATGTCGAAGCTCAGTTTGGTCGGCTCGACCGGTGGCACCGGCAGTCGTTGGCCCGGTTGCGCGGGCGCCATGAGATTGCCAGCCCTGGCCGAAGGAGCAGGAATCGGCAGCAGCGGCATCAGGATCGCAATCCCGGAACCCGTTCCCGCCGAGCCACCTGCGTTGATCTTCACCACCGGCCCGACCACCGTGATGCCACTGCCATCGAGTTTGATGAAGCTGCCGCCAGCCTGGACGGTCAGTTCGCTGCCGGCCTCGATGACCATTTTGTCACCGGCCTTGAGATGGATTTCCTTGCCCACGCTGGTCAACTGCGCGGTGCCGAGTTTGATGTGCTGATCCTGGTTCACGGTCAGGTGGTCACTCGCCTTCACTTCCACTTTGCGATCGGAAATCGTGGTGCGGTGTTCTTCGGCCTTCAGCTCGGTGTAGGTGTTCTTCACCACGGTGTCGTGACGTTCGTTGCCGACCCGGATCTTCTGGTCGTGTTCGACGTTTTCATCCCAGTCGCGCTGGGCGTGGATGAAGATTTGTTCGGCGCCTTTTTTGTCTTCGATGCGCAGTTCGTTGTAGCCACCGCCGCCCGGGGAGCTGAGGGTTTTGAAGACGCTGCGGGTTTTGTTCGCCGGGAGGGCGTACGGCACCGGGTTTTCCTTGTGGTACAGGCAGCCGGTCACCAGTGGTTGGTCGGGGTCGCCTTCGAGGAAGGTGACGAGGACTTCCATGCCGATGCGCGGGATGGAGATCGCGCCGTAGCGGTCGCCGGCCCAACTGCTGGAGACGCGCAGCCAGCAGCTGGTCTTGTCGTCGGCCAGGCCTTCGCGGTCCCAGTGGAATTGCACCTTGATGCGGCCGTACTGGTCGCAGTGGATTTCTTCGCCTTTGGGGCCGGTGACCATGGCGGTCTGGCTGCCGAGGACGCGGGGTTTCGGGTGTTCGAGGGCCGGGCGGTAGAACACGTCCCACGGGGTGGCGAGGAAGGTGTTGCGGTAGCCCTGGTGGAAGTCGTCCTTGTTGTCGGTGGTGTCGCTGGTGACCGATTCTTCGAGGACTTGCGGCTGTTTGCCTTCGTGGAAAATTTCGGTGAGCAGCCACAGGTCGTTCCACTCGCTGCGCGGGTGGTCGGACATTTCCATGAAGTGGCCGCTGACCAGTCTGGTCTGGTCGCCGCGACCTTCGGCCTGACGGTAGTCGGCGCGATGGCGTTCGAGGGCGCGCTGGCTGAGGAACTTGCCGCGGGCGCGGTCGATGAAGCGGCCGGGGTAATCGTAGTCTTCCAGATCAGGTTCAGTGCTCTCGCCGTCCGGTTTGTAGGCCGCTTCCATTTGCAGGCGCGGTTTTTCGAAATCGTAGTCGCGGCGGGTGGTGCGGCTGGTGCGGGTTTCCAGGCGCAGCCGGAAGCCTTTGATCACCGGCTCTTCGGCGACCATGCCGCTGCCCTGTACGTACGCAGTGGGCTGGCCGAGATTCGGGAACACGGTCTGGTCATCGCCGAACACCAGCAGGTGACCTTTCTTGCTGTGCTGGAAGTGGTAGTGAATCCCTTCCTCTTCGCACAGACGCTGGACGAAATGCAGGTCGGTTTCGTCGTACTGCACGCAGTAGTCGCGATCCGGGCACGGCTGGCTCAGCTGGAAGCTGTAGGCGTTGCCCTTGATGCCGTGCTCGTCGAGGATCAGCGCGATGATTTTCGGCGCCGACACCTGCTGGTAGATGCGCTGGTTGGTACGGTGATGCAGGTATTGCAGCTGCGGCACCAGCGAGACTTTGTAGCGGGTCAGGCGCTTGCCGGCATCGCCCTGGGCAACGCGGTAGATCTGGCCGTGGATGCCCGAGCCCTGCGGGTCGAGAGCGAGGAACGCCTGTTTGTGCAGGAGCTTTTCCAGGTCCAGATCCGGGTTTTCGCTGACCAGTTCCAGGTCGAAACGGAACGGCTGGCTGATGCCTTCGGTGCCGGTGAACGACAGGACTTGCAGGTCGCCTACGTAGTCTTCAACGGTAAGGCTGAAGTGCGTTTCGTTGGCTGGACTGAACATTTGGCGCTCCTTGAGGTGAAACACAATCTCCTGAAAGTTCTACAGCGGGCAAAAGCCTGATCCAGAACCGAAGCGGATCATAAAGGCTTAAAGTTGCGCAAAAAGTTGCGCACATACCCTGAAGGCCACGGTTTATAAGGGCTGCTTGAAGTTGCTACGAGATATTTCTTGGCAAAGTGATATCACTTTTATTGATATTTCCAGGTGATTGTCGATCCCGTCAGGCAGTAGAGTGGAGCGCTGACAGGAGCCTGAGCGCAGGAAAACAGATGGCGAAGTTCTACGATGCCCGCGGCAATATCTATGGTGTGGTTTCACCTCGACAGGTGCGTGAGGCGGGCATCGACCTGCCGGCCAGTGCCAAGGGCGCCGTGTTATCCAGAGCTCTCTGGAGCGAGCAGGCCATAGAGACATTCTGCCAATGGCCTGACGCGATTCGTCCCGTCGGCGCCAAACATCATCGCAGCGATGGCTTGCTGATCGGCCCGTTTCAATCCTCGCCGCCGTTCGATCTGCTGATCGTCAACACCGACGGCACGCTGGCCGAGCGCAGTGGTAACGGCTTGACGATTTTCTCTCAGGCGTTGCATGAACAGGGGCTGATGCCAGAGCAGGGCGCATCGTTGCAGGTGCATCACGACAAACAGGATGCGCCATCGCCCGTGCCGACTTCGGTCAAACCGGCTGAGGTGGCGGGCGTGCAGGGCTTCTGGCTGGATCTCGGGCAACCCGGATTCGGTCCGGCAGCCGTCGGTGCGCTCGGCGTTGAACCCGTGTCTTTCAATGGTGTTGAGGTCAATCGCATCGAGCCACTGGCACAACTCGATCCCGCCTGGGCGCACAGCCAGTTCGTACGCAT
Source organism: Pseudomonas sp. GW821-FHT09E04 (assembly GCF_059416185.1). Taxonomy (NCBI): domain Bacteria; kingdom Pseudomonadati; phylum Pseudomonadota; class Gammaproteobacteria; order Pseudomonadales; family Pseudomonadaceae; genus Pseudomonas; species Pseudomonas sp. GW821-FHT09E04. Next base: position 168,459 of record NZ_JBWKOR010000009.1, read on the forward strand.
CGGCAATCCCCACTGCGTGACGCTGGTGTCGGAGGAAGCCGCATTACCGAGCAACGAGCAGATGCTTGAATCGCCACTGACTGACAATCTGACCGCAATTGCCTACGCCACCCCCGTCGGCGCCGGCCAGCCGTGTCCGGCCGGGGTCAATCTGCAATGGGCGATGCGCGCCGGCGATCAACGCATCGTTGCGCGGGTGTTCGAGCGTGGTGAAGGGCCAACGGCGTCCTCCGGCACCAGCGCCAGTGCGGTGGCGTCTGCGGCGTGGCGGGCAGGCTGGGTGTCGGCGGGAGAAGTGAAGGTGGTGATGCCGGGCGGGACGGCACCGATTTTACTGGAGGAGCAGGATGGCGAACTGACCGGTGTGCGTCTGTTCGGCACCGCGCATCAGACAAAAAGGTGAAGTCCCTTTCATGATCGTCCCCCCGGGAACGATGGATCCCTTGGACTTCACTGTGAGCCGGTTCGCTGCGGTTGTCGCCTGTCAGATCTGACAGGCCGGCTCTATCGTTTTGCGATAAGGCCGGCCCGATCCATAACCACGGCTCAACCCTCGATGAACTCCACCACCGGCATCTGCCGCTTCATCAACACCTTGCCGCCACGGATCGAATATAACGGCAGGCCCTGGCTGCGGATCACTTCGTAATCGCTGTCTGCCGACAGGATCAGCAGGTTCGCCGGGCGGCCCTGTTCAAGACCGTAGCGCTCACCGAGGTGCATGGCCTTGGCGCTGTTGTCGGTGACCAGATCCAGTGCGCTTTGCAGGTTGCGGTAACCGAGCATGTGGCAGATGTGCAGCCCGGCTTCGAGTACGCGCAGGATGTTGCCGTTGCCCAGTGGATACCATGGGTCGACGATCGAATCCTGACCGAAGCAGACGTTCATGCCTGCTTCAAGCAGCTCGTTGACGCGGGTCACGCCACGGCGTTTCGGGAAGGTGTCGAAGCGGCCTTGCAGGTGAATGCTTTCGGTCGGGCAGGAGACAAAACTGATCCCCGAGTGCCCGAGCAGGCGGAACAGTTTGGCGCAGTAGGCGTTGTCGTAGGAACCCATCGCCGTGGTGTGACTGGCCGTCACGAGCGCGCCTATGTCGCGGCTGCGGGCCTCTTCGGCCAGCACTTCGAGGAAGCGCGAATGCGGGTCGTCGGTTTCGTCGCAGTGCACGTCCACCAGGCAACCGGTGCGCTCGGCCAGGTCCATCAGAAACTTCACTGAGCTGACGCCCTGATCGCGGGTGTATTCGAAATGCGGAATCCCGCCGACCACGTCCGCGCCCATGCGGATCGCTTCTTCCATCAGTTCGCGGCCATTGCGGAACGACTCGATGCCTTCCTGAGGGAACGCGACGATTTGCAGGTCGATCAGGTGACGGCTTTCTTCGCGCACTTCGAGCATCGCTTTGAGCGCGGTGAGTTGCGGGTCGGTGACGTCGACGTGGGTGCGCACGTGCTGGATGCCGTGGGCGGCCAGGGTCTGGATGGTTTTTTTCGCCCGGGCTTTGGTGTCTTCCTGGGTGATGGTGACCTTGCGCTCGCCCCAGCATTCGATGCCTTCGAACAGCGTGCCGCTCATGTTCCAGCGTGGCTCGCCGGCGGTCAGGGTGGCGTCGAGGTGAATGTGCGGTTCGACGAAGGGCGGCACCACCAGATTGCCGCCGGCGTCGAGGTCGTCGGGGCCCAGGGTCGGCGCTTCGGTCTGGCGCGCGATGCTGCGGATCAGGCCATCTTCGAGGTGCAATTCGTGCAGACCTTCCTGGTTGCGCAGTCGGGCGTTGATGATGTGCATCGGGCGAATCCTTTTATAGATCTTGTAGAGGGGCGGCCGCGTTGCGGGCGCCGAGCAGGCCGGTCACTGCGATATACGTTAACGCGGCAACGGCGATGCCGACCAGCGGCGCGACCCACGGCGAGCCGAACGCAGCGACGGTTCCAGCCGCGTAGGCCGCCAGGCCCGGCCAGTTGAACGCGGGCAGGCGCGCATCGGCAAGACGTGGATATTGACCGCGCCAGCGGAAGAAAAAGTCCGCCATGATCACCCCGCCAATCGGCGGAATCACCGTGCCGAGCAGGATCAGATAAGGCACCAGCATGTCGTACATGCCCAGCAACGCGAGTGCCGTGCCGATCACGGCACCGACCAGGGTCACGGTCTTGCGGCGTCCGGTACGCAGCAGATTGCAACCGGCGACGGCGAAGTTGTAGATGGTGTTGTCCTGGGTGCTCCAGATGTTCAGCAACAGCATCGCCATCGCCGCCATGGCGAAGCCCTGCAACAGCAACACTTCGACCACGTCGGGTTGTTGATAGACGATCGCGCCGTAAGCGCCGATCAGCACCATCAGTCCGTTGCCGATGAAAAAGCCAATGAGGCTGGCCAGCACCGCGACCCGTGCCGAACGGGAAAAACGCGTCCAGTTGGTGGCCTGGGTCGCGCCGCTGACGAAGGTGCCGAACACCAGTGTGATAGCGGTCGACCAGTCCAGCGAACCGCTGGGTACGACGCTGAGCAATCCGTCGAGGCCGCCGACTTTCACGGTCGCGACCCACATCGACAGCATCAGCAGCAACATCATCGCCGGTACCGCGATGTACGACAGGATCTCCAGGCCGCGATAACCGACATACGCCGTGGCGCAGAACACCAGGCCGAACAGCACCATCAGCCCCAGCACCGTGCCTTCGTTCAGGTCGAAATACTTGCCGAGCACCACCGCCGCCGTCGCGGTGCCCCAGGCGTACCAGCCGATCTGGGTGAACCCGAGAATCAGGTCGCTGAGCTTGCTGCCGACTTCGCCAAAACAGAAACGTCCCATCAGCACCGAATTCAGGCCGCTCTTGAAGGCGATGTAACCGAGGCCTGCGGCGTACACGCCGAGCAGCAGGTTGCCGATGACGATGACGGCGAGCATTTCGCCGAAGTTGAATGCCACACCGAGCTTGCCGCCGGCAAACATGGTCGCGGTGAAGAAGGTGAATCCCAGCAGCACCATCGCCGTGGAGGCCAGGCCTTTGCGTGCGTGCATCGGGACTTCACTGAGGGGGTAATCGTTGCCGGGATCGTTCTGCGTCATGGGGGCGTTCCTTGCTGGAAAGGGGAGGACGCGAAGAGGTTGCAGCGGTCGTGCCAAACGCAATGTTGCGGATATTTATAGACGAGACACGGATGATCGGCGCGAAAGCAGTGCATTTGGCGCCTTGCCGAACCATGGGGGAGCAGGGCGTCCCCCACGAGGTCATGGGATTCGATCAGAGGAACCGCAGCAGTGCAGCAACGATGGCTTCAGGCGCATCTTCCTGTACCAGATGCCCGGCATTCGGGATCGGATGGAACTGCGATCCGGGGATCATCTGATGCAATGCCCGGCCGCGTTCGATGGGAATCCACTGATCCTCCTCACCCCAGAGAATCTGCACCGGGCAGCGGATCGTTGGGTACAGCGACTGCACCTCCAGTGTGAAGCGCTGGTCCATCTGTGCAATCTGCCGGTAGAACGCCGCTTGTCCCGGATCGCCCAGCCACGGCTGCACGTAGGGCGCCAGTTCATCATCCGGAATGTCACGATGAATCGCCCCACGAATGTAGGCCGGGACGATGGTGCGCTGGATGTAATCGGGCAGGTCGCTGAACGCCGCTTCATGCTGGCGCACGTGCTGCACGAACGGCGAACCCCAGGGCGTCAGCGCCACCGGGTCGATCAGCGTCAGGGTGCGGTAATCCTTGCCATTGAGCAGATGCGCGCGCAGGGCGGTGGCGCCGCCGAAGTCGTGGGCAACCACGTCCGGGCGTTGCAGGCCCCAGTGATCCAGCAGTTGCGCGAGCAATTCGTTTTGCACGCCCAGGGAGACATCGGCGTCCGGTTGTTCGGATCGTCCGTAGCCCAGCAGGTCGAAGTAATGCACCCGATGGCTGGCGAAAAAATGCGGCGCGATGCGGTGCCACACGTAGGAAGAGAAGGGTGTGCCGTGCACGAACACCAGCGGCGGGCCGTCGCCGCGCACCCCGTGGCGAATCTGTCGCCCGTTGAAGTCAAAGACCTGATCCAGCAGCCAGTCCGTCATGGGCCTGTCCTCTTGGCGGGTTCGAGCCAAAAAGCATAGGCGTAAAAAAACCACCGGTCTCGGTGGTTTTTTGGTGTCGCTGGATTTACTCGCCGCGATAGATGCAACCGCTGGTGCAGGTCTCGTGGATGCGGATCGCACTGAGTTCCGGCAGCAGGGGCTTCAACTCATTCCAGATGAACTTGGCCAGCACTTCGCTGGTCGGGTTCTCAAGGCCCGGAATATCGTTCAGGTAGTTGTGGTCCAGACGCTCGTACAGCGGCTTGAAAATCGCCTTGATCTCGGAGAAATCACGGATCCAGCCGGTGTGCGGATCGAGGTCGCCGCTCAGGTGAATCGCCACTTTGAACGAGTGACCGTGCAGGCGTCCGCACTTGTGGCCGTCCGGTACGTGGGGCAGGCGGTGGGCGGATTCGAACGTAAATTCCTTGAAGATTTCCACAGTGTTTTCAGCTCTGTTGAGATGGCGTTCGCCGCAGCGAATTCGGGCAGGCGGCGAGTTTACCAGCTTGTCCAAGGCTGTGCTGACTAAAGGGTCAGCAAGCGCTCGGCGAGGCGACCATTGGCAGTCAGTTCAAGGAACTCGTCGCCCAGCCGGCGACTTTCGTCCATCGCCGCGCGCCAGTATTTCTGCCGGCTCGGTGCATCGCCCATGAAGCGCTTGAAGTCGTTACGGTCGGGGAGTTTGCCGTAGGGCAGGCGCGCCAGGTATTCCTTGGATGGCGCCAGCAACAGCACGTCCTGCAGGCGTTCCACCGAGGCTTTGCGCCAGGGCAGGTTCTTGTCGAACCAGCCCGGAATCACCCGGTCGGTGAAGTGCGGATAGAGCACGATGCCGTCGCCGCTGTAGGGCAGGTCGAGGTGATAGTCCAGCAGACCGCCATCGCGGAAGGTGCCGGCTCCGGCGCCCGGCAGGTCGCGCACGCCTTCCATGACCATCGGGATCGAGCCCGAGGCCAGCAGCGCCTGGCGCAGGTTGCCGGCATCGAGGGTAACGAAGCGCGACGGGAAATCGTTCAGCGCATGCACCGGTGGCGCCAGGCGCGGGTCGTGGATGATCAGCCGTTCGAAGTGCCGCGACAGCCGCGCCCGGCCCCGCAGGTTGTCGGCGATCACTGAACCCAGCGCCAGCCCGAGCCGGCCGCGATGATCGTCCGCCAGCCGCCCGTGGCTTTTGACCACCATGATGTTCAAGCGGTAATGGGCGTTGTCGAGCAGTACGGCATCGCGACCGTCAAGCAGGTCATCGAGCATGCGCTGCGAACTGCGGCTGACTTCACCGATGGTCACGCCCTTGTTGAAGTTCTGCTCGGTGTACAGATGACCGAGGCGGCGAATGCCTTCGGCGGCATCCGGCAGACAGGCGCTGGCGAAGCGCCAGGAACCGACCGACGCACCGATCAGCGAGCGCTCGCGCGGTGCCGCCGGCAGCCACTCGCCGAACAGCGCCAGATCCAGCCCCTGAATCCCCAACGCCTTTGGCCCACCGGCAGCGCCGGGCAGTGTGCCGACGTCGGCGGCGTTCAGGCCCTGGGCGCGGATGCGTGCCATGGCGCGCGGGCCAGCCTTGAGGGTGAGGGCAGGGAACTTGATGTGGATGGCTGTCATACCGGTCTCGATCGTTAGCAAGCGAAGAATTATAAACACATGTTGCCAGCCCTGCAGGAGCGGGTTCGATGATGGCAGTTCAGTTTCAATTAAGTTCGAATCGCTAAGGTGTCCGCCAAGGAAGCACTACCAGATATCAGGAGACACTCATGAAAATCCTCGCGACCCTGTTCATCGCGCTCCTGTTCTACGGCCTGACCTCGAACCTCGCCCACACCCGCGACTTGCTTGCGGATGAAGCCCGAAGATTGATCGACGCTGGTACCATTGTGCCGATTGAGACCGTCAAGGCCACGGCCATGGCCCGCCATCCGGATTCGACAGTCATCGATATCGAACTGGAAAAGCGCTACGGCTTTTATCTGTACCAGATCGAGCTGAAAGATCCGCAAGGCGTGGAATGGGAAATGGAACTGGACGCGAGCGACGGGCTGTTGCGCAAGGATCATCAGGACACTTAATGAAATTGTTTTTGCCGTATTCATCGACGCGCGCCACGGGCCTTATGGCCCTGGCGCTCGTTGCGTTCTGCTCGGCGCCGCTCGCTCGCGACCTGAATCAGGACGAAGCCCTGCGCCTGCGTCAGCAGGGTGTGATTCTGCCGCTGGAGCAGGTGCTGCATAACGCGCTGGATCGCTACCCCGGCGCGAAACTGCTGGAAGTCGAGCTGGAAGAAAAACACGACGTCTACATTTACGAAGTCGAGTTGCTGACCGTCGACGGTGTGACACGCGAGCTGCATCTCGAGGCCGCCACCGGCCGTTTACTGAAAGACAAGGAAGATTGACCGATGCGTTTGCTTCTGGTGGAAGACCACGTCCCCCTGGCCGATGAACTGATCGCCGGCCTGCAACGCCAGGGCTACGCCGTGGACTGGCTGACGGACGGCCGTGATGCGGTTTATCAGGGCCGTAGCGAGCCGTACGACCTGATCGTTCTCGACCTTGGCTTGCCGGGCGTGCCGGGCCTTGAAGTGCTGGCGCAATGGCGCGCCGGTGGGCTGGCGACGCCGGTGCTGATCCTCACTGCCCGGGATTCCTGGGCCGAGCGCATCGAAGGCCTGAAGGCCGGTGCCGACGATTACCTGACCAAACCCTTCCACCCGGAAGAACTGCATTTGCGCATTCAATCGTTGCTGCGCCGCTCCAAGGGGCAGGCCAACCAGCCGACGCTCAAGTCGGCGGGGCTGCATCTGGACGAGGGCCGCCAGTGCGTCGTGCGCGACGGCGCCGATATTCAACTGACCGCCGCCGAGTTCCGCCTGCTGCGCTACTTCATGCTGCACCCGGAGCAGATTCTTTCCAAAAGCCACCTCGCCGAACACCTCTACGATGGTGAAACCGAGCGCGACTCCAACGTGCTTGAAGTCCATGTCAACCACCTGCGCCGCAAACTCGGCAAAAGCGTGATCGAAACCCGTCGCGGCCAGGGTTATCTGTTCGGCGGACAAGCTTCGTGAGATCGATCCAGCGCCGCTTGAGCCTGGGTCTGATCAGCGTCATGGTGATCGTCGGCCTGGTGCTGGCGCAAACCAGCCTGTGGCTGTTCGAAGTGGGGTTGCAGCGTTACCTCGAAGCCGGCCTGCGCAATGACAGCGAGAGCCTGCTGGTGGCGCTGGTGCGCGGCCCGCAAGGCTTGCAGCTGGACGAGCGGCACTTGTCGCCGGCCTATCAGCGGCCGTTTTCCGGGCATTACTTCCGCATCGATTTCGCCGAGAGTCACTGGCGCTCCCGTTCGTTGTGGGATCAGGAACTGCCACTGCTGGAACGGCCAGGCCTGCACAGCAATCTGCAACTGGGGCCGGACGGTCAGCAACTGCTGGTGCTGCGCTCGGATTACAAACGGCTCGGCCAGTCGATCTCGATCAGCGTGGCCCAGGATTACACGCCTGTGCGCGAGAGCTTCCAGCGCATGCGTCAGATTGGACTGGGGCTGGGGTTGGCCGGGCTGCTGCTGATCCTGATTCTGCAACGGCTGACCGTGCATCGGGCCTTGCGTCCACTGGAAAAGGCTCGCGAGCAAATCGCCCAGTTGCAGCAGGGCCAACGCTCACAACTCGATGAACAGGTGCCGGCGGAACTGGAGCCGCTGGTGGCGCAGATCAACCATTTGCTGGCGCACACCGAAGACAGCCTCAAGCGCTCGCGAAACGCGTTGGGCAATCTTGGGCATGCACTGAAAACGCCGTTGGCGGTGCTGCTGAGCCTGGCCTCGAACGAAAAGCTCGATGCTCATCCCGAATTGCGCAAGATTCTGAAGGAACAACTGGAACAAGTGCAGCAACGGCTTAACCGCGAGCTCAATCGTGCGCGACTCTCCGGCGATGCGTTGCCGGGGGCACTGTTCGATTGCGATGCGGAACTGCCGGGGTTGCTGGCAACGTTGAACATGATCCACGGCGAACACCTGGCATTGAGCTACGTCGCGCCGACCGGGCTGCAATTGCCGTGGGACCGTGAAGACCTGCTGGAATTGCTCGGCAACCTGCTGGACAACGCCTGCAAATGGGCGGATGCCGAGGTGCGTCTGAGCGTGATCGAGAAGGCTGAAGGTTTTGTGCTGAGTGTGGAGGACGACGGGCCGGGGATTCCCGAAGCACAGCGCGATCAGGTGTTCAGTCGGGGGGCGCGGCTGGATGAGCAGACCCATGGGCATGGGTTGGGGCTGGGGATTGTGCGGGATATTGTCGAGACGTGGGGCGGGGTTTTGGTGCTGGGGGAGAGTGAGTGGGGTGGGTTGAGGGTGGAGATTCAGTTGCCTCGGCGTTAAACCCGCTCCCACAGGGATCTGTGGTGAGCGGGCTTGAGCGTCAGACCCGGAACTGATCCATAAGACTCTGCTGCTGATTCGCCAGACTATTGAGCGACTGACTCACCCGCGCCGATTCATTCGCCTGCCCCGACAGCGATTCCGTCACATCACGAATCGTCGCCACGTTGTTGTTGATCTCTTCGGCCACCGCGCTCTGTTCTTCGGCGGCGCTGGCGATCTGCAGGTTCATGTCGCTGATCACCGTCACCGCATCGCCGATCTGGCGCAGCGCGGTCACGGCCTGGCCGACCTGTTCGACGCTGCCCTGAGCCTGACGATGGCTGTTGCCCATCGAACCGACCACGTCCTGCGTGCCACTTTGCAGTTGTTCGATCACCTGGCGGGTTTCTTCCACCGATTCCTGGGTGCGGCGGGCGAGGTTGCGCACTTCGTCGGCGACCACCGCAAAGCCACGACCGGCCTCACCGGCGCGGGCGGCTTCGATGGCAGCGTTGAGCGCCAGCAGGTTGGTCTGCTCGGCGATGGCGCGGATGGTTTCCAGCACCGCGCCAATTTTCTCGCTGTTGGCGGCCAGGCCTTCGACCTGGATCATCGCGGCGCTCATGTCGGCGGCGAGGTGGTCGATGCTGGCGGTGGTGCGGTCGATCACGGTCAGGCCCTGACGGGTAGCGCGATCGGCATCTTTTGCCGCTTCGGCCGCTTGGGCGGCGCTGCGGGCCACGTCCTGGGCAGTGGCGCTCATTTCGTGGGACGCGGTGGCCACCTGATCGACTTGACGGTATTGCTGTTCCATGCCGGCGCTGGTCTGGGTGGCAATGGCCGAGGACTGGTCGGCAGTGTTGCGCGCGTCCTGCACCGAGCGTTTCACCTCGGCGATGATCGGTTGCAGCTTGTCGAGGAAGCGGTTGAACCAACCGGCCAACTGACCGAGTTCGTCTTTCTTGTCATAGGCCAGACGACGGGTCAGGTCACCTTCGCCGCTGGCGATGTCTTCCAGCATGTGGGCCACGCCAAGGATCGGCTTGGTCACGCTGCGTGCCATCAGCCACACCAATAGCAGGCCGACCAGCGCGGCGAGCACGCCCAGGCTCAGTTCGATCAGCGTGCCCGAGGTGTTGCTGGCATCCAGTTGTTGCTTGAGCGCTTCGGCGCGGCTGACCAGGACTTTCTCCGGTACATCGAGCAGCACGCCCCACGACGGGCCACCGGGAATCGGCTGGAACGGCGACAGCACTTTCAGCTGCGCGTTGCTGTGCAGGCTGCTGACGGTTTTGCTCGAGGCCAGCAGGCGCAGCAATTCAGCGCCGCTGGTGGTGTCCACGGCGTCGAGGCGCTGGCTGAGTTTGCTGGCGTCCGGGCTGTAACCGGCGAGCAGGCCGGCGGGGCTGATGATGCTCACGGCGGTCTGGCCGTCATAGAGCTTTTTGCTGGCGCCCTGGCTGATCGCTTGCAGGCTGTTGAGGTTGATGTCCACCGACAGCGAGGCGATGACTTTGCCGTTGACCATCAGCGGGAACACGATGCTGGTCATCAGCACGTTTTGCCCGTCGATCACATAGAAGTACGGCTCGATCACGCACGGCTTGAGCGTGGTGCGCGGGCAGGTGAACCAGGCGTTGGCGGCCTGGCCGCTGGGGCCGGTGCTGGTGTCGGCCATGTCGCTTTCCGGCAGCGCCATCGAGGTGACCTTGCCTGGGGTCGGCTGCGACCAGTACAGGGCGAAGCGGCCCTTGTCGTTGCTGCCCAGTTCGGCCTGGCCGGCGAACAGTTCATCCTTGCCGTCCAGCGCGTTGGCTTCGAACACCAGCGACAGGCCGAGCAATTCCGGGTTGGCCTGCAGCGCCGATTTCACCTGACGCGTCATGTCTTCGCGCAGGTCGAAGGCATCGAGGAAGCGCTTCTCGGCCTGTTCGCGCAGGAACAGCACCTGCCGCGAGAAGCCATGGCCATATTGATAGGCGTCCATGAACTGCTGGCGAATGCCCGCGGCCTGAACTTCGCCCTGGGATTCGATGCGAGCCTGGGCCGACTCGGTGAGCATTTCCATGCTCGAAGCTTTCACCAGTTCAGAACTGTGCTCCATGCGATACAGCGAAAGACCCACCAACAGGGTCACGATACCGGCCAGGCAGAGCCCGGCGAGCAGGGTGATTTTCCATTGGATGGAAAGTTGTCTGAGCGACATGGAGACGTCCTTATTCGATAAATATCTGAGACTTTGCACTGTAACGGCCGCGTTTCGACTTTCTTTATGGCGCAAATGCAATATGGCGAATTGACGCACGTTGTGGCGGATATGCCATCGTTCGCAGTTTGATCATGGAAAGTTACACAGTGTCGCGACCGGTCGCTTTGACACTGCGCCCGCTCTGCGGCACAGTGCGCGCCCTTCTAATAAGACCCTCTATGCAAATCCGCTGGCGACCCTCGTGGCTTGCCGGCCGGACTCATCCTGTCTGGCGGTGAATGGCTTTACCGTCGTGTTTTTGAGGTAGTGAAATGAATGCAGTGATTGCTGCGGTCGGCGTCATGCTGATCCTCAGCCTGTCCCGTGTGCATGTGGTGATCGCGTTGATCGTCGGTGCGCTGGTCGGTGGCCTGACTGGCGGCCTGGGCATCGACGCCACGCTCAAGGCGTTCAACAGTGGCCTGGGCGGCGGTGCGACGGTGGCGTTGTCCTACGCGTTGCTTGGTGCTTTCGCGGTGGCGATTGCCAAGTCTGGCCTGGCCCATGCGCTGGCCGACAAGGCCCTGGCGATGGTCGATCGCCAGCATGCGACCGGGGGCGGCAGCGTCAAATGGCTGCTGATCGGTCTGTTGTGGGTGGTGGCGATTGCTTCGCAGAACATCCTGCCGATCCACATCGCGTTCATTCCGTTGCTGGTGCCGCCGCTTCTATATGTACTGACCAAGCTGCAACTGGATCGCCGGCTGATCGCCTGCGTCATGACCTTCGGCCTGATCACGCCGTACATGGTGTTTCCGGTCGGCTTCGGCAACATCTTCCTCAACCAGATCCTGCTGGCCAACGTCAGCAAGGCCGGCGTGGACATCAGCCAGGTCAACGTCATGCACGCGATGGCCATCCCGGCGGCGGGCATGGTGTTCGGTCTGTTGATGGCGGTGTTCTTCAGCTACCGCAAGAAGCGTGTCTACGACCTGGAAAAGATCGAGCAGGTGGAGCAGGTCAGCGTCGCCTACAACCCGATGACGATCGGCATCGCCGGCCTGGCTATCGCCGCAGCCTTCATTATTCAGTTGCTGCTGGATTCGATGATTATCGGGGCGCTGGCCGGGTTTCTGATTTTCTCGGCGTCGGGCATCGTCAAGTGGCGCGAGACTGACGGGCTGTTCACCGAAGGCATGAAGATGATGGCGATGATCGGTTTCATCATGATCGCCGCCTCAGGGTTTGCCGAAGTGCTGAAGGCCACCGGCGAGGTGCGCACACTGGTCGAAAGCGCGGCGGCGCAGATTGATCACAGCAAGGCCATTGGCGCGCTGCTGATGCTGCTGGTGGGGCTGATGGTGACCATCGGCATCGGTTCGTCGTTTTCCACAGTGCCGATTCTGGCGGCGATTTTCGTGCCGCTGTGCGTGCAGCTGGGTTTCAGCCCGATGGCGATTGTCTGCATCGTCGGCACTGCGGGTGCTCTGGGCGACACCGGTTCGCCAGCCTCGGACTCGACCCTCGGCCCGACTTCCGGCCTGAACATCGACGGCCAGCATCACCACATCTGGGACACCGTGGTGCCGACCTTCCTGCACTACAATCTGCCGTTGCTGGCGGCGGGCTGGATGGCCGCGATGGTCCTGTAACACCCACTCTGATCGTTCCCACGCTCTGCGTGGGAATGCAGCCCGGGACGCTCTGCGTCCAGAAGCGTGACGCAGAGCGTCACAAGAGGCATTCCCACGCAGAGCGTGGGAACGATCGGCGTCGAGGTGCCGAACTCAGGTCGCAGCTCAACTTTTGCTTTCGCGTGCCGTTAACGCCTTTAACCACGCCAATAAAACCAAAAGAGTGAGCACCCATGCGCCTGAGTCTCAAGGCTAAAGTCCTGTCCCTTGCCGTCCTTCCGGTCTTGCTCTTTGCGCTGGTGATCAGCCTGACCACGCTGTTCATCCTCCAGGAGCAGGCGCACAAGGAAGTCGAACAGACCCGCGAACGCCTGCTCGGCGACGCCAAGGCCACCCTGGCTAGTTATGTCGCCGTGGCCATGACCACCATCAAACCGCTGTACGACGCTGCCGCCCCCGGTGACGCCGACGCGCGGGCGCAGGTGATCAAACTGCTGTCGAGCATCAAGTACGGCAAGGACGGCTACTTCTTCGGCTACGACTCCGAGACCGTGCGCCTGTTCAAGTCCACCGACCCTGACGGCGTGGGCAAGAGCTTCAAGGACAACCGCGACCCGAACGGCGTCTACGTCAACCGCGATCTGGTGAAGGTGGCGAAGGACGGTACTCACTACCTGCAATACAGCTCGCCGCTACCGGGTAACGCCCAGGTGCTGGTGCCGAAACTCGGTTACACCGAATACCTGCCGAAGTGGGACATGGCGTTCGGTACGTCGGTCAACCTCGACGGCATCGAGGCGCAAGTGGCGCTGGTTCAGGCCCAGGTTCAGGACCGAATGGAAGGCGTGGTGCTGAGCATCGTCGGCGTGGCGGTAATCGTGTTGCTGCTGATCGCGGTGGCGGGGCTGGTGCTGGCCAATACCATTTTGCGGCCGCTGACCCTGATGAAAGCCAACCTCGACGACATTGCCGCGGGTGAGGGCGACCTGACTCGTCGCCTGACCATCACCAGCCAGGACGAACTCGGCGAACTGGCCGGTTCGTTCAACCGCTTTGTCGACAAGATCCACGGCCTGGTGCGGCAAATCACCGAGATGACTTCGCAACTGACCGGGCTGGTGACGCAGGTCTCGGATCAGGCCCAGCGCTCCGACCAGGCCATGGAGCGTCAGCGCCACGAGACCGATCAGGTCGCCACGGCGATCAACGAAATGTCCGCTGCCGCGCAGGAAGTTGCCAAGAGCGCACAGAACGCCGCCGTCGCTGCACAGCAGACCGACGAAGAAGGCCAGACCGCCAAACGCGTGGTGGCCGGCAGCATCAAGCAGATTCATGCGCTGGTGGACGACATCCGCAGCAGTGGCGTGTCCCTCGACAGCCTGCAGCAGGACGTGTCGTCGATTGTCGGCGTGCTCGGGGTGATCCGCTCGATCGCCGAACAGACCAACCTGCTGGCACTCAACGCCGCGATTGAAGCAGCACGGGCCGGTGAGGCCGGGCGTGGGTTTGCGGTGGTGGCGGACGAGGTGCGGGCGCTGGCTTCACGCACGCAGATCAGCACTCAGGAAATTCAGGGGATGATTGATCGCTTGCAGGCCGGTACGCAGTCGGCGGTTGAAGCGATGCGCCGCTCCAGCGAGGCGGGTGATGGCACGTCTGCCCAGGCCAATCAGGCGGGGGCGTCGCTGGATGCCATGGCGGATCTGATCGCGACCATCAACTCGATGAACGCCCAGATCGCCAGTGCTGCCGAAGAGCAGACGGCGGTGGCGGAAGAGATCAACCGTAGCGTGCATCAGATTGCGGTGGCGGTGGATAACGTGGCGGATGAGACCCAGTTGGGGGCGCAGACTTCGCGGAGTCTGGCGGATTTGGGGCAGCGGCTGGGTAAGTTGGTTGGGCAGTTCCGTATCTGACCCCTGAAAGCCCCCTCACCCTAACCCTCTCCCGGAGGGAGAGGGGACTGACCGCAGTGTCTTGCGTCATACATCGACCTGAAAAAACCAGTCGATTATGGATTCAAAGCTAATCGCTCACGTCGGTGCATTTCTTAAATATCCCCCAATCGGTCCCCTCTCCCTCCGGGAGAGGGTTAGGGTGAGGGCTGGCTTTTGATCTTCAGGGTCGATCCCAATAAGGAACCTCCCCAAAACACTCAACAAAGAAATCAATCACCGTCCGCACCTTCACCGACAACCGCCGGCTCCCCGGCCACAGCACCGCAATCTGCTGCGGCTCGACACTGTTCGACACCTGATAATCCCCCAGCACCGGCACCAGCGTGCCCTCACGCACCGCCTCGCCGATCAGCCATGACGGAAACATCACCAGCCCCAAACCCTGTTCGGCGGCCTGGGTCAACGTGTCGGCGTGGTTGCCGGTGATCGGGCCCTTGACCGAAAACGGCGTCCACTCGCCCTGACCCTGACGGAAGAACCAGCGCTGTTGGCCGGTCGCGCCCTTGTAGGCCAGGCACTGGTGGCGGGCGAGGTCTTCGGGATGCTGCGGTGTGCTGAAGCGCTTGAGATACGCCGGGCTGGCCGCGACCTGAAACCGGTGCGGTGCCAGGATCCGCGCCTGCATGCTCGAATCGTGCAGCGGGCCGATGCGGAACAGCAGGTCGGCGCCTTCCTGCAGCGGGTCGATGTAGTGGTCGGTCTGCTGGATGTCCAGTTGCAGCTTTGGGTAGCGCTCGCACAGACGGCCCAACCATGGCGTCAGATGACGTTGGCCGAACACCACCGGGGCGTTGATCCGCACCAGTCCGGTCGGTTCGCTTTGCTGTTCCTGCAACGCCTGTTCGGCTTCCTCCAGTTGCACCAGCACCAGCCGCGCGTGGTGGCCGAGCATGCGCCCGGCTTCGGTTGGTGTGACCGCGCGGGTGTGGCGGTAAAGCAGTTGCTGGTTCAGCGCTTGCTCCATCAACTGGATCTGCCGGGATATCGAAGAGGGCGCCACGCCCTCGCGGCGGGCGACTTCGGAAAAGCTGCCGTGATCGAGCACGGCCACAAACAGCCTTAGCGCCTTGAATCCCAGTTCGTTGAGCCCGTGCATCGTGTGTCCTGCTGTGCGAGTAGCGCAAAAGTGTTGTCAGGATGCTCCCATTTATCGCACAGCTGCGCCAGCCGATAATCCGCGCCATCGTTTCCTTCAGAGGTTTTTTAGATGCAGTCGTTTGATGAAGTGAGTGCTGCGCCGGCACCTGTCGCCCGGTCCGGTTTGCGCTTGTTGCTGTTGCCGTTGGTGATTCTGGCCGGCATGGGTTTGTCGGTGGAGGCCGGGTTGCTCGGGCCGCTGGGTGAGCAGGTCGGGCACCTGTGGGCGACCTTGAGCATCTTCGGGGTTGGCTCGGCGATTCTGTTTTTGCTGTTGCTGTTTGCGGGGCCGCAGAAGGGGCCGGCGCTGACCGATTTGCCGCGCTGGCAGTTGATCGGCGGGTTTCTGGGGCCGATGTATGTGGTGGTGCTGACGTTGGCGACGCCGCATATCGGGATTGCGATGACGATGATTGCGATTTTGTCGGGGCAGGTTGGCAAGAGTGTGCTGATTGACCATTTCGGTTGGTTTGGGGCTACGCGCAAGAAGGTCAACGGTGAGCGGTGGCTGGCGTTGGGGTTGATTGTGGCGGCTTTGGTTTTGATTGCGCGGGGGTGATGAGATGAGTCTGGTTGTTTTGTTGGCGGTGGTGGTGTTGGCTGGCGCGGTGTTGAGTGTGCAGGCGGCGATCAATGGGCGTCTGGGTGAAACCGTCGGCGTTCTGCGCAGCAGTTTGTTGACGTTTGTGGTGGGGGCAGTTTCGACGGGGTTGTTGATTCTGTTTTTTGAGCCTGCGCAGGTGGTGAGTTTGTTGGAGGTGCCGAAGTGGCAGTTGAGCGGGGCGTTGTTTGGGGTGGTTTATATGATGGTGATGGTGGGGGCGGTGCCTCGGGTGGGGACTGCGGTGGCGACGGTGGCGGTGATTGTCGGGCAACTGGGGATGGGGATGTTGATTGATAATTTTGGGTGGTTGGGGAATCCGGCGATTGAGCTGTCTTCGAGTCGGGTTTTGGCGATGGTTTGTTTGGGGTTGGCGTTGGTGTTTATGTATCGCAGTAGCGTGCGGGGGGTTGATTGAGTACATATCCGTTGCTGCGGTAACGGCTTCTTAGGGTTCCGCCCTTACGGCGGGTCACTTTTGGCAAACGCCCCAAAAGTAACCAAAAGGTCTGTGCCCTGACGTACGGCCCTCGCTGTGGCTCGGGTTCCTTCGCTCCGGGATTGATCCGGGGGCATCGCCTACGGTTTGCTTCGCTGCACCTCCTCTCGATGCATGCGGCTTCGCCGCACGGTCGCTGCGCTCCCACCCCCGGATCAATCCCTCCACTCAGCCTGCCGACGGGCCTGTGCGTCAAAAGCGGTACTCGAGCTAACGCTCATCGTGTTGAGTGGTGGGGGATGGTTGAGTGAGTGGTTCGGTTGTTGGGTTGTTGGGTGGTTTTCACCTTCTACACTGGTAGCACGGCTTGTTCTTTCAGCCTCAGACAACCACCACCAAAGGAGTCTGTTCCATGGCAGATAGAAAATGCGATTGTCCGGGATGTCGTTGCACGATCAAGGAGGGTGAGCATTCTTATGTGGCGCACGGTAAGCATTATTGCTGTGAGGCCTGCGCGCATCATCACAAAAGTGGCGAGGAGTGTTCTGGCAAGGGTTGCCAGTGCGCGCACCCGAAATAACGGTCTGTATGAAACAGTGGAGCCTAGTCAGGCTCCACTTCCAGTTTCAGGCTGTCGTCGTCCAGGCGTTCGGTGTGGCGGACGGTGCCTTGCAGGCGTCGGCCTTCGACTCGGACGTCGACGGTTGTGGCCTGTTCGAGGTCTTCCGGCTGTGGGGCCGGGACGCGCAGGGCGAAGCAGTAGGGATCGTTTTCGACGGGTTCCAGGCCAACCGGGCAGTCGATACTTCTGGTGACTCGGCCGGAGGCGGTGTCCAGGCTGTAGTCCAGGTGCGCCGGGCTGCTGATGGTCGTCATGTGTGTTCCCCCGAATTAGTCCCCACCTGCGCCACAGCTTAGCTTGCCGGTCGCCACGTGACGTTTTCCACGCCGAATTTTTCCGCCGCAGGCTTGCTGGTCTTTTGCACCTTTTCCCGACCGAAACGCGGGATGCGGCCCACCCCGGCGTCGCAGCTTGCCCAGTGCCACGCCTCGGTGTTGTCCATTTTGTCCGAGCGGATAATGAACGACTTCGGCGCGCCGTGAAGGGTGTATTCGATGACAAACAGTTTTGCGTTGTTCATAAAGCCCGTCTTCCTCCCTGTGGTAATAGAAGGATCGTCGCGCACCGGGAAAATTCACTCGGATTGTCCGACGGTATCTATCAATGGCGAGCGAGGGGGCGGACTGGTTACCATGGTGTTTCCGTCAACCCCGATGAATGTTCGCCATGGCCCTCGCCGCGCCCCCCGATCTGAGTGATACCGATGTGCCGGTGCAACCGCTGGCGCGCACGTATCCGCGCGGGTTGTTCATCGAGCCGCACGAGCATGTCTGGGGGCAGTTGCTGTATGCGATGAGCGGCGTGATGTGGGTCGAGACCCCGCACGAGGCGCTGGTGGTGCCGCCGCAGCGGGCAGTGTGGTTGCCGCCGGGCGTGCCCCACGGGATTCGCGTGGTGTCGGATTTGCAGATGCGCAATATCTACCTGCGCCCGGCGCTGGCGGCGACGCTGGATGAAACCGTGCAGGTGATCGAGGTCGGTGGTCTGCTGCGCGAGTTGATCGTCGGGCTGGTGGAGCAGGGCGATAACGGCGATGCCGAGTATTACGAAGCGTTGGTCGGGCTGGCGCTGCTGGAGCTGAGACGCGCAAGGCGTTCACAGTTGAAGATTCCGCTGCCGGACGATGCCGACCGGCGGCTGATGAGTCTGTGTCAGGCGGTGATGGCTGCGCCGTCGCTGGAGATTCCTTTTGAGCAACACGCCGAAAACGCCGGGGCCAGCGTGCGTACGCTTGCACGGTTGTTCAAGGAAGGCCTGGGCATGGGCTTCGCTGAGTGGCGGCGGCAGGTGCAGTTGGCGACGGCGGTGGCGGAGTTGATCCAGGGCGTGCCGGTCAGCGCGATTGCCCGTGAGCTGGGTTATTCGCCGAGCAGTTTCAGCGACATGTTTCGCCGCGAGTTGGGTGTCGCGCCTTCGCAGTTCAGTGCAGGGCAGCTTCCAGGCTGATTTGGCCGAAATTCAGAAGTCCTTGGCCGGTGCCGGTCGCAGCCTTTCCCTAGACTTTGCCCATTCCCTTTATGTGGCGGAGTGATCCCATGAATTACCTGATTTCCCTGGGCATCGGTCTGGGTGTCGGCCTGTTGTATGGCGCGCTGGATTTCCGTTCTCCGGCGCCACCGGCCATCGCGCTGGTCGGCCTGTTGGGCATGCTGGCGGGCGAGCAGTTGTGGCCGATGGGCCGGCAACTGGTCAGTGGCTGGCTGTCCTGAATTTCCTTTTTTCATTCGGTGGATGAACTCATGAAAGCACTGCAATTCGATAAAACCGGCGACTTGTCTTCCCTGCGCTTCGTCGAGGTGCCGACGCCGGTGCCGGGGGGCGACGAGGTGCTGGTGCAGATCAAGGCGGCGGGCCTGAACCCCAGCGACGTGAAGAACGTGCTCGGGCGTTTCCCTTACACCACGCTGCCGCGTATTCCCGGGCGGGACTTTGCCGGTGTGGTGGTCGAGGGGCCGCAGGCGCTGATTGGTCAGGAGGTTTGGGGCACCGGGCGTGAGCTGGGCTTTTTCGCCGACGGCTCCCATGCGCAGTTCGTCAAACTGCCGGCCAATGGCGTGGCGCACAAACCTTCGCACCTGAGTTTCACCCAGGCCGCGAGCCTCGGCGTGCCTTACACCACGGCGTGGGATGCGCTGGAGCGCAGTCTGGTCAGCGCTGAAACCCGTTTGCTGGTGATCGGCGGCGGGGCGGTGGCGACGGCGGCACTTGCGCTGGCCAAGGTGCGTGGCGCGCAGTTGCTGGCGGCGGCGCGGCGGCCGGAGCAGGTCAAGGAGTTGCAGGCACAGGGTTATCAGACGATCCAACTGGACAAGCCCGAGGAGCTTGGCGCTCAGGTCAACGCGGTGTACCGCGGTGGCGCCGACGTGATCTTCGACACCACCGGGTTCTGGCTGCCGGCCTCGGTGCCGGCGCTGGCCCCGTTCGGGCGCATCGCGATCATCGCCGCGCCGGTGGACGGGCATGTGCAACTGCCGGCGCTGGCCCTGTATCGCAAGGGCGGTTCGGTGGTCGGCATCAACTCCCTGCTGTACGGCGTTGAGGCTTGCGCGGCGATGCTCGAACAGTTCGGCCGGTTCTTCGACGAAGGCTTGCTGCCACTGCCGCAAGGGCTTGTCGAAGCGCCGTTGGCCGAAGGACTGGCGCGCTATGCCGATGTGAATCAGGGCAGTGGCGACAAGATCATCCTGATGCCTTGATCCTCAGGCTTCAGGGACGCCGTTCTCCCACGCCGACCAGTGCTTCAGGATGTCCTGCACCAGCGGATGACCCGCGCGGTAGAGGTTTTCCAGTGCCGGCACAAATCCGCCCTGATCGGCGTACTTGAGCAGGTTGTCCACTTCGCTGCCGCCCGGCGCCGGGCGGTCGAAGTCGGAGCCGGCGCGCACCACGGCCAGGCGCTGCACGTCCACCAGGCCCTCGCGGCTGGCGCGTAGCAGGGCCTCGTAGGTGGAGTTGTCTTCCTGTTGGGTGGTGCAGTATTCGCCTTTGTTGTCGGTCAACAATTTGGTCCAGACCTCGGCGCGTTCGCTCAGGCGTGTGCCGGAGAACCAGGTGTTGCCCGCCAGCGTGTCGCAACGGGTGACCACCGGAGGCTGATTGGCCGGTGCTGCCGGGTATTTCAGGCGCCACGCCGCCGATTCCTCGCTCTCGCTCAGTTCGACCTTGTGGCTCAGGGCGAAGGCCTTGGCCTGTAGTTTCGGGTTGAGTTCGAAGACTTCGGTCTTGTAGTCCAGCGGCGGTTTTTCATTCGGGCCTTTAGTGTTGATGCCGAGGTAACCGGTCGGCCAACTCGATGGCGCATCGCGCGAATCCAGTTCCCACTGGGTGCCGAACTCGACCAGATAATGCGCCCAGGCAGCGGTGCCGATGGTTCCGTGTTTGGGGCTGATGCCGGCAATCCCGGCGATCAGGAAGTAGCTTTTGCGCAGGTCGAATTTCGGCGACAGCGCCAGTGCCAGGGTCGAGGCGGCGGCGTTGGTCTGACCCATTCCGGTGGTCATCAGACATACCTGTTGCGTGTTGCAGCGGATGGTCGGGTACTCGGCGGACAGGCCCGGCACGCGGATTTCCTGCTTGAGTTCGAGGCGATCGATCCAGTGCTGAGCTTCCGGGGCGAACATGGTGATCAGCACGACTTTCGGCTGAATCGGTGCCTCGGCCGCCCAGGCGGTGGAAGAGAGCAGGGCAGCAGCGGCCAGAGATATACGCGTCATTGCTTTCATGATTGCTCCTGGATTCAGAACTGATAACCGATGCCGGCGTAGTAACCCCAGCCGTTGGAACGTGCGCGGAAGTTGCCGTCGCCGAAGTTAAGCTCGCTGCCGTCCTCCCAGTTGCCGCCGTTGTGGAAGTAACGGCCGACGAGGGTGAAGCGCAGGTGCGTGAACGAGTACAGCAACACGTTGGTCGCCACCGTGGCATTGGCGGTGCGCGCCGGGTTGTCCTTGTGCAGGTCCGAGCCGAAATCGAAGTTGGTGAAACCAATGTAGGTCAGCGAAGCACCGTTGCTGAACTTGTCGATCGGCACGATGTACTTCAGCTGCGCGCGGTAGCCGTCCCACGAATACTCGTTGCTGGCGCCGTAGTTTTCCCACTGGTAGCGCCCGTACAGGTTGGCCGACAGGTTGACCCGCGAGTGGGTGTCGATGTCGGTACCCAAACCGCTGTACAGCGTGTTGGCACGGTTCTCCTTGCGGCTGCCGTGATCGTAGATCCAGTCGAACGCCACGTACCATTCCTTGAACGGCCCGATGGCCAGGCTGCGGCCGGCGAGGTAGTCGATGGAGATGCGCGGTTCGTGTTCCATGAACACCGGCGAGCCGTGATCCCACACGCCTTTGTCGTGGCTGTTGCCGATGTTGAAGATCTTCGGGATGTCGATATAGCCGTACAGCTCGAACGGGCCCTTGCGCCCGAAGTACTCATATTCCAGATAGATATCGTCGGCCGGTTGTGGGCCGAAGCTGATGTCCTTGCTGCCGATCAGCATCAGGTCCTGGTTGTACCAGTCCGACAGGTACGCGCCTTTTTTCGGCGGGCTGGCTTCGGGGCTGAGGGCTTCGCCCTGGGCAGATTCTTCGGGCAGGGCAGGTTGCGCCAGCGCGGTGTGGCTGAGAACTCCGGTAACGCCGGCCAGTAGCAGGGAAACAGCAACGGTGCGCGCACCACGACGGCGGCGGCAGGAAGAAACGTGCATTCAAAGTCCTTTTTGCGGATCAAGGCCCGAAAAAGCGGGCTTGTACGGTTCTGTAACGAAATTGTGAGTAACGGCGACTCGCAAACGTTTGCACAACCCGTACCAGTTTCGCAAGACGCTGAAAAACAGATCAATTCAGTGATTTACCTGGCCCTTCGGTCAGGCATGGCTCAGGCCTTCCCCGAAAGCACTCAAGCCCGTGCTCAGAACGGCTCGGAGCATCGCCTTGCCGGCTTATCGCACAAAAGTATTAACACTATTTAACCGGTGCCCCATCGCAGGGCATCAACTAGCTTGTCTCGGGAATAGACGGTTTATCTGATGACCGTCATACGCTTGATACGCGTGTCGGATCTTGCCGCAGTTGCACGCCTTCAAGGATGAATTGGCCACGAAAGGAGTAGCCCGTGGAAGCAAGGTTTGGTGTCGCCCTCGTTTCGCGTTTTTCCCCACTTTCCCTTGCTGTGCACCTGAGCGTCGCCGGGCTACTGTTCGGCGGTGTCAGTGAGCAGGCGTTCGCCACCTGCTCGGCTGCAGGTTCCACGATTACCTGTTCGGGCGTCCCGACGCTGCCGCTGTTTCTCAACGATTACAGCAGTGCCACCAGCGGATTGACGGTCAACGTCACCAACGGTGCACAGATGAACGCGACCCTGGGTGGCAAGGTGATCAACCTGACCGGGGCCAACATCAACCTGAACAACTCCGGCACCCTCGACCCGGCCTTGCTGGGCCTGGTCTCGATCCTCAGTGGCGGCGCGTTCATCGGCACCGGTGCGACCAGCACGGTGAGCATCGTCAACAACACCACCGGGCTCATTCGCGGTACCGGCATGTTGCTCGGCCTCAACCTGACCAGCATCGACGGGCTGGGGATAGCCGTGAACAACTCGGTGTCGGGCACTACGACCATCACCAACGACGGCACGATTACCTCGACCGGGCTGTCGGTCGGCGGGATCACCCTGGCCGATACCCCGGTGGTCGGGGTGTATGGCGGTTCACAAGTCAACATGACCAACAGCGCCACCGGCACGATCAACGGCCGGGTCGCGTTCGAGACGTCGGTGGCGGGCAACACCTTCACCAACGCCGGTAACATCACTGGCGGCGTGTCGATGGGGGCGGGCAGCACCAACACCTTCTACGCGATCACAGGTTCCAGCGTTAACCAAGGTGACGGTGCGCAATTGTCCGTCGGCCTCGGTGGCTTGATCGGCGTCAACCTGACCTTCGCCCCGACCGGGACGATCGATGGCGGCGCAGCCGGTACCAACACGCTGATCCTGCAAAACCCGATCGGCCTTGGCGGCGGCACCACCGGCACCGGCACGGCATCCAGCCTGGTCTACGTCAACTTCAACAACCTGACCCTCAACAGCGGCACCTGGACCTTGCAGGGGCCCTTGGTCAGCGGTGCGACCACGCTCAATGGCGGTGTCGCGCAGTTCAACGACAACGCGGCGTTCGGTAGCGGCGTACTGACGTCCAACGGCGGGATTCTCCAGGCCAGCAACGCCGGACTGTCGCTGGCCAACCAGATCAACCTGGGCGCCGGCGGTCTGACCCTGCAGGGCATCAACGGCATGACTCTGAACGGGGTGATCTCCGGCACTGGCGGCCTGACCAAGATCGGCAGCGGCCAGATCGACCTCAGCGGCATCAACACCTACACCGGCAATACCGTGCTCAACGGCGGTGTGGTGCTGGTGGGCAACAACCAGGCGTTCAGCACCGGCAGCATCACCGTTGGCGGCTCTTCGAGCATCTCGGCGACGACGCCGATTTCGCTGGCTAACGCGATCACGCTCAACAGCACCCTGACCGCGACCGGCACCGGTGCGCTGACCCTGGGCGGAGTGATCAGCGGCGCCGCGAACCTGACCAAAACCGGCAGCGGCAGCCTGACCCTCAACGGCATCAACACCTACACCGGGATCACCAGCCTCAGCGCCGGCACCTTGCGCGTCGGCAACAACAACGCCTTGGGCACCGGGGTGCTCAATACCAGCAACGGCACCAGCCTCGACAGCACCGGCAACGTGACCCTGGCCAACAACGTCGGCATCACCGGTGCGTTGAACGTGCTTGGCAGCAATGCTCTGACGCTGTCCGGCATCGTCTCCGGCACCGGCGCAATCACCAAGAGCGGCAGCGCCAGCCTGACCCTGACCGGCAACAACACCAACAGTGGCACCACTGCGCTCAACGGCGGCACTTTGTTCGTCGGCAGCAACACCGCGCTCGGCACGGGAGCACTTAACGCTGCGTCCGGCACCACCCTCGATGCAACGACGGCGGTGACGCTGGCCAACGCGGTTGCACTGGCGTCGGACCTGACCATCGGCGGCACTCAGGCCCTGGGCCTGAGCGGCGTCATCAGCGGCGCCGGCAACCTGATCAAGGGCGGCACCGCGAACCTGACCCTCAGCGGCAACAACACGTTCTCCGGCGGTACGGCGCTGAACAACGGGACGCTGATCGTCGGCTCCAACACCGCGCTGGGTACCGGCGCACTGACCACGGCGGCGGGCACTACCCTCGACGCCAGCACCACGGTGGCGCTGAGCAACGCCGTCGCCCTCGGCGGCAACCTGAACATCGCCGGCAACGCCAACCTGACCCTCGGCGGTGTGGTCAGCGGCAGCGGCGGGCTGACCAAAAACGGCGCGGCCAACTTGATTCTCAACGGCGCCAACACCTTCAGTGGTGGCACCACGCTGAACGCCGGGACGCTCACTGTCGGCAACGCCGCCGCACTGGGCAGTGGCGCCCTGACCGTCGCGAATGCCGCGACCCTCGACAGCAACACTTCGGTCATCCTCAACAACAACGTTGCCCTCAACGGCAACCTGGCCATCGGCGGCAGCAACGGCATGATCCTGGGCGGCGTGCTCAGCGGCGCCAGTCAGTTGATCAAGAACGGTACCGCCAACCTGACCCTCAACGGCGCCAACACCTTCACCGGTGGCACGGCGCTCAACGCCGGCAGCCTGACCGTCGGCAACGGCGCGGCACTCGGCACCGGCACGCTGACCGTGGGCGGGGCGGGTGCAACGCTCAACAGCAGCGCCAACGTGACGCTGAACAACGCGATTGCGCTGAACTCCAACCTCACCGCCGGTGGCGCCAACCCGCTGACCCTCGGCGGCGTGATCAGCGGTGGCAGCAACCTGATCAAGACCGGCACGTCTACCCTGACCCTGACCGGCAACAACACCTACACCGGTGCGACGTCGCTGAACGCCGGGACACTGATCGTCGGCTCCAACACCGCCCTCGGCACCGGCGTGCTCAACGCCGGCAACAACACCACGCTGGACGCCAGCACCGCGACGAGCCTGGCCAACAACGTCAACCTCGGCGGTAACGTGACCATCGGCGGCAGCAACGCGCTGACGCTCGCGGGTGTGGTCTCCGGTGTCGGTGGCCTGACCAAAAGCGGCCCCGCCGACCTGATTCTCAACGGCGCCAACACCTATTTCGGCAACACCGCACTCAACGTCGGCAAGCTGATTGTCGGCAGCAATACCGCGATCGGCAGCGGCGCATTGAACGCAGCGGCCGGCACCACACTGGATACCAACACAGCCGTCACTCTGGGCAACCAGGTCAACCTGGCCGGTGCGATGAACATCGGCGGCAGCGCCGATCTGACCCTCACTGGCACTGTTGCCGGTGCCGGCAGCCTGGTGAAAAACGGCGCAGCCAATCTGAACCTCAATGGCACCAATACCTACGTCGGCGGCACCACGCTGAACGCGGGTACGGTGACCGTCGGCAACAGCTCGGCACTGGGGACCGGCGCCTTGACCGTCGGCGGCGCAGCAACGCTCGACAGCAGTTCGCCGCTGGCCAGTCTGGCCAACGCGGTCGTGCTCAATGCGGCGCTGAGCGTCGGCGGCACCCAGGACCTGACCCTTGGCGGCGTGATCAGCGGCGCAGGCCAGTTGATCAAGAACGGTGCAGCCAACCTGACTGTCAACGGCACCAACACCTTCAGCGGCGGCAGCACGCTCAACGCGGGCACGCTGACACTGGGCTCGGCCGCTGCGTTGGGCAGTGGCGATCTGACCGTCGGTGGCGCTTCGACGCTGGATACCAGCACCGGCATGAGCGTCGGCAACAACATCACCCTCAACGCCGGCCTGACCCTGGCCGGCAGCAACACCCTGAACCTCAGTGGCGTGATCGATGGCGCCGGTAGCCTGACCAAGGACGGTTTTGGCGACCTGACGCTCAGCGGCAACAACACCTTCACCGGTGCGCTGAACATTGCCTCCGGCAGCGTCACCACCGTGAGCAGCGGGGCGCTGGGCAACACCTCCGGCGCCAACATCAGCGCCGGCGCCAATCTCTATCTCAACAGCAGCGCCAGCCTCAACGGGCTGAGCGGCAGCGGCAGCGTGCAGATCGCCGGCGGCAACACCCTGACGGTGGGCGGCGTGAGCGGCACCAGCACCTTCGACGGTGACCTCGGTGGCAGTGGCGCCCTGACCAAAGTCGGTACCGGGACGCTGAACCTCACCGGCAGCAGCGGCCTCACCGGCAACACCAACGTCAACGCCGGTACGCTGAATCTCACCGGTTCGCTGGCCAGCACCCAGCTCAACATCAACAACGGCGCCACCCTCACAGGTACCGGTTCGGCGCTGGGCTTCATCACCATCAACAGCGGCGGTCATCTGGCGTTGTCCTCGGGCAACACCTTGTCCACCTCGTCGCTGATCCTCACCGCCAACAGTAATGTCGACGCTAGCCTCGCCACGCCTTCGACCAGCTCGCTGATGAACATCGGCGGCAACCTGACCCTCGACGGCAATCTCAATGTCACCGATGCCGGCGGTTTCGGTGTCGGTGTCTACCGCTTGTTCAACTACATCGGCGCGCTGACCGACAACGGCCTGACCGTGGCCGGTGTGCCGGTGGGTTACGGCCTCGGCGACATCCTCGTGCAGACCCTGGGTAACCAGGTGAACCTGGTGGTGTCGGCGCCGAACACCAACCTGCGTTTCTGGGACGGCAGCCAGACGATCGCCAATGGCACCGTGGATGGCGGCACTGGTACATGGACTGCCGGCGGCACCAACTGGACCAATTCCAGCGGTACGGTGAACCAGACCTGGGCCGGCGACTTTGCGGTGTTCCAGGGCACGGCGGGCACGGTGTCGGTCAACGGCACGCAACTGTTCACCGGGATGCAATTCCTCACCGATGGCTACAACGTGGTCAACGGCACGTCGGGTCTGCTGACCGCCGTCAACGGCACTGGCGGCACCACGGCGATGCGGGTCGATCCGGGCGTGACCGCCACGGTCGGTGTGAACATCGACGGCAGCGGCATCCTCAACAAACTCGATGCGGGCACACTGGTGCTCAACGGCGCCAACAGCTACACCGGCGGCACGCAACTGGACGGCGGCACATTGGTCGTCGGCAGCAACACCGCCCTGGGCACTGGCGCTTTGATCGCCAACGCCGGTACGCAACTGGACAGCAACACCGCCGTGACCCTGGCCAACGCGGCCACGCTCAACGGCAACCTCACCGTGCTCGGCAGCAATGCGCTGACCCTCAACGGTGTCATTTCCGGCACTGGCGGCTTGATCAAGAACGGTTCGGCCAGCCTGACCCTCGGTGGCAACAACGCCTTCCTCGGGCCGGTGGCACTGAACGCGGGCGGATTGATTCTGGCGTCGAACAGCGCGCTGGGCTCGGCCACCCTGAACGCGGCGAATGGCACCACCCTGGATGCCGGTGGCGCCTTCACGGCGGGTAACGCGATCAACCTGGCGGGCAACCTCGGCATCGTCGGCAGCAACGATCTGACACTCAGCGGAGCCATCAACGGCGCCGGCAGCCTGACCAAGAACGGCGCGGCCAACCTGATCCTGAGCGGGGCCAACAACTTCCTCGGCGGCATCACCCTCAATGCCGGCACCCTGACCGCCGGCAGCAACGGCGCCCTCGGTCTAGGCAACCTGACCGTGGCCGGTGCGTCGTCGCTGGACAGCAACACCTCGGTGTCGCTGGGCAACAACGTGGTGCTCAACGCCAATCTGACCAACACCGGCAACAGCGACGTGGCCCTCAGCGGCGTGGTCAGCGGCAGCGGCGGACTGATCAAGAACGGCGCCTCCAACCTGACCCTCAATGGCATCAACACCTACAGCGGTGGCACCACGCTGAACGCCGGCACCGTGACCCTCGGTACCTCGGCGGGCCTGGGCTCCGGCGCGGTGACCGTGGCGGGCGCATCGACTCTCGACACCACTGCGCCGCTGGTGCTGGCCAACAACGTCAACGTCAATGCCAACCTGACCGTGGCCGGCAACAACAACCTGACCCTGGGTGGCGTGATTGCCGGGGCGGGCACCCTGACCAAGAACGGTCTGGCCGACCTGACGCTATCCGGCAACAACACCTTCAGCGGCACCTTCGATGTGCAGTCCGGCAGCCTGACCACCCTGGGCAACTCGGCACTGGGCAGCAACGCCGGGGTCAATCTCGGCGCTGCGGCGACCCTCAACCTCGGCGGCTCCGGCAGCCTCGCCAGCCTGACCGGCAGCGGTACCGCACTGATCGGCGGTGGCAACACGCTGAGCATCGGCGGCAACAACGCCAGCAGTATTTTCGGCGGTGTGCTCACCGGTACGGGCGAATTGAACAAACTCGGCACCGGTACGCTGACCCTGACCGGCCTCAACAGCCTGACCGGCAACACCACGGTCAACGCCGGCACCTTGAACGTCAGCGGCTCGCTGGACAGCGCCAGCGTACTGGTCAACAGCGGCGGCACCCTGACCGGTAGCGGCTCGCTCGGCGGGGCCGTGACCGTGGCGGACGGCGGCCATCTGGCCGGCGCCACCGGCAGCACGCTGTCGGTGAATTCGCTGGTGTTCAACGCCAACTCAAACTTCGATGTCGGCCTCGGCGCACCGGTTTCCGGTGGCGGCAACGCGCTGGTCAACGTCGGCGGCAACCTGACCCTCGACGGCACCCTCAACGTCAGCGACATCGGCGGCTTCGGCAGTGGCGTGTACCGGTTGATCAACTACACCGGCGGCCTGACCGACAACGGCATGCTGATCGGCACCGTGCCGGGCAGCGTCACGCCGGGCGATCTGACCCTGCAGACCGCACTGGCCAATCAGATCAACCTGCTGGTCACCGCACCGGGCGTCACCGTGCAGTTCTGGGACGGCAACCAACTCGTTGCCAACGGTTCGGTGGATGGCGGCAGCGGCACCTGGGGCACCGGCACCACCAACTGGACCGACGTCAACGGCACCACCAATCAGGCCTGGACCAACAGCTTCGCGGTGTTCCAGGGCACGGCGGGCACCGTGACCGTCAATGGCGCGCAAACCATCACCGGCATGCAGTTCGTCACCGATGGCTACAGCCTGCAGAACGGCACGGCCGGTTCGTTGAATCTGGTCAACGGTTCGCTGGGCAATGCCACCGTGCGGGTCGATCCGAACGTCACCGCGACCGTGGGCGTCGCGCTCAATGGCGCTGGCACGCTGGGCAAATACGACACCGGCACCCTGGTGCTCAACGCGGCCAACGGCTACACCGGCGGCACCGCGCTCAACGGCGGCAAGATTGTGGTTGGCAACAATGCGGCCCTCGGCACTGGCGTATTGACCGCCGCCAACGGCACGGCGCTGGACAGCAACACGGCGGTCAGCCTGGCCAACGATGTGGTGCTCAATGGCGGACTCACCGTCGCCGGCTCCAACGCATTGACCCTCGGCGGTGTGGTCAGCGGCAGCGGCAGTCTGATCAAGACCGGCGCATCGAGCCTGACCCTCAACGGCAGCAACACTTACAGCGGCGGTACTCAGCTGTCTGGCGGTACGCTGATTCTGGGCAACAACAGCGCGATCAGCAGCGGCGCTCTCAGTGTGCTGGGCAACGGCACCCTCGACAGCACCTCTGCGCTGCAACTGGCCAACGCCATCAACCTGGGGGCGCAACTGACCCTGGCCGGCAACCAGAACACCACGTTGATCGGTGCGATCACCGGCAGCGGCAGCCTGGTGAAAAACGGCGCTGGCGACCTGGTGCTCAGCGGCGCCAACACCTACAGCGGCGGCACGACGCTGAACAGCGGCAGCACCCGTGGCGACACCAGCAGCCTGCAAGGTGCAATCGTCAACAACGCGGCGCTGACCTTCGAGCAGAACAGCGACGGCAGCTACACCGGCAATCTGACGGGCGCCGGCACCCTGAACAAAACCGGCACCGGCGCCTTGCTGCTGACCGGCAACAACACCTTCACCGGCAACACCGCCGTGCAGGCCGGTACGCTCAACGTCAACGGCGTGCTCAACAGCGCCAACGTCAATGTCGCCAGCGGTGCGAAGATCGGTGGCAGCGGTCAATTCGGTGGGACTGTGCAACTGGCCAGCGGTGCGACGCTGCTTGGCGGCGGTAACGCCGCACCGTTGTCGGTTGGTTCACTGGCGTTGTCTTCGGGGACGAATCTGGACTTCACCCTCGGCTCGGCCGCCAGCTCCACGACCGTGGTCAACGTCGCCGGCAACCTGACCCTCGACGGCACGCTGAACATCACTAACGCCGGTGGCTTCGGCGTCGGGGTGTATCAGCTGTTCAGCTACGGTGGCACGCTGACCAACAACGGTCTGGTCTACGGCAGCCTGCCGGTTTCGGCGGCCAATCTGACCCTGCAAACTGCGCTGGCCAATCAGGTCAACCTGCTGGTGCAAGGCACGCCGGGCGAAGTGCAGTTCTGGAACGGTGGCAAGACCAACCCGGACGGCAGCATCGGTGGCGGCAACGGCGTGTGGGGGCCTGGCACCAACTGGACCGACCCGACCGGCACTCAGGCACTGGGCTCCAACGGCCAGTTCGCAGTGTTTGGCGGGCAGGGCGGGACGGTCACCATCCAAGGCAACCAGAACTTCACCGGGCTGCAATTCCTCGTCAACGGCTACAGCCTGGAACCGGATGCCGGCGACACGCTGACCCCGGTCAACGGGCCTGGTGGCACCCCGGCGCCAATCCGCGTGAATGCCGGCGCCAGCGCGCAGATCGATGTGCCACTGATCGGTACCGGCGGTATCGAAAAACTGGACTCCGGTACGCTGATCCTCACCGGCGCCAACACTTACAGCGGTGGCACCACGGTCAGCGGCGGTACGCTGATCGGTAACACCACCAGCCTGCAAGGCAACATCGTCGACAACGCTTCCCTGGTGTTCCAGCAGAACACCAATGGCCAGTTCAACGGTGTTCTCAGCGGCCTCGGTGCGCTGGCCAAGCGTGGTGTCGGGACTTTGCTGTTGACCGGCGATCAACCGTTCAGCGGTACCGTGTCGGTGGATCAAGGCGTGCTGCAAGTCGGCAGCCGTGCAGCAAGGGCTTCTTTGGGCGGACAAGTGACCGTGGCCAACGGCGCGGCCCTGAGCGGTAACGGCAGCGTCGGTTCGGTGGTCAACCACGGTGTGGTGGCCTCCGGTGGCGCAGACGGCACCTTGAGTGTGGCGGGTAACCTGACCAATGCTGCCGACGGTGTGCTGGCCCTGACCGTTAGTTCGCCCACCGCTACGCCTCTGGCCGTTGGTGGCACCGCAACTCTGGGCGGTGGCCTGCAAGTGAACAGCCTGGCGCCGTTCACCGGCAACACCGTGTATTCGCTGATCACCGCCGGCGGTGGCGTGACCGGCACCTTCAGCGCCGCCGATCTGCCGCAATATGCGTTCCTCGACACGGCGCTGGTGTACAGCCCTGACGCGGTGAACCTGGTGGTCAGCCGCAACGGCAATTCGTTCGCCGACGTCGCCGCCACGAGCAACCAGCGCAACACCGCCTCGGCGTTGATGAGCAACGGGCCGGCGGGTGCTGCGTTGCAGAACGAGATCGTCAACCTCAGCGTTGCCGGCGCGCGTCACGCTTTCGACAACCTGTCCGGGGAGATCCATGCCAGCACCGCCAGTGCGGTTCTTGAGGATTCACGCTTTGTGCGTGAAGCGGTCAATGACCGTATGCGTCAACCGACCTGCAGCGCGTCGGATGATCCACGCCGGACGTTGGCACCGAGCGACACCCAACTGAGCAGCAACGGCTGCCACGGTGAAATGGTCGGCTGGGCCCGGGCCATTGGTGCCTGGGGCGACATGGGCGGCGACAGCAACACGGCGAAAGTCGATCGCAGCCTCGGCGGTTTCATGCTCGGCACGGACAAGCAACTCGACGATCAATGGCGTGCCGGGATGGCCGCGGGCTACACCCGTGGCAACCTCAACGCCCACGATCGCAACTCCGATGCCAAGGTCGACAGCTACCACCTGGCGGGTTACCTGAGTTCGCAGTTCGATGCACTGGCTGTGCGCCTCGGCGCGGCTTACAGCTGGCACAGCATCGAGACCAAACGCGACGTCAGCGTCGGTGCCTACAACGATCGCCTGAAGGCTGACTACGATGCCCGCAGTGCCCAGGTGTTCGGCGAAGTGGGTTACGCCATCAATGCGGCAGGCGTGGCCATCGAACCGTTCGCCGGCCTGGCCTACGTCAACTACGACAGCGACACCGCCAAGGAAAAAGGCGGAGTGGGGCGCCTGAAGGGCGATGCCGATCAGGACATCACCTACTCGACCCTCGGTGTGCGCATCGGCAAGTTGGCGACCCTGGCCAACGGCAGCCAACTCACGCCACGGGCGGCGATCGGCTGGCGGCATGCCTACGGCGACACCAAACCTGACGCCGACCTGACCTTCATCGACGGCGGCGCGTCGTTCAGCACCCAGGGCGTGCCGATCGCCAAGGACAGTGCGCTGCTCGAAGCCGGCGTGGACTTCCAGATCAGCCCGACCGGCAAGCTCGGCATCGGCTACTCGGGTCAGGTGTCCAGCGACAACAACGACAGCGCGATGACCATCAGCTTCAGCCAAAGCTTCTGATCATGGTCGAAGCACTTTAGCCGCCCGAAAGGGCGGTTTTTTTTGCCCGCCAAACCCTCTGCTAGAATTCGCCCCTGTCCCTTCCCGGAGATTGCCCCGATGAGCGAGCCCATTCGTCTGACCCAGTACAGCCACGGCGCCGGTTGTGGCTGCAAGATTTCGCCCAAAGTGCTGGAGGTGATCCTCGCCGGCAGCGGGGCGCAGAATCTTGATCCGAAATTGTGGGTCGGCAACGCCTCGCGTGATGACGCGGCGGTGTACGAGATCGATGCCGAGCGCGGCGTGGTGTCGACCACCGATTTCTTCATGCCGATCGTCGATGACCCGTTCGATTTCGGTCGGATCGCCGCGACCAATGCGATCAGCGATATCTACGCCATGGGTGGCGATCCATTGATGGCCATTGCCATTCTCGGCTGGCCGGTCAACGTGCTGGCACCGGAAGTCGCGCGCGAAGTGATTCGTGGCGGTCGCGCGGTGTGCGATGCGGCGGGGATTCCCCTGGCGGGCGGGCACTCGATCGATGCGCCGGAGCCGATTTTCGGCCTGGCCGTCACCGGGCTGGTGGAAAAACGCTTCATGAAGCGCAACGACACCGCCACCGCCGGATGCCTGCTGTACCTGACCAAACCGCTAGGGATCGGCATCCTCACCACCGCCGAAAAGAAGGGCAAGTTGCGCAACGCCGACATCGGTCTGGCCCGGGACTGGATGTGTACGCTGAACAAACCCGGCAGTCGCTTCGGCAAACTGGCCGGCGTCACCGCGATGACCGACGTTACCGGTTTCGGCCTGCTCGGGCATCTGGTGGAAATGGCTGACGGCAGCCACCTCACCGCACGCATCGTCTATGACCGGGTGCCGCGTCTGGACAGCGTCGAGTATTACCTCGAGCAGGGCTGCGTGCCGGGCGGCACCTTGCGCAATTTCGACAGCTATTCGGACCGGCTCGGGCGGGTGCAGGAACTGCACAAACGGCTGTTGTGCGACCCGCAGACCAGCGGCGGGTTGCTGGTGGCCGTGACCCCGCAAGGCAACGCCGAATTCCTTGCCGTGGCGGCGGAACTGGGCTTGAGCCTGGAACCGATTGGCGAACTGGTCGAGCGACAGACCCACGCCGTCGAGGTGTCTTGATGGACCCTGACTACGGCGATTACCGGGACATTTTCCTCAACGACCGACCGCTGATGGATGTTCGCGCGCCGGTCGAGTTTCACAAAGGTGCGTTCCCCGGCGTGGTCAATCTGCCGCTGATGAATGATCTGGAGCGGCAGAAGGTCGGGACTTGCTACAAGCAGCATGGCCAACACGCTGCCATCGAACTGGGCCACCGCTTGGTGTCCGGCGTGGTGAAGGCCGAACGTATCGAGGCCTGGGCCGAGTTTGCCCGGGCCCATCCCGACGGTTATCTCTATTGCTTTCGCGGCGGCTTGCGCTCGCAGATCACCCGGCAATGGCTCAAGAGCGAGGCCGGGATCGACTATCCGCGCATCGCTGGCGGCTACAAGGCGCTGCGCAATTTCCTGATCGACACCCTCGAGCAAGCCGTGACCCAGTGCGATTTCGTGTTGCTGGGCGGCATGACCGGCACTGGCAAGACCGAACTGTTGGTGCAATTGGACAACGGTCTGGATCTTGAGGGCCACGCCAATCATCGCGGCTCAAGCTTCGGCAAACGCGCCACGGGGCAACCGTCGAACATTGATTTCGAAAACCGCCTGGCCATCGACCTCCTCAGGAAACGTGACGCTGGCATCGGTCAGTTCGTGCTCGAAGACGAGAGCCGGGTGGTCGGCAGTTGCGCCTTGCCGCTGCCGTTGTATCAGGGCATGCAGCAATACCCGATGGTCTGGCTGGAAGACAGTTTTGAAGATCGGGTGCAGCGGATCCTGCGCGATTACGTGGTGGACCTGTCGGCCGAGTTTTCGGCAGTGCACGGCGAGCAGGGTTTTGCACTGTTCTCTGAACGGTTGCTCGAGAGCCTGAACAATGTGCAGAAACGTCTGGGCGGCGAACGCCACCGAAGGATGCTGCTGTTGATGGAAGACGCACTGGCAGAGCAGGGGCGCAGCGGCGCGGTGGATTTGCACCGAGGCTGGATCGAGGGGTTGCTGCGTGAATATTACGACCCGATGTATGTGTTTCAGCGCGAGAAAAAGGGCGCGCGGATCGAATTTGCCGGAGAGCGCGGGGCGGTGATCGAGTATCTGCGCGAGCGGTTGAATCACAAACGCTGAAGCCGGAGACCCGGCACCGGCTCCAGAACACTCAAGTCGGGCAAGTGACCTTGCCGTTATCCAGCCCCTGCTTGTAACTGTGGCTCTGCAGGCTGGCCTTGCCGTTGTGCCAGGTCAGGGTCAGCACATACAGCGAGTCATAGTCGCCGGACGCCCAGTCCTCGGTGATGGACTGTTTCTCGCCAACAGCCTTGCCGGCGACCTTGTTGATCAGCTCCGGCAGGTAGCCGTGGGACCAGGCGGTGTAGATGGTCGAGTTGTGATACTTGTCGGCGGTCAGCTCCCGAGCCAGGTCGCTGGTGTCGTTGGCCGAGAACTCGATGTTCACCGGCAGGCCGAGCTTGATCGCGGCGGGGCTGATGGTCATCAAGGGGCGGATGTAGCTGTAGGAATTGTCCAGCTCGCCTTCCTCGACATTGCGCGTCGGGTTGGCGGCGAACACGTAGTCGGCCTTGCCGAATTTCTCCGGCAGCAGCGTCGACAGCTCGATGGCGCGGTTCAGACCCTGGCAGTTGAGCTGGCCGAGGCCGCCGGCAGGTTTTTCCCCGTGGCGCAGGAAGATCAGGGTCTGGGTGCCGTCCACCGGTTGTGCGCGGCTTTCGCTGGACTCGAGCGACAGGAACAGCGCGCTCACCGCCAACAGAGAGGGCAGGGCCACGTAGGCGCGATGTTTGAAGCGTTTGGCGACTTTCATCAAGTTCGTCATGAGATCAGGATTCTTCAGCGTGTTCGGTTAAGGCTGACAAACCTCTACACCGCAGCTGCCGGGGCCGGGTGTTTTTCCCTGTCTTGATTGGCTTGCTTGGAGCCCCCGCAGGCCTTTTGGTTCGATCCGCTTGCCGGGGCGCACTCTAAAGGCATCGCCCAAAGGCTTGAGGGAAGGTTAGCGACAGGATGTTGCGGAATTAAGTAAGCGTGGTGTCCACGGCAAAAAAGAACCCGAGCCAGAGCGGAAAACGTGGATTATGCTCAGGCCTTTCATTTTGTGACTGGATGCTACACATGACCGATCTGTCCGCGTTCCCGATCACCCAGAAATGGCCGGCGCAGTACCCTGACTGGATTCAGCTCTATTCCCTGCCGACTCCCAACGGCGTCAAGGTCTCGATCATGCTCGAAGAGATCGGTCTGCCCTACGAACCGCACCGTGTGGGGTTCGACACCAACGACCAGATGTCCCCGGCGTTCCTGTCGCTGAACCCGAACAACAAGATCCCGGCGATCCTCGACCCTCACGGCCCGGATGACAAACCGCTGCCGCTGTTCGAGTCCGGCGCGATCCTGATTTATCTCGCCGACAAAAGCGGCCAGTTGCTGGCCCAGGAAGGCGCGCTGCGCTACGAGACGATCCAGTGGCTGATGTTCCAGATGGGCGGCATCGGCCCGATGTTCGGCCAGCTCGGCTTCTTCAACAAATTCGCCGGCAAGGACTACGAAGACAAACGCCCCCGTGACCGTTACGTCGACGAAAGCAAACGCCTGCTCAACGTCCTGAACGCCCGCCTCGAAGGGCGCGACTGGATCATGGGCGAGCGCTACACCATCGCCGACATCGCCACGTTCCCGTGGGTGCGCAACCTGATCGGTTTCTACGAGGCGGGCGATCTGGTCGGCATCAAGGACTTCCCGAACGTCACCCGGGTATTGGAGCGTTTTCTGGCGCGGCCGGCGGTGGTGCGCGGGCTGACCATTCCCTCATAACCCTGTGGGAGCCGGGTGCGCGGATTATTGCGCGCCCGGTAATGCACTGTTGATTGATCCAGGTTTGTACCCCGTCCCCCGCAAGGCATAAGCTTCGCCCCCTACGACTTTCGTCTCATCTGCCCGTTTTCAGGAAAGGCCCCATGTCCAGTCAGTTCCCCGAAGCACGTCCACGCCGTCTGCGCCGCAATGCGAGCCTGCGCAGCCTGTTCCAGGAAACCGAGTTTTCGCTCAACGATCTGGTGCTGCCGATCTTCGTCGAAGAAGAGATCGACGACTTCGTGCCGATCAAGAGCATGCCCGGTGTGATGCGCATTCCGGAGCGCAAACTGGCCGGCGAGATCGAGCGTTACGCCCGGGCCGGGATCAAGTCGGTGATGACCTTCGGCGTGTCCCATCATCTGGACGCCAACGGCAGCGACACCTGGCGTGAAAACGGTCTGGTGTCGCGCATGTCGCGGATCGCCAAGGACGCCGTGCCGGAAATGATCGTGATGTCCGACACCTGCTTCTGCGAATACACCGACCACGGCCATTGCGGTGTGATGCACAACCATGAAGTCGACAACGACCAGACCCTGATCAACCTCGGCAAACAAGCGGTCGCGGCAGCGCGTGCCGGTGCCGATGTGATCGCACCGTCGGCCGCGATGGACGGTCAGGTGCGGGCGATTCGCCGGGCACTGGACGATGCCGGCTTCACGCAGATTCCGATCATGGCCTACTCGACCAAATTCGCCTCGGCGCTCTACGGCCCGTTCCGCGAGGCCGGTGGCAGCGCGCTGAAAGGCGACCGCAAAAGCTATCAGATGAACCCGATGAACCGCCGCGAAGCCCTGCGCGAATCGTTGCTCGACGAGCAGGAAGGCGCCGATGCACTGATGGTCAAACCGGCGGGCGCGTACCTGGACATCATTCGCGATATCCGTGAAGCCTCGAACCTGCCGCTGTCGGCGTATCAGGTCAGCGGCGAGTACGCGATGATCAAGTTCGGCGCCCAGGCCGGGGCCATCGACGAAGATCGTGTGGTGCGCGAAAGCCTCGGTGCGATCAAACGCGCAGGTGCGGATCTGATCTTCACTTACTTTGCGATGGACCTGGCCCTGGCCGGGATCTGATCCGTCAGGGGCAACTGAAAAACGGCCGGATCCCGTGGTCACGGAAATACCGTTCGATCACCTTCGGATCCGCGCTGTTGTCGGCAATCGCCACATAAGTGTCCGGGCGCAACAGGTAAAAGCCGTTGCGCCCCAGTCCTGCCGATTCAAACGCCGGGCGCCAGTCGAACACGTGCAGCGGCAAGTGGTGTTCATTGCACCAGGCGATCATCTCGTCGCTGGTGTCGCCGTACACATGCACCTGCCAGCATGGATTGCGCAGCGGTTCGTAATTATCCCCCTCGCCATCATGGGCCCACGGCAAGCGGTCGCCGCCGTGCACATGCCCGGCCACGCCTTCACTTAATGCCATGCCCCGATAGTTGACGGTGATTTGCGACACCGTGCGAAACAGGAATTCGCGACTGGTTTCGAATGAGGCCATTTTCGGGATCAGGAACGGCGCCAGCCGCGTGCGCAACAGATCGGCCATGCGACCTTCGGCAGTCACAAAACTGAAGACTTTGTCAGTGGTCGAGACCAGTCGCCGGGCGAAGGCGATGCGTTCGGTTTCGTAGCTGTCGAGCAGCTTCGCCGTGGCGCCACCGCTGAGTACCGCCGCGAGTTTCCACGCCAGATTGATCGCATCGCCGATGCCGGTGTTCATGCCTTGGCCGCCGGCGGGGCTGTGCACGTGCGCCGCGTCGCCGAGCAGAAACGCCCGGCCCTTGCGAAAGTGATCCGCCACCCGATGATGCACGCGATAGGTGGAGAACCAGTTGACGTCCTCGATGTGCACGTTCAAATGCTCGATGGCGCGGCTGCTGACATCGGAGAACTCCAGGGTTTCGGCGCGATCCGCACGCTCGTCGCGTACCGTGCCGATCAGCCGCGCACGGCCTTCGCCGGCCAGCGGGAATACCGCCAGAAAATCCGCCTCATCCAGGTCCAGATGCAACTCGCCGTTGAGCGCCGGGCCGCTGGCCTGCACGTCGGCGACGTAGAAAATCTGTTGATAGGTGCCACCGGGGAAACCGGTGTCGAGGGTTTTGCGCACCACCGAACGGGCGCCGTCACAACCGGCCAGGTAGCAGGCCTGGCAGATCTCCTGCTCGCCATCCGGCAGGCGCAAATGTGCGGTGAGGCCGTCGCCGTTTTCCGTGAAGATTTCGAGGGTGGTATTGCGCTCGATGAACACGTCGTAGTCTTCGAGGCGGTCGATCAGCAACCGCTCGTGTTCGTCCTGCGGGTAGATTTCCAGGAAGGCGTAAGGCGTCAGGCCTTCGCCGATGCGGTTGAGGGGCAGTTGTGCCACGGGGTTGCCCTTGACCCAGAAATTCGCCGCCGCCACCCGGTGCCCGTTGCGTACCACGGCTTCGGCGAGATCCAGTTGCCGGTACAACTCCAGCGTGCGCGCCTGCACCGCCAGCGCCCGTGAGGTGGTGCCCGGCACGGAGCTCTTGTCGATGATGCGCACCCGCACGCCCAGTTTGCTCAGCCACAGGGCCAGTACCAGTCCGGTGGGGCCCGCGCCGATGATCAGAACGTCACTGCGGTTCATGGTCTGTCCTCCTCGCGTGCCCTTTGCCACTGAGTGTGCAGCAGCAAGTATGGATCAGCAGGCGAGGGCGGCCAGTCGGCCTGCCAAACGGGGCGATGGAACAGCGCCGCCGGCCCGCAGTCCTATCCTGCACCCTGCGATTGAGCGTAGGGTTAACCCGGCTCAACGGACTGGATGAAGCGTTATGCACACCCCTCGATTATTTGTCAGCCTCGCTGCATTGCTGGTGCTGGCCGGTTGCGCAGGCCAACGCGGGCAGGAACCGGCCCCGCGTTCGCCGGCCGAGGTCAAGGCGCAGATCGTGCGTTTGCTGCCAGCGAAAGCCGTCGACCGCCAGGGCTGGGCCACGGACATCTACACCGCGTTCGCCGCGCAGGGCATCAGCCCGACCACGCAAAACCTGTGTTCGGTGCTGGCCGTCGCCGAGCAGGAATCCAACTTTCAGGTCGATCCGCCGGTGCCCGGCCTGGGCAAGATTGCCCGCGACGAGATCGACCGGCGCGCGGCCAAGGTCCACATCCCGAGCCTGCTGGTCAGCGGCGCGTTGCAGGTGCGCTCGCCCAACGGCAAGACTTACAGCGAACGCCTGAGCGCAGCACGCACCGAGAAAGACCTGAGCGCCATTTTCGATGACTTCATCGGCATGGTGCCGATGGGGCGCACGCTGTTTGGCGGCTTCAACCCGGTGCACACCGCGGGACCCATGCAGGTCAGCATCGAATTCGCCGAACAGCATGCCAAGGGTTATCCGTACCCGGTGAGCGGCACGATTCGCCATGAGGTGTTCACGCGTCGTGGCGGCATGTATTTCGGCATCGCCCATTTGCTGGGGTATCCGGTGAGTTATCGCGAGCCGCTGTACCGCTTCGCCGACTTCAATGCCGGGTGGTACGCGAGTCGCAACGCGGCGTTTCAGAATGCAGTCAGTCGCGCCTCGGGCGTTCCACTGGCACTGGATGGCGACCTGATCCGCTATGACTCGATCATGCCGGGCACGACCGAACTGGCGGTGCGCAGGCTCGGCAAGTCATTGGGTATGCGCAATCCACAGATCCGTGACCAATTGGAGAAGGGCAACACGCTGGGATTCGAGGAGACCAGGCTGTATCAACGGGTCTTTGAACTGGCGGACAAGGCAGAAGGCAAATCATTGCCCCGGGCGGTGCTGCCGGGGATCGTTCTGCAGAGCCCTAAGATCACCCGCAAACTGACCACTGCGTGGTTCGCCAAACGGGTCGATGAGCGCTATCGGCGCTGCATGGCCAAGGACTGAAGGGGAAAAAAAGACGTAAAAAAACCCGGCTGACGGGAGCCGGGTTTTTTCTGGATTGCTGCGGTAAAGCCCTTCATTCAGGCAACGCGGCGTTCGATCAGACGATCCGAACCACCTTCGGCAACGCGGCGTTCCAGCAGACGATCCGAGCCACCTTCGGCAACGCGACGTTCTTGCAGACGATCCGAGCCACCTTCAGCTACGCGGCGTTCTTGCAGACGATCCGAGCCACCTTCAGCTACGCGGCGTTCTTGCAGACGATCCGAGCCACCTTCGGCAACTCGACGTTCCAGCAGACGATCCGAACCACCCTCGGCAACGCGCTGTTCGATCAAGCGATCCGAACCGCCTTCGGCGATCATGGTGTGGGCAGGTTTGGCGGCAAATGCGTTGAAGGCCAGAACCGAAAGGGCAATGCTGAGGATGACTTGGCGTTTCATGATTTTGTGCTCCGGGGGTGTTGTTTGTTTGGTATGGAGCAGATGTTACGCCCGGGATTTTTTAAGAGAACTTCATTGACGTGATGGTGAACATCGACGCCGATGATGGTTCTTCAGAGCACCTTCACCGCTCGGCCAATCGCCTGGATCGGCCCGGTGGGTTTGCCGATCGGCGAACCATTGGCGCCTTCCAGCGTCAGCTCGAACAACTGGTTAGGTTGCAGCGGCGGCAGCTTGTCCAGCGGGATCGACAGCGCTTGCCCCGGCTTGACCAGACCCAGCGACACCGGGCCTTGCCAGCCGTCGGCCTTGGTCCAGAACTCCAGCGCCTTGTCCGCCGGCACCTCGACCACGCCCAGCGGAATCAACTGAATCTCCCGGGGACTGCTGGCCTGGATCACCCAGCCCGGCGCCTTGTCCTGCGGGGCGACCAGTACCACCAGATAACTCGGTTTCGGCGTGGTCTGCGTCAACAGGATCGAACCCAATAACAAGGTTGCGGCCAACCCGGCAGCGCTCAAACCGCGCCACAGTGACAGGCGGTTCCACCATGAAATCTCTGGCGCTATCTTATGGGCGAGTTGCCCGACACTGCGTTCAATGCGTTGCCACAACTGCGACGAGGGCTGATGCGCCGAGGCGAGGTCGGTCAGTTCCAGCAGACGCCGTTCCCAGGCATCCACGGCCGCTTGCAGCTCGGGCTCGTTCGGCAGGCGTCGCTGCACTTCGGCGCGTTCTTCGGCCGAGAGCGTGCCAAGCACGTATTCGCCCGCCAGTTCATCGCGTTCCTGCGCCGATTCGGTGGTCATCCCATGCACTCCCGCAACGCATTGAGGCTGCGTTTGATCCAGGCTTTGACGGTGCCCAGCGGCGTATCGAGGCGTTGGGCGATCTGCGCGTGGCTGTAACCGTCGACGTAGGCGTGAAGGATGCAACGGCGCCGTTGCGGTTCCAGTTGATGCAGGCAGCGGTGGATGCGCGTCGATTGCGCCAGCGTGTCGAAGCCGTCATCACTCGCCAGTGATTCGTTGTGTTCGTTCAGCGATGTTTCCCGGCCATGATCGCGCAACACATTCAGCGCCAGATGCCGGGTCACGCTGAACATCCAGCCTCGGGCCGAACCGCGCGCCGGATCGAACCCCGACGCGCCGGCCCAGATCTTGATGAACGCATCATGGACGATGTCCTCCGCCAGCGCCGTATCACGCACCAGACGCCGGGCCACACCGAGCAGCCGCGGACCTTCCTGCACGTACAATTCGCGCAGCGCCTCGCGCTCGCCGCGAGAACAGGCGGCGAGGCGGGCTTCGTAATCGAACAGGTTTTCGGGCAAGGGCATGTCCTGCAATCTAGCAAGCATCGGCCAAACGTCCAGTCAGGGTCAGTTCGCCGCCCAGAAAATGTAATCGGCCTGGTACTTCACTGTTTCCTGTTTACCCTTGTTTGCGGCCGTGCATTCGCTGCCCGGTGCCACACCACCCTTGAGGGCGACGCGCTGGATGTAGCTCATGCCGCTCATCGCGCCTTTGCCTTCAGCGGGGTTGGCCTTCACCAGTTGATAGGGCAGGTTGCCCGGACTTGAGGGGGCAACGGCCAGTTGCGTGCCGGTGACTTTCGAACCGTCCTGCGCCTGCCAGGTGGCGGGCGGGCCGAAGTAGGTGCCGACCTGTTTGCCGCTGCGATCATTGAGCACCGCCTTCGGGCCGACGAACACCCACTCGGTCTGGCCGGCGACATTGGCCTTGTCCCGGCATTCGTAGGTGATCTCGCCGACCCCCGTGGTCTCCAGGGCGATCTTGTGGCCGTCCGGCACCTTGATCGCGTCGGGATAACTGCTTTGGGCAAAGCTTGTCGAGGCGACAGCGAGCAAACCGGTGAGGCCAATCAGTTGGGTGATGTTCATCAGTGTTTCTCCGAAAAGGGTAAACCGCTGACAGCCGAAAGAGGGCTGTTACAGGGACTACCCGTGACGGAGCGGTTTGGATGCAGGGCTCATGAGAAAATTTTTGCAGCCGTTGCAGATCCCTCAATTTGGCGT
Source organism: Pseudomonas sp. GW821-FHT09E04 (assembly GCF_059416185.1). Lineage (NCBI taxonomy): Bacteria > Pseudomonadati > Pseudomonadota > Gammaproteobacteria > Pseudomonadales > Pseudomonadaceae > Pseudomonas > Pseudomonas sp. GW821-FHT09E04. Next base: position 211,429 of record NZ_JBWKOR010000009.1, read on the forward strand.
GCCTGCACGAGCCCGGAAGCCTTGAGCAACGCCTGGGTATAGGCATGCTGCGGCGCCGCAAAAATCTCGCGCGACGCTCCCTGTTCCACCACCTTGCCATCCTTGATCACCATCAAGTCATGCGCCAGCGCATGCACCACCGCCAGGTCATGGCTGATGAACAGGTACGTCAAGCCATGGCGGATCTGCAACTGTCGCAGCAATTCCACCACCTGTTTCTGTACCGTGCGGTCCAGCGCGGAGGTCGGCTCGTCGAGCAGAATCAGCGCCGGTTCCAGCACCAGCGCCCGGGCGATGGAAATGCGCTGGCGCTGGCCGCCGGAGAATTCGTGGGGATAGCGATGCCGGCTCTGCGGGTCGAGGCCGACTTCCTCCAGCACGCGGATCACCGCAGCCTCACGTTCCTCGGCCGTGCCGATGCCGTGGGTCAGCAGGCCTTCCGCGATGATCTGCTGCACCGACATCCGTGGGCTGAGGCTGCCGAACGGGTCCTGAAACACCACCTGGATCTGCCGGCGCAACGGGCGCATCAAACGCTGATTGAGCAGGCTCAATTGCTTGTTGCCGAACCGAATATCGCCCTCGGATTCCACCAGCCGCAGAATCGCCTGGCCCAGCGTCGACTTGCCCGAGCCGGACTCGCCGACTATGCCCAGGGTCTTGCCCCGTTGCAGACGAAAACTCACGCCGTCTACCGCCTTGATGTATTCCTGGGTGCGGCTGAACAGCGCCTTGGGCAGCGGGAACCAGACTTTCAGATCGTCCACCTCCAGCAGGTTGTGATCGTAGCGACTCGGCACTGGCGCGCCCGACGGTTCCGCCTCGATCAGCAGGCGGCTGTAAGGATGCTGCGGGGTGCGGAACAGCGTTTCGCACTCGGCCTGTTCGACGATTTCCCCGTGACGCATCACGCACACCCGTTGGGCGATGCGCCGCACCAGATTGAGGTCATGACTGATCAGCAGCAGCGACATGCCGAGGCGTTGCTGCAACTCGATCAGCAGTTCCAGAATCTTCTGCTGCACGGTCACGTCCAGCGCTGTGGTCGGCTCATCGGCGATCAGCAATTCGGGTTCATTGGCCAGCGCCATGGCGATCATCACTCGTTGCCGCTGGCCGCCGGAGAGCTGGTGCGGATAGGCCTTCAACCGTTGCAACGGTTGGCGAATGCCCACCAGTTCCAGCAGCTCCAGCGTGCGCTGGCGAGCGGCGCGACCCTTGAGCCCCTTGTGGATCTCCAGCACTTCGCTGATCTGTTTCTCCACCGTGTGCAACGGGTTCAGCGAGGTCATCGGCTCCTGGAAAATCATCGCGATGCGATTGCCGCGCAAGCTGCGCAGTTGATTTTCGCTGGCGTGCAGCAAGTCCACGCCGTTGTAGCGGATGCTGCCCGTGCTGCTGACGGTCTTGGCCGGCAGCAAACGCAGGATCGAGTGCGCCGTCACCGACTTGCCCGAGCCGGATTCGCCGACCAGTGCCAGGCACTCGCCACGGCGGATGTCGAGGTTCACGCCGTGCACCACTTCATGCCCGGCGAAGGCGACGCGCAGGTCGCGGATTTCAATCAGGTTGTCGGTCATTTCAGCTCCGGGGATCAGGATCGCGGATCGAACGCGTCACGGCAGGCTTCGCCGATAAACACCAGCAAGGACAGAATCAGCGCCAGGGCAAAAAACGCCGTCAGCCCCAGCCACGGCGCTTGCAGATTGCGCTTGGCCTGGCCGATCAGTTCCCCCAGCGACGCGGTGCCGGCGGGCATGCCGAAGCCGAGAAAGTCCAGTGCGGTGAGGGTGGCGATGGCGCCGGTCAGAATGAACGGCAAGTAGGTGAGGGTGGAGGTCATTGCGTTGGGCAGAATGTGCCGGCGCATCAGTTCGCTGTCCGTCAGACCCAACGCCCGCGCAGCCTTGACGTATTCCAGGCTGCGCCCGCGCAGGAACTCGGCGCGCACCACGTCCACCAGTGCCAGCCAGGAAAACAGCGCCATGATCCCCAGCAGCCACCAGAAACTCGGCGAGACGAACCCGGACAAAATGATCAGCAGGTACAACACCGGCAGCCCCGACCAGATCTCCAGCACCCGTTGCCCGAGCAAGTCGACCCAGCCGCCGTAGTAACCCTGCAACGCCCCGGCGACGATGCCGACCAGCGCACTGACGGCGGTGAGGATCAGCGCAAACAGAATCGAAATTCGTGTGCCGAAGATCACCCGCGCCAACACGTCCCGCGCCTGATCGTCGGTGCCCAGCCAGTTGCTGGAGGACGGCGGACTCGGTGCTGGTTCCGTGAGGTCGTAATTGACCGTGTCGTAGCTGAACGGGATCGGCGGGAACAGCATCCAGCCGCCCTGATCCTCGATCAGCCTGTGTACGTAATTGCTGGCGTAATCCGGCTGGAACGGCAGTTCGCCGCCGAAATCGGTTTCCTGATAATCGCTGAGGATCGGGAAGTAAAAGGCGTTGTGGTAGCGGATCACCAGCGGCTTGTCGTTGGCGATCAGTTCGCCGCCGAGGCAGATCAGGCACAGCCCGATGAACAGCCACAGCGACCAGCGCCCGCGACGGTTGGCCTTGAATTGCGCGATGCGCCGCCGGCCCAGAGGGGAGAGTGTGAACATCAGGCAGTCCTCGCCGAAAAGTCGATGCGCGGGTCGAGCAGGGTGTAGCAGAGGTCACCGATCAGCTTGATCAACAGGCCGAACAGGGTGAACAGGAACAGCGTGCCGAACACCACCGGGTAGTCCCGCGACACCGCCGCTTCGTAGCTCATGCGCCCGAGGCCGTCGAGGTTGAAGATGGTTTCGATCAGCAGGGAACCGGCGAAAAACACCTCGATCAACGCCGACGGCACACCGGCCACCACCAGCAGCATCGCGTTGCGAAACACATGGCCGTAGAGCACGCGTCTTTCGGTCAGCCCCTTGGCGCGCGCGGTGATCACGTACTGGCGGCTGATCTCGTTGAGGAAGCTGTTCTTGGTCAGGATCGTCAGCGTCGCAAAACCGCCGATCACCAGCGCCGTCACCGGCAACACCAGGTGCCAGAGGTAGTCGCCGACCTTGCCCCACAGGCTCAGACTGTCGAAGTTGTCCGAGACCAGCCCCTGCACCGGAAACCAGTTGACGTAGCTGCCCCCGGCGAACACCACGATCAACAGGATCGCGAACAGAAATGCCGGCATTGCGTAGCCGACGATGATCGCCGTGCTGCTCCAGACATCAAATGCGCTGCCATTTCGGATCGCCTTGCGAATGCCTAGCGGGATCGAGATCAGGTAGGTGATCAAGGTTGCCCACAGGCCGAGGGACAGCGACACCGGTAGTTTCTGCACGATCAGATCCGTCACCTTCGCACCGCGAAAGAAACTGCTGCCCAGGTCCAGTTGCGCGTAGTTCTTGAGCATCAGCCACAGGCGTTCGTGCATCGGTCGGTCGAAACCGTAGTGGTGTTTGATTTCTTCGATCAGCGCCGGGTCCAGGCCACGGCTGCTGCGCCCGGCACCGCCGATGGCGGTTACCTCGCTGGCGCCGCCCATGCTGTGCCCGCCGAAGCCTTGCAGGCGGGCGATGGCCTGTTCCACCGGGCCGCCGGGCGCGGCCTGCACGATGACGAAGTTGACCACCAGAATGCACAGCAGCGTCGGGATGATCAGCAACAGACGTCGACTCAGATAACGCCACATGTCACTGCCCCCCCGCGAGTTGGTGCAAGGCACTCATTTGCTGGTTGGTCAGCGGCTTGGTCGAGACCTCCCACCAGGTGTCGAGGCCTTCGCTGTAGATCGGCTGCACCGGCGGCATGCCGAAGCGGTTCTGATACACCGTCGGCGTGCCTTTGGAGTAGTAGTTGGGAATCATGTAGTCACCCCATTGCAGCACCCGGTCGAGGACGCGGGCGTAACGCACCATGGCGTCGCGGGTATTGGCCTGCACCAGGCCGTCGATCAGTTGGTCCACCGCTGGGTCCGCCAGCACCATTGAATTGGAGCTGCCGACCTGCGTGGCGCTCTGCGAGGCGTACAGGCTGTACAACTCGCGGCCCGGCGAGACGATCGGATCGCCGCTGCGCGGGAAACTGGTGACGATCATGTCGTAGTCCCGGGCGTTGAGCCGGTTGATGTACTGCGCCGAATCGATGCGTCGCAGATTGAGGGTGATGCCGATCTGCGCGAGGGTGCGTTTGTACGGCAGCAGCATGCGGTCGAAACCGCCCTGGCCGTCGAGGAAGGTGAATTCGAATGGCTCGCCGGCGGCGTTCACCAGCCGATTGTTTTTCGGCGTCCATCCGGCTTCGGCCAGCAGCTTTAATGCCTGCAACTGCTTGTCGCGGATGTAGCCGCTGCCATCGGTTTTAGGCGCCTGATAGACCCTGCTGAAAGCCTCGTCCGGAATCTGTCCGCGCAGCGATTCGAGGATCGCCAGTTCCCCGGCGTCGGGAAGTGCGGTGGCGGCCATTTCACTCTTCGGCCAGTAGCTGTTCTGGCGCACGTAGAAGCCGCGCATCATCTGCTTGTTGGTCCACTCGAAATCCCACAGCAGGCTCAGCGCCTGACGCACGCGGCGATCCTTGAACAGCGGGTTCTGCAGGTTGAACACAAAACCCTGGGCGCTGGTCGGTTTGTCCGGGGCGAGAATCGCCTGTTGCAGGCGTCCGTCGCGCAGGGCCGGACTGTCGTAGCCGACCACGTAGCCAGACGAGGAAAACTCGCGGTTGTAGTCGAACGCGCCGGCCTGCAGCAGTTGCCGGGCGACGTCGGTGTCGCCGTAGAAATTCACGGTCAGGCTGTCGAAGTTGTACATGCCGCGACTGACTGGCAGGTCCTTGCCCCACCAGTGCGGATCACGCTGGAAACTGATGCTGCGCCCCGCATCGACCTTGCTCACCCGGTACGGGCCGCTGCCCAGCGGCGGTTCGAAGCTGCCGCCGTTGGCGAAGTCGCGGGTCTTCCACCAGTGTTCGGGCACCGGTCGCAGCGACGCCAGATCCAGCGCCAGCGTGCGGTTGAGGTTGTTCTTGAAGGTGAAGCGAATCTGCCGCGGGCCTTCGATCAGTACGTCCTGCACGTCAGCGTATTGCTGGCGATAACTCAGGCTGCCCTTGGTCATCAACAACTCGAAGGTGTAGCGCACGTCCTCGGCGGTGATCGGTGTGCCGTCGGCGAAACGCGCCTCGGGATTCAGGTTGAAACGCACCCACAGGCCGCCGGGATCGCGCTCCATGGATTGCGCCACCAGACCGTAGACGGTGTAGGGCTCGTCCAGCGAACGGAACGCCAGCGGCGAATACACCCAATCGTTGACCTGCACCACGGAAATGCCCTGATCGGCATACGGGGTGATGTAGTTGTATTGACCGATTTCCATCGAGGCGCGGCTGAGCGAGCCGCCCTTTGGTGCGTCGGGATTGACGAAATCGAAGTGGTGAAAGCCGGCGGGGTATTTCGGCGCCTCGCCGTACACCGTCATCGCGTAGCTGCCGCCGGCCAGCGCAGATGCCGCGTTGCACAGCAGCGCGCTGCCGAGCAGCAAGCCGGCCATGTTGCGCATGAATGTCATGAAGTCGTTCCTCTGGAGCCGGAAAAACCCGAAGCGGCGGCTGGCCGCTGCGGGATGCGAATTCGCAAGGGGAGGGGGCCGGCCGGAGTCTTGCGCGGCCCCGACCGTGACTCAGAAGTGGTACGTCATGCGCGCAAACAGCGTGCGGCCCAGAGGATCGGTGTAGCGCGGGTCATAGCCGCTCTGGAAGTTGTAGGCCTGGTTGGAGAACGGCGGATCGCGGTCGAACAGGTTCTTCACCCCGGCATCCACGTCCAGCACCTTGTCGAAGGTGTAACCGGCCGACAGGTCCCACACCGAATACGACGCGACCCGCGCGTTGGTTTCGCGGTCGTAGTCGTTGTAGCCGGTGGTGAAGCGGTTGGTCAGCGCCGCACGGGCGGCGCCGAAGGTCCAGGAACCGGTCAGGTTGTGTTTCCAGCGGGCAATCACACCGTCGCCCTTGAAGTCGCCGACCTTGTCGGTGAACGGGCCCTTGATGGTGCTCTGGAAGTCGTACTCGTCGACATAAGTGCCTTGCAGGCCCAAACCGAATTGACCGTACGGCGTGTTCGGGAAGCGATAGTCCAGCGACACATCGACGCCGTTGGTTTCGACGATGCCGAGGTTGGCGTTGCCGGTGACGATGTAATTGAGCGTGCCGTCGGCGTTGCGCACGAAGCGGTCGGGGTAGCTGCCGGCCTGATCGAACACGGTGGATTCCGGGAACGGCTGGATCTGGTTGGAGATGTGAATCCACCAGAAATCCAGTCCCACGGACAGATTGCTGACCGGCTGATAGACGAAGCCCAGCGTCACGTTGCGGGCTTTCTCCGGGGCCAGGTCTTCGTTGCCGCCGATCTGGTTGAGGAACTGCTGACCGCAATCGCGCCCGCCGTTGCCGCCCGGTTGCACGACACCGCCGGTACACAGCACCGGGTCGTTGTAGTAGCCCTGGGTGTAGGTGATGCTGCGCGGCGAATACAACTCATACAGCGACGGCGCGCGGAAACCTTCGCTGTAGGCGCCGCGTACTACCAGCTCCTTGAGCGGCTGATAGCGGAACGAATATTTCGGGTTGGTGGTGCTGCCGAAGTCGCTGTATTTGTCGTGACGTACGGCGGCGGACAGTTCCAGGCTGTCGAGCACCGGCACGTTGATTTCCGCGTAGGCGGCTTTCACGCTGCGGTCGCCTTCGACGCTGCCGGCCGGGTCGATGCCCAGGCTCTGGATGTCGCCGGCGAACGGCTCGAAGTCCTGGTGGAATTTCTCTTTGCGGTACTCGCCGCCCAGCGCCAGACCCGACGGGCCGGCACCGAACCAGTCACCGATTTCGCGGCTGATCCGTCCGTCGAAACCGGCGACCCGACCGACCGCCGTGGAATAGGCGCCGTGGTACATGGCCTGATCGATGTATTGCTGACCGGCGCTGCTCTGCGGCCCGAACGGGTTGAGCAGACCGCTGGCCAGACCGCTGATCATCGCCTGATCGCTGACGTAGCCGCTGGTGACGCTGGAGACGATCTTGTTCTGGTTGTAGGAGGCGCCAACGTTGTAGTCCCAGCCGCCAACCAGACCGTCGAAGCTCAGCAGGAAGCGCTGGCTGGTGTTCTGGTCTTTCGATTCGCGCGGGCCGGCAGCCGTTTCGCGCCAGTTCACATCCACCGGTTGCGTCGGGTCGAGGGCGAAGCCGGTGGGCGCCGGGGTGATGCCGTTGCCGGGGTAGTAGGGCGAGGACGAATCCAGGCTCAGGCCGGTCAATGGCGCCGGGCCGACAGCGGTGGCGTTGTTGTTGCGCGACCAGAAGTATTCGAGGTTGACGTTGTGATCATCGGCCAGTTTGCCGGTGGTCTTGCCGAAGAACGAAGTCTTCTCGGTCTGCGGCACCAGGTCGATGTATTCGCGGGTGCTGAAGCGGCAGAGGCCGTCACGGGCCACCAGGTTGGGGCCGTTGCAATTGCTGTTGGCCAGCGGGTTGGTGGCGTTGCCGTTCTGGCTGTAGTTGCCGGGGAACGCGGTGCCGGAGGTCTGGTCCAGGCCACGGCCGGGCACGTAGTCGCGGGCGAAGGAGCGGTCGTTGGCGTCGAGGTTCTGCTGCTTGTTGTAGTTGAACACGCCGAGCACGTTGAAGCGGTCCTGCTCCAGGTCGCCGTAACCCCAACTGGCGCTCATGTCCTTGGTCGCACCGCCGCCGCTGTGGGTCGGGGTTTCGCCGCCGAGGGTGAGCTGACCGTCGGTCATGGATTTCTTGGTGATGAAGTTGATCACGCCGCCGATGGCGTCGGTGCCGTACAGGGCCGAGGCGCCGTCGCGCAGCACCTCCACGCGCTCGATCGCGGCAAACGGAATCATGTTCAGATCCACCGCGCCGCCGGCCGAGTTGGTGCCCGACAGGGCGTTGTTCGCCAGCCGGCGACCGTTGAGCAGCACCAGCGTCTTGTTCGCGCCGATGCCGCGCATGTCGGCAAACGATGCGCCGCCGGTGGCCGCGCCGACCGAGCCTGCGCTGTTGTTGATCGACTGGCTGCCGGTGATGCGCTGCACCAGTTCGGCGGTGGTGGTCACGCCCTGTTTGCGCAGTTCCTCGGCCTTGAGCACGGTGATCGGCACCGCCGTTTCCGCGTCGACCCGACGGATCGCCGAACCGGTCACTTCGACCCGTTGCAGTTGCGTGGTCGGCGCGACCACCGCAGCGGCGGCCGGGACGTTGTTGTCGTCCTCGGCAGCCTGAACCCCGGTGCCCATCCCCATGGCCACCAGGTACAACGGAACGAAACGGTGGCGGGAAATCGTCGCCACCAAGGGTTTGAGCGTGAAGCGTGGAGTGTTCATCAGCATGGTTGTTTCCGACTTTGTTAGACGTTTATCGAAATGGCCTTGTGAGCCCTCTTTGCACGGAGCACGGTGGTGCCGCGCCGCGAAAACCACTTTCTTCAAGCAAGCCGATCCCCTCCGAAGACGCGCTGCGTTTTTTCGGTCGGCCGATTGCGACGGGATTCAACGAACGGTGTCGGGCGCGTCCCTCGCAGCGCGCCCGGCACCGCCGTCAACGGGTGGTCATCACCGATATTTTGGTGATGCCCGAGCGCTCGATGGACGCCATGGCTTTGGCTACCTGGCCGTAATTCACGGCGGAGTCGGCCTGCAGCTGCACGCGCACTTCGGCGTCCTTGGCCTTGACCTCCTTGAGGCTGGCCTCCAGTGATTCCGGCGCCAGCTCGGTCTTGGCCAGGAAGAACTTGCCGTCCTGGTCGACGCTGACCACCACCGGGTCTTTCTTTTCGGCGGGGGCGACGGCGTCGGTTTTCGGCAGGTTGACCTTGATCGCATTAGTCATCAGCGGCGCGGTGACGATGAACACCACCAGCAGCACGAGCATTACGTCCACCAGCGGCGTGACGTTCATTTCGCTGAGCACTTCATCGCTGTCTTGAGTGGAAAAGGACATCAGCTGGCCTCCCGCACGGCGGCCGTGGATTTGGCGATGGCCTGGCGGCTGATGGAAAACGCACTGCGCGAGGCGAGGGCGTCGAAGTCGTGGGCGAAGTCATCCATGTCCGCCGAGGCCAGCTTCAGGCGCCGCAGGAAGAAGTTGTAAATCAGCACTGCCGGCACCGCGACGGCAATCCCCACGCCGGTGGCGATCAGCGCGTGGCCGATGGGCCCGGCCACGGTTTCCAGGCTGGCCGATCCGCTGGCGCCGATGCTTTGCAGGGCTTCCATGATTCCCCACACGGTACCGAACAGGCCAATGAACGGCGCGGTGCTGCCGATGCTGGCGAGGATCGCCTGGCCGTTTTCCAGCGAGCGGCGTTCCTTCTGGATCTGTTGGCGCAGGTTGCGCTCCAGTCGGTCGGAACGGTTGATGGTGTGCGCCAGTTGCTGGGTGGTGCGGGGGGATTCCTCCACCAGCAAGGCTTCGAAACCGCTGCTGGCGATCCGCGCCAGCGAGCCCGGATATTGGCTGGCGTGCTCGGCGGCGGTCAGCAGATCCGGCGCGCCCCAGAAGGCTTTGCTGAACTGTCTGTTCTGGGTTTTCTGGCGCAGGTATTGCGCCGACTTGACCAGCAGGATCGCCCAACTGACCACGGAAAACAGCACCAGCCCCCAGAGCACGCCGGGGACAATCATCGAAGACAAAGAATCGTTCATGGCTACACCTCGCTTGCGTTAATCGGTTGTGAGTTCGGTTGTCGCGCCGTCATTGCGGCAATTTGAAATCGATGGTTTGGGTGGCGAAGCCGTCGATCGGTGTGTCGCCGCGTTTGGCCGGAATGAACTTCCAGGCTTTCACCGCCGCGACCGCTGCGTCATCCAGTTGCGGCTTGCCGCTGGATTTGGTCACCGTCACCGAGCCTGCGCGACCGTTGGCCAGCACCTGAATCCGCAGCACCACGCTGCCTTCCCAGTTGCGCCGCAGGGCCAGCGACGGGTATTCCGGTGGCGGGTTGCCGAGGCTGGCGAGGCCGGAAATTGCCGCCGACTCTTTCACCGGGCCCGGTGCCGCAGCAGGTGCCGGAGGCGCGCTCGGGGTGGCCGAGGCGGCAGGCGCTGCCGGTTGCGCAGGGGCGGGCGGCGCTTTCGGCGGCTCGGCCTTTTTCACCGGTTTGGGTTTCTCGACCGGTTTCGGTTTTTCGATCGGCTTGGGTTTCTCCACCGGTTTGGGCGGTGGCTTGACCGCGTCCTCGTCTTCCACCGGTTGTTCCGGTTCGGGAGGCGGCGGTGGGGGCGGCGGCTCCGGTGTCGGCGGGGCCGGAGGTGTCGGGCTGGTGAGCTCGACGGTCATTTCCGGAATTTCCGGTGGCGTGGGCAGTGGCTCGGCCCGCGCCTGCTGGAAAAACCACCAGGCGCCGCCGTGTATCAATGCCGACACCGCCACCAGCAACAGCATCTGCTGTTTGTTCAGGCCGCCGGGCTGCGAAGTGTTGGCCTTATAGACGGGCCGACCCGCCACCGACGGAAGTGGTGCGTTCCGTAATGGCCCCGGCGGCGTTCTGTGCTTTACCGCATCGTTCATTAAAGCTCCCTCGGGTGGATGAAGGGCAATAAGGTGCCGTTCGAACAACACAGCGTTGTTCGAGTGAGTGGTCGCAACTTTCATACAGGTGTGCAGAAGCCGATAGTTGAACTATCTATTGAACAGGGCTTGTGCAGCTTATTGCTTCAGTAACATCGACTTCGATTGTTCATTGACCCGGTCCGTGGCTGTTCTTTTATGAGTGAGTGTGCAATTGAGTGGCTTGTCTCATTCTTGCCCTCATGATTGATGCAATAGCAACCGCTGTGCCAAAGAGTGACCCATTGTGTAGTGTTTATTTCTCGACTGATACGTATGTCGCATTTATATAAGTTTCATCAAGCACGCCGGTTTTTATGGGCGCATAACCTCCCGAAGGCCCTGTTTGCAGGGCTTTTTTCAAGGCGAGACAGACCGGGCGCGGTATCACGCTGTTCAGCGAGATAGAGCGGCTGTTCTCGTGTCAGCCAGGGCGCGTGATGGTGCGTGGCGGACTGATTTGGTGCGGGTCAGTGTTTTAGCGGGTCACAGGTGATGTTCCTTGTTCTTGTTTAAGTAAAGTCGGTCGTTCCGCTTGAGCGGTGTATTGACTGAAAGTGCAGTTTTGGTGCGCTCCGAACATTAACGCCGAACAGTAAAAGTTGTAGCGGTGTGCTGTCTGGAAGTTATTGTCGAACAATTTTTTCTGGCGTTCATTAATGCAGCGCGCACGCAATGACTTCTTGCATGCTATTTAAAAAATAAATAGTGCTGGCGTTCAGGTAATAAAAGGAATGCACGGACTGTTCGGAGGACGAACACCGCGCAGGTACAGGGGTACGGAGAGAAGAGAATGGCGCAGCAGATGAAGATTCACGCGGTGAACTCCTTGTTGCCAGCTCGGATACGCGAACTTTTGGTTCGGTATCGCACCTTACAAGAACGCGGATAGCGTTCGCTGATTGCTCTTGGTGCGGGATGGGCACCGCCAGCGCTGTTTTGCGAGATCAGGGATTCGCAAGTTGCCGATGAATGCGCAATCCGTGCCAAATTCGATACAACAGCTATAAATAGGGCCAGGCAGGATGCCTTTCGCAGTGGAGGAGGGGATATGTATCAGCTCTACGGACATCGCAATTCAGGGGCGGCGGCCATCGAGGCGGCGCTAGAGCTGTGCCAGATCGCTTATCGCTTCATCGACATCGAAGCCAGCGCCGAAGCGGCGCAGGAACTGGCCAGGCTCAATCCGCTCAAGCAGATTCCGACTTTGCAACTACCCGATGGCAGTGCGCTCACTGAAAGCGCGGCGATCCTGATTCACCTGGGGTTGAGCTTCCCTGCGTCGGGCCTGTTGCCGGCCAACGCGGCGGATCGTGATCAGGCGATTCGCGGTCTGGTGTACATCGTCAACAATTGCTACGTGGCCATCGGTTTCATCGATTACCCCGAGCGTTGGCTGGTGATGCCGGATGAAGCATCGCGACAGAACCTGATGGCGGGCGCGCGGGAGCGATTGCACTGGATGTGGGAAGTGTTCGCCGACCAGTTTTCCGCCGAGCTGTACCTGGACGATGAAACACCGGGAGCACTGGATGTATTGGCGGCAGTGGTGACGCGCTGGGCCGGCACCCGCGAACACCTGCGCCAGGCCCGGCCGGGGTTTTATGCATGGCTGCAACGCATTGACCGGCACCCGGTACTGGCGCCGGTCTTTGCGCGACATTGGCCCGGTTAAGAAATCGAATCAGATGTTGATCGTTGATCGTTCCCACGCTCCGCGTGGGAATGCAGCCCGGGACGCTCCGCGTCCCAAAGCGTGACGCAGAGCGTCACAAGAGGCATTCCCACGCAGAGCGTGGGAACGATCAGGGTGAAGGCATCACTCCCCGCGAATGTACTGCTCCAGCTGTTTGATCAGCTCGGCCTGTTCGGCAATCGCTTCCTTGACCAGGTCGCCGATCGACAGCAGGCCCAGCAGCTTGCCGTTTTCCACCACCGGCAAGTGGCGCAGGCGTTTGTCGGACATGATGCTCAGGCAAGTGTCGACGGTCTGGTGGGTGTCCACCGTGATCACGTTTGCGACCATGATGTCGCGTACCGGCGTGCCTACCGAGGAGCGCCCGTGCAGCACCAGTTTGCGCGCGTAATCGCGTTCGCTGATGATGCCCACCACTTTATCGTCCTCCACCACGAGCAAGGCGCCGACGTTTTTCTCGGCCATCTTCATCAGCGCTTCGAGCACCATGTGATCGGGTTTGATCTGGTGCACTTCCTGATTTTTCTGATCTTTGAGCTTGAGCAGCTGGGCGACGGTTTTCATGGCGGTTACTCAGGTGTTGTCGTTGTTCTCCAAGCATCGTAGACGCAGGCGCGCAGAGCAAGGCCGCAAAACGGCAGATAACACGCAAAAAACGTCATTTGGCGGGTTTTTTCATTGCGAGGCCTGTGCCACCGGTTGCTGCAATGCCGCGTAGAATGCCTTTCTGAATCAATTCTTGAGGTCGCAGTGGTGGATTTACAGCAGGGCTTCGTCCTGACCCGGCATTGGCGCGACACCCCGGCCGGCACCGAAGTCGAGTTCTGGCTGGCGACCGACGCCGGGCCGCGCCGTGTGCGCCTGCCACATCAGCCATCGGTGGCGTTCATCCCGGCGGCGCAGCGCGAGCAGGCCGAGCTTGTGCTGGCGGGCGAAAAGAACGTCGAACTGCGCCCCTTGGCCCTGCAGGATTTCGAACATCGCCCGGTGCTCGGGCTGTATTGCCAGCAACACGGCCAGTTGATGCGCCTGGAAACGGCGCTCAACCGTCACAATGTCGATGTCTTCGAAGCCGATGTGCGGCCACCCGAGCGCTACCTGATGGAGCGTTTCATCACTGCGCCGGTGTGGTTCAGTGGCACACCCGATGCCGACGGTGTGCTGCTCGACGCCCACCTCAAGCCTGCGCCCGACTATCGCCCGACACTGCGGCTGGTTTCGCTGGATATCGAAACCACCGAGCAGGGCGAGCTGTATTCCATCGCGCTGGAAGGCTGCGGCGAACGGCAGGTGTACATGCTCGGCGCACCGAACGGTGATGACAGCATCGTCGACTTCGACCTTGAGTACTGCGAATCGCGCACACTGATCCTGAAGAAACTCAACGACTGGTTCGCCCGCCACGATCCCGACGCGATCATCGGCTGGAACCTCGTGCAGTTCGACCTGCGCATCCTCCACGAACACGCCCGACGCCTTGGCGTGCCGCTCAAGCTCGGGCGCGGCGGTGAGGAAATGCAGTGGCGCGAACACGGCAGCCGCACTCATTACTTCGCGGCCGCGGCGGGGCGGCTGATCATCGATGGCATCGAATCCCTGCGTTCGGCGACCTGGAGCTTCCCCTCGTTCAGCCTGGAAAACGTCGCCCAGACTTTGCTCGGCGAAGGCAAGTCGATCGACAACCCGTACCAGCGCATGGACGAAATCAACCGGATGTTCGCCGAGGACAAACCGGCGCTGGCCAAGTACAACCTCAAGGACTGCGAACTGGTCACGCGGATCTTCGCCAAGACCGAGCTGCTGAAATTTTTGCTGGAGCGCGCCAGCGTCACCGGCCTGCCGGCGGATCGCAGCGGCGGTTCGGTGGCGGCGTTCACTCATTTGTACATGCCGTTGATGCACCGCCAGGGCTTTGTGGCGCCGAACCTTGGCACCAATCCACCGCAGGCCAGCCCCGGCGGATTTGTCATGGACTCGCAACCGGGGCTGTACGAATCGGTGCTGGTGCTCGACTACAAGAGTCTTTATCCGTCGATTATTCGCACATTCCTGATTGATCCGGTGGGGTTGATCGAAGGCTTGCAGCATCCTGACGACAGCGACTCGGTGCCAGGTTTTCGCGGCGCCCGTTTCTCCCGTACCCGTCATTGCCTGCCGTCCATCGTCGCCCGGGTCGCCGAGGGCCGCGAGACCGCCAAGCGTGAACACAACGCGCCGCTGTCCCAGGCGCTGAAGATCATCATGAACGCCTTTTACGGCGTACTCGGTTCCAGCGGTTGCCGGTTTTTCGATACGCGGCTGGCGTCATCGATCACCCTGCGCGGCCACGAAATCATGCTGCGTACCCGGCAGTTGATCGAGGCTCAGGGGCATGCGGTGATCTATGGCGATACCGACTCGACCTTCGTCTGGCTGCGTCGCCCCCACGGTCAGGAAGAGGCGGCGCAAATCGGCCGGGCATTGGTTGCGCACGTCAACGACTGGTGGCGCGAACATGTGCGCGAGCAGTACGGGCTGGAAAGCGCCCTCGAATTGCAGTTCGAAACCCACTACAAGCGTTTCCTGATGCCGACCATTCGCGGCGCCGAGGAGGGCAGCAAAAAACGCTATGCCGGCCTGGTGACCCGCGCCGACGGCACAGAAGAAATGGTCTACAAAGGCCTGGAAACCGTGCGCACCGACTGGTCGCTGCTGGCCCGGCAATTTCAGCAGGAGTTGTACGAGCGGATCTTCCAGCGCAAGCCGTATCAGGATTACGTGCGTGAATACGTGCGCAAGACCCTGGCCGGCGAGTTCGACGAGCGACTGGTCTACCGCAAGCGTCTTCGCCGAACCCTCGACGACTACGAACGCAACGTGCCGCCCCACGTGCGCGCCGCACGGCTGGCCGACGACTACAACGCGCAGCACGGTCGCCCGCGGCAATACCAGAACGGCGGCTGGATCAGCTACGTGATCACCCTGGCCGGCCCCGAGCCGCTGGAAGTGCGCCGCGCGGCCATCGACTACGACCACTACATCACCCGCCAACTGCAACCGGTGGCGGATGCGATTCTGCCGTTTGTCGACGACGATTTCTCAACCCTGATCGGGGGGCAACTGGGCTTGTTTTGAGTCCAGCAGTTGCAGGGTCCATTCGTCCTGAATGCCGTGGAAATAACGCTCCAGCGCTTGATGCCAGAGGCTGTTTTCGTCGGCGAACTGGGCGAACAGGGTCATCGATGAGTGGAATTTCAGGTCGTCCGGATGGCCGAAAATCTCGGCAATCGAACGCTGCTGCACGTTCAGCACCAGTTGCGCGCAGGTGCGCAGCCGGGCGCCGAGCAGCTCATGGGCCAGATAAGCCTTGGCTTCCCCGGCCGAGCCGATGGCAAAGCGCCGGGACATCTCGCTGCCCCCGAGCCCGGCGAACTGCGGAAACACAAACCACATCCAGTGGCTGCGCTTGCGGCCCTCGTCGAGTTCGCGTTGCACCCGTTCGAACACCGGGTCCTGGGCCAGGACAAATCGTTGCAGGTTGAACGGGTCGTACTGATCAGTGCTTCTCATGGCGAAGCCCTCTGCCCGTCGGCGGTGGCTCAGACCATGGCCAGCCGCTGCTTGCGTTGTGGCGCGTGAAACGCCTGGTCCAGCGCCGCCAGATCCCCGGCATCGAGCTGTAGCTGCGCCGCTTGTGCATTGAGCTGCACATGTTCCGGACGCACTGCCTTGGGAATCGCAATCACCCCATCCTGACGCAGAATCCACGCCAGCGAAACCTGTGCCGGGGTCACGCCGTGACGAACGGCAATCTGTTTCAGCACGGTTTCCGCGAGCATCGCGCCGCCCTGGCCGATCGGGCAGTACGCCATCAGTGGCATGCGCTGTTGCTGACACAACGGCAGCAGGTCGAATTCGATGCCGCGCTCTTCCAGGTTGTACAGCACCTGATTGGTCGCGCAGGCCGAATTCGACAGTTCTTCAAGATCGCCGACGTCGAAGTTCGACACGCCCCAGCGGCCGATCTTGCCGTCCTCGCGCAGACGCTCGAAGGCCTCGACGGTTTCTTCCAGCGGATACTGGCCGCGCCAATGCAGCAGATAGAGGTCGATGTAATCGGTGTCGAGCCGACGCAGACTGCGTTCGCAAGCCTGGGGAATGCCTTTGCGACTGGCGTTGTGCGGGTAGACCTTGCTCACCAGGAACACTTGATCGCGCAGGCCGGCGATGGCTTCACCGACCACGGTTTCGGCACCGCCCTCGGCGTACATTTCGGCGGTGTCGATCAGGGTCATGCCCAGTTCGATGCCACTGCGCAGGGCCGCGACTTCACGCGTGTGCGCCGAGCGGTCTTCGCCCATGCGCCAGGTGCCCTGGCCAATCACCGGAACCTGCACGCCAGCCAATTCGAGGGTACGCATTCAAACCTCCTATCTGAAAACGGTCGATACCTTTAAGTGGGCAGCAGGATAGCCCATGGGTTCCATATGAGGGTGTCGGCCCGTTGAGGCGTTTATGGCGAGGTTCTGTTGCTCCGATGTATTGAACGGGCGTTTCGCAACTGCGCAAGAAGTT
Organism: Pseudomonas sp. GW821-FHT09E04; assembly: GCF_059416185.1. Taxonomy (NCBI): domain Bacteria; kingdom Pseudomonadati; phylum Pseudomonadota; class Gammaproteobacteria; order Pseudomonadales; family Pseudomonadaceae; genus Pseudomonas; species Pseudomonas sp. GW821-FHT09E04. The sequence continues at coordinate 228,268 of NZ_JBWKOR010000009.1, forward strand.
GCGCAGTTGTCCGTAATAAAACCAGGTTAAAAACCGCTACAGGCCTTGCCGATCTTGGCCTCCAGCCAAGTGCGCAAGAAGTTGCGCAGTACTGCGCAACTTCTTGCGCACTTTTCGACGAATTCAGTGGGAATTTTCGCCGAATCTGCGAAGAAAACTTACCAAGCCCCCGGTTTATAAGGGTTTGAAAAAGTTGGCATGCTAATTGATGGCCATTGGCCGCCTCTTGGGTGATATCACCTATCGGCGCACCCAACGATTCAGCAAGGAGCACACCCCATGGCAACACCAGCGTACATGTCGGTTACCGGCGAAAAACAAGGCCTGATCACTGCCGGCGCCTTCACCGCCGACTCCGTTGGCAACACCTATCAGGAAGGCCACGAAGACCAGGTCATGGTTCAGGCTTTCACCCACGACGTGATCATCCCGCGTGACCCGCAATCCGGTCAGCCAACCGGTCAGCGCGTTCACAAGCCAGTCGTGATCACCAAGGTCTACGACAAGGCTTCGCCTCTGCTGCAAGCAGCACTGACCTCCGGCGAGCGCATGAGCGAAATCGTTATCCAGTGGTACCGCACTTCGGCGCAAGGCACCCAAGAGCACTACTACACCACCAAACTGGAAGACGCGATCATCGTCGCCATCAACAACAAAATGCACAACTGCCAGGACCCAGGCAACGCGCACTTCACCCACCTGGAAGAAGTGCAGTTCACCTACCGCAAAATCACCTGGACCCACGAAGTATCCGGTACTTCGGGTTCCGATGACTGGCGTGCTCCAGTCGTTTAATCGCGGCTGATGGTTGTACCGCCTCGGCCGGGTTCGCCGGTCGAGGCACCTTCACTACTCAAAGAATTTTCAGCGTCAGATCCTTATCGATCTGGCGTGCGCTGCAGCACAGCACGAGGGACAAGGGAATGTTCTCACCGGCCAACCAGGCTCATTTCAACCTGACCATCGATGGCGCGGACAGCGATTTCCAGGTGCTGTCGTTCACCGGTCGGGAGGCCCTCAACACGCCCTTCGAATTCGAGCTGGAACTGGTCAGCGAAAAGGCCTCGATCAACCTCGAAAGTCTGCTGCACAAACTGGCGTTTCTTCAGCTGTCGCCGAGCGGCACCGGGATTCACGGGCTGATCTACAGCATCGCCCAGGGCGAGGCGGGCAAGCGCCTGACCCGCTACAAGATCTCGCTGCGCCCGCAGCTTTCGTACCTCGCGCACCGTTTCAATCAGCGCATTTTCCAGCAGATGACCGTGCAGCAAATCATCAGCCAGGTGCTGGAAGAACACGGCATCCTCGCCAGCGATTACCACTTCCAGCTCAGCGCGATCTATCCCGAGCGCGTCTACTGCACGCAGTACGACGAAAGTGACCTGCATTTTGTCCAGCGCCTGTGCGAAGAGGAGGGGATTCACTACCACTTCCAGCACACCGCCAGCGGCCACAAACTGACCTTCGGCGATGACCAGACGGTGTTCCCGAAACTGGCGCCCGTGGCCTATCAGCAAGACTCCGGGCTGGTGGCGGACAAACCGGTGGTCAAGCGTTTCGGCCTGCGCCTGGCGACCCGCACCAGCCGCACCACGCGGCGCGATTACGACTTCGTCAAACCGAAGATCGAGCTGGAAAGCGACGCCAAGAGCAGCGCCCAGCCGGACCTGGAAGACTACGATTACCCGGGCCGTTTCGTGGATCGCGAGCGCGGCAAGCACCTGGCCAACCGCAACCTCGAACGCCACCGCAGCGACTATCGCCTGGCCGAGGGCAACAGCGACCAACCGATTCTGGTCACCGGGCATTTTCTGGCCCTGACCGACCACGCCAACCCGAC
>NZ_JBWKOR010000010.1:0-187266 GCF_059416185.1 Pseudomonas sp. GW821-FHT09E04
TAGGTCATCGTCAAGATTAAATTCCGAAACCCCAATTGCGAAAGCAGTTGGGGTTTTGTTTTGCCCGCGGGAAAGTTTTTGCTCGCCGTCGGCGAACAAATTTGCACAGTTATTTTCGAATCAGAACACTAGAATAGATCCCAACTTTTTCGGAGTCAGAGCCCTTATGTCAGATTCGGTTGACGCCCCCGGGCTGTCAGAATTACCGCTGGATGACTTGGTGGCCTGTCATGAGTGCGATCTGCTGATGCGCAAGCCCAAGCTTGCCCACGGCGAAAAAGCCCTCTGCCCACGTTGTGGCTACGAACTGTATGCACACCGCCATAACGTGGTGCAGCGCAGTCTTGCCCTGGTCATTGCCGCACTGCTGCTCTACGTGCCGGCGAACTTTTTGCCCATCATGCAGCTCAATGTTCTGGGGCAATCGTCGCAGGACACTGTCTGGAGCGGTGTTATCGGCCTGTTCAATACCGATATGCGCGGCGTTTCAGTCGTCGTATTCCTGTGCAGCATGGCGATTCCACTGCTGAAACTGCTGTGTCAGTTGATGGTGTTGCTGACGATCCGTTTCAACATCGGTCGTAGCTACGGCCTGTTGCTCTACCGCATTTATCACCACCTCAAAGACTGGGGCATGCTCGAGGTCTACCTCATGGGCGTCCTGGTCGCGATCGTCAAACTGGCGGACATGGCGGCCATCACCGTGGGCCTCGGTCTGGCGTGTTTCATCGGCTTGTTACTGGTTCAGGTCTGGCTCGAAGTGGTGATGTCACCGCACCAGATCTGGCAGGCGTTATCAGGAGAGGATGCCCATGCGGGCGATTGATGCAGGCATTCTGATCTGTACCGAATGCCACGAACTGAACAGGCAGGATACCGAAAGCGATGTTCAGACCTGCACCCGATGCGGTGCGCTGGTTCATGCGCGGCGCCCGAACAGTCTCGCCCGAACCTGGGCGTTGCTGATCACTGCGGCGATTATCTACATCCCGGCCAACGTACTGCCGATCATGACAGTCAGCTCTCTGGGCCAGGGTGATCCGAGCACGATCATGTCTGGTGTGATCCAGTTGGTGCAGCACGGCATGATTCCGATCGCTGCCGTGGTGTTCATCGCCAGTATTTTGGTGCCGACATTCAAACTGGTGGGTATCGCGCTGTTGCTGTTTTCGGTGCAGCGCCGCCAGCCCTTGTCCGCACGTCAACGGATCTGGATGTACCGCTTCATCGAGTTCATCGGCCGCTGGTCCATGCTCGATATTTTCGTGATCGCCATTCTGGTGGCGGTCGTCAACTTCGGCCGGCTTGCCAGCGTCGAAGCCAATCTTGGCGCCATCGCCTTCGCCAGTGTGGTGATTCTGACGATGCTCGCCGCTGTCACTTTCGATCCCCGACTGATTTGGGATAACACGGAGTCGGACGCCGACCATGACTGATTTGCCTGTAGCGAAAACCCGACCGGCTTCGAACTGGTCTGCCATTTGGGTACTGCCCCTGATTGCCCTGATCATCGGCGGCTGGCTGGGATGGCGTGCCTACAACGAAACCGGCATCGAGATTCAGGTGCGCTTCGAAAGCGGTGAAGGTATCCAGGCCAACAAGACCGAAGTGGTCTACAAAGGCATGCCCGTCGGCAAGGTCAAAGCCCTCAAGCTCGACGACGAAGGCGGCACCAAAGGCGTGATCGCCACCATCGAAATGAACAAGGATGTCGATCAATACCTGAAGACCAGTACCCGCTTCTGGCTGGTCAAACCGAGTGTGACACTGGCTGGTATCACCGGTCTGGAAACCCTGGTATCGGGTAACTATGTCGCGATCAGCCCGGGTGAAGGCGAGCCGACCCGCAAGTTCAAGGCCCTGGCCGAAGAGCCGCCGCTGTCGGACTCCAAACCCGGACTGCACCTGACGATCAAGGCGGATCGCCTGGGTTCGCTGAACCGTGGCAGCCCGGTGTTCTACAAGCAGATCAAGGTTGGCCAGATCAAGAGTTACGTGCTGTCGGAAGACCAGAGCACTGTCGAACTCAAAGTGTTCATCGAGCCGACCTACGCCAAACTGGTGCGTAAACATACGCGCTTCTGGAACGCCAGCGGCATCAGCATCGACGCCAACCTGTCCGGGGTGAAAGTGCGCAGCGAGTCCCTGGCCAGCATCGTCGCCGGCGGTATTGCCTTCGCTACGCCGGAGAACCGCAAGGACAGCCCGCCGACCGATCCGAGCCTGCCGTTCCGCCTCTACGAAGACTTCGATGCGGCCGCCGCCGGCATCCGCGTGAAGGTCAAACTCAGCGATTTCGAAGGCTTGCAGGCCGGGCGTACCCCGGTGATGTACAAGGGCATTCAGGTCGGTAACCTGAAAGCGCTGAAGATCGATCCGGATCTGTCCAGCGCCACCGCTGAATTGACCCTCGATCCTCTGGCTGAAGAGTATCTGGTCACCGGCACCCAGTTCTGGGTGGTCAAGCCGTCGATTTCCCTGGCCGGCATCACCGGTCTGGAAGCGTTGGTCAAAGGTAACTACATCGCCGTGCGCCCAGGCGACAAGGGCGGCGCTCCGCAGCGTGAGTTCGAAGCCCGGCCGAAAGCGCCGCCGCTGGACCTCCGTTCACCGGGTCTGCACCTGGTGCTGTTCACCGATACGCTCGGCTCGATCGATGTCGGCAGCCCGATCCTCTACAAGCAGGTCAAGGTCGGCTCGGTGCAGAGCTATCAGTTCTCCAAGACCCGGAAGCAACTGGTGATCGGCGTCCACATCGAGAAGGAATACGAAAACCTGGTCAACGCCTCGACCCGGTTCTGGAACGTCAGCGGGGTCACGTTGACCGGCGGCTTGACCGGCGGCATTCAGGTCAAGAGCGAGTCGTTGCAGACCCTGATGGCCGGCGGCATCGCGTTCGAAACGCCGCAAGCCAAGGCTCCGCTGCAGAAGCGGATTCCGCGCTTCCGTCTGTTCGCCAATCATGATGACGCGAATCAGAAGGGCGCGGTGGTCACCATCAAGGTCGACCGTGCCGACGGTTTGCGCAGCGGCACGCCGATTCGCTTCAAAGGCCTGGATGTGGGCAAGATCGAAAGCGTCGACCTGACCGATGACCTGCAATCGGTGATCCTCACCGCGCGCATCACAGAAGTGCCGGAGAAGATTGCCCGGGTCGGCAGTCAGTTCTGGGTGGTCAAACCGGAGTTGGGGCTGATCAAAACCTCGAACCTGGAAACCCTGGTGACCGGCCAATACCTCGAAGTGCAACCGGCGGCCAAGAACCTCGGCCCGCAGAAGAACTTCGTGGCGTTGGGCAATCCGCCAGAGTTGGCCAAGCAGGAAGCAGGCTTGAGCCTGGTCTTGAGCGCCGCTCGTCGCGGTTCGCTCAAACCGGGTGTGCCAGTGACTTACCGCGAAATCACCGTGGGTAAAGTCACCGGTTATGAACTGGGCCAGACTGCGGATCGGGTACTGGTGCACATCCTGATCGAGCCGAAGTACGCGCCACTGGTACGTAGCGGTAGCCGCTTCTGGAACACCAGCGGTGTCGGATTCGATATCGGTCTGTTCAAGGGCGTGACCGTACGCACGGAGTCTTTGGAGACAGCGATTCAGGGCGGTATCGCCTTCGCCACGCCGGACGGTGAGCGCATGGGCAACCCGGCTCGGGCTGAACAGACCTTCGCGCTGTTCGACAAGTTCGAAGACGAATGGCTGACCTGGGCGCCGAAAATCCCCCTCGGTAAATAATCCCGAGCCCATGAAAAAGGGCCGCGATCCAATGGATCGCGGCCCTTTTTTGTGCCCGTCAGTTACGCATCAAACCGCATCCAGCTCCGGCTCGTCCGCTTCGACATTGACGGTGGCCTTCACCACATCGTGACGGCGGATGTATTTCCAGTCCGCCTCGTCGATGTAGATGCCGGCCGGGCCGCTGCCGCCTTCCAGGTCGATGGCGACACTGGCGCAGACCTGCGGCTTCACGCTCGCCAGAATCGGCACGAAGCCCAGTTGCAGGCTGGTTTCCAGCAATGCTGCCTGGTTCTTCTCGTCGATGTCCGCCGCCTCGTCGAGGTAGTACGGCAGGCGCACGCGACCGGCCAGGTCGCGGTCCATCAAGTGCAGCAACAAGTACATGTTGGTCAGCGCCTTGATGGTCATCGTGGTGCCGTTGGACGCCGCGCCATCGATGTCGGTGTGGATCACCGGCTGGCCGTTGACCTTGGTGATCTCGAACGCCAGTTCGAACAAGTCCTTGAGGCCGAGCTGGTTGTGATTCGCCGCCACCAGCCGCGCCAGGTATTCCTTGGCCTCTTCGTTCTTGTTGTCCTGCTCGGCGCTCTGGCTCAGGTCGAACACCGACAGGGTTTCGCCTTCTTCGTACTGACCGGCGCTGTGGATGATCTGGTCGATGTGCTTGAGCGCTTCCTTGTTCGGCGCGAGCACGATGCGGAAGCTCTGCAGGTTGGACACCTGACGCTTGTTGATCTCGCGGTTGAACAGTGCCAGTTGATGCTCGAGGCTGTCGTAGTCGCTGCGGATATTGCGCAGGGTCCGCGCGATATCGGTCACGGCTGCGCGACGCGCCTTGCCGAGGGTCAGGGCTTCGTCGGTACGGTGCGCATAAGCGTTGATCAGCAACGACAGACGGCGCTCCATGTCGTCTTCGCTGTCGAACTTGGCCACGCCTTTGAGGCGCACTTGCGCGTACAGCGCTTCGATCTGGCCATCGGCACGCAGCAAGCCTTGCCAGCTGTCCTGATAGTCATTGAGCAGCGGCAGCAGGTTGTCCATGGAGTCGTCGACCGGATCCATGAACGGCGTGCCGAATGGCAGATCCGCCGGTAGCAACTGACGGCGACGCAGGGCATCGTCGAGGGTGCGTTGCTTGGCTTCCATGTCGGCGATCTGGCGGCCGACCAGTTGCAGCTTGGCCGACAGTTGCTGGACGCGCTCGGTGAACGCATCGCTGGAACGCTTGAGTTCGTCCTGCGCGGCTTCCATCTGCGCCAGTTGCTCCAGCTTGTCGCCTTCTTCGGCGCTCAGAGTCTGGGTGCGGCGGAAGTCTTCCAAAGCTTTCTGCGCATCCAGCACCTGCTGGTACAGCGCTTCGGTCTGGGTCTTGCTCGCGGCGCGGTCGGCGGCCACGGCTTGCTGGGTTTTCAGTTGCTTGAGTTCTTTTTCCAGACGCTCTTTCTGATCACGCAGCGCGGCACGGTCGGCCAGCGCTTGCAGGGCCGGCGGCTCGATGTGCGAGATGTCGATCGACAGACCCGGCACTTCGAAACGCTCGCCCTTGAAGCCGTCGAGGATCAGCTCGACCGATTTGACCCACTCGCCGTCCTCGTCGAGGGTGATGCCGTGTTCGCCCAGCGGCAGGCTGAACAGCGCGCTGTTGAACAGACGCATCAGGCGTTCGACGTCCTGTTGCGAGAACTCTTCACGCAGGCGGGCGTAGCTGTTGTTGTCGGCGTGATCGAGTTGCTGTTTCACCGACTTCAGGCGTTTTTCCAGATCCCGCAGACGCTCCTCGAGATCCTCGGCGCTGAATTGACGGGACTGCGCCAGCGCACCGGCCAGTTCATCGTGAGCGTCCTTGGCGGCCAGCAGTTGCTGCTCCAGTACCTTGACGTCATCGACCAGCGCAAAGCGGTTTTTCAGCACCGACAACTCACCGAGCCAGCGCTGGATACCGGAGATTTCCCGCTCCAGACGCATCAGCTCCTGAGTGCCGCCGCGCTGATCGTTTTGCAGGTCGTCCTGCTCGCGACGGTAATGTTCGGCCTGGATCGCCAGTTCTTCTTTGCGCGCACCGGCGTAATCCGACCAGGTGCCGAGCAACGAATCGAGCAGTGGCGACAGGCGATGCAGCTTGCCGCGCAGCACGTCGCGCTGTTTCACGCCGTTGGCCAAGGCTTCGACCAGCGGGCCGGCCGCAACCAGCGAGTTGTAGTCCTGTTCCATGCGACGCACGTCGCGGAAAGCTTCTTCGCACGCGGCGATGTAATCGACGCTGCCGGAACGCAGGCTGTGTTCGAAGGCATCGAGGAACAATTGCTTGAGCTTGGCTGCGGTGATTTCGCGCATGTGCAGCAGGTTGATGAACAGCGCGCGGAAAGTCTTCAGGCTCTGCTCGCTGGTGGAGCGCAGCGGGATCAGGGTCAGATCCAGCGGGATCGACGTATGACCGCCAACCAGCAAACGGCGCAGTTCATCAGGCTTGAGTTCGTAGGCTTTCAGGCCTTCCTTTTCAAGGTTGCTGAACAGTTCTTTCTGACGCAGGCAGGTGTCGTTTTTCTGGTAGTGCGCCAGATCGAGCTTGCCGGCGTAGGCAAAGAACTGGTGACCGAAACCGCCACCCGGGCCGCGACCGACCACGCCGATCACGTGCGGGCCGTGGGGCAGGTTCACTTCGACGAGGATGTAGCTGGTGTCGGAGGCAAAGTAGAAACGCCGGGATTGTTCCAGGCTGTACTTGCCGAAACTCATGTCTGACATGCGCGCCAGGATCGGGAACTGCAAGGCGTTGATCGAGGCGGATTTACCGAGGTTGTTCGCGCCGTAGACCGACAGCGGTTCTTCCAGCGGGAACAGTCCGAGGCTGTAACCGGCTGTGTTCAAAAGGGCAAAGCGGCGGATGCCGTAGCGTTCCTGGCTCATGCGTCGGACTCCTGTTCTTCGGCAATGGCGCGGGCCAGTGCGTCTTCTTCGCTCTCTTCCTCAAATTCGGAAAGATCGAGTGGATCGTCGGTCTCGAGGAATTTGGCTTCGGCTTCTTCGTCGATCAGCACCGGTGCCGGCAGCGGCAGCACGCTGTGAACGCTGGCTGCCAGATCGCGGTCTTGCTGAACCGAGAGGCAGACGTCGAGGAAACGGTGCATCGGCGGCAGGAAGCGGTACACGCCGTTTTCTTCACTGGCGAAGCCAAGCTGGGTCATGCGGCGCATGATCTTTTCTTCGAGCTCTTCAACGGTCTGTACTTCGGCCTGGATGAACAGGTCGCGGTACTTTTCCAGCAGCGACGGCAACTCTTCGCGGCCGAGGCTGCCGCCGTCGAGCACAGCGATCGGATCGCGGCCCTGATCGGCCAGATGCTCGACGAGGATGAAGGTGAACAGCGCCAGGCGCTGAGCGGTCTTGTTCACCGCCGCTGCTGCCATGTCCGGCACGAAATAGTAGAAACCACGGGTGTCGCAGACCAGTTCGAAACCCAGTGCCTTGAACAGCGTGCGGTACTGGTCCTGGAAGTTCGACAGTTGCGCGTACAGCTCCGGATCGCGGCGGCTGACGTGGTAACCCTTGAACAGCTCGCGGAAGATCGGCGCGAGTTGCGACAGTTCGGAAAGATCAAGATGCATTGGGGATGCTCGCAGAATCCTCGGCGGCGGTGTCGGCGGCCGAGAGCAGGGCGAAGGAGCGCAGGCTGACCTGGTGCTCGTGTGTGTGGTATTCGCGGCGTTCCAGACGCTCGCGCTTGAAGCGTTTTTCCCGCGACAGGCGCGAGAACCAGTAAAGCAATTCGTCGGTCGCGCCGTCCGGTTCCTGCTCCAGCAGCCAGGTCATCAGATCCGGCATTGGCAGGGATTCTTCGCAACGGTCGACCATTTCGCGCACCGTGCGCGGTGCGCGCGGGGCTTCGCCTTTCTGTGTCTTGTGCGCCTTGGGGAAGCGCGCCGGTTTCGGCTCGAAACGGGCGAGGGCGTAGACGTAGGCCTCGACCTGACTGGCGCTGCCAAGGAAGGTGCTTTGCGGCCGGGTGAACAGCGGCATCGCGGCTTGCGGTACGGCGTCGATGCCTTTGCGGCGGATCGCGGCCAGCGCCAGCGCAGCACCACGGGTCACGGCGTTGTGCCGGCGAGCTTCTTCACGCAACGGCAGCAGCAATTCCCGGGCATGACGCAGGGTCAGCTGGGCGCTGGTCTGCATCTCGAGGATGCGCGCGTGGGTGCGCAGCAGCATGTCGTCATCGACCAGATGGCCGAGGCGCTGCTGTTCGCTGAGCATCTTCAGCAGCACGGTTTCGACCTTGCGTACGCCTTGTTCGAAGGCGCCGTCGGCGTTCACCAGATCAATCATCGGCTCGACGTATTCGTCCCAGGTCGCCAGTACTTCGGCGTAACGCTGACGCAGCGGAATCTGCCGGTCGCTGGTCTTGGCCCGCTCGGCCACGGCCACCAGTGCCTGTTCGTCATTGTCGAGTTTCTTCAGAACGTCGCGCACGCGCATGTCGAGCAGGCGCAGCTGACGCGCCAGATCATTGCCGTCGCGAATGTCGAACGCATCCTGGATGTAACCGGCCAGACGCTCGAGGTGACGCAGGTAAGCTTCGATTTCCAGGCACAGGCCGAGTCGGTGTTCCCGACGCAGGTAGGCGAGGAAGTCGTGAATCTGCGCGTTCAGCTCGAAACGGTTCGGGCTTTTGGCCACGGGCACCAGAATGTCGAGGCGAATCCACACGTCGAGCAGACTGGTGATGTCCTGCGGCGTGCTGTCCAGTTGTTGGGCGGCCAGTTGCGTGCGCAGTTCGTTGAGGCTCAGGGTGCCTTGGTCGAAGTGCTCGCACAGTGGCTCCAGAAGTGCCCAGTGTTCAGCGAGGGCGCGCAAGACGCGCTTGGGTTCGATCATCGGAATGGCCGGCTGGTTGGCGATTAAAAGCCGCGATTGTACTGCATCACGCGGGATGCGATTCACTCTCGGGACGGGCTGTCGCTTTTCTTTGCGTCAAGGTATCGGTCAAGACTATCGATCAACAGCGGGCGATCTTGAGCGAAGGGCGGTAGAATCAGCGCACTTCAGTTATCCACAAGTGGCCGACCCTTGCTAATCGAGTCCCGCCGCCGCGCCTATTTGAACGCCATGCAGGTGGTCAACTGGCTGCCGCGCACCGAATTGCCCTTTGCCGCGCCGTCACGGCCCGAGCTGCTGGACGTTGCCGAGCCCGAGCCTGACGTCCCGGTGTTCGTGGCACCTGCGCCGCAGGCCGATGCGCCGGTGCAGCCTGCCGCGCGTCCGGTCGAACGGCCGAAGATCGAGGTCCCGCGACCTTCGCTGGCCAGCACCCGCACGGGCGCCAAGCCGGTGGAAGAAGTCGACGAAACACCTGTGGTGGTCAAACCGGCGCCGGTCCCGCCACCGCGTTTTACTCTGCAATTGCTGCGGGCCGGTCGTTGCCTGTTGCTGGTGGAGTTACCCACAGGCGATTCTTTCCAGTCCCGCGATCCGGCGTACCTGTTGCTCAAGGACATGCTGCGCGCCGCCGGTCTGCCGGATGCGCCGCAGATCGTCGGTGATCCGGTGCGCTGGCCATTGCTGGTGCGCGGCACGATGGATCAGGGGCCCGAAGCGGCCCGGGATTTCGTCCAGGGTTTCCTGTCGGTTCAAATGGAGGCGGCGCCGTGCGCCTGCCTGTGGCTGATCGGCCTGCCGGCGGTGCGTTTTGCCGGCGAAGCGGATGCCGAAGCGTTCAACCGCGAATTGCAAATCGAGGGTCTTGGCCTGGCGTGGGCCGTGCCGGGGCTTGAATTGTTGATGGAAGAGCCACAGCGCAAGGCCGCCGTGTGGCAAGCCATGCGTCGGCTGATGGCGCGCTGGAAAGAATCGAATGAGTGACGCTGTAACGTTCCGCCCGATGGTCGAAGCCGATCTGGATGCCGTACTGAAGATTGAATTTGCGGCCTACAGCCATCCATGGACTCGCGGGATCTTTCTCGACGGGCTGGGCAAATACCAGATCTGGCTGATGTTCGAAGGCGAGCAACAAGTCGGACATGGCGTGGTGCAGATCATTCTGGATGAGGCGCACCTGCTCAACATCACGGTCAAACCGGAAAATCAGGGCCGGGGCCTTGGGCTGACATTGCTCGAACACCTGATGTCTCGCGCCTATGCCGCGGATGCCCGGGAATGTTTCCTCGAAGTGCGCGACAGCAATACCTCGGCCTTTCGCTTGTATGAGCGCTATGGCTTCAACGAAATCGGCCGGCGCCGGGATTACTACCCGGCGGTGGGCGGGCGTGAAGACGCCGTAGTCATGGCCTGCACCCTGGTGGATTAAGCGTTGATCGCCATCGCGGGTCACCCCGCGATGGCGTTCTTTCAGGTCATCCGCGCTTGCCATCCATCGGATCGCGCCGTGCCATTTCCGCTTCATCCAGCCCGTCCCCGCCGCCAATGTCGTCCTCATCGACAATGCTCAAGTCCCAATCCGCCTGATTGCCTGATCCTGGCTCGTCCGCATCCCGCGCGCCGTCCTCATGGATCAGGGTTTCCGGGCTCAGATCATCGTCGGTCGGCTCGTGATCAGCCACTGAAGCGCCGGTCAGGCCCGCCTCACGCACCCGCTTGCGGGGCATCAGCTGTTCACGCTCGGTTTCCGGCAGTTCGTCGCCGATCCTTGCGCTGGGCTGTTCGTCGTCGAAGTCCAGCTCATGCACCGATCCCATGCGGTCTTCGTTATCATCGATGGGCTCCGGCTGCACCGCATCGAAGGGACGTCGTGAATCAGTCATGGCAAATCCTCATACTGTGGGCCTTACTGAGGTGGACTCACCGGGCACACGAGAATTCCAACGAAATCACTTGCGATCCTTTCGTGACCCCGACGGACGGTTGTCTGTCAAAGCAGCGCATCTTTCTTGAGGCCTTACAGCATGCATGACTTACAAGACCTGATTGATAACAACGAGCGTTGGGCTGACGCGATTACCAAGGAAGACCCGGATTTCTTCGCCAAACTGGCCCGCCAGCAGACGCCGGAATATCTGTGGATCGGTTGCTCCGATGCGCGGGTGCCGGCCAACGAGATCGTCGGCATGCTGCCGGGCGATCTGTTCGTTCACCGTAACGTTGCCAACGTGGTGCTGCACACCGACCTCAATTGCCTGTCGGTGATCCAGTACGCGGTGGACGTGCTCAAGGTCAAACACATTCTGGTCACCGGCCACTACGGTTGCGGCGGTGTGCGGGCGTCGATGCAGGATCGCCAGTTCGGTCTGATCGATGGCTGGTTGCGGTCGATCCGCGATCTGTATTACGAAAAACGTGAAGAACTGGCCAAGTTGCCGACCGAAGAAGAGCAGGTCGATCGTCTGTGCGAGCTCAACGTGATCCAGCAAGTGGCCAACGTCGCTCACACCAGCATCATCCAGAACGCCTGGCATCGCGGGCAGAGCCTGTCGATCCACGGTTGCATCTACGGCATCAAGGATGGCCGCTGGAAGAGCCTGAACACGACCATCAGCGGTTTCGAGCAACTGCCGCCGCAATACCGTTTGCGTCCGGTAGAAGCGCAGTAACTCTCCGGTCAGCGCAAACCTTGCCGACGCCAGCTCTGCAAATAGCGCTGGCCTTCAAGATTGGGGGATTCGTCGTAGCCGACGATCCACCCGCGACAGTGTGAAGACCCGCAACCGCAGACGAACTGCCTGAGCAGTTTGTCCTCGGTGGCGGTGTAATCCATGGTCAGCCGGTCGCCGGGCTTAATGTCCCGCAGTGCCCACAGCCATAATTCGCTCATGTCGAGAAACACGTTCGGGTCGCACGAGTGTTCGAACAGTCCGAAAAAGCGCGGATCGTAGATATGAATACCGGGCTGCAGTTGTCGGGTCTGCCGGCAGCGGTAAGGCAGCAGTTGACCCGAGACCCTGCACATTCGGGTGATACGCAGGAATTCCCGGCGCGCCACGACGGCGATGGACATGGCATGGCTGCCTTGAACAATTTCGAAATCAGCTCTGGAGGGGAATCCAAGGCGAACCGGGAGTCCGGCGAAGGGATAAATGCCCTCGGTGTCGCGAGGGGAGCCACTTTGCAGTGCGTAAGTGTTCATAACGTTCCTTGTCGGCCAGGTGTCGCGATTCCCGAGACTGACATCCTGTCAGTCCTTGAGCCCAAGCTTTGAATCCAAGAATCCCGTAAATGACACTAGCGGTCTACTGTCAGATCTGACAGGCGAAATAGACGCTTTCCCGAGTCAGCCAAGGCTGACACGGGAACTTCATGCGTTCGATCAGAAGTGGGGAGCCGGTGCTGCCATGGCCGGCAACGGACCGTTCAGCTGTTGCAGCTGAGTCTTGATCGTCGGGGTCGAGCAGGTGGTCGCTGCCTGCGCTGCGGTTTCGTTACGGATCGAGGTGTAGAACAGTTCGCAGGTCTTGGTTTTCTGCGTCACTTGCCAGGTCTGGGTGCAACTGTTCAGCAAGGTTTTCGGATCGGTGCCCGGTTTGCTGCCCATCCCGGCCTGCCAGCAGGCTGCGCTCAAGTCTTGCCCCATCACTTTCAAACCTGCCGCATCGGCCTTGGCCTGTGCATCGTCACCGGTGTAGTTGGCCGGGTCGGCGGCGTACCAGATGTAACTCGGGTGGTTGGAACCCAGCACCGGCACGTTCACGCCTGCGCTTGGGCTGATGGTGGCCAGGCCCAGTACATTCACGGTCGCGCCGTATTGCTGTTTGATCCAGTTACGCACTGGCGCGCCGAAAGCGACCATCGGCAGAGTGGCGCCTTTGGCGTTCTGACTGACTTCCTTGACCATGGTGGTCTGGTAGTCCTTGAAGTAGTCGTAGACCCCTTCCAGATCCTTGCCGGCGCTGGCGGGCGCGGCAATCGGCGCGATGTCGATGATGGTCTGATAGCCCGGCGTCTGGTCGGCGGGGATGCCGTTGTCGGTCAGCAGCGCAGCCCAGCGGTCGGTGGTGTTGGAGCGCAGGTAATCCTGGGCCTGGGTCAGCGAGTAATCCGGCGGGAAGTGCAGCAGTTCGACGCTTTTACGGTTTTCCAGAGCCATGCCCAGTGGCAGGAACAGATACCAGCTGTACGCCCATTTGCCATCGGCGTTGAGCTTGCTGGCGCCGGTGTAGGCCAGGTCGCCGGCATCCAGCAGCGCGGCCAGCGGCTTGTCATAGCCTTTCGGCACGCCGCTGATCTCGGCGTACAGCTGATGGTTGTCGGTTTTCACCAGCACCTTGGCGTTGGCATAACCATCGCGCTGCACACTTTGAGTCAGGTAATGGGCGACAGTCTGCTCAAGCGTCCAGTTGCGAAAGCAGATCACGCTGCAATTGTTGGGATAGGCGAAGAGGCGGGTGACGCGCTCGGTGCTGCCCAGTTTCAGGTCGACATCGGCGTGGGCGGCTGCGCTCAGCGTGAGCGCAGCGAGGGTAAGTCCTGCGAGTTTGAACATGCTCAGATCCTTTTCAGCGTGGGTTCCCCGTTGGTCGGGTGCGCCACATATTGGATCAGCCGGGTGATGGCGAGAAGCCGTCAGTCACAGTTTTTTGAGCTGTACCGCAGGACCTGTCCTCAGACCTTGAAATGCAGGGCGTTGGTCAAGTCGCCCATCGGCTTCTGACCCCGGCCGGTCATTGCATCGTCACGCTGCTTGATACCCGCCAGAGTCTCCAGCTGAAACACCCGGGTGATCAGGCGCAGGATCGAAGCGGTGTCATAGACCGTGTGATCCACCGTGCCTTTGCGGGCAAACGGTGAAACCACCAGCGCCGGTACTCGCGAACCCGGCCCCCAGCGATCGCCCTTGGGCGGCGCGACGTGGTCCCACCAGCCGCCGTTTTCATCGACGGTCACGATCACCACCATGTTTTTCCACTGTGGACTTTCCCGCAGCACTTTCAGGGCACGGACGATGTGGCGGTCGCCGGAGGCCACGTCGGCGTAACCGGCGTGCATGTTCAGGTTGCCCTGGGGTTTGTAGAAGCTCACGGCCGGCAACTTGCCCGCTTCGGCATCGGCGAAGAACTTGTTGGTGCTCGATTCATCGCCCAGACCGGCGTCGCGCAGGCGTTTGCTGCGCTCTTCGGGATGCTCCGGGCCTTGCTGCTGGAAGTAATTGAACGGCTGGTGGTGATACTGGAAGTTGGGGATTTTCGGGATACCGCCGGAATCCTTGTACTGATCCAGCGTCGCCTGCCAGGCACCGGCGTACCACGCCCAGTCGACGTTCTTCTTCGACAGCTTGTCGCCAATGTGTTCGTGGGTCTGGGGCACCAGGACGTTCGGCAGATCGGCTTTGGAATACGCCGGACGCTCCGGGTCGCGAATCCACGTCGGCCAGTAGGGCGGGGCGAGTGTATTGACCCCGTAACCGTCCGGAGTCAGCGCGCTTGGGCCGAACTGCGGCGGGCCGGTCATGGCGCTGGCCGGTGATTGCTCCAGCGGCTTGAGGCGTGGATCGGCCGGGTCGTCGCTTTGCAGCGCAGCGATCTGACTCTTGGCGACCGAACTGGCGACGTTCGGGTAGAACGGCGCGGTGGCACTGATCAGATATTGGTGATTGAGGAACGAGCCGCCGAATGCACCCTGAAAGAAGTTGTCGCACAGCACGAATTCCTGGGCCACGTCCCACAGGCGCAGGGAGTAGCGACTCTGGGCGTAGTGACCCATGGTCAGGCCTCCGGAGTCGGCCCAGGCAACGAAGCCGTCGTTCTTGCCACCGTTGATCTGCATCTGGTTCTGATAGAACACGTGCCACAAGTCGCGAGTCACCAGGCCGAGCGGCAAGTCCTCGGCGTTCGGGCCTTTGAGGGCGAAAGGCGCGTTGGGCAGGTTTTCCTGGAACTGGACCGCGCTGGGATAGGTCACGCCATCGAGAGTCTGCGGGCCGATCTGCAACACACCACCCCAGGCCGGCGGCAGGGTCTGCAGCAGGCTGCCGTCGCGGTCACGCTGTTGATAGTCGGCAGGCTTGAGCGCCGACAACGGCTTTTCGACACCGGGGAAATCACCGAACAGGTTATTGAAACTGCGGTTCTCGGCGTAGATCACCACAACGGTCTTCACCTGATCGCGCAGGGCCTTGTCCAGCTCGGCAGGCGAGAGCGGGCGCTCCTCGGGTTTGCCCGGCTGATCACCGGCATTTCCGCACCCTGCCAGCGTGGCGCCCACACCCAGGACAGCGACACCGCCGAGAAAGCGGCGACGGCTGGTGTCGGTGGGATTGTCGGATTCTGGCGAGGAGGGATCTTTGCCGTCTGTGTCGTCGTTCATGTCGAAGTCCGTTTTGCTTAATTGTTTCAGTATGTTTCGGGCGGACGCTAGCAAGGGAATGTGACGGTTGGGTGACAAAAGGTGCGGTGTTTGCCACCCGCCACCACTGCTAGACTGGCGCAGTATTGAATCCGCAGGTGAAACCATGAAGCCTTCCATAGCACTTGATCTGCAACGAGCCGCCATTCGTGAATTGGTCGACCGCTTTCCGACGGCCAATCCTCGCGTGTTCGGTTCGGCATTGTTGGGGACTGACGTGGAAGGTAGTGATCTTGACCTGTTGGTCGACCCACTTCCCGGGGCAACGCTGTTTGACCTTGGCGGGCTTCAGGTTGAGCTTGAAGACTTGTTGGGCATTTCTGTCGATCTGTTGACGCCGGGAGACTTGCCCGTGAAGTTCCGTCAACAGGTACTGGATCAGGCCCGTCCCGTATGATTGAGAATCGAATTGGCGACTACCTCGAACACATGCGCCAGGCTGCGAATGATGCGCTGATCTTTGTCGAGGGGCTGAATAAAGACGAGTTCGTTGAAGATAAGCGCACCCAGCAAGCGGTGATCATGAGTCTGGTCATCATTGGCGAAGCGGCTACCAAGATCATGGATCGTTTCCCGGAGTTCGCTGCTCAAAATAACCAGGTTCCGTGGCGCAGCATGCGCGGTATGCGCAACCGGATCGCTCACGGCTATTTCGATATCAATCTCGATGTGGTTTGGGACACGGTTCAGAGCGCCCTGCCTGAGCTTTTGAAAGTCTTGCCTCTACAGCCAAGCTGATCACGCCTGCTGTAAACAGGCGTGATCACTTCAAATTACGGCATCACCGGCGGCGTATACGCCAATGTCGTCCCCAGCGCCCACAGCAACAGCAGCACCAGCGGCGTGTGCACCAGCAGTTGCACGAACGAGAAGCCGATCAGGTCCCGCGCCTTCAACCCCAGCACGCCCAGCAGAGGCAGCATGTAGAACGGGTTGATCAGGTTCGGCAGGGCTTCGGCGGCGTTGTAGATCTGCACCGCCCAGCCCAGGTGATAGTTGAGGTCGTTGGCCACCTGCATCACGTACGGCGCCTCGATGATCCACTTGCCGCCTCCGGACGGAATGAAGAAACCGAGAATCGCCGAGTACACGCCCATCAGCAGCGCATAGGTGTCGTGGGAAGCGATGCTGACGAAAAAGGTCGAGATGTGGTGGGCCAGGGTCTGGGCGTCGGTGCCCTTGACCGTGGTCATCAGCGCGGCAATCGAGCCGTACAGCGGGAACTGGATCAGCACGCCGGTGGTGGTCGGCACCGCTCGCGCCACCGCATCGAGGAAGCTGCGCGGGCGCCAGTGCAGCAACGCGCCAAGCATGATGAACAGGAAGTTGTAGGTGTTGAGCCCGGAAATCGCGGTGATTGCCGGTTTGGTCGAGAACTCATGGAACAGCCATCCGGCCGCCAGCAGCACCAGCACGATGATCAGCAGCGGACTGTGCTCCAGCCATTCGCCGGGCCGGGTCCGCGGTTGTAGGGGCGGCAGGTTGAAGGCTGGGTCGATGCCACAAGCCTTGGCATCACGTGCCGAGTTCGGACCCGGTGCGGTGGCGTAGGCGATGATGATCGAGATCACCACCAGCGCCAGCAGCATCACTCCCGACTGCCAGAGAAAAATCGTCTGGGTGAACGGAATCACCCCGGTGATCGACAGAATCGACGGCGGCAGGCTGGCGGGGTTGGCTTGCAACTGTGCGGCAGACGACGACAAGCCCAGCGCCCACACGGCGCCAAGGCCCAGATAGGCAGCGGCACCGGCGGCGCGGTAATCCATTTTCAGATCGGTGCGACGGGCGAGGGCGCGCACCAGCAGACCGCCGAATACCAGCGACAGGCCCCAGTTGAGCAATGACGCGACCATTGAGATCAGCGCGACCCAGGCCACGGCGGAGCGGCCGTTCTTCGGGATTCGCGCCAGACGATCGATCAGCTTTACGGCGGGTGGCGAGCTGGCGACTACATAACCGCCAATCACCACGAAAGCCATCTGCATGGTGAAGGGGATCAGGCTCCAGAAACCGTCACCGAACGCCATGGCAGCATCGGTGGGTTTGGCACCCATGGCCAAGGTGGCCAGCGCCACGATGATCACCGCCAGTGCGGCGAACACCCAGGAGTCGGGAAACCAGCGTTCGGCAAAGCTTGAGCAGCGCAAGGCAAAGCGCGCAGAGCGGCTATCTTCGATATCAACGGCCACGGGAGTACCTCGGATTTTTATGTTTATTGTGGTCTTCGGGGCTTGGCCGGCCCGTCTGGACAGGTGCCAACAGTAAATCAACCGGCGGATTTTTGTGACCGTGTTTTGCCGAATCAGACTATGGTCTAACGGGTTGTCCATCGGCCCGTTTGCGTAGACCATGGGCGCCTTGTTTTTTGCCTGTGTCAGAGTTCTTTGCCATGACTGCCAACTCCGAAGCCCGACCGGCGCCATTCAGCCGTTCCGACTACAAGACCCTCGGCCTTGCAGCCTTGGGCGGGGCGCTGGAGATCTACGATTTCATCATTTTCGTGTTCTTCGCCCTGACCCTCAGCCAGTTGTTCTTCCCGCCGGAAATGCCTGAGTGGCTGCGTCTGCTGCAAAGCTTCGGGATTTTTGTCACCGGTTATCTGGCGCGCCCGCTGGGCGGGATCCTGATGGCGCATTTCGCCGACCGGCTGGGACGCAAGAAGGTCTTCAGCCTGAGCATCCTGATGATGGCGCTGCCGTGCCTGCTGATCGGGATCATGCCGACTTATGCACAGATCGGTTATTTCGCACCGTTGTTGCTGCTGGCGCTGCGCATCCTGCAAGGTGCGGCGGTGGGCGGCGAAGTGCCGAGCGCCTGGGTGTTCGTGGCCGAGCATGCGCCGGCCGGGCATCGCGG
The DNA here is from genome assembly GCF_059416185.1 of Pseudomonas sp. GW821-FHT09E04. Taxonomy (NCBI): domain Bacteria; kingdom Pseudomonadati; phylum Pseudomonadota; class Gammaproteobacteria; order Pseudomonadales; family Pseudomonadaceae; genus Pseudomonas; species Pseudomonas sp. GW821-FHT09E04. Next base: position 17,881 of record NZ_JBWKOR010000010.1, read on the forward strand.
TTACGCCTTGGGCTTTCTGCAGGCCGGGCTGACGTTTGGTTACCTGATCGGCGCACTGACCGCGACCTTCCTGGCACAAGTCTTCACCCCCGCCGAAGTGCTTGATTACGCGTGGCGCTATCCGTTTCTGCTCGGTGGCGTGTTCGGTGTGATCGGCGTCTGGCTGCGTCGCTGGCTGAGCGAAACCCCGGTGTTCATGGCCATGGAGGCGCAACGTGAGGCTCGGGTCGAACTGCCGTTGCGCACGGTATTGCGCGAGCATCGTCTGGCAATGCTGCCGGCCATGCTCCTGACCTGCGTCCTGACTTCGGCGGTGGTGGTGTTCGTCGTCATCACCCCGACCATGATGCAAAAGACCTTCGGCATGACTGCCGGCCATACCTTTGCATTGAGTGCCCTGGGCATCGTCTTCCTGAACATCGGCTGCGTGATTGCCGGCGGGCTGGTCGATCGCATCGGCGCCTGGCGCACCGTCATGCTGTACAGCCTGTTGTTGCCTCTGGGCATCGGCGTGCTCTACACCTGCCTGATTGTCGGCGGTGACTGGGTCGGTCTGGCCTACGCCATCGCAGGGCTTTGCTGTGGCGTGGTCGGCGCCGTGCCGTCGGTAATGGTCAGTCTGTTTCCGGCCCGTATCCGCGTGTCGGGTATTTCCTTTACCTACAACATTGCCTACGCCGCGTGGGCCAGTGTCACACCGTTGCTGCTGATCGGTCTGATGCCGTGGAGCCCATGGATCTGTGTGATGTTCTGTGCGGTGATGGGCGCGGTGGGCGTCGCCAGTGCGGCGTATTTCGGCTCGCGGATGCCGCGCGCAGGACATTGTCAGGTGGCTGGAACAGCCTGATTTCCCGAGGCGTAACTATTTTTGTAGGACAAGGCTCAAACGCACTTCAGAAAAGATTTCCAAGGCCGATGGTTAGGCTGTAACCCCGCTTTCCATCTAGTCCATCGGTGCTTTCCCATGTTCAACAAACGCCTCAAGCAAGAGCTGGCGGCTCTTCGTGAAGAACTCTCCAGCCTTCTGCAAGTGAAGGAGAGCCTGGAAAGCGAGATGCTGGTGCTGACCCTTGAGCCCGACGGACGGATTCAATCGGTCAACCAGAACTTCCTCAATGAAATGCTCTACAAGAGCCAGGACCTGGTCGGCCGCGCGATCGAAGACATCGTGCCGGCCCATGTGAAGTCCGACGAATTTCATCACCGCTTCAAGTCTGCACTGACCCGGGGCGAGCATTTCGCCGGTGCCGTGCGTCTGTCGCGCGGCAATGGCGAAGAGGCGTGGCTGCGTTCGATCGCTCAGCCGATCCGCTCATCGGACGGACGGATCAAGCATTTCTCGATTTTCTCCAGCGACTTGACCCGCACCATCGAAGCCTCCCGCGAGCACGAGAACCTGATTGGCGCGCTGGTGCGTTCGACGGCGGTGATCGAGTTCGACCTCAACGGTAACGTGCTGAGTGCCAACGACCGGTTTCTCCAGGGGATGGGCTACAGCCTGGCGCAGATCAAGGGCAAACATCACCGTATGTTCTGTGAACCGGATGAGTACAACAGTGCCGAGTACCAGAACTTCTGGCGCCGCTTGAACAACGGTGAGTACGTTGCCGGACGATTCAAGCGCGTCGATCAGCATGGCCGGATCGTCTGGCTGGAGGCGTCCTACAACCCGGTACTCGACGCCAACGAAAAGCTCTACAAAGTGGTGAAGTTCGCCACCGTGATCACCGATCAGGTCAATCAGGAGCAAGCCGTCGCCGAGGCCGCCAACATCGCCTACAGCACGTCCTTGCAGACCGACAGCACCGCCCAGCGCGGAACCCGTGTGGTCACCGAAGCGGTCAACGTGATGCGCGACCTGTCACGGCACATGCAGACCGCCGGTGAAGGCATCGAAGCGCTGAACGAGCAATCGCAGGTGATCGGCACCATCGTCAAGACCATCAGCGGCATTGCCGAGCAGACCAACCTGCTGGCGCTCAACGCCGCCATTGAAGCCGCCCGTGCAGGCGAACAGGGCCGTGGTTTTGCGGTGGTGGCCGACGAAGTGCGGCAACTGGCCTCGCGCACCAGCCAGGCAACCGAGGAAATCGTCGGTGTGGTGCGTCAGAACCAGGACATGGCGCGCAACGCCGTGGCGCTGATGACCGACGGCAAGCTTCAGGCCGAGCAAGGGCTGGCGCTGGCGGCAGAGGCCGGTACGGTGATCGTCGAGATCCAGGATGGCGCGCAGAAAGTAGTGAACGCGGTCGGCCAGTTCGCCAACCAGTTGTCCAGCTGATGCCTGTCAGGCGAAGGGATTGTCCAAGGCGATCCCTTCGCTGTTTTTATCCCGCTACAATCGGCTCTTTTTCCCGGAGCAGATCCCATGAGCGAATCCTTCCGTCGCCCGGTTCCCCTGAACAAAGCCTACCGTTTGCTCAATCACGGGCCGACCGTGCTGGTCAGCGCCGCCCATGACGGGCAGCGCAATATCATGGCTGCCGCCTGGGCCATGCCGCTGGATTTCGAACCGCCGAAAGTCGCGGTGGTGCTGGACAAGTCGACCTGGACCCGGCAATTGCTCGAAGCGTCCGGCACCTTCGTTCTCAACGTTCCTTGCGTGAATCAGGCCGACATTGTGCAGACCGTCGGTTCGACTTCGGGCCTCGAAATCAATCGTGATCAGGGCCGGGACAAGTTTCAGGCCCATGGCTTGCAGACTTTCGCTGGCGAGCAGATCGAGGCGCCGCTGCTCGAAGGCTGCGTGGCGTGGCTCGAGTGTCGGTTGCTGCCGGAGCCGCGCAATCATGAACAGTACGATCTGTTCCTGGCGGAGGTCATCGCGGCGCAGGCTGATTCGCGAGTCTTCAGCGACGGGCGTTGGCATTTTGAAGGGCATGATGAACTGCGCACGCTGCACCATGTGGCAGGTGGGCATTTCCTGACGATTGGCGATCCGGTGGATGGCAAGAATCTGGACGTTTGACGGCTTGTTAATGTTTTGTAGCAATTAATTATTGTTATTCGATAATTTTAATCGCTAGTGTGGCGCTCACATTCATTCTTGTGAGGCTTTCCCATGACCACCAGCGGACTCGTTCGATTCAGTCGGCGCATGGCGACGATGACGTTAATCCTGATCGTCGCAATGCTGCTGCTCAATGCTGTGTTGTGGGTTTACCCACCCTTGGCGGAAAAGGAGGGCTGGGGGCTGGGGTTTGCGCTGAGCGAGCGTCAACTGTCACAAATGGTCGACACCGCAACGCTGTTCCCATGGTGGCAGAAGCTGGGCGGGATCGTGCTGTCGAGTATTCCCCTGCTGGCGCTGGCGTCTGGCTTGAACCATTTGCGCCGGCTGTTTCAGAGCTATGGGCGGGGTGAGTATTTCGCCCGTGAAACGGCCGGTCATCTGGGCAAGGTCGGGCGAGCCGTGGCGATCTGGGTGCTGCTGGATTTCCTCTGTGAGCCGATGCTCAGCTTGTGGGTCACCCAGAATGCGCCGGTCGGTGAGCGGCTGTTCACCCTGAGTATCACGGCTGCTTCGTTCGTCGCATTGTTCCTGGCCGCGTGTATCGCGGTGATTGCGCGGATCCTGTCGCAAGCAAGCGAAGTGGACCGGGAAAACCGCACGTTTATATGAGGTCGACATGCCTATCGTGATTCAACTGGATGTGATGCTCGCGTTGCGCAAGGTCAAATCCAAAGACCTTGCAGCGGCCATCGGCATCACCGAGGCCAACCTGTCGCTGCTGAAACAGGGCAAGGTCAAAGGGCTGCGACTGGCGACGCTGGATGCCATCTGCGAGTACCTCAACTGTCAGCCCGGCGATCTTTTGGTTCGGGTGGCGGATGAGGAGGGCGAAGCCTGAGGGTTCCGGTTGCCAGGCGCAGGTGCTGCTCTGGCAACACGGGGATGGTCAGTGAAGTTTGTCGCAGCAGGCTCCAGGATCAATCCGGGTCGTGCAACGGAATGTAGATTTCAACCACGCTGCGCGGGTCCATCGGGCCGAAGAAACGTTCTCCGCAGTATTCGAACTCGATGCCTTCGGCCGGTGCCATGCCGGCAGCGGGCAGCCATTCGCTATAGGCGGCGCGGAAGGTTTCCGGCAACGTGGTGACGGTGCCGTGGTGTTCAACGCGGGCATAGTCACGCGCCGGTATCCGCAGCTCGACCATGCCTGCGACCAGAGGCGCATCGGCCCCCACCGGCAGTCCGGCGATATAGCGCCACTGGCCGTCCTCCAGCGGTTGGCATACACCGAAGGTGCCGATCGGGTCGTGCAGCCGATCGATCTCACCTTCCCGTGGTACGAAGCGCTGCCACATCTGGGCGATGGTGCCTTCATCTTCCTGCTGCCAGGACATCCCCATGATGCGCAACTCGGGGCAGGCAATGCGCTGAGGTGTCTGCATGGCGGGTAATTCACGATCCGGTTGCGCGAGGTAGCGGGTCAGTTGTCCCAGGATGTTTTCGCTACGCTGGATATCGGCCTTCAACTGCCGAGCGTGGTTTTCAAGGGACTCGCGCAGGTTGATGACGCTGTCCATGCCCCCACTTGAGGCAAGGGAACGAATGTCTTCCAGCGCCATGCCCAATTGTTTGAGCCAGATGATCCGCCCAAGCGTGACAATCTGCTCCGGGCGGTAATAGCGATAGCCGTTGTCACGCCCGGTGACTGCCGGGCTGAACAAACCAATGCTGTCGTAATGACGCAAGGTCTTGGTAGTGAGCCCGTGGCTGCGGGCCATTTGTCCGATGGTAAGCATGAACCTCTCCTGTTGGCTGCTCGGACTCCACATTAAGGATTGCCCTAAGGGCAAGCTCAAGCCCGGGAAAGTGTTCGATCTTATTGCTCTGTACCGGTGATATGCGTTGGGGGCGGCTGGAGCATATCGAGCTTGCTGTACTCGGGCTTTTCTATCAAACCGATTTCATGGGTTTGATCAGACTTTCTGCCGGAATACCGAACAGCTCGTGAAGTTTCCAGATCATGGGAAGCGTCAGGGCGCGCTTGCCATTCAGAACCTCATAAACGCGATTTGTCCGGCCAATTGCGGGAGCGAGATCGGCTGCCGACAGCCCGGACTGCTCCATCCGAAACCTTATGGCATCAATCGGGTTGGGCAGGTCGAGTGGGAAGTGCCTGGCCTCATAGGCCTCGATAAGGGTGATCATGATGTCGAAGTAATCACCCTCAGGCGTGCCGGGTTCTGGCTCATTCTCGAAAAGAGCGGACACGTCTTCGAGCGCCGCACGGTAGTCTTCTTCGGTATGAATCGGACGTATGTTCATGGGTTACTCCATTTCGACGGTATCAGCGTCGATTGCGTCGTACTGTTTGTGAGTGCCGACAAATTTTATGTACACCGCACCAAAGCGGTACGCCACGGCGACAATCAGGCGATAGGAATTGCCTTTGATATTGAATACAACTCTTCGGCTTTTCAGAATGCTGGCGCAAGCAAACTGTGACTTGATATCCACAGGTGTTTTCCAGCTTGCCTTTCTTGCTTCGTCTATCCATGCCAGCAATGGCTGCTCTGCTTCCGGATATTGTTCCCAAAAGACTTTTAGCTGACTGATGGCGATGATTCTCATGGCGTGATCCTAGTCCCGCAGTGGGACTGCTGCAAGTCTGTTGGTGGATTCTGGACAAATGGTTGGTATCAATTGGTGACTTTTACCGATGCTGTCGGCAGTGGAGGGAAAGGGGGGGCGTGAGTGAGCTCAGTGGGTGAAAACTCTATCCCGGACAGCATTTTTCCGGTGTAGGAAAAGGCAATGTGATTCAACCGAATCGGATTCATGGACATACAAAAAAGGCTTACCTCTCGGTAAGCCTTTTTCAGTTGGCAACGGTAACTCAATCCCCCAACGCTTCCCCTTCACGCCGAGGATCCGCCCCACCGGCCAGCGTTGCCTTCCCCTGCGCATCCTTGATCCGCACGATGGCCTGGGTGCCGCTGGTCATGTCGATTTCGTTGACGGTATGGCCCTTGTCCTTGAGCGCCTGGATCAGTGCCGGGGTGAACTGGCCCTGTTCCAGTTCTGTCGGACCGTTGCGGCTGCCGAAGTTGGGCAGGCTGATGGCGCTTTGCGGGTCGAGGTTCCAGTCGAGCAGGCCGACGGTGGTTTTGGCCACGTATTCGATGATCTGCGAGCCACCCGGAGAGCCGACGGTGGCGACGAACTCGCCGCTGCTGCGATCAAAGATCAGGGTCGGTGCCATCGACGAGCGAGGGCGTTTGCCGGGTTCCACACGGTTGGCGACTTTCTGTCCGTTCTCTTCGGGGATGAACGAGAAGTCGGTCATCTGGTTGTTGAGCAAAAAGCCCTGAACCATCAGGTGCGAGCCGAATGCCGCTTCGATGGTGGTGGTCATCGACACCGCGCCACCGAAGTCATCCACCGCCACCACTTGCGAGGTTGAGATGCGTAGCGGCGAGCGATCCGGTGCGTAGGCAACCTGCACGCCCGGTGGGGTGCCGGGCTTGGCGGTACCCATGCTGCGTTCGCCGATCAGGCTCGCGCGGCTGGCCAGATAACCCGGATCGACCAGACCTTTGACCGGCACCGGTACGAAGTCGGTATCGGCCACATATTGCGCGCGGTCGGCGTAGGCCAGTCGTTCGGCTTCGGCGATCAGGTGGACGGCTTGCGGCGCAGGTTCGAGGCCGGCCGGTTTATCGGTTTGCGCCGGTTTGAGCGGTGTCAGGGACAGACGCGGGTCGCGGGTTTCCAGCGCCTGCAAGGTGCCGAGAATCTGCGCCACCGCAATCCCGCCTGATGACGGCGGCGGCATCCCGCAAACCTGCCAGCGCTTGTAGTCGGTGCACAGTGGTGCGCGCTCCTTGGCCTGATAGTGCTGAAGGTCGTTCAGTGACAGGCTGCCGGGATTGGCGTGGCCCTGGACCTTGGCCACGATTTCTTCGGCGATCGGGCCTTTGTACAGAGCGTCCGCTCCTTCGTTGGCGATGCGTTTGAGCACGGCGGCCAACGCCGGGTTTTGCAGTCGGGTGCCGACGGCTTTGACGCTGCCGTCGCTGTTCAAGAAATACCTGGCCATGTCCGGCGAACGACGCACCACCGGGTCGGACTCCAGCAGCGAATGCAGGCGAGGGGAGATCGCAAAGCCCTGTTCGGCCAGTTTGATTGCCGGTGCAAACAATGTCGCCCACGGCAAGCGGCCCTGTTGTTTGTGCGCCAGTTCCAGCGCACGCATCACACCCGGTGTGCCGACAGAGCGTCCGCCGATCTGCGCCTGCGGGAACGGCATCGGTTTTCCATCGGCCTGCAGGAACAGCTTCTCGGTCGCGCCGGCCGGTGCGGTTTCGCGACCGTCGTAGGTGCGCACCTGCTTGCCATCCCACAGCACGATCATCGCGCCACCGCCGATCCCGGAGGATTGCGGTTCGACCAGGGTCAACACGGCTTGCATCGCGATGGCGGCATCGATGGCCGAGCCACCCTGACGCAACATCTCGCGACCGGCTTCGGCAGCCAGCGGATTGGCAGCGGCGGCCATGTGTTTTTCGGCATGGCTGGCTTGCAGGTCAGTGCGGTAACCAGAGGCGGCTTCCGGCGCCAGCGGCAAGGTCGAGGAGGGCGGTGCATTGCAGGCGGTGAGGGTGATGGCGCTGACGATCAGCGTCAGGGCCGGCAGGCGAAAGCGGCTCAGGGGCAGGGCTGGAAACACGCGGGGCTCTCCGTCCGTGGGATAAAAGTCTGACGGACTGTATCGGCCGACCGTGCAGGACGCAAACCGTCGGTATGTTTGTCCTTCATGCATTGGCGAATTTTCTGTAGGGTCAGGGCCAAGCGTGAAGCCAGAACAATCAACAAGAGGCCACTATGCACAGCGAGTTTCCGACCCAGTCCAGCTACCGCCATCAGCGCGAACAGTTTCTTGCCGCCGCCACTGCGGCCGGTGCGACGCTCACCTCCTACGCACATCCGCGCTGCGGGCCGTTTGGCGAGCCGTTGAGCACCGATGTGGCGGTGCTGGGAGACCCGCAGGCCAAACGGCGTCTGGTGGCGCTCAGCGGCACCCACGGGGTGGAGGGCTACTACGGTTCGGAATGTCAGATCGACTGGTTGAAGCATTTCAGCCCTGGTTCGCTGCCGAAGGATGTGGCGGTGGTGATGATTCACCTGATCAATCCGTGGGGCACCGCATGGTTGCGGCGGGTCAACGAAGACAACATCGACCTCAATCGTAATCATCTGGATTTCAATCAACCGCTTCCGGACAACCAGGCTTACGCCGCGCTGCATGAGATCTACGCCTGCGCCGATTTGAATGGCCCCGAGCGGCAGTGCGCCGATGCCTTGCTCGATGGGCAAATCGCCGAGCACGGCTGGCCGGCGGTGATGTCGATTGTCGAGGGCGGCCAGCACAGTCATCCCGATGGGCTGTTTTTCGGAGGCTTTGCCCCGAGCTGGTCGAATCGCACGCTGCATCAGATCATCGAGAACCACCTGGCCGGTGCTGAAACTGTGATGTGTTTCGACCTGCACACCGGCGCCGGCGAGTACGGTCATCCGATGCTGCTGACGATCACTCAGGCGCCTTATCCGGCACTGGCCCGGGCGCAATCGATCTACGGCCCGTGGCTCTACACGCTGCATACCGGTGCCGAGACTTTGAGCGAAACCGGTGTCGCGGCAACCGCTACCGGTTACACCTCGCAGGCGTTGCTTAACGCGCTGCCGGACGTGCAACTGATGCCGTTCGTGATCGAGTGCGGGACTTATCCGGGGCCGGACGTGCATCGCTACTTGCGCGACGATCACTGGCTGCATCTGCATGGCGATCCGCTGGATGCGACGGGGCGCAAGATCAAACAGAATCTGCTGGAGCAGTTCTATCCGGCCGATCCGGACTGGCGGGCGATGGTCGGTTTGCGCACGCGGCAGATCTGGGCGAAGGGGCTGGCGGCCTTGGTGGGCGAGTGATAAGCAAACGGCTTACCTTTTGGTAAGCCGTTTTGACTGCCTGGAGATGTGCAGTGGTTGGACTGCGGGGGGCCTAATGTTTACTGCTTGAAGCCTGGCAGCCCGTTGGCAGCACGCCACTTTTTCACAGTTTCTGTGATGCCTTCGGGAGTGCATTGCGCTCCATCCTCTGGCCAGTAGATCAAGTCAGATCCTGCCGGGTGCTCACTGAGACGTTCAAACGCAAAAAGTAAAGGATCAAGTATTTCATCAGGACTTGTATTGGCCGCCAGCACGGAGTTCAGAAACTCAATGAACTCGGCTTCTGTGTAGTCAGAAATGTTTTTTTCATAGATCTTCACTTCTTGAAGCTAGGCAGTCCGTTTGCTTCATGCCATGTCGCGATTGTACGGGCTATGCCAGAGGACGACGTGTCAGCACCTGGCTCAGGGTAGTAGATAAGATCCATCTTGCTCGGATGCCCAACGATCTTGTTGAAGTGCAGCAATAGAATATCTGCACGGTCATCTGTAGGTGCCTTGTCTTCCTTTCTGATCTCGTCAATGAACTCAACGAAGTCTTGTTCGGTGTAATCAGAGAAATTGCTTTTGATGAAGGGGTCGCTCATGCAGTTGCCTCAATCCTGGTGTATTTCGACGTGATTTTTAGGAGTGTGGACCCTCAGGTTGTCAACGTTATAGACCTCGCCGCCTTGAGATATCAGTTCCACATGATGAATTTCGTGAGAGATTCTCTTACCAGCCGCATCAGCTAATCGGGCGCGAGGCGCCTTTCCGTTGCGCATACGCTCCAGGCTATCTTCGCTGAGTTGCCCGGCTAGCCTGGTATCTTTTGATGCTTCGGCCCAGAAGGCGCGCCTGAATGAATCAAAGCTGGAATATTCACGCCCTCTTAGCGAATCGGCAATGCTGGTTGGGATTGGCGCACCAGATCCCCCCCGGGCATGGTCAAGCCATACACCGGAAACATCCTCCCCAACCCCCGTCACCGTCCCCGGCATCAATCTGGCCGGTTTCGAAAACACCACATACAACGACTTCAACCCGGTCTCCGCCGGAAACACCAGAATACAATCCTCGGCGGTGATGTCTTCGCCGGGCAGGATTTCTATCTGGCTGTCGGTGTTCGCGGCGATCGGGTGGACGAGGATCGTGCTCAGTGGCTCGCCATGTTCCGGATAAACCAGCGGCGGCATCGATCCCTGCGGCCCGCGTTGCGGCGTCCACAAAATCGTGATGCCGTTGAGCTTGGCCTCCATGGCGGTCTTGTCGTTGTTCCACTCGACTTTTACGGTACGCACGGAGTCGTCGCCAAAGACGCCGGTGTGGATGCCGTAGATCTGCATCACCCCATCGATGTCACGCCGAAACTGGAAGCGCACGCGAGTGGTGGCGCGGGGTAGGGTGCGTAATTGTTCGTCGGTATAAAGGGTGCCGTCGCCCATTCTGGCCGGCAGCATCCCGAGGATGAACACACTGGCCGGCCCGCCTGCGCCCCGTATGGCCCAGTTGAGACGTTGCTGCAGAATTCCACCGCCCGCCATGCGCCCCAAGGCCAGATCGGCGCCGATTGCTTTCGCTACGACCTTACTGGCTGCGGGAAAGCGTATGGCGCCCGCCACCATGATCTTGCCGAAGCTGGAGGCGGGCTCAGGTGTTGTGCCGGCATCCGTTCGACACCAGTTGTCCGGTGTGCAGGACTTGGCAAATACCAGATCGTCGCGGGGCTTTGGGGTTGGCCATTCATCTGTTGGAACGTAGACGGGTTCCGGCTCTCGGGGCGGAAACCAGGCGGCCCATGAGGCACCGCCGTTCGGGCGTTTTCGATGCCATTCATCGTCGAAAAGGTACTTGTCCAGGTCCATGACAACTCCCTGTCTGTCTTTGGAACGAGACGGGGGAGCTTGTCGGTCAATCGGGAGAGCGATCAAACCGACTTGCCGAGATACAGGGGCCTGATCGAACGAATAATCCTCTTCGTACGTCTTTCGCGCTCTGTTCCTACGGAATCAGGCCGGCCCACTGAGGTAGGCCACTTTTCTCCGGGCATAAAAAAACGGCCTACCTTTCGGTAAGCCGTTTTTAGTACTTGGTGGTACACAGACATTTGAACTGAGCGCTTAACTATCTGTATTTGTTGAGTATTTGTATTTGCGGTTGCGCAAGGGATACATCTGGGGATACATGGTGTTCGCTGTTAGGTGGTTTTTGGCCTTTTTTCTTTTCGCCAGAAGGTGCTCTAAAGTGACCATTTGGTAAGTCGGATTGATCCGACGAGCGGTATCATTCCAGCGGTTTTGGGCTTCCTCGTTTTGCCTTACCCATCAGCGGCGCGGGGCTCAGTCGTGATCGGAGTTTATCTGCTCGATTGGTCGCCGACTTTTTGCCCATCTCTACCCAGGCTTCGTAGCCTATTACATCGATCAACATTCGACCATCAGGAGCGTGTCGCCATACTTTATCCTCTACCCAAGTTCCGTCAGCGATTTTTGATCTCACGGCAGCTTCTGTGTATCCCGACTCGCTGGAAAACTTTCTTACGGTCAAGTAGCGCATCTTGTGCACTCCACAATTTCGGTCGACTGACCTTCTGGCTAGAGATCCGACTCTTTTGCCCTTTCGATCTTGTCCGCGCACCAGGTCAGCACTTCTGACTTAACCCAGGCCACAGCCCGACCACCCAGCTTTACCTGTTTGGGGAATTGGTCAGCATTGGCCATCTCATAAATCGTGGTAGTGCTCATTCCTGTAATCCGTTTCACTTCCGGCAGCCTAATGAACTGTATTGATTGATCAGCAAGCTCAGCAGGTCGATCATTCCCAATTTCCACCTTGCTGACCGATTGGCGTGGCAGCGTTTTGGGCCAGCGTCCCATCAGCCGATCATGCTCCGTTTTGGCCTTATCGCGCTGAATGTCCAGATAGTCCGCTAGGTCGTTCACGTGTACTCCACGCGCAGATTTCTGGCTCTGCTCAATAGGAGTAATTACGAGGTCAATCTGGCCGGCCGCCACCTTCATTTTCAACTTCTCAGGTGTGAGATGAGTGAAGTAGTCGGCGCAAACACGATCTAATGGAACAAGGACCTGGCCGTCATACTGAGCCATCAGAAGGAAAAGGGTGTTCATCGGTCTTCTCCTCGCAACAACGTCGTTAATCCACGTGCGAGCCGATAAGTACCCGCCGCCGAATCCGTCAGTCACTCGGGCTCAGATCGGACATCCATCTAGCGATTGTTGATTGACGCCAGGCCACCGAGTTAGGCCCTAGTCGAAATTGCTTAGGGAATGTGCCTTCCCGAATCCGGCGGTAGATTGTGGCCCGACTGAGGCCGGTAATATGAAGCACCTCATCGAGGCGTAGAAAACGATCAATGCCCTCTGTCATCTTCTAATGTCTCTCAACGTTGGCGGTGTCTGCCGTGGTCGACCAACCTTAGGCGCCTTGTTTTCCCCATCGCGGCACTCCCGCAGGAACTCCCGCACGTCTTCCCTTAGCCAGCAATGCCGGCTCCCCATCTTGAAGCCCTTCGGCAGCCAATCAACACCACGGCTCAGACCTTGGCGCACCGCCGCCTCCGTGCGGCCGAGCATCTTGCCCAGGCCTGCTACGAACACCACTTCGCAGTCATCGTCCATATGCACTCCTCACTCGGGTTCGCTTACTGCGCCCCCTGTGCTTTTAGTCGGGCTAAACCTTGATGGATGTGCCCGGCGTTGTCGCCGATCGTCTCCAGTGCGGTTCGGATATTGTCGCCGACGTCGGCATGCCCTTGGCTTTCGACTAACAGGGTCAGCTCCATTAGTGCGGCTTCCAGGGCGAGCTGGTTGCGATACATGCGCTCTAGGACATCTGGGAGAGAGTATTCGGGAGTGGGCATTGCTTCGACTCCATTCGAGAAAAATGAAAGCGTAGCAGGGCTTTGGAAAGGGGGAGTGCGCCTGGGAAGTCAGTGAGTGTCTCGAAAATCCTTCGCTACCGCTGCTAGTCGTTTCATCACTTTTTCATTGCGAGCTTTGCTATGAGCGCCCGGGTGAAGGAGGGCTATGAGGACATAGTGATCCTCATCTAGCAGACCATTCACATACACCAACGCAGCGTCCTTTGCTGGATCACCCGGGCATGTGCGGTCGTATTGTGGTTTGTTTTTGTGGAACGCTAACGGGGGGATCGCAATATGAATATGCATCAAACAGGCAATAAACGCCTCGTACGGTTGGGTGTAAGAGGTGTCGCGACCAAAGTAATCTGGAAGCGTATTTCTGTTGGATGCTATGTAGGTACGGAAATCTTCAAGGAGGTTTTTTTCTAGTGTCGGATACTGATCGAGCACATCCTTAAAAAGGTCGTCGTATGTGTCGGAGCTGTATTCGACAGTGATTGTCATACAGCGTCAGTTCACAAGCTGATGCAGGCGCTCTGTTGCAGCAGAAGCCAAGGCTTCCAGCCCTTTCATATCTATCGCGCTTTCGTAGACCTCAGGCACACGGGACATTTGCCTCAAAACCATAGAGTTTTGTGCCATACGAGACCTGGTTAGAGCCAGGTTTCTACGAAGTACGCCGAACTCACCCCAGACGCTAGGGGCATTTGAGTACACCTCAGATTTACTGTCTAGGAGTGACTCCAGAGTACGTAGCGCGCTCGCTATGTCCGAAAACGGCTCATCCTCAATAGCATGACGCGGGGGAGTATTGTTGAGCATGGCGCGCCCAGCTTCGCTGGCTAGCTCGTTCAACTCTCCGAGAGTCACAATCGCTTCTTTGATAGGAGCTCGAACTTTCGCATCATCCGAGGATGCTTCCAGATCGCTGCTCGAAGCTGCGGCAACTTGTGCGCACGACGACGACACATGCAAATAAAGAGAAAGCATGTCCTCCTTTGAATAAGGGTCGTGGCGGGTGTGTTTCATGGTCTTTGCCCTCTTGGGCGTGGTCTGGTTGCAGTATCAATCAGGTCTTCGTTTCCAGTGACTCTATATCGTCTGACCAAATCTGCTACAAGATTGGTGCAAAATTTGGGTGCTATTTGTCTTTATCTGACGGATGGAAGCCGCTGCAATAACGGGGCCAAACACCGAATTTTCCTCCATCTGTGAAACGAAAGCGTACCAGCGTGGGTTTATCGGTATTGACACTCAGCGCATGGCACAAACTGCTCACTGCTCACTGCTCACTGCTCACTGCTCACTGCTCACTCGCCGACGAGCGTTTCGAGTCGTTGAAAGTGGTCGATGCCTGGGGGGGCGTATAGCCATTGTTTAAGCGATGCCCCAGGGGTTGTGTATATCCGGCTTAGGAGGCGTAAGGAGGTGCCGGTAGGCCAGCTTCACGGCAACGCGAAATTGTGGTCACAGTGCCACGCAGTGGCATTCTCACCACACTGAATGAAGGTGCCGGTCAGCACTGGCAGCGTTGAGGTTCTAATATCATGGGCAGCGCCGCCGAAACCTCCCGAGTAAAAATGCTGGCTTATGGGCTGGCTGCCAGTTTCCAATGGAGATCACATGAGAACAATGATGGTTCTTGGAGCAGCTTGCGTGTTGCCAGCCCTAAGCGGGTGCGACCACAAATTTGATGACTTTCAACGCTGCATCCAGGGGACTGAAAAAGCCGTCCCTCTGGAAAAGGCAATCGCCGTGGTAAAGGCTGCAGGCCTTGTAGTTTCTTCGCAAGAGCCAGCGCCAAACTCTCTTGCCTCGTCTCCCTCTTCGGCCGCCGCCCCCAATTCCGGGCCTCTTGTATTGCTTTGTGAGGCAGTGATTGGCGGACAGCGCCTTACGAAAACGATCCATCTGGATATTGCCTCGAAAGCTGCAAATGGACTGGCAGCAGCCGTCACCGAGGATGAGGTCAAATGGACTTCAAGTGTTCAAAATTCGGTGACAGGCAAGCCGGCGCTGGAACATCACACTTTGAGCCGGCTTAACGGTGACTATCGATCTTACGAGGAGGGCGTGCTCTATAGCCGCACGCCACCGACTTACAATTGTTCGAAAGCGCCTAACGCCCAGTTTTGATATCGGTCCCACCATCAAAAAAGGCGCTGTTAGGCAGTAAGCGTAACGATGGGCGCAGCAATCAGTTCAGTTGAAACCTTGCCTGTAACCATGGCTCGGTTGCCGCTCCGGATTGGTAACCAACCGTAGAAACCAAGCTGGAAACTACCAGCTTGGTTCGCACCAGCACTGCAAACCTATGGTGCGAACCTCCGCAATCTTGCGCCCGTTACGCAGAGAAAAACGCGTACTTATGGCGCGTACCAGCCTGCGTACTTTGTGGCTTACCACGCAGCTCGGAGGGCGCGAAATCTGTAAGTAGCGCGTTGCGTGAAGCGGCGTGTTTTGCTGTAACAGGGCCTGTAACAGCCAGCCTTGTTACACGTCGTCGGTATGGGCGTCTGTTTCCTTTTTTATGGCCCCCAAAAACTTGGAATACCCTGGCAACCTGAGTGGCAACCACGTCACGGGTATCCGTTCTGACGGTGAGAGCGGATGTAGTCACTGATGCTGGTCACCGCGCTTGGTCACTGTCTCCAGTATCGTCTGGAATGGCCTGAACCGTGCGCGCCATAGCAGCATCGGCTAATGAGAGTAACCATTAGGTGGTTACCGTTACTGGTTACTCCGTTTCCTCCAGTCAAGTCATACAGATCAGGTGTGACGTCTTTCGCAAGTGCCCTTTTTGCGCCTGAGTGGGTGGTGAACTCGGGAATGACAGCTTGCCAGGCTGTCTCAGAAAAATTACACAGATAATGACAAAAACAAAAAACCGCCTTTCGGCGGTTTTTTTTGTTCACGAATTCATGCCGTAAGGATTGGCTCAACCAACCCCTTAGCTGCACAAATTTCATGAATATCTTGGGTAGCTTTTTTGTAGGAAGCTACCGCCTCACGGGTGCGCTCAGCATTAAGCTTACGCTCCTCTGGTGAGGCAGGTTTGAGATACCTTAACGATTTGCCAGTCATATCGCCGTCTCCACTCCGTTGTATTCTCAGACAGGAATCAGGCAGTCCTGGTTCCCGTAATAACTCTCTCGCAATCGCATTACCCAGTGGCGGTAGGTAAGGCCATCCGGTTCGTGCACCATGCATTCATCAGGCTCGTCCCTTATTTGCCCGTCAGGACCGATCCGTAGGAAGGCCAAATACATCGTCTCGAATAAATCATCGAAAATTTTCATTTGCTGGGCCAGCGGGCCCTTCAACGGATGATCATCAACAACCTCATCCGCGAAGCAAAGATAGTCACCTTGGGTCTTACGCGGCCTGTGGTACATCACGACACCGGGCTTTTTAGGCATCAGTGACTGTACGTTCGCCGTAGACCGCAGCAGAAAGTGAAGCCAGATCGTTGCCGCGGCACTCATGATGTATCGACTATAGGTTATTTCGACCGTTGCCTTCGTTTCATTAAGAGCATCGATCAAAGAAACCATTTTGTCCACACGCCCACCTGCGTTATGTCGCAGGTGAAGCTCAATCGCAGTCCCTTCTGGCGCGTCCTTGAGTAAAGCCACCACAGGATCGACCGTCTCAGCGGAGATTTCGTTGGGAAGCTCAAGTCTGAGGCGCGATTGTAGAACTTCTTCAACCTCATTGGTTGGATTAACGTCCGCTTCCAATGCTTCGTACCGTCAAATTCTCTGGGGAGCGAACTTTACAGATAGCAATGAGCTACCTCAATAGCATCTCATCGAATTTGGGCGGCCTCAACGGCAAATCTAATGGTTCCTGAAAGACTATCGAAATCAGGATTTGGCAACAAAAATCTCGAGGTACTGTACATGCATACAGCTTAAATTGCTATCAATATCAGTAAATCTCATCAAGCGGCCGCAGGGCCGCAGGGCCGCAGGAATTGATCATCCGAGGCTTGTGATACGTCTGCGGATGCTTTTTTTGTGCGACCAAGCAATAGATCATTACGTGACTGCCATTACAAATTCATGGCACGAAAGCCATTAGTCCTCGCTCACCTTCGCCTGCGGTGGAGGCGGCGCACTGACCAAAAGCTCGGCTTGCAACCATTGCGGCCGTGCCGTCATCGTTCGATGAGAGGCCATATGAGCCGATAGTGCTGAAATGCATACGACAAAGAGGTTGACCCAATTCGTTGTAATTTGAATTTAAGTCAACAAAACAAGTGAAGCCCCGGGGCGGATTTGTTGTGACATGTTGCGAATTCAGCGCATGGGAGATATGGAGGTTCCGTCATTTGGATGCAAGGTCGCAAAGCTGCGGCGCGATGCGTCAAGTCTCCCACCCCGCAGGACGGCAGTCTTCATCCCAATAAAAAGCCCGCACATCGGCGGGCTTGGAGGCTTTTGTGGTTGGCGAACATTTGTCACAGGCAATTCAAATCTCAGCTGTATTCATCGGCTTACAGCTACTGGTCAAGCTTGAAGGCTGGCTGACCGTTCTCGCTAAAAAGTATCTGCCCAAGGGTAGCCTGATCAGGAAAATCGTCCTGATCAAGCCTGACGAGGACTAGCCGTTACTGCTCCGAGATGCCAAGCAATCCCGGCCCCATGAGCAGTGGCAGCAAGCTTGATTGTGGCTTCTTGGGCACCGTCATGCTCAATGGCGGATTGAGAGCTGAGCCAACATCAGACATTTGCTTGGCCTTGCCGGCGGCAGTGATCGTGATATCGAGCAGGCCGCGAGCGCCAGGCACTGGAATTTTCCCGAGGGTTTGTGCAAAACGCAGAAGGTTCGGTGCTGTGGTCGACCCGGCGGGCTTCATCGGTGGGTTGTTGATAGCGCCACCAACCCGCAAGATTCTTTGGTATTCAGCCCAGCCATCGTTACCAAAGAGCGCCTTGCCCTTTTCTGGTCCGATTTTATCTAGCGCCTTGCGCATCCCATTGATCGTGAACGACCCACCCGTTTCCCCCTGCAGTGTTGCCGAGTCGCGGATATAAGCCCGGGCGGCATCCTGCAGAGAGCTCATGATCGGCACACCGCGCTCCCGTTCGAGCTGGGACAAGCCTTTGAGCTGGTCAACCTTCATCTTCCCGACGATCTCCGGCAGATCCTCGGGCGCGTAGTTGCCCTTCAAGACCTTCTCGATCAATGGGCTGGCTTCCTGGAATCGGAATCGATCAGCTGCGGCCGAGCGCGCAGAGCGGAACGCCTCCGCAATACCCGGGATTGGTTGCTCGCCAGATTGGCCGGCGCCGACAGGACCAACGCCACCTTGGAAAGGGATCAACCCGCCATCGCTGGAGCCCTGTGCTGCGCCGGGAATCCTTGCCTGCCCGCCAATTTGCGCAGCAGTGAACGGCTGCCTCGAGTCGCCAGGGGCCGAGCCCGGGCTGCGCATACCTGGCGCCGGGTTGAATGCCGCGGTCTCACTGTTGTCGATCGCATTGATCAGGTGCTTTTTGACGATCCCGAGCGCTACAGCTTCGGCTCGATCGTTCGTGCTGTAAATCCTGCCGTTCAGCGCTTGCAGGCGCTGCATAGCGGTACCCATGTCGAATGGCTCTTTGCCGGTGGTCGCTTTCTGGAACCAGCTCAGCGTGTCCGCCGGCAGCTTCGAGCCCAGCATCTGCTGATCAAGCTCCACGGAGGTGTCGTTGACGAACTTGTGAGGGTCGAGAGGGATATCCCGGCCGGTGGTGTTGCGCGCGGCTTGATAAAGATCGTCGGCCTTAGCCTTCAGTCCTGCGTCATAGTCGGTCACGGACTTTTGCAGCGCTTGCCCGCGCTGATAATCCGTTGCTTCGCCTGCGCCTTTTCTCACGCCATAAAGCAGCGATTGCTGGGCGTCCATAAACCGCGTTTTGAGTTGGTCATCTACCGTGTTGAGGTTGTTCTCCAGCCACCACTGTTTGGGGTCTCGGCTCAACCATCCACGCGTAGGCTTGATCCCTACGGCATTGAAGTCAGCCATGCGCCCAAGCTGGACAGGATCAAGCTTGTCCACGTCTTCCATGGATTTCTTGCCAATATTGATGACTTGGGCTTTAACAGCCTGCGGCAGAGCGTTGTAGTCGATGCCTTTTTGAGCGAACTTTGCCGAGATCTCCATCTCGATCGGAGCGGCAGGCGTCATCATCGCTTTGACCCCACCAGCAACTTTGCCGATGCCACGACCGATCGCTAGGCCCGCACTGCCACCAGCCGCGCCGGTGAGTGCATTGGCTGCTCGTTCAGTCACATCCCCAGGCTGCGACAAGGCGCCCAATGCTGCACCGGCCCCAGCAGCCTGCTTATAGCTCGCTGGGGCGACAAGGGCATTCCCGGCGACTTCTACCAGACCGCCTACGGTTTTCACTGCCGGCATGGCGCGCGCCGCACTCGCCGCCTGGATGGCTTTACCGCCGGCCTGAAGACCACGGCCGCCGAGATAGGCCAGCCCAATCTGGCCGCCAATGTTGCCGCTAAGTCCGGCAGGGTCAGACATCAGATCGTCATCCGCCCCCGGCGCGCGCTGCCATCCGCGAGGCCAGAGCACTCCACCAAGACCCACACCCTCCATCAGATCAGCGACAGCCTTGCCGGCGCCGAGCGTGCCACGTTCCAGCCAACTACGACCGGCTAGGCGATCTGGTGGAGTGGTGCGAGCCTGCTGCGAGATTACCGGGGCGAGCTGATCAGATTGGCCGGGTTGGGCAGAGCTTCCGAGCTGCGCCTGCTGCGGCTCCGGCATCGAGTACTTCTGTCTGAGGGCGCTCCACTCATCTTCTGGCGCTGGGGCCTGTGGCGCCTGCTGACTGTACTTGCTGCGGAGTGCAGCCCAGGCATCGTCCTGCGGTTCCTGTTTGGGCATGTAGGCGGTCACCTTCTGGATGTAGTTGCGGGTCTCGGCCGGCGCAGCATCAATGCCTTTCCGCTGGACATTGCCGATTCCCCAGTTGTAGGCGGCCAGTGCCGTGGGCACGCTGCCGGTTTGCTGCACCATGTCGGAAATCATTTGCGCTGCTGCGGTGGCCGACTGCTGCAGGTTGTTCGGGTCGCGGAGGCCATACTGGGCAGCCGTGGCTGGCATGAATTGGAAGTGACCTTGCGCGCCCTTGGGCGACTGCATGTTCTGCCCGCGACTCGACTCTGCCGACCACATCGCATCAAGTAGGCCCGGTGGCAGTCCTTTGTTCTTCTCAAGCTGGCCGAAGAGATCCATTACCGTTTCTGCCAGCGGCTGAGTATTGGGTCGTTCCAGATAGAGCCCTGAATGTTCCGCCACTCACGATCAATACGCATCAGATCGCCTTCCTTCTGGGCCTGGGGGAGGGCGTCCTGATAAAACTGGGCTTTCCGAGCGTCCTGGTTGGCCTTCGCCTCTGCCAGGTCCAGGATGAAAGTATTCGCTTCCGGCGTGTTCTTGAGGCTGACGAATGTCTTGCTTGCCCGGTCGGCGTCTCCCTCGGTCTGGGGCCCTTTCTGAGCGCCCAGCACCGTCAGCAAACGGTCCATGGCCACAGATTGAAACTTCTGCGCGTTTGTGGCGAAAAGCTCCGCATTTTTTGGAGCAATCCCAAGACTGGTCAGGACGTTGGCACCAAGCGCTTTAGCCTCAGTGCCATATCCAGTGTTCAGGTCGATATTTCGAGCCGCCTGGATTGAATTTCTCATGTCGCCAGCAGCCTTGCCGGAATCCAGCGTCGGCTGATAGGTGCTGGTGATCCAGTTTTTGTTCAAGTCTTGAGTGGCGGACTGGTTGACCGGATTTCGGCCAGCCATGAACCCTCCGCCCTGCCCAGGGGCAGAACCCCCTGCGCCGGCCGCGACATCGAGGCGCGGCACGAAGTATTCGTTTCCGTCTTGGCCGATCACCTTCATTGGGTCGTAACTCGCTGCTCCGCGCTGCTCAGCGGCCTTTTGGCCGACTGCCCATGGGAATTGCGCTGCAGCTACCGAGCCCGCTTCAGCACCCTTGTAGCCGGCATTCGCTTGCGCGGCGCCAGGAACAGGCATGGCCTGCCCTTGCTCATTCATCATCACCCCTTCAGCCATCTTCGGCATGTAGGTTTGCTGACCAGTGCGCGGGTCGACGTAGTAGTTGCCGCCCTTGCGCTCTTGCGGGTTGTTGGCCTGCTTGTAGAGGTCGAGAATCGTCGATCCATTCGGCAGGTCCAGCATGTTGTAAGCCGCGACGTCATTCAGACCGAGCGGGAAAGCGCCTTGCGGCTGCCGGCCCTGGGTCGACGGCATTGAGCTAGGTGCGGCACCGGGCGCGGCGAAGCTGTCTGGCGCCATCACACCACCCTGCGACATTCCCGGCATTGGTTGCCCACCGAACATGCGCTGCGCCATATCCATCGCCATGTTCTGCTTCTTCAGATTGGCCTGGATCTGCTGTGCCTGCATGTCCCGGTATTGATCAGTGGATTGCCTCTGCAATGCATTGCTGTAGCCGGCAATACCCGCCAAGCCTGCAGCGCCGAGCGTGTTTACTGGGGCGCCACGGCGAGCGCCGGCCAACCCACCAAAGGCAGCCGCCAATAAACCTTGGCCAGCAGGGGTTTTAACTAAATCGAGTAGTCCGTCCATATCAGCTCCACGTGGTGCGATGCTGGGCCGTCATTTGCTGACGGCGCGGAAGAGGGGAAGCCTTGAGGGCCGTGGGTATTTTGAGAAAGGGTCATGCGACCAAGACGTCCGTAGGAAGCAGAGGACGGCGCTCCGCCAGGGCGATCAGTGCTGCGTTCGCCTGCACGCTTCCTGAGTTCGCTGCGTTGCGCAGACGTTCATATGCGGCGGCAATCTCTGCGCGGGTTGGCTTGGTTTGGTGGCCTCGGGTCTTGGTGCTCATAACTCATTCTCCGATGCAAGGTTATAACCTAATATTAGCAGATTTGGTCTTACCTGTATATTTGAACAGTGATTTTGTGCGCCGTTCGTCCTGACCTTAGGTCGTATCCTGGGAGTTGCGCTCGGGGCTGGGTGTTTGCCAGCTCCGAGCTCTCGCTCTTCCTTTTCAGGTCTGATCTACGAGCAAATCTGTTGGCTCATCAGTTCCCCGTCAGAAATCGCTTTTGAACCCATGTCCCTGGTGTTCCAGAGACGACGCAGACCCATCCTTCGATGACATATTTCGAGCCGGCGGTGCCTAACTCCGACGGCGCCGAGTTCTTCACGGAGTCTCCCTGCATCCAAGGTCCGCTGGTAGGCGCAGCGGTGAGCGCAGAGTAGAAGGCAGTTATGCGCCCCTCTGCGAGCTGATTAATCTGGTTGACGTGCTCACGCAGCACGCGCAGTAGTAATGGGTCAGTGATGCCAAGTGGAGTCGAAAGGTGATTGGTCGTGGATGGGATAGTCATATGAGTTTCCTAAAAGGCGCCTGCTTGTGGCGGGCTTTGGCTGAGTAGGGCGGTTTGCCCAGGTGGCATTGCTCGTTGTCGCGTGCTCCTAGATGCGTGCTTCCATCGGTGTGTTCTCGTAGTCAGCGCGCAGATGAGCGCCCTCTGTGCAATGGCGCCCGGTAGGCGCGTAGCAAGCTCGACACACCATGATGTGATTGAGGTATCGGTCTCGGGAGTAGCGCCATTCAGGCGTAGCTGTCGCGGCGCTCATGTGAACAGATGAGGCTGGGGGATATTCATCTTTAGGGACGCGCGCCAGCGTTGGCGCGAGCCTTTCGGGAGGCTTCCGAGCATCTGGCGGCGGCATGTGATCCAGCAGAGATGAGAGGAGGCTCATGAGATCACCTCACTCGATCTGCTCCATTGCCCAAATGTGTCTGTAGAAAAAAAACGGGGGAACGGGGGAACAGTGGGAACGCCCAGTGTTTCCGGGGCTTCCAGAGGGGTATCCCGTTCCCCACGTTTTTTTGTGGGGAACAGTGATAACCAAATGCCCAGAAAGCCCCGAGGTTCTATATTCAAAAACATGTTTGTGTTCCCCCTGTTCCCCATACATTCAATTAGGGGGAACGGCTACAAGCCACGGTTTTGCTGGCTGTTCCCCCGTTCCCCCTGTTCCCCACGTTTGTAGGTTCCTATGAACTCGGGCATTCGCATTTGATGGTGATGGGGCTCATGCGCTGCCCCCTTCGCTGTCCAAGGCTTCAGGGTCAACCACGTACAGGCGCGCCGAGCCGCCGGCGGGGATGCGATACTTTTTGGTTTTGCGGCTATCCCGATCGCTGTCCCGCTTGGCCAGTGCGCCTCCCACCTCCAGCGCTTTGATCACGCGGTTTAGCCCGAACCCCTGAGCGGCTTCGGTAAGTGCGGACTTGTTGAACAGGTAGAGTCGTTTACCAGCCACCAGCTCCCAGTAGCCGGCGCGGTTGAACACCTTGGCGTCCACCTCAGTGGCGTCGACATCGGAGAAACGGCTGCTGCCGTGCTTGTCGATGAAGTCGGTGATGCCAGCGAGGATCTGGCGGTCTTCTGCGTTACCGCCGCCGACACGAGCAAGCCATTCGCTATAGAGCAGGCGGCAGTCGGCGAGGGCGCTACACGGCTCCCAGGGTAGTAAGCCGAAAGCGATGGCCATCTCGCCAGCTAGCGCGATCACCGCGAACCGATCGGCTACGCGCCCGGCCTGGGCGTTGTCTTCGATGAACTGGGCACGGATGCCGTCAAAGTCACTGAGCAATCCGGAGTTGTCGTCGGCTGCGACAAGGCGCTCCACGAAGGCTGGCCCGAGGTGACCATGATGCGCACTGACAGCCACGGTGAGTTGCCGGTGAAAGTCCGCCCCCTCAAGACCATGCAACTCATCAAAAGCTCTGTGCGTGCGAGTGCCGGCGTTCACGTCGACCATGCGCAACTCGGCGCCGGCGTGGGCGGCATTTCCGGATATGGCAGCGTGCTCAGAGAGTGATCGCTCGCCGCTGGAGAGTGTCAGCAGACGCCAGCTCAGTTTGCCTCGGGCTTCTCGCTCTCGGGTCATGGTGCCCTTGCCCTGGCCATTGGCGAGTGAGTACGCCATTTCCTGTACCCGTTTAGGGTCAGCACGCTTGATCTCGTCCAGCGGCAGGATGGTGTCGTTACGGCTCGACGCCTCGATCTCAAGGCCGCCCTTGGTCATATCCCAACTGGCGGCGAACACGCCCGGGTCACCCCAAACCGACGATCCGATCAGTTGGGCCAGAGACTTGCCGCTCGAGCTGTCACCCACAAGGTGAACCCCGCCACCCAGCACGCCGACCAAACTCAGCAGTGGGCCGGCCAGAGAGCAGCCGATTGCCAGAGTCAGTACCGGATTGCCTGCGCACTTGGCAGCTACCTGCGATTGCCACTGCGCCAGCTCGCCGCGTTGACTGAAAAGCACCTGGGCTTTGTTGCTGGCCTGATATCGCACGTTTGCGGCGCCGATCGTCCGCCCGGGCAGTACGAATGCACCCGACTCGTGCCAACCCGGCCGGCTGGTGGTGGCGAACACTTCGGCGGGGTGCTGGTCGAGCAGGTACTCCATGAACGTGCTGCGCTTTTTAAGGGCGATGATGACGCCCATACCGAACAGGGCGCGCCGGGCATCCTCGCCGCTGCCGCCGAAAACCTCCATGGCAATGATCCACTCCTTGATCCCGCCCTCGGTCACTAGTCGGAGGAGCCGTCCCTCGCTACCGTCGTCACTGTTGGTGGTGCGCGCCACGACCATGACCGGGCTTGAGATCCACTCATCACTGATCGGCCTGTCGGCGGCGTCATTCTCGGCATCGTCCTGGTCCGCAGCGGTGCGCTTGAAGCTGTGCCAGTAAACGCCCGGGCGAAGCTTGCGGCCGTTCTCGTTGATCACCCAGTGCTCGTATACCGCCCAACAAGGTCGAGCAGGTGAGATGATCGCGGCCTCTGGCCGAAGGTTGATCACGTTGGTATCAGGCTTGGCCATTGGCGAGCTTCCAGTTTGCGAGATCGTTGAAATCAGTGAGGTCAGCCGGCGCACCTTCTGGCCATTCGGGGAAAGCCACTTGAGCGCCCACTGCCGCCGCGGCTGCGTTCGCTGCAGTGCGTCCTGGGTTTCCTTCGGTGAGTCGGTCGTCGTCGCCAGCAATAACAAATGGTTGGTCCGGGTAGCGCGAGCGAAGCCCCATCGCCGCCGGGAACAGGTTTCCCGCGTTCATGGCAGCGGCAACGGCATAACCACCGTGTTGGTGGAGACTCGCGCCCGTCGCCCACCCTTCGCATATGCAGAGCAAGGAGCCGGGCTCGATGATGCCTAGAGGTGAGTACGTGCCTTTCACGCGCCCACCGGGCAAGAAACGCTTGGCGCCGTCTGGAGCGATTCGCTGCAGATTGACTAGGAGGCCGTCGAGGTACAGCGGTACGAGCAGATCCGCGCCGCGCTGGCGCAGACCGTGGGAGCGAACTCCTTTGGCTGTGAGGTATGGGTGATCAGGCGATGCGCGCCGAGCATTGCGCCACCAGTGATTAGCCTTCTCTGCGGCTTGCTGCTGGCGCCGTTGTTGTTCGGCCTCGCGCTGGCGCCGGGCCTGGTCAATTCGCTCGCGTATCTGCGCGGCCTCGTGAGCGTCTACCGGTTCGCGGCTACACCAAGTGTTGGCAGCTCCAGACTTCCAACTGCCAAAAGCACCGGAGGCGATACCATCCAGGTACAGGACATACCAACCATTGAGAGTGCCGGGCTTATCGTCTGGGACGCGGAACCGGTGAATGCTGCCATCTGGCACAGGGAGCCAATCAAGCGGACCATAAGTCGCCTGGAGCGCATCACGGAACAGGATCGCTGCGTCATCCATGACTGGCGCTCCCTGCGAAGGCCCGGCAAACCCGTCCATTGTTCACGGCGTGCCAGTGCGTGATGTCGTCGATGGATTCAACGAGACAGGCTGTCACCTGAGCGTCGACGCTACGCATAACCACGCGCCCGCACTCGGCGTCAGACTCCGTCAGGAACGGGCCAAGCAACGCCTTTAGTGCTTTAGGATGGGTCACGTAGAAAAGCTCTGTGGCTTTTCCCGGGCAAGCCGATCCCGTTGGCGCTGGCGCGCCATTTTGAGTTTTCATGTGCTTAAACCTTTATCGAATCAGCAATTCACGGGAGTCAGCGATGCTGTGCGCTGGCGAGAATCGAGTCGCGGGCCGTCAGGTAAACGGAGCTGCGTCGCCAAGTGGCGGACGCTTGGTTGCCCGAACAGCATCTGGTTGACCTGGGCCTCTTTGTCACACCACAGTTCATGATCCGGGCCGTTGCCTATGCGATTAATCAAAACCCATTCCGGTAGCTGTCTACGCGCTCGCATTTCGCTGAGCATGGTCCACCACGTCAGATAGCAGGTGCGCTCCAGCTCCATCAGATCAATGAGCCGCTGACGCTCATAGGTGCATGGATCAAGATCATCTGACGGTTGGATCTCATCCACGCCATATAGCGTCCGATTGACGATGCTTCTCGCGATCAATACCCGCTCATAGTCGGCATCGCTACCAAATCCTTTTGCTCGAACCCACTCCGGCAACTCGTTGGAAATGCGCAACTGATTGAGGACACTCCACCACTGAGCCGCGTGTTCCCGTTCGGCGTTGAGTGCAGTTGAAAGTAGGCTGCTCATTGGGCACCCCCTTGCGCAGCGATCAAGTTGTCGAGAAGTTCCGCCCAGGCCATTGCAGTGTGCTGAGCGAAAACTGCAGTAACTCTTGCCACGAGTATGTTGGTTGAAGGTGAGGCGATCAGGGCGAGGGAAAGCGCGAGCAGCTTCAGAATTTCCTGAACGTCCCGCATGTCTTCAACGCTGATTTCGGTCGAGAGAGCTGGAGTGTTCATTTGGCACCGCCTTGGCGATTGCCAAACTGGATAGGCGCGGTGGACGAATCAACCAACGCCTTGGCTGCGGCCATCAAAAGCCTGATACCAAATACCTCGTCGACGCCAAGGCCGCTATCAATGGCTTTCGTCAGCATTGCATCGCCTGCCGCGAGGAAGCAGCTCGCTTCGTGTAGCGCATCGACGACAGGAACGCCGGCTGAGACGGAAAAGAATGATCGCGTGCCCACAGTGTGAAATTCCGAGGCGTTCGTGAGCAGCGGGGTAACCTCCAGCTCGGTATGAGTGTTCATTGCACGCCTCCAAGGGCTTCCAGGTTGCGGGCGATGGTGATGTTGGTGTTGTAGCGGGTGAGACGAGAGGAGAGGGATAGGTTTGCGCGGAGAGCGCTCAGGGCCATGTGGCGATGAACAAGGGCGCGAATTGCGGACGGAGTGATTGCAGGTTTCATTTGTGTAGCTCCTAACGTTGAGGAGCTGCCACTTTTCGCGGCCAAGCGAGGATGGGTGGCAGCTGTACGCGGGTTGGCCGACCGGGACGTTAGGAACCCGGCACACCCGAAGGTGTCCCACGCACAGCCGCCATAAAACGATTGTGCGGACGCAAAAAAAGCGCCAGCAATCGGATGGTGGGCGCTTGTGCGCCTAACGATACTCGACCGGCCAAGGTCGGTCACGGGATTTACCGTGACCCTTGAACCATAGCGCTGACGCCCCATCCGAGCAAGCAAAGTTTGCGACCGACTATCGCTTGGCATGAGCATAGTCATCATGCTGGCACTCCGGCTGGCGGATTGGTGCCGAGGTAGTACAACGCCACGCGACCGTGACTGCGACCCTGATCATCAGTCAATGTCAGCAGGTGTGTGTGGATCTTGTGGCCGAGGGCTCGCAGTTCGCAGATGCGAGCACCAGGGCGAACGATGTTCAGCTCGCGAACGGCGGTGAAAGTATCAATCGGGCCGGCTCTCAGGCGCTCCAAAAGTCGAGCACGTTGAGCAGTTCCGCTGGTATTCTCTACGTGAGTGTTTTCGTGGCTGGCCTGTTGGTCGGCCATTTTTTTGTCTGTCATTTATGCGGCCTCCCCACGCAGTGCGATGCGCTGGCGAACCCAGGCCTGTACCTCAGCCAAAACAAAGCCAACCGGCGAGCCGCGCGACTTGCTGTTACTCAGGGGCACTGGGCGCGGGAACGTCGGATCATCTTTGAGGCGTTTGTACACCGTGGGGCGGGCGAGGCCGGTGATCGCTTCCAGGTCCGGCATGCGAATCAGGGTGATCGCCGGGTCGAAGTTCTGCGCGGTGGAGGCAGAGGGGTGGTGCGGTGTATAGATGGTGTGCATTTTGCGTTTCCCGATACTGATGTAGACGGGAAACAGGATGATTGCGCAACGGTACTCTCGACAGACCAGCATGCGCGGAGACTGTACCGTTAGCGCGTATACCGTACTGTATGCGCGCAGATGGTAGACGTCAGTCAGTTTTTTGAACGCACGTGTGCCGTGATCCACCCATAAAGCGTTCTCTCGGTAACTCCGTATTCTCTGTGTTTATTCCGGGCGAAGGCTGTTCGGCTGCTGAACTTTGACCCGGTGGCATCCCAACACAGCAGAGCTGCTGACCTGCTCTCGCTTGTTTCTTTATGTCGAGCAGTTGCTGCGAGACTTGCTGCGAGAGAAACCCTTTGCCTCACTAGCTCATCAACCTGCTCTGGGATTCTTCTTTCATTGTCATGCAAGAAAAACTCGATTCTCTTACGCATTTCGTGTTCGTCCTGACGCTGCTCCGCTCTACAAATAACCTCCATGATGTCTACCGCATTGTTGGCAATCGAGCTAAGGCGCACCATAGGGAGGTCTTCTTTCAGGACGGGTGGCCACCACTCATCGTCCTGAAACGAAAGGATCGCCTCCCCAATGAGCACCAATGCTAAAACGGCAAAGTATTCATAGGGTTTTGCGTCTGGGAAATTCTCATCGT
This sequence comes from Pseudomonas sp. GW821-FHT09E04, assembly GCF_059416185.1. NCBI lineage: Bacteria > Pseudomonadati > Pseudomonadota > Gammaproteobacteria > Pseudomonadales > Pseudomonadaceae > Pseudomonas > Pseudomonas sp. GW821-FHT09E04. The sequence goes on from NZ_JBWKOR010000010.1 coordinate 46,473, forward strand.
CAAGGTCGACCCCTTTTAAACTTTCCTCCAGTGCCTCAAGACGGCTAGTGTTCTCTTCATTCGGAAAATCGAACTCATCGGAAATGATGTCAGGGTTGTGATCGACCAGCTCCCATAGCCCATCTTCTGTCCGTTTTTCGTCGGGGAGATAACAGAGTATCGGCCCATCGTTTTTTATTTGATGAGCAATCCAGGATTCTTTCTCTTTGTAAAAATACTCGCTGGTGAGCCACTCGATAGTTGAGGCGGCCACTCGGATCTCATGTTCTGAACGGTTCTCAAGCACCAGCTTGGCGCGTGCTTGCATGACGCGCAGCCGCCATATGGGTTCGAACGGCACCTCGTCTGTAAAGGCATCAAACTCTTTATCCGTTTCCATGATCAACTCTTCTCCCGGCATTCTGTAAAGTCGGCCGGCCGGGCGGATGGGGGCCGACTTCTCCCCCCGTATGACTAGGCGTGCCAACATATTGTGTCTGTCTGATCACCAGCGATTGAACAGCGTTAGATTTAAGTCTATATGCGTCTCCGAGAGCCTTGGAAGGCCGGTTCAGGCCCTTTTCCCGAAGTTGCCTTGCACAACTGTGCCGTCGGCCAGTCCGTCGAGGTAGTTCGCATACCATTGCATCATCGTCATGCGCTGCGGCAGGTACTGGGCCTTGTTGTAGATACCTGCGACGCCGGGCTTCTTGTGCGAAAGCTGAGCCTCAATATGGTTCTCGTCGAAACCGTTTTCGTTGAGCACCGTCGATGCAATATGCCGGAACCCATGGCCAGTTTGCCGACCTTCGTATCCCATCCGACGCAGTGCCATGAGGAACACTGTGTCGCTACGCGGCTTGGTGTGGTCGCTCCGGCCCGGGAAGAGAAGGGGATAGCTGCCGGTGTAATGACGCAGTTCCTCCAGCGCGGCGATCGCTTGAGTGGAAAGCGGTACCAAGTGCTCAAGACCTTTCTTGCGGCCTTTACGCTCGACGGGGATTGTCCAAATCTTCTTGGCAAAATCGAACTCAGACCAGCGTGCCTCGCGCAACTCGCTAGGTCGCACGGCGAAGAGACTCAGCAGTCGTAGGCCGAGGCGCACATCATGAGCATGAGGGTAGGCTGCTATTGCGCGGATCAGGCCCGGCAGTTCATCCGGCGGCACGTGAGCGTAGTTCTCTGCTTTACCTGATTGGAGGTACTTCTGAAGGCCTTCAAGCGGGTTGTGAGTCGCGCGGCCGGTTACCCTGGCCAAGTCGTAGACGTCTCGGCAGTACGAGCGAACCCGGCTCATCTGTTCGAGGATTCCCTTCTGCTCCATGCCTCGCAGAAACTCCATCCACTCCAGTGGGGTGATCTCTGCATAGGGGCGCTTACCGAACACGGGGAAAACATGACGCTCGAAGGCGCCCATGATTCGCTTCGACGTGCCCGCGTCCCAGTTGGTGAGTCGGGAGGTGTACCACTCTCTTGCCAGCGGCTCGAATGTTTCGGCGGCAGTGTTCCTTTCCGCTTTCTTGCGAGCCTGCTTGGTAATGATCGGGTTCTTTCCATCAGCAGCGTCGGCGCGCAGCTCGGCAGCTTTCTGCCTGGCCACCGACCCGCTCACATCGGGATAGCCGCCCAGCCCGAGCCATGACCATTTCCCGTCAGGCTTCTTGTACCGGAGCTGCCAGGATTTCTGGCCGTCAGTTTTCACGCGGAAATAAAGGCTGTTCCCGTCGAGCTCGCGATACTCCTTGGCGTCAGGCTCTAGCCCGGCCAATGCGGTATCGGAGAGGGGGCGGCGCTTTATCTCTGAACGCTTCATCTGACCTGTATCCCTTCGGTTCAATTATTTGCCGAGGATACACAGGGGGATACACAGAGGGAAGGTATAGGGGGATACAAGGAGGGATAGCCAGAAACAAGAAAGCCCGCACTAGGCGGGCTTCTTGTTTTGATTCAGAGACATCTAGAGACATCTGTGAATCGGTACTTGGTGGCTACACAGGGACTTGAACCCCGGACCCCAGCATTATGAATGCTATGCTCTAACCAACTGAGCTATGTAGCCAAGTGGCGCGCATTATTCCCCTGAAATGAAAAAGCGTCAAGCGTAAATTTAAAATATTTCTTCTTATTTTCAACCGCTTATCCTCCCGCACCGAAAAACGGGGCGGGGAGGGCTTTCATCGCAGCTGAAATCTCCCGGTATTCGCACTCAAGGCGTGGCTGCCCTGACTCAAGGTGTCCGCCGCGAGGTTCACGGCCCGGGCGCCTTCGAGCAGACGAACCGCCGCTTGATCGACCTGCTGGATATTGCCGCTGACTTCATCGGCGGTGCTCGCCTGTTCCTCGACCGCCGTGGCGATCTGCGCGAGGGTGTCGGTGACGCTCTGCACGGCGCTGGCGATTTCTCCCAGGCGTTCGCCCAGCCCGGTGACGGCTTCGGCATCCGATTGCGCCTGGCCGCACGCGGCTTCCATCAGGCTTACCGCTTCATTCACCGTCGCACGCAAGCTGTCGACGGTGCCGGCGATCTGCGCGGTGGACGATTGCGTGCGTTGCGAGAGGCTGCGCACCTCGTCGGCCACCACAGCAAAACCGCGACCCTGTTCACCGGCACGAGCGGCCTCGATGGCGGCGTTGAGCGCCAGCAGGTTGGTTTGCTCGGCGACGCCACGAATGGTATCGACCACCAGTTGAATCTGCTGCCCCTGCTCGCTGACACGGCCTAGCGCTGCAGCAGTCTCATTCAGGCGCTGGTTGAGTTGTTGAATGCTCGCCGTGGTGCGCTGGCTGTCGCGGCTGCTGTCGGCGGCGATGCGGCGGGTGTGCTGGGCGCTGCCGGAGGCCTGTTCACAACTCTGCGCGACGCCCTGGGAGGTCGCCGCCAATTGCGTGGCTGCGGCGGCGATCTGGCTGATCTGCAATTGCTGCGCTTCGACTTCGCTGAGAGCGCCACTGGAGTGATCGTTGAGGCTGCGCACTGCGTTGCTCAGTTGCGAGGTCTCGTGATCGACGCCCAGCAGGCTGTTGCGCAATTGCACCACGGCCACGTTGAGCGCGGTGCTGATCGACGCCAGTTCATCTCGGCCCACGACCGGCACTTGCAGGCTCAGATTGCCGTCGCGCAAGGCTTCGGCGAGCACCGTAATGCCGCTGGCGCTGCGACGGATCGAGGCTTGCAGGCAGACGAACAGATACAGCGCTGCCAGCAGCAGACAACCGAAGACCGTCGCCACAACGATGAACTGACGAATCGCCGAGCTGTGGTAGTCGTCCAGGCGCTGATCCAGCGACACCAGTGATTGTTGGCGCAGCGTGGCGAGGTTGCCGAGCAGGGCATCGAGGCTGCGCTCGAACTCTTCAGGTTTGAGATTGATACTGCCGCCGAAGACGCCGTCATCCAGCACTTTCAACCCGGCATCCAGCTGCTTGAGGCTGTCGTGGTATTGCCCGGCCCAGCCTTGCAGGGCGCTCGGCAGACGCGCTTCGAGCAGGCCGGCAGTTTTTACAAGCTGCTCGCGAGCATCGCCGATGCGGCTGCGCAGATCACGCAGTTGCAGGCGGCTTTGCAGGGTGAACTGCCCGGACACCACAGACGCCTGGCCCACGGCTGCCAGTCGGCCGACCCGTTCGATCAGGTCCGGTGCATGTTGAGTGGAAATCTGTGTCAGCAGATAGGTTTCCAGCCATGGCGCGAGGATCAGGCGATTGTCCATCGCGATTTGTTCGCGCAACGCTTGCAGGGCGCTGAGGGCGTTGGTGAAGCGATCGTAACCGTCCGGCCACCAGCCGACGCCGGCCAGACTCTTGGAGTCCAGACCACCGAGTGCGGTTTGCAGGGCCTGATAGCGAGCCAATGTTTCACCTTCCGCGCCTTCGGCTTTCAACGCATTACCCAGATCCAGTGTGGCTTGGGCGACGGCAGGTTGCACGCCGTCGAATGCGGCCATGGCGGCGAGGGTCGCGGGCGTCGGCTGGCGGTTGGTTTCCGTGGCACGCCAGCGGGCGGCGCGGTCGCGCTGGGCGGCGAGCAGATTATCGAGTGCATCGAGGGCGAGCAACTGACGCACACCGGCACGTTCGCCGGAAATCAGGTTGAGCTTGTCGCGATAGTCCTGGCCGATCATCAACAGGCTACCGGCCAACGGCAGAATGAACAGCAGAAACAACAACTGGAATTTACGCGCGAAGCCAAACCGCCCCAGCAATTTGATCCCCGGTGATAAGAAAGCCTGCATGCCCCATGACTCCTCTGGACACCACGCACCATTGGCGTGCATCGCGTTCGTTGCGAGCGCGATCAGTGCCCTGCTAAAAGGCTTCGAAAGTCCACTCTCGTCCGCTCTGTAGGCAGACTCTGTAGCAAAACTTCCCATTCTCGATCCCCTTTGTAAGGGGGCCGCGTTCAAGCGGAGAAGCAAGGCAAGAATCAGACCATGGCTTTGCGCTATCACTTGCGTTGCGATGAATGAATAGTTCGTTAGCTGGCTAAGGGGATGGCGCTGGCGCACCGAAAAATGGCACATTGACGCACCTGCCCGTGTGCACCCATCTGCTGTACGGAAACTCCCATGGCTATCAGCAACGTTCAGACCGCCGCTGCGTCGGCGTCCGCTCCTCCACAAAGCAGTCCTCTGGTGATGCGCATCATCGGCGCGGTGGCGCTGGCGCATTTGATCAACGACCTGATCCAGTCAGTGCTGCCATCGATCTATCCGATGCTCAAGGCCAACTACGGCTTGACCTTCACCCAGGTCGGCCTGATCACCCTGACGTTCCAATTGACCGCTTCGCTGTTGCAACCGTGGGTCGGTTACCACACTGACCGGCACCCGAAACCGTGGCTGTTGCCGGCCGGTTCCGTGTGTACGTTGATCGGTATTGTGATGATGTCGATGGTCGGCAGTTTCCCGCTGATTCTGCTGGCGGCAGCGCTGATCGGCATCGGCTCCTCGACCTTCCACCCCGAAGCGTCTCGTATCGCGCGGTTGGCGTCGGGCGGGCGCTTCGGTCTGGCGCAATCGACCTTCCAGGTCGGTGGTAACGCCGGTTCGGCTTTCGGGCCGTTGCTGGCGGCGGCAATCATCATTCCATTTGGGCAGGGCAATGTGGCGTGGTTCGGGCTGTTCGCGGTGTTTGCGCTGTTCGTGCTGTACCGCATCAGCCGTTGGTACGCCCATCACCTGAACCTGTTCAAGCTCAAGGCTGGCCAGGCGGCGACTCACGGGTTGTCGAAGGGCAGGGTGACCAGCGCGCTGGTGGTGCTTGGATTGCTGGTGTTCTCCAAGTATTTCTACATGGCCAGCCTGACCAGTTACTTCACCTTTTACCTGATCGAGAAGTTCGACCTGTCGGTGGCCAGTTCGCAGTTGCACCTGTTTCTGTTTCTTGGCGCGGTGGCGGCAGGCACGTTCTTCGGCGGGCCGATTGGCGACAAGATCGGGCGCAAGGCGGTGATCTGGTTCTCGATCCTTGGCGTTGCACCATTCACGCTGCTCATGCCGCATGTCGACCTGTTTTGGACCACTGTTCTGAGCGTGGTGATCGGCTTCATCCTCGCTTCGGCGTTCTCGGCGATTGTGGTGTACGCGCAGGAACTGGTGCCGGGCAACGTCGGAATGATTGCCGGCGTGTTCTTCGGGTTGATGTTCGGCTTTGGCGGGATTGGTGCGGCGTTGCTCGGGCATCTCGCGGACATTCACGGCATCGAGTACGTGTACTTCCTGTGCTCGTTCCTACCGTTGTTCGGGGTGCTGGCGATTTTTCTGCCAAGAACCAAAAAAGTCTGACGGGCTGAATTTCAGGCACAAAAAAGCCGCGTATCAAACGCGGCTTTTTTTGGGTGCAGCTTTTACACGTTGAAGCGGAAGTGCATCACGTCGCCGTCTTTGACGATGTAATCCTTGCCTTCCAGGCGCCATTTACCGGCTTCCTTGGTGCCCGCTTCGCCCTTGTACTGGATGAAGTCGTTGTAGGCGATCACTTCGGCGCGGATGAAGCCTTTCTCGAAGTCGGTGTGGATCACGCCAGCAGCTTGTGGTGCGGTGGCACCGACGCGGACGGTCCAGGCGCGGACTTCTTCGACACCGGCGGTGAAGTAGGTCTGCAGGTGCAGCATTTCGTAGCCGGCGCGGATCACACGGTTCAGGCCAGGCTCTTCCAGGCCCAGGGCCTCGAGGAACATGTCTTTCTCTTCACCGTCGTCCAGCTCGGCGATTTCCGCTTCGATCTTGTTGCAGACCGGAACGACCATGGCGCCTTCTTCTTCGGCGATGGCCTTGACCACGTCCAGGTGCGGGTTGTTCTCGAAACCGTCTTCAGCAACGTTGGCGATGTACATGACCGGCTTGGTGGTCAGCAGGTGGAAGCCTTTGATCACCGCTTTCTCATCGGCGCTCATGTTCTTCATCAGGCTGCGCGCAGGCTTGGCTTCTGTGAAGTGAGCGATCAGTTGCTCCAGCAGGGCTTTCTGAACGACTGCGTCCTTGTCACCGCCCTTGGCATTGCGCGCGACTTTCTGCAGTTGCTTCTCGCAGCTGTCGAGGTCGGCGAAGATCAGTTCCAGGTCGATGATTTCGATGTCGCGTTTCGGGTCGACGCTGTTGGAAACGTGGATCACGTTTTCGTCTTCGAAGCAGCGCACGACGTGAGCGATCGCGTCGGTTTCACGGATGTTGGCCAGGAACTTGTTACCCAGGCCTTCACCTTTCGAGGCGCCGGCTACCAGGCCTGCGATGTCGACGAATTCCATGGTGGTCGGCAGGATGCGCTTCGGATTGACGATGGCCGCCAGGGCGTCCAGACGCGGATCCGGCATCGGCACGATGCCGCTGTTCGGCTCGATGGTGCAGAAGGGGAAGTTCTCGGCCGCGATCCCGGATTTGGTCAGGGCGTTGAACAGGGTGGACTTGCCGACGTTAGGCAGGCCGACGATGCCGCAATTGAATCCCATGGTGTTTCCCCTCGGATAAGAGTCAGGCCTTCTGGCTGTGCAGGTTTTTCATCGCGCGGTTCCATTCACCGGCGAGGATATCCGGCAGCACGCCGAGGGCAAAGTCGATGCTGGCATCGAGTTTTTCCTGTTCGGCGCGTGGCGCACGACCCAGGACGAAATTTGAAACCATACTGGCGACGCCCGGGTGGCCGATGCCAAGCCGCAGGCGGTGGAACGTATTCTGATTGCCCAATTGCGCAATGATGTCGCGCAATCCGTTGTGACCGCCATGACCGCCGCCAACCTTGAGCTTGGCGACGCCCGGAGGCAGATCGAGTTCGTCGTGCGCCACCAGGATTTCTTCAGGCTTGATGCGGAAGAAACCGGCGAGTGCCGCCACGGCCTGGCCGCTGCGGTTCATGTAGGTGGTGGGAATCAGCAGACGAACATCCTGACCCTGATGCGAAAACCGCCCGGTCAGGCCGAAATACTTGCGATCGGCCACGAGATTCACATTCTGTGCGTGGGCGATGCGCTCAACAAAAAGGGCCCCTGCGTTATGCCGGGTCTGTTCGTATTCAGCGCCTGGATTTCCCAGGCCAACGATCAGTTTGATGGCAGTCACGATAGGGGCCCTTCCTTGGAGTGGTGGATAACATCGCCGCGATCAGGGAAGGCGGCGAAAGTGGACGAAAAATGCTCATTTACCATGGATGTAAACTCCGCGTTCTCGCCCGCTTTCTCGCTACGTTCCAGTCCGCGATGTTACCTGCTCACTCCGGCTTCACAGAGTGAATTACTCTGCTGCGCCTTCGGTAGCTTCTGGAGCAACACGTGGAGCGTGGACGTTGGCAACAGCCAGGTCGTTACCGTGAGCCAGAGCAACGAACTCAACGCCTTTAGGGGCTTTGATGTTCGACAGGTGAATGATCGAACCGATTTCAGCGTCAGCCAGGTCGACTTCGATGAACTCAGGCAGATCTTTTGGCAGGCAGGAAACTTCGATCTCGGCAACAACGTGCGAGATTTCGCCGCCTTTCTTCACTGGAGCAGCTTCGTTGATGAAGTGCACAGGAACGATAGCGGTCAGTTTCTGGCCAGCTACAACGCGTACGAAGTCAGCGTGCATCACGTGGCCTTTGGCCGGGTGACGTTGCAGAGCTTTGATGATCACGTTTTGCTTGGTGCCACCAACGTTCAGCTCGATGATGTGGCTGTAAGCCGCTTCGTTTTCGAGCAGTTTGGCAACTTCTTTGGCCAGCATGCTGATGGATTCAGGGGCTTTGTCGCCACCGTAAACAACAGCTGGAACCAGGGCGGCGAGACGACGCAGGCGGCGGCTCGCACCTTTCCCCAGGTCGGAACGCGCTTCAGCATTCAGAGTAAAATCGTTCATTTTGTATCTCCAAAATAGCCATGACCGAGTGGCGTTTGCGACCAGCGCCGAACACGGTATGGGCAAAAAAGCCCCGCCCCGGCAGGAATGCCGGGGCGGGGCGCTTTTCGTCAACGAGACATTTCGAGAAGGGCAGGGCCCTTAACGGAACATCGCGCTGATCGATTCTTCATTGCTGATGCGGCGAACCGCTTCGGCAACAACCGGTGCGATATCCAGTTGACGGATACGTGCACAGGCTTGTGCTGCAGCGGACAGCGGGATGGTGTTAGTGACCACCAGCTCGTCCAGCACGGAATTTTCGATATTCTCGATGGCCCGACCCGACAGCACAGGGTGTGTGCAGTAGGCAAAGACCTTGGCTGCGCCATGCTCTTTCAGGGCCTTGGCCGCGTGGCACAGAGTGCCGGCGGTATCGACCATGTCATCGACCAGAATGCAGGTGCGCCCTTCGACATCACCGATGATATGCATCACTTCAGAGTGATTGGCTTTCTCACGGCGTTTGTCGATGATCCCGAGATCCACGCCCAGGGACTTGGCAACGGCACGTGCACGCACGACGCCACCAATGTCCGGGGACACGATCATCAGGTTCTCGAAGCGCTGATCTTCGATGTCATCCACCAGAACCGGGGAGCCGTAGATGTTATCTACCGGAATATCGAAGAAACCCTGAATCTGGTCAGCATGCAGATCAACCGTGAGAACACGGTCGATGCCGACTACGGTAAGCATGTCAGCGACGACTTTCGCGCTGATAGCCACACGTGCGGAACGCGGACGGCGATCCTGACGGGCATAACCAAAATAAGGAATAACAGCAGTGATACGAGTAGCCGAGGAGCGGCGGAAGGCGTCAGCCATCACTACCAGTTCCATCAGGTTATCGTTGGTCGGAGCGCAAGTCGGCTGAATAATGAAAACGTCTTTACCGCGAACGTTTTCATTGATCTCGGCTGTAATTTCGCCGTCGGAGAATTTACCGACAGAGATGTCACCGAGAGGGATATGCAGCTGACGTACAACACGCCGAGCCAGATCGGGGTTAGCGTTCCCCGTAAAGACCATCATCTTGGACACGCGCAGTACCTGAAGGCTGAGGGTATACCTGGATGAGTATAGGAAAATGGCAGGGGCGGCTGGATTCGAACCAACGCATGGCAGGATCAAAACCTGCTGCCTTACCGCTTGGCGACGCCCCTGTATCTGTTGCTTGCAAGTGCCGGGCACTTGGTTCCTTTAGAGCAGACTTTGCAGCTTGCGATGCAACATCGAAACGTTGCTTCCTTTCGCTACAAACCCTGTAAGGGTCTCTGTCAGAAGGGCCGAGACTTTATCAGCTTCAGCTTTGCTTGGGAAGCCCCCAAACACACAACTTCCAGTTCCGGTGAGTTTTGCTTCGGTAAAATTACCTAACAAATTCAATGCGTTACGTACTTCTGGATAACGCCTTGCTACCACCGGCAAGCAGTCATTTCGACTGTTTCCCTCGGGAACGGGGCGCACTTTAATGGGCGGCGTGTTACGTGTCAACAACGGATCTGAAAAAATTTCTGCCGTACTAACAGAGACTTGCGGAACGAGCACGACATACCACGGTTCGACGGGCTCGACAGGGGTCAGTTTCTCGCCGACACCTTCGGCGAAAGCCGCGTGCCCGCGCACGAAAACCGGGACGTCGGCACCCAGGCTCAGGCCCAGTGTTGCCAGCCGATCTTCATCCCAGCCCAACTGCCACAGATGATTGAGGCCGAGCAGCGTGGTCGCCGCATTCGAGCTGCCGCCACCGATGCCACCGCCCATCGGCAGGATCTTGTCGATCCAGATATCGATACCGAGGGCGCAACCGGATTGTTCCTGAAGTCTTTTCGCCGCCCGCACGATCAGGTTGCTGTCGTGGGGCACGCCGTCGAATTCGGTGTGCAGGCGAATCACGCCATCGTCGCGCACGGCGAAGGTGATTTCGTCGCCGTAGTCGAGGAACTGAAAAATCGTCTGCAGTTCGTGATAGCCGTCTTCACGGCGACCGAGAATGTGCAGCATCAGATTGAGTTTGGCCGGAGAAGGCAGCGTCAGGCGTGGAGCGGTCATGCTTACTGCCCCAATTTACGCGGTTGCCAGGTCTTGATGACCAGCGTCACGTCCAGATCGGTGCCGTGCAGTTTGATCCGCTCGGGCAACCAGTAACCATTCTGTTCGGCATAACCCAGGTATTCGACCTGCCAGCCGTCCTGCTCCAGATTGGCCAGGCGACTGTCGCCATCGAGGGTCAGGCGGCTCTTGCTGGCCGGAGCCGGCAGGCCGCGAACCCACCAGGCCAGGTTCGATACCGGCAATTTCCAGCCGAGCTGTTCTTCCAGCAGGACTTCCGGGGACTGTGCGTCATAGCGGCCCTGGTTGGCGACTTCCAGCGAAACCTTGCCCGGGCGACCGGTCAACCGCGCCGCGCCGCGACCCAATGGGCCGGACAGGCGGATGTCGTAGTAATCCTGGCGCTGCAGCCAGAACAGCGTGCCGCTGCCCGAGTCTTTCGGGGCGCGGATGCCGATCTTGCCGTCGATCTGCCAGCCATCGAGGCCGGTCAGTTGCTGTTTGTTAGCGGCCCATTGTGCCGGGCTGCCATGGCCCTCGACCGATTCGCGAGCGCCAAAACCCGCGCAACCGGCGAGCAGGGCGATGAAGCTGAAAACAATAACGTGGCGCAAAAACATGAGTTAAAGAGTCTCGGATCCGGTCAGGCGCTTGATGGTGCTGCGCAGAATGGTGCTGTCGGGCTGATCCTTGAGGAACTTGCCCCAGATTTGTTTCGCTTCGCGCTGATTGCCCTTGGTCCACAGGACTTCGCCCAGGTGAGCGGCGACTTCGTGATCGGGGAAGCGCTCGAGGGCCTGGCGCAGGTACTTCTCGGCGTCATCCAGGTTGCCCATGCGGAAATTCACCCAGCCGAGGCTGTCGAGTACCGCCGGGTCTTCCGGATTGATCTGGTGGGCCTGCTCGATCAGCGCCTTGGCTTCGGCGTAGCGGGTGGTGCGGTCGGACAGGGTATAGCCGAGGGCGTTGAGGGCCATGGCATTGTCCGGATCGCGCTTGATGATCAGGCGCAGGTCTTTTTCCATCTGTGCCAGGTCGTTGCGTTTTTCCGCCTGCATTGCCCGGGTGTAGAGCAGATTCAGATCATCCGGGTATTGCAGCAACGCCTGTTGCAGGGTTTTCCAGGCCTTGTCGCCCTGATTGTTGGCGGACAGGGTCTCAGCCTCGATCAGGTACAACTGGATCGCGTAATCCGGCTGCGCATCACGTTCGGCGGCCAGCTTGCTCTGGGCTTCGGCGGTCTTGCCGTTGTTCATCAGAATATCGGCCTGACGCAGCTGTGCCGGCAGATAGTCGTTACCCGGTCCGACCTGGGCGTACTCGATCAGCGCGCCTTGCGGGTCGTTGCGTTCTTCGGCAATGCGGCCCAGGTTCAGGTGCGCGGAATCGACATGGCTTTCGCGGGCGATCAGGTCTTCCAGGTAACCCTTGGCCTCATCCCAGGCCTTGGCTTCCAGGCAGACCAGTGCCAGCGAGTAACGCAGTTCGTCGTCTTCCGGGTATTGCTGGACCAGGGTCGAGAACTCGACCTTGGCGTCATCCATCCGGTCCTGTTCCACCAGCATCCGCGCGTAAGTCAGGCGCAGGCGCTTGTCGTCCGGGTACTTCTTGATGTTTTTCTGCAGCAGCGGCAGGGCCTCGTCGCCACGGTTCAGCCCTTGCAACAGGCGGGCGCGCAGCAGGATCGGGGCGATTTCGCCGTCGTCCGGCGGATTGTCTTCGAGCAGGGTCAGCGCACCTTTGGTGTCGCCGTCCTGCTGCATCAGCAGGGCCTTGCCGAAAATCAGCTGATTGTTGTGCGGGTGACGCTGCAGCAGACGGTCGAAGCTCTTCATCAGACCGTTGCGGGTTTCCTGATCGGTGTCGGCGGCCGACAGCGCGAGGAAGTCGAAATGGGTGTCGCCCTTGCCCTGCAGGACTTTCTCCATATAGACCATCGAGTCGTCATAGCGCCCGGCGCGTGCCAGTTGCACGGCGGCGGCGCGTTGCGCTTCGAGGTCATCCGGGGCGTTTTTCGCCCAGATCAGCGCGGTATCCAGCGCCGGTTGATCCGCGCCCAGGTACTCGGCAATGCGGAACGCCCGCTCGGAAACGCCCGGATCCTGGGTGTTGATGGCCTGGGTCACGTAGTTGTCCAGGGCAATGTCGAAACGATTGCGCTGGCCTGCGAGTTCGGCGCTCAGCAGGCTGAAAACCGTTTCTTCGCTGAACGAGCTGTAAACCTTGGGCTTTTCAGGGGCTGGCGTGGTGTCTTCGACCGATGAGGTGCCATCGTGCGAAACGGGGGCCAAGGCCTGGCAGCCGCTGAGGAAGACAAAAGCAAGGAGCAACGCGGAAGATCTATTCATATAGGAAGAGGACGACTAACCTGCGGTCGGATCATCATGACACAAGCCTTCGGCCAAACATAACCGAGTCTCGATTGTGGCCATTATAGGGGCGGACAATTGGGACAATAGTCAGCGGTAGTTGTTCTGAATCTGACGAAGTAGGACAATTGCCGGCTTCACGTCACCATCAGCGACCTTGAATGGCCTTCCTTGCACTCGGTATCAACCACAAGACTGCTTCAGTAGACGTCCGCGAGCGCGTGGCCTTTACCCCTGAGCAGCTGGTGGAGGCCTTGCAGCAGCTCTGCCGGCTCACCGACAGCCGCGAAGCTGCGATCCTTTCCACCTGCAATCGCAGTGAACTGTATATAGAACAGGATCAGCTTTCGGCCGATATCGTGCTGCGCTGGCTGGCCGACTATCACCATTTAAGCCTCGATGAGCTGCGCGCGAGTGCTTATGTGCACGAAGATGATGCGGCAGTTCGTCACATGATGCGGGTCGCCTCCGGGCTCGATTCGCTGGTGCTGGGCGAACCGCAGATCCTCGGCCAGATGAAATCGGCCTACGCCGTGGCCCGCGAGGCCGGCACCATCGGGCCGTTGCTGGGCCGGTTGTTTCAGGCAACGTTCAATGCTGCCAAGCAAGTGCGCACCGACACCGCCATTGGTGAAAACCCGGTGTCCGTGGCGTTTGCCGCCGTCAGCCTGGCCAAACAGATTTTCAGCGACCTGCAACGCAGCCAGGCCCTGCTGATCGGCGCCGGCGAGACCATCACCCTGGTCGCCCGCCATCTGCATGAGCTGGGGGTCAAGCGTATTGTGGTGGCCAACCGCACACTGGAGCGCGCCAGCCTGCTGGCCGAACAGTTCGGCGCCCACGCGGTGCTGCTCTCGGACATCCCGGCCGAACTGGTGCGCAGCGACATCGTCATCAGTTCCACCGCCAGTCAGTTGCCGATCCTCGGCAAGGGCGCGGTAGAAAGCGCCCTGAAGCTGCGCAAGCACAAGCCGATCTTCATGGTCGACATCGCCGTTCCCCGTGACATCGAGCCAGAAGTCGGTGAACTCGACGACGTTTACCTCTATAGCGTCGACGATCTGCACGAAGTGGTCGCCGAAAACCTCAAGAGCCGCCAGGGCGCAGCGCAAGCGGCCGAAGAGATGGTTTCGGTCGGTGCCGACGATTTCATGGTGCGCCTGCGTGAACTGGCGGCGGTCGATGTGCTCAAGGCCTATCGTCAACAGAGCGAACGCCTGCGCGACGAAGAGCTGCAAAAGGCCCTGCGCCTGCTGGCCAACGGCGGCAACGCCGAAGACGTGCTGGGCCAGTTGGCCCGTGGCCTGACCAATAAACTCCTGCACGCCCCGAGCGTACAGTTGAAAAAGCTTTCTGCCGAAGGCCGCCTCGATGCGCTGGCCATGGCCCAGGAACTCTTTGCCCTCGAGGGCTCACCGGATAGCTTTTCGGATAAAAAACCGCAATGAAAGCGTCACTGCTCAATAAGCTGGATATCCTCCAGGACCGTTTCGAGGAACTGACGGCGCTGCTTGGCGACGCCGAAGTCATTTCCGACCAGACCAAATTCCGCGCCTATTCCAAGGAATACGCCGAAGTCGAGCCGGTCGTCGAAGCCTATAAACAGCTGCTCAAGGCCCAGGCCGATCTGGAAGGCGCCCAGGCGTTGCTCAAGGACGGCGACCCGGACATGCGCGAAATGGCCGTGGAAGAAGTCCGTGAAACCAAAGAGCAACTCATCGAGCTGGAAGCCACCTTGCAGCGCATGCTGCTGCCTAAGGACCCGAACGACGGGCGCAACGTGTTCCTCGAAATCCGGGCCGGCACCGGTGGTGACGAGGCGGCGATCTTCTCTGGCGACCTGTTCCGCATGTATTCGCGTTACGCCGAGCGGCGTGGCTGGCGGGTGGAAATCCTCTCGGAGAACGAGGGGGAGCACGGCGGCTATAAAGAAGTCATCGCTCGGGTTGAAGGCGACAACGTCTACGGCAAGTTGAAGTTCGAGTCCGGTGCCCACCGCGTGCAGCGTGTGCCGGCCACCGAATCCCAGGGCCGGATCCACACCTCGGCCTGCACCGTGGCCGTGTTGCCGGAGCCGGACGAGCAGGAAGCGATCGAGATCAACCCGGCGGACTTGCGCGTCGACACCTACCGTTCCTCCGGGGCCGGTGGTCAGCACGTCAACAAGACCGACTCGGCGATCCGTATCACCCACTTGCCGACCGGCATCGTGGTCGAGTGCCAGGAAGAGCGTTCCCAGCACAAGAACCGTGCACGGGCGATGGCCTGGCTGTCGGCCAAGCTCAACGACCAGCAGACCGCTGCGGCGGCCAACGCCATCGCCAGCGAACGTAAATTGCTGGTGGGTTCCGGTGACCGCTCCGAACGCATCCGCACCTACAACTTTGCCCAGGGCCGGGTCACTGACCATCGCGTCAACCTGACCCTGTATTCCCTCGACGAAATCCTCGCCGGTGGCGTCGAAGCGGTGATCGAGCCGTTGCTGGCCGAATACCAGGCCGACCAACTTGCAGCGATAGGTGAATAAATGACCATCATCGCCAGCCTGTTGCGCGCCGCCGAACTGCCGGACTCGCCCACCGCGCGCCTGGACGCCGAACTGCTCCTTGCCGCGGCGCTGGGCAAGTCGCGCAGTTTTCTTCACACCTGGCCTGAGCGCATCGTGCCGAGCGAAGCCGTGTTGGTCTTCGCCGAATATCTGCAGCGTCGTCGCAGCGGTGAACCGGTGGCCTACATTCTTGGCCAGCAGGGTTTCTGGAAGCTCGATCTGGAAGTCGCGCCGCACACGTTGATCCCGCGTCCGGACACCGAACTGCTGGTGGAGGCCGCACTGGAATTGCTCCCGGCGACCCCGGCCAAAGTGCTCGACCTCGGCACCGGCAGCGGCGCAATTGCGCTCGCTCTGGCCAGCGAGCGCCCGGCGTGGAACGTCACCGCCGTGGATCGTGTGCTGGAAGCCGTGGCCCTGGCCGAACGCAACCGTCAGCGCCTGCACCTGAACAACGCCACGGTGATGAGCAGCCACTGGTTCAGTGCCCTCGAAGGCAAGCGTTTCGAGCTGATCATCAGCAACCCGCCGTATATCCGCGCCGCCGATCCGCATCTTGCCGAAGGCGATGTGCGTTTCGAACCGGAAAGCGCGCTGGTGGCCGGCGTCGACGGGCTCGACGATATACGCCTGATCATTGCCCAGGCGCCGGCACATCTGGAGGCCGGTGGCTGGCTAATGCTCGAACACGGCTATGATCAAGCCGAAGCCGTGCGCGATCTGCTGCTGACGCAAGGTTTCGAAGAAGTCCACAGCCGCACCGATCTGGGCGGCCATCAACGGATCAGCCTGGGGCGCCTGCCGTGCTGAATGATCAGGAATTGTTGCGCTACAGTCGGCAGATCCTGCTGCAACACATCGACATCGATGGCCAGTTGAAGCTCAAGGACAGCCGTGTCCTGATCGTCGGCCTCGGCGGTCTCGGCGCACCGGTGGCCTTGTACCTGGCGGCGGCGGGTGTCGGCGAGTTGCATCTGGCGGATTTCGACACGGTCGACCTGACCAACCTGCAACGCCAGATCATCCACGACACCGACAGCGTCGGCATGACCAAGGTCGACTCGGCGCTCAAGCGCCTGAGCGCGATCAACCCTGAAATTCAACTGGTGCCCCATCGCCAGGCGCTGGACGAGGACTCCCTCGCTGCTGCCGTGCTTGCGGTGGACCTGGTGCTCGACTGTTCGGACAATTTCTCCACTCGCGAAGCAGTCAACGCTGCGTGTGTGGCTGCGCGCAAACCGCTGGTCAGCGGCGCGGCGATCCGCCTCGAAGGGCAGCTCTCGGTGTTCGACCCGCGTCGTGCCGAAAGTCCGTGCTACCACTGCCTGTACGGTCACGGCAGCGAAGCCGAACTGACCTGCAGCGAGGCCGGCGTGGTCGGTCCTCTGGTTGGCCTGGTCGGCAGCCTGCAAGCGCTGGAAGCGTTGAAGTTGCTGGCAGGATTCGGCGAGCCACTGGTGGGTCGCCTGCTGTTGATCGATGCACTGGGCTCGCGCTTCCGTGAACTGCGGGTCAAGCGTGATCCTGGGTGCAGTGTCTGTGGTTCGCACCATGCGTGAGGCGCCGATCGCCGTATTCGACTCCGGCGTCGGCGGTCTGTCGGTGCTGGCGGAAATCCAGCAGTTGCTGCCCAATGAATCGCTGCTGTACCTCGGCGATTGCGGCCACATTCCTTATGGCGAGAAAACCCCGGAGTTCATTCGCGAGCGTTGCAGCGTGATGGCCGGTTTTTTCCGCGAGCAGGGCGCCAAGGCGCTGGTGATCGCTTGCAACACCGCGACCGTGGCCGGCGTCGCTGACCTGCGGCGTGACTTCCCCGACTGGCCGATTGTCGGCATGGAGCCGGCGGTCAAACCGGCTGCTGCCGCCACTCGCAGCGGAGTAGTCGGCGTACTCGCCACCACCGGCACCTTGCAGAGCGCGAAGTTCGCGGCACTGCTTGATCGTTTTGCCACCGATATTCGGGTCATTACCCAACCCTGCCCGGGACTGGTCGAGCGGATCGAAAACGGCGACCTGCACAGCGACGCGCTGCGCCAGTTACTTCACCGCTATGTTGAACCACTGCTGGGCGCAGGCTGCGACACGATCATTCTCGGCTGCACCCACTATCCGTTTCTCAAGCCGATGCTCAAGGCGATGCTCCCCGACGACATCAGCCTGATCGACACCGGCGCCGCCGTGGCCCGGCAACTTCAGCGTCTGCTGGCCGAGCGCGAACTGCTCGCCGAGGGCCCGAACCACCCCGCGAAATTCTGGACCAGTGCCGATCCGCAATCCCTGAAAAACATCCTGCCGTTGCTGGGACAATTGCCCGGCGATGTGCAAAGCTTCGGTTTGTAAAAAAGTTGCGTCATAACTGAAAAATCAGCTGAACTTCTGTTCAAACGCCGATTTCTATAGCGTCAAGCAAACTAAAAACCATACGACCGTTCGGAAAAGGATGTTTCAAGTGAAGCGACTATTCTGCTTGGCCGCGATTGCGGCCGCACTGATGGGGCAAAGTTTTACCGCGCAAGCCGCGGGTGTGGAATTCGGGGTTGGGGCCACCAGCGATTCAACGATGACGTATCGCCTGGGGATGAATTTCGACTGGGACAAGAGCTGGCTGCAAAGCGATGTCGGTCGTCTGACCGGTTACTGGAGTGGCGCCTACACCTACTGGGAAGGTGACAAGGGCTCCAGCAACAACAGCCTGTCGTTCTCGCCGGTGTTTGTTTACGAGTTTTCCGGCGAGTCGATCAAGCCGTACGTCGAGGCCGGCATCGGCGCTGCGGTGTTTTCCAACACCGAGTACGAAGGCAATAAGATCGGCCAGGCCTTCCAGTTCGAAGACCGCTTCGGTTTCGGCCTGCGTTTCCATGGCGGGCACGAGGTGGGGATTCGCGCGACTCACTATTCCAACGCCGGCATGTCGAGCAACAACGACGGGGTAGAAAGCTACTCGTTGCATTACACGATGCCGTTGTAACACCCATGAAAAAGGAGCGCCCGGCGCTCCTTTTTTGTATTCAGCGATACGCCGTGGCAATCCCCTGGCGTTCGTCGATGCATTCCGGGGCGCCCATTTCGAATTCGCGGCAGATCAGCGGGCGTTTTTCGTAGATCGTGCACATCATCGTGTCGCGATCCAGTGCCGCGCACCAGCCGTCGTCCAGGCGCAACATCACTTCACCACCCCAATCATCGGTATCGATATAGCGCTCGGGCACGCCGGTGTCGGTGATCAGCATGACTTCGAGCTGGCAGCAGCAGGCCGCGCAGGTCGAACAGGTGACTGCGGGCTCGTCGATTGGCTGGAGGGGAATGGTTTTCATGGGCGCCAGTGTACGGCAGTGGCCGATGGACGTGTGAAAGCCCTGACAGACGATCAGTCCTCCAGACGCCCGGACAGTTGGTGCAATAACGGAAACAGCAGCGCCCACAGCAGACCGATGCCGATCAAGGTCGGTAACTCGCCGTAAGGAAATTGCACCCCGGCCAGTCGTCCACCGGCGCAATACGACAGCGCGCCACCGACGGCCCCGAGCAGAGCCGCCAGCCACCATGGCCGGGCGCTCCATTGCAGGCAATGGCGTAACGTCGTGGCGAGCAGTGCCCACAACAACATCAGCCACAGCGGAATCAGCGGCGACAGATCCTTGAACTCGAACACCCCTAGGCCGCGCAAGCCACTGTCCACGGCCGTACCCAGAATCACCACGCTGAGAATCAGTCGACCCTCCGCCGCCCAACTGCTGATCCAGCGCAGATGAATCACCAGCACCGCCAGCGCCACCAGCAACCACAGGCTGTTGCCGCCGAGCACGCAGGCCAGCCAGCCGACCTGGAACAGAACGGCGTTGGCAATCCGCTCAAGCATCGAAGCGCCCGAGCAACGGTGCCGGCATGGCCGCCGGTTTGGCCAACAGCAATTGCGCGGTGCCGATGGTGCGTTCGAGGAAGCCGCCCTCGCAGTAGCACAGATAAAACTCCCACAGCCGCAGGAAATAATCGTCGTAGCCCAATTCGCTCAGACGGCCGTGGGCATGGCGAAAGTTCTCGTGCCACAGGCGTAGGGTCCGGGCGTAGTGCAGGCCGAAATCTTCCATGTGCAGCAGGTTCATGTCGGTGTCGCGGCTGACGATTTCGAGCATCTTCTGCACACACGGCAGGGCGCCGCCGGGGAAGATGTAACGCTGGATGAAATCCACGCCGCGTTTCGCCTGCTCGTAACGCTGGTCCCGAATGGTGATTGCTTGCAGCAGCATCAGGCCGTTGCTCTTGAGCAGGTGCGCGCATTGCTTGAAGTAGGTCGGCAGGAAGCGATGGCCGACCGCCTCGATCATCTCGATCGATACCAGTTTGTCGTACTGGCCGGTGAGGTCGCGGTAGTCCTTGAGCAGCAGCGTCACTCGATCCTGCAAGCCGAGGCTTTCGATGCGCCGGGCCGTGAACGCGTATTGCTCTTTGGACAGCGTGGTCGTGGTGACTTTGCAGCCATAGTGCTGCGCGGCATACAGCGCCATGCTGCCCCAGCCGGTGCCGATTTCCAGCAGGTGGTCGCCGGGTTCGAGCGCGAGTTTCTGGCAGATCCGCTCCAGTTTGTTCAACTGCGCCTGTTCCAGGCTGTCGTCGGGGTGCAGGAACTGCGCCGCCGAGTACATCATGGTCGGGTCGAGAAACTGCTCGAACAGATCGTTGCCGAGGTCGTAGTGCGCGGCGATGTTTTTCTGCGAGCCCTTGCGCGTGTTGCGGTTAAGCCAGTGCAGCCCGCGCACCAGCGGCCGGCCGATTTTCGCCAGTCCGCCCTCCATGCCATCGAGCACCTCAAGGTTGCTGACGAAGACGCGCACTACCGCCGTAAGGTCCGGCGAACTCCAGTAACCATGAATGAAGGCTTCACCCGCACCGATCGAACCGTTGCCCGCGACCATGCCCCACGCCGCCGCATCAAGGACATGAATCTCGCCCAGCAACGCACTGCCCGGCGTGCCGAAGACCTGGCGTTCGCCGTCCTCGATCACCACCAGTTGCCCATGTTTGAGCTGTGCGAGCTGACGCAGAACACCGCGGCGCAGCAGCGAACCGGTGATGCCGTGCGTACTGAACGGGATGGCGGCTCTGGCCGAAACACTAGAGGATTTCATGGCGGTGCTCCTCGGGAGACGCAGTAGCGGTTCGAAAGCTGTCGTCGGCCGTCCGATGGGGAAACAGCGGGGTGCGCTTGAGCAGCAATCGCAGGGCCTGCCAATAGATCGCCAGCGCGGTCTTGGCGGTCATCCAGGGAAAACGCCACAGATGCCGGTGCAGGTTGCGTCGATCAAGAGGTTCGCGTTTCAGGTTGAGCGTGGCGTCGAACAGTTTTTGCTCGCCCTGCCAGTCGGCCATGTGCACGCCCAGGGTTTGTGCGGCGGGGCTGAAGCTCATGCGGTATTCCAGATCCGGTGGCAGGAAGGGCGATACGTGAAACGCCTTGGCCACGGCGAAGTGCTGGTGGAAGTCGCGCACGCTGGTCGGGGCTTGCGCCGGCAGCACATAGTGATAGCGCTCGCGCCACGGCGTGTTGCTGACTTCGCAGAGAATCGCCGCCAGTTGCCCGTCGGCCTCGTGGCAGTAAAAGAAACTCACCGGGTTGAACGCCAGGCCCCAGCTGCGGGGCTGAGTCAGCAGGCAGATCGAGCCCTGCGGCTCGTGACCGAGGGCCTCACCGACCAGCAGGCGTACCGCATCAATCAGCCGCACACCGCGACCGGTAAAGGTCTTGAGGTAGTCGCTCTCGCGAAACGAAAACGGGGCAAACCGGCTCGCGCCTGCCAAGGGCGACAGGTTCCGCACGGCGTCCTGTTCGGCCAGGTCGAGGTAGATCAGCCCGATCCGGTAACGGAACTCATGACGGCGCGGGGCGAATCGCCGATGGGCGATCCAGCCGCTGTAGAGCGCGCTGTTCACAGGTTTTCTCCGAACGCTGCGGCGACGCGTAAAGCGCTGACCACGCCGTCTTCATGGAAACCGTTGGCCCAATAGGCGCCGCAATAATGGGTGTGTTGTGCTCCGTCGAGTTCGGCCCAGCGCTGTTGCGCCGCCACCGCCGCGAGGCTGAATTGCGGGTGGGCGTAGGTGAAGCGGGCAAGCACTTTGGACGGGGTGATGCCGGCACTCTGGTTGAGGCTGACGCAGAACGTGGAGTCGCTCTGAATGCCCTGCAGGATGTTCATGTCATAAGTCACGGCCGCCTGAGTATGGCCGGCCCCGCCAAGGCGATAGTTCCAACTGGCCCAGGCCCGTTTGCGTGTCGGCAGCAGGCGGGTGTCGGTGTGCAGCACCACTTCGTTGTCGGCGTAGGGCAGGGCACCGAGGATTTCTCGCTCGCCACTGCTCGGACTGGCAAGCAGACGCAATGCCTGATCGCTGTGGCAGGCCAGCACGACTTTGTCGAAGTGTTCGATGCCGACGGGGCTGTGGATAACCACGCCGTGTTCGTTGCGTTCGATCCGGTTTACCGGACAGTTCACGCGGATCCGCTCTTTGAATGACTCGGTCAGCGGCGCGATGTAAGCACTCGAGCCGCCCTCGATCACTCGCCATTGCGGACGATTGCTGACCGACAACAAACCGTGGTTCTCGAAGAACCGCACGAAGAACTGCAACGGAAAATTCAGCATCTGGGCCATGGGCATCGACCAGATCGCCGCGCCCATCGGCACGATGTAATGCAGGATGAAGCGCTCGCCGTAACCGCCGGCCTTGAGGTAATCATCCAGCGTGGTGTCAGTGGTTATCCGCTGTTCGGCGAGGTCGCGCCGGGCTTCCTTATTGAAGCGCAGGATGTCGCGCAGCATGCCCCAGAACCCCGGCGACAACAGATTGCTGCGTTGGGCGAACAGGCTGTCGAGGTTGTTGCCGTTGTATTCCAGGCCGGTGTCGGGGTCGGTCACCGAAAAGCTCATCTCGGTGGCCTTGGCGGTTACGCCCAACTGGCCGAGCAAGCGAATGAAGTTCGGGTACGTCCAGTCGTTGAACACGATGAACCCGGTGTCCACTGCGTAATCACGCCCATCCACCGTCACTTTTACTGTGTGCGTATGGCCGCCGACCCAGTCGCCGGCCTCGAACACCGTCACGTCATGCCGGCGATTGAGCAGGTAGGCGCAGGTCAGGCCTGCGATCCCGCTGCCGACAATGGCGATGTTCACGTCAGATCCCTGAGCGGCGGGCTGCGCCGCACCATGCGTTTGCCAATCGCCAGTTGTACCCGCGTCGGCATTTTCGACAATGGCCAGAGCGCAGCCATGAACAGCGCCGGAAAGGCTATCTCCAGAGGCCGCTCCTTGAGTCTGCCGTAGATGTGACTCGCCGCTTTTTCCGCAGGCCAGCTCAATGGCATCGGGAAATCGTTTTTGGCGGTCAATGGCGTTTCGACAAAGCCCGGGCTGATGACCGTGACTTCAATGCCTTCGTCCGCCAGATCGATGCGCAACGACTCGAACAGATACCGTAACCCGGCCTTCGACGCGCCGTAGGCTTCGGCCCGAGGCAAAGGCACGTAAGTGACGGAACTGGCCATGCCCACCAGATGCGGCGCGGTGCCCTTGCGCAGCAAGGGCAGGGCGGCTTCGATGCAGTAACTGCTGGCGAGCAGATTGGTGCGCACCACGTGCTCGATGATCGAGGCGTCGAACTGCTGGGCATCGACGTACTCGCAGGTGCCGGCATTGAGAATCACACTGTCCAGCGACCCCCAGTCCATCGCGATCTGTTCACCGATTTCCCGCACGGTCTGGCTGTTGGTCAAATCCCCCGGCAGCACCAGCACTTGGCCCGGATAGCGTTGCGACAGCACTTTGAGTGGTGTGACCTGACGGGAACTGACCGCCAGGTGTGCACCGGTTTTCAGAATCTCTTCTGCCAGCGCTGCGCCGATGCCACTGCTGGCGCCGGTCAGCCAATAACGGCGTGGCGTTGAACGACTCATCCCAGTCTCCTTTTCAGCCAGGCAATCACCCGGCCCAATACAGGTAGATGTTCATAAAGCAGCGCCCCGGCATCGAAGTAATCCCGGTGGCGATAAACCTTGTCGCGCCAGAGCAGGTGCGAGCAGCCCGTGACGCGAATCAATCGTCCGCCGGCCAGGCGCGGGTGGCGGTAACTCATGACCCAGCGCAGGTAACCTTCGCAGTCGCCGATCTGGTCGAACCCGTGGAAGTCGAACCGCAGCTCGGTGACGTTGGCGTACAGCTCGCTGAAGTAGCTGCGCAATTGCGTCAGTCCCTGCACCTCGTGCAGTGGGTCGGTGAAATGAATGTCCTCGCTGTAGAGCGCGTCCAGGCTGTGCAGGTTGTCCTTGTTCAACTGCGCGAACTGGCGGGCAAAACGGCGCAGGAATTCACTCATGGCCTTCTCCGATAGACGCACGGGAGGGCAGGTTCTTGAACGCCGTCAGCGCCCGTTCCCGTGAAGTGCTCAAGTTGACGATCGGCGGTGGATAGTCCGCTACGCCGAACAGTCCGCCGGCGCTCGCCGGGTTGTGCACGTCCTTTTTGTTCAGTCCGGCCAGTTCAGGAAGCCAGTGCTTGATGAACAGGCCTTCGCTGTCGAATTTTTCCGACTGGCTGACCGGGTTGAAAATCCGGAAGTAAGGCGCCGCATCGGTGCCGGTCGACGCGCTCCACTGCCAGCCGCCGTTGTTCGCCGCCAGATCGCCATCGATCAGGTGACGCATGAAAAAGCGTTCGCCTTCGCGCCAGTCGATCAGCAGGTTCTTGGTCAGGAACATCGCCACCACCATTCGCAGGCGGTTGTGCATCCAGCCGGTTTCGAGCAATTGGCGCATGGCCGCATCGATGATCGGCAGGCCGGTGCGTGCCTCCTGCCAGGCCGCCAGTTCCTGCGGCGCATCGCGCCAGGCCAGGGCTTCGGTTTCCGGGCGGAACGCGCGATGCCGGGACACTCGCGGGTAACCCACCAGAATGTGTTTGTAGAACTCGCGCCACAGCAGCTCGTTGATCCAGGTGACGGCGCCGACCTTGCCGCTTTCGAATTCGCCCTGATTGGTTTGCAGCGCAGCATGCAGGCACTGGCGCGGCGAGATCACACCGGCGGCGAGATAGGCCGAGAGTTGGCTGGTGCCGGGCTTGGCCGGGAAGTCGCGTTCGCTCTTGTAATAGTCGATCTGCACATCGGCGAAGGTGTCGAGGCGTAGTTGGGCCTCTGTTTCGCCGGCAGGCCACAGGTTGCGCAGGGCTTGGCCGGGTGTCGGGAAACCGTCGATGGACTCGGGCACCGGATCGCTGTCGATGTGCAGCGGGGCCTGTGCCGACGGCGCCTTTATCAGCGGCGGCATCGAACGATGCAGACGCTCGTAGCAGACTTTGCGGAACTGGCTGAACACCTGAAAGTAGGTGCCGGTCTTGGTCAACACGCTGCCCGGCTTGAACAGCAATTGATCGAGGTAGCTGTGAAACGCGATGCCCTCGGCTTGCAACGCCTGCTCAACTTCTGCGTCGCGGCGGCTTTCGTGAATGCCATATTCCTCGTTGACGTGAACGGCCTCGACCTTCAATTGCTGGCACAGCTCAAGCAGCACCGCTGGTGCCTGATCCCAGCGCGGGGCGCTGCGGATCAACAACGGGATGTTCAGTGCTGCGAGGCGTTTGCTCAGTTCCCGCAGGTTGCGCAGCCAGAAATCGATCTTGCACGGGGCGTCGTCATGTTCCTGCCATTGCCCGGGGCTCAACAGGTACACGGCCACGGTCGGGCCACGCTCGGCGGCGGCCGTCAGGGCGGTGTTGTCATGTTGGCGCAGGTCGCTGCGCAGCCAGATCAATTGCATGGTGTTCTCGACAGTCTTCATCAAATCAACTCTCGCTCTATCAGCACCTGATGCGCCGCCAGAGGATCTTCGGCCAGGTACAGATCAGCGATCTCGGAGGTTCTTACGGACAACTCGGCGTGGTGGATGCACACCGTTGGTCCGGCAATCATTTTCAGGCAGATGACGCCATTCAACAGTTTCGGCAACTGCGCAAGGTTCATGGCTTTGCTGGAATACAGCAGTACGCCACGGGCCTGCAGGTGATCGGCTGCCAACGCCAGCTCCCCGGCCGGCAGCGGCCAGTCGAACACCTGCACCGGGCAATCGGCACTGCTGATCAACCAGGCGCAGAGCCACAGGTGCGGCTCCAGCAATAAGTCCGACTGATTGACCAGCAGCAGTGGCGCACCGCGCAACTGACGATTGTTATGGTAGATGCGTGCGCCGAATTTGCTACGCAGCCAGGCGTGAAAGAACACCCGTTCCATCTGCGCACCGAACTGGCCCTGCCAGCGCTGTTCGAGTTCCGCCAGCAACGGCATCAGCAATTGCTCGCACAGGGTTCGCGGCGGGTACAACGCCATGGCCTGGTTGACGCTGTCGTCGAGGCTGCGCTCGTTCAATTGGATGACCGCCTGCAGTGCGGCTTGATGCAACGGCTGCCATTCGTTTTCCAGCGGCTCGTTGAAGGCTTGCGGTGTGTCGAGCAGCGGTTTGACCTGACTGACCGCAACGCCTCGGTTGAGCCAGGTGAGGATGGTCTGGATGCGCTGCACGTGTTCGGCCGAGTACAGGCGATGACCTTTAGGCGTGCGCTGGGGCACGATCAATCCGTAACGGCGTTCCCAGGCGCGCAGGGTAATCGCGTTGACGCCGGTCTGGCGCGCGACCTCGCGGATCGGCAGCCAGCCGTCGTCGAGGGCTTTCTTGAAGTCGGCGCCGAGGTCTTCGCGGGCGCTGCTGTCGGGTGAGTCGTTCATCAAATGGCGTTTCGCAGGCTGAGGTTTTCCGGGTGCGGTTGCAGGTAAACCTGTTGCGCGATGTACGGATCGGGGTGTTGGCGAAAGTGATGCTTGAGCAGCGTCAGCGGCACCACCAGCGGCACGATGCCGTGGCGGTACTGGCCAATGACGTGCTGCATTTCCTGTTTGTCTTCGGTGCTGATGGCCCGTTTCAGGTAGCCACTGATGTGCTGTAACACGTTGCTGTGGGTGCGGCGCGTGGCGCAGGTGCTCAGCGCCGCCATCAATTGGCTGAAGTAGCGCGGGCCGAGGGCCACGGGATCGATTCCGCTCATGTTGCCCAGCAGATTGCCCAGCGCCTTGTATTGCACCGGGTTGTGGGCCATCAGCAGGTATTTGTAACGTGAGTGGAAGTCGGTCAGGGCGCGGCGGCTCAGGCCGTGTTCGAGCACCTGTTGCCAGTCGCTGTAGGCGAACACTCGGGTGATGAAGTTTTCCCGCAGGACCGGATCGTTCAGGCGCCCGGCCTCTTCCACGGGCAAGTCCGGGTGTGCAGCGCAGAACGCCTGGGCGTAGATCCCGCGCCCGCTGCCGATCGGCGCGCCGTTGTGGTGATAGACCTTGACCCGCTCCAGCCCGCAGGACGGCGATTGCTGCATGAAGATGTAGCCGCAGATGTCATCGAGTTCGGTGGCCATTTTCTGGCCATAAGCGGACAGCGCATCGGTGACGTCGGTCTCGCGATGAACAGTGCCGAGGGCGTGGGGATGATCCGGGTCGCCCACCAGGCGAATCGGCTCGCGGGGAATGCCCAGGCCGATCGCGACTTCCGGGCAGACCGGGACGAACTGGAAATACTCAGTGAGGGTGCGGGTGCACAGTCGCGATTCCTTGTGTGCGCCGTTGTAGCGCACTTCGGCCCCCATCAGGCAGGCGCTGATGGCGATCTTGGGTGGGGACAATTCGGACATGGAGGCACCTCGAATCTGAATTTGTACAAAATAATTATTCTGTACAACATTCCTTCAGCATAGATTCAAGGGTGTACAAGTCAATTTATTTGTACAGGATTTTGGCGAGACCTAGAGCCAGCCCATTTTCCAGTGCGCATCGTCCTGCAATGCGTGCCAGTCCAACTGCGTGCTGTGTCGGGTCAACACAGCCTGTAATTCAATCTCCAGCACCGTGCCATCCTCGTCGCAGAATAGTCTGGTTATCAGAAAATGCTTTTCACGGTTTTGCGGGAGGGCTGCTGTCCATTTCGACAGCAGCAGTTTGCGCGGATTGAAGCGGTTCACTGCAAGTGTTCGTGCAGACGGCGTGCAGCTTCCTGACCACTGAGCCACGCGCCCTCGACCCGGCCTGACAGGCACCAGTCACCGCACGCATACAGCCCCAGATCGGCATCCGCCAGCGTGCCCCATTCATGGCTGGTGGATGGGCGAGCGTAGAGCCAGCGGTGGGCGAGACTGAAGGTGGGCGCGGGCATGGCGCTGTGCAGCAACTCGGCGAAGGCCCCGTGTAATTGCTCGATCACCGCCTCCTTGGGCAAGTCGATGTGCTGGCGGCTCCAGGCGCTGGTGGCGTGCAGGACCCAGGTGTCGAGCGTGTTGTCGCGCCCCGGTTTGCTGCGGTTGCGGGCCAGCCAGTCGAGGGCGCTGTCTTGTACGAAGCAGCCTTCAATGGGGGTATCCAGCGGCGTATCGAAGGCGAGGGCGACGGCCCAGGTCGGGTCCATC
This sequence comes from Pseudomonas sp. GW821-FHT09E04, assembly GCF_059416185.1. Classification (NCBI taxonomy): domain Bacteria; kingdom Pseudomonadati; phylum Pseudomonadota; class Gammaproteobacteria; order Pseudomonadales; family Pseudomonadaceae; genus Pseudomonas; species Pseudomonas sp. GW821-FHT09E04. The sequence goes on from NZ_JBWKOR010000010.1 coordinate 74,281, forward strand.
TTCACGCCCGCGGCAGCCCCGGCGAGTTTCGGTGCAGCGGCCAGCAACGCGGTGGCCTGTGGGGCCGGGGTGGCGATCACCACATGGCTGAACGGCCCGTGGGTGAAGCCTTCGGCATCTTGCAGGTGCCAGTGTTCTTCGCCGCGATAGACCTCGGTGATCCGGCAGGCGAAGTGCACTTCCAGGCCGTCGAGCAAGCCACGGGTAATGGCGCTCATGCGCGGCGTGCCGACCCAGCGGGTCTGCTCGTCCGGCGACAGGTTCAGTTGCCCGCCATGATAGGTGTAGAGCTGCGGCGTCCACTCGGCGACCCAGCCCTGGCTTTGCCAGCGTTGGACTTCGGTGACGAAGCGTCGGTCGCGGGCGGTGAAATACTGCGCGCCCATGTCCAGCGAGCCGGCGTCACTGCGCTTGCTCGACATGCGCCCGCCGCTGCCACGGCTTTTATCGAACAACTGAACGCTGTGCCCGGCCTCTGTCAGGGCCTGGGCGGCGGAGAGTCCGGCGATGCCGGTGCCAATGATTGCGATAGGTACAGTCATAGGGGCCTCGTTTACCTTTCTGTACAGACTACGCCGTGGATGAAACCTGTACAATTTTGTTTTTTGGTATAACTTCCAGCGTTTTCGTTCTGACAGCTTGGCCTATTGTTAAACAATAGAGCCTGCCCGATAGAAAAGATCCCTGCTTATAAAAATAGACTAGGGATCGGGGTAAAACGCCACGCGAGGAAGATGTCATGCACATATTGCTGACCGGCGGTACTGGATTGATCGGACGTCAGCTCTGCCGGCACTGGCTGGGGCAGGGACATCGCTTGACCGTGCTGAGTCGTCGCGCGGAAAAAGTCGCGAAAATCTGTGGAGCGCCAGTGCGTGGCATTGCGCGTCTGGAGGACTTTGGCGACGAGCCGGTCGACGTGATCGTCAACCTCGCCGGCGCGCCGATTGCCGACCGGCCGTGGACCCATCGGCGAAAAGCCGTGTTGTGGAGCAGTCGCATCACACTCACCGAAACGTTGCTGACGTGGCTGGAAAATCGCGGACAGAAACCGTCACTGCTGATCTCGGGCTCGGCGGTGGGTTGGTACGGTGACGGCGGCGAGCGCGAGTTGACCGAAGATTCGCCACCGGTGATCGACGATTTCGCCAGTCAGTTGTGCATTGCCTGGGAAGAAACCGCGCAACGCGCCGAAGCGATGGACATTCGTGTGGTGCTGGTGCGGACCGGGCTGGTGCTGTCGGCCGAGGGCGGTTTTTTGTCGCGCCTGTTGCTGCCGTTCAAACTCGGACTGGGCGGGCCCTTGGGCAATGGTCGGCAGTGGATGTCGTGGATTCATATCGACGATCAAATCGCCCTGATTGATTTTCTTCTGCACCGCAATCAGGCCAGCGGTCCTTATAATGCGTGCGCACCGAAACCTGTGCGCAATCGCGAATTCGCCAAGACGCTGGGCAGCGTGCTGCATCGCCCGGCGTTCATGCCGATGCCGGCCCTCGCCTTGAAGGTCGGGCTCGGCGAGATGTCATTGCTGTTGCTGGGTGGCCAACGGGCCACGCCGGCACGCTTGCTGGAAGCCGGATTCAGTTTCCGCTTCACGGATTTACGCGCGGCCCTGGACGATCTCTCCAGCCGCCTCTGAAATAGGACGTTGCATGACCGATCACGCCTTGCTTCTGGTCAACCTGGGTTCGCCGGCCTCCACTTCGGTGGCCGACGTGCGCAGCTATCTCAATCAATTTCTGATGGACCCGTACGTGATCGACCTGCCGTGGCCGGTGCGGCGTCTGTTGGTGTCGCTGATCCTGATCAAACGCCCCGAGCAGTCGGCCCATGCCTACGCCTCGATCTGGTGGGATGAAGGCTCGCCGCTGGTGGTGCTAAGCCGTCGCCTGCAACAGCAGATGAAGGCGCAGTGGACCCACGGCCCGGTGGAACTGGCCATGCGTTACGGCGAACCGTCCATTGAGACAAGCCTGTTGAAGCTGGTCGCGGCGGGGCACAAGCGCATCACCCTCGCGCCGCTTTATCCACAGTTCGCCGACAGCACCACGACCACCGTGATCGAAGAAGCCAAGCGGGTTGTGCGCGAGAAGAAACTCGATGTGCAACTGTCGGTATTGCAGCCGTTCTACGATCAGCCGGAATACCTCGACGCGCTGGTGGCGAGCGCCAAACCGCACTTGCAGCAGGATTACGATCACCTGCTGCTGAGCTTCCATGGTTTGCCGGAGCGGCACCTGAAAAAGCTCAATCCGGGACACAGTTTCGAGGGCGGCGGCGATTGCTGCGCCGGTGCACCGCCGGAGGTGGTTGCGACCTGTTATCGCGGTCAGTGCCTGCGCACGGCGGCCGAGTTTGCCAAACGCATGGGCATCCCGGACGGTAAATGGTCGGTGTCGTTTCAGTCGCGGCTGGGCCGGGCGAAATGGATCGAACCCTACACCGAAGCGCGGCTGGATGAGTTGGCCAAGAGCGGCGTGAAGAAGATTCTGGTGATGTGCCCGGCGTTTGTTGCCGATTGCATCGAAACCCTGGAAGAGATCGGCGATCGCGGCAAGGAACAGTTCCGCGAGGCGGGAGGGAAGGAGTTGGTGCTGGTGCCGTGTCTGAACGATGACCCGCAATGGGCCAAGGCGTTGGCGACGTTGTGTGAGCGGGCGCCACTGGCTCTTTGATGATCGTTCCCACGCTCTGCGTGGGAATGCCTCTAGGGACGCTCCGCGTCCAGTGACGCAGAGCGTCACGGGCTGCATTCCCACGCGGAGCGTGGGAACGACCAACGCTCAAGGCTTAGAGCAGTGGCTCATCCGCCTTCTTGTGTTTCCAGCTGTCGTTGCCCGGCAGGATCAGGTTCAGCGCAATCGCCACCACCGCGCACAGCGCGATGCCTTTGAGGCCGAAGTCATCCGGACCGGTGCCGGTGCCGACCAGCACACCGCCAATCCCGAACACCAGCGTGACGGAAACGATCACCAGATTGCGCGCCTCGCCCAGATCGATCTTGTGACGGATCAGGGTGTTCATCCCCACCGCCGCGATCGAACCGAACAACAGGCACAGAATCCCGCCCATCACCGGCACCGGAATGCTTTGCAGCAGGGCACCGAACTTGCCGATGAACGCCAGGCTGATGGCGAAGATCGCCGCCCAGGTCATGATTTTCGGGTTGTAGTTCTTGGTCAGCATCACCGCGCCAGTCACTTCGGCGTAGGTGGTGTTGGGCGGACCGCCGAACAGGCCGGCGGCCGTGGTGGCGATACCGTCACCCAGCAGGGTGCGATGCAGGCCCGGTTTCTTCAGGTAGTCGCGACCGGTCACGCTGCCGACGGCAATCACGCCGCCGATGTGCTCGATGGCCGGGGCCAGCGCCACCGGGACAATGAACAGGATCGCCTGCCAGTTGAACTCGGGCGCAGTGAAGTGAGGGATCGCAAACCACGGGGCTGCCGCAATCTTCGCGGTGTCGACGACACCGAAATAGAAGGACATGGCGAAACCCACCAGCACGCCGGAAATGATCGGTACCAGGCGGAAAATGCCTTTGCCGAACACCGCCACGATCAACGTGGTCAGCAATGCCGGCATCGAGATCATCATCGCGGTCTGGTAATGGATCAGCTCCGAACCGTCACCGGCCTTGCCCATCGCCATGTTCGCGGCAATCGGCGCCATGGCCAGGCCAATGGAAATGATCACCGGACCGATCACCACCGGCGGCAGCAGACGGTCGATGAACCCGGTGCCTTTGATCTTCACGGCCAGGCCAAGGAAGGTGTAGACGAAACCGGCCGCCATCACGCCGCCCATGGTCGCGGCGAGGCCGAACTGGCCCTTGGCGAGAATGATCGGGGTGATGAAGGCAAAGCTCGACGCCAGGAACACCGGCACCTGACGCCCGGTGACGATCTGGAACAGAATCGTCCCAAGACCTGCGGTAAACAGTGCCACGTTCGGGTCAAGGCCCGTGATCAGCGGCATCAGCACCAGGGCGCCGAAAGCCACGAACAGCATCTGTGCGCCGGACAGCACCGTGCGCCAGAGCGGATCGTTGAACTCTTGCTGCATGGTTACGCGTCCTTCTGCTTGGTGCCGAAGATCTTGTCACCGGCATCGCCAAGCCCAGGAATGATGTAACCGTGCTCGTTGAGTTTCTGATCGATGGACGCGGTGTAGATGATCACGTCCGGGTGAGCTTTCTCGACAGCGGCAATGCCTTCCGGCGCGGCAACCAGCACCATCGCGCGGATGTCCTTGCAACCGGCCTTCTTCAGCAGGTCGATGGTTGCAACCATGGAACTGCCGGTGGCGAGCATCGGGTCGATGATCATGGCCAGGCGTTCGTCGATTTCCGGAACCAGTTTTTCCAGATAAGTGTGGGCCTGCAGGGTTTCTTCGTTACGGGCAACGCCGACGGCGCTGACCTTGGCGCCCGGGATCAGGCTCAGCACGCCTTCGAGCATGCCGATGCCGGCACGCAGGATCGGCACGACGGTAATCTTCTTGCCGGCGATTTTCTCGACCGACACAGTGCCGCACCAACCTTCGATATCGTAGGTTTCCAGCGGCAGATCTTTGGTAGCTTCATAGGTCAACAGGGCACCGACTTCCTGAGCGAGCTCACGGAAATTCTTGGTGCTGATGTCTGCACGGCGCATAAGGCCAAGTTTGTGACGGATCAGCGGATGGCGGATCTCTTGGATGGACATGGGGAAAGGCTCCGGCGGCGGGCAAAAAAACCGGCCTAGATTAATCTATCCGAGGGTGATGTCCTATAGGACATACAGTACGTTAGTCCACAAATGCTTGATTCGGCCGTGCGGGATGCGTACCTTTGCCCGCTTTTCCGAAACAGACCCCCCTTGGAGAGCGCCATGTCCGCTGATCTCGAGCATATCCGTCAAATCATGCGAGAGGCTGACTGCCTGTACACCGAAGCTGAAGTCGAGGCTGCCATTGCCCGCGTCGGTGCACAAATCAACGAACAACTGGCCGAGAGCAACCCGGTGGTGTTCTGTGTGATGAACGGCGGGCTGATTTTCTCCGGCAAGCTGCTGACCCATCTGCAGTTCCCGCTGGAAGCGTCCTACCTGCACGCCACCCGCTATCGCAACGAAACCAGCGGCGGCGACCTGTTCTGGAAAGCCAAGCCGGAAGTCTCGTTCATCGACCGCGACGTGCTGATCATCGACGACATCCTCGACGAAGGTCACACCCTGGGCGCGATCATCGACTTCTGCAAACACGCTGGCGCGCGCAAAGTGCACACCGCCGTGCTGATCGACAAGGACCACGACCGCAAGGCCCGTCCTGACCTGAAAGCCGATTTCGTCGGCCTGCCGTGCGTCGACCGTTACATCTTCGGTTACGGCATGGACTACAAAGGCTACTGGCGCAACGCCAACGGGATCTTCGCCGTCAAAGGCATGTAAGAGTCCCCTGAAAGATCGCAGCCCCTGGCTGCGATCTTTTGCTTTTAAAGACTGCTAAAGTGCTCGGCCCCGCCTTCCGGAGCCTGTCATGAGCCTCTTGATCCGCAGCTGCGCCGCCCTGTTGCTGACCCTCAGCCTGCCCCTGGCCGCCGCCCCGATGCACAGCCAATTCCTGCCGCCCGACGACCTGACCCTGCGCGATGCCGAACCCGAGCAGCAGCAACTGTTGCAGGTCACCGACTATTCCGTGGTGGTCGGTGCCCAGCGTCAGTCCAATCAGCAGCCGATTCCGGTCACGTCGCCGTTGATGATTCGCCTCAAGGGCAAGTCGCTGAACAAGGGCGCGACGATCAACCAGGTACTGGTCAGTTTTGACGGCGAAAGCAAAAGCCTGAAAAAGCCGGTGTATGACGACAAGAGCAAGACCCTGACGCTCTTCTATCCGTTGGCCCAGTACCGGGTGGTGATCGATCTGTTGCGCAACGAAACGGTGTACTGCCAGTTCCTGACCTACGCCAACGGCCACATCTGGGCCGATCTGCACACCGGCAGCACGCGTGCGCGTTGAGCCCTGTGCCCGGGCGGGGGTAAACTGCCCGCCCCGTGAAATGTCTGCGAGCTGGAGTCGGCAATGCGTAAAGATAAGAAGCAAGTGATTGGTGACGAGATCGGCGATGAGCAGATCAAGCTGTTCCTCGATTTTGAGCCGGTCGACGCCACCTCGCCGTCGCTGCACAAACTGGTCAAGGCCTACCGTGGCTTGCGCATCGACGATTTCGAGCGCTTCCTGACCTTCTTCGTTGCAGCCGGTTATGACGTGGACGGTAAAGACGAGCACGGCAAGACCTTCGTCGACCAGATCCGCGATCAACGCAACGCACCGGAATACATCGAGCTGATCGAGAAGGCCCGCGGCTGATCGCTCGCGGTTTTCCCGAGGCATAAAAAAACGCCCCGCACTCACTGAGTGCGGGGCGTTTTTCATGGAGCCGAATCAGGCGTAGCTTTCGGTCTCGTTACTGGCTGCAACCAGTTCCAGCGCGACGTTGTTGTGCGCGTTGATCTTGCGATACAGCGCAGCGTCGGTTTCCAGGACCTTTTCACGGGCCGGGAAGATTTCCGCCAGTTTGGCAGCCCACTCACCCTTGGCCTTGGCCGGGAAGCATTTCTCGATCAGTTCCAGCATGATCGAAACGGTCACCGAAGCACCTGGCGAAGCACCGAGCAGGGCGGCGAGGGAGCCGTCCTTCGCGGCCACCAGTTCGGTACCGAACTGCAGGATGCCGCCTTTTTTCGGGTCTTTCTTGATGATCTGCACCCGTTGGCCGGCCACTTCCAGGCGCCAGTCTTCGGCTTTCGCCTCGGGGTAGAAACGACGCAGGGATTCCAGACGCTGTTCCATCGACTGCATCACTTCGCTGACCAGGTACTTGGTCAGGTCCATGTTGTTCTTGGCCACGGCCAGCATCGGGCCGATGTTGCCGGCGCGAACCGACAGCGGCAGGTCCATGAAGGAGCCGTGCTTGAGGAACTTGGTGGTGAAACCGGCGTATGGCCCGAACAGCAGGGACTTCTTGCCATCGACCACACGGGTGTCCAGGTGCGGCACCGACATCGGTGGCGAACCCACGGCCGCCTGGCTGTAGACCTTGGCCTGGTGATGCTTGACCACTTCCGGGTTGTCGCAACGCAGCCACTGGCCGCTGATCGGGAAGCCACCGAAGCCTTTGCTTTCTTCGATGCCCGAGGCTTGCAGCAGCGGCAGGGCCGCGCCACCGGCGCCAAGGAACACGAATTTGGCGTCGACTTCGCGGCTGCTGCCGCTGTTGACGTCCTTGATGCTGACGGTCCAGCCGTTGGCGTTACGCTTCAGACCGGTCACGCGCTTGCAGTACTTGACCTGGGCATCCGGAGCGCTGGTCAGGTGCTTGAGCAACTGATTGGTCAGCGCGCCGAAGTTGACGTCGGTGCCGTTGATCACGCGGGTGGCGGCGAGCACCTGGTCTTGCGGACGCCCCGGCATCATCAATGGCATCCACTCGGCCATCTTCGCCTTGTCTTCGGTGTATTCCATGTCGGCGAAGGCGTGGTGCTTGTGCAGCACGTTGAAGCGTTCCTTGAGGAATGAAACGCCTTTTTCGCCTTCGACGTAGCTCAGGTGCGGCACCGGGCTGATGAAGGATTTGCACGAGCCGAACGTGCCTTTCCTGGTCAGGTACGACCAGAACTGCTTCGACACCTCGAACTGGGTGTTGATGTGCACGGCTTTCTTGATGTCGACGGTGCCGTCGGCAGCCTGCGGCGTGTAGTTCAGCTCGCACAGGCCGGCGTGGCCGGTGCCGGCGTTGTTCCACGGGTTGGAACTTTCCGCGGCACCGGAATCCATCAGCTCGACGACTTCCAGCTTGATCGCCGGGTCGAGCTCTTTGAGCAGGACTGCAAGGGTGGCACTCATGATGCCGGCCCCAACCAGAACTACGTCGACTGCTTCGTTATGCGCCATTTAACGCGTCTCCAAAATCTGCAGCACCAAATTGTCGGCATGGCTGCCAGGTATCCGGGGCAGGTCAGTTGCGCCCCAGGAACCCATGGCCAGGTTTGCCATGTCCGAATCTTCGCAATTTTTCGCAACTTCGACGGATGCGTGCGGCCTGGCTTCAAGAGTCACATGAACTCATTTCAGCACGGGGCTGGCAATTCGACTTATGGTCGAGACATCCGTTTGTGCAACCAAATCCGTAGCGGACAGGCTTCAGGCTCCGGTATTCGAGGCGTACCCGTTCCTGTGTCGTTGGGCTGTTTCAGACGCTAATGGTGCATGTTCAGACGCAAAACTATTCATTTGCTCGCCACACTCTTGTGAAGTTGTGAAAACCCGTTTTTTTCACGCTCTTTTGAAGACGTGAACCTCAAAAAAGGGCTGTCCGGGCCTGGCACCGTGCCCGGAAGGATTGCCGCCACGCGATACATGGGCAGGCAAAACGGGCAAACAACTCAGTGACCGAGCGTCATGACAGCTCTGCAGATTCGCGAAAAGCGGGGATTTGCCAGGGAAACAGCAAGCACGCCAGCTTCACTCGATCTGTGTGGGCGGCTCTCTGTGGGCGATTTTGATGCCAATGCAAGCGCATTGACGCTGTTGCGGGGCCCGATCAGGAGACGTCCTTATAATCGGGGGGAGATTGTATCGAAGAAATGCGGGGAGTTGGTCGAGTTTAATGACTTTTATTAGGCATCCGGTCAGATGCTCAACATCGCCTGGGCGCGTGCGCGAGGGCGGTGCTGTTCGACCCGGGCGCTGGCAGGCAGAGGCTGGTGCAACCAGTTGAGGCGGATTTCCTCGATTTCGACCCAACCGTCACCCATTGGCTGCAGGCTGCACTGTTTGAAAGCCTGGCAATGGCCGTTGTGGTCGAGCAGGGCGAAGCTGCGGTGCAGCGGACGTGGAGCGAACAACGAGATCAGATAGCGCATGGTGTGTGTTCCTTCTGGAGATCTGTGACGAAGATTGTCAAAAGACCGTGAAGCGAACATGTAAGGGCGGTGAACAATCTGTGACAGGAACCGCGTGCACCGGGGTTTGTCAGAGATTTCAGTGCTGGTGACCCGCTGTGGCCCACCGCTATACTGCGGGCCTGTCTGTGCCTGATTCTGGAGAGAAGAGCATGTTGCAACGCCTGTTGTTCGGTTTGATCACTGTGACCAGTTTGACCCTGGTTGGCTGCGCCCACAGCCCGCAACAACTGAGCCCGGAACCGAAGCTGACCACTCAGCTGGCACCGGTCGGCCACGGCCAGCCTGTCGTGGTCCGCGTGGTTGACGGTCGTCCGTCGCCAACCCTGGGCACCCGCGGTGGCCTGTACCCGGAAACCAGCGCCATCACTGTGCAGCGCGAACAGATCCTGCCGAAGTTGCAGGCTCAGGCCGAAGCGGCCGTGCGTCTGCTGGGCTTCACCCCGTCCAACGGTGCGATGAATGCTCCACAACTGACCGTGACCCTGACTGAACTGAAGTACCAGTCGCCGAAAGAAGGCATGTACGTGACCGAGGCCACCATCGGCGCGACCTTCCGTTCCGACGTGCAGAGCGGCAACCGTCGCTACAGCGGCCGTTACGGCGCGTCGCTGGACCAGCGTTTCGGCATGGCGCCGAATCAGGAAACCAACACCAAACTGGTCAGCGATGTGCTGAGCGATGCGCTGACCCGTCTGTTCAAGGATCCGACCGTGGGTCAGATCCTCGCTGAATAAGGCGTTCGCCAGATGTGAAAAAGCCCGGGGCCAGTGATGGATTCGGGCTTTTTTGTGGGTGTCAGGATTGGAATTTGTGTCGTTTGAACTATCGCCTCCCCCTCACCCCAGCCCTCTCCCCCAAGGGGGGCGAGGGGGAAAGGGAGCAGATTGGGGCTACTCAAATTTTGAGTTCGACTCGATAGTTCAGGTCGGTGTAGCTCAAATATTCACCTCGGTCGGTCCCCTCTCCCTCCGGGAGAGGGCTAGGGTGAGGGTGCTTTTGATTTAAAGCTTTTTCGTTCAAGCGGCTTGCGAATAGAAGTCGAGAACGCTGACCCCAGTCAGCAAATCAGTCTCGGGCAAGTCCGCATGCTGGTGCCCGCCGAGGGCGCAATACACCAGCCAGTGACGGTCCTGAACATTGAAGGCCAGGCTGCCGACGAGGGTCTGTTGTTCGTCGGACGGGGAGATGAGGTACAGGCGATCCTGGTTTTCAGCGTGAAGCATGTCGCATTCCGTTTACGTTTCGAGGCGCGCAGGGTGGCCGAAACAAATGACGATGCCGTGACACAGGACAGCCATCGGTCGATTGCTGCGTTATTTGTCGTAAAGGGTAGGGCTGCGGGGGAGGGTTTCGGTAGAATCCGCGCCGCGGTCGTCGGTCTGGCGTTCGCCATTCCGGTTTAGATTGAGGTCTGTGATGTCGCTGCACTTGATGACGCTGTTTACCGCCCATCCCGCCAAACTGATCAACCTGCTGGCCCTGCTGTTGGCTTTCCCGGGCAGTTGGCTGCTGCACGCGACCCGTCGCCGTGAACAACGAGCGATGGCCAGTATCGCGGCCCAGCGTCAAAGCCGGCCCGATCAGGAGCCAGTGCTGGATTGGGCGACCCTGCGCATGAATCGCTTCTTCTACCGCTTCGGCTTTGCCTGTCTGGGCCTGGCGTTACTGGTGTCCTGGATCAGTACCCGCTACTGAACGAAAAACGGCGCCCGAAGGCGCCGTTTTTGTATCCGGCCGAAACCGCTTACAGCGGCAAACCAGCCTTGACCCGGTACTGATTGCGCACCGGCGTCGCGTATTGCAGCACCAGATATGGACGGTGCTCCTCAGGGCAGGTGTCCAACCGGTTCTGCCATTCTTCCTGAGCCTTGGCCAGCTCCTCGGCACCGAACACCTCGGCAGCCTTCGGCACATTCAGTTGCGGATCAGCATCCGCCCACTGCGCGTACGCCAGGTAATGCACCGGGAACAACCGGTAGCCGCCGAGAATCTGCTTGTCCATCTCGACTGCCAATTGCTTGGTGTCTTCGAACAGCTCGGTGATCGGCGCGGCAAAGTTCACGTGCACCCGACCCTTGTAGCCGGTGATGCCCTTGGCGATGCTCACGTCATCTTCGCCCGGCGCCTTGCTGTAGGTGCCGGTGGTGGCGCGGATGTACAGCTCACGGGCCTTGGCCTGGTCGCACGGATCGTATTCGTAGCTGATCGACACCGGGGTCAGGTTCAGCGACTGGATAACCTCGCCGAACGGCTCGTCCTTGCGGCTCATGTGGAACATCTTGAGGATCGCCGACTCGGTACGGTCGTCGCCGTCCTTCGCACGGCCTTCGGCCTGGGCGATCCAGATCGAGGCGCAATCGTTGCGGATCGAGTGGTTGATGTAGGCCGACAGCAGTTGATAAGCGGCCATTTTCTCGCGGCGCCCGGTGATCGAACGGTGAACGATGAAGCTCTTGTTCAGGCGCATCAGGTCGCTGACGAAAGGTTTTTGCAGCAGGTTGTCGCCAATTGCGATGCGCGGGGTCGGCAGGCCGGCGTGGTACACCGCATAGTTGACGAAAGCCGGATCCATCACGATGTCGCGGTGGTTGGCGATGAACAGATAAGCGCTGCCGGACTTGAATTGCTCGACACCGGTGTAGGTCACGCCGTCGGTGGCGCGCTCGATGGTGTGGTCGACGTAGAACTCGACCTTGTCCTGCAAAGTGGCCACGGAGGTCACGTCGGCGAACTCACGACGCAGCCGATGGGCTATAAGTGGTTTGAGCATCCAGCCGAAGGCACCGGCAAAACGCGGGAAGCGGAAGTGGGTGAGGATATCTAGAAACGCCTTGTCGCCGAGCAGTCGCGCCAGTACCGCAGGTACTTCGCTGTCGTCGTAAGGTCGGATGGCATCGAATTCGCCCATCATGCTCTCTTGTTGGAAACGGCTAGGGTAAGTAAAGGTTTTGATCGAAAACCAACGGGGCACGGTCTGAAAAAGTAGCCAGACAAAAATAGCCCTGCAAATAGACCGGCGATTATACGCACAAGTCACCCGGGAGACCGCGATGCTGGAAAGCGCAGTATATGAATGTCCGTATTGTGGTGAAGAGGTCGAGACGACCGTGGATCTCTCAGGTGGTGACCAGACCTATATCGAAGACTGTCAGGTGTGTTGCCGGCCGATCACCTTTGTCCTGCAGGTCGATGGTCAGGACTGGTTTCTGGAAGTCTTCAGCGAAAACGAGTGAGGTGCGCCCATGCAGCGAATCTACGAGCCGGAAAACCTGATGGAAGGCGAGATGCTCAAGGGCATGCTCGCCAGCGAAGGCATCGAGGCGCATCTGGTCGGGCGCGATTTGCTCGGTGGCACGGGCGAGTTGCCGATCTTCGGGCTGCTCGGGCTGTCGGTCGAGAACGATCAGGCCGAATACGCCCGCGAACTGATCAGCGCGTACAATGCCGCGCTGCCGCTGCCCGGCGATGAACCGGAGAGCTTCCCCGGTACGCTGGTCTGTTAGGCTGGCGTTCGTTTTATTCTTGAGTCGTGCTGCCCCATGTGTGGACGTTATGCCCTGTTTCGCTGGAACCGCGACTTTGCGGCGCTGCCAGGTTTTCCCGCCGATCAGTTGGCGCAGTGGAACATTTCCCCCAACGATTCGGTATTGATGCTGCGCGCCGAAGCCGATGGCCAGCGCACGCTGGTCCGCGCCCGTTGGGGGCTGACGCCGCCGTGGCTGACCGATCTGTCGCGTACCCCGGCCCATGCCCGGGCCGAAACCGTCGCCGAACAACCGATGTTTCGCGAAGCCCTGCGCCTGCGCCGTTGCCTGCTGCCGGCCAACGGTTTCTACGAATGGCGCGGCACCACGCGCAAGCGCCCGTACTGGCTGACGCCGGGGGAGGGGTCTTCGTTGTTTTTTGCGGCGATCTGGGAAGCGTATCCAGTGCAGGAACAGGTGTGGCTGAGTACGGCGGTGATTACACAGCCAGCAGCCAGTCAGCGCCGGCCGTTGATTCTCGATGAGGCGGGGCAGGCGGCATGGCTCGATCCCGAGACGCCGCTGCATGTCCTGCAAGGCCTGCTCGCCAGTGAGCCCGCCGCCTTGCGCGAGCGGGTGCTGGCGAACATGGTCAATGATCCGAAGCTCAACGGGCCGGAGTGTTTGACTCCGGCCTGATTGATCAGACCTTGAACTGATTGATCAACCGCCGCTGCTGCTCCGCCAGTTTGGTCAGGTCCGCACTCGCCGAACTCGACTCGTCCGCGCCCCCCGCCACTTCATTCGCCACCTGACCGATGTTGATCACGTTGCGGTTGATGTCGTCGGCCACCGCGCTCTGTTCCTCGGCGGCGCTGGCAATCTGGGTGTTCATGTCGTTGATCACCGACACCGCCTGGGTGATGGTCTCCAGCGCTTCGGCTGCCTTGGCCGCGTGCTGCACGCTTTCGTCGGTGCGGTTCTGGCTGTCTTCCATGACCCGCACCACGTCGCGGGTGCCTTGTTGCAGTTGCTGGATCATGCTCTGGATTTCTTCGGTGGCTTTCTGGGTCTTCTGCGCCAGGTTGCGCACCTCGTCGGCCACCACGGCAAATCCGCGCCCCTGCTCACCGGCACGGGCTGCTTCGATAGCCGCGTTAAGGGCCAGCAGGTTGGTCTGCTCGGCGATCCCGCGAATGGCGATGAGGATCGCATTGATGTTTTCGCTGTCCTTGGCCAGCGTCTGCACCACGTCCACCGCCTTGCTGATTTCCACAGCCAGCACGCCAATCGAATTCGACGTGTCGCGCACGATCTGCATGCCTTGGCTGGCGGCCTGATCGGCATGGCTGGCGGCTTGCGCCGCCTGGGTCGCGTTGCGCGCCACGTCCTGGGCGGTGGCGGTCATTTCCTGCACGGCGGTGGCGACCTGATCAATCTCGGCCATCTGCTTCTGTATGCCGATATTGGTGCGGATCGCAATGTCCGCCGTGTGCTCCGAGGAATCGCTGACACTCTGCACCGACGACACCACCTGCGTGATCATCGCCTGCAGCTTCGCGAGGAAGGTGTTGAAGCCTTTGGCGATTGAGCCGAGTTCGTCTTTGCGATCACTGCTCAAGCGACGGGTCAGGTCGCCTTCGCCCTGGGCGATGTCATCGAGCATGGTCACCATTTGCTTCAGCGGTCGGGCGATGCCGTGGCCCACCAGCCAGATCACCAGCAAACCGAGGCCGGCAATGATCAGGCCGACCATGGCCATGCCGAAGGTGTCGGATTTGCGCTGGGCGTCGAGGTCACCCTGGAGTTTCTGCAGGTCGGCCATCACTGCGTTGAGCGGCAGTTGCAGCATCAGCGTCCAGCGTGCGTCGGTCTGGCCGATGCCGAATGGCAGGTACAGTTCGATCCGGCCCGAATCCTTATTGACGGTGTAGGTCACTTCGCCGCGCTTGAGATTGGCCATGTTGGCAATCTGCTGGGCGTCGAGGATATCGCTGACCTTCTCGCCGAATTTGCTCGGGTCCTTGGTGTAGGCGACGATCCGGCCGTTGCCGCCGATCAGGGCCATTTGCCCGGCGCCGCTGTACAGTTTCTGGTTCGCGCCCAGGAGCATTTCCTGGATGAAGTTCACCGACAGGTCGGCGCCGACGATGCCCTGGAACGCGCCGTTGAGCATGATCGGTTCAATGAAGGACGCGAGCATGACGATCTTGTCGCCGACCTTGTAGGGCGCCGGATCGATCACGCAGGATTTCCTGGTTTCTTTCGAGCACAGGTAGTATTCGCTGGCGCGCACGCCGGTGGACAGGACTTTCTGGTCGTCGACGTCCACCAGTTTGTCCAGGCCGAGGGTGCCGTCTTCGTTGCGGAACCACCACGGCAGGAAGCGCCCGTTGGCGGCGTCGATGCCGACCACGCTGGTGCCGACGTAAGCCGCGTCATTGTGGTCCAGTGCGTTCTTTTCCCAGCCGATGTAGGTGCCGAGAATCTTCGGGTTCTTCTCGACGTTTTCCTTGATCAGGCTGATCAGTTGCTCGCGGCTGACGGTCAGTCGCGGCTGGCCATCGGCGCCGGGCGTGCCGAGCAGGGCGTTGACCCGCACCAGTCCGCCGGCAATCAGCAGCGGCGCTTCCAGTTCGCGCTGGATCTGGCTGACCTGGGTCTGTGCCAGCGAGGTCAGGCGTTGTTCGATGACTTGCTCGAACTGGGCCTGGGTCCGTTGTTGAACCATCTCCTGGGTGCGGGCGCCGGAAAACAGCGCATACAGCACCAACGCAGCCACCACGCTGAGAACGATGGCGCCGGCCAGGGCCGCCACGGAAAACTGGATCGACTTGAATTTCATGGAAGCTCCGCACGCAAGAGGACATCTGCGCTGCTGTATCGGCAGCCACTATTGCGCCATGAGGCGAAGTGCGCGCAATTGACGGTGGATGTCGCAAATGGATCAGTGCGCGACGCAGTTGCAGAGGGCTTGTCGGTGGATGTGAATTTTTTCCTACAGGGCTGAGGAGTGTCTTCTGAAAACAGGTGCATCACGTCTGTTGTATCTGGCGTCGATACAATTACCCGCCTAGGATACGCGGCATGTTTTCAGGGAGCTTTTGAATGAACAAGACTTTGGTTGTAAGTGCACTGAGCGCGGCGCTGTTGCTGGCCGGTTGTCAGTCGGTCAACACCACCAGCGGCGGTGCCGTGGGCGTGGAGCGCAAGCAGTACATGTTCAGCATGCTGTCCTCGCAAGAGGTCGACCAGATGTATGCCCAGTCCTATCAGAAGACCGTTGGCGAGGCGTCCAGCAAAGGTGTGCTGGACAAGACCAGCAACGAAGCCAAGCGGGTTCAGGCGATTGCCAACCGTCTGATCGCCCAGGCGCCGAACTTCCGGCCGGATGCCGCGCAATGGCAGTGGGAAGTGAACCTGATCAAGAGTGACGAGCTCAACGCCAACTGCGGCCCTGGCGGCAAGATCATTTTCTACACCGGGCTGATCGATAGCCTGAAACTGACCGACGATGAAATCGCCGCGGTCATGGGCCATGAAATCGCCCACGCCCTGCGCGAGCACGGTCGTGAAGCAATGTCCAAGGCCTATGGCATCGAGATGGCCAAGCAGGGCGCCGGTGCGTTGCTCGGTCTGGGTCAGGACAGCCTGGCGCTGGCCGACACCGTGGCCAACTACGGGATGACGCTGCCCAACAGCCGTGCCAACGAAAACGAAGCCGACCTGATCGGCCTGGAACTGGCCGCTCGCGCCGGCTACAACCCGAACGCCGCGATCACCCTGTGGAACAAGATGAGCAAGGCGTCCGAAGGTGCACCGCCAGAGTTCATGAGCACTCACCCGGCATCCTCCAGCCGGATCGCCTCGTTGCAGGCGGCCATTCCGAAGGTCATGCCGCTTTACGAAAAAGCGCCAAAGTCCTGAAATAATGATCGCTCCCACACTGAGTGTGGGAGCGATCTGCCGGATCAGACCCAGCCGCTGCTCTGCATCGCCTTGTACACCGCGACGATTGCCAGAATCATGAACGCCGAAGCCGCGAGGCGACGGATCAGGGTCAATGGCAATTTGTCTGCGGCAAAGTTACCCGCCAGAACCACCGGTACGTTGGCAATCAACATGCCGAGCGTAGTGCCGATGATCACCAGCCACAGTTCCGGGTATTGCGCGGCCAGCATCACGGTGGCGATCTGGGTCTTGTCGCCGATTTCCGCGAGGAAGAATGCGATCAGGGTGGTCAGGAACGGCCCGAACTTGCGGGCGGTGCTGGCTTCATCGTCGTCCATCTTGTCCGGCACCAGCGTCCACAGGGCGGTGGCGGTGAAGCTCGCGGCGAGAATCCAGTGCAGGACCGCATCGGAGAAGAAGCTGCCGAACCAGGCGCCTACCGCACCGGCTGCCGCGTGGTTGGCCAGGGTCGCAGCGACGATACCGGCAATGATCGGCCAGGGTTTGCGAAAGCGAGCGGCGAGAATCAGCGCGAGCAGTTGCGTCTTGTCGCCGATTTCGGCCAAGGCAACGATTGCGGTGGGAACGAGTAACGAGTCCAGCATCAGGATTTCCTAAGGGGCGGGTCGACACGGCTATGACACGTACAGCCTTCCCGCCCCGGGTAAGGTGTGCGTGTCATAGGTCTTGTCAAACCCTGCGATCCGTCTGCTGCGGACGCTTGGGTCGCATACGCCATGATCTGAGGATCAAGTATGTTGACGTATGCCGGACGAGCATGGCGCTCGTGGGAGACTACTCCCCTAGGACGGAGCGGATTCTGCCTAGGCAGAATCCATTCGGCAAGTGCTAATTTTCAGCCGCGCTTGGCCCGGTAAATCCGGAAACCATTGCCTTCGGCCTTGATCGCACACACGCCAAGATGCTCTTCGATCAGCGGCTGGTACTTCAGGAAGCTGTTCGCTACCAGGCGCAGTTCGCCGCCGTTTTTCAGATGTTTGGCTGCTTTTCGCAGCAAGTTTTCTGTGGCGAAATAGTCGGTATGTACGCCGACATGGAACGGCGGGTTGCTCAGAATTGCGTTCAATCCCATCGGTGCGGCGTCGATTCCGTCGCCGGTCAACACGTCGGCTTCCAGACCGTTGGCTGCCAGTGTCAGGCGACTGCTGGCGGCAGCGAAGGCGTCAACGTCCAGCAGAGTGACCTGATTGTGCGGGTAGCGACGTTTGACCGCCGCGCCAAGCACACCGGCACCGCAACCGAAGTCCAGCAGATGACCGCTCGGCAGTTTGTCCAGATGCTCCAGCAGCAGGGCGCTGCCGCGATCCAGTCGGCCATGGCTGAAGACGCCCGGCAGGCTGATGACTTTCAGCGGGCCTTCGGCCAGTGGCAGCTCATAAGTCTGCGCCAGGCTTTCCAGGGATTTGGCTTCTGGAGCGTTGGCCACCGTCACTTGCCAGAGTTGGCAATGACGCGCGCTGTCGAGCTTGCGCGGCTTGCCGAACGGGTTGAGTTGCTTGGAGGCACCTTCGATGCCGCTGCGCTTTTCCCCGACCAGAAACACTTCGCGCCCGGCCAGGCGTGAAGCCACGGCATTGAGGATGTAGTCGGTCAAATCCTTGGACTTGGGCAGGAACACCACCGCGCTGTCGAACTCGCGCTCCGGCACGTTGACACCGAAATGGCTGCGGCCTTCAAAGCGCGCATCGAGCGCCGCCTGATCGCCGGCATGCCAGCACCAGCCAAAGGCGTTGGGCAGGCGCCCGAGCAGATCGTCGGCGGGCAGACCGGCCAACAACAGCGAACCCTGGAATAACTCGACCTGACGAAGCAGTACTTCACTGCGCGGATCCATAACTGCTCCTGTGAAAAAAGTGCCGCAGTTTATCAACTGACGACCCGCAGCGCCTTACCGCTGAAGAACGCGTGGGTGTTTTCGACCAATTGACCCACGATCCGCTGCCGGGCCTCGCGGCTGCCCCAAGCGTTGTGCGGGGTGACGATCAGGCGCGGGATGTCGGCAGCCAGCAGTGGATTGCCATTAGTCGGTGGCTCGACGCTCAGCACATCGGTGGCCGCGCCGCCCAGATGACCGTTGCGCAAGGCATCGGCCAGGGCCTGTTCGTCGATCAGACCACCACGGGCGGTGTTGACCACGAAGGCACCGGGTTTCATGGACGCCAGTTCGCGGGCACCGATGAAGTGCCGGGTGTGTTCATTGAGCGGGCAGTGCAGGGTGAGGGCGTCGATCTGTGGCAGCAGTTCTTCCAGCGGCAGGCGATCCGGCCGGGCCGGGCGCCCCGGAATCTGTCCGAGCAGGACGCGCATGCCGAAGGCTTCGGCCAGACGCGCGACCGCGCCGCCGAGTTCGCCATGCCCGAGCAGGCCCAGGGTTTTTCCCTCCAGTTCGACGATCGGATAGTCCAGCAGGCAGAACTGTTTCGCCTGTTGCCAGCGTCCTTCACCGACGGCTTTTTGATAATCGGCCAGGCGCGTGGCGAGGTTGAGCAACAGCATGATCGTGTGTTGCGCCACCGACGGTGTGCCGTAACCCTGGCAGTTGCACACGGTAATGCCTCGGGTGCGAGCAGCGGCCAGATCGACGTTGTTGGTGCCGGTGGCCGTGATCAGGATCAGTTTCAGTTGTGGATTGGCAGCCATGGCGGCGGCATCGATCAGGATCTTGTTGCTGATGGCAACGGTCGCGCCTTGCAGGCGTTCGGCAACCTGCGCAGGCAGTGTCTGGGCGAACAGTTGCAGGTCGCTGAAGCAGGCGCGCAACGGCTCGAGGTCAAGGTCGCCCAGATCCAGGGAAGGGTGATCGAGGAATACGGCGCGGTGGGCGTTCGTCATCAACTGTACCTGTTGTGCTTTGAAGGGAAGGCGTAATCTGCCGAGCCTACCAGATGAAACAAAACGTTACGCTTGGCCGAAAGGAGCCCCCATGTACTGGACCGAGTTCTTGACCGTTGCACTGATCCACCTGCTGGCCGTCGCCAGCCCCGGCCCGGACTTTGCCGTGGTGGTGCGCGAGAGCGTGACCCACGGTCGTCGCGCCGGTACCTGGACGGCACTGGGCGTGGGCACGGCGATTTTCCTGCACGTTGGTTATTCGCTGCTGGGCATCGGGCTGATCGTTTCCCAATCGATCGTGTTGTTCAACGCCCTGAAATGGGCCGCCGCCGCTTACCTGCTGTACATCGGCTTCAAGGCCTTGCGCGCGCAACCGGCACCGGCCGTGACCGACGATTTGCACAAGGAGGCTGGTGAACGCACCGCCCGTGGCGCCTTCACCTCAGGCTTCGTGACTAACGGTCTGAACCCGAAAGCCACGCTGTTCTTCCTGTCGCTGTTCACCGTGGTGATCAACCCGCACACGCCGCTGGCGGTACAGGCCGGTTACGGGCTTTACCTGGCCGCCGCGACTGCAACCTGGTTCTGTCTGGTGGCGATGTTGTTCAGCCAACAACGTGTGCGCGCCGGTTTCGCCCGCATGGGCCACTGGTTCGACCGCACCATGGGCGCCGTGCTGATCGCCATCGGCGTGAAACTCGCGTTCACCGAGATGCATTGATCGAGCTGAGCTGATTCAGGGCGTTGAGGTACTCCCGGGGATTGTCCCCGAGCAAACGGCAGAACATCGCGCTGAACGCCCGCGCGCTGCCGTAACCCAGATCCCGCGCCACGCTCTGCACGCTGTCCCCGGCGAGCAGGCGGGGCAGGGCTTCCATCAGGCGCAGTTGCTGGCGCCAGGCGTTGAAATTCATCTTCAGTTGTTGCTGGAACAGCCGCGCCAAGGTCCGCGAGCTGGCGCCGACCTGTTGCGCCCAGTCCTCCAGGGTATTGGGGTGATCCGGGGTGCGCAGCAGCGCCAGGCAAATGCTTTGCAGGCGACGATCGCTCGGCATCGGAATGTGCAGCGGCAGGTTTTCGAGGCCGGCCAGTTCTTCCAGCATCAATTGCTGGATCAGCGGGTTGTCGGCGTGGGGCGGGCCCTGCACCGCGCGCAGGATCAGTTCGCGCAGCAACGGCGTCACTGCCAGCACGCAACAGTGTTGCAGGCTGGCCGGCGACAGCTCGGGTGCGATGAACAATGAACGCATCTGCACATCGCCGGACATGAAAATCTCGTGGGCGACTTCCGGCGGAATCCACACCGCACGACTCGGCGGAAGCACCCAGGCACCTTGCGCCGTGACCACGCGCATCACCCCGCTCACGGCATAGAGCAATTGCGCCTCGCGGTGCAGGTGCAGCGGCTGGTGCGAGCCGTCCAGATAGTCCCGGGGATAGGCACTGACCGGTCCGTGTTCGAAATGGCTGATCAACATGTCGGATTCGATGACTTGGTTGGCAGGAATGCGCTTTCCGGCCAACTTAGCATGAGCGCTCACTACAACGTAAAGCGTGCCGTCATGAACCAGTCCAGAAACGTCATTCGCTACATCAACGCAGCCCATGTGATCGATCACATGTTCATGCTGATTTTCCCTGCCGCCGTGCTTGGTATGACCCAGGCCTTCGCCCTCGACTACGCCGCGTTGATCGGCTTGTCGCTGGGTGGCTTCATCGCGTTCGGCGCATGTTCGCTACCGGCTGGCTGGCTGGGCGATCACTGGAGCCGGCGGCGGATGATGCTGGTGTTTTTCTTTGGCATCGGTGCCTCGGCAATCTTCACTGGCCTCAGCAACAGCCCGACGATGCTGGTGCTCGGCCTGACCCTGATCGGCATTTTTGCCGCGATCTATCACCCGGTCGGCACGGCGATGCTGGTGGCCTACGCGCAGAATCGCGGGCGCGAGATCGGTATCAACGGCATGTGGGGCAACCTCGGCGTGGCGTTCTCGGCGCTGGTCACCGGGCTGTTGGTGGCGCAGTTCGGCTGGCGCTCGGCGTTCCTGTTACCGGGGGCGGTGGCGATCGTGTTGGGGATCGGTTTTGCCTTGCAGGTGCGCGAGGAGCCGATTCCCAAGCGCCCGCACACCGCGCTCAAGGGCGCCGGCGGCCAACGTATTTCGATGGTCATGGTGTTCGGCGTGCTGGCTCTGGCCACGGCCACCGGCGGGGTGGTGTTCAACGCCACCACCATGACCTATCCGAAACTGTTTCAGGAGCGGTTGCATGACCTGTTCGCCTCACCGCAAACCCTTGGTGTGGTGGTCAGTCTGGCTTACGCCTTTGGCGCGATTGCGCAGTTGAGCATCGGTCGGGTGTTGCACCGCGTCAGCCTGAAGTGGCCGTTTATCGCGCTGACGTTGTGTCAGGCGCCGTTACTGTTTGCGCTGGCTTATGTCGAGGGCTGGGCGGTGATCGCCGTCGGGGCGGCGTTCATGTTCGTGGTGTTCGGCCAGGTGACGGTGAACGATTCGATGGTCGCCAACTTCGTCGCACCGCAATGGCAGTCACGGGTGTTTGCCTTGCGTTACTGTTTATCGTTCGGTGCCAGTGCGACGGCGATTCCGCTGATTGCCTATGTCGAACCGCGCCATGGTTTTGTGGGGCTTTACCTGATTCTGGCCGGTTTTGGCGCTTTGACCTTCCTTGCGGCGGTGGTTTTCCCACGCACACCTTCCGAAGTGGCGGTAGGGCAAACGGCCTGATCGGTGACGAATACCGGCAAATGCTGGCGCAAAGCTAGCATTTGTACGGCTCTGCAAATCATTCCTTTGGCTGATTTGGCTGGCGTATAAGGGTTCTAGAGTACAAAACTCCAACGCCAACACCGTGCAGTCAGAAAAGGGATTCTTATGTTGCAGACTCGCGTTATTCCGCCCGCCGAAGGGGCCTACCAGTATCCACTGCTGATTAAACGGCTGCTGATGTCGGGCGCCCGTTACGAGAAAACCCGCGAGATCATCTACCGTGACCAGTTGCGCTACAGCTACCCGACGCTGATCGAACGCGTCGCGCGACTGGCCAACGTACTGACGGCGGCCGGCGTGAAGGCCGGCGATACCGTGGCGGTGATGGACTGGGACAGCCATCGCTACCTGGAGTGCATGTTTGCCATTCCGATGATCGGCGCGGTGATCCACACCATCAACGTGCGCCTGTCCCCGGAACAGATTCTCTACACCATGAATCACGCCGAGGACCGCTTCGTGCTGGTCAACAGCGAGTTCGTCGGGCTGTACCAGGCCATCGCGCCGCACCTGACGACGGTGGAGAAAACCCTGCTGCTGACCGATCTGCCGGAAAAAACCGCGGATCTGCCGAATCTGGTCGGCGAGTACGAACAGTTGCTGGCGGCCGCGAGCCCGCAGTACGACTTCCAGGACTTCGACGAAAACTCGGTCGCCACCACGTTCTACACCACGGGCACCACCGGCAATCCGAAAGGCGTGTACTTCACCCATCGGCAACTGGTGCTGCACACCATGGGCGTGTCGACCATCATGGGCGCCATCGACAGCGTGCGGCTGTTGGGCACCAACGACGTGTACATGCCGATCACCCCGATGTTCCATGTGCATGCCTGGGGCCTGCCTTACGTGGCGACCATGCTCGGGCTCAAGCAGGTTTACCCGGGGCGTTACGACCCGGAGTTCCTCGTCGAGCTGTGGCGCAAGGAGAAGGTCACGTTCTCCCACTGTGTGCCGACCATTCTGCAAATGCTGCTCAACGCCAAAGGCGCGCAAGGCACTGATTTCGGCGGCTGGAAAATCGTCATCGGCGGCAGCGCGCTCAATCGCACGCTGTACGAAACGGCCAAGAGCAAGGGCATTCAACTGACGGCCGCCTACGGCATGTCGGAAACCGGGCCATTGGTCTCGTGCGCGCATCTGAACGACGAGCTGATGGCGGGCACCGAAGACGAACGCACCACCTACCGGATCAAGGCCGGCGTGCCGGGGCCGTTGGTCGAAGCGGCCATCGTCGACGGCGACGGCAACTTCCTGCCGGCCGATGGCGAAACCCAGGGCGAACTGGTGCTGCGCGCACCGTGGCTGACCGAAGGCTATTTCAACGAACCGCAGAAGGGCGCCGAGCTGTGGGCCGGCGGCTGGCTGCACACCGGCGACGTCGCCACGCTCGACAGCATGGGTGTGATCGACATCCGCGACCGGATCAAGGACGTGATCAAGACCGGTGGCGAATGGATTTCCTCGCTGGACCTCGAAGACCTGATCAGTCGCCACGTCGCGGTACGTGAAGTAGCAGTGGTGGGCATCGCCGATCCGCAGTGGGGCGAGCGCCCGTTTGCCTTGCTGGTGATCCGCGAAGGGCACGCCATCGGGGCCCGTGAGCTCAAGGAACACCTCAAGCCGTTCGTGGAACTGGGGCACCTGAGCAAGTGGGCGATTCCGAGTCAGATCGCCCTTGTTACTGAAATTCCCAAGACCAGTGTCGGCAAGCTCGACAAGAAGCGCATCCGCCTCGACATCACCGAATGGCAGGCCAATAACAGCACCTTCCTCTCGACGCTCTGAGCGTCCCCTGGCGCGCCGAAAACGGCGCGCCAGACCCACCAAGCAAGCGCTTGGCTTGTTAAATCCGAATTTTCAGCCATCCTTGCCGTGCCGACATGTGTCGGACTGGCGAAAGGACTGTTCCAGAGTGGCCGGCAGCTGCAAATCACACTTTAGAGGGATCAAGCAGTACCACCTGCTGGCTATAGTCCGCTCAAGGATTTTTAAGAACGGGGCAATGCAACATTGAAGTGATTTCGGGAGGCCTCTGGCGCCCGGTCCTTCAGGCGTTTTTAAAAGTACTCACTGCCATAACAATAATGCACATGGAGTAGCGTCGATGACCTCAGTAAACCAGTTCTGGCGCCGGGCGAAACTGCCTCTGGCGGTCAGTCTTGCCTCCACGCTCGCCGGGCCCGCATTCGGCGTCAGCTTCAACGTCGGTGAAATCGAAGGCCAGTTCGACTCCTCGCTCTCCCTGGGCATGAGTATTTCGACCCAGCAGCCGAACAAGGATCTTATTGGTGTCAACAACGGCGGCCGGGGCCTGTCCCAGACCTCCGACGACGGTCACTTGAACTTCAAGAGCGGTCAAGCCTTCTCGAAGATCTTCAAGGGCATCCACGACCTCGAATTGAAATATGGCGACACCGGTGTCTTCGTCCGGGGCAAATACTGGTACGACTTCGCGCTGCAGAACCAGGATCTGGAATACAAGGACGTCAGCAACCATAACCGCGACGTGGCAGCCCGTTCTTCGGGTGGCCAGATCCTCGATGCCTTCGTTTACCACAACTACTCCATTGCCGATGAGCCGGGTTCGGTGCGTCTGGGCAAGCAGGTGGTGAACTGGGGTGAAAGCACCTTCATCGGTGGCGGCATCAACTCGATCAACCCGATCGACGTTTCCGCCTTCCGCCGTCCGGGCGCCGAGATCAAGGAAGGCCTGATCCCGGTCAACATGTTCTACCTGTCCCAGAGCATCACCGAAAACCTGTCGGCCGAAGGTTTCTACCAGATCGACTGGCAGAAGACCGTGACCGACAACTGCGGCACGTTCTTCTCCCAGCCTGACATCGTCACCACCGGTTGCGACGACAACCTGCGCGTGCTGAACAAGCGCTCGACCATTCCGGGTGTTGCCCTCGGCCCGCTGGCAGCCGCCAATGTCGACGTCAACGAAGAAGGCGTGCTGGTGCGTCGCTCCCCGAACCGCAATGCGCGGGACAGCGGGCAGTGGGGCGTGTCCGCCAAGTACATGTTCGATCCGCTGGCCACCGAGTTCGGTGCCTACTTCATGAACTATCACAGCCGTGCGCCGATCTTCAGCGCAACCGGTGCGCCACAGTCGATCTATAACGGCGTCAAGGCGCTCCCGGGCCCGTTCCAGGCATTGGGCCCTCTGGTGGTAGCGGGTAACTCCGAGTATTTCATCGAGTATCCAGAGGACATTCGTCTCTACGGTCTGAGTTTCTCCACCACCCTGCCTACCGGCACGGCGTGGAGTGGTGAGATCAGCTACCGGCCGAACGCGCCGGTGCAACTGAACTCCACCGACATCCTGTTCGCCGGTGTGCGTCCGCTGGGCGGCGCGCTGACCAACGCCTCGATCCTCAACGGCGTTCCGGGCCAGGACCTGCACGGTTACAACCGCAAGGAAATCACTCAGCTCCAGACCACCCTGACCCACTTCTTCGATCAGGTCATGGGTGCCAACCGTCTGACCCTGGTGGGTGAAGTCGGTGTGACTCACGTCGGCGGACTCGAGAGCAAGTCCGAGGCCCGTTATGGCCGCGATCCGGTCTTCGGTCCGGGTGAGCTGCCGGCGACCGGCGGCCTGGATACCTGCTCGCAGATCCTCAACACCTCGACCATCAACGGTGCCGGCCCTGGCGCTTCGACCAGCAACCGCTCCAGCAATTGCGACAACAACGGCTTCACCACCGCCACGTCCTGGGGGTATCGCGCTCGTGCCATCTGGGATTACAGCGACGTGTTCGCCGGCGTGAACCTGAAGCCGAACGTGGCCTGGTCCCACGACGTCAAGGGTTACTCCCCAGGCCCTGGCGGCAACTTCGAGGAAGGCCGCAAGGCCATCAGCCTCGGGCTTGATGCCGAATACCAGAACACTTACACCGCAAGCCTGGCCTACACCAACTTCTTTGGTGGCGAATACAGCACGGTGGATGATCGCGACTTCGTTGCCCTCAGTGTTGGCGTGAACTTCTAAGCACAGTTTTTTCAGGACGAACAACCATATGAAAATAACAAAGAGTCTGTTCCACGCCGGTGTTCTGGGGCTTTCGCTGCTGGCGACCAGCGTGATGGCGGCGGTCCCTGCCGCCGAGGCCGACAAATTGGGCAAGAGCCTGACCCCGATGGGAGCCGAGATGGCGGGCAACGCCGACGGTTCGATCCCGGCCTGGAAACCGCTGGCGAAAAATGCCGGCACCGTCGACAGCAAAGGCTTCCTGTCCGATCCGTACGCCAGTGAAAAACCGCTGTTCACCATCACCGCGCAGAACGTCGACCAGTACAAGGACAAGCTTGCGCCGGGCCAGTACGCGATGTTCAAGCGTTACCCGGACACGTTCAAGATGCCGGTTTACCCGTCCCATCGCGGTGCCACCGTGCCGGATGACGTGTTCGCCGCCATCAGGAAAAACGCCACGACCACCACGCTGGTGGCTGGTGGCAACGGTCTGGAAAACTTCCAGACCGCCGTACCGTTTCCGATCCCGAAAGACGGTCTGGAAGTCATCTGGAACCACATCACTCGCTATCGCGGTGGCAGCGTGACCCGTCTGGTGACCCAGGCGACGCCGCAGACCAACGGCTCGTTCAGCCTGGTGTATTTCCAGGATCAGTTCGTGTTCCGCGACAAGATGAAGGATTACGATCCGGCCAACCCGGGCAACGTGCTGTTCTACTTCAAGCAGAAAGTGACCGCGCCGGCTCGTCTGGCAGGTACCGTGCTGCTGGTGCACGAGACCCTCGACCAGGTGAAGGAGCCGCGCAAGGCCTGGGTTTATGCAACCGGCCAGCGTCGCGTACGTCAGGCACCACAAGTGTCCTATGACGGTCCGGGCACGGCGGCGGACGGTCTGCGTACCTCCGACAACCTGGACATGTACAACGGTGCACCGGATCGTTATGACTGGAAGCTTGAAGGCAAGAAAGAGATGTACATTGCCAACAACAGCTACAAGATCGATTCGCCAACACTCAAGTACACCGACATCATCAAGGCCGGTCATATCAATCAGGACCTGGCTCGTTACGAGCTGCGTCGCGTCTGGCACGTGGTGGCAACCTTGAAACCGGGTCAGCGTCACATCTATGCCAAACGTGACTTCTTCATCGATGAAGATACCTGGCAAGCAGCCGTCATCGACCATTACGACGGTCGCGGTCAGCTGTGGCGTGTCGCCGAGGCCCATGCCGAGGACTACTACGACAAGCAAGTGCCGTGGTACGCGCTGGAAACCCTGTATGACCTGCAATCGGGTCGCTATCTGGCACTGGGCATGAAGAACGAAGAGAAATCAGCGTATGACTTCGGCTTCTCTGCCAGTAAAAGCGAATTCCAGCCAGGCAACCTGGGCCAGGACGGTATCCGCTAAGCTGTAACCCGAGGCCGCATCCTCGAAAAAACGCCCCGACTGGTTCGGGGCGTTTTTTTTGCGTCGTGATTTTGTAGCCATTTGTAGCAACAACTTCATATGTACGCCGTTTAAGGCTAGTCTGCGGACATCTGCTACGCCGCCAACAGCCATTCAAACAAGAGCCGGCCATGACTGATCTGTCCCCACTTCCGGGTCCCGCAAGCGTTGCCGTCGCGGCATTGGACGGACGTTTTTTCCGTCCTCCGCTGCCTGACGGATACGTATTGCGACCCCGCCTCTGCGAGCGCCTGCAAGCCGGGCTCGGTGGACGTCTGTTGCTGGTCTGCGCCCCGGCCGGGTTCGGCAAAAGCTCGCTGGCCGTGGAGTTCTGTCAAAGCCTGCCGGGCCATTGGCAAAGCCTGTGGCTGGGACTGAGCGCCCGGGACAGTGACCCGGGGCGCTTTCTCGAGCGCTTGCTCGAAGGCTTGCAGGACTACTTCCCGGAACTCGGCAGCCGCGCACTCGGCCTGTTGAAAATGCGTCAGCGTCATCAGCCGTTCGCCTTTGAAGAATGGCTCGACGGCCTGCTCGATGAGCTGGCCCTGCACCTGCAACCGACCTCGCCCCTGTTGCTGGTGCTGGACGATTACCACCTCGCCCAAGGGCCGGTACTCGACCGTTGCCTGCAATTCTTCCTCAATCATTTGCCCGATGGCCTGCTGGTCATGGTCACCAGCCGTCAGCGGCCGGACTGGCATCTCGCCCGTCTGCGCCTGTCGCGACAGTTGCTGGAACTGCATGAACAGGATCTGCGCCTGACCCACGACGAAGCCCTGGCGTTGCTCGACCGTCACAGTAGCTCGCTGCGCGGCGAGGCCCTGGAAAACCTGATCCAGCGCAGCGAAGGCTGGGTGGCCGGGCTGCGCTTCTGGTTGCTGGCGGTGTCCGAGGCCGGGAGTGACGCAGCGTTGCCGCAGGCCTTGAACAGCGGGGAAGGGCTGATCCGTGATTACCTGCTGGAAGAAGTCATCGACTGCCTGCCGGCCGAGGTGCAGGCGTTTCTCTACGACACCGCACCGCAGGAACGCTTTTGCAGCGAGTTATGCGACGCGGTGCGCGAATCCCACGACAGTGCCGAGATTCTGCGCTTCCTGCTGGCGCATCAGGTGTTTCTGGTGCCGCTGGATGAACACGGCCACTGGTATCGCTATCACCATCTGTTTTCCGATCTGTTGCGCAGCAGGCCGATCGCCCGGGCGATCGTCCCCGCGGCAACACTGCACCTGCGCGCCTGTCGCTGGTTCAATGCCCAGGGTCTGCTGGATGAGGCCGTGGAGCAGGCATTGCGGGCAGGGCATCTGGACGTGGCGGCGAATCTGGTGCAGAACCTGTCCGAGGAACAACTGCTCGCCGAGCAGAACGTCGGCATGTTGCTGCGCTGGAAGATGGACTTGCCTGACAGTCTGCTGATCAGCACGCCACGCCTGATCGTGTTGTACAGCTGGGCGCTGGGGCTGGCGTGTCAGCTCGACGCGGCCGAAGAACTCGCCAGTCACCTGAGCCGGTTTCTGCCGGCGCCGTCGGCCACCGCACAGAAATCCATGCTTGCCCAATGGCTGGCGCTCAAGGGCATCATCGCCCGTGGCCGAGGGCATCGCGAGCAGACCATCGAGTATTGCAGCGAAGCGCTGGAAAGCCTGCCGGCCAAACGCTACGGCCAGCGCCTGATGTGTTTGTCGACCTTGTCCAACCTGGCGATTGCCGACGGCGATCTGTGGCGCGCCCGGGGCTTGAACCGCGAATCCCTGGAGCTGGCGCAGCGGGTCGGCAATCCACTGTTCGAAGCGCTGGCCCACTACGACCGTGCCCGGGTATTGCAGGCGCGGGGGGAGATAGTGCGCTCGCTCGATGAAGTGCATCAGGGCCTCGAGCGTCTGCGCGGATTGTCGGCGCAGCGTTTGTATGCCGTGCGTGCGCGATTGACGCTGTATGAGGGGTTTCTGTTGGCCATGCGCTTGCAGCCCGACGCGGCGCGAGTGCGATTGCAGGCCGGCCTGAGTGAAGCGCGCGCCTGTCGTGATATCAGCGTGTTGATTGGTCACTGTGTGATTGCCCGGCTCGACGGCAGCCGCGGGGATTACGCCCGGGCTTTTGCCGAACTGGCCGAAGCCGAGCGTCTGATGCACATCTGGGATGTTCCGCCGATCTACTACCTGGCGATGATCACGCTGGTCAAATGCGAGCTGTGGCTGGCGCAGGGGCGGATTGACCTGGCCGAGGCCTGGCTGGCGCGTCTGGGGCAGACCTACACCGGCGAACGCGCCGCGGCACCACCGGAGTTTCACCCGCAGTTGCCGTTGCATGTCGAATTGCAGCAGGCGCTGCTGGATGTCATTCAGGGGCAACCGATGCTGGCCGAAGGCCGGTTGAATGTACTGTTGGAAAACGGCCAGCAGACCGGGCGCCAGTTGTTGAGTGTGATGGCGTTGACGCAGAAGGTGGCGCTGCTGCTGGTGAACAATCGCGAACCCGAGGCCCGCAAAGCGTTGGCACAGGCAATGGAAGCAGCCAGTGGCGGGGTGTTGCAGCCATTCGAGTGCCTGGTCAAAGACCACGCCGATTGGTTGCGCGGGCAACTGTCGCTGAACGCACCGGGTCTTGTCGGTCAGCAACTGCTGGAGCACTTCCCGCCGCCAGCGTTGCGCACGGTGCAGGATTCTCCGATTACTGAACAGTTGAGCAGTCGCGAACTGGCAGTCCTGCGTTTGATTGCCCAAGGATGCTCGAATCAGGAAATCAGCGAACAACTGTTCATTTCGCTGCATACCGTGAAAACCCACGCCAGTCATATCAACAGCAAACTGGGGGTTGAGCGGCGCACACAGGCAGTGGCGAGGGCCAAGGAGCTCGGGGTTCTGAGCTAGGTCTTTGGCTCGATCGACGCCAACAAAAACGCCCCGAATCATCGGGGCGTTTTTTTGGCATCCGACCTGTGAAAACAGGTCGGGTGTCGGGTTGTATCAGGCCACCAGATCGGTGGCGCTGAAGCTGTTTACACCCACCAGCTGGATTTCGAAGTCCGCACCGGCGTTGCCGCTGACGTTGCCCGAAAGCACGTGGTCGACGAAGCGCAGTTGGCCGGCGCCAGTGAAGTCGCCCGCACCGATGAAGGTGAAGCCATTGAAGCCGGCGGTCAGCAGGTTGGCGTCAAACTTCGTCAGGTCGATCTTGTCGCCTTGCGCACTGTTGAAGTCGGTAATGACATCGCGGTTGCTGCCGGTACCCATTTCGTTGACGCCACCGAAAACAAACGTGTCCGCGCCTGCGCCGCCGGTGAGCGTGTCCGCCCCGGCTCCGCCATTGAGGACGTTGTTGTCGGCGTTGCCGATCAGGGTGTTGTTCAGGCTGTTGCCGGTCAGCGCGAACTTGCCGCTGCCCAGCAACGTGGCGTTTTCGACATTCACCAGGTTACTGATGCTCAGATCGACAAGGCTCGATTGCGGTGTGGCGGCGTAGGTGATCAACAGGGTGTCGTTACCTTCGTTGGCCTGTTCCTGAATCAGGGCCAGTTCGCCGGACTGATCGAGGCCATAGGTGTCGTTGCCCTTGCCGCCGATCATGGTGTCCAGGCCTGCACCACCGGACAGCTGGTTGTTGCCGTCGTTGCCGATCAACACGTTGTTCAGTGCGTTGCCCAGGGCAAAGATGTCAGCAGTGCCAGTGAGGGTCAGATTTTCCAGGTTGTTGCCCAGGACATAGTTGATCGAGGACATCACTGTGTCGATCTCGTTTGCCAGGGTACTGGTTTCGCTGACCACGTCGCCGACGTTGTCGACGATGTAGGTGTCATTGCCGGCACCGCCCGCCATGAAGTCTGCCCCGGCGCCACCATCAATAATGTTGCTGTCGGCGTTGCCGATGAGGGTGTTGTTCAGGCTGTTGCCGGTCAGCGTGAAGTTGCCGCTGCCCATCAGGGTGACGTTCTCGACGTTGTGCAGGTTGCTGAGGCTCAGGTCGACGACGTTGGTCTGTGCCGTGGCGGCGTAGGTGATCAACAGGGTGTCAGTACCTTCGTTGGCCAGCTCCTGAATCAGGGCCAGTTCACCGGCCTGATCGAGACCGTAGGTGTCATTGCCCTTGCCACCGATCATGGTGTCGAGACCGGCGCCACCGGACAATTGGTTATTACCGTCGTTGCCGATCAGCACGTTATCCAGCGAGTTACCCAAGGCAAAGATGTCGGCAGCGCCAGTGAGGGTCAGGTTTTCGAGGTTGGCGCCCAGGACATAGCTGACCGAAGCCCGTACGGTATCGATTTCACCGACTACCGTACTGGTTTCGCTGACCACGTCGCCGGCATTGTCGACGATGTACGTGTCGTTACCCGCGCCGCCGATCATGATGTCTGCGCCGGTACCACCGTCGAGAACGTTGTCGCCGCTGTTGCCGATCAAGGTGTTGTTCAGAGCATTGCCGGTACCGTTGAGGTTGTCGGTGCCGGTGAGGGTGAGGTTTTCAACGTTGTTGCCCAGGGTGTAACTGATCGAGGCTTGAACAGTGTCGATTTCGTTCGCCAGGGTGCTGGTTTCGCTGACCACGTCGCCGATATTGTCGACGATGTAGATGTCATTGCCGGCGCCGCCCGCCATGAAGTCCGCACCGGCGCCACCGTCGATGTAGTTGCTGTCAGCGTTGCCGATCAGGGTGTTGTTCAGGGCGTTGCCGTTCAAGCGGAAACTACCGCTGCCCAGCAGGGTGGCGTTCTCGACGTTGCGCAAGTTGCTGAGGTTCAGGTCGACGACATTGGTCTGCAGAGTCGATGCGTAGGTGATCAGCAGCGTGTCGTTGCCTTCGCCGGCCTGTTCCTGGATCAGGGCCAGCTCACCGGCCTGGTCGAGACCGTAGGTGTCATTGCCTTTGCCGCCGATCATGGTGTCCAGACCTGCGCCACCTGAAAGCTGGTTGTTGCCGTCGTTGCCGATCAGCACGTTATCCAGCGCGTTGCCCAGAGCAAATGTATCGCCTGTGCCGGTCAGGGTCAGGTTCTCGAGGTTGGCGCCCAGAACGTAGTTGATCGAGGCCTGCACGGTGTCGATTTCGTTCGCCAGGGTGCTGGTTTCGCTGACCACGTCGCCGACGTTGTCGACGATGTAGGTGTCATTGCCGGTGCCGCCGGCCATGAAGTCCGCGCCGACACCGCCGTCGAGAATGTTATTGCCACTGTTGCCGTTCAACACGTTGTTCAGGGCGTTGCCTGTCGCGTTGATGTTGTCAGTGCCCACCAGCGTAAGGTTTTCGACGTTGTTGCCCAGGGTGTAATTGATGTAGGAGTAAACCAGGTCGATTTCCGTCGCCGAGGTGCCCTCTTCGATAACCACGTCACCGACGTTGTCGACTACATAGGTGTCATTGCCTGCGCCGCCATTGAGGGTGTCCGCGCCAGCTCCGCCGTTCAGAATGTTGTTGTCGGCATTACCGATCAGAACGTTGTTCAGGCTGTTGCCGACCACTGCGAAATTACCGCTGCCCAGCAGTGTCACGTTTTCCACGTTCTGCAGGTTGCTGATGCTCAGATCGACAATCTGCGAGGTGGCGGCATAGGTCAGAAGCAGGGTGTCGGTGCCTTCGTTGGCCAGTTCCTGGATCAGGGCCAGTTCGCCGGACTGATCGAGGCCATAGGTGTCGTTACCCTTGCCACCGATCATGGTGTCCAGACCTGCGCCACCGGACAGCTGGTTGTTGCCGTCGTTGCCGATCAGCACGTTGTTCTGTGCGTTACCCAGGGCAAAGATGTCAGCAGTGCCAGTGAGGGTCAGATTTTCGACGTTGGCGCCCAAGGCGAAATTGACCGAGGACAATACGGTGTCGATCTCGTTTGCCAGGGTACTGGTTTCGCTGACCACGTCACCGATATTGTCGACGATGTAGGTGTCATTGCCCGCGCCGCCCGCCATGAAGTCCGCCCCGGCGCCACCATCGATAATGTTGCTGTCGGCGTTGCCGATGAGGGTGTTGTTCAGGCTGTTGCCGGTCAGCGTGAAGTTGCCGCTGCCCAGCAGAGTGACGTTCTCGATGTTGCGCAGGTTACTGAGGTTCAGGTCGACGGTGCTGGTCTGCGGTGTGGCGGAATAGGTCAGTTGAAGGGTGTCGATGCCCTCGTTTGCCAGTTCCTGAACCAATGCCAGTTCCCCGGCCTGATCCAGTGCGTAGGTGTCATTGCCCTTGCCACCGATCATGGTGTCGAGACCGGCGCCACCGGCGAGCTGGTTGTTGCCGTCGTTGCCGATCAGCACGTTGTCCTGCGAGTTGCCCAAGGCAAAGATGTCGGCAGTGCCGGTGAGGGTCAGGTTCTCGAGGTTGGCGCCCAGAACGAAGCTGACCGAAGCCCGTACGGTATCGATTTCACCGACTACGGTACTGGTTTCGCTGACCACGTCACCGGCATTGTCGACGATGTAGGTGTCATTGCCCGCGCCGCCGATCATGATGTCCGCGCCGGCGCCACCGTTGAGCACGTTGTCGCCGCTGTTGCCGATCAAGGTGTTGTTCAGGGCATTGCCGGTACCATTGAGATTGTCGGTGCCGGTGAGGGTGAGGTTCTCAACGTTGTTGCCCAGGGTGTAACTGATCGAGGCTTGAACAGTGTCGATTTCGCTCGCCAGGGTGCTGGTTTCGCTGACCACGTCGCCGACATTGTCGACGATGTAAATGTCATTGCCAGCGCCGCCCACCATGACATCCGCACCGGCGCCGCCGTCGATGTAGTTGCTGTCGGCGTTGCCGATCAGGGTGTTGTTCAGGGCGTTGCCGTTCAAACGGAAGTTACCGCTGCCCAGCAGGGTGGCGTTCTCGACGTTGAGCAGGTTGTTGAGGTTCAGGTCGACGACGTTGGTCTGCAGGGTCGATGCGTAGGTGATCAGCAGGGTGTCGTTACCTTCGCCGGCCTGCTCCTGGATCAGGGCCAGCTCACCGGCCTGATCGAGACCGTAGGTGTCATTGCCTTTGCCGCCGATCATGGTGTCCAGACCTGCGCCACCAGAGAGCTGGTTGTTGCCGTCGTTGCCGATCAGCACGTTGTTCAGCGCGTTGCCCAGAGCAAACGTATCGCCTGTACCGGTGAGGGTCAGATTCTCGATGTTGGCGCCCAGTGCGAAGCTGACCGAGGCCAGCACGTTGTCGATTTCACCGACGACCGCACTGGTTTCGCTGACCACGTCACCGGCATTGTCGACGATGTAGGTGTCGTTGCCCGCGCCGCCGGCCATGAAGTCCGCGCCGGCACCGCCATCAATGAAGTTGCTGCCACTGTTGCCGACCAGCACGTTGTTCAGCGCATTGCCGGTGGCAGTCAGATTGTCGGTGCCCACC
The DNA here is from genome assembly GCF_059416185.1 of Pseudomonas sp. GW821-FHT09E04. Taxonomy (NCBI): domain Bacteria; kingdom Pseudomonadati; phylum Pseudomonadota; class Gammaproteobacteria; order Pseudomonadales; family Pseudomonadaceae; genus Pseudomonas; species Pseudomonas sp. GW821-FHT09E04. The sequence goes on from NZ_JBWKOR010000010.1 coordinate 109,026, forward strand.
AGCGTAAGGTTTTCGACGTTGTTGCCCAAGGTGTAGCTGATGGAGGAAATGACGGTATCGATTCCCGAGCCGAAGTTCGCGAGCTCAACCACGGTATCGCCGGCGTTATCGACGTAGTAGGTGTCGTTACCGTCACCCCCGGTCATGGAGTCTGCACCTGCCATGCCGTTGAGGGTGTTGTTCAGTGCGTTGCCGATGAGGACGTCATCGAATGCCGAGCCGATGGCATTCTCGATTTTTGCGCCATAGGCAATCGCCAGGCCGTCATTGATCGCAGCCTGGGTGTTCAGGTCAGTGAAGGCCTTGCCGATCTGGCTGTAGGCACCTTCATTCAGGTTGATCTTCACGGCGGCAAGTTGATTGCTGCCATCAATGGTGTCGTTACCGCCGGCATCCCAGATGGTTTCAAAAATCGACTGGTCAGGGGCCCACTTGTAGACGTTGTCGCCGGTCTGCCACATCGTGTTGACGCCATACAGGCTCTGAATCGCGAGGATGTCGAGAACCATCGGTGTCGTCGGCTGGTACGAGTAATTGCTGCTGTAACTCATCACCGTGAAGTGAACGTCGTCCAGTGACGGATCCAGCAGTGTCTTGTTGGTCGAGCTGACGTCGAACGGATGCTTGAGCCCCAGTGCGTGACCGATCTCATGGATGAAGGTCATGACATCATAAGACCCCTTCAGCGGGGTGGCTTCGCCCGTCTGCGGGCCAATCCAGACATCGCCACCGGCCGGGGTGTTGGCAGGGAAATAAGCCCAGGCAGCGGTCTTGTTGTCCATCAGCCGATAGCCGCCGAAGCGCAGGTCACCCACGTTGGTCAGCGTGTCTGTGGTCAGGCTGAAATTGAGATTGGTGACGGCTGCCCAAGTCCCCAGTGAGTAGTTCACTGCCGCCTTCTGACCCGGAGTGAGCTCGTACAGCGCGTTGTATTCGTTGTCGGGGCTGTAGTCAGTGACGAAGTACGAGGTGCCAGGAGCCATGAAGCTATAGCTCAAACTGGTTCCACCTTTGCCCCAGTTGGACCCCAGCCAGTAACTGCCGGCAATGAGGCTGTCGACAGTGGCATTGCCGGTCAGAAAAGCGGGGAAGGTGAAGGAGTAAGTCTTGGGCGTAGGCATGCGGGGATTTCCTGAGTGCGCTGCGGCCCTTCCTGAATGCGACCGCTACAAAAAATGCGATTTTGCACCAGAAACAGGAAGTTTGACATCATTAAGCCATCATTTTTCTGATCGCTGGCGTCAAATAACTGACCGGGCGATCTGTATCGGCCTGTGCAGTAGAATTCTGAAACCAACCTCACTACCGTTCGTCCAGGAATTCCCATGAGTGCGCCCAATTCCATGCTGATTCGCGAAACCTTTCCCGTCGGCCCGCTGCAATGCAACTGCACGATCATCGGTGATCCGGTCACGAAAAAAGCCATTGTCGTCGACCCGGGCGGCAATCCCGATCTGATCATGGCGCGCCTTGATGCGCTGGGTCTGAAAGTGGTGAGCATCATCCACACCCATGCGCACCTCGATCACTTTCTGGCCTCCGGTCAGATGAAAGAGAAAACCGGCGCAACCCTGCACTTGCATAAGGAAGATCAGTTCCTGTGGGACAACCTCGAGATGCAATGCCAGATGTTCGGCGTGCCTTACACCCCGGTGCCGTCACCGGATCGCTGGCTGAGCGACGACGAAGAGCTGGCCTGCGGCTGCGGCGTGGCGCTGCACACACCGGGGCATACGCCCGGTTCCATGAGCTTTTGGTTTTCCGAGGCTAAGCTGTTGATTGCCGGCGACACGTTGTTCCGGCGCGGAGTAGGGCGCACGGATTTGTGGGGCGGCGATCAGGCGACCATCGTGCGATCGATCAAGCAGCGGCTATATACATTGGACGAGGACGCGATCGTTGTGGCTGGACATGGCCCGGACACGCGTCTGGGGGATGAAATGCGGGAAAATCCGTTCGTGCGCGCCTAAACATTTTGTCACGAGTGCGCGGTGGAATTTTTGTGCATTGTCATGATCCAACGCCCGCAATGGTCCATTGCCAAACGGCCGTTGCACCACAGAATGCAAAAAAGTAGGAGCTCTCCATGTTCACCACGCGTCGTTTGATTATTGTCGCTACTGCCGTCGCCGTGCTGTCCGGCTGCGCCTCGCCCAACCCGTATGACAATCAGGGCCAGGCCGACGGCGGCTCCCAGGGCATGAGCAAAACCGCCAAGTACGGTGGCCTCGGCGCACTGGCCGGCGCGTTGGCCGGTGCTGCGATCGACCACAACAACCGCGGCAAGGGCGCCTTGATCGGCGCCGCCGTCGTCGGTGCTTCGGCAGCCGGTTACGGTTACTACGCCGACCAGCAAGAGAAGAAACTGCGCGCCAGCATGGCCAACACCGGTGTCGAGGTGCAGCGTCAGGGCGATCAGATCAAACTGATCATGCCGGGCAACATCACCTTCGCCACCGATTCGGCGAACATCGCCCCAAGCTTCTACCAGCCGCTGAACAACCTGGCCGGCTCGCTCAAGGAGTTCAGCCAGAACCAGATCGAGATCGTCGGCTACACCGACAGCACCGGCAGCCGTCAGCACAACATGGACCTGTCCCAGCGTCGTGCGCAGAGCGTGGCGACCTACCTGACCTCGCAAGGTGTCAGCGGTGCCAACCTGTCGGCCCGCGGTGCCGGCCCGGATAATCCGATTGCCAGCAACGGTGACGTCAACGGTCGGGCGCAGAACCGCCGTGTTGAAGTCAACCTGAAGGCGATCCCGGGCCAGCAGTACGGTGGTCAGCAGCAACAGCAGCCGGGTACGGTTCAGCAGTATCCGTAACCGTCAGGCACAAAAAAGCCCCCGGACAAGTGATTGTCCGGGGGCTTTTTATTTGCGCTGAAGACTGATTACTTCTTCAGGCCGTAATGCTCATCGAGCATGCCCGGCGAGTTTGGAGTCTTCGGCGCGTAGTCGCGCGGCGGCTCCTGATTGCGCGGTGGCGTCAGGCGTTCGCGTGGGGCCTGCGCAGCCTCTGCGTGCAGAGAGGCGAGCAGACGTTGACGGGTCTGTTCGTCCAGGGCCAGGCGATTGGCGCCCTCGGCGAGGTGATCCTGCACTTCCTGATAGCTCTGGGTCAGCTTCTTGACCAGATTGGCGGTGCTGTTGAAGTGGGTCACCACTTCGTTCTGATAACTGTCGAAGCGTTCCTGAATGTCGTCCAGTTGACGCTGTGTGCGGCTGGGCGCGGCGTTCGGCGCAACGCGTGCGATCAGGAAACCAATGGCGACACCCACAACCAGGGCAAGAGTCGGTAACAACCAAACTAAGAGCGAGTGTTCCACGAGTCCTTCCTCTATAAACGGCTTTGCTTTACGTTAACGGCTCGAACCTGCGCTGTATACCGCGATTCACTCGCAATAGATTGGCACAGACAATTTGCTAGACGAGTCGACCCGATTCGAGGTCACGGAGTTCCTTCCTTGCTGATGCGTGAAACCCCTGTAGTGATTGATGGCCCGGTGGGTCAACTTGAAAGTCTGTACCTGGACAACGAGCAGCCGCGCGGCATCGCGCTGATCTGCCATCCCAACCCGGTGCAGGGCGGCACCATGCTCAACAAGGTCGTCTCGACCCTGCAGCGCACCGCGCGCGATGCCGGTCTGATCACCTTGCGCTTCAACTATCGTGGCGTCGGTGCCAGTGAAGGTTCCCATGACATGGGCAGCGGTGAAGTCGATGACGCCCAGGCAGCCGCTGCCTGGTTGCTGGAAAAACACCCGGATCTGCCGCTGACCCTGTTCGGTTTCTCCTTCGGCGGATTTGTTGCAGCAAGTCTCGGCGGTCGACTCGAAGCCCAGGGTGTACAGCTCAAGCACCTGTTCATGGTCGCGCCAGCGGTCATGCGCCTGGGCGATCAGGATCAGTTGCCGCAGCAGGGCGAACTCACGGTGATCCAGCCGGAAACCGACGAAGTGATCGATCCGCAGCTGGTCTACGACTGGTCTGACAAACTCCAGCGCCCCCATGAGCTGCTGAAAGTGGCAGAATGCGGACACTTTTTTCATGGCAAGCTGACCGATCTCAAGGATCTGATCCTGCCGCGTCTCTCGAATTGATTGCAGTCTGACAAGCGATTACCCATGACGAACCGTACCCGCATCCTCACCGGCATCACCACCACCGGCACCCCGCACCTGGGCAACTACGCCGGCGCCATCCGCCCGGCGATTCTCGCCAGCCGCGACAGCAATGCCGACTCGTTCTACTTCCTGGCCGACTATCACGCCCTGATCAAGTGCGATGACCCGCTGCGCATCCAGCGCTCGCGTCTGGAAATCGCCGCGACCTGGCTGGCCGGTGGCCTGGATGTGGACCGCGTGACCTTCTACCGCCAGTCCGACATCCCGGAAATCCCCGAGCTGACCTGGCTGCTGACCTGCGTCGCTGCCAAGGGCCTGCTGAACCGCGCCCACGCCTACAAGGCCTCGGTGGACAAGAACGTCGAGACCGGCGAAGACCCGGATGCCGGCATCACCATGGGCTTGTACAGCTATCCGGTGCTGATGGCAGCGGACATCCTGATGTTCAACGCACACAAGGTGCCGGTCGGTCGTGACCAGATCCAGCACGTGGAAATGGCGCGTGACATCGGCCAGCGTTTCAACCACCTGTTCGGCCAGGGCAAGGAGTTCTTCACCATGCCCGAAGCGCTGATCGAGGAAAGCGTTGCCACCTTGCCGGGCCTGGACGGTCGCAAGATGTCCAAGAGCTACGACAACACCATTCCACTGTTCTCCAGCGCCAAGGAAATGAAGGACGCGATCTCGCGCATCGTTACCGACTCCCGTGCGCCGGGAGAAGCGAAAGATCCTGACAATTCGCACCTGTTCACCCTGTTCCAGGCGTTCTCCACGCCGACGCAGGCCGACGAGTTCCGCAGCGAGCTGCTGGGCGGTCTGGGTTGGGGCGAGGCGAAGAACCGTCTGTTCCAGCTGCTGGACAACGAGTTGGGCGAGTCCCGCGAGCGTTATCACCAGTTGATCGAGCGTCCGGCGGATCTGGAAGACATCCTGCAACACGGCGCCAAGAAGGCCCGTGCGGTAGCGACGCCGTTCCTTAATGAATTGCGTGAAGCGGTTGGCCTGCGCTCGTTCGTCAATCAGGTTCAGGTGGCCGCGACCACCAAGAAGAAGGCTGCGAAAGCCGCGCGTTTCGTCAGTTTCCGCGAAGACGACGGCAGCTTCCGTTTCCGTCTGCTGGCCGCCGATGGCGAGCAATTGCTGCTCTCGCGCAACTTCGCCGACGGCAAGACTGCGGGCCAGGTGACCAAGCAGCTGCAATCGGGTCAGGCGCTGGATGTGCGCAGCGAAGACCTGAGCTTCAGCGTCTGGCTGGAAGGCGAGTGTGTCGGCGACAGCCCGGCGTTCGCCGACGTGGCTGCGCGGGATGCGGCTGTCGAAGCTTTGCGGATCGCTCTGACACCGGTTCAGGAATAATCAACGGGCCGGCCCGACCAAGGGCCGATTGCCATTCCCACGGGCCATCGCTACAGTGACGGCCCGTTTTTGTTGCCTTGCTAACGAATTATGACGCCCCTAGAACGATATCAAGCTGATCTGAAACGCCCGGACTTCTTCCATGACGCGGCGCAGGAAACTGCCGTGCGTCACTTGCAACGCCTGTACGACGATCTGATCGCGGCAGAGCAGAACAAGCCGGGTTTGCTGGGCAAACTGTTTGGCAAAAAGGATCAGACCCCGGTCAAGGGCCTGTACTTCTGGGGCGGCGTGGGTCGCGGCAAGACTTACCTGGTGGACACCTTCTTCGAAGCGCTGCCATTCAAGGAAAAGACCCGTACCCACTTCCACCGCTTCATGAAGCGCGTGCACGAAGAGATGAAGACCCTCGGCGGCGAGAAAAACCCGCTGACCATCATCGCCAAGCGTTTCGCCACTGAATCGCGGGTCATCTGCTTCGATGAATTCTTCGTTTCCGACATCACCGACGCCATGATACTCGGCACGCTGATGGAAGAGCTGTTCAAGAACGGCGTGACCCTGGTCGCCACGTCGAACATCGTGCCGGACGGCTTGTACAAGGACGGCCTGCAACGCGCGCGCTTCCTGCCGGCCATCGCGCTGATCAAGCAGAACACCGAGATCGTCAACGTCGACAGCGGCGTCGACTACCGTCTGCGCCACCTCGAACAAGCGGAGCTGTTCCACTTCCCGCTCGACGAAGCCGCTCATGAAAGCCTGCGCAAGAGCTTCCGTGCGCTGACGCCGGAATGCACGGCTGCCGTGGAAAACGATGTGCTGATCATCGAAAACCGCGAAATCCGCGCGCTGCGCACCTGCGATGACGTGGCCTGGTTCGACTTCCGCGAACTGTGCGACGGCCCGCGTAGCCAGAACGACTACATTGAACTGGGCAAGATTTTCCACGCTGTGTTGCTCAGTGGCGTAGAACAGATGAGCGTCGCTACCGATGATATCGCCCGGCGCTTCATCAACATGGTCGACGAGTTCTACGACCGTAACGTCAAGCTGATCATTTCTGCCGAAGTCGAGTTGAAAGACCTGTACACCGGCGGGCGTCTGACGTTCGAATTCCAGCGGACCCTCAGCCGTCTGCTGGAAATGCAATCCCACGAATTCCTGTCCAGGGCACACAAGCCTTAAGCGGATTCGGCAAACAAAAAGGGCCTGCAGATGCAGGCCCTTTTTTGTGTCTGGTCGAATCGTCAGGCAGCTTGCTGGAACTGCTGTCGATACTGGTTCGGCGACAGTTCGGTGTGCTGGCGGAACAGACGTGCGAAGAAGCTCGCATCGTCGTAGCCGACTTCGTAGCTGATGGTCTTGATGCTCTTGCGGCTGCCGGAGAGCAAGCCCTTGGCGGTCTCGATGCGCAGCCGTTGCAGGTAGTGCAGAGGCTTGTCGCCGGTGGCGGTCTGGAAGCGGCGCATGAAGTTGCGGATGCTCATGCCGTGCTCGCGGGCCACGTCTTCGAAGCGGAACTTGTCGGCGAAATGCTCTTCGAGCCAGTGCTGGATCTGCAGGATGATCACGTCCTGGTGCAGTTTCTGTCCGCCGAAACCGATGCGGCCCGGCGAATAACTGCGCTGCACTTCGTAGAGAATATCGCGGGCTACAGCTTGCGCCACATTGGCGCCGCAGAAGCGTTCGATCAGATAGATGTAAAGGTCGCAGGCCGAGGTGGTGCCGCCGGCGCAGTACAGGTTGTCGGCGTCGGTCAGGTGCTTGTCCTGATTGAGATAGACCTGCGGGAAGCGCTCGGCGAAGGCATTGAAGAAGCGCCAGTAGGTGGTCGCTTCCTTGCCGTTGAGCAGGCCGGCTTCGGCCAGCCAGAACACCCCGGTGGCTTCGCCGCAGAGTACTGCGCCACGGGCGTGTTGTTCGCGCAGCCACGGCAGCACCTGTGGATAACGCTGGCAGAGCGTGTCGAAGTCATCCCAGAACGCTGGAAGGATGATGACGTCGGCGTTTTCCAGGCCGCCGTCCACCGGCATGACCACGTCGCTGAAGCTGTTCACCGGTTTGCCGTCGGGGCTGACCAGGCGGGTTTCGAATGCCGGAGTCAGGCCGTGGCCCAGTTGTTTGCCGTAACGCAGGCTGGCCAGATGGAAGAAATCCTTGGCTTGCATGAGGGTGGAAGCGAAAACCCGGTCGATCGCCAGGATGCTGACGCGCCGCAAGGGCGTGGAGACTTGCTTAGACATAATTCAACTTTTGTTTTTATAAGGGAAAGTGGTCACCAGACGGCTGGATCGTCTTATTTTTTGTCGGATGTGTCCAGTGTCCTGTATCGGAAGCGAGGCTTAGTCTCTGAAGGTCTGATCCCTTCAACAATAAAGAAAAGGTGTCGCATGATCCCCAGAACCCTGTTCAGCTCCGAGCACGAATTGTTCCGCGACAGCGTGCGGACATTCCTTGAAAAAGAGGCCGTGCCGTTCCACGGGCAATGGGAAAAACAAGGCTACATCGACCGCAAATTGTGGAACAAGGCAGGGGAGGCGGGGATGCTCTGCTCACACCTGCCGGAGGAGTACGGCGGGCTGGGGGCGGACTTTCTGTACAGCGCCGTAGTGATCGAGGAAGTCGGACGGCTGGGGCTGACCGGCATCGGTTTCTCGCTGCATTCGGACATCGTCGCGCCGTACATCCTGCATTACGGCAGCGAGGCGTTGAAGCACAAGTACCTGCCGAAACTGGTGTCCGGCGAGATGGTTACGGCCATCGCCATGACCGAGCCAGGCGCGGGTTCCGACTTGCAGGGGGTCAAGACCACCGCCGTGCTGGACGGTGACGAATATGTCATCAACGGTTCGAAAACCTTCATCACCAATGGTTTTCTCGCCGATCTGGTGATCGTCGTCGCCAAGACCGATCCCAAGGCTGGAGCGAAGGGCACCAGTCTGTTCCTGGTGGAGGCGAACACGCCGGGCTTCGACAAGGGCAAGCGCCTGGAGAAGGTCGGAATGAAGGCTCAGGACACGTCGGAATTGTTCTTCCAGGACGTGCGAGTGCCGAAGGAAAACCTGTTGGGTCAGGCCGGGGCCGGGTTTGCCTATCTGATGCAGGAATTGCCGCAGGAGCGTCTGACCGTGGCCATTGGCGGACTGGCCTCGGCCGAGGCGGCGCTGCAATGGACGCTGGAGTACACCCGTGACCGCAAGGCGTTTGGCAAGGCAATCGCCGACTTCCAGAACACGCGCTTCAAGCTGGCGGAAATGGCCACCGAGATTCAGATCGGCAGGGTGTTCGTCGATCGCTGCCTGGAGCTGCACCTGCAAGGCAAGCTCGACGTACCGACTGCCGCGATGGCCAAGTACTGGGGCACCGACCTGCAATGCAAGGTGCTCGACGAGTGCGTGCAGTTGCATGGCGGCTACGGTTTCATGTGGGAGTACCCGGTGGCCCGGGCGTGGGCGGATGCGCGGGTGCAGCGGATCTATGCCGGCACCAACGAAATCATGAAAGAGATCATTGCGCGGTCGCTATGACCTGGGCGCTCCCACGCTTGTGCGTGGGAGCGCGGCTTTTAGCGCCGGATCAAGGCGCCGGGTTCGGATGATCCTTGTGAATCGCTTCAATCCCTTCAAGCACTTCGTCTGAAAGATTCAGATAGAAACTGGCAATGTTGCTGTCCAGCTGCTCAAGTGTCGTCGCCCCGATGATGTTGCTGGTGACGAACGGTTGCTGATTGACGAAGGCCAACGCCATTTGCGCCGGATCCAGGCCGTGTTCCCGGGCGAGTGCCACGTAACGGCTGCACGCCGCTTCCGATTGCGGGTTGAAATAGCGGCTGAAGCGGCTGTAGAGGCTCAGGCGACCTTTTGGCGGACGGGCGCCACCTTCGTACTTGCCCGACAGAAAACCGAACGCCAGCGGCGAATAGGCGAGCAGGCCGCACTGTTCGCGAATGGCGATCTCCGCCAGACCGACTTCGAAGCTGCGGTTGAGCAGGTTGTACGGGTTCTGGATCGACACCGCGCGCGGCCAGCCACGGGCTTCGGCCAAAGCCAAGAAACGCATGGTGCCCCACGGGGTTTCGTTGGACAGGCCGATGTGGCGGATCTTGCCGGCCTTCACTTGCTCGTCGAGCGCTTGGAGGGTGTCCTCGAGCGGGGTGAGGTTGGCTTCGATCTTGTGTTTGTAGCCCAGCTGTCCGAAAAAGTTGGTGCTGCGCTCCGGCCAGTGCAATTGATACAGGTCGATGTAGTCGGTCTGGAGGCGCTTGAGGCTGGCGTCCACGGCTTCGGTGATGTGCTGGCGGTTGTGGCGCAGGTTCTTGTCGCGGATGTAGTCGATGGTGTTGCCGGGGCCGGCGATCTTGCTGGCGAGGATCCAGTCGGCGCGGTCGCCGCGACTCTTGAAGTAATTGCCGATGTAGCGCTCGGTGGTGGCATAGGTTTCGGCTTTCGGCGGCACCGGGTACATCTCGGCGGTGTCAATGAAATTGATCCCGGCGCCCTTGGCCCGTTCGATCTGGGCGAAGGCTTCAGCCTCAGTGTTTTGCTCGCCCCAGGTCATGGTGCCGAGGCAGATTGCACTCACGTTCAGGTCGGTACGGCCTAGCTGGCGATAGTCCATCGGGTGCTCCTTGGGCAAAACAAGCATAAAAGCAGGTTGAAATTTTTTTCGCAATCTGCATAATTGCCGACCTCTTTCTGCAGTGGAAGTGATGCGCCGCCGCCGAAGAATCTTGCCGTTGAACGGACGCGCCGACCCGAGCCCCCGAAAGCGTCTGTATCCGGCTGCCTTTGACTTGTCAAAGTACGCACTATTCAGTAAGATCCGCCGTCTTATTTACAGGCGGCCCCTGAGGCTATAAAGAATGAAAACTTTTACTGCTAAACCGGAAACAGTAAAGCGCGACTGGTTTGTCGTCGACGCTGCTGGTCAGACCCTGGGTCGTCTGGCCACCGAAATCGCGAGCCGTCTGCGTGGCAAGCACAAGCCTGAGTACACTCCTCACGTTGACACCGGCGACTACATCGTCGTAATCAACGCCGAGCAGATCCGTGTTACCGGTGCTAAAACCACTGACAAAATGTACTACTCCCACTCCGGTTTCCCGGGCGGCATCAAGTCGATCAACTTTGAAAAGCTGATCGCCAAAGCCCCTGAGCGCGTGATCGAGACCGCGGTTAAAGGCATGCTGCCTAAGAACCCACTGGGTCGCGACATGTACCGTAAGCTGAAAGTCTATGCGGGCGCTGCACACCCTCATACTGCTCAGCAGCCCCAAGAACTGAAGATTTAACGGAATAGTTCATTATGTCGGCGACTCAAAATTACGGCACTGGCCGTCGCAAGACCGCAACCGCACGCGTTTTCCTGCGTCCGGGTACTGGTAACATCTCCATCAACAACCGTTCGCTGGATTCGTTCTTCGGCCGCGAAACTGCCCGCATGGTAGTTCGTCAGCCGCTGGAACTGACCGAGACTGTCGAGAAATTCGACATCTACGTCACCGTGATCGGCGGTGGTGTAAGTGGTCAAGCTGGCGCAATCCGCCACGGCATCACTCGCGCTCTGATGGACTACGACGAAACCCTGCGTAGCGCTCTACGCAAAGCTGGCTTCGTTACCCGCGATGCCCGTGAAGTTGAACGTAAGAAAGTTGGTCTGCGTAAAGCGCGTAAGCGTCCGCAGTACTCGAAGCGTTAATTTCGCTTCCACGTTCAAAAAGAACGCCCGATTCCTCACGGAACCGGGCGTTTTTTTATGCGTGCGATTTCTCGAATAATTGCGCTGTGACAACTTGCCACATTCGTAGACCCCCTATACTACAAGGCTTGGGGGCCACCCCTCCGGGTAATTACCTTGTCAGAATTGGGGCTTTTCATTACCATTCGGCAAAATTTTTATAAGTACATAGATTCATATTTAGTAGATGCCTGATTTAACAGGCCACAAAGCTGATGGGAGAGGACTGAATGAGCAATGACGGCGTGAATGCAGGCCGGCGTCGCTTCTTGGTAGCAGCCACATCCGTGGTGGGTGCTGCAGGAGCGGTGGGGGCTGCGGTCCCGTTCGTGGGGTCATGGTTTCCCAGTGCCAAGGCGAAAGCTGCCGGTGCACCGGTGAAAGTGAATGTCAGCAAAATCGAGCCCGGACAGCAGATGATTGCTGAATGGCGCGGCCAGCCGGTATTCATTGTTCGCCGTACTGCGGAAATCCTGGGGAATCTCAAGAAGATCGAGGGCCAGCTCTCCGATCCGACCTCCAAAAACTCCACGCAACCTACCTATGTCGACCCTGAAGTGCGTTCGATCAAGCCGGAAATTCTGCTGCTGATCGGGATCTGCACTCACCTGGGTTGCTCACCGACCTTCCGTCCCGAAGTGGCACCCGCGGATCTGGGAAAAGACTGGGTAGGCGGCTATTTCTGCCCTTGCCACGGTTCCCACTACGATCTGGCTGGCCGCGTCTACAAGTCGCAACCTGCGCCTTTGAACCTGCCAGTACCCCCGCATTCCTATGAGACCGATGACCTGATTGTCATTGGCGTCGATACGGAGAAAGCGTGATGAGCAAGTTCATGGATTGGGTTGATGCGCGCTTCCCCGCCACCAAGATGTGGGAAGACCATCTCAGCAAGTATTACGCACCAAAAAACTTCAACTTCTTCTACTTCTTCGGCTCGCTGGCGTTGCTCGTTCTGGTCAATCAGATCGTCACCGGTGTCTGGCTGACCATGAGCTACACCCCATCGGCGGAAGAGGCGTTCGCTTCCGTTGAAGGCATTATGCGTGACGTCAGTTACGGCTCGATCTTGCGTCTGTTGCACGCCGTCGGCGCTTCGATGTTCTTTATCGTGGTCTATCTGCACATGTTCCGTGGCCTGCTCTACGGTTCGTACCAGAAACCGCGTGAGTTGGTCTGGGTGTTTGGCATGCTGATCTACCTGGCGCTGATGGCTGAGGCCTTCATGGGTTATCTGCTGCCATGGGGCCAGATGTCCTACTGGGGCGCCCAGGTGATCATCTCGCTGTTCGGCGCGATTCCGGTCATCGGCAACGACCTGACCCAGTGGATTCGTGGTGACTACCTGATTTCCGGAATCACCCTGAACCGCTTCTTCGCCCTGCACGTTGTGGCCCTGCCGATCGTGATTCTCGGTCTGGTGGTGCTGCACATCCTGGCGTTGCACGAAGTCGGTTCGAACAACCCGGACGGCGTGGACATCAAGAAGCACAAAGACGAAAACGGTATCCCGCTGGACGGCATCGCCTTCCACCCGTACTACACCGTGAAAGACATTGTCGGCGTGGTGGTGTTCCTGTTCATCTTCTGCTTCATCGTGTTCTTCTTCCCGGAAATGGGCGGTTACTTCCTCGAAAAGCCAAACTTCGAGCCGGCTAACCCGTTCAAGACGCCAGAGCACATTGCACCGGTCTGGTACTTCACGCCGTTCTACGCGATCTTGCGTGCGGTACCGGACAAGCTCATGGGGGTTATTGCCATGGGGGCCTCGATTGCCTTTCTGTTTGTCTTGCCATGGCTCGACCGCAGTCCGGTCAAGTCGATGCGCTACAAAGGCTGGATGAGCAAAATCTGGCTGGTGGTGTTCTGCATTTCCTTCGTGATCCTCGGCATTCTGGGTGTTCTTGCGCCGACGCCGGAGCGCACGCTGGTATCGCAGATCTGCACCTTCCTGTACTTCGCCTACTTCATTCTGATGCCGTTCTACACCAGGCTCGAGAAGACCAAACCGGTTCCGGAAAGGGTGACTGGCTGATGAAAAAGTTATTTTTTGCTCTGATTTTTGCTGCGCTGCCTGTGCTGTCTTTCGCCGCCGAACACGGTGGTCCGGAGCTGGAAAAAGTCGACATCGACGTTTCCGACAAGGCTGCCCTGCAGGATGGTGCGCGTACCTTCGCCAACTATTGCATGGGTTGCCACAGCGCCAAATTCCAGCGTTACGAGCGTGTTGCCGATGACCTCGACGTACCGCATGATCTGATGCTGCAGAAACTGGTGTTCACTGGCGCCAAGATCGGCGATCACATGACCATCGGCATGCAGCCGGCCGACGCCAAGACCTGGTTCGGCGCCGCGCCGCCGGACCTGACTCTGGTGGCTCGTGTTCGTGGCACTGACTGGCTCTACGGTTACCTCAAGTCATTCTACGAAGATCCTGCGCGTCCATGGGGCGTGAACAACAAGGTCTTCCCGAACGTCGGCATGCCAAACGTGCTGGTCGGCCTGCAAGGTCGTCAGGTCGTGGGTTGCAAGCAGGTGCAGATCGTCGAAAACGGCAAGAAGCAATATGACCCGCTGACCGGTACGCCTCTGACTCATGAAGCGTGCGATCAGTTGACCATCGTGCCGAAAACCGGAGCCCTGAACGAAGAGCAGTTCGATGAGAAGGTCAAGAATCTGGTAACCTTCCTGGCTTACTCGGCTAACCCGGTTAAGCTGCAACATCAGCGCATCGGTACTTACGTCTTGCTGTACCTGGCGTTCTTCTTTGTGTTCGCCTACCTGCTCAAGCGTGAATACTGGAAAGACGTGCACTGATAACGCTTCAAGCAATTGCTGTTAATCGCGCGCGCCCAAGGGCGCCTCTGAAAACGCAACGCCTGGTCTGTCAGGTGTTGCGGGAGGCGCCCTCTGGGCGCGCGCGTTTTTCCGGCTCCGACAATTTCAACAAGCGAGGAGGATCGCCATGGGCGTGACCAATCGGTTGGCCTGTTACTCCGACCCCGCCGACCACTATTCCCACCGAGTGCGCATCGTGCTTGCAGAGAAGGGTGTCAGCGCCGAAATCATTTATGTGGAGGCTGGTCGTCAGCCGCCTAAACTGATTGAGGTGAACCCTTACGGGAGTCTCCCGACGCTGGTCGATCGCGACCTGGCGTTGTGGGAGTCGACCGTGGTGATGGAATATCTGGATGAGCGTTACCCGCATCCGCCATTGATGCCGGTGTACCCGGTGGCGCGTGCCAACAGTCGTCTGTTGATACACCGTATCCAGCGCGACTGGTGTGGTCTGGTGGATCTGATTCTGGATTCACGCACCAAGGAAGCCGCGCGTGTCGTGGCGCGCAAGGAATTGCGCGAAAGCCTGACGGGCGTGTCGCCGTTGTTTGCCGACAAGCCGTTTTTCCTCAGTGAGGAACAAAGTCTGGTGGATTGCTGCCTATTGCCAATACTCTGGCGTTTGCCGATTCTGGGTATAGAACTGCCGCGGCCAGCCAAGCCGCTGCTTGATTATATGGAGCGTCAGTTTGCGCGTGAGGCTTTCCAGGCGAGTCTGTCTGGTGTCGAACGCGACATGCGCTAAGGCTTAAGGAGCCGCTATGAACTCCAGTCGACCTTATCTGGTCCGCGCGCTCTACGAGTGGATTGTGGATAACGATTGCACCCCGCACATGCTGGTCAATTCCGAATACCCGGCAGTGCAGGTGCCGCAGGGTTTTGCCAGTGACGGGCAGATTGTCCTGAACATTTCGCCGAGTGCCGTGCGTCATCTGCACATGGACAACGACGTCGTGACCTTCGAAGGTCGCTTCGGTGGCGTTCCGCACAGCCTGTATGTGCCGATTGCCGCGATCCTGGGTATTTATGCCCGGGAGAACGGTCAGGGCATGGTGTTCGATCTGGAGTCGCCGATGGATGACGAAGACGAGATCGAACAGGATGACGATATTCCGCCGCCGGACAGCGAGCCGCCGCGCCCAAGCGGTCGGCCAAGCCTGAAAGTGGTGAAGTAATAAAAAAGGCGATCCAACCGGATCGCCTTTTTTGTGCCTGCGCTTTGCGTATCAGTCGATGTATTCGAACAGCTTCACAATTTTCTGCACGCCGGAAACACCCTGCACCAGGTTGGTGGCCTGGGCCGCTTCCTGTTTGGTCAGCAGGCCGAGCAGATAGACGATACCGTTCTCGGTCACGACCTTGATGCGTGAGCCGGGAATGTTGGCGTCGGCAAGCATCTGGGTTTTGATCTTGGTCGTCAGCCAGGAGTCATTCTGGCGGGCGAGGAAACTTGAAGGTGCAATCAATTGCAACTCGTTGTGCACCGTCTTCACTCGTTGCACGTTGGCGGCAGCCTGTTCGGCCTTGGCTTTGAGGTCTGCGTTCTCGGTCTGGCCAGCCAAGAGCACGACGCCGTTGAAGCTGGTGACGACGATGTGCGATTTTTTGTCCATGTTCGGATCGGCCTTGGACACATTGACGCCGACTTTGGTTTCGATCAGTGAGTCGTCGATCTTGCTGCCGAAGGTGCGGGTGCCGCGATCGTCTTCGATCGGTGCTTCGCGGCTGGCATTCACCACGGAGGTGCAGCCAGTAATTCCGAGGCACAGGGTCAAGGCCAGAAGGCCAAGGCGATTAGGGGTCATTCTTCACTCCCGAACAGTTGGCTGTCGATCAGATCGCAAAGGCAATGGATCGCCAGCAAGTGGACTTCCTGAATACGTGCGGTGACGTTGGCCGGTACGCGAATCTCGACGTCCTCGGGCAACAGCAACGACGCCATGCCGCCGCCATCGCGGCCGGTCAATGCTACGACAATCATTTCGCGATCATGTGCGGCCTGGATCGCTTGAATAATGTTCGCCGAGTTACCGCTGGTCGAAATCGCCAGCAATACATCGCCTGGCTGACCGAGCGCGCGGATCTGCTTGGAGAACACTTCGTTGTAGCTGTAGTCGTTGGCGATCGAGGTGATGGTCGAGCTGTCGGTGGTCAGGGCGATAGCCGGCAGGCTCGGGCGCTCGCGCTCGAAACGGTTGAGCAGTTCCGAGGAGAAGTGCTGGGCGTCGCCGGCCGAACCGCCGTTGCCGCACGAGAGCATCTTCCCCTCGTTGAGCAAGGCGTTGACCATCACTTGGCTGGCTTGCTCGATGTGCGGTGCAAGTACGTCCATCGCCTGTTGCTTGGTGTCGATACTGGCCTGAAAAAGCTGGCGAATTCGGGATTGCATGTCCATCTGTGTGACCTTAATTAGCGCGGCTGTCCGGCACGTGAATGTGCAGCCCGCAAAGCAAAGAGCAAAAGTGTTGAGTGAAAATGTCCAGGTTGGCGCAGGCGCTCAACTGTCGAACGCATTCTGCAACCAGTTCAGCTGACCCTGGTGGCTGTCGATGGCCACCACGTCGAAGCGGCAGGGGGAATTGGCCCAACGCGACTCGCGCTGAAGAAAATACTGTGCGGCGAAAATCAGTTTCTGCCGTTTGCGCCCGTCGATACTGTCGAGCGCTCCACCCCATTGAGTGTTCTTTCGGTAACGTACTTCGACGAATACTACTGTATCGCCATCAAGCATGACCAGATCAAGCTCGCCGCGTTTGCATAACCAGTTCTGCGCCAGCAGGCGCAGACCCTGGTGTTGCAGATGCTCGAGCGCCTGGCGCTCGGCATCCTTGCCGCTTTGCAGGTTTGACCTGTCGGGCATCAGCGCGGAGTGTCCGGCAGGCGCTGAACCTGACCACTGACGAACTGAGCCCATGGCAGTTGACGCACGACGCGTTGTGTCTGAGTCATGCCCAGGCTACCCGACAGACCATCGATGCGGCTGTCCGGCAGCGCCTTGAGTTGATCAAGGCGTGGTGCCAGGCGGTAGGCATCAACACCCATCGCATACAGGCGGCCGAGGCTGCCGGAGGCTTGTGGCCACTGTGCGGTGACCTGCTTGCGCAGCGGATCGTTGGCATCCAGCAACCATGGGGTCTCGCAGAAGCGCACACCGTTCATGTCGTTGTACTGGTTCACGTCGCCGCTGGCGCTGAACACATGGGAGGTCGCGTAGACCGGCACGTCGCCAGCGTACTGGAAGTTCAGGGTCGGCTTGATCTGCTGCGCCTGTTGCGGGGTCGCGGCGAGGAAGATGAACTCGATGTCCTGGCGGCGCGAAGGCTGGGCGGCGACGTTCGTGCCGGCAGCATTCTGCAGGCTCTTGGCGCGGGCTTCGCTCTGGCGCAGCTGGAACATGTCGGCGATCTGCTGGGCCAGTTGCACAGGCTGATCGACGCGCTCGGTGGCGACGATGCTGCCGCCATTGGCTTGCCAGTCCTGGCTGAACGCACGCAGGACGCGGTCGCCCCATTCGCCTTTCGGCACCATGATCGCGGCGCGGTGCAGACCGTCGGCACGGGCGCGGCG
This sequence comes from Pseudomonas sp. GW821-FHT09E04, assembly GCF_059416185.1. Taxonomy (NCBI): domain Bacteria; kingdom Pseudomonadati; phylum Pseudomonadota; class Gammaproteobacteria; order Pseudomonadales; family Pseudomonadaceae; genus Pseudomonas; species Pseudomonas sp. GW821-FHT09E04. The sequence continues at coordinate 126,648 of NZ_JBWKOR010000010.1, forward strand.
GGACACTTCGCGGGCTTCGTCTTCAGCGGCCAGGCCGAACTGGAACAGTTGCGCCGGGCCTTGGTCGCCTTCGCTGTAGTTCAGCGCGAGGGTGGTGATCGGCAGTTGCGGGCGGGTGCTCAGCTGTTTGACCAGTGGTTTTTCCAGTGGCCCGACAACCAGTTGCACGCCGTCGGCCTGGGCCTTGCGGTAGAACTCGTCCATGTTGGTCAGGTGCGAGCTGTCGTAGAACACGATGGCCGGTGGTTTCTGACCCGCTTGCTGAGCCTGGTAGTGCGCGGCCATGAAGCCGTCACGCAGGGCCTTGCCGACCGAGGCCAGTTGGCCATCCTGCGGCAGCAGCAGGGCGATCTTGCTCAACGGCTGGCTGGCCAGTTCCTTGAGCTTGGTCAGTGGCAGCGGCAGGTTGATCGCGGCCGGGTGTTTCGGGTGCTGCGAGCGCCAAGCGTCGATGGCGGCTTGCTGTTGCTCGAGGGTGCCGGCAGTTTTCACTGCCAGAGCCAGGCTCATCCAGCCGCCGAGGTCATCGGTAGTGTTCGGTTGCAGTTGATCGGTCGGCAGCGATGCAATCAGGGTCCAGATCGCTTCGTGGTTCTTGCTGGCGGCTTCGCCTTCCAGCATCGGTGCGATGAAGATGCGCTCGCGAGCGGCAGCCAGTGTCTGGCCATCGGCTTCAAGGGCGCGGGCGTGAACGGTGCCGGCGCGAACTTGCAGCGGTATCGACATTTCGCTCAGGCGTTGCAGGCTTGGATGGTTCAAGGCTGCCAGCGCGGCTTTCGGCTGGTTGCGGGTCATGGCCAGTTCAGCGGCCAAGGTGCTGGCGAATGCCTGCTGGCCCGGCTGGAGCTGTTCCATCGGCACTTGTTGCAGGATTTGCGCGGACTGTCCGGCATTGCCTTGACGGTAAGCCATGTCCGCCGCACTCAGGCGCAGCAGTGCAGCCTTGTCCGGCGATTTGGCCTGGGCGGCCTGTTCGAGCAGTTGCTCGATGCTGGCATCCGGAGTCCGTGGAAGTTCGCCAAGGCTGGAGGAAGGGGAGCTGGCGCAAGCCGCCAGCAAGGCAGCGAGGCAGAGGGCAGTGAACAGCCGCAGGCAAGCGATCATGTAAGTGTTCCTGATACTCGATCAAATTAGCGTCGAATTGTACCCAAGCGCTGGCCGGGGCGCGATGTTACTGGCGTGAAACCGTCAATTTAGCTGATACAAATGTTGCGCGACCGCACAATGGTGCGACAAACCGTGTCTGCCGCGACCGCATCGCCGGTCGCTCGACGCGCTACAATGGCGGTTTTTACCGATCATGAGGTGTGCGCTTTGACTGCTCCAGGTGCTTTGAATTCCGCTATGGGCTCGCTTTATGTGGTGGCGACGCCCATCGGCAACCTGGATGACATCAGCGCCCGGGCGTTGAAAATCCTGCGCGAAGTGGCGCTGATTGCCGCCGAAGACACGCGCCATTCCCAGCGTCTGATGCAGCACTTCGGCATCACTACACCGCTGGCGGCCTGTCACGAACACAATGAGCGTGACGAAGGCAGTCGCTTCATCACCCGTCTGTTGGCTGGCGATAACGTGGCGCTGATTTCCGATGCCGGTACGCCGCTGATTTCCGATCCGGGTTATCACCTGGTGCGTCAGGCTCGTGCCGCCGGGATCAATGTGGTGCCGGTACCGGGTGCTTGCGCGTTGATTGCGGCGCTGTCGGCTGCCGGTCTGCCGTCCGATCGTTTCATCTTTGAAGGCTTTCTGCCGGCCAAGGCGGTGGGGCGCAAGGCGCGTCTTGAGGCGATCAAGGAAGAGCCGCGCACGCTGATTTTCTACGAGGCGCCTCATCGTATTCTCGAGTGTCTGCAGGATATGGAAGCCGTGTTTGGCGCTGATCGCCCGGCATTGCTCGCCCGTGAAATCACCAAAACCTTTGAAACGCTCAAGGGCCTGCCGCTGGCCGAGTTGCGCGCATTCGTCGAGGCGGACAGCAATCAGCAGCGTGGCGAATGTGTTGTTGTAGTGGCTGGCTGGACTGCGCCGGAATCCGAAGATGCCGTCAGCAGCGAGGCGATGCGCATCCTCAATCTGTTGCTCGAAGAGATGCCGCTCAAGCGTGCCGCGGCTCTGGCGGCGCAAATCACCGGTGAGCGCAAAAACGTGCTGTATCAGGTCGCGCTGGATCAGCAAAAAGACGCGTAACCCGTCGCGCAGACCGGTTTGCGGGCTATTAGCGCTTGTTCTTCGGGCGCTCTGCCGTTAACCTGCGCGGCGGAGAGTCGATCGGACAGTCGCTGCCCTCTATGAAAATTAGGGGGGGGAGGAAAGTCCGGGCTCCATAGGGCGAAGTGCCAGGTAATGCCTGGGAGGCGTGAGCCTACGGAAAGTGCCACAGAAAATAACCGCCTAAGCGCTTCGGCGCCGGTAAGGGTGAAAAGGTGCGGTAAGAGCGCACCGCACGTCTGGCAACAGTTCGTGGCTAGGTAAACCCCACTTGGAGCAAGACCAAATAGGGTCCCAAGGCGTGGCCCGCGCTGGGACCGGGTAGGTTGCTAAAGATGTCCAGTGATGGCCATCGTAGACGAATGACTGTTCAAGACAGAACCCGGCTTACAGATCGACTCTCCACCTTTTTCTTTTCCCTGCTTGAATTAAAGGCGACAGGGCTGTTTATTATCAGCAGGCCTGCTCTGGAAATCCGGCAGCGGCAACCGCAGTAATAGCCATTTCCCACCTTGCTTCAATCAACAGCAGAAGCGCTTTTGTAATACCGAAAAAATCTTACTCTTAACAAATTACTTTAACTTTCGAGCGCAGCTTTCAGTGCTGCATCAAGTTATTGGATAAAAGCATCCGCCAGATTCTCGTTGCGCCTCCTTTTATGCTCCTAAATCTCCGTTCTGTAAGGGTTTTCCTTTAATCCGCGCCTTGACGGTGTGGTGGGCGCATTCCTATAGTGTGCGCAAGTGGCGGAAAGTGGCATGAAGTGGGTTTTTTGAGCTCAAAACGATAAAAATTGGAGAAACGCAGACGTGTTTCGCGGAGCTAACGCTATCAGTCTCGACGCAAAGGGCCGTCTCGCCATGCCGAGCCGGTACCGTGACGAGCTCGTTTCGCGTAGTTCCGGCCAGTTGATCGTGACCATCGATGCCGTTGATCCGTGTTTGTGTGTCTACCCGCTCGATGAGTGGGAAATTATTGAAACCAAGTTGCGCGCGCTTCCTTCGCTCCGCGAAGAGAACCGTCGTCTGCAGCGCTTATTGATTGGTAATGCCGTTGACCTCGAGCTCGACGGCAGTGGTCGTTTTCTGGTTCCGCCGCGTCTGCGCGAATACGCAAAGCTGGACAAGCGCGCGATGCTGGTTGGCCAACTGAACAAGTTCCAATTGTGGGACGAAGATGCCTGGAACGCGGTTTCTGCCGCTGACCTGGCTGCCATACAACAACCGGGCGCCATGCCTGACGAACTGCGTGATTTGATCCTGTGACTATTGATAGCGGCTTTAACCACATCACCGTACTGCTTGACGAAGCCGTCGAGGCTCTCGCCGTACGTCCTGATGGCTGCTATCTGGACGGCACGTTCGGGCGCGGCGGGCACAGCCGGTTGATCCTCAGCAAGCTCGGTCCCGACGGCCGGCTCATCGGATTCGACAAGGATCCTCAAGCGATTGCCACCGGGCAAACGCTAGCGGCCGAAGACGGCCGCTTTGTCGTTGTGCAGCGCAGCTTTGCCGAGCTCGGTTCGGTGGTTGCCGAGCGTGGTCTGGACGGCAAGGTCAGCGGCATTCTGCTCGACCTCGGCGTGTCTTCGCCGCAGCTCGATGATGCCGAACGCGGCTTCAGTTTCCTCAATGATGGCCCGCTGGACATGCGCATGGATCCGTCCCGTGGCATCAGCGCGGCCGAGTTCGTCAATACCGCGCCTGTGGAAGAAATCGCCCGGGTGTTCAAGGAATATGGCGAAGAGCGTTTCTCCGGTCGCATGGCTCGCGCCGTGGCCGAACGTCGTGACATCACGCCGTTCGAGCGTACCGCCGATCTGGCCGAAGTCCTGAAAGTCGCCAACCCGGCGTGGGAAAAGGGCAAGAACCCGGCAACCCGTGCATTCCAGGGGCTGCGCATTCACGTCAACAACGAGCTGGGCGATCTGGAAGCGGGCCTTGAAGCCGCACTCGAATGCCTGGAAGTGGGCGGTCGTCTGGTCGTGATCAGCTTCCACTCGCTGGAAGACCGCATCGTCAAACTGTTCATGCGCAAGCTGGTGAAAGGCGAAGCCGACAACCTGCCGCGCAACCTGCCGGTTCGCCACGTCGCGTTCGAACCGAAAATCAAAGTCCATGGCAAAGCGCAGACGGCCTCCGACGCCGAACTCAAAGCCAACCCACGTTCCCGTAGCGCCGTCATGCGTGTCGCGGAGAAGCTGCGGTGAGCAAGCTTTTCGCCAAGCCACTGCCTGGCGGCAGCTTTTTCATGCTGCTGCTGTTCATCGGCGTGCTCGTGTCGGCCATCGGCGTGTCTTACAGCGCCCACTGGAACCGGCAGTTGCTCAACACCCTGTACAACGAACTGAGCGTGCGCGACAAGGCGCAGGCCGAGTGGGGGCGCCTGATCCTGGAGCAAAGCACCTGGACCGCCCACAGCCGGATCGAAGTGCTGGCCACCGAACAACTGAAGATGCACATCCCAGGCGCAGCTGACGTGAAGATGGTGGCGCCATGATGAAACTCGAAGGGGCTCTCTTCCCGTGGCGCTTCCGTCTGTTGGTAGGTCTGCTCGGCGTGATGGTGGCCGCGATCTGCTGGCGCATCATTGACCTGCAAGTGGTCGACCGTGACTTCCTCAAGGGGCAGGGCGATGCGCGCAGCGTTCGTCATATCCCGATTCCGGCACACCGTGGCCTGATCACCGACCGCAACGGCGAGCCTCTGGCCGTGAGTACCCCGGTGACCACACTGTGGGCCAACGCCAAGGAAATGCAGACGGCCAAAGAGAAGTGGCCGGCACTGGCAGCGGCGCTGGGGCAGGATCCGAAAGCCCTGGCCGAACGCCTCGAAGCCCAGGCCAACAAAGAATTCATTTATCTGGTGCGCGGGCTGACCCCCGAGCAGGGCCAGGCCGTGCTCGACCTGAAAGTACCGGGCGTCTACGGCATCGAAGAATTCCGCCGGTTCTACCCGGCCGGTGAAGTCACCGCGCACATGGTCGGGTTCACCGACATCGATGACCACGGTCGTGAAGGCGTCGAACTGGCCTACGATGAATGGCTGGCCGGCGTGCCCGGCAAGCGGCAAGTCATCAAGGATCGGCGCGGACGGCTGATCAAGGATGTCCAGGTCACCAAAAACGCCAAGGCCGGCAAGCCCTTGGCGTTGTCCATTGACCTGCGTCTGCAATACCTGGCCAACCGCGAGCTGCGTAACGCGATCATCGAGAACGGCGCCAAGGCTGGCAGCCTGGTGATCATGGACGTGAAGACCGGCGAGATCCTCGCCATGGTCAACCAGCCGACCTACAACCCGAACAACCGTCGCAACCTGCAACCGGCGATGATGCGTAACCGCGCGATGATCGACGTGTTCGAACCGGGTTCGACCATGAAAGCGATCTCGATGAGCGCCGCGATCGAAACCGGCCGCTGGAAACCGAGCGACACCGTCGAGGTGTATCCGGGCTCCCTGCAGATCGGCAAATACACGATCAAGGACGTATCGAAGACCGAAGGTCCGGTACTCGACCTGACCGGCATTCTGATCAATTCCAGTAACGTCGGCATGAGTAAGGTCGCGTTCGATATCGGCGGCGAAACCATTTTCCGTCTCGCGCAGAAAGTCGGCCTCGGCCAGGACACCGGCCTCGGCTTCCCGGGCGAACGTGTCGGTAACCTGCCGAATTACCGCGAGTGGCGTAAAGCCGAAACCGCAACGCTGTCCTACGGCTACGGTATTTCGGTGACCGCGATTCAGCTGGTGCACGCGTTCTCGGCGCTGGCCAACAACGGTCGCCTCGCGCCGCTGACCCTGATCAAAACCGACAAGGCGCCACAGACCACTCAGGTGCTGCCGGAAGCCGTCGCGAAAACCATGCAAGGCATGCTGCAACAGGTGATCGAGGCCCCGCGCGGTGTGTTCCGTGCGCAGGTGCCGGCGTATCACGTGGCGGGCAAGTCGGGTACTGCGCGCAAGACGTCGGTGGGCACCAAGGGTTACGCCGAAAACTCGTACCGCTCGCTGTTCGCCGGTTTCGGCCCGATGAGCGATCCGCGTTACGCCATCGTCGTGGTGATCGATGAACCGAGCAAGGCCGGTTACTTCGGTGGTCTGGTTTCGGCGCCGGTGTTCAGCCGTGTGATGTCCGGCACCCTGCGTCTGATGAACGTGACCCCGGACAACCTGCCGACAACACAACAGGCCAACGCCACCCCGGCCGTTCCGCTGAAAGCCAATGGAGGGCGCGGCTGATGTCTCTTAGTCTGAACAAGATTTTCCCCCACGCCGGCCACGATCTGTTGATCCGTGAACTGGCACTCGACAGCCGCAACGTGCGCGCGGGCGACCTGTTCCTCGCGGTGCCGGGCGGCAAGTTCGACGGTCGTGCGCATATTGCTGACGCGCTCACTCGTGGCGCTGCCGCCGTGGCTTACGAAGTGGAAGGCGCCACCGTGCTGCCGATCACTGACGTGCCGCTGATTCCGGTCAAAGGCCTGGCAGCGCAGCTGTCAGATATCGCCGGTCGTTTTTACGGTGAGCCAAGTCATCACCTGAACCTGGTGGGCGTGACCGGCACCAACGGCAAGACCAGCGTGACTCAGCTTGTTGCCCAGGCGCTGGACCTGCTGGGTCAGCACTGCGGCATCGTCGGCACCCTGGGCTCCGGTTTCTACGGCTCGCTGCAAAGCGGCCTGCACACCACGCCGAACCCGATCGCCATGCAAGCGACCCTGGGCGACCTGAAAAAGGCCGGCGCCAAAGCCGTGGCCATGGAAGTTTCGTCCCACGGTCTGGATCAGGGCCGGGTCACTGCACTGGCGTTTGACGTGGCGGTGATGACCAACCTGTCCCGCGATCACCTCGATTACCACGGCACCATGGAGGCCTACGCCGAAGCGAAGGCCAAGCTGTTTGCCTGGAATGACCTGAAGTGCCGCGTGGTCAATCTGGACGACGATTTCGGCCGGCAACTGGCCGCTGAAAAGCGTGATTCGCGTTTGATTACATATAGCTTGCTCGACAGCAGTGCCTATCTGTATGTCCGCGAAGCGCAGTTCGACGACCATGGCGTGCGCGCCACGCTGGTCACGCCGCAGGGCGAACATCATCTGCGCAGCACATTGCTGGGCCGTTTCAACTTGAGCAACGTACTGGCTGCGGTTGGCGCCTTGCTCGGTCTGGACTACGCCCTCGACGAAATTCTCAAGGTGCTGCCGAAACTCGAAGGCCCGGCCGGACGCATGCAGCGTCTCGGCGGTGGCACCCAGCCGCTGGTGGTGGTCGATTACGCCCACACCCCGGATGCGCTGGAAAAAGTTCTGACTGCGTTGCGTCCGCACGTCAAAGGCCAGTTGCTGTGCCTGTTCGGCTGCGGCGGTGATCGCGATCGCGGCAAGCGTCCGTTGATGGCCGAAGTGGTCGAGCGTCTGGCCGACCGCGTGCTGGTCACCGATGACAATCCACGCACCGAGGATCCGGCGGTGATTTTCGATGACATCCGCGCCGGTTTCACGGCTGTGGATAACGTGACATTCGTGGCCGGCCGTGGCCAGGCCATCGCGCAATTGATCGCCAGCGCCTCGGCGGATGACGTGGTGGTCCTGGCCGGCAAAGGTCACGAGGACTATCAGGAAATCAACGGCGAGCGCCACGCATTCTCTGATCTGGTCGAGGCGGATCACGCCCTGACCGCGTGGGAGGTGGCCCATGCTTAAGGCCCTGAAACTCAGCGAACTGACCAATGCACTCGACGCACGGCTGATCAGTGCAGACGCCAGTTTTGACGGCGTGAGCATCGACAGCCGCGCCATCAAGGCTGGCCAACTGTTTATTGCGCTGACCGGCCCGCGTTTCGACGGTCATGACTATTTGAACGACGTCGCTGCAAAAGGCGCGGTCGCGGCGCTGGTCGAGCGCGAAGTCGCCGACAGCACGCTGCCGCAATTGCTGGTCAAGGACACCCGTCAGGCCCTCGGTCAGCTAGGGGCCTTGAACCGTGCCGCGTTCACCAAGCCGGTTGCCGCCGTCACCGGCTCCAGCGGCAAGACCACGGTCAAGGAAATGCTCGCGAGCATCCTGCGCACGCGCGGTTCGGTGCACGCGACCCGTGGCAACCTGAACAACGACCTCGGCGTGCCGCTGACCCTGCTCGAACTTGCCCCGGAACACAGCGCGGCAGTGATCGAACTGGGTGCTTCGCGTCTGGGTGAAATCGCCTACACCGTCGGGCTGACCAAGCCGCACGTAGCGATCCTCAACAACGCCGGCACCGCTCACGTCGGTGAGTTCGGCGGGCCGGAGAAAATCGTCGAAGCCAAAGGCGAAATCATCGAAGGGCTGGCGGCCGATGGCGTCGCCGTGCTGAATCTCGATGACAAGGCGTTCGGTATCTGGAAGACCCGCGCTGCCGGTCGCAAGGTGCTGACCTTTGCCCTGAGCAACACTCAGGCAGATTTCCACGCCAGCGATCTGGCCACCGACGCCCGTGGCTGCCCAGCGTTCAACCTGCACAGTCCTGAAGGTGTGGAACGGGTTCAACTGAACCTGCTCGGCACCCATAACGTCGCCAATGCCCTGGCCGCTGCCGCTGCCGCTCACGCCCTGGGCGTGTCGCTGTTCGGCATCGCCACCGGGCTTGGCGCGGTACAACCGGTCAAGGGTCGCACCGTCGCGCAACTGGCGAAAAACGGCATGCGCGTGATTGATGACACTTACAACGCGAACCCCACCTCCATGTGTGCGGCCGTTGATATACTCGCCGGCTTTTCCGGCCGCACCGTTCTGGTGCTCGGGGATATCGGCGAGTTGGGCGACTGGGCGGAGCAGGGGCACCGCGACGTGGGCGAATACGCCCGGGGCAAGGTTTCCGCGCTTTACGCCGTCGGGCCGAACATGGTCCACGCCGTGAACGCATTCGGTAACGAGGCGCATCACTTCGGCACACAGGCCGAACTGATCCAGGCCCTCGGCGCCGAGCAGGACAAAAACACCACCATTTTGATCAAGGGTTCGCGCAGCGCAGCGATGGAAAACATCGTTGCGGCCCTGTGCGGGTCCAGTCTGGAGAAACATTAATGCTGCTGCTGCTAGCGGAGTATCTGCAACAGTTCTACAAAGGCTTCGCGGTCTTCCAGTACCTGACCCTGCGCGGGATCCTCGGTGTGCTGACCGCGCTGGTCCTGTCGCTGTGCTATGGCCCGTGGATGATCCGCACCCTGCAGAACCGTCAGATCGGGCAGTCCGTTCGTAACGACGGTCCGCAATCGCACCTGTCCAAATCCGGTACGCCGACCATGGGTGGCGCGCTGATTCTGTCTTCGATCGGCGTCAGCACGTTGCTGTGGGCTGACCTGAGCAATCGTTATGTCTGGACCGTTCTGCTGGTGACCCTGCTGTTCGGCGCCATCGGCTGGGTCGACGACTACCGCAAGGTGATCGAGAAGAACTCCCGTGGCCTGCCGAGTCGCTGGAAGTATTTCTGGCAGTCGGTGTTCGGCCTCGGCGCGGCGATCTTCCTTTATATGACTGCCGCCACTCCGGTGGAAACCACCCTGATCCTGCCGATGCTCAAGGACTACAGCATTCCGCTGGGCGCCGGTTTCATCGTGCTGACTTACTTCGTGATCGTCGGTTCGAGCAACGCGGTCAACCTGACCGACGGTCTCGACGGTCTGGCGATCATGCCGACAGTGATGGTCGGCGGCGGCCTGGGCATCTTCTGCTACCTGTCGGGTAACGTGAAATTCGCTGAATACCTGCTGATCCCGTACGTACCGGGCGCAGGCGAACTGATCGTGTTCTGCGGCGCGCTGATCGGTGCCGGCCTGGGCTTCCTGTGGTTCAACACCTATCCGGCGCAAGTCTTCATGGGCGACGTCGGCGCACTGGCGCTGGGCGCCGCTCTGGGCACCATCGCGGTGATCGTCCGTCAGGAAATCGTCCTGTTCATCATGGGCGGCGTGTTCGTGATGGAAACCCTGTCAGTCGTGATTCAGGTTGCCTCCTTTAAGCTGACCGGTCGCCGTGTGTTCCGCATGGCTCCGATACACCACCACTTTGAACTCAAGGGCTGGCCCGAGCCGCGTGTGATCGTCCGTTTCTGGATCATCACCGTGATTCTCGTGCTGATCGGCCTTGCCACCCTGAAGCTGAGGTAGAACGAGTGTCTCTGATCGCTTCTGACCACTTCCGCATCGTTGTCGGCCTCGGCAAGAGCGGCATGTCCCTGGTTCGCTTCCTGGCGAACCGGGGCGTGGCGTTTGCTGTGGCCGACACGCGGGAAAATCCACCGGAACTGGCCACGCTCCAGCGTGACTATCCGCACGTGGAAGTGCGTTGTGGCGAGCTGGACGTCGAGTTCCTGTGCCGTGCCGACGAGCTCTACGTGAGCCCCGGTCTGGCGCTGGCGACCCCGGCCCTGCAAGCCGCCGCGGCCCGTGGCGTGAAGTTGTCCGGCGACATCGAGCTGTTCGCGCGTAACGCGAAGGCGCCGATCGTGGCCATCAGCGGTTCCAACGCGAAAAGCACCGTCACCACCCTGGTCGGCGAGATGGCGGCTGCGGCCGGCAAACGTGTGGCAGTGGGCGGCAACCTCGGTACGCCGGCGCTGGACCTGCTCAGCGATGACGTCGAGCTGTACGTGATGGAGCTGTCGAGCTTCCAGCTGGAAACCACTGACCAGCTCAACGCCGAAGTGGCGACCGTGCTCAACATCAGCGAAGACCACATGGACCGTTACAGCGGTCTGCCGGCCTATCACCTGGCCAAGCACCGGATCTTCCGTGGCGCCAAGCAGTTCGTGGTCAACCGTCAGGACGCTCTGACCCGTCCGCTGATGGGCGAGGGCCAGCCGTGCTGGACCTTCGGCCTGACCAAACCCGATTTCAAGGCGTTCGGTCTGCGCGAAGAGAATGGCGAGAAATACCTGGCCTTCGAGTTCCAGAACCTGATGCCGGTGCGTGAACTGAAGATTCGCGGCGCCCACAACCAGTCCAACGCCCTCGCGGCGCTGGCGCTCGGCCACGCGGTCGGGCTGCCGTTCGACGCCATGCTCGCGGCTCTGCGCAACTTCGCCGGCCTCGAGCATCGCTGCCAGTGGGTGCGTGACCTGGACGGCGTCGGTTACTACAACGATTCCAAAGCCACCAACGTCGGCGCCGCACTGGCTGCCATCGAAGGCCTGGGTGCGGACATCGAAGGCAAGGTCGTGCTGATCGCCGGTGGCGATGGCAAGGGTGCAGAGTTCAAGGACCTGCGTGACCCGGTAGCCGCTCATTGCCGCGCCGTGATCCTGATGGGCCGCGACTCCGACAAGATCGGCGAGGCCATCGGCGACGCCGTGCCGCTGATCCGCGCCACTTCGTTGGTCGACGCGGTCGAACAATGCCGCGCCGCCGCCCAGCCGGGTGACGTGGTGCTGCTGTCGCCGGCCTGCGCCAGTTTCGACATGTTCAAGAATTACGAAGACCGTGGTCACCAGTTCGTCCGCGCCGTGGAGGAACTGGCATGAGCCTGAGAAACATCATCAAGCCGTATCCGTCGCCGATCATCACCGGGCGCGGGATCGATCTCGATTTCCCGATGCTCGCCGGTTGCCTGGCGCTGCTTGGCCTGGGCCTGATCATGATCGCTTCGGCATCGACCGAAGTCGGTGCGGTGCAGTCGGGCAGTGCTCTTTATTACATGACCCGTCACCTGATCTACGTGGTGCTGGGACTGGGCGCGTGCATCGTCACCATGATGATTCCGATCGCCACCTGGCAGCGGCTGGGCTGGCTGATGCTGATTGGTGCGTTCGGTCTGTTGGTGATGGTGATCGTCCCGGGGATCGGCCGTGAGGTTAACGGTTCGATGCGCTGGATCGGTTTCAGCTTCTTCAACGTTCAGCCGTCCGAGATCGCCAAGGTGTTCGTGGTGATTTACCTCGCCGGTTATCTGGTGCGTCGCCAGAAGGAAGTGCGCGAGAGCTGGATGGGCTTCTTCAAGCCGTTCATCGTGCTGCTGCCAATGGCCGGCCTGTTGCTGATGGAGCCGGACTTCGGTGCCACCGTCGTAATGATGGGCGCAGCGGCGGCGATGCTGTTCCTCGGTGGGGTCGGGTTGTTCCGGTTCTCGCTGATGGTGGTGCTGGCGGTGGCGGCGGTGGTGTTGCTGATTCAGATGCAACCGTACCGGATGGCGCGTCTGACCAACTTCGCCGACCCGTGGGCCGACCAGTTCGGTGCCGGTTATCAATTGTCCCAGGCCTTGATCGCGTTCGGTCGCGGCGAGTGGCTGGGCGTTGGTCTGGGCAACAGCGTGCAGAAGCAGTTCTACCTGCCGGAAGCCCACACCGACTTCGTGTTCTCGGTACTGGCTGAAGAGCTGGGCGCGGTGGGTTCGCTGTGCACCGTCGCGCTGTTCGTGTTCGTGTGTATTCGCGGCATGTACATCGGTCTGTGGGCCGAGAAAGCCAAACAGTTTTTTGCCGCTTATGTTGCCTACGGTCTGTCGTTCCTGTGGATCGGTCAGTTCCTGATCAACATCGGCGTGAACGTCGGCCTGCTGCCGACCAAGGGCCTGACCTTGCCGTTTCTCAGTTATGGCGGCAGTTCCCTGGTGATCTGCTGCGCCTGCCTTGGCTTGTTGCTGAGGATCGAGTGGGAGAGTCGGACCCACCTGGGCAGTGAAGAGATGGAATTCCATGAGAGCGACTTCGCGGAGGAGCCGAATCATGGGCGCTAACGTATTGATCATGGCCGGCGGTACCGGTGGCCACGTGTTCCCGGCACTGTCCTGTGCCCGTGAATTCCAGGCGCGCGGCTACACCGTGCACTGGCTCGGCACGCCACGCGGGATCGAGAACGATCTGGTGCCGGCCGCCGGCCTCGAATTGCATCGCATCAACGCCAGCGGTCTGCGCGGCAAGGGCAAGCTGTCGCTGCTCAAGGCGCCGTTCATGCTGCTGAAGTCGGTGTGGCAGGCGCGGGCGATCATTCGCCGGCTGCGTCCGGTGTGTGTGGTCGGCTTCGGTGGTTACGTGACCGGCCCTGGTGGTATCGCCGCGAAACTGGCCGGCGTACCGGTGATCGTTCACGAGCAGAACGCCGTGGCCGGCACCGCCAATCGGTTGCTGGTGCCGTTCGCCGCCCGGGTGTGTGAAGCCTTCCCCGACACCTTTACCCTGTCGGACAGCCGCCGTACCACCGGTAACCCGGTGCGCAGCGAGCTGTTCCTCGAAACACCGCGTGCGGCACTGGCCGGACGCAAGGCGCGTTTGCTGATCCTGGGCGGAAGCCTGGGCGCAGAACCGTTGAACAAGTTGCTGCCTGAAGCCCTGGCACAAGTCGCCTCCGACTTGCGCCCGGAAGTGTTTCATCAGGCCGGCAAAAATCACGATGAAGTGACTGCAGAGCGCTACCGCGCCGCCGGCGTGGACGCGCAGGTGCAGCCCTTCATCAAGGACATGGCCCAGGCCTATGGCTGGGCTGATCTGGTGGTGTGCCGCGCAGGCGCATTGACCGTCAGTGAGCTGGCTGCCGCCGGTCTGCCTTCGATGCTGGTGCCCTTGCCCCACGCGATCGACGATCACCAGACCCGCAACGCCGATTATTTGGCCCGCGAAGGCGCTGCCTTCCTGATGCCGCAAAGAACGACTGGTGCCGCGGACCTTGCCGCGCGCCTGACAGAGGTCTTGATGCAACCGCAACGACTCGAAGAAATGGCCCAAGCGGCCCGCCGTCTGGCAAAACCCGAAGCCACCCGCAGCGTGGTCGATACCTGTCTGGAGGTGGCCCATGGTTGAGAATCAGAAAGCCATGCCGCAACCGGAAATGCGCCGCATCCGTCGCATCCACTTCGTCGGCATCGGCGGCGTGGGCATGTGTGGCATTGCCGAAGTGCTGCTGAACCTGGGTTACGCCGTGTCCGGCTCCGACCTCAAGGCTTCGCCGGTCACTGAGCGTCTGGAATCCTTCGGTGCGCAGATCTTCATCGGTCACCGTGCCGAGAACGCCGCTGCCGCCGATGTGCTGGTGGTGTCGAGCGCCGTGAACACCTCCAACCCGGAAGTAGCGACCGCCCTTGAGCGTCGTATTCCGGTGGTGCCACGTGCCGAGATGCTCGCCGAGCTGATGCGCTACCGCCATGGCATCGCCGTCGCCGGTACGCACGGCAAAACCACCACCACCAGCCTGATCGCTTCGGTGTTTGCGGCCGGTGGCCTGGACCCGACGTTCGTCATCGGTGGCCGTCTGAATGCTGCGGGCACCAATGCCCAGCTCGGCACCAGCCGCTACCTGATCGCCGAGGCCGACGAGAGCGACGCCAGCTTCCTGCACCTGCAACCGCTGGTGGCCGTGGTGACCAACATCGACGCCGACCACATGGCGACCTACGACGGTGACTTCAACAAGTTGAAGAAAACCTTCGTCGAGTTCCTGCACAACCTGCCGTTCTACGGTCTGGCGGTGATGTGCCTGGACGACCCGGTGGTGCGTGAAATCCTGCCGCAGGTGAAACGTCCGACCGTGACCTACGGCTTCAGCGAAGACGCTGACGTGCGCGCCATCAATGTGCGCCAGCAAGGCATGCAGACCTTCTTCACCGTGCTGCGCCCTGATCGCGAGCCGCTGGATGTGTCCGTGAACATGCCGGGCAACCACAACGTACTCAATTCCCTGGCGACCATCTGCATCGCCACCGACGAGGGCGTCAGCGATGAAGCCATCGTCCAGGGCCTGTCCGGGTTCCAGGGTGTCGGTCGTCGCTTCCAGGTCTACGGCGAACTGCCGGTGGACGGCGGCAACGTGATGCTGGTCGATGACTACGGTCACCACCCGACCGAAGTCGCGGCCGTGATCAAGGCTGTGCGCGGTGGCTGGCCAGAGCGCCGCCTGGTGATGGTCTACCAGCCGCACCGCTATAGCCGCACCCGTGACCTGTACGACGACTTCGTCAATGTACTGGCCGACGCCAACGTGCTGCTGCTGATGGAAGTCTATCCGGCCGGCGAAGAGCCGATTCCGGGGGCTGACAGCCGCAAACTGTGCAACAGCATCCGTCAGCGCGGTCAGTTGGACCCGATCTACATCGAGCGCGGTGTCGATCTGGCGCCGCTGGTCAAGCCGCTGCTGCGTGCCGGCGACATTCTGCTGTGCCAGGGCGCCGGTGACATCGGCGGCCTCGCACCGAAACTGTTGAAAAGCGAGTTGTTCGCCGGTGCCGTGGCGGCGCCGGTCGAGGGGAAGTTGAAATGACTGCTGCCTACGCCAATCTGTTCTCCACCATTGCCCCGAAAGACTTCGGCCGCGTTGCCGTGCTGTTCGGTGGCTTGAGTGCCGAGCGTGAAGTCTCGCTGAAGTCCGGCAACGCTGTGCTCACTGCGCTGCAAAGCGCTGGTGTGGACGCGTTCGGGATCGACGTCGGCGCTGACATTCTGCAGCGCTTGCTGAGCGAAAAAATCGACCGCGCGTTCATCATCCTCCACGGTCGTGGCGGTGAAGACGGCAGCATGCAGGGCCTGCTCGAAGTGGCCGGCATTCCGTACACCGGCAGCGGCATCCTGGCTTCCGCGCTGGCGATGGACAAACTGCGCACCAAGCAGGTCTGGCACACGTTGGGGATTCCGACGCCGCGTCACGCCGTGCTGCGCAGCGAGGCCGATTGTATTTCGGCAGCGACGGAACTGGGCTTCCCTTTGATCGTCAAACCGGCGCATGAAGGTTCAAGTATCGGGATGGCCAAAGTGAGTTCTGCGTCCGAGTTGATCGACGCATGGAAAGCGGCCAGTACCTACGATTCGCAAGTGTTGGTCGAGCAATGGATCCACGGTCCGGAGTTCACCATCGCCACCCTGCGTGACCAGGTGTTGCCTCCTATCGCCCTGGGTACGCCACACACGTTCTACGACTACGACGCCAAGTACATCGCCAACGATACCCAGTATCGGATTCCGTGCGGGCTGGATGCCGCCAAGGAAAAAGAACTCATGGACCTCACGGCGCAAGCCTGCGAGGCGCTGGGCATTGGTGGTTGGGGTCGGGCGGACGTGATGCAGGACGCCGACGGAAAATTCTGGTTCCTGGAAGTCAACACCGCTCCCGGCATGACCGATCACAGCCTGGTACCGATGGCGGCGAAAGCGGCCGGTCTGGATTTCCAGCAACTGGTCCTGGCCATTCTGGCCGCCAGTGTCGATGCCGATGGCAAGAAAGAGGCGCGAGGTTAAGACCATGCAAGGCGCACAGCTCAGACATCAGCCACCCGCTCCCGGCCGCAAGCCGGTGCCGCGGGGTGCCAGCCGAATGGTGGCCAAAGAGCCGATGTCCGCGCGCCTGCCCAAAGCCAATTTCGGTTTCCTGAAAAGCCTGTTCTGGCCGGTGTTGCTGGTGGTGCTCGGGTTCGGCACCTACGAAGGCGCGCAGCGGTTGTTGCCGTACGCCGACCGGCCGATCACCAAGATCGCGGTGCAGGGCGACCTGAGCTATATCAGCCAGCAAGCGGTGCAGCAGCGAATCGCCCCGTACGTGGCGTCGAGCTTCTTCACCATCGACCTGGCGAGCATGCGCACCGAGCTGGAGCAGATGCCGTGGATCGCTCACGCCGAAGTCCGTCGGGTGTGGCCGGACCAGGTGGTGATCCGCCTCGAAGAGCAACTGCCTGTGGCCCGTTGGGGCGATGAGTCGCTGCTCAACAACCAGGGCCAGGCGTTCACGCCCAAGGAACTGGCGAACTACGAACACTTGCCACAGCTGTTCGGCCCGCAGCGGGCCCAGCAGCAAGTGATGCAGCAGTATCAGGTGCTGAGCCAGATGCTCAGGCCAATGGGCTTCTCGATTGCGCGCCTTGAGCTGCGTGAACGTGGCAGCTGGTTCCTGACTACCGGTGCCGGCAGTTCCGGCCCCGGCATCGAGTTGCTGCTGGGACGCGGCAACCTGGTGGAAAAGATGCGCCGCTTCATTGCCATCTATGACAAGACGCTTAAAGACCAGATTACGAACATTGCGCGCATCGATCTGCGCTATGCCAACGGCCTCGCTGTTGGCTGGCGGGAACCAGTAGCGCCGACGACAGCCCAACCCGCTGTCGCAAAGAATTAAGAAGAGGCAGGACCCATGGCAAACGTGCAAAGCGGCAAAATGATCGTCGGTCTCGATATCGGCACCTCCAAGGTGGTGGCGCTGGTCGGCGAGGTTGCGGACGACGGCTCGCTGGAAATCGTCGGGATCGGCACTCATCCGTCCCGCGGCCTGAAGAAAGGCGTGGTGGTGAACATCGAGTCCACCGTGCAATCGATCCAGCGCGCGATCGAAGAAGCCCAACTGATGGCGGGCTGCCGCATTCACTCGGCGTTCGTCGGCGTGGCGGGCAATCACATCCGCAGCCTGAACTCCCACGGCATCGTGGCGATTCGTGATCGCGAAGTCAGCTCGGCTGACCTGGAGCGAGTACTCGACGCCGCCCAGGCTGTGGCGATCCCGGCTGACCAGCGGGTGCTGCACACCTTGCCGCAGGACTACGTGATCGATAACCAGGAAGGCGTGCGCGAGCCGCTGGGCATGTCCGGCGTGCGTCTGGAAGCCAAGGTCCATGTGGTCACCTGCGCCGTCAACGCCGCACAGAACATTGAAAAATGCGTGCGCCGCTGCGGTCTGGAAATCGACGACATCATTCTCGAGCAGCTGGCCTCGGCCTACTCGGTACTGACCGACGACGAAAAAGAGCTGGGTGTGTGCCTGGTCGACATCGGCGGCGGCACCACCGACATCGCGATCTTCACCGAAGGCGCCATCCGCCACACGGCCGTGATCCCGATTGCCGGTGACCAGGTGACCAACGACATCGCCATGGCGTTGCGCACCCCGACCCAGTACGCCGAAGAGATCAAGATCCGCTACGCCTGCGCGCTGGCCAAGCTGGCCGGTGCCGGCGAGACCATCAAGGTGCCGAGCGTCGGCGACCGTCCACCACGCGAACTGTCCCGTCAGGCCCTGGCCGAAGTGGTCGAGCCGCGTTACGACGAGCTGTTCACCCTGATCCAGGCCGAGCTGCGTCGCAGCGGCTACGAAGACCTGATCCCGGCCGGCATCGTGCTGACCGGCGGCACGTCGAAAATGGAAGGCGCCACCGAACTGGCCGAAGAAATCTTCCACATGCCGGTCCGCCTGGGCGTGCCCCATGGCGTGAAAGGTCTGGATGACGTGGTACGCAACCCGATTTATTCCACTGGCGTTGGCTTGTTGATGTACGGCCTGCAAAAGCAGTCCGACGGGATCTCGTTCTCGGGCATCGGCAGCCGCGACAGCTACAGCAACGATGAGCCTCAGGCGCCGTTGCTGGACCGTTTGAAGAAGTGGGTTCAAGGCAACTTCTAAAGCTTTACCGCAGCACCGCAACAAAATGCAGTAGGCGAAAAAACTAGAGAATGTAAGGAGAGGGAAAATGTTCGAACTCGTAGACAACATCCCCGCAAGCCCGGTAATCAAAGTTATCGGTGTTGGCGGTGGCGGCGGCAACGCTGTCAACCACATGGTCAAGAGCAACATCGAAGGCGTCGAGTTCATCTGCGCCAACACCGATGCTCAAGCGCTGAAAAACATCGGCGCGCGCACCATTCTGCAACTGGGCACCGGTGTGACCAAAGGCCTGGGCGCCGGCGCCAACCCGGAAGTCGGCCGTCAGGCTGCGCTGGAAGATCGCGAGCGCATCGCTGAAGTGCTGGCCGGCACCAACATGGTGTTCATCACCACTGGCATGGGCGGCGGTACCGGTACCGGTGCTGCGCCGATCATCGCCGAAGTGGCCAAGGAAATGGGCATCCTGACCGTTGCTGTCGTAACGCGTCCGTTCCCGTTCGAAGGCCGCAAGCGTATGCAGATCGCCGACGAAGGCATCCGCATGCTCTCCGAAAGCGTCGACTCGTTGATCACCATTCCCAACGAGAAGCTGCTGACCATCCTCGGTAAAGACGCAAGCCTGCTGTCGGCTTTCGCCAAGGCTGACGATGTACTGGCCGGTGCCGTTCGCGGTATCTCCGACATCATCAAGCGTCCGGGCATGATCAACGTCGACTTCGCCGACGTGCGTACCGTGATGAGCGAAATGGGCATGGCGATGATGGGCACTGGCTGCGCCAGCGGTCCGAACCGTGCACGTGAAGCGACCGAAGCGGCCATCCGCAACCCGCTGCTGGAAGACGTGAACCTGCAAGGCGCACGCGGCATCCTGGTGAACATCACTGCCGGTCCTGACCTGTCCCTGGGTGAGTACTCCGACGTGGGTTCGATCATCGAAGCCTTCGCCTCCGAGCACGCGATGGTCAAGGTCGGTACCGTTATCGATCCGGACATGCGCGACGAGCTGCACGTAACTGTGGTTGCCACCGGTCTGGGCGCGAAAATCGAGAAGCCTGTGAAGGTCATCGACAACACCGTTCACACCTCCATGGCTGCCGCTCAGGTGCAACAACCGGCTCCCGCCCGTCAGGAAGCGCCAGCGGTGAACTACCGTGATCTGGACCGTCCGACCGTCATGCGCAACCAGGCTCAGGCCGGTGCTGCGACTGCCGCGAAGATGAATCCGCAAGATGACCTGGACTACCTGGACATCCCGGCTTTCCTGCGTCGTCAGGCTGATTGATGGAATGTATCAGGGCTATGAAGGTGATTGGTGTTCAGCAAAGGCATGGTCTGCTATCATCGCCAGCCTTTGTTGATACCAGTTCGCAATTTGCGCTGAAGCGGCCCAAGCCATGATTAAACAACGCACACTGAAAAATATTATCCGTGCCACAGGTGTAGGCCTGCACTCCGGGGAGAAGGTCTACCTGACCCTCAAGCCTGCGCCTGTCGACACTGGCATTGTGTTTTGTCGCGCTGACCTCGACCCTGTGGTGCAGATTCCTGCCCGCGCGGAAAACGTCGGTGAAA
This sequence comes from Pseudomonas sp. GW821-FHT09E04, assembly GCF_059416185.1. Taxonomy (NCBI): domain Bacteria; kingdom Pseudomonadati; phylum Pseudomonadota; class Gammaproteobacteria; order Pseudomonadales; family Pseudomonadaceae; genus Pseudomonas; species Pseudomonas sp. GW821-FHT09E04. Next base: position 146,749 of record NZ_JBWKOR010000010.1, read on the forward strand.
CCACTATGTCGACGACGCTGATTAACGGCGACGTCAAAGTGGACACGGTAGAGCACTTGCTCTCGGCCATGGCTGGCCTGGGCATCGATAACGCCTACGTCGAGCTCTCCGCGTCCGAAGTCCCGATCATGGACGGTAGCGCAGGACCTTTCGTATTCCTGATTCAATCGGCAGGCCTGGAAGAACAGGACGCCGCCAAGAAATTCATCCGCATCCTGCGTGAAGTGACAGTGGAAGACGGCGACAAGCGCGCCACTTTCGTCCCTTTCGAAGGGTTCAAGGTGAGCTTCGAGATCGATTTCGATCACCCGGTTTTCCGGGACCGCACCCAAAGTGCAAGCGTGGATTTTTCCAGCACTTCGTTCGTAAAAGAAGTCAGCCGCGCCCGTACTTTCGGTTTCATGAGTGACATCGAGTACCTGCGCAAGCACAACCTCGCACTCGGCGGCAGCGTTGAAAACGCGATCGTGGTCGATGCCGATGGCGTACTGAACGAAGACGGCCTTCGCTATGAAGACGAATTCGTGAAGCACAAGATCCTCGATGCAATTGGCGACCTGTACCTGCTGGGCAATAGCCTGATTGGTGAGTTCAAGGGCTTCAAGTCCGGCCACGCACTGAACAACCAGCTGCTGCGCAAGTTGATTGAGCAGACAGATGCCTGGGAAGTCGTGACGTTTGAAGACGCCAGCACCGCACCAATCTCTTACATGCGCCCGGTTGCGGCGGTGTAAGTAAAAAACCTCTCTAGTTTTTTGAAGGCCACCTTTGGGTGGCCTTTTTTTATGCCTGTTTTCAGGACGCCACCACCACTCGATTCCGGCCACCTTCCTTGGCCTGATACAGCGCCTTGTCTGCCGCAAACATCAGTTGCTCCAGACTGATCTCGCTCGCCGCCGTCCAGGTGCTGATACCGATGCTCACCGTCATCGGCACTTCATCCCCCTCCAGGCGCGGCAACTGTTCCACCGCCGCCCGTACATGTTCGGCAATCTGTTGCGCGCCGACGCTGTCGGTTTCGGCCAGGATCACCGAGAACTCTTCACCGCCATAACGTGCCACCAGATCCGCCGGGCGCCGCACATTGGCGCTAATCACTTTGGCCAGTTCACGCAGTGCCTGATCCCCGGCCTGATGGCCATGCCGGTCGTTGAATGCCTTGAAGTGATCGGCATCGACCATCAGCACCGACAACGCCTTGCCCGAGCGCTGGGCACGAAACCATTCGTGTCGCAGCGCCTGATCGAGCATCCGCCGGTTGGCGACGCCGGTCAGGGCATCGGTGGCCGCCAGTTGCGCCAGTTCTCGTTCGGCCCGTTGCCGCAGGCGCAGCTCCCGGGCCAGCAGCCAGGTCAGCCATAACAGGCCGAGGCAAAGCACACCGGTGGCACCGCTGATCAGAATCGCCGTGCGCTTCCACGCCCCGAACACTTCATCGCTCGACAGCGCAACGATGACTGTCAGCGGCAGGTTGCCGACCTGAGAGTAGGTGTAAAGCCGTTGCTGGTGATCCATGCTCGAAATGCTGCTGAAACTGCCATTGCCGCTGCGGTCGCGCAGAATCCGCACCACATTGGGACGGGCGGCAAAACTCTTGCCGATCGAATCGCTTTGCAGATAGGGCTTCTGGGCCAGCAGGATGCCGTCGTTGTTGATGATGTTCAGCGTGCTGTCGACGCCGATGTCGAGGCTGTTGAACAACTGGTCGAAGTAATCGAGCTTCATCGACGCCACTGCCACACCCAGGAATTCACCGGTGTCCGAAGAGATGCGCCGGCTGAAACTGACACGCCACTGATTCGCGTCGTCGCAGTCGCAACGTGGCTTGAACGGGCGGCTGATGTACATGCCGGTGTCGCGGTTGAAGGCGTGGGCGAGAAAGTAATCGCGGTCGGCGAAATTGCCCGGCAGCGGTTCGACCCGCGAGGAGTCGGCGATGACCTCGCCATGTTTGTCGAGCAGCAGGATGTCGCCCTTGAAGCGCGCCGTCGTCGAGCGGTCGAACAGCGCCAGGTGACGAATCTGCGGTGACACGCTTTTCAGGTCATCGCGCTGGGCCGCTGCGATCAGCCCTTGCAGGGTCAGGTCGTACAGCTCAACGGTGCGCAACACATCGGCATCGATGAGTTGGGCGATGGTGGTGGCACTGCGCGTTGCCGATTCCTGAGCGTTGGCGTGCTCACGAATCAGCAGAAAAGTGACGATGCACACAATCGCGATGACGCTCAGCAGACTGCCGAGGATCAACAGCAACTCGGGGCGTCCGGTCTTGCCCGCAACGGGTGGGGTACGGCTCGCGATCATGGTTGGGTTATCGGTTGAAGAGTCTTCTAAGCGTAGTTGTACAAACGTCGCTGCCGCACACGCAAGAAAAAGGCCAGCGCATAAGGCTGGCCTTCTTACTGTAGCGCCGATCTTAGAAGACGTTGATCGGGTAGTCGATGATCACGCGGTATTCATCTGTGTCCGTATCCAGCGCGCCGTAACCGTTGCCGCCACGGTTGGTGGCCCATTGCAGACGTACCGCCAGGTCTTTGGCCTGGCCGCTCTGCACCACGTACTTGAGGTCGATGTCACGTTCCCAGTGCTTGGCGTTGCGACCTTCGGCGCTGTACCACGAGGCGTAGCCTTTGCTGTCCGGGTCGACCTTGGTCAGGTCCAGTGTGCCGCGCGAGTAAGACACCGCCGAGGTCAGGCCTGGCATGCCGAGACCAGCGAAGTCGTAGGCGTACTTGAGTTTCCACGAGCGCTCGTTCGGGCCGTTGAAGTCCGAGTATTGCTGGGAGTTGTCGAGGTAGATGCTGTCGCCCTGGCTGATGTAGTCGAACGGCGTGTTGCCGTTGACCCGCTGGTACGCGGCGGTGACGCTGTGGCTGCCGATGCCGACGGTGAAATGCAGGCTGTAGGTGTTGTTGTCGATGTTGCCCAGCAACGCGTCGCCGGTGTCCTGCGTGTGATAGAAGTGCAGGCCCGGGTTGAGGGTCACCAGATCATTCAGCGCCCAGGTGTAGTCGAGGTCGTAGTAGTACTGGTTCCAGATGTCCTTCAGCTCGGAAGCATAAAGGCTGCTGGTCAGGCCTTCGACGCCGCTCCAGGTCACGCCGGCCCAGTTCAGGTGCTGGCTGTCATCGTGCTCGGCGAGCGTGCCGTAAGAGGTGCCGATGCGTTTGTGACCGCTCTGGTTGTACGGTTTGGTGAAACTGGCCTGGCCACCTTCGATCATCCAGCCGTCGAAGCTGTGGTTGGTCAGGCTGACGCCACGGAAGGTCTGCGGCAGCATGCGGCTTTCACCGCCGGCGATCACCGGGTTGGTGAGGAACAGGTCACCGGCCTTCAGTTCGGTATCGAACGCACGCATTTTCAGCGTGCCACCCGCGGTGGAGAACGAGCCCGGCGCTTTGCCGTTGCCGTCGCTGACCGGCAGGATGCTGGAGTTGTCCGTACCGCCACCACCGTCGAGTTTCAGACCGAGCATGGCGTGGGCATCAATGCCGAAACCGACCGTGCCTTCGGTGTAGCCCGACTGGAATTTGCCGAGGAAACCCTGGCCCCACTCGATGTTGTCGTCCGTCTGCTGCAGGCGGTTACGGTTCATGTAGTAGTTGCGGGCATTGAGGTTGAGGCTCGAGCCTTCGACGAAGCCTTCTTTCTCGGGTTCGGCGGCGTGGGCGGCGGGGGCAATCGTTGCGGCAATTGCAATGAACAGCGGGGTGAAGCGAACTGGGTAACGCACGTGCGGTAAAGCTCCTTGGGTCAACTGACACTTCAATGTCTTGAGGTGCGGGATGTTTCTAATTGTAAGAGACGAACCTGTCCGCTTGCACACCACAACGAAAAAAGGCCGCTGAAAGTCAGCGGCCTGGAAGGACGACGGTTGAACGGGAAGAGCCAAACAACCGCGTCGAGGGAAACGTTGCGTAGTGCGCGACTCAGCTGTCTTTCTCGGCTGCCTGAACCTGGGAAGTTGCGGCCTGATGGGCTTGCGTGGCGTCTTGGGCCTTGGCCATCACTTCTGCCTGATACTGCTCGAATGCCTGGGCGCGAGCGGCGTTTTGCGCTACGAACGACTGCGATTCTTCAGCCATCGCCATCGGCGACAGGATCAATGAGGACAAAACGAAAGCGCTGGCAATACCCATACTGTTGGACATCTTGAAAACCTTCTTGCTTGGCAAGTGCTGTTTGGTGCGGGCAAAGATAAGGTTGCCGGGCGTTGGGAAACAGCGTGATTTTCATAAATGACTGTTGCGGGAATGGCAACGATCCAGGTCCTCAGACCGGGAGGTGAATGCCAAAAGTGTTCATTCCGCGATCACTACGCACAAACACATCCCCACCATGCATCAACGCAATTGCCTTGACGATCGCCAGCCCCAGGCCGTGGTTGTTGCCGCTGTTGCTGCGCGACGCATCGACCCGGTAGAAGCGTTCGAACAAGCGCGGCAAATGTTCGCTGGCAATCGGTGAGCCGGGGTTGGCGACGCCGATGCTGACCTGATGTTCCTCGACCTCGATCTGCACTTCGATCACCTGACCGGGCGCGGTGTGTTGCACCGCGTTGCTCAGCAGATTGATCAACGCCCGGCGCAAATGAGCGATCTCGATCTGCACCTGCGCGTCGCCGCTCACTCGTACTTCGACCTGTGCATCTTCGAGGATGAAGTCGAGGTATTCGAGGGTGGTCGCCACTTCATCGGCGAGTGACGTCGAGGTCAGTTTGGTGGCCTTGCTGCCCTGGTCGGCACTGGCCAGAAACAGCATGTCGTTGATGATCGAGCGCAGGCGTTCCAGCTCTTCGAGGTTGGATTGCAGCACTTCGAAATAATGTTCGGCAGAACGCCCGCGAGTGAGGGCAACCTGAGTCTGGCCGATCAGGTTGGTCAACGGCGAGCGCAGTTCATGGGCGACGTCGGCATTGAACGATTCCAGCCGCGAGTAGGCTTGTTCAACCCGCTCCAGTGTCGAGTTGAACGAGTCGACAAACTGTTCGAGCTCCGGTGGCAGCGGCGACAGACGCAAGCGCCCGGCCCGCAGCGGCGGCGCCAGACGCTGCGCCTCGTGGGACAGCTTGATCAGTGGCTTGAGGCCGATCCGCGCTACCCAATAACCCAATGCCGACGCCATCAGCACGCCGACAATCGCCAGGCCGATCAAGGCAATCAAAAGATTGTGCTGGGTCTGGTGAAAGGTCTCGGTATCGATGCCGATCATGAAGCGCAGTGGCGGGCGTTGATCCTTGGCCGGCAACTCGGTCAGCAGCACTTTCAGCGGGTAATCATGGTTGGGCAGTTGCAGGTCGCGCATGCCCAGGGGGCCTTGGGCAAAGGCGCGGATCATGGCGTCCGGCTGGCCATATTCATAACCCGGGTCACCGCTCACCACCCAGAAGCGGATGCGTTTGTCTTCTTCGCCGAGCAAGTTCAGTTTGGCGTTGATCTTCACCCAATGTTCGGGAGTGCCGAATCGGTTGAGTGCCGACTCCAACACGCTATAACGCGCGTCCAGCTCGGCTTCCGGCAGCAACCCCAAGCCCTTGTCCACCTGCTGATACAGCGCGCCGCCGATCAACAGAAACACCAGCAGCGCCACCAGCGTGAACATTCCGCTCAGGCGCAGCGCAATCGAATTACTGGACACCACGGCTCTCCAGCACATACCCCATGCCACGGATGGTGTGCAGCAGTTTCTCGTCGAACGGCCCGTCGAGCTTGGCCCGCAGACGCTTGATCGCGACTTCGACGACGTTGGCGTCGCTGTCGAAATTGATGTCCCAGACCATTTCCGCAATCGCGGTTTTCGACAGGATCTCACCCTGGCGCCGGGCCAAAACGCTGAGCAGCGAAAACTCCTTGGCGGTCAGGTCCAGTCGCGTGCCGGCGCGGGTGGCCTTGCGGCTGATCAAATCTATCCACAGGTCGGCGATGCTCACTTGTACCGGTTCATGGCCGCCACTGCGACGGGTCAGCGCTTGCAGGCGCGCCACCAGTTCGAGGAAGGAAAACGGTTTGCCGAGGTAATCGTCGGCACCGTCGCGCAAACCACGGATCCGGTCTTCGACACGTTCACGGGCGGTGAGCATGATCACCGGCGTCTGCTTGCGCGCACGCAACGCGCGCAGTACGCCGAAGCCGTCGAGGCCCGGCAGCATCACGTCGAGGACGATCACCGCGTAGTCGCTTTCCAGCGCCAGGTGCAGGCCCTCGATGCCGTCGCGAGCCAGATCCACGGTGTAACCCTGTTCCGTCAGGCCGCGGTGCAGATAGTCCGCGGTTTTCTCTTCGTCTTCGATAATCAGAACGCGCATGACCCGCCTCAGTCTGTCGTTGCCAGCGCCGCGACGGGCGATGGTTTGGGCTTGTGGAACAGCCGCTCAAGCCACAAGTATATGACCGGTGTGGTGAACAGCGTCAGCATCTGGCTGACCAGCAGGCCGCCCACGACCGCGATCCCCAGCGGCTGGCGCAGTTCGGCGCCGGTGCCGTAGCCGAGCATCAGCGGCAGCGCGCCGAGCAGGGCGGCGAGGGTGGTCATGATGATCGGCCGGAACCGCGTGATACACGCCTCGAAAATCGCGTCCTGCGGTGACAGCCCGCGATGACGCTGCGCCTCGAGGGCGAAGTCGATCATCAGGATGCCGTTCTTCTTCACGATACCGATCAGCAGTACCAGCCCGATCAGCGCCATGATCGAAAAGTCCTGGCCGCAGATCCACAGCATGATCACCGCGCCCAGACCCGCTGCCGGCAAGGTCGAGATGATCGTCAGCGGGTGGACGAAGCTTTCATAAAGCACACCAAGGATGATGTACACCGCCACCAGCGCCGCCAGAATCAGCCACGGCTGGCTGGCCAGCGAACTCTGGAATGCCTGGGCCGCGCCCTGGAAGTTGCCGCTGATCGCGGTCGGCATGCCGATCTCGGCCTTGGCCTGATTGAGCAGGATCACCGCGTCACCCAATGCCACGCCGGGCGCCAGGTTGAACGACAGGTTGGCGGCCGGGAACATGCCGTCGTGGGCAATCGACAATGGGCCGATGGTCGGTGCGTCGAATCGGGCCAGCGCCGACAGCGGCACCATTTCCCCGCTCAGCGGTGAGCGCAAGTAGAAGTAGTTGAGGCTTTCGGCCTTGCCGCGCTGTTTGGTGTCCAGCTCCAGAATCACGTTGTACTGGTTGACCTGGGTCTGGAACTCATTGATCTGCCGTTGCCCGAACGCGTCGTACAGCGCCTCGTCGACATCACTCGCCGTCAGGCCGAAACGCGCAGCGGCGCTGCGGTCGATGCTGATGTGGGTGATGCTGCCGCCCAGTTGCAGGTCGTTGGAAATATCACGGAACGCTGGGTTGCTGCGCAGCTTTTCGGTGAGTTTCTGAGTCCAGGTGGCGAGGGTCGGCCCGTCGTTGCTCTTGAGCACATATTGATACTGCGCACGGCTCGGGCCGGAGCTGAGGTTGATGTCCTGGCCGGCGCGCAGGTAAAGCACGATGCCGGGGACTTTCATCAGTTGCGGACGGATGCGGTCGATGAACTGGCTGGCCGAAACGTCGCGATCACCGCGTTTTTTCAGAGCAATCCAGAAGCGGCCGTTGGCGATGGTCTGGTTGCTGCCGGACACACCCACCGAATGGGAAAACGCCTGGACGGCCGGGTCGGCGGCGACGATTTCGGCCATCGCCAGGTGTTTTTTCACCATGTCGCTGTAGGAAATGTCCGCGGCGGCTTCCGTCGTACCGAGGACGAAGCCGGTGTCCTGCACCGGGAAGAACCCTTTGGGGATAAAGATGTAACCACCGATGGCCATCGCTACAGAAACACCGAACACCGCGATCATCAGTTTCTGGTGGGCGAGGGCGCGGCGCAGGCCTTTTTCGTACCAGCCGAGCAGGCGCTCGCTGAACCCCGGTTTGTCATGGGCGTGATGCACCGGTTTGCGCATGAACAGCGCGGCGAGGGTTGGCGCCAACGTCAACGACACCACCACGGAAATCATGATGGTCGAGGTCGCCGTCAGGGCAAATTCCTTGAACAGGCGCCCGACCACGCCGCCCATGAACAGCAGCGGAATGAACGCGGCCACCAGCGAGAAACTGATCGAGACTACGGTGAATCCGATCTCGCCGGCGCCCTTGACCGCTGCTTCGCGCATGCTGTCGCCGGCTTCCAGGTGACGGTGAATGTTCTCCACCACCACGATCGCATCGTCGACCACAAACCCGACCGCCACCACAATCGCAACCAGCGTCAGGTTGTTCAGGCTGAAACCGAGTAAATACATCAAGGCGAAACTGGCGGTCAGCGATACGCCGAGCACCGCCGACACAATCATCGTCGCGGACAACTGGCGCAGGAACAGCGCCATCACCGCCACCACCAGCAGGATCGCGATCAGCAGGGTGATTTCCACTTCATGCAGGGAGGCACGAATGGTCTGGGTGCGGTCGATCAGCACTTTGACCTGCACCGAGGCCGGCAGCATGGCTTCGAGGCCGGGCAGGGCGGCTTGAATGCGGTCCACCGTCTCGACGATGTTGGCCCCCGGCTGGCGGGAGATCACCAGGTTCACCCCCGGTTGATCGCCGGCCCACGCTTGCACGTAGGCATCTTCCGAACCGTTGACGACTTTGGCGACATCTTTCAGGTGAACCGGGGCGCCATCCTTGTAGGAAACGATGAGCTGGCTGTATTCCTCAGGGTGGAACAACTGGTCGTTGGTCGACAGCGTGGAAATGCTCGACTCGCCGTACAGCGCACCTTTGGCGAGGTTGAGGCTGGTCTGCTGGATCGCCAGACGAATGTCGGCGAGGGTCAGGCCGATGGCGGCCAGTTTGTCCGCCGAGGCTTGTACACGAATCGCCGGACGTTGCTGACCGGTAATGTTGATCTGGCCTACACCGTCGATCTGACTGATCTGACGCGACAGCAGGGTTTCCACCAGGTCACTGAGTTCGGTACCGGGCATCTGGGTCGAACTGACGCTGAGGATCAGCACCGGGCTGTCGGCCGGGTTGACCTTCTTCCAGGTCGGCAGGGTCGGCATGTCTTTCGGCAGTTTGCCGGCGGCGGTGTTGATCGCGGCCTGCACTTCCTGGGCGGCGGTGTCGATGCTCTTGTCGAGGGTGAATTGCAGGGTCAGCAGGCTGGAGCCCAGCGCACTGCTGGAGGTCATCTGGGTCATGCCGGGGATGGCGCTGAATTGCACCTCCAGCGGCGTGGCCACGGACGAGGCCATGGTGTCCGGGCTGGCGCCGGGCAGTTGCGCGGAGACCTGGATCGTCGGAAATTCCGCTTCCGGCAACGGGGCAATCGGCAGGCGTGGGAAGGCAATCACCCCGACCAACACCAGCGCGATGGTCAGCAGAATCGTCGCCACCGGGTGATCAATGCACCAGGTCGAAACACCTTTGTGTTGCTTCATGGCTTGGGCTCCGCTTGCACTACTTGCGGCGGCTCGCTCATGACCTGCACGGTCGAACCGGGTTTGAGCCGTGACTGGCCGTCACTGACCAATACGTCGCCGGGTTTCACGCCCTTGATGATGTCCTGACCGCTGCCCTGGTAAACCATTTGCACCTGAACGGCTTCCACCTTGTCGCCGTTGACCCGGTATACAAAGTGTTGATCCAGTCCCCGTTGTACGACAGTGGGCGGGACCACCAGCGCATCTTTATCCAGTGCCGTCTGAATCTTTACCGTCACCAGCAGGCCGGGCCAGAGCTTCTGATTGGGGTTGTCGAATTCGGCCTTGGCGCGGATGGTGCCGGTGTTGGCGTTGATCTGGTTGTCGATCAGGGTCAGGTGACCTTCGCCGAGCAGGTTGCCGGTTTCGCCATCGGTGTCGGCGCCGATGTAGGCCTTGACCTGGGCGCGCTGCGGATCGCTGATCAAACCTTGCAGGGTCGGCAGCATTTGCTGCGGCAGGGAAAACTCTACGGCGATCGGGTCGATCTGGGTCACGGTGAACAGACCCTGAGTATCGGTCATGCGCAGGAAGTTGCCTTCGTCGACCGTGCGAATCCCGACGCGGCCGGTGACCGGGGAGCGAATCTGGGTGTAGGAAAGTTGTACCTGCGCTGCGTCAATCGACGCCTGGTTGCCTTGGGCGGTGGCTTTGAGCTGGTTGACCAGTGCCTGTTGCTGGTCGTAGGTCTGCTTCGATACACCGTCGTCGACGCTGAGCAGTTTGTAGCGCTTGAGGTTGACCAGCGCCACTTGCAGTTGCGCCTGGCTTTCGCCCAATTGTGCCCGGGCCTGGTCGAGGCTGGCGCGGATCGAGCGGTCGTCGATGGTGGCGAGCAGGTCGCCCTGTTTGACCAGTTGACCCTCTTTGACCAGAAGCTTGGTGAGGATGCCGTCGATCTGCGGTCGCACCACCACGCTGTGCAGCGAGAGGACCGAGCCGATGCCGCTGGTGTAGCGGGGGACGTCTTTTTCGCTGACGGCGACGACCCTGACCGGGATGGCGGTGGGGGCGGCGAGTTTGGCCGGTGCGGGTTTTATCGCGTACCACAGGCCAGCGGCTGCGAGGGCGATCAGCAGGGTGGCGAGCAGGGCCTTTTTCTTCTGGATTTGCATGCTTGTGGGGCGCCAGGGGGACGGGGTTTGGGCAGGTTGGTTCTTTATAAACTTGTTTGGGGGTCAGGAGGGTGACGGCTAGCTGACGGCGCTGTCAGTTTCGGCTTTTGGCTTGGCGGCCTTTGGGCCGGCCAGGTTTTGGGTGTTCTTTGTGAATATCCGTTTCTGCGGGTGTTGCGGCTGGCGGTTCCGCCCTTACGGCGGGTCACTTTGGCAAACGCCCCAAAGTAACCAAAGGTCTGGGCCCCGGCGTACGGCGCCTCGCTGTGGCTCGGCGTTCCTTCGTTCCGGGATTCATCCGGGGGCATCGCCTACGGTTTGCTTCGCTGCACCTCCTCTCGATGTGTTTGGCTTCGCCAAACGGCGCTACGCGCCTACCCCCGGATGAATCCCTCCACTCAGCCTGCCGAAGGGGCCGGTACGTCAAAAGCGGTACTTGAGCTAACGCTCATCGTGTTGAGTGGTGAGGAGCAGGGTGGTGGTGGTGGTGGTGGTGGTGGTGGTGGTGGCGATCTCTGGATTTTCATCTTTCCCGGCCCGCGCCATCTACGCTTCTAAAGATCCGCCCCCACCAGCGGATACACGGTGTACGGCCCTGACGCCATTGGGGTGGGTCTTTCGGGAGTGTCTTTGCCATGAAGTTGAATATCGCGATATCGGCTGGGCTTGTTTTGCTTCCGCTTTGTGTCTTTGCCGCGCCGCAGACGAGTTCCGGTGAGATCCGGTTCAGCGGGCGGATTGTCGATTCCGGTTGTGAGGTGGGGCGTGTCGGGGCGTTGGGTTCGAAGGCGTCGCGGCAGGTTGAGGTCAAGCCTGGCCTGACGCTTGATGTCGATTCCTATCGCAATGCGTGCAGTCATGAGGCGTTGCCGTTGTCCGTCACGTATGAGGCGCTGAAGACTTCGAGCGACAAGGGCATTGTCACCATCAGTTATCTGTAGGCCGTTCGGCGTGCCGTGTAAATCTTCAGGTGCCGATATTGGGCGCGCGGGTATACTGCGCGCCTTCGCGGCTCACTGTTCGGGCCCGACTTTTTGCTTTGCGGAGCTTTTATGACTTCCCCGACCCAACCGCCAGTTGATGACGCTATCAGCGACGTCACGGCCGAGCATGCTGAAACCAACGAAACCAAAGCCAAGATCCCGGCCTTCAAGTTCCCGTTCAAGCCAGGTGACCTTGCGGCTGCCAAAGCGGCCAAGCAGCCGCAGTTCAAGGGCAAGGACGGTGACCGTCATGCCAAGATCCCGGGCGTCGCTCCGTCGGGCACTCGCCGTTCGATGGGCAAGCGCTGATTCACTCCCGCCTCGGCCGTCGCTGTGATTTTCGATCACAGTGATGGCTAAGTGCTCAGTTCCTGAGCCAGATCAACGTTTAACCAGTTAGTGCGCTTAGAGTCAGCAGCCCTGCCGACTCTTTCCAATAAAACGAGCGCGCTTTCCATGAAGATCAATCTCCCGGTGACCGGGCGCAATGTCGATGTTGCGCCGGATGCGAACATTCTCTCGACCACCGATCTGACCAGCGCGATCACCTACGCCAACGACGACTTCATCAAGATCAGCGGTTACAGCCGTGACGAGCTGCTGGGCACGCCGCATAACCTGTTGCGTCATCCGGACATGCCGGCGCAGGCGTTTGCCCATATGTGGCAGACGCTCAAGCGCGGGCGGTCGTGGATGGGGCTGGTGAAGAATCGTTGCAAGAACGGTGATCACTATTGGGTCAGTGCCTATGTCACGCCGGTCACGCAGAACGGTGCGGCGGTGGAGTTTCAGTCGGTGCGTACCCGGCCGGATGCGCGGCAGGTCGCTGCGGCAGAGCGGGCTTACGCGCAGTTGCGCGGGGAGCGGGTGTCGCGTTGGCTGCTGGTGTTGGGGTTGCGGGCGCGGATCATGGCGTTGACCAGTTCGGTGCTGGTGGTGGTACTGGGGATTGAAGCCTGGCTGCGGCCGGAGTCCATGGGCATCGAAGCCGCTGCGCTGGTGGCCGGCAGTGGCGCGTGTGCGCTGGGCGTGGGCTGGTTGCTGCGGCCGCTGGAGCGACTGACCGAGCGTGCCCGGCTGATTGCCGATAATCCGTTGAGCCAGGGCATTTATACCGGGCGGCGGGATCAGTTCGGGCAGATCGAGTTCGCCTTGCAGATGCTCGAAGCCCAGGTTGGCGCGGTGGTCGGGCGGATCGGTGATGCGTCGCAACGACTGGCCGGGCATGCCGCGCAACTGGTGGATCATCTGCACAGCAGTCATACCAGTACGCTGGCGCAGCAGGCGGAAACCGATCAGGTGGCGGCGGCGATTCATCAGATGGCGGCGAGTGTTGCCGAGGTGGCCAGCCATGCGCAGCAGGCGTCGGTGGCGGCTGATATGGCGGGGACGGAAACCCGTGAGGGGCATCTGCTGGTCGGCGAGAGTCGCAGTGCGGTGTTGCGGCTGGCCGAGGAGTTGGGGCGGGCGACCGAGGTGATTCATCAGCTCGAAGGTCACAGCAGCGAGATTTCCGGGGTGCTGGAGGTGATCCGCAGCATCGCCGAGCAGACCAATCTGCTGGCGCTCAACGCGGCGATCGAAGCGGCGCGGGCCGGGGATGCCGGGCGTGGGTTTGCGGTGGTGGCCGATGAGGTGCGGGGTCTGGCCCAGCGCACTCAGCAGTCGACCAACGAGATTCAGCGGATGATCAGCACCCTGCAAAACGGTGCGCGGGATGCGGTGCTGGTGATGCAGCAGAGCAGCGAGCATGTGGATAACAGTGTTGAACAGGCCCAGCGTGCGGCGCGGGCATTGGATGGCATCAGCGGCCGGGTCGAGCAGATCACCGAGATGAGCCTGCAGATTGCTGCCGCAGTCGAGGAGCAGAGCGCGGTGAGCGAGGACATCAACCGCAACATCGTCAGTATTCGTACCGCGTGTGAATTGACGGTGGATGAAGGGCGCCAGAGCCAGCTCAACTCACAGGACGTGGCGGGGCTGGCGGGGGATTTGCGTTCGCTGGCGCGGGAGTTCTGGGGGCGGCGGCAGGGATCCTAGGCCGCGCGCAGGGAAATGAACGCGTAAGTCTGCGGCGGCTCGGTGACCACGTGTGCACCCGCCGCCAGCACTTGCCCGGCGACATCATCACCGGAGAGGTGAAACAGCCATTCACTGGACACTTCGCTCAATGGCTGCGCGGTGACCTGATCGATGACCGAGGCAAACACGCCCATGTCTGGCAGGTACGCGGTAAACCCGTCGCCCTTGAGTGCCGTGGTGCGGATACCAAGCAACCCGCAGATCGCATCCTTGGTCCGGATGTCATCGCGATCGGCCTGACGGGAGCGCTGGATCAGTGTCACCAGTTCCTGATCCACCAGTTCACCACCGACGATCAGCTCCGGCCCTTGTTCCCACGATTCCGGCGGGCAGTCCTTGGCAGCAGGGTTCAGCGGAATGTGCGGATTGATTTCGGCGGGATAGATGCGGCACACCAGCGGCCGGCGCTCGTAGATGCGGCACAGCTTGTCTTCGTCAAGATTCCGGCAGGGACCGACGTTGTAGGCGGCGAAGGTGATTGCCACATGGGCGTCGGAGTTTCCGCTGCGCACTACCGCCGAACGACGCTGCGCATGCTCACGCTGCTGTTCCGGCAGGCCCAGGCCGTTGGCGAGAAATGCCTCCACCAACACGATCACCTGACCGCCGTCAGCCGCCCACATACGGGCTTCGGCCAGCGTGAGAGGCACGTGGTGATCGGTGCAGCATTTGCCGCAACCTACGCAGGAAAACGTCGTATTCATTGAGCGGGCAATCTTCAATCAGGGTGTGAAACGGCGACGTAAAGCCGCCATGCAGGCCTGGGTTGAAGCAAGTTGTGCGCCATTCACTCAGGGCTTGGCGGTCGGGCGGATCGAGTCCCATTCGGTGACGAACGCGGTTTTCGACTTTTTGTTGTACAGGCACAACTCGGTGCCTTGCTGGCCCTTCATGTGTTTTTGCGGGTACTGGCCTTGCAGCAATAGTGCGGTGTAACCGACGCGGTCGTCGAATTGCGCGGCATTGCCGACCGGTTTGGCGTCTTTCAGGCCGCTGGCCTTGGTGCAGCTGGCGAGTACGGCTTTGTCATGGGCGGCCCAGGCATCGGGGCTGGAAGCGTGGGCAAACGGGGCAATGAGACAAAGCACGGAGAGGGCGAGACGTTTCATGGTTCGGGCATCCTTGGAGGTTTGATCGCCAGGGTTTGAGTATGCCGCAGGATTTTAGTTTGTCAGTCCGGCACCAATTCCCGGCGGACCACATACATTCCGGACGTTTCGTACAAGCTCTGCGCCCGACGGTTGTCTTCCAGCACCTTCAGATCGACAAAGCCTTCGCGCCGATCCTGAAACACCTTGAATGCATGAAGCAGCAGCGCCCGACCCAATCCACGACCCTGAGCGCGGGGATGCACCACCAGATTCTTGATGTAGGAACTGGTCCAGCATTGCGCCACGCCGAGGACGCCTTCGGCATCGCTGGCGATGAAGCACAATGCCGGATCGTATTCCGGATCGTTTTCAAACTGCTGTTGCCAGACGTCCAGCGCAGGTACTCGGCCGCCTCCTTCGCGGTAGCCGATTTGCATCAGTTCATGCACGGCGGATGCGCGTTCGGCGCTGTAGGTCGTGAGTTCGATGCCGTTCGGCCATTCGATGGCCGGCACGTCCTGGCTCAGGTCGCGCCGCATCAGAAAACAGAACGTCTCGCTCAAGACTCAGTGTCCGTGGGCGGCGACGTGTTTGGCCGCTTCGATCAGGCAGTGGGTCAGCTCTGGCGAAGAGAACTTGGTCAGCACGCCGTTGGCGCCGGCGAGACGGGCCTTTTCGCTGTTCATCGCGCTGTCCAGCGAGGTGTGCAGCAGCACGTAGAGGTGGGCGAAGTCCGGTGTCTCGCGCAGGGTCCGGGTGAAGGCGTAGCCGTCCATCTCGGACATTTCGATGTCGGAGACGATCAGGTTGATCTGCTGCGCCGTGCCTTGCAGGTCCAGCAGGCAGTCGATCGCTTCCTTGGCGCTGCGCGCGGTGTGGCATTGCAGGCCGAGGTTGCGCAGGGTGTGCACCGATTGCTGGAGCGCCACCTGGCTGTCGTCGACCACCAGAATCCGCGCGTTGCCCAGCACTTCGGCGTCTTCCATGCTCAGGTCGGTCGGGGCCATCTCGATTTGCGCCGGGGCGATGCTGTGGATGACCTTTTCGATGTCCAGCACCTGCACCAGAGTGCCGTCGACCGAGGTCACCCCGGTGATGTAGGCGCGGGAACCGCCGGAGCCGAACGGCGGCGGTTTGATGTCGGTGGTCAGGCAATGCACGATCTTGCTCACCGCCTGCACGTGCAGACCCTGTTTCGAACGGCTGACATCGGTGACGATCAGGCAGCCGCCGTTCGGGTCTTCCAGCGGACGCTCGCCGATGGCACGGCTCAGGTCGATCACCGACAGCGAAGCACCGCGCAGGGTGGCGATGCCTTTGACGTGCGGGTGCGACTCCGGCAGCTTGGTCAGCGGCGGGCAGGGGATGATTTCACTGACTTTCAGCAGGTTGATCGCCATCAGCTTGCCGCTGCGCAAGGTAAACAGCAGAAGCGAAAGTGAATCTGCGCGGGCTTTGTTGGAAGACATAAAAACCTTCTGTGGAAAAAAGGTGATGGGCGAGGGTGGAAATCGCCGAAAACTATTGATGCCGGGTTATCGACTTGTAACCGGCAGGCTTTAGGGATTCTGGCGCCAATCCGACGGCGGGACTGTCATTTCATCCCCAACCGCTTGGCCATGCGCCCCAGATTCGCCCGGTCCAGCCCCAGTTCACGCGCGGCGCTGGCCCAGTTGTCCCGATGACGCTCAAGTGCTGCGCTGATCAACTGCCGCTGATATTGCTCGGTGGCTGCGCGCAGATCCCCGGAAATCAACGGCATCGCGACGACGGCACTGGCCGGCTCCGGCGAGTTATCCACAACCTCGCGCGGCAGGTCGAGATCCATCGCGCTCAGGCTGAGAATCTTCGGCCGCACCTTGCAGTTGCCCAGCGCTTTCAGCGCGCTGCGGCCGATCAGGTGTTCCAGTTCCCGCACATTGCCCGGCCAAGTGTAGGCAAGCAGCGCTTCTTGCGCGTCGCTGTTCAGGCGCAGGCTGTTGAGGCCCATGCGCGAGCGGTTCTGTTCCAGAAAATAGCCGCTGAGCAGCAGCACATCGCGGCCCCGGTCTCGCAGCGCCGGCACCCGCAACGGGTACACGCTCAGACGATGATAGAAGTCGGCGCGGTAGCGACCGCTGCGCACTTCTTCGGCCAGGTCGCGGTTGGTCGCGGCGATCAGGCGCACATCGACCTGGTGTTCCTTGTCCGAACCCAGACGCTGCAACTGGCCGCTCTGCAAAACCCGCAACAGTTTGGCCTGGACGGTCAGCGACAACTCGCCGACTTCATCGAGAAACAGCGTGCCGCCATTGGCCAGTTCGAACTTGCCGCGGCGGTCGCTGGTGGCGCCGGTGAAGGCGCCGCGCACGTGGCCGAACAGTTCGCTTTCCACCAGCGTGTCCGGCAGGGCCGCGCAGTTGAGGCTGATGATCGGCTTGTCGGCACGCTTGGAAGCGGCGTGGATCGCCTGGGCCACCAGCTCCTTGCCGACCCCGGTTTCGCCGGTGATCAGCACGGTCAAGTCGCTGCCGCCGACCAGATTGATCTCTTCCACCAGCCGTTTGTGGGCCTTGCTCTGGCCGATCATTTCGCGATTCTGCTGGCCGCTGGCCTGGCGATACACCTCGGCGCGCTGGTGTTCGTCCTCGGCGCGGATCGCCAGTCGTTCGATGCGCTCAGCGGCGTTCACTGTGGCCGAAGCGAGGCTGGCGAAGGCCTGCAGGGCATCGAGTTCGATCGGTTCGAAGCGCTCCGGATCGAGTGCGTCGAGGGTGATCAGGCCCCAGAGTTTTTCATCGACGAACAACGGACAGCCGAGGCAATCGTGAACTTCGAGGTGATCGTCGAGGCCGTCGACCAGTCCGTCATACGGATCGGGCAGATCGCTGTCGGCTGCGAAACGGGTCGGGCCGGCGCCTGCCAGCAGCACTTCAAAGCGCGGGTGCTCGCTGACCTTGAAGCGGCGGCCGAGGGTGTCGGTGCTCAACCCGTCGACAGCCAGCGGCACCAGCCACTCGCCATCGAGGCGCAGCAGCGCAGCGGCATCGCACGGCAGCAGGGCGCGCATGGCTTCGAGCAGTCGCCGGTAGCGCTCGCCTTCGGGCAGTTCGCGGGACAGGTCGGAAACCAGTGGGAGCAGGGCGGTCAGCAGGGATTTGGCAGACATGGTCTTGTAGTCAAAGAGACGCGTTGTAGTCGAAGCGACTATAGAGGTGCTTGTGTCGATCTGACTACATAAATTTCAAGTTATTGATTTGTATGGATAATTTAGTTGGCACGATAACTGAAACGGTTAAGGCACTTTTAGAGAAAGCTCAGGAGTCACCCTTATGCTTAGCGTCCAGGATCGTGCCATCGTCAAATCCACTGTGCCTCTGCTGGAAAGCGGCGGTGAAGCGCTGATCACCCATTTCTACCGCATGATGCTCTCCGAGTACCCGGAAGTCCGCCCGTTGTTCAACCAGGCTCACCAGGCCAGCGGTGACCAGCCTCGTGCATTGGCGAACGGCGTGTTGATGTACGCCCGCCATATCGATCAACTCGACCAGTTGGGCGATCTGGTGGCCAAGATCATCAACAAGCACGTGGCGTTGCAGATTCTGCCGGAACACTACCCGATCGTCGGCACCTGCCTGCTGCGCGCCATCTCCGAAGTGCTCGGCGAAGAAATCGCCACGCCGGAAGTGATGAGTGCCTGGGGTGCTGCTTATGGCCAGTTGGCCGACATTCTGATCGGTGCCGAAACCGCCATCTATGACCAGAAAGAACAAGCCGTTGGTGGCTGGCGCGGGGCGCGGGAGTTCATCGTCGCGGCCAAGGTCGAGGAGAGCGCGGAAATCATTTCCTTCTACTTCGAACCAGCGGACAAAGGCCCGATCCTCGCGGCCGAGCCGGGGCAGTACATCGGCATGAAGCTGGTGCTCGACGGCGAAGAAATCCGCCGCAATTACTCGCTGTCCGCCCTGGCCAACAAGGGTCAGTACCGCATCAGCGTCAAGCGTGAACCGGGCGGTCGTGCGTCCAATCACCTGCACGATCAACTGCATGTCGGTGCGAGCATCCAACTGTTCCCGCCATCGGGCGAGTTCACTCTGACGGCCAGCGACAAACCGCTGGTGTTGATCAGCGGCGGCGTCGGTATCACCCCGACGCTGGCCATGCTGGAAGCGGCGCTGGAAACCGAGCGTCCGGTGCATTTCATTCACTGTGCGCGCAACGGCAGCGTGCATGCGTTCCGTGACTGGATCGATGGTCTGGCCGAGCGTCATCCGCAGCTCAAGCGTTTCTATTGCTACGCCGAAGATGACGGCGTGAGCCCGGCGGCCGACAAGGTCGGGTTGCTGAGCCAGGAACAACTGGGTGAGTGGCTGCCGGCGCAGCGTGACGTGGACGCCTATTTCCTTGGACCGAAAGGCTTCATGGGGGCGATCAAGCGTCACCTGAAGGCGCTGGGTGTGCCGGAGAAACAGAGCCGTTACGAGTTCTTCGGGCCGGCGGCGGCTCTGGAATAAGCCTGATGAGCGACCCGAGATCCTCGGGTCGCTTTTTTTCGAACCGTTCTGATTCTTAAAAAGTGTTTAAAGGTTAATCGTTTCTTAACCGGTTTATCGTTTATTCCCCGATGCTGATGATAGGCGCTCGTTCGTTTACATGATCAGGATCGCCCCCATGTCGCACTTCGCTTCCTCCCGCCGTTTCAGCCTGGCCACTTTGGGCCTGTCGGTTGCCTTGCTGTCCAGTCCGTTTGCCTTTGCCGAATCCGCGTTGATCCAGCCGCAGACCCTGATCGTCGATCAGAGCCTGCCCAAGGCCCAGCGTGATGCAATGGAATTGGCGGCGCGGCGTTATGGCAGTTTCTGGAACACTGGCGAAGAGGCGTTGGCCACCGCAGCCCTGTCGCCGCAGTTTGTCGACAAGACCCCGCCGGAAGGCCGGGTGCAAGGGCCGACTGGACCGCTGCTGGCGTCGAAGTTCTTTCGCACGGCGGTACCGGACTTGAGCTGCGAGATCGAACAAATGATCGTCGCCGGTGACCGCGTGGTGGTGCATCTGCACTTTCGCGGGCATTTCACCGGTACGTTCAAGGCTCTCAAAGGGCTGGGCCAGCGTGTAGACTTCCGGGCAACCGATATCTATCAGATCGACAACGGTCGCATCGCGGCCAATTGGCATATCGAAGACAACATCAGCCTGATGGCGCAACTGCAAGCGCAGCCGCCGGCCAGCTGAACCATGGACATGAAAGGGAAACGCGATGAGCGAGGAAACGATTCGATTGGGACGTGAGCGGCGCTTTCTGGTGCTGCTGGGCATCATCTGCCTGGCGCTGATCGGCGGCGCGCTGTACATGCAGATCGTGCTGGGCGAGGCGCCATGCCCGCTGTGCATCCTGCAGCGCTATGCCTTGCTGTTGATCGCGCTGTTCGCGTTCATCGGCGCGGCCATGCGCACCCGCCGCAGCATCACCGTGTTCGAAGTGCTGGTGGTGATCTGCGCGATTGCCGGGGCCGGTGTCGCAGGGCATCACGTGTACACCCAGTTCTACCCGGCAGTGAGCTGCGGCATCGATGTACTGCAGCCGATCGTCGATGATTTGCCGCTGGCGAAGATCTTCCCGCTGGGCTTTCAGGTAGACGGCTTCTGCTCGACGCCGTACCCGCCGATCCTCGGTCTGTCGCTGGCGCAATGGGCGCTGGTGGCCTTCGTGCTGGTGGTGATCCTGGTGCCGCTGCTGACTTCGCGTAACCGAAAAGCACTGCGCTGAATCAACTTTTCGGCCCCGGCGCCGATAAAACAAACGCCCCGATTTGCGGTTCTGCAAATCGGGGCGTTTTGCATTTCAGGGTCTTTGTGAAAACACCGTGACGAACGGCAAGGGACGGTGCGACAGGTGTGCGACATGTTGTCACACGCGCTGTGTCGCAGTGCGTTTCACAGGCACGGATTGGTGCGCTGTTACAAAAAAGGATTGGTCTGTTTCAGCGTTTGTCTGTTTTTGCACGCGTGTGCCGGATCAGGCAGTTTTAACAGACGCTGGCACATGGCCAAAAGCCTTGGGGTATCGGGCTTTGCGCGGATCGCGACGTCAGAAAAAGCTTTCGGAGCTGTCTGAACTGAGGCCGATAGACCTACATTTTTTGGTGTTTTTGTTGAGAATCGATTTCGATAACATGCGGAACTTTTGCAAAAATGGTGATGGATTGTTGCTCGAATGGATAAAAATTATTTCGGGATAAGACATGGTGTATAGGGCGCTACCTATCTACAATCGCCCGCACTGAATTCCCGGCACTGTTCAGCCTTTATAAGGAACTGAGCAGGAAGTCGGGTGTCGAGCGGTCGAAAGGCTTGCGAGACACCCAGGTGTCGGTGCCTTCCAACTTTCCGCACCAAATGGAATTGGTCTGTAACAAGGCCTTTGACCACGAATTCGAATAAGAACTGACCGCTGTCCCAGGATTTGTCGAGCGTCTGACGCGCGACGGGCGGCCCTTATTCAATCCAAAGAAAATGCCAACCCTTGGCAGGGTGAAGTGTTGGCGATCAAAACCCAACTGCATTGCGCAAGCTGCTTTAGAGGTCGTGAGATGAGTAAAAACAGGTACCCCAGATTACTAGGCCTAGTGCCGCTGCTCGGCACGTTGTTGCTGGGAGGCTGCAACATGACCTTGCTCAATCCAACGGGCCAGGTCGGCCTGGAACAGCGCAACCTGATCATCACCGCCACGCTGCTGATGCTGTTGGTCGTTGTGCCGGTCATCATCATGACCTTCCTGTTCGCCTGGAAGTACCGCGCCTCCAACCAGAACGCCGTCTACACCCCGAAATGGTCGCACTCGACCAAGATCGAAGTGGCGGTCTGGACCATTCCGGTCCTGATCATCATCGCTCTGGGTTACATCACCTATAAGTCGACCCACGAGTTGGACCCGTATCGTCCGATCGAATCCGACGTCAAGCCTGTGACCATCGAAGTGGTCGCGCTGGACTGGAAGTGGCTGTTCATCTACCCGGAACAAGGCATCGCCACGGTCAACAAGATCGTGTTCCCGGCGCACACCCCGGTCAACTTCCGGATCACTTCCGACGCCGTGATGAACTCGTTCTTCATCCCGGGCCTGGGCGGCCAGATCTACGCGATGGCGGGCATGACCACCAAGCTGCACCTGATCGCTGACCGCAACGCTGAAATGGACGGTATCTCCGCCAACTACAGCGGCGCTGGTTTCACCGGTATGAAATTCAAAGCGATCGCAACTTCTCAGGAAGATTTCGACGCCTGGGTAAGTGAAGTCAAAAAGGCACCTAAACAGCTTGAACCAGCTGAATACGCAGCCCTTGCCAAGCCAAGCCAGAACAATCCAGTCGAGCTCTACTCCTCGGTCACGCCGAACCTGTTCCAGACCATCGTCGACAAGTACGAAGGCATGAAACCGGGCAAGCCGCTGAAGCACGAGAAGAAAGAGAAAGAAGTGGCGGCAACGGATATGGACTCGAATTCGCATTCAGCTGCCGGGGCAGAGGAGTAAACGATGTTTGGTAAATTAAGTTGGGAAGCGATCCCTTTCCACGAGCCGATCGTGATGGTCACCATCTCGATGATCGCGCTCGGTGGTCTGGCGTTGTTCGCTGCAATCACCTACTTCAAGAAGTGGACTTACCTGTGGACCGAGTGGCTGACGTCGGTCGACCACAAGAAAATCGGCGTGATGTACATCATCGTTGCTATGGTCATGCTGCTGCGTGGCTTTGCCGACGCCATCATGATGCGTACCCAGCTGGCCATGGCCACCGAGGGTTCGCCTGGCTACCTGCCACCTGAACACTATGACCAGATCTTCACCGCTCACGGTGTGATCATGATCATCTTCATGGCGATGCCATTCTTCACCGGCCTGATGAACCTTGCAGTGCCGCTGCAGATCGGCGCGCGTGACGTTGCCTTCCCGTTCCTGAACTCCCTGAGCTTCTGGCTGCTGGTGTCCGGCGTTGTGCTGATCAACCTGTCCCTGGGCGTCGGCGAATTCGCCAAGACCGGCTGGGTTGCCTATCCACCGCTGTCGGGTCTGCAATACAGCCCTGGCGTGGGCATGGACTACTACATCTGGGCGCTACAGCTATCCGGTCTGGGTACAACGCTAACGGGGGTTAACTTCCTCGCGACCGTGCTGAAAATGCGTACCCCTGGCATGAAACTGATGGACATGCCGATCTTCACCTGGACCTGCACCTGGGCCAACGTTCTGATCGTGGCTTCGTTCCCGATCCTGACCGCTACCCTGGCACTGCTGACCCTTGACCGTTACATGGATTTCCACATTTTCACCAATGAACTTGGTGGCAATCCAATGATGTACGTCAACCTGTTCTGGGCATGGGGCCACCCTGAGGTTTACATCCTGATCCTGCCGGCCTTCGGCATTTTCTCGGAAGTCATCTCGGCCTTCACCGGCAAGAAACTGTTCGGCCACCACTCGATGATCTACGCTTCGGGCGCGATCTCGGTACTGGGCTTCATGGTTTGGCTGCACCACTTCTTCACCATGGGTTCGGGTGCCAGCGTCAACGCCTTCTTCGGTCTGGCAACGATGCTGATTTCCATCCCGACGGGTGTGAAACTGTTCAACTGGCTGTTCACCATCTACCAGGGCCGTCTGCGCTTCACCAGCCAGGTTCTGTGGACCCTGGGCTTCATGGTGACCTTCGCCATCGGCGGCATGACCGGCGTACTGCTGGCCATCCCGGGTGCTGACTTCGTTCTGCACAACAGCCTGTTCGTGATCGCTCACTTCCACAACGTGATCATCGGCGGCGCGGTATTCGGCTACATCGCAGGCTTCGGCTTCTACTTCCCGAAAGCGTTCGGCTTCAAGCTGCACGAAGGCTGGGGTAAAGCAGCGTTCTGGTTCTGGATCTCGGGCTTCTTCGTCGCGTTCATGCCGCTCTACGCTCTGGGCTTCATGGGCATGACCCGTCGTCTGAACGCCACCACCAACCCTGAGTGGGTACCGTACCTGTACGTTGCCATGTTCGGTGCGGTGATGATCGCTGTCGGTATCGCCTGCCAGCTGATCCAGCTGTACGTATCGGTGCGTGACCGCAACAAGCCAGAAAACATGTGCGAACACGGTGACCCGTGGAATGCCCATACCCTGGAATGGTCGACCTCGTCGCCACCTCCGTTCTACAACTTCGCTGTACTGCCAAAAGCAGACTGCATCGATCCGTTCACCGAGGCCAAGGAAAACGGTACCGCGTACCAGGCTCCAGCCAAGTACGAACCGATCCACATGCCGAACAACACCGCCACTGGCGTGGTGATGGGCGCACTGCTGACCGTGTTCGGTTTCGCGATGATCTGGCACATCTGGTGGTTGGCGATCGCCAGCCTGGCCGGCACTGTCATCTACTTCGTGATCCACGCTGCACGTGACGACCAGGGCTACATGGTTCCGGTTGAAACGATCGAGCGCATCGAAGCCGAGCAGCACAAGCGTCTGGTAGCGGCCGGGAAGATCCCTGCTTCCGCAACCCGTGTTGAAACCAAGTTGGAACAGGCTTAAACAATGTCGAACTTAGTGACCAATGCTGGACACGCTCATGGTCATGACCATGGGCACGATGACCATCACCACGACTCGGGCGAGATGACCGTATACGGTTTCTGGCTCTACCTGATGACCGACTGCATTCTGTTTGCGTCGATCTTCGCGGTGTACGCGGTACTGGTAAACAACGTCGCCGGTGGCCCGTCGGGCCACGACATCTTCGAACTGCCATATGTGCTGGGCGAAACCGCTCTGCTGTTGTTCAGTTCGATCACCTACGGCTTCGCCATGCTGGCGTTGTACAAGGGTAAAAAGCAGCAGGTTCTGGGTTGGTTGTTCATGACCTTCCTGCTCGGCGCAGGCTTCATCGCCATGGAGATCAACGAGTTCCACCTGCTGATCTCCGAGGGCTTCGGTCCTAGCCGTTCGGGCTTCCTGTCGGCGTTCTTCACCCTGGTCGGTACCCACGGTCTGCACGTATCCGCAGGTCTGATCTGGATGGGCATCATGATGTACCAGGTCAACAAGCACGGCCTGACGGCGACCAACAAGACCCGTCTGAGCTGCCTGAGCCTGTTCTGGCACTTCCTGGACGTGGTGTGGATCTGCGTATTCACCGTTGTTTACCTGATGGGGACCCTGTAATGGCTAATGCACACTCCCATGACAGCCATGATGCTGGCCACGGCAGCGTAAAGTCGTACGCCATCGGCTTCATCCTGTCGGTGATCCTGACCGTCATCCCGTTCGGCCTGGTGATGTTCCCGACCTTGCCGAAGTCCACCACGCTGGCAATCGTCCTGCTGTTCGCAGTCATCCAGGTGATCGTTCACCTGTATTACTTCCTGCACCTGGACCGCTCCGTGGCTCAGCGTAACAATGTGATCGCGTTCGTCTTCACGGCCATCGTGATCCTGCTGCTGGTCGGCCTGTCGCTGTGGATCATGTTCAGCATCCACACGTTCATGATGGCGAAGTGAGGTAGACCCGATGTCGCTCAAGCACTTTATCCAAATCACCAAACCGGGGATCATTTTCGGTAACGTGCTTTCTGTGGCAGGCGGGTTCTTCCTGGCCTCGAAAGGGCATGTAGATCTGGCGGTGTTCCTGGCCGCCATGATCGGCACTTCCCTGGTCGTGGCCTCCGGTTGCGTGTTCAACAACTGCATCGACCGTGACATCGACCTGAAGATGGAACGCACGAAGAACCGGGTGCTGGTCCAGGGCTTGATCTCCCTGAAACTGGCCCTGGTCTATGCGACCGTCCTGGGTGTCGCCGGCGTTGCGTTGCTGTACAAGGTGGCCAACCCGTTGGCTGCATTGTTCGCCGTGATCGGCTTCATCATCTATGTCGGCTTCTACAGCCTGTACCTCAAGCGCAAGTCGGTTCACGGCACGCTGGTGGGCAGTCTGTCGGGCGCCATGCCGCCGGTGATCGGTTACGTGGCCGTGACCAACAGCTTCGACATGGCCGCGCTGACCCTGCTGGTGATGTTCAGCCTGTGGCAGATGCCGCATTCCTATGCCATCGCGATCTTCCGCTTCAACGATTACCTGGCCGCATCGATTCCGGTGCTGCCAGTGAAGCGCGGAATCCAGGTGGCCAAGAAGCACATCCTGCTCTACATCCTGGCCTTCCTCGTGGCGACCTTGATGCTGACCTTCAGCGGTTACGCCGGCATGAGCTACCTCGCCGTCGCCGCGGCCATGGGCATGTACTGGTTGTACATGGCCTGGACCGGTTACAAGGCGGTGGATGACACGGTTTGGGCACGCAAGCTGTTCGTGTTCTCGATCTTCACCATCACCGCGTTGAGCGTCATGATGTCCCTGGACTTCAAGGTGCCGACCGAGCTGTTGCTGACGTACGCGCCGTAAGGTTCGAACGCTGTACGAGAAACCCCGTTCATCGAGAGATGAGCGGGGTTTTTTGTTGAGGATTGTTTATCTGCAACGGAAGGTGTTTATTGTTCTGCTATAAGCAATTTGCTTATAGTTTTTTAATGAGAACAATATTCTTTGAAACCACACTCTTCACCGCAAACCTGGGTCATTACCTCACGGACGACGAATATCGTGAGCTACAGACCTACATGCAGAACAATCCGCATGCAGGCGATGTCATGCCACGAACCGGTGGCTTCCGAAAACTGCGTTGGGCGGATGCTCGTCGTGGTAAAGGCAGGCGAGGCGGCTTGCGAGTTATCTATTATTGGCTTATGAATGATGGCCAGTTTTGGATGTTTGCGATTTATGACAAAGATGAGCTTGAGAATTTGACCGCCGATCAAGAGAGGGCGCTCAAGGGAGCCATAGAGAAAGAGTTGAAAACACGAGGTACCCCATGAAAAAACGCGACCTGTTTGCAGAATTGATGCAGGGCGTTGATGAGATGGCGGCTCAACGCGAAGGAAAAATCACGCTACGTAATACGACACTTGAGGACAAACCAGCCCCCGAAGTCGCTGCTCAGGAAATCGTAGCGTTACGGGAAAAACTGCACATGTCACAGGCAGTTTTTGCCAGACGAATCAGGACAAGTCCAAGCACCCTCAGAAACTGGGAGCAGGAGAAATCAAAGCCCAACGCTCAGGCTGCCTTGCTGATCCGTTTGGTGGAAAAATTCCCTGACATGGTCGAGCGACTGAGCGCTGTTTAAAGTCGTTTCCAAGTCTAAATAGAGCCCCGCACGTTCAATGTCGTGCGGGGCTTTTTCGTACAAGCAACCATAGGTTGCGGTGTGTCGGTAAAAGCCCTAGATTTGGATCCAACCCTGTCAGTTATGGCGCCATGCACTGTTCGGCGTTCAACTGTCGTAATCTGCAATTCTTCATGCATCGATCAAAAGGCTGGGCGAAATGACTGAGAGGATGACCTGCGACGAACGCTTCATTGCCCTGGCAAAAGAGCTGAACTACGACATCAATGGCGAGAATACGGTGGGCGGCAATTACGCTCCGCTGGTTCGTCATCACGATGAGCTGTACATCAGTGGCATGGTGCCGCGCACCGAGGGCAAGATTCAGTATCCGGGGCGGGTCGGGCTGGAGCTGACGCTCAAGGATGCGCAGGCCGCAGCGAGCATCAGTGCCATGCGTTGCCTGGCGTTCATCGTCGATGCAGTCGGTTCGCTGGACAAGGTCAGGGCGTTGTTGCGGGTCACGGTCTATGTGAAGTCGACCCCGGACTTCGTCGACCTGAGCGAAGTGGCCAACGGTGCATCCGACGTTTTCAGTTATGTGTTGGGTGATGCTGGCCGCCATACGCGTACAACCGTCGGCGTCTATCAGTTGCCGAAAAACGCGGCCATCGAAGTCGATATGATCGCCGCAGTACATCCTTCGGCGTAATCGCTGAAAGCCGCACAACAAAAAGCCCCGCCTGAAATTCAGAGCGGGGCTTTTTTCGTCAGCGCTGCGCTTATTGGGCGGCGATGCTGTAACCGTCGAACGCGGTCTGCTGTTGCAGGGCGGTGATGATGTTCTTGCGGTTGATCGCGTGCTCGGTGCCGGCGTTGTCGACGAAGGTCTCGCCTTCGAGCTCGGCTTCTTCGCCTTCACCGACGAAGGTGAAACCGAGGAATTCCAGCGCTTCACGATCCACGCTCAGGCGCGAACGCGGCGTGCGCATTGGCAGGGTCACGCTGATGCCGTCCTTGCTGATGCTGAACACTTCGACGTCTTTCTTGGCGCGCGCGGCTTTGCTCTTGCCGCCGCTCGGATTGCTGATCGCCTGATGGGTCTGGTTCAGTACCTTCAGGGCCAGGCCGTAGACGATTTCCTGGAACGCCGGGTCGTCCTTGAAGCTGGACAGGATGCGGCTGATCGGGAATTTGCTGCTCAGGTCTTCAAGCGCTGCAATGTCGGCGGCTTCGGCATCTTTCAGACGCTTGAGTTCACCCATCAGCTCGTAGGCCTGGTCGTCATCGAAGCGGTCGTGGGCCTGGCGGATCGCAGCGCGCAGCTCGCGGATCTGGTCGCTTTCGCGGCTCGACTGGAACGCGTCCAGGACCATCTCGCTGATGATCTTCGCCTGTGGGATGTGTTGTGAAAGATTGATGGAGTTTTCGTATTCCGCTTTGGACGACAGGGTGACTACGGATTCAGCGGTGTTGAAATCGGACATTGAAATTTCACTACTTTTTTAACTTGAGATGAGACGAGAAAGCTCGGGGGGCTTTTTCAGGCCGACTAATTTAGGGGAGCGGGACGTTGTTGTCACGGAGCAACGGCCCGGTGGAGTTGATTATTTGCCCGGCGTATTCAGGTTCATCGAACGTACGATCCACAGTTCGGCGTTCTGTTGATCCACCGGTAGCGAGAAGCGAAAGGTCGCGCCCCGTCCTGCGACATCGAGCAACTGGATTTCGCGCCCGTGCAGTTGCAGGATCCGGTGCACGATTCGCAAGCCCAGGCCGCCATCGCGTCGCGCACCACCGATATTGAACGGTCGCAGGAACAAACCCTCGCGCAACTCGGCGGCGATGCCGGGGCCGGTGTCGCTGACGGTGATTTCAACCAGCGCGCCTTGGGGTTTCAGACCGAGTTCGATTTCGCCACCCGACGGCGTATGGCGCAAGGCGTTATCGAACAGGTTGGTCAGCACCCGCTCGATCAGCCCGAGGTCAGCGCAGACGGTCGGCAGGTTGGTGTTGAAGCTGGCCTTGAGTGCAACATTTCGGGCTTCGGCGCCCAGTTCGAATTTCTGGAAGATGTCCTGCACCAGATCGGTCAGGGAAAATTTCTCCAGTACAGGCTGCACGAATCCATGTTCCAGGCGCACCAGCTCCAGCAACGATTGCGCGAGTCCGCCAACCTTGCGGCTCTGATCCAGGGCAATGCCCAGATAGCGACGGCGTTCTTCCGGGGACAGGGTCGCGTCCTTGAGTGACAGGGTTTCAAGGTAACCATGCAGCGAGGACAACGGTGTGCGCAGGTCATGGGAAATGTTCGCCACCAGTTCCCGACGCTCCTGATCCTGGCGGGTCAGTGAGCGCCACTGTTCACCGAGGCGGTTTTGCATTTGCCGGAACGCCGCGTCGAGCACCGCGATTTCATCCGGGTCCGCGGACTTGTCCACAGGTGTCGGCGCGACGGGCAGTGATTGCGGTGCGCCGTCGATGTCGAATTGGCCCACGGTTTCGGTCAATCGTCGTAACGGTCGAGTGATCAGATTAAACGCGGTCAAACCGGCAATCAGGCACAGGAATGCAACGAGCCCTATGGACAACAGCGCGGTGTTGAGCGCCGCGCTGGTGGCGCCGCGCTCGGCGAATCGGTCGTGCGCTTCGCTGAGCAGGACCACGTAAAGGTAACCGGCCGCTTTTCCGTTGACCTGCAATGGCGCCGCGCTGAAGACCTTGCGACCATCGACGCTGCGCGGGTCGTCGCCGAGGATCGGCAACGGTTGATCATTGAGCAATCGTCGAATCGGCGCGAGATCGACGGTCTGCCGACGCAGGCGTCCTTCCGGTGCCGCGTTGCCGACGATCCGGCCTTCGGTGTCGAGCAGGTACACCTCGACACTCGGGTTGACCAGCATCAACTGGCTGAACAATTCGCGCACCGCACCGGGCATCAGTCCGTTGCTGTCCATCAGCACCGTGTCGTGGGCGATGTGTTGCGCCAGATCCCGGGACAGCCCCTGCACCACCTCCAGCTCATGCATCTGACTGGAGCGCACCTGCAACCACGCCGACGTGCCGCAGCACGCCAGCAGCAGTACGGCAAATACCAGAGACAGGCGCTGCGTCAGGGTCAGTTTCATGGTTGCTCTGCGCTCGTGCCGAATTTATAGCCGCGGCCCCACACCGTGAGGATGCGCACCGGTTGCGCAGGATCGGCTTCGATTTTCGCCCGCAGGCGATTGATGTGGGTGTTGACCGTGTGTTCGTAACCTTCGTGGCTGTAGCCCCAGACTGCGTTGAGCAGATCCATGCGCGAGAACACCTTGCCCGGCTGACGTGCGAAGAAATACAGCAGGTCGAATTCCCGGGGAGTGAGGTCCAGGCGCTGGCCGTTGAGGGCCACGTCACGGGTGATCGGGTCGATGGTCAAGCCATCGAGGCTCAGGCTGCCGGCGTCCATCTTCAGATTGCGGGCCATGGCGTCCACGCGGCGCAGCAGCGCTTTGACCCGAGCCACCAGTTCAAGCATCGAAAACGGTTTGGCGAGGTAATCATCGGCGCCCAGTTCAAGGCCGAGAATGCGGTGCAATTCGCTGGAGCGGGCGCTGGTGATAATGATCGGCGTGTAGCGCGCCATGGCCCGGGCGCGACGGCAAATCTCCAAACCATCTACCCCCGGCAGCATGAGGTCGAGGATCAGCGCATCCCAGTGACCTTGCTGCAGCAGGCGCATGCCTTCGTCGCCATCGGCGCTGTGTACCACCTCGAATTGCTCGTCCCGCAGGTGCAGGCAGATGAGGTCGGCAATGTGCAGGTCGTCCTCGACCACCAGGACGCGTTTGGTCTGTTCCATGAAGCTCAATCCTTCGGCGCGATGAGCGCATTGTGCGGGTTTTCCTCGGGGCGAGTTATCACGAATTGTTTAACTTCCCGTGAGGATTTGGCGATCAACCCAAGCCTAGGCTGTGTTCCACGACAGGCATCTGGAATTTTGGGAGACGGCCATGTTTTCACGGCGACAGATTCTGGCAACGGGCGGCGGGCTGGGGCTTGCAGCCCTTCTGGCCGGTGTATTGCCAAAGTTATCCACCGGCTCCGCGTTGGTCGGCGAGGCGTTGGCCGACGAAGCGTTTGAAGTGACACACAGCGACAGTGAATGGCATGGGTTGCTCACTGATGAGCAATTCGAAGTGCTGCGCAAAGAGGGCACGGAGCGCGCTTACAGCAGCCCGCTGAACAACGAACACCGGACCGGCACGTTTGCCTGTGCCGGGTGCGATCTGGCGCTGTTCTCGTCCGAGACCAAGTTCGACAGTCGCACCGGTTGGCCGAGTTTCTGGGCGCCGCTGGAACACGCCGTGGCCATACGTCAGGACCGTTCTTTCGGCATGACGCGGGAGGAAGTCCACTGTCGGCGTTGCGGCGGTCACCTCGGTCATGTGTTCGACGACGGGCCCAAACCCACCGGTCTGCGTTACTGCATGAACGGTCTGGCCATGACCTTCAAACCCGTGGCGGCCTGAGTCGTGGCTCGCCGGCGATCTTCACTTACAACAGGACGACACTATGTGGCTCTTGGTTCTCGCTTATCTCGGTGGTGTGCTGACGATCGTCAGTCCGTGCATCCTGCCGGTTCTGCCTTTTGTCTTCGCTCGCACCGGGCAGCCGTTTGTCAAAAGTGGCTTGCCGCTGTTGGCGGGGATGGCGCTGACCTTCGCGCTCGTCGCCTCGTTGGCGGCGGTGGGCGGCGGTTGGGTGGTGCAAGTCAATCAGTACGGTCGCTGGCTCGCGTTGCTGTTCGTTGCACTGTTCGGGCTGACGCTGCTGTTGCCGCGTCTGGCCGAGCGTCTGACCCGGCCGCTGGTGTCCGCCGGCAGTCGCTTGTCGGAGGCCGCCGGCCAGGACAATCGTCCGCGTCCCGGCGCTTCGTTTCTGATCGGCGTCGCCACGGGGCTGTTGTGGGCGCCTTGCGCGGGGCCAATCCTCGGGCTGATTCTGACCGGTGCCGCGCTGCAAGGGGCAAGCATCGCCACCACGCTATTGTTGCTCGCCTATGCGGCGGGCGCCGCGACTTCGCTCGCTGCGGCGCTGTTGCTCGGCGGTAAAGTCTTCGCGGTGATGAAACGTTCGATCGGGACTGGCGAGTGGATCCGGCGCGGACTTGGAGCCGCGATGCTGGCCGGTGTGGCCGCCATCGCACTGGGTCTTGATACCGGGATTCTGGCGCGGTTCTCGACCGCCTCCACCGGAGGGCTGGAGCAGGCTTTGGTCGGCAAGCTTTCGGGCAAATCCCCTCAGGGCAACGGCACGATGATGGCGCAGATTCCCGCAGCGGATGACGCGGCGAACGGCAGCATGATGGCAGCCGGCGGCGCGATGAAAATGGCCGCCAAGGCACCAGGCTCGCTGCCGGTCGAAGGTCAGTTGCCGGCGCTTGATGGCGCAGTGCAGTGGCTCAACTCCGCGCCGCTGGATGCCCAGGCACTCAAGGGCAAAGTGGTGCTGGTGGATTTCTGGACTTACTCCTGCATCAACTGCCTGCGCACGCTGCCTTATGTCAAAGCCTGGGCCGAGAAGTATCGCGATCAGGGGCTGGTGGTGATTGGTGTCCACGCGCCGGAATTCGCCTTTGAGCGTGATGTAGGCAACGTCACCAAAGCCATGAAGGAACTGGGCATCAACTACCCGGTAGCCATCGATAACGACTACAAGATCTGGCGCGCTTTCAACAATGAATACTGGCCGGCGCATTACTTTGCCGACGCTCAGGGGCGCATTCGTTACCACCATTTTGGCGAAGGGGACTACGCCGAGTCGGAAAGAGTCATCCAGCAACTGTTGCGTGAGGCCGGTGCAAAAACCGTGGCTGGTGGCCTGATCAACGCAGACGCTCAAGGCGTGCAGCTTGCACCGGACATGAATCAGGTGCTGTCACCGGAAACCTACGTCGGCTACCAGCGCGCAGAACATTTCGTACCGGAAACCAGCCTGGTGCCTGACAAGGTCGCGGCCTACAAGACACCTGCAAATCTTGCCCTGAATGACTGGAGCCTCGGCGGCCAATGGGCGGTCGGTGCTGAGCGTGCCACCGCCAGTGCGCCGGCCAGTCGTATCGTTTATCGCTTCCATGCCCGCGACCTGCACCTGGTGCTGGGCCCTGGGGCGGACGGTAAACCGGTGCGCTTCAAAGTGATGATCGATGGTCAGGCGCCGGGCGATGCCCACGGTGTCGACGTGGCGCCTGACGGCAGCGGTCGCGTGACCGAACAACGCTTGTATCAATTGGTACGGCAAACCGCTGACGTGAAGGACCGCACCTTCAGCATCGAGTTTCTCGATCCGGGCGTGTCGGCCTACGCCTTTACCTTCGGCTGATCAGGAGTACAGAACATGAAAGCTCAAACTATCTGGCGTCGTCTGCTGCTGGGCGTCGCGACGGCCGGGGTTGTCGCGCAGTGCTCGGCGTTTTCCTTCGGGGCCGAGGAGGGCGTGGTCATTCCGCCGCCGGCACTCGACGAAAACACCCAGGCGCACAGTGAAACCGCTGTGTTCGCCGGTGGCTGCTTCTGGGGCGTACAGGGTGTTTTCCAGCACGTCAAAGGTGTGCAGAAAGCCGTTTCCGGTTACGCCGGCGGCGCGGCGAATACGGCGGAGTACGAACGAGTCAGCGAAGGGGATACCGGCCATGCCGAATCGGTGCAGGTCACCTTCGATCCAACTCAGGTCAGTTACGGCAGCCTGTTGCAGATCTACTTCTCGGTGGCCCACAACCCGACTGAACTCAACCGCCAGGGCCCGGACAGTGGCACCCAATATCGCTCGGCGCTGTTCCCGGTCAATGCCGATCAGCAACGCGTTGCACAGGCCTATATCGCCCAGCTTGATGCGGCGCATGCCTACAGCAAACCCATCGTGACCAAACTGGAAACCTACAACGGCTTCTACCCGGCAGAGGACTATCACCAGGACTTCCTCACCGAACACCCGAGCTATCCGTACATCGTGATCAATGACATGCCGAAAGTGGCGCAGTTGAAGCAGTTGTTTGCCCAGCGTTATCAGGAGAAACCGGTGCTGGTGAAAAGCGGATCGTGATCACCGGTTATCCAATGGTTAATGTGCGGTCACGGGCGACTGTCGGGCAACAAGGGCTCGCAGTGCCCAGTAGAGCTTCAGCGAGCGGGTACTGATCAGGCCGCACATGAAACCCGACACCGTGGACTTGAGCAGCAGCATGTCGGGGGACGCGGCAAGCTCCGGATTTACGGCATCCTGATACCCGAAGTAATAGTTTGCGAAAAAAAACATCAGGAACATGATCAGGATTTTCACGGTGCCCGGCATGATCAGCCCAGTCGAGGAGTCGTCGAGTACCACGCCCTTACGGGAGAAAACCAGCCAGGCCGAGAAACCGCCCAGCAACAGCGCGCCGAACCAACTGCTAAAAAACAGGACCGGGTCGATCGTCAAGTTCAGGGAGTACAACGACCACGCCAAAAATGCGGGTGGTGTTATGAGCATCGAGAGACGGCTTTCACGGCGGGGAGAAAACGCCTTGATCCCGAAATAAACCACAATCAGAAAAAACACGTAGGCCCGTATCGGGGTGTTTTGCAGAATCGTGAGCATCGCGCAGCATCCATGCTGAAAAAGAGGAAGGTGGATAATAGCCGAGGTCGCATTCAGTACCCGTTATTTCAATCGCGGGCGTTCCATTGCAATCACTGAGGTTTCAAACCCCAGGCTGGCAAAAAATGTTTCGGCTCCCTCGCGCCCCGCACGCAGTACCCAGGTGATGTCGGGGTTGTCGCCCATCACATGCTCGACCAGTGCCCGGCCCACGCCTTTGCGTTGGTGCTGCACATCAACGACCACCATCGACAGGTAGCCATTGGACAAACCGTCGGTGATGCCGCGGGCAAAGCCAATAATCTGTTCGCCCGATAGCGCGACGGCCGTCCGCTGCGAGTTTTGAATCAACTGCGCAAAATGCTCCGCGGATCCGACTCGATGCGCCCAGCCGTGCTGCCCGAGAAACAACCGCACCGATTCCGTTTCGGCGGGTAGTAGATCGCGTACCGTCAGATCGTTTTTCATTGGGTGATCGTGTCCTTGATGACCAAGTGATTGTTATTGAACCGATGCCAAGCGTAGTCAGCTTTTCCCCCACGTCTGCATCGCAAACTCAACAAAGCGCCGAAGCTTTGGCAGTCGATAGCGATCCTGAGCATAAAGCAGGTGCAATGGGCGGCTCGGCGGTTGGTAGTCGGGAATCACCGTGACCAGTTTGCCGTCGCGCAGATCCTGTTCCACCAGTGCATCCGGCAACATTACGATGCCCATGCCGGTACGGGCCGCCTGATGCAAACCGGCGGAGGTGTTCATCAGCATCGGCCCACTGACGTCGATCATGATTTCCCCCTCCGGACCACTCAATCGCCAGCGTTTTTCCACCGATTGCCAGTCATCGCCAGCGGGATAGGCGAACGACAGGCAATCGTGCTGTTGCAGGTCTTCGGGCGTCAGTGGCATGCCGCGCCGGGCTACGTATTCCGGGGAAGCGCAGACGGTCAGCGTGTAGTCGATCAATGGCCGGGCGATCAGATTCGACTGCTCGAAATGCCCCAGTCGGAACGCAACATCAAGACCACTCTCTATCAAGTCAGGGCGGCGGTTGGTCAGGACCACATCCATTTTTACCTGCGGGTATTGCAGGGAAAATTCGCTTAGCGCGGGAGCCAGTCGTTCGACGCCAAAAGTCAGCGGTGCGGTGATGCGCAGGAGGCCGCGCGGCTCATCCATGGTTTGTTCGGCGAGACGTTCGGAGTCTGTCACGAGCCCCAATACTTCCAGGCAACGCTGGTAGTAGACCGTGCCGAATTCGGTCAGCCGCTGACGCCGGGTGGTGCGTTGCAGTAACTGCACGCCGAGTCGCTGTTCCAGTGCGCGAAGGTGATTGCCGACCATGGTCGTGGACATTTCGCACTGCAGGGCGGCCTTGGTCATGCTGCCGGCTTCCACGACTTTGACGTAGACGCTCATCGACTGGAACAGATCCATTATCAAGTCCTGCTTCTAAATGATTGAAGTTTTCCCGAGTTTATCCAGCTCTGGTGGCTAACCATACTGCAAACACACCGACCTTCACTGGAGTTTGAAGTCATGACCGCCGCCCTGATGAACACGTACCAACCGCTGGCCCTGAGTTTCACCAAAGGCCTGGGCACCCGTCTGTGGGATCAGGCCGGTCGCGAGTACCTCGATGCCGTCGCGGGTGTGGCGGTGACCAATGTCGGCCATTCGCACCCGCGGATCGTTTCGGCGATCAGCGAACAGGCTGGATTACTGCTGCACACATCCAACCTCTACAGCATCGACTGGCAGCAGCAGTTGGCGCTGAAATTGACGCAGCTGTCGGGAATGGAGCGGGCGTTCTTCAACAACTCTGGCGCCGAGGCCAATGAAACCGCGCTGAAACTGGCGCGTCTGCACGGCTGGCGCAAGGGGATCGAGCAGCCGCTGGTGGTGGTCATGGCCAATGCGTTTCATGGCCGTACTCTTGGCACTTTGTCAGCCAGCGATGGCCCGGCGGTACGTCTGGGGTTCAACGATCTACCGGGTGACTTCGTCAAAGTGCCGTTTGGTGATCTTGAGGCACTGGAGCAGGTGCAGCAGCAACATGGCGAGCGGATCGTGGCGATTCTGGTCGAGCCGATCCAGGGCGAAAGCGGCGTGCAAATGGCGCCGTCGGGTTACCTGAAAGCCCTGCGCGAACTCTGCAACCGTCACGCCTGGCTGCTGATGCTCGACGAAATCCAGACCGGCATAGGCCGGACCGGGCGCTGGTTTGCGTTCCAGCATGAGGGCATCGTTCCCGACGTCATGACCCTCGCCAAGGGTTTGGGTAACGGTGTGCCGATTGGTGCCTGCCTGGCCCGGGGCAGGGCAGCGGAGCTGTTTACCCCTGGCAGCCACGGCAGCACGTTTGGCGGTAATCCGCTGGCCTGCCGGGTTGGCTGCACCGTGCTCGAGATCATCGAGGAACAAGGCCTGCTGGAAAATGCGCGGATTCAAGGTGAGCGCCTGCTCAGTCGCTTGCACGCGGAACTGGTGGGCAATCCGAATGTGCTGGCAATTCGTGGGCAAGGGTTGATGGTCGGCATCGAACTGAAACAGCCGATTCGCGACCTGACACTGATTGCTGCGCGGGATCATGGACTGCTGATCAACATCACCCGGGGCAAAACCATACGGTTGCTGCCACCGTTGACGATTGATGAGCGGGAGGTGGGGATGATTGTCAGGGGGATGGGATGGATACTTGAGGCAAAGTGACCCTCTTGATTGCGTCTGAAGTGGCTGCCGATCATTTTCGGCAGCCACGGTTTTCATCCGGGCAATCTCCTGTCGGAAATTGTCGCAATCCTAATCAGGATAATCCGTCAGATCCGGTGCCATCATTCGGGTCTTTGACGCGCCATTCGAGTTGTGCTGGATGATGTCCTGTGGCTGCCCTTGCTCATTGAAAAACACCTGACCAATCCCCGCCGAGTTCCACAGACGTTCACCTGCTTCGGCATGCTCGGGAACGTACGGCACAATACGCATGCGTCGGCGTTTGGTCAGCCAGTTCAGCGGCGAGCGGGGTGAGTAGAGCCAGCGGTTCAGACGGTCGAACCATTCCAGCAAGGTTTTCGGGAACTCGTTCTTGATACCGCTGCTGGTGATCTGCCAGATTCGCGGGCCGGCCTTGCGGTGTCGGATAAGCACTTCGTAGACGAACGAATAATGCACATCCCCTGACAGCACCACGTAATTACCCGGTGTACGCGTGTGTCGGAAAATATTCAGGATCACTTGGGCGGCGCCGCGATGGGCCATCCAGTTTTCCGCGTCCACCAGCAGTGGATAACCGCACCAGCTGAATACCCTTTGCACCGTTTCGATCAGCTTTACACCAAAGATCGGTGCTGGTGAGACGATGATTGCCGACGGATGATCGAGCAGTTCCTGTTGCAGTTCGCTCAAGGCTTCCCAGTCGAGCAGACCGGAAGGTTGCTTGAGCGCCATTTCGCTGCGCCAGCGTCGGGTGCGGGTGTCGAGTACAACCAGGGCCGGACTGGTCGGCAGTACAAAGTGCCAGTGCTGAAAACGCAGCAGCTCATCGATCAGATCGTCTTGCACTGGCGCATCGAGATAGTGGTCATCACCGCTGTCGCTCAGGCGTCGGGTTTTCTCCAGCATCTCGCTGAATGCATCCGGGTTGTTGCCCCAGCCCTGGCACAACATATAGGCGATCAGTGCATTGCCGATGATGCGTTTGGAGAACGGATGGCCGTAGGCCGTTTCTTCCCACTGCGCGGAAAGGTTCCAGTCATCGGTAATGTCGTGGTCATCGAAGATCATCAGGCTCGGCAAGTGCGCCAATGCTCTGGCAACGTTGCCGAGGCCTGCCTTGAAGGCATCGATCCGGGTCTGCTCCAGTGTATAGCGCTGGCGACGTTCGGGTGCCAGCGCTGGCGCTTGCGGGTCGATCAATGTCCATGGCGTTGGTGACCACACCAACAAGTACATGGCCATGACTTCGGCAAACGTCACCAGATGATTGTCGGCACTACTGCTGGTGAAAATCGGCTTACGCGTACCGCCGAAAAAACGTTCGCGCAATGTCTCGTTGCTTTCGAGCGCGGGTAACAAATCCGCACGGTGGTAGTAACTGGCCGGGTGCTCATAAAGTTTGGAGCTGTTGCTGACCACCGCACCTTCGAGGTACTCGCCGAACAGGCCAAGCCGTTCGATCAGGGCGTGAATCGCCCGCAGCATCGGGCCGGCGACGTCATCGGCGTAGATCTGGTCGCCACTCATCATCAGCAGGGCCGGGCGCTGTTGCGGATCGGTTTCGGCGGCGAGTAATCGATCGACGCACAGCAAGCCGTCCGCTGCCGGGTGATGGGGCTTGCGGCAGGAGCCGTGCAACAGTTGATCGATCCGAGAACGCAGGACGAAGTTCGGGCGCGGGTCTGTCTGGTACAGGAGATGGGGCGCCCAATCGGCGATCTTTGTTTCGCCGTCAATCAGCAAGTCATAGTCGATGCGTTCTTCGCAGGGCAGGGCGCTGTCGAGGACGACGTCGATCAGATGGACAAACGCCCGAGTGCCTACAGGGATGACCGTGCATTTCGTTGCGTCGAGAGGAATGTCTCCCACACCTTGCAGGCGTAGGGTCAGCGTCAGTTGGCGAGTACCCACCAGCCACAATACAAGTCGTGTCGGTTCCAGCCGCCGCAACAGCGGGCCGGCCAATACAGGAGGCAGCGGGGAGAGGTCAGCAGAGGATCGAGACATCAAAGGGGAAAGCTCAAGGCGCACAGGCTGGCGATGATAGCGCAGCCTGCGCCTTCAACTCTTAAGCGAGGCTTAAGAGCCAGCCTTTTGCAGCTTCAGATCCAGCAGGCGCCACTCGGCATAACCCGAGTCATTGGCCGGCAGTTGTTGTATCGAACAATCGAACCGGTAACGGACATCATCGCCGAGCATGTTGCGGGCGGTGACAGTATTACTGATGGTGTAAGTCTGATCCTTGAACCGCTTGCTGCTGGTTTTCTCTTGCGGGGTAATGACCGCCGCCATTGGAAAACGCATGGCGCTCTGGATGAAAGGCGTGCACATAACCGATGCCAGTACCGATTTGTCAGCGTTCGGATCCTTGCCCATCATCTGGCGCAGAGTGACGAAGTTCTTGCCTGCGGTGTCTTCGACCTTCTTTTCAGAAACCGATGTTGCCATGCGCTTACTGTAGTAGGGCATTAGCGCGGACTCGGGTGGTGAAGGTTCATTCTGCGGTTCGCTGGCGACATAGCTTGCAAGGTTGTCGGAAACTGGTGCTGGTGCTGGTGCCGGAACCGGAGCGATTGGTGCTTGCGTTGCGGCCGACTCCTGCTCTGGCATCAGACCAGGTTTCGTCGCGGCGGCCTCTTTAGCAATCTCGGGCGCAGGCTTGTCTTTTGACTTGTTTGCGGACGGGAACAACGACAGGAAGATGGATAGCACCACGACGCCAACAATGAAACCGCCGACCGCGCCAATGAGGTTTCCGAGAAACAGGTTCCAGCTGCCGCGGTTTTTCACCACCCAGCGCCACATGAACCCCCAGGCCGCGACAAATGCCAGAAAACACAAAAAATCCATTCGATCCTTTCCTTAAACCTTCGATAGCCTGAGATCAGCGCGTTCCCGATGATGAGCGCTGAAGATGGACGGCAAGATATCAAAATAGAAGCGTGGCGCCACTTCCTTCATCTATGTAGTGGGCCAGGTCTGGACGTCTTCCCGGCGCACCAACCGTTCGAGCATGTCCCGCTGGTAATCACCCATGAGCAGATCATCGCGCAGGATCGGGCTCAGGCCTTCTTCCTCATAAGCCAGTTTGAGGGAGAAAAGGGCGACGGTTTCCAGTGACGTTTCGATGGGGATCCTTTCGTGATGTCTTTTGGGGCGTGGGGGCGTAGTAGCCTGCGACTATATAGAAGGCGAAAAACAGACCTTTCCAGCCTAAAGCGAAATTAGGGGTTGACGGCAGATTCTGGAGGCCTATAATTCGCCCCACTTCCGGCGCAGTCGAAACGGAAAACTCCT
>NZ_JBWKOR010000011.1:0-5641 GCF_059416185.1 Pseudomonas sp. GW821-FHT09E04
AAAACTCCTTGAAACTCAATGAGTTACGCAGTTTTCGACAGCGGCTTGCTTCAGGTCATCGAAGCCTGGAAGGAGTTGAAAGAGTGGTGATGTTTGGCTCTTTTGACGTTTCGATCTTCTCGGTCGAAAGCGGAGAAAAAGAGGTGTTGACAGCAGCGTGTAACGCTGTAGAATTCGCCTCCCGCTAACGAGAGATCGGAAGCGCAAGTGGTTGAAGTTGTTGAAGAAATCTTCGAAAACTTCTGAAAATAATCAC
This sequence comes from Pseudomonas sp. GW821-FHT09E04, assembly GCF_059416185.1. Taxonomy (NCBI): domain Bacteria; kingdom Pseudomonadati; phylum Pseudomonadota; class Gammaproteobacteria; order Pseudomonadales; family Pseudomonadaceae; genus Pseudomonas; species Pseudomonas sp. GW821-FHT09E04. The sequence continues at coordinate 257 of NZ_JBWKOR010000011.1, forward strand.
TTGACAGCAAATGAGGCTGCTGTAGAATGCGCGCCTCGGTTGAGACGAAAGATCTTAACCAACCGCTCTTTAACAACTGAATCAAGCAATTCGTGTGGGTGCTTGTGGGGTCAGACTGATAGTCAGAAAGATTATCAGCATCACAAGTTACTCCGCGAGAAATCAAAGATGTAACCAACGATTGCTGAGCCAAGTTTAGGGTTTTCTCAAAACCCAAAGATGTTTGAACTGAAGAGTTTGATCATGGCTCAGATTGAACGCTGGCGGCAGGCCTAACACATGCAAGTCGAGCGGATGAAAGGAGCTTGCTCCTGGATTCAGCGGCGGACGGGTGAGTAATGCCTAGGAATCTGCCTGGTAGTGGGGGACAACGTTTCGAAAGGAACGCTAATACCGCATACGTCCTACGGGAGAAAGCAGGGGACCTTCGGGCCTTGCGCTATCAGATGAGCCTAGGTCGGATTAGCTAGTTGGTGAGGTAATGGCTCACCAAGGCGACGATCCGTAACTGGTCTGAGAGGATGATCAGTCACACTGGAACTGAGACACGGTCCAGACTCCTACGGGAGGCAGCAGTGGGGAATATTGGACAATGGGCGAAAGCCTGATCCAGCCATGCCGCGTGTGTGAAGAAGGTCTTCGGATTGTAAAGCACTTTAAGTTGGGAGGAAGGGTTGTAGATTAATACTCTGCAATTTTGACGTTACCGACAGAATAAGCACCGGCTAACTCTGTGCCAGCAGCCGCGGTAATACAGAGGGTGCAAGCGTTAATCGGAATTACTGGGCGTAAAGCGCGCGTAGGTGGTTCGTTAAGTTGGATGTGAAATCCCCGGGCTCAACCTGGGAACTGCATCCAAAACTGGCGAGCTAGAGTATGGTAGAGGGTGGTGGAATTTCCTGTGTAGCGGTGAAATGCGTAGATATAGGAAGGAACACCAGTGGCGAAGGCGACCACCTGGACTGATACTGACACTGAGGTGCGAAAGCGTGGGGAGCAAACAGGATTAGATACCCTGGTAGTCCACGCCGTAAACGATGTCAACTAGCCGTTGGGAGCCTTGAGCTCTTAGTGGCGCAGCTAACGCATTAAGTTGACCGCCTGGGGAGTACGGCCGCAAGGTTAAAACTCAAATGAATTGACGGGGGCCCGCACAAGCGGTGGAGCATGTGGTTTAATTCGAAGCAACGCGAAGAACCTTACCAGGCCTTGACATCCAATGAACTTTCCAGAGATGGATTGGTGCCTTCGGGAACATTGAGACAGGTGCTGCATGGCTGTCGTCAGCTCGTGTCGTGAGATGTTGGGTTAAGTCCCGTAACGAGCGCAACCCTTGTCCTTAGTTACCAGCACGTAATGGTGGGCACTCTAAGGAGACTGCCGGTGACAAACCGGAGGAAGGTGGGGATGACGTCAAGTCATCATGGCCCTTACGGCCTGGGCTACACACGTGCTACAATGGTCGGTACAAAGGGTTGCCAAGCCGCGAGGTGGAGCTAATCCCATAAAACCGATCGTAGTCCGGATCGCAGTCTGCAACTCGACTGCGTGAAGTCGGAATCGCTAGTAATCGCGAATCAGAATGTCGCGGTGAATACGTTCCCGGGCCTTGTACACACCGCCCGTCACACCATGGGAGTGGGTTGCACCAGAAGTAGCTAGTCTAACCTTCGGGAGGACGGTTACCACGGTGTGATTCATGACTGGGGTGAAGTCGTAACAAGGTAGCCGTAGGGGAACCTGCGGCTGGATCACCTCCTTAATCGACGACATCAGCTGCTCCATAAGTTCCCACACGAATTGCTTGATTCATTGAAGAAGACGAAAGAAGCAGCCCGAAATTGGGTCTGTAGCTCAGTTGGTTAGAGCGCACCCCTGATAAGGGTGAGGTCGGCAGTTCGAATCTGCCCAGACCCACCAATTTTGTGTGGGAAACGCCTGTAGAAATACGGGGCCATAGCTCAGCTGGGAGAGCGCCTGCCTTGCACGCAGGAGGTCAGCGGTTCGATCCCGCTTGGCTCCACCACTACTGCTTCTGAAGTAAGAGCTTAGAAATGAGCATTCCATCGAGTGGATGGTGAATGTTGATTTCTAGTCTTTGACTAGTTCGTTCTTTAAAAATTTGGGTATGTGATAGAAAGATAGACTGAGATCCACTTTCACTGGTGGTAATCAGGCTAAGGTAAAATTTGTGAGTTCTCTTAGTTGAGAAATTCGAATTTTCGGCGAATGTCGTCTTCACAGTATAACCAGATTGCTTGGGGTTATATGGTCAAGTGAAGAAGCGCATACGGTGGATGCCTTGGCAGTCAGAGGCGATGAAAGACGTGGTAGCCTGCGAAAAGCTTCGGGGAGTCGGCAAACAGACTTTGATCCGGAGATGTCTGAATGGGGGAACCCAGCCATCATAAGATGGTTATCTTGTACTGAATACATAGGTGCAAGAGGCGAACCAGGGGAACTGAAACATCTAAGTACCCTGAGGAAAAGAAATCAACCGAGATTCCCTTAGTAGTGGCGAGCGAACGGGGACTAGCCCTTAAGTGGCTTTGAGATTAGCGGAACGCTCTGGAAAGTGCGGCCATAGTGGGTGATAGCCCTGTACGCGAAAATCTCTTAGTCATGAAATCGAGTAGGACGGAGCACGAGAAACTTTGTCTGAATATGGGGGGACCATCCTCCAAGGCTAAATACTACTGACTGACCGATAGTGAACTAGTACCGTGAGGGAAAGGCGAAAAGAACCCCGGAGAGGGGAGTGAAATAGATCCTGAAACCGTATGCGTACAAGCAGTGGGAGCAGACTTTGTTCTGTGACTGCGTACCTTTTGTATAATGGGTCAGCGACTTATTTTCAGTGGCGAGCTTAACCGAATAGGGGAGGCGTAGCGAAAGCGAGTCTTAATAGGGCGTCTAGTCGCTGGGAATAGACCCGAAACCGGGCGATCTATCCATGGGCAGGTTGAAGGTTAGGTAACACTGACTGGAGGACCGAACCGACTACCGTTGAAAAGTTAGCGGATGACCTGTGGATCGGAGTGAAAGGCTAATCAAGCTCGGAGATAGCTGGTTCTCCTCGAAAGCTATTTAGGTAGCGCCTCATGTATCACTGTAGGGGGTAGAGCACTGTTTCGGCTAGGGGGTCATCCCGACTTACCAAACCGATGCAAACTCCGAATACCTACAAGTGCCGAGCATGGGAGACACACGGCGGGTGCTAACGTCCGTCGTGAAAAGGGAAACAACCCAGACCGTCAGCTAAGGTCCCAAAGTTATGGTTAAGTGGGAAACGATGTGGGAAGGCTTAGACAGCTAGGAGGTTGGCTTAGAAGCAGCCACCCTTTAAAGAAAGCGTAATAGCTCACTAGTCGAGTCGGCCTGCGCGGAAGATGTAACGGGGCTCAAACCATACACCGAAGCTACGGGTATCACGTAAGTGATGCGGTAGAGGAGCGTTCTGTAAGCCTGTGAAGGTGAGTTGAGAAGCTTGCTGGAGGTATCAGAAGTGCGAATGCTGACATGAGTAACGACAATGGGTGTGAAAAACACCCACGCCGAAAGACCAAGGTTTCCTGCGCAACGTTAATCGACGCAGGGTTAGTCGGTCCCTAAGGCGAGGCTGAAAAGCGTAGTCGATGGAAAACAGGTTAATATTCCTGTACTTCTGGTTATTGCGATGGAGGGACGGAGAAGGCTAGGCCAGCTTGGCGTTGGTTGTCCAAGTTTAAGGTGGTAGGCTGGAATCTTAGGTAAATCCGGGATTCTAAGGCCGAGAGCTGATGACGAGTTGCCATTAGGCGACGAAGTGGTTGATGCCATGCTTCCAAGAAAAGCTTCTAAGCTTCAGGTAACCAGGAACCGTACCCCAAACCGACACAGGTGGTTGGGTAGAGAATACCAAGGCGCTTGAGAGAACTCGGGTGAAGGAACTAGGCAAAATGGCACCGTAACTTCGGGAGAAGGTGCGCCGGTGAGGGTGAAGGACTTGCTCCGTAAGCCCATGCCGGTCGAAGATACCAGGCCGCTGCGACTGTTTATTAAAAACACAGCACTCTGCAAACACGAAAGTGGACGTATAGGGTGTGACGCCTGCCCGGTGCCGGAAGGTTAATTGATGGGGTTAGCTAACGCGAAGCTCTTGATCGAAGCCCCGGTAAACGGCGGCCGTAACTATAACGGTCCTAAGGTAGCGAAATTCCTTGTCGGGTAAGTTCCGACCTGCACGAATGGCGTAACGATGGCGGCGCTGTCTCCACCCGAGACTCAGTGAAATTGAAATCGCTGTGAAGATGCAGTGTATCCGCGGCTAGACGGAAAGACCCCGTGAACCTTTACTATAGCTTTGCACTGGACTTTGAATTTGCTTGTGTAGGATAGGTGGGAGGCTTTGAAGCGTGAACGCCAGTTTGCGTGGAGCCATCCTTGAAATACCACCCTGGCAACTTTGAGGTTCTAACTCAGGTCCGTTATCCGGATCGAGGACAGTGTATGGTGGGTAGTTTGACTGGGGCGGTCTCCTCCTAAAGAGTAACGGAGGAGTACGAAGGTGCGCTCAGACCGGTCGGAAATCGGTCGTAGAGTATAAAGGCAAAAGCGCGCTTGACTGCGAGACAGACACGTCGAGCAGGTACGAAAGTAGGTCTTAGTGATCCGGTGGTTCTGTATGGAAGGGCCATCGCTCAACGGATAAAAGGTACTCCGGGGATAACAGGCTGATACCGCCCAAGAGTTCATATCGACGGCGGTGTTTGGCACCTCGATGTCGGCTCATCACATCCTGGGGCTGAAGCCGGTCCCAAGGGTATGGCTGTTCGCCATTTAAAGTGGTACGCGAGCTGGGTTTAGAACGTCGTGAGACAGTTCGGTCCCTATCTGCCGTGGACGTTTGAGATTTGAGAGGGGCTGCTCCTAGTACGAGAGGACCGGAGTGGACGAACCTCTGGTGTTCCGGTTGTCACGCCAGTGGCATTGCCGGGTAGCTATGTTCGGAAAAGATAACCGCTGAAAGCATCTAAGCGGGAAACTTGCCTCAAGATGAGATCTCACTGGAACCTTGAGTTCCCTGAAGGGCCGTCGAAGACTACGACGTTGATAGGTTGGGTGTGTAAGCGCTGTGAGGCGTTGAGCTAACCAATACTAATTGCCCGTGAGGCTTGACCATATAACACCCAAGCAATTTGCGAACTCGAAAGAGACCAGATTGCGGTGTGTGAAGACGAAACGAACCGAAAGTTCGAGTTCACAAAACACCTAGCTGTCACATACCCAATTTGCTGAAGCGAGGCCCTCTGGCCGCGACTCAGTACCCGAATTTCTTGACGACCATAGAGCGTTGGAACCACCTGATCCCATCCCGAACTCAGAAGTGAAACGATGCATCGCCGA
>NZ_JBWKOR010000012.1:0-620 GCF_059416185.1 Pseudomonas sp. GW821-FHT09E04
CGCGGCGAAGGTTTCGAGTTGCGCACCGACCGCCACGGCGCCGTGCGCGCCGGTGCCGGCCTGCTGATCACCACCGAGCCGCGCCCGAACGAATCCAAGCACCACAAGGACCTGCCGGAAACCGCCGAACGCCTGGCCACCGCCAGCGATCAGCAGGACGGTTTCGCCACGCAGGCCAAAGAGCTTCAAGCTCAAGAGGCGGGCGATCAGGACGACGTGGCCAAGGCCTTGCACGCCCAGCATCAAGGCGTACTCGGCTCGGGTCCGGCAAACCTCACCGCCAACGAATTCCCCGAATTCACCGAGCCGCATCTGGTGCTCGCCAGTCCGGCCGGCATCGCCCTGACCACGCCGCGTTCCAGCCACATCGCCACCGGCGAACACCTGGCGCTGAGCAGCACCGGGCACACCAGTTTTTCCATCGGCAAACGCCTGCTGGCCAGTGCCAGTCGCGGCATGCGCCTGTTCGTGCAGAGCATGGGCTGGCGGCTGGTGGCGGCGTCCGGCGACATCGACGTCAAGGCACTGAAGGACAGCATCAACCTGCTGGCCAAACTCAACATCACCGCCAACGCCGACCGCATCACCATCACCGCCAAGACCGAACTGGTGATCCAGGG